>JBQLZH010000010.1:0-208875 GCA_052168175.1 Kiloniellales bacterium
GGTTCGCCTCTCCCGACAACTGCGCGGTCGACAACCAGGGCCGCCTCTGGATCACCACCGATCAGGGCAGCGGCTGGTCGCGCAGCGGCACCGCCGACGGCGTCTGGGCGCTGGAGACCGAGGGCGAGCTGCGCGGCACCGGCAAGATGTTCTTCCGCGTGCCGGTCGGCGCCGAAATGTGCGGCCCGAAGTTCACCCCCGACGACACGACCCTGTTCGTCGCGGTGCAGCACCCCGCCACGGACGGCACCAAGGCCTACCCAGGCTTCGAGCGGAACTCGACCTTCGAGGATCCGGCCACCCGCTGGCCGGACTTCCAGGAGGGCGTGCCCCCGCGCCCGTCTGTGGTGACCATCACAAAGGACGACGGCGGCAAGATCGGCGTCTGATCGACGCTGACAGCCTCCGGTTTTTTCGGGCGGGCGGTGACTTCGGTCACCGCCCGCCTTTCTTTGTACCGCCAGCATTGCGATATCTCTGCGAAACTCGCTTCACCTATCGGAGAGTTCCCAGCATGAACCTCGCGGAATCCCTGCTGCATGCCCTGAAGGACCATGGCGCGCGCGAGATCTTCGGTATCCCCGGCGACTTCGCCCTGCCCTTCTTCAAGGTGGTCGAGCAGTCCGGCATCCTGCCGCTCTACACCTTCAGCCACGAACCGGCGGTCGGTTTCGCCGCCGATGCCGCTGCGCGCTTCGGCAGCCGGCTGGGCGTCGCCGCCGTGACCTACGGCGCGGGCGCCTTCAACCTCGTCAATCCCGTCGCCTGCGCGCTGGCCGAGCGCTCGCCGCTGGTGGTGATCTCGGGCGCGCCGGGCCGGGCCGAACGGGCCTCCGGCCTGCTGCTGCATCATCAGGCGAAGACGCTGGACAGCCAGTTTCGCGTCATGGCGGAACTGACCTGCGATCAGGCGGTCCTGGACGACCCGGCGACGGCACCGGACGAGATCGCCCGCGTGCTGCGGTCTGCCGTGGAGCAGTCCATGCCGGTCTACCTGGAGGTTCCGCGCGATCTCGTCTTCGCCGAAACCGAGCCGACACAGCCCCTGCCGGCAACCCCCGCCGACCAAGAAGCGCTGACCGAATGCGCCGACGAGATCCTGGACCGCCTGGCAAAAGCCGAGCGCCCGGCCCTTATGGTCGGCGTCGAGATCCGCCGCTTCGGCCTGGAGGACAAGGTCGCGCGCCTGGCTGAGAAACTCGGCCTGCCGGTGGTCACCTCCTTCATGGGCCGCGGCCTGTTGGCCGAGAGTCCGGCTCAGCCGCTCGGAACCTACCTGGGCGCGGCCGGCAAGCCCGAGGTGACCGATCTGGTGGAAGGCTCGGACGGCCTGCTGCTGCTCGGCGTCATCCTCTGCGACACCAACTTCGGGGTCTCCGAAAAACAGATCAATCTCAGCACCGCCATGCATGCGCTGGGTCGCGAGGTCCGCGTCAGCCGTCATGTCTTCGGCGAGATTCCTCTGGAGGCTCTGGTCGAGGCCCTGCTGGCGCGTGCCGTACCGGTCAACCGGCAGCGTGGAGAGCCGGTCGCCGCCACCAGCTATCCGGCCGACTTGGAGGGGTCGGACGAGACCATCGCGCCAACCGACATCGCGCGTGCGGTGAACGACCTGATGCGTACGCACGGTACACTCCCGATCGTCAGCGACGTCGGCGACTGCCTCTTCACCGCCATGGAGATGGAGAATACCGAGCTTGCCGCCAACGGCTACTATGCAGGTATGGGCTTCGGCGTGCCCGGCGGCCTCGGGGCGCAGGCCGCAAGCGGCAAGCGGACGCTGATTCTGGTCGGCGACGGCGCCTTCCAGATGACCGGTTGGGAACTGGGCAACTGCCGCCGCTACGGCTGGGATCCCATCGTGATCGTCTACAACAACGAAAGCTGGGAAATGCTGCGCGCCTTCCAGCCGGAGTCCCAGTTCAACGACCTCTCGGACTGGCGTTTCGCCGAAGTGGCCGCGCCTCTGGGCGGCGATGGCGTACGCGTACGCACCAAGGCCGAGCTGAAGACGGCCTTGGACAAAGCGATGGCAACACGCGGCCGCTTCCAACTGATCGAAGTGATGCTGGAGCGCGGCGCCATGTCGGACACGCTGTCCCGCTTCGTCGAGGGCGTGAAGAAAGGTCGCGGACAGAGCTGAAACAAACGGCGGGCAGCCGCCGGTTGCGAGTCCGCTAGCGCTCGGCAGCCGGTCCGGCAGAGCGGTGCAGCAACTGCTCGATGCCCGTCAAGACGGTCTCGACCATCAAGGCATAGACCTCCGCCGGCCGCTGCACCTCGAAGGCCGGTACCAGTCGCGTGGTCATGGGGAAGTCGGCAGCAGGCAGGTTGCGCACCTCGGCCAGGTTTTCGGCGGTCGCCGGCTGCAACATGCCGCCGACCTCCGCGGCGGCAAGCCCGAGAATGCTGGCGTAGAAACCGAAGCAGATATCAACCGTGCGGCGATCCTCGAAGCCGGCGTCGGCCAGAGCCTGATAGATCATCTCGGCATGGCGGTAGTCGGCCGGACCGGTGACCCAGAAGCGGAGCAGCAGCGGGAAGGTCCGCGGATAGCGCAGCGCCAGGTCCCGGTACTGGTGTGCCAGCGCGGAGAGGCGTGTCCGCCAGGGTGTCGTGGCGTCAACCGGCGTGAGTTCCGCGTTCAGGGCGTCGGCCATCGCCTGTTCGAGCCCGGCCTTCGACTTGAAGTGATAGAGCACCGCCATGGGGTCGCAGCCGACTTTGGTTCCGACTTTGCGGATGCTGAACCCCTGTTCGCCCTCTTCTTCCAACAGAGCGACGGCAGACTTTACGATCTCCTCGGACGACAGGCCCCTGGGCCCGGGGCGCGTGGCCTTTTTCGGCAAAACGGACAACTCCATATTTCTTCATTGTAGAAATTACAGCTTCCGCGAGCGGGAAGCAAGAGGCGATCCGCCAAGAGGGTTCGACTCTCCCGCCGTGTTCGGGAATCCCTGCTTGTCTCCGAGATCATGAAGCAAAGTTCAGCAATCGTCTCGCTTAGCGCCACCGGCAGGGATCAGTGCGGAATCACCTCTTGCAATTTCTTCATTGTAGAGATTATATCTCTTCACCGTAGAAAACACCCTGCGGCAAGCCGCCGTAAGCCCCCTCCTTTCAGCTATCCGCCTCTCCGGGAGTCCTGCATGTCCGCTGTCGCTGTTCTGACCCTGACGCCCCGCCAAAGGGCCCTGAGCCTGGCCGCCGTGATCGCTTCGACCGTCGGCGTCGGCATCTCCTATGGAATCGGCTACCCCATTACGGCCTTGACCTTCGAGCAGTGGGGCGTCCCCACTTGGCTCAACGGTCTGGTCGGCAGCGCGCCAGCGTTGGCGATCCTTCTCTGCCTGCCGTACTTTCCGAAGCTGGTGGGGCGACTCGGAACCATTCCGGCGATGGCGCTCGGCTGCGTTCTCGTCGGCAGCGGATTTCTGCTGATGCCGCTGTTCCCCTCGCCGGAGGCGTGGCTCGTGCTCCGCTTCATCATGGGGGCCGGCATCGCCCTGCCCTGGCTGGTGGGCGAAACCTGGATCAACACCGTCGCCGACGACAGGATTCGCGGCCGCATCCTGGCGCTCTACGCGGTCGCCCTGTTCAGCGGCTTCGCCGCCGGCCCGTTCCTGCTGGATAACGTCGGGATCAACGGCTGGACGCCCTTCGTGATCGGTGCCGCCGGCATCCTGCTCGCCGTGGTCCCGATCGTTGCCGCCGCCAGGCTGGCGCCGGCGATGCCGGAGCATCCCGATACCAACGTCTTCGGGGCCTTTCTGCTGGCGCCGATCGCGATGGTCGCCGGCGTCATCGGCGGGCTGCTCGAACTCGGACACTTCGCACTGCTGCCCGTCTACGCGCTCCAGTCCGGCGGAACGGAAGCCGAAGCCCTGCGACTCTTGACCCTCTTCATGGTCGGCGGTCTGGCGCTGCAGTTCGTCGTCGGCTGGCTTGCGGATCGCGTATCCGCGCGGCGGGTGCTGATCGGGGCGGCCTTCCTGTTCGCCGGCACGGCAAGTACCTTGCCTCTGACCGGCGATCCGATGCTGCAAGCCGCGGCCGTATTCGTCATGGGGGGGCTCGGCATAGGCTTCTATACGCTTGGCCTGACCTTCATCGGGCAGCGCGTCCCCATACACGACCTCGCAGTCGCCAACGCCGCCTTCCTGATCAC
The DNA here is from genome assembly GCA_052168175.1 of Kiloniellales bacterium. Lineage (GTDB taxonomy): Bacteria > Pseudomonadota > Alphaproteobacteria > Kiloniellales > DSM-21159 > Algihabitans. The sequence goes on from JBQLZH010000010.1 coordinate 4,169, forward strand.
CTATCAGGTCGGTGCCATGGTCGGTCCCTCGATGGGCGGCGTGGCAATGGGCCTCTGGCAACCCCACGGCTTCATCGTCGCCATGGCGCTCGCCGCGTTGCTCGGCGCGCTCGCTATGGCCTTGGTGGGGCGCCGCGGAAGAGTCTGAAGCGAAACTCAACCCTGGTCCCTAGCCCCGGGCAACCCTGCTCTAGTGCGCGGTGTTGCGGAGAATGTAACGATGGCCGTCGTAGCTGCTGAAGAAACGACCCAGATCCGGATGATCGATCTGGGTCTTGTCGGGGTGCGGCTGCAGATGGCGCTCGGCGACGTAGGTCATATGCTGCGCGCCGTCGACCAGTACATGGTACCAGGGCTTGTCCTTGGGCGGGCGCGAGCGCGCTACCTGTTCGTACCAGTCATCGCTCAGCCCGAACAGGGGATCGACGTCGACCACGACGCCGCGATAGCCGAACTTGGCGTGGTGCACGATCTCGCCGATCGTAAACAGTGGGCGGCTGGTGCTCATCGGCCGCTCACCGACCCTTGCCATCGTCGCTCAAACGTTTCGACCAGTTGCGCAGCATGCGGCCGGCCCGATAGGCCGCCGGCTTTTCGCCCTGCTCCGCCCACTGGGCGCGCGCCTCGCCATAGACTCGGCCGGCGCGGCGCGCGGCCTCGACGGCACGCGGGCGAACCTCGGCTTGAACGAACTCGCCGGCCTTAGCCCGGGTTTGCTCGTCCGAAGCCAAGCGACGGGCGGCGGACCAGATCAAGGTGCGCAGAATCGTCATGGTGAGGTCACCTTCGGGCTCTTCTAGGGTGCTGCCGCCTAGATGGCGGCAAAGGCCGCCCGGGATCAAGAGGCCGCAGGGGCGCCGGCAACCCTTTTCGCCGCCGACCGTCGCGGTTATCTTAACAGCATGAGCAAACAACAGCCGTCCCGCCGCCACCTGCTCGCCGGCCTGGCCGCCAGCGTTGTCGCCCTACCGAATGCAGCGCGGGCCTTCTCCGTGGAGCCGCTAGACGGCAACGCCGAACAGCTCTACCGCAGCGCCTGCCTGGCACGGCATCCGGCCTATCACGACGAACTCGTCAACGAGATGGTCATGCTGCTCGACGGCGAGGGAATCGAGACCACGCCGGGCGCGGTGCGCCAGGCCCTCAGCGCCGTGTCCTGCCCGTTCTGCGGCTGCAATCTGGCCCAGGGACCCGATGATAGGCCCGGTGAGGCCCCCGGTTGGTGGCCCGGTGGCGATGCCGCCCTGCCGAAGTCATGACCCCAACGCCGCCCGACGAGCGGCCGAGCGCCACGACGCTTCGAGATGTACCTCAGCAAGGCGCCACGCCGCACAGTCCTAAAGGCTGCCATCACGAACTGACCGAGATGCTGGCGGCCGCCGAAGCGCTCTGTGCCGGGCGTGGCCGCCAGCTGACCGCCCTGCGCCGCCGCGTGTTGGAGCTGATCGCCGAGCAGGATCGCCCGATCGGCGCCTACGAACTGATCGACCGCCTGAGCGCCGAACGCGGCCGCACGGCACCGCCGACAGTCTATCGAACGCTGGAGTTCCTACAGGCCGAAGGACTGGTTCATCGCATCGAGAGCCTCAACGCCTTCGTCGCCTGTCCGCACCCGGATCGGCCTCATGCCACGCAGTTTTTCATCTGCAGGGCCTGCGGCGCGACGGCGGAACTGCACGACCCGGAGGTCGCAGCCACCATCGCGGACCACGCCGCCCGTTCGGGTTTCTCGGTCGATCGTCAGGTTGTCGAGGTTACCGGCCGCTGCATGACCTGTCAGGTCGCCGGGCAGGTCGCGAGATAACCGGCCTCACGCCGCCGATTCGAGCGGCTGAACGCCGTTGTTCAAGGCCCAGATGGCAGCCTGCGTGCGGTTGGATGCCCCAATTTTGCGCAGGATCGATTTGAGGTGAACCTTGACCGTGGCCTCGGTGATCGAGAGCTGTGCGGCAATCACCTTGTTGGAATTCCCCGCCACCAGGCAGCGCACGATTTCCATCTCGCGTTCGGAGAGCTTACGCAGATCGCCGCCGTGCAGGGTCAGTGACGTCTGTCCCGTCACGTTGCGCGGCAAGATGAGATTGACCAACTGGCGCGGGAAGACCCGCTCCCCAAGCATGACGAGCTCCAGCGAGTTCAGAAGCGCGCGACTGGAAATCGTCTTCAGCAGAAAGCCATCGACCCCCGCCATGAAGCACTGGCGCAAGGCATCGACATCGAACGTTTCGGCCAGTGCCACCAGGCGAACATCGGGGTGAGCGCGATTCAGTTCGGCAAGCTTCTGCACGAAACCTTCGTCGCCATCCGGCAAAGACACAATCGCCAGTGCATAGTCGCAGGTGCCTTGCTGCATCTGCAGAAGATCATCGATAGCGTCCACGTGGCGCGAAACATTGAACCGCGTCCCGCTAAGGATGCGCAGCACGCCCTCACGGAACAGATTGGTGCCGTCGACTAACGCAATGTCGACCTGCTGATCGGACTCTGATGTCCAGGGGGCAATACTCGACTCGGGCATAGGAGACTTCTCCTAACACTGGGCGATTGCAACGTCCCCCGACGTGCACCTACCGCCTCTGTCAGAAGACACCTTTCGAGTGAGTCTACTCCAGCCCATTAGGAGATGGAATAGTCCCTCCGAGGAATGGGGCTTACCAGCCGTAAGAATTCTGTGACCGAGACGCGAATTACCTGAGCGAGTGCCAAATCAACCGGATTCGCCTCAACGAGTATTTAAATGCCACACTTTCCAGTCACAGTAAGTCGAGTGGCGAGTCCTCGACGCAGGCCATCCAAGCAAGCCATGCGACGAAGGCAGTGCGCCCTGCGTCCGAAGCCTCGTCAGTCCTCCGCCTTTGCGGCAGAGATGGCTTTGGCGATCATGCCTTGCGCTTCTTCCGCATCGCCCCAGTGGCTGATCTTCACCCACTTGTCGGGCTCCAAATCCTTGTAGTGCTCGAAGAAATGCGCGATCTGCTCGAGCAGAATCTCCGGCAGCTGGCGATAGCTTTCCACGTCCGTGTAGTAGGGATGCAGCTTGTCGACAGGTACGGCCAGAACCTTCTCGTCCTGCCCGGCCTCGTCCTCCATGACCAGCACGCCGACCGGGCGGCAACGGATGACGGCGCCCGGCACCACCGGCACCGGACCGGCGACCAAGACATCGACGGGGTCTCCGTCGTCCGCCAGGGTGTGCGGAACGAAGCCGTAGTTGCAGGGGTAGAACATCGCCGTGTGCAGGAAGCGGTCGACGAAGATCGCGCCCGACTCCTTGTCGAATTCGTACTTCACCGGATCGCCGCCGAGCGGCACTTCGACGATGACGTTGATGTCCTGCGGCGGATTGATGCCCACCGGAACCTTCGTGATGTCCATAGATCGGATCTCGTCTGCAAGAGGCACGGTGCAGCGCAAGAGGCTTGCTGCGGAAAACTCGAGCTGACGTTTCTAGAGCGGGATGGGCGCGAGGGAAAGCATCAGAACGCCGGCGCCGAGCCATCGCCCGATCTTTACAGTAGCGACCCGGCGTGCGAACGCAGATCCGCAAGGGCACGGTCTTCTGCACGAATGCGAACAAAAAGGACGCCGAAATTCAGCAACGAGAAGATCAGGGCCAACCACGGCAAGCCGAGGGCGAGCGGCACCACGGCGATCTCCAAGACGACCAGCAGGTAATTCGGGTGGCGCAGGAAGCGGTAGGGACCACGCTGCACCAGTGGTGCGTCGAGCACGAGAATACGTGTCGTCCAGCGCGCCCCGAGACTGACCAGAATCCAGACTCGAAAGAGCTGCAGCAGCAGATAGACGACCAGCCACGGCAGCAAGACCTGATACCCTCCGGCATCGGTCCAGAGGACGGCGATCCAGAGAACGGCAAGCCATCCGGCATGTAGCGCGACAATCAGCGGATAGTGACCGGCCGCGACCTCGACGGCGCCTTGTTGCAAGAGGCGTCGGGTGTTGCGCGCCGAAAGTCCGAGTTCCAGGACACGCTGCAGCGTGACCAGCAAGAGCAGCAGCGCGCCCTCAGGCATGGTCGTAGACCGGCAGCATCGCGGCGGTGAAGCCCGGGCCCAAGGCCGTGAGCAGCAGAGTCCCCGGTCTCGGGGTATCGAGAACCTGCTTTAGAACGAAGAGCACGGTCGGCGACGACATGTTGCCATAGCGACGCAGCACCTCGCGCTCGTGATCCAACGTGCCGTCGGACAGCTCGAGCGCATACTCCAAGGCCTGCACGACCTTCGCCCCGCCCGGGTGACAGACGAAGCGCTCGATTCCCGAGCGGGTCAGTCCGAGACCCTCCAGGCTAGCCTCGACCGCCGGCGCGAAGTGCGCGCAGAGGAAGGCCGGAATGGAGCGGTCGAAGACCACACCGAAACCGTCGTCGTGAATGTCCCACCCCATAATGCGCAAGGTCTCGGGCCAGGTGAACTCGGTTCCGGATCCGAGGATCGCCCCCGTCCCCGTTGTCGAGAGGCACACGGCTGCCGCACCGTCGCCGAACAGCATCGTGGCAATCACATCTGCCTTGCGGGGACGTTCGCGCCGAAACGCGAGCGTGCAGGTCTCGACAGCGACGAACAGCACGTTCGAGCCCGGGCGAGAGGCGGCCAGACGCTGCGCGACCGAGAGGCCGCTGACGCCTCCGGCGCAGCCGAGCCCGAACAACGGCACGCGCTGAACGTCACGCCGCAAGCCCAGCCGGTCGAGGGCCAGGGCATCCAAGGTCGGCGTTACGATGCCGGTCGTCGAGACCGTCACGACGGTGTCGATCTCCGAGGCGTCGAGTTCGGCCACGATCAGGGCCTGCCGCACCGCCTCGCACAGCAAGGCTGTCGCACCTTGCTGAAACAACTCCATGCGATCCCGCCAGCCGCCAGGACGGGCGAACCATTCCAGCGGCGCCACGGAGTAGCGGGTTTCGATCCCCGTGTTCCGAAAGCTCGCGGCCAGCCGATCGAAGTCGGGAAAGCGGTCGCGCAGGAGGGCGCCGGCCACGTCGGCGACATCGGCCTGAGCGAAGCGATGGGGAGGCAGCGCAGTCCCAATCCCCCGGAGTCTCACAGGCGGCTCACCGAGAGGGAAGCCGGCCGTCGCAAGCGAAAGGGGAAGGTTCATTGTGCTCTTTACGCTCCTAACCACAGACTCGGCCGGTCCGATCGAACAACCGCTTCGATCAACAACGGCGCGAAGAGTCATGTAGGTCGCATGGCGCTGCCAGACCCTCCGCCTCACAGGGATGTGTTGGACCCGGAGCAGAGGCGTGAGGCTCAAGAGCCATCGCGTGTAACCGCATCGATCTCGGACTGGATCCGCGACCGTGCGAGCCAGAAGCCGAGCAGCGCCGGCAGCAGACCGAGGTCGGCCAAGAGCGCAAGCCCGATCGTCGCGATCGCAAAAGCGGCGAAAGCGGCGGTTGCCGGCGACCAGCTGAAAAGGGCCGGAGCCAACCCGAAGGTCAGCACCAGTGTCGTCACGATCAGCACCGGACCAACCGCACGCGCGGCGGCGATCACGGCCTCACGGCCGGCGCGAGACCGCCGGGCTTCCAGGCAAGAAGAGGTCAGATGCACCGTGTCGTCCACGGCAATGCCGAGGGCCACGGTCATGGCCAAAGCCGTGGCCAAGGTCAGCTCGACGGTGAAGATCGCGAGCAAGGCGCCAACGGCCAACACGGGCAGGAGATTGGGCAGAAGACAGAGCGGGAAAACGACACTGCGGCGAAAGGCCAAAGCCATGAGAGCGGCGGCACCGACGGCGGCCAGGATCAAGCTCAGCTGCAAACGCTCGACGATGTCGGGAGCCAGCCGCGCAGAGAGCGTTGCCAAACCGCTTGCCTGCCCCTTCAGATCGCTGCCGAGCGCCGCGGCGGCGATTGTCTCCAACCTGGTCGCCGCAGCAGAGACGCCGTCGCTTTCGCGAACCCAGAGAGTCATCATCGCCTGGCCTCCGTCGCGTGAGACGACGGCATCGCGAAGCTGTGGCGGCGCACGCTCGAACAGACCGCGCAAGGTCGTCGCCCCCGCGCTCCCCCCCTCTGTCTCCAACCAACGAAGCACGCTGGTCGCCGAGAGCAGGGGTCGTCCCGGAAAAGCCGTCTCGACGGCCTCATGAACACGTCGCAGGCGGGCCAGCGACTCCGCCGCATCTCCGGGCTCGGAGAAGAAGATCGGCAAGGCAAGCTGGATGGGGTGAATGCCGCCCAGATGAGTCTCGACGGCCTGAGCCGTGCGATAGGTCTGGGAGTCGCGCGGGATCTCTTCCAGCAGGGAGAAGCCGGGAACAACCTGACTGCTGCCGTAGCCAACGCCGAGGATCAGCGCCAGGCCAGCCGCCAGAACGATACGTCGCCGGGCGAACAGGCCACTGGCCAGTCGACCCGAGACGTCTTGGAAACGGCGCGCGAGCCGGCTGTCGCCAAGCTCGGTCGGCAGCGGGCGCCACCCCAGGCGCAAGGCGAGGAAAACGGCGGCCGGATGCACCACCATGCAGGCGACGAACACGCCGAAAACCGCGACCGCACCGACCCGGCCGAACTCCCGGATCGCGTCCGAGCCCGAAACCTCGAAAGACAGAAAAGCCAGCATGGTGGTGAAGACCGAAAGCGCGCAGGCCGGCCCGATCTTCAGGATCGTGTCGCGCAGCGCCACGAAGGCGTAACCGGCATCGTGCAGCCGGCGCCGGGCGTCATAGACCAGATGCATGCTGTTGGCGAAGCCCAGCGCCAGAATCAGCAGCGGCAGGTTGTTGAGCAGAACAGTCATCTCGAGCCCGCTCAGGGCGATCAACCCGTAGGCCGCAGCGACGGTGAAGAGCGGAACGATGGCAATCACCACGGCATCGGCCAGCCGACCGAGCAGCAGCACGCCGCAGAGGAAGCCGACAGCCAGTCCGAAACCGAGCAAGATCGGCTGCTCCCGGACCAGGGCGTCGACCACCTGACTGCGCGCGATGGGCAGGCCGCTGAGCTCCGCCGTCAAGGAGGCCGGCGGGACTGTCTCTAAAACCGACGCCACCTCTTCGCGCAGTCGGCGCAGCGCCTTGAGGTCGGCGAGATCCTCGACCGGTTCGATCGCGACGGCCGCGAAGGACAAGTCATCCGACAGCAAAAGACCCTGGTTAAGAGGATGGGATGCAAGCTCTGCCGCCGTGGGTGGCGGCCGCGCGTCGGTCGCGGGGTCCGACTCGAAGCCAGGGCCGGCCGCCAGTCCAGGCGCATCGCCAAGCTCCGACAGAGACAAGACGGTCGTGACTCGCTCGACGCTGGAGAGCCCTGCAATACGATCCGCCAGCGCGGCGAAATCCTCCAAGACTGCTGCCTGACTGAAATCGCCTTCGACGATCAACAAAACGGCAGCCGATGCATCCGAGGAGCTGGCCTGAAGTCGTTCGTAGGCGGTCCAGGCCGGCGTGTCGCCCGCGAAGATACGCTGCAGATCGTCGGTGAAGCGCAGCTGCAGAAGTCCGGCGATGGAGAGCGTAAAAAGACAAACCGTCAGCGCGACGGCCAGCCAGGGGTAGCGCACCGCCAGCAGGCCCAAACGCTCGGCACCGAAACCGATTGACCCCATGCTTCGCTCCAGGCTCGGCACCAGCCAAAGAGCTCGGGGCTGCAAGCCGACAAAGACAAGCGTTGCGACGTCGCTGCCAAGAGGCCGCGGACAGCCTTAGTCCGATCCGGCGGTGTGCGATCGGTTACTCGACAGGTCGCAAGCGTTCCAATTGTTCCGCGAAAGCTTCGCAGGGGTCCACATCATCGTGGCGCGGAGTGAACCAGATCACATCGTGGCCGCCTTGATCTCCGTAGCTGGCCGGATCGGTCTCGCCCATCTCCACCTCGCGAAAGGCGATGGAGAGGCTGTCGACAGCCGGGGCGCGTGCGGTGAGAAACCAAGGCACGCCCCGATCCGGACGGGTGTGCCCCGCACCGGCGATCAGAACGGCGGCATCGGCGCGTTGCAGGGCCTGCAGCAGGCTGTCGGCCATAGCTGCATCACGCGCGCGCTGAACCTCTGCCGAGTCGGCAAAGGCCTCGGGCGGCGCTACGTCGCAATGGGCACGCGCCAACTCCTGCAACAGCGACTGCGTCATCTCTTCGGGCCAGGGCTGTGCCAGAGCCCAATCGGCCCGCAGCTTCTCCGGCAAGGCCTCCGCACCCACCTCGGAGATCTGCCGACGCTTTGCGTCGGGAAGGTCGCTTGCCAGAATGGCAAGTCCCTCCGCCAAAGCCACCTCGGCAATCGGCCGGTAGATCGCCCAGTCGGGCCACCCGCGCTCCGCCCAGTCCAGCGCCTTGCCCAACCCCTCGGCCGTCCCGCCGGCCGCCAGATAGCTTGCCAGCGCATCGGCACGGTCGCGCGGAATCATCTCGAAGGCCACCGCCGGCCGGCGGCCGGCCGCTGCCAGAGCCGAAACCGCCCAAGCCTGCAGCAGGTGATGATCGGCATTGTCATGCCGCTCGCCGAGCAGAACCACATCGGCCTCGGCAAGGCGCTGCGCCACCTGTTCCGGCGTCAGCGGGCGCCCGGCGCCGGGATCCCAGATCGTGCCGACCAACGGATGGTCCTGCAGCAACGGGCTTTGCAAGTCCGGGAGCGGCGGGACCGCAGCCGCGGGCGATGTCAGAAGCCCGAAAGCCAGCACGGCGGGAACTGCGAGGGAAGCGGAAAGCCGCATGTTTGGACCCGGACTCTGTGATGTCGATCACAGAACTGTATCGCAGCACAGCGCCCGCAAGCCCACCAATTCACGGCCGCGGCGAAAAGCGGCCCTCGACCGCACCGCCCAGCCGCCCCACATTGCGGTAACGGCAGAGAACCTTACCTTTGCGAAGGCCCTTGCAGCGGGAGACACAGTTCTGACCCCCGAGTCCGGTTTTACCTGGGGCGGCGGCGGCCCACGCGGCGTCGGCGGCCCAGCCCTCAAATTGCCCGGCAGTATCAAGCTGCTGCTGGGTGCCATGTTGCTGGGCCACCTGGCTCAAGCCTTCCTGCCGTTCGAGCAGCGTCACTGGCTGGAAATCACCTTCGCGCTCTGGATGTTCGCCGGCGGAGAGCTCTTGCCGGAGCGGGCCTATTCCCTGCTGACCTACGCCTTTCTGCACGGGGACTGGTGGCATCTGATCTTCAATGGGCTCTGGATCGCCATCCTGGGCAGCAAACTGCACGAAGTGCTGGGAACCAGCCGATTCCTGGTCTTGTTCGCTATCTCCACCGCCTTCGCCGGCGTTGTTCAGGTCGCCAGCGGCTGGGGCGAGACGACGCTGACCATCGGCGCCTCCGGCTTCGTCTATGCGCTGGTCGCCTGCATCGCTTACCTCTACGTGCTGCAGCCCACCGACAGCCCCGCCGAACGCCGCAAGAAACTGGTTGTCTTCAGCCTCGCCATCGCCTTCGTCAACGTCGCCTTCGCTTACGTGGCCGGCGGCTTCGTCACGGCCGGCGGCATCGCCTGGCAAGCCCATGCGGGCGGCTACCTGGCCGGACTGGTGCTGTTCCCGCCCCTCGCCCGCTCCGCCTTCAGAGCCAGGCACGGCGCAACAGGTTGAGACCGATCACCACCAGCAGGCCCAGCACCAGCAGGCGGAAGAGGTCCTGCGGCACACGTTGACGCAACCGCTCCCCGAGCTTGACGCCCAGCAGCACGGGCAACAAGGCAATGGCCGAGGCCAGCGCTTCGGCCCAGCCGTAGACCCCGAAACCGACCAGCAGGCCGTAGAGTGGGATCGCCCCGACGAAGAACGCGAAGCCAACGGCCGCGACGAAGGTTTCGCGCGGCAGCTTTAGGGCCACGAGGTAGATCACCAGGGGCGGCCCGAAGAAGTTGGACAGACCGCCCAGCAGCCCGGCGCTGAAGCCCACCGGTGGAGCCAGCCAGAGCTCGCCCCTTGCCTCAAGACGAAAGCTGGGATTGCTCAAGTTGAGCAACCCGAAGGCGATCACCGTCACGCCCAGGATCGTATAGAGCGTGCGCTCGTTCAAGGTTACCAGCAGGCTGGCTCCCAACACCACGCCGGCCAGCAGAGGGATCAGCAGCGGCCAGAATCGCCGGGCGACCCGCGGCAGCTCACGACTGGCGAAGGCCTGGTAGCCGTTGGTCACCAGAATCGGCAGCGACATGATCGCAATAGCCTGGGGAACGCCGACAAAGAAGGAGAGCGCGGGGATCGTAATCAAGGGCAGGCCGATCCCGATCACGCCCTTGACCAGACCGGCCAACACCAGCACGCCAAGCGCAATCGCGACGAAGGTCGCGTCCAGCGGCAAACCGGCCAAGTGTCTAGGCGCCCTTCGCCAGTTGCTTCAACGGCCTGTCCGGATCCGCCAAAGCTGCGGGGTCGACGGCCAGACGCGCTTCGATGATCTGCTTGACCGGACGGCGGTCGCGTCCGGCATTGATCAAGGCTGCAGTGACCACGCTTTGCCCGGCGAGACCGAACAGCAAGAAGCTGCCGCTCTCGGGGTCGCCGCGCAGCACCTCTCGTTCCACGGGCTGCTTCAGACCCAGAAGCTGTAGATTGACGTCGTACTGGTCGGTCCAGAACCATGGCACGCCGCCGTAGGGCTCCGGACGGCCGAGGATGGCCTTGGCCGCCGCCTGCGGGGCCAGTTCGGCGTTTTCCCAGGACTCCAGCCGCACCGGCCGGCCCAGCCAGGCGTCCCGGTGCCGGCTGCAATCGCCCAGGGCATAGACCGATCCGCCGGCGCTGCAGTGACTGTCCACCAGGATACCGTCGTCACAGGTCAGGCCGGCTGCCTGCGCCAGCTCCACGTTCGGCTGGGCACCGATGCCGACCACGACCAGATCGGCGGGCAAGCGGCTGCCGTCGCTCAGACGCACGGCCTGCACCCTGCCCTCGCCCTCGAAGGCGGCCAGGCCGGCCCCGAGGCGAAGGTCGACGCCGGCGTGCCGGTGGCGGGCGGCCAACAGCTCCGCGACCCGGGTCGGCAGGGCGCGCTCGAGCAGTTGAGGCTGGGCCTCCAGCAAGGTCACCTTGCAGCCCCGCGCCGTGGCACTGGCGGCCAGTTCCAGCCCTATGAAACCACCCCCGACCAGCACCACCTCGGCGCCGGGGCGCAGGTGAGGCCGCAGCGCCGTCGCCTCCGCGGCCGTACGCAAGGTCATAACGCCCGGCAGATCCGCACCGGGGCAGCCGAGAAGCCGGGCACGGCAGCCGGTCGCCAGCACCAGAACGTCCCAGTCCTCTCTGCCGCCGCCCGCCAGTTCGAGCGTGCCATCGCCGACGTCCAGCCGCTCGACCCGACAGGAGAGGCGCAGCTCCACGCCGTTTGCCTCGTACCAGTCGGGCGCATAGAGTCGGCCGGTCAAAGGATCGGCGTCCTTGCTCAAGACCTCCTTGGACAGCGGTGGACGCTCGTAAGGCGGATCCGACTCTTCCCCCAAGAGCAGGATACGGTCCTGCCAGCCCTGCTTGCGCAGGTGCGCGGCGGTGCGGCCGCCCGCCTGGCCGGCGCCGACAATGACAGCGGTACGCGAACTCGGCATAGGTTGTCGTTACGTCCTCTTGTTCGTTCGGCCGTGAGTGCGGGGCGATCTGGACAGATGCCCCGCGAGAAGGCAAGCGCTGCGCTGGCGTGGCCGGCATGCGACCGCTATGCTTGCATCTCTCAGCTATCAGGAGCCTGCCTTATGCGTCGACTGCGTCTCGCATCTCTTGTCGTGGCGATCGCTCTGGCGACGAGCCCGGTCATCGCGCCCCTGCCCGCATCGGCCGAGATCCTCACGCTGGCCGGCGGACGCGAGGGCGGGCTCTGGAGCCGGATCGGGCTCGGCTTGGCGCAGGCGATCGGAAGCGGCTCGCCGGAGATCACCCTCGCCTACATTGCCTCACAGGACGGCGTGACAAACGCCAAGCTCCTGAGTCAGGGCGGCATCGACCTGGCGCTGGTCCAGCGACCCGAGTTGGCGGCGGCGCGCAGCGGACTCTCGCCCTTCGAGGCGCCGCTGGATGGCCTAACGGCGATTGCCAGCCTGGACATGGCCGCGCCGCTTCACCTGCTCGTCAGGCGCTCGACTGCCGAGGCGCTGGATCTGACCTCCGCGGCAGACCTGGCCGACACGACAAACCTGATCTACGGGATGATGCCGCGCGACGGCCTCTCCGCGGAGATCGGTCTCGGGCTGATCGAGGAACTGGGGATAGAGATCCCGGCCGGCCAGGAACAGAGGCGGCTGGTCTTCGCCGGGCTGCGCAGCCAGCTCATACGCCTGAGACTCGGCGACATCGACGTGCTGATTGCTCCAATTCAGCTCGGCCATGCAGCCATCGTAGAGGCGGCGGAGCGACAGGCTTTCGTCGCGCTGGAGTTGAACGAGCCGCTGCGCGAGGCTATGGCGGCGCGCTTCGCCCTGGTGCCTTCGACCATCCCGGCCAACGCCTACGACTTCGTGACGGCGCCGACGCGGACGGTCGCCAGCGACCTGATCCTGGCAGCCCGCGCCGGCAGCAGCTCGGACCAGATCGAGGCCCTGACACGCTCATTGTTCGAGAACCTCGACCAACTACGCTCGGTTCATCCGCGGCTGTCCGGCCTCAGCATTCAGCAACTGGCCTCTGTCGCGGCCGCAGCCGATGCGCCGCCGCTGCACCCCGGTGCCGAAGCCTTCCTGACGGCCGAGGACCTGCTTCCCGAACCGCAGGAAACGACATCTCAATAGCCAAGCCGGTCAATAGCCAAGCCGGGGCAGGATCCGAGCCGGGACGGGCGCTAGACTTCGACGAGCAGGGCGTCGCCCTCGATCTTCACGGGGAAGGTCTTGAGATCCTCGTCGACGGGTCCCTCTTCAGCCTTGCCGGAGCGGATGTCGAAGATGCCCTGATGCAGCGGGCATTCGATCTTGCCGTCATCCACGTAGCCGTCGGACAGCAGCGCAAAGGCATGCGTGCAGACGTTGTGCGTGGCGAAGAATTCGCCGTCGAGATTGTAGATGGCGATCGGCGTTCCCTCGATTTCGACCCCGATCACCTCGCCCTCCGTGACGTCGGTGGTTTTCGCAACACTGTGCCAGGCCATAGATCCCCCGTTGGCTCCCTTACAAGTCTGCAGACGAATATCGAGGGCCTAGATAGACGGGTGCGCGGCCCGGGCAAAGCCCAATCGCACCCCGGACACGCCTAAAGCGCGGCGCATTCCCTATGAGGCTTGAGCACGCGCTGCGAAGACGCGGGATGCCGCAGCAGCGTCTCCGCGGGCCTGAGCGGTCGGCGCAGAAGTTCGCCGCCGCAGTTCGGGCAGCGGCCCGCCAAACGCGTCTCCGCGCAGTCGCAACAGAAGGTGCATTCGAAAGAACAGATCATCGCGGCTGTGGACTCCGGCGGTAGATCGGCGTCGCAGCATTCGCAGTTCGGACGGAGTTCCAACACGCTTTTGCTCCCGTGCAGAGGTCACGATCTGCAGACTCTAGAGCGCGATCGCGATGTCTGGAAGCAGGTCCAGCCCGTCAGTCCGCCTCGTCGGTCGCCCCTTCCAGGCCGTCGGTGACGCGGTCGAGCAGGTTGAGGAACTGAGTCGCTTCGCTGTCGCTCAAACCCAGGCGTGCCGGTTCTTCCAACTGCGCCTGCAGGGGTTGGAGCCGCCCGCGCAGCATCTTGCCCTGGCGGGTCAAGCGAACCACCCGCCGCCTCTGGTCCATCGGATCGCGCTCTCGCTGCACCAGCCCGCGACGCTCCATCTGGGCCAACGCGCTCACCGTCGTCGGCTCCATCGTTCCGACCCGGCGACTGAGCTCTCGTTGGGAGATACCGTCCTCCTGCCACAACGCACAGAGGAAATACCACATCCCCAGCGTGACTCCCTCCTCGGTCAGGCGGGCTTGCAAAAGACGGTTGTAGGCGCGATGTGCATCTCGCAGTTTCGCACCGATGCCATCTCGACCGGTCAGTGCTTCGAAGGCGATATCGCTCTCAGCAAGCTGAGCGGCGCTGCGCGGAACCGAGACCATCAAAACTCTGCTCTATCTTAAATACACTACAGACTGCATCAAAACCATCATCGCGCGATTCAATCAAGCATCAAAAGCAGCGCGCCTTTACAACCCATGGGATTCCTTACCGTTTCTGGAGCCGGCCCCGATACCGCCATGCTCGACATCGCTGCACGCCGCCTGATCGACCCGCCCCTGAACGCCGCCGCACGGCTGTTGGCGCGCATGGGTGTCGGGCCCAACGCCCTGACACTGTCCGGGTTTTTCGTCGGTCTGGCCGCCGTGCCGCTGCTCGCCCTCGAGGCCTATCTCGCCGCCCTGGGATGCATTCTGTTGAACCGTCTGGCCGACGGATTGGACGGACCGGTGGCAAGAGCGACCGGCCATGCCAGCGACCTCGGCGGTTTCCTCGACATCGTCTGCGACTTCGTCTTCTACAGTGCCGTGATCTTCGGCATGGCACTCGCCCAGCCCGAGCATGCTCTTGCCGCCGCCTTCTTGATCTTCAGCTTCGTCGGGACCGGCAGTTCCTTTCTGGCCTACGCCATCGTGGCCGCCAAGCGGGGCCTCAGCACCTCCCTACGCGGCCGCAAGTCGCTGTACTATCTGGGCGGTCTGACGGAAGGAACGGAGACCTTCGCGCTGCTCGTGGTCATCTGCCTCTTTCCGAACTGGTTTCCTTGGCTGGCCTGGGGATTCGGCGTCGCCTGCTGGCTGACCACAACGGGCCGGGTCCTTGCCGGCTGGCGCAGCTTTCGAGAAATCTAGCGCTGGAGATCGACCATGCCGGACTGGCCGAATTTCTACAGCGTGACCGAGGGCCGCCCCCCGCGCCAAACGCTGCTGCAGGCGCTCGACCTGCTGGAACGCGAAGGACCGCCCGGCTTCGCGATCGACCTGGGATGCGGCGCCGGACGCGACACCCTGGAGTTGCTGCACCGCGGCTGGCGAGTGCTGGCGATCGACGGCGAACCGGAAGCGTTGAGCCGGCTGAAAGGCCACGAGCCACTTGGGAACTCGGCCCTGCTGGAGATGCGGCTGGCGCGGTTCGAAGATCCCGATTTCACCCTGCCACCCTGCGATCTGGTCAACGCCAGCTTCTCGCTGCCCTTCTGCGCGGCACCCGTCTTCGCACGGCTCTGGCAGCAGATCCGGCAGGCGCTGCGGCCCGGCGGCTGCTTCGCCGGTCACCTCCTCGGCCCGCGCGACAGCTGGGCGAGCCGAGAGGGCACAACGGCCGTCGAGGACGGAGAACTCGACGCCCTCTGCGCCGGCTTGCAGATCCTCTCCTGCGAGGAGGTTGAAGAGGACTCCACCACGGTGCGCGGCAAGGCGAAGCACTGGCACGTCTATCACCTGGTTCTGCGCAAACCTGCGGAGCCGAAAACGTGAGAGCACTGGTCTTTGCGCTCGCGGTACTGCTGCTGCCGAACGCCTCTGCATCGGCAAACCCGGTCGAGGTGCTGCTGCTGCAGATCAACGCCTATCGGGAGTCGCGCGGCCTGACGGCGCTGAAGCCCTCTCCCCGTCTGCAGGCTGCCGCCGCGAGCCACAACGCCGACATGGCGGCCGAGGGTTACTTCGCCCACACCTCGCCGCTGGGCGTGGGATTGCGAGACCGGCTGGAGGCTCAGGGCTACGCCTTTCGCTTTGCAGCCGAAAACCTGGCCGGCGGCCAGGAAACGCCAGCAGAGGTTCTGCACGACTGGCGGAACAGTCCCGGTCACGATGCCAACCTCTTGGCACCCGATGCGACGCAGGCTGGTATCGCCTTTCTCAGCAATCCCGCCGGCCGCCCCAGTCCACGGCTCTGGACACTGGTGGTCGCGAGCCCCCAGAACCGATGATCCGGTGAGCTGGTGCGTGTAGGTGCGTGGGGCGCGTGCTGCGAGCAGCGCCCTCTCCGATGGCTTCAGTGGGCGGCGCGCGGCTTCAGCAGATAGGTGCCGTTTTTCATGCCCTCGAAGTACCGCCCGACATCGGGGTGGGAGACCGGCCGGCCGCTGTCGTCGGGCACCAGATTCTGCTCCGACACGTAGGCAACGTAGGTCGTCTCCTCGTTCTCCGCGAAGAGATGATAGAAGGGCTGATCCTTGCGCGGCCGCACGTCCTCGGGGATCGACAGCCACCATTCCTCGGTGTTGTTGAACTCCGGATCCACGTCGAAGATAACCCCGCGGAAGGGGTAGAAGCGGTGCCGTACCACTTCGCCAATCGTGAACTTTGCCCGTGCGACCGTCATAGTACCTATCCTAACACCTCGCCCTATATGTCGTTGAAAGCCCCTGGGTTTCAACGGTCGGATCGCTGCAGTGCAACAGGAACGGGCAAAGGCCTTGCCGCCCCGGCCTGGGACTGTACGTCCCGCCCCTTGTCCCCCGGAGCGGGCCTGCTATTGTGCGCCCGCACAAAGCGGCGGGCGCCCCCTGGCGACCGCCGCAACCGCGTAGCACCCCCACAAAGCCCGAAACGAGGCCCCCGACGCTATGGACAAAATCAAGGTCAGTAACCCGATCATCGAGCTCGACGGCGATGAGATGACACGCATTATCTGGGCGTTCATCAAGGACAAGCTGATCCTGCCCTATCTGGACGTGGACCTGCACTACTACGACCTCTCCGTTCAGGAGCGCGACCGCACCGAGGATCGGATCACGGTGGAGGCGGCCGAGGCGATCAAGGCCCACAGCGTCGGCGTCAAGTGCGCCACCATCACGCCGGACGAGGACCGGGTCGAGGAGTTCGGCCTGAAGAAGATGTGGCGTTCGCCGAACGGTACGATCCGCAACATCCTGGGCGGGACGGTCTTTCGCGAGCCGATCATCTGCTCCAACGTCCCGCGCCTGGTGCCCGGCTGGACCCAGCCCATCATCATCGGCCGCCACGCCTTCGGCGATCAGTATCGCGCCACCGACTTCAAGGTGCCCGGCCCCGGCAAACTGACCCTGACCTTCCAGCCCGCCGACGGCGGCGCCGCGATCGTCCACGAAGTGCACGACTTCCCGGACAGCGGTGTCGCGATGGGCATGTACAATCACGACGAGTCGATCAAAGGCTTCGCGCGGGCCTGCTTCAACTACGGCCTCAATCGCGGCTACCCCGTCTACCTCTCGACCAAGAACACCATCCTCAAGGCCTACGACGGGCGCTTCAAGGACCTGTTCCAGGAGGTGTTCGACGCGGAGTTCGCCGACAAGTTCCGCGCCGCCGGTGTCGTCTACGAACACCGGCTGATCGACGACATGGTCGCCTCCGCCTTGAAGTGGAACGGCGGCTTCGTCTGGGCCTGCAAGAACTACGACGGCGACGTGCAGTCCGACACCGTCGCCCAGGGCTTCGGCTCCCTTGGCCTGATGACCTCCGTGCTGATGACGCCGGACGGCAAGACGGTCGAGGCGGAAGCGGCGCACGGCACGGTGACCCGTCACTACCGCCTGCATCAGCAGGGCAAGGAAACCTCGACCAACCCGATCGCCTCGATCTTCGCCTGGACGCGCGGCCTCAAGTACCGCGGCACCTTCGACGAGACGCCAGAGGTGGTCACCTTCGCCGAGAAGCTGGAGCAGGTCTGCGTCAACACCGTCGAGTCCGGCTTCATGACGAAGGATCTCGCGCTGCTGATCAGCCCAGATCAGACTTGGCTGACGACCAACCAATTCCTCGATAAGCTCGACAGCAACCTGCAAACGGCAATGGGGCACTGAGCATGATCGAACGTTTCGCTCCCCGCGCCTTCGGGCTCTCGCGAGGGATCGCCCGCAGCGTCGCCATCGCGCTGTTCACCTTGACCATCGGAGGATTCATGGCCCCCAACGACGCGCAAGCGCTCGACCCCGAAAACGCACTTCAGCTGGAGCTGAAAAACGGCCCCGTCATCATCGAGCTGCTGCCCGACGTCGCCCCGCAGCACGTCGAGCGGATCAAGACGCTGGCGCGCGAAGGCTTCTACGATGGGCTGAAATGGCACCGCGTGATCGAGGGCTTCATGGCCCAGACCGGCGATCCGGGCGGCACCGGCGCCGGCGGCTCCGACCTGCCCGATCTGCGCGCCGAGTTCTCCGCCGTTCCCTTCGAGGAAGGCACGCTGGGCATGGCCCGCACCCAGGACCCGAACAGCGCCAACAGCCAGTGGTTCATCGTCTTCGAGCGTTCGGACTGGCTGGACAGCCAGTACACGGTCTTCGGTCAGGTGGTCGAGGGCATGGACAACGTCCACGCCATCAAGAAGGGCGACCGCGCCGCCAACGGCCTGGTGAACGATCCCGACACCATCGTCTCGCTGCGCGTGCTGGCGGACGTGCAGTAACCCGCCGCTTACGACAAGGCCGCGCGTTCGGGGTCCGGGAAGCCAGCCGACACGACACTGTCGGACACCGCACGCCCGCTGCAGTGCTGAGACGGCGTCGCCCTCCAGATCGCCGTATCTGGGGCGACGCCGACGGCCGCAAGTGGGAGATCTACGTCGATGGCCGCAGCGGCGAGATCGTCAAGCGCGAGCGCGAGTAAGGATACCTGCGGTGGTTTCGCTTAGCAGAGACCAAAGCACAGGGCCCGCAGCCGCGGGTCCTGCCCCTCCAGCCGTACCTATGGGGTGTGGCGCGAGAGCTCCGACCTTCGAAGCGCGATCTGAGATCAAACGACCCTAACCGGCCAACGCCGTTTCGATCGCCTGCACAGCCTCCGCGGCTTTGGCCCCCTCGGGACCGCCCGCCTGAGCCATGTCGGGCCGGCCCCCGCCGCCCTTGCCGCCGATGGCCGCCGAACCGGCACGCACCAGGTCCACAGCGCTCAGCTTGCCCGCCAAGTCGTCGGTCACGCCGACCACCAGCGAAGCCTTGCCCTCGTTGACCGCGATCACCGCCACCACGCCCGAGCCGACCTGCTTCTTCAGATCGTCCGCCATGGGCTTGAGGTCCTTCGGCGGCACGTCCTCCAGGACCCGCGCGACCAGCTTGACGCCGCCGACCTCCCTGGCCTCGGGCGCGGCCGCGGTGCCGCCGCCGGTGGCGAGCTTGCGCCGGGTCTCGGCGAGTTCGCGTTCCAGCTTGCGCCGCTCCTCCAACAGGCCGGCGACGCGCTCCGGGAGCTTGCCGGGCGCCACCCGCAGCACGGCCGAGGCTTCGTCGAGCAGCGCTTCCTGCCGCTCGGCCCAAGCCAGACCGGCTTCGCCCGCCACTGCCTCCAGGCGACGAACGCCGGAGGAGAGCGCCGACTCCCCGATAATCTTGAAGAAGCCGATGTCGCCGGTGCGCCGCACATGCGTGCCGCCGCAAAGCTCGGTGGAGAACTGCCGGCCCTCGTCCTTCCGATCGTCGAGGCCGCCCATGGAAACCACCCGGACCTCGTCGCCGTACTTCTCGCCGAACAGGGCGAGCGCGCCGGCCTCGATGGCTTCGTCGGGCGTCATGTAGCGGGTCGAAACCTCCGCATTGACGCGCACGCGCGCGTTCACCAGTTGCTCGACGGCATGGATATCCTCGAGCGTCAGCGGCTTCGGCTGGCTGATGTCGAACCGCAAGCGGTCGGGTGCGACCAGCGAGCCCTTCTGAGTGACATGATCGCCCAGGCGCTGACGCAAGGCCTCATGCAGCAGGTGAGTGGCCGAGTGATGCGCGCGGAGCTGCGCACGGCGCGTGCCGTCGACCCGCAGTTCCAGAGCCTGACCGACTTTGAGGGTGCCGCGTCTGACCTCGCCGAAATGCACATGCAGATCGCCGGCGCGTTTCTGGGTATCGGCGACCGCGACCTCGAGGCCGCCGCTGCCGCCCTCGCCGGGGGCGAAGAGCACACCGCTGTCGCCCATCTGGCCGCCGCTCTCCCCATAGAAGGGGGTCTGGTTCATGACGACCTGCACCGCGGTCCCGGCTTCGGCGGTCTCGACCTCCGCCCCCTCGACGATCAGTGCCGCCACCACGCCCTCGGCGACCTCGGTGTCGTAGCCCAGGAACTCCGTGGCCCCGAGCCGTTCGCGCAGATCGAGCCACAGCGTGTCGGTCGCCGCTTCGCCGGAGCCGGCCCAGGACTTCTTGGCCTGGGCGCGCTGCTGCGCCATGGCGGCATCGTAGCCGGCCACATCCACCTTGCGCTCCTGGCCGCGCAGAATGTCCTGGGTCAGGTCGAGCGGAAAGCCGTAGGTGTCGTAGAGCTTGAAGGCGACGTCGCCGGGCAACGCCTCGGCACCGTGCAGCTTCCCGGTCTCTTCCTCCAGCAGCTTCAGGCCGCGTCCGAGCGTATCCTTGAAGCGGGCCTCCTCCAGCTTCAGCGTCTCGCCGATCAGAGCCTGGGCGCGCGTCAGCTCCGGGAAGGCGGTTCCCATCTCGGCCACCAGTTCCGGCACCAGCCGATGCAACAGCGGCTCGCGGGCGCCAAGCATGTGGGCGTGGCGCATGCCCCGCCGCATGATCCGCCGTAGGACATAGCCGCGGCCCTCGTTGGAGGGCAGCACGCCATCCGCAATGAGGAAGGCGCTGGCACGAAGATGGTCGGCGATCACCCGGTGCGACACGGCCTGCGGCCCGTCGGCATGCACGCCGGTCGCCTCGGCAGAGGCCACGATCAGCCGACGCATCAGGTCGATGTCGTAGTTGTCGTGCTTGCCCTGCAGAACCGCGGCAATCCGCTCCAGCCCCATGCCGGTGTCGATCGACGGCCGCGGCAGATCGACCCGCTCGCCGGCCGAGACCTGCTCGTACTGCATGAAGACCAGGTTCCAGATCTCGATGAAGCGGTCGCCGTCTTCCTCCGGACTGCCCGGCGGGCCGCCAGGAATGCCTTCACCGTGGTCATAGAAGATCTCGGAGCAAGGACCGCAGGGACCGGTTTCTCCCATGGACCAGAAGTTGTCGCTGGTCGGAATGCGAATGATCCGCTGCTCCGGAAGACCGGCGATCTTGCGCCAGAGCGCGAAGGCCTCGTCGTCCTCGGAATAGACCGTGACCAGCAAGCGCTCGCTCGGCAGCGCGAACTCCTTGGTCACCAGGTTCCAGGCCAGCTCGATCGCGACGTCCTTGAAGTAGTCGCCGAAGGAAAAGTTCCCCAGCATCTCGAAGAAGGTGTGATGCCGCGCGGTATAGCCGACGTTGTCCAGGTCGTTATGCTTGCCGCCGGCGCGCACGCACTTCTGCGACGTCGCCGCCCGGCTGTAGGGCCGCGCCTCCTGGCCGGTGAAGACGTTCTTGAACTGCACCATGCCGGCATTGGTGAACATCAAGGTCGGGTCGTTGCGCGGCACCAAAGGCGAAGAGGCCACCGGCTCATGGCCGTGGCGCGCAAAATAATCGAGAAAGGCCTTGCGGATATCGTTGGCGCTGGTCATGGCATCTACTTGGGTTCAAGGGACTTGCCCGACAAGCTGGAAGCTTTCCAAACTCGACGTGGCGACACCGAGCGATCTGCGCCGGGCGGCTCCGGGTTGTAGCCCCCGCCGCGGAGGCTGTCCACCGGCCCTCAGTCCAAGCTGTGTTGTGCAAGCCTCCCGCTAGAAACCGCCGGGCTGGCCCCCGACGGACGGCCCGGACCGGCTGCCGTCGCAGAAACCCCGAGTAGAGCTGCACAATTCCGTGAATTGAGCTTGAAATCAGGTGGTTAGCGAAGGTTTCTCGACGTCTGTGGGTCGCGAAGCGATTCCATTTCGCTGCGATCTGCTCTAGAGTGCCGGCTATGCATATACACCGTTTCACGCGCCGGTGCTTCGGCAGCTGCCTTGCCCTGGTATCGCTTCTCGTCGCCTTCGCCGCAACCGGTTCGGCCCTGGCCCAGTCGGAAGGCCAACCACAGCCCGAAACCCAAACGTTTCAGGACTGGACGCTCGCCTGCATCCAAAGGGAGGATGGGGCCCGCGCCTGCCGCATGGTTCAGAACGTCGGCAACGAGCAGGGGCAGGTCGTGATGCAGACCGCCATCATGATGCTGCCGGACGGAAGCCCGGGGCTGCTGTTTAACCTGCCGCTCGGCGTCTGGCTGGCCGATGGCATCACCATCCAGATCGACGGCGGCGAGGAGATTACCGTTCCCTACGCCCGCTGCCTGCAACCGCCCGAGCAGTGCCGTGTGGAACTGATTCTCGACCAGACCCGGGTCGATCAACTGCGGGCCGGGACACAGATCAGTGTCACCTTCTACGATCCGCAACAGCGGCCGATCCGCGCCACGGTCTCCTTGCTCGGCTTCACCGCCGCCTTCAACGGCCTGACCGGCTAGCCGGTCGGCAGGCCAGCAGGCGGGAGTCATCGGGGAACCACGCTCTTACAGCGACGCCGCGACCACGCACCGCTGCGGCGGTGCAAGCTGCCGAGCGATGCGGTCGGGCTCTAGAGATCGTTCGTTTTCTCGTCGTTATCCTGAGCCGCGAGGGTGCAGCAGTCCCAGGTGGGATCGCCGAGGCGACCCCACCTGAGGGGATCCCGCTCTAGCTCTCCGGCGCCGCATCCTCGTTAGGCTGGCCTCCTGGGCCCTCGAGCATGGCATCGGCCACCAAGCCGGCGTTGGCGCGCACCGCCTGTTCGATCTTGGCGGCGATCTCAACGTTTTCCTTGAGGAAGTTCTTGGCGTTCTCACGGCCCTGGCCGATGCGCTGGCCGTCGGCGGAGAACCAGGCGCCTGACTTCTCCACCACGCCGGCCTGAACGCCCAGATCGAGCAACTCGCCGGTCTTGGAGATGCCCTCTCCGTACATGATGTCGAACTCGACCACGCGGAACGGCGGCGCGAGCTTGTTCTTCACCACCTTCACGCGCGTCTGGTTGCCGACGACGGTGTCACGATCCTTGATCGCGCCGATCCGCCGGATGTCGAGACGAACCGAGGAATAAAACTTCAAGGCATTGCCGCCCGTCGTCGTTTCCGGACTGCCGAACATCACGCCGATCTTCATGCGGATCTGGTTGATGAAAATCACCAGAGTGTGGGAGCGCGCGATCGAGGAGGTCAGCTTGCGCAGAGCCTGGCTCATCAGCCGCGCCTGCAGGCCGGGCATCTGGTCGCCCATTTCGCCTTCCAGCTCGGCCCGCGGAACCAGCGCCGCGACGGAATCGATCACCAGCACATCGACGGCCCCGGACCGCACCAGCGTATCGGCGATCTCAAGCGCCTGCTCGCCGGCATCGGGCTGGCTGATCAGCAGTTCGTCGATGTCGACCCCCAGCTTCACGGCGTAGCTGGGATCCATCGCATGCTCGGCATCGATGAAGGCGCAGGTGCCACCGATCTTCTGCGCCTCCGCGACGACATGCAGAGCCAGCGTGGTCTTACCTGAGGATTCCGGGCCGTAAATCTCGACGATCCGGCCGCGCGGCAGACCGCCGATACCGAGGCCGATGTCCAGGCCAAGCGAGCCCGTCGACACGGTCTCGATATTGACCACCTCGCGCTGGCCCAACTTCATGACCGAGCCTTTGCCGAAGGCCCGTTCGATCTGGCCGAGCGCCTGATCCAATGCTTTGGTTTTGTCCACCTTGTCCCCGTCGATCAATCGTAAAGCCGCCTGGCTCATTGCCTTCGCTCCCTTATCCCACGCCGGCTCGAGCGCCGCAATCGGAGCGCAAATGTACTTATAATGTTCTCATCTGACAAGCGAAAATCAGATCGAAAGAAGAACAAAAGCCGGTCAGACCCGATATGACCGTTCTAGGCGGGAAACGGGAGATGTCACCGCGCAGCGCGACTCCGAGCGCAGGGTCGCGACCTGGGCAACCCCCTGATCCTTAGGGCGCTGCCCGCCAAGCCGACGGAGACCCGTCTGTCTAGCGGCCGGTCTCCGCTTGGCGTATCAGCAGCGCATGCGGCTGCTCGGCTTTGAGCGAAAAGCGGGGGTCCTCGTCGAGAAAGGCGCAGGTCGCCTTACGGCAGCCCTGATAGTCGTTGAAGTCGTCGACGACGATCACGCCCTGCTCGGTCATATGGTCGGCGATCCGTTCCAGGCAGAACTTCACCGGCTCGTACCAATCGCAGTCGATGTGAGCGAGCGCGATACGCTCGTCCGGCGGCAGAGACAGCGTCTCCTCGAACAACCCCTTGTGCAGGGAGATCCGATCTCCGTCGACGGCAAGGCCGAAATCCTCAAAGCTCCGAACCACCTGGCCGTAGAGGTCGTCGACATAGCCGTAGTAATCGTCACCGCCGATGCCCTGGGACTTGCCGGCGGCGATCACCGCGTAGCGATCGTGACTGTCGTTTTCGTCCTGTTCGGACGGCGGCGGTATGGTGCCGAAAACGTCGAAACCGTGGTAGCGCCGCTCTTCGGTCCGGCTGGCTCCCATTTTGCTGGCCAGGATGATCGAGGATCCGCCGAGCGCGATTCCGAATTCGTAGACATTGCCGGCCACGCCGTCGCGGTTCAGCCGATCGATCTGGTTGGTCAGGCTCAGCAGCTTCGCAGTCGGCAGATAGGTCAGCCGCCGCTCCTGCACCTGCCGCGCGATCGGCTCGAGCCTGCGGCTCATCCATCCGTCCTGCAGCCGCCGTTTCGCCCGGCGCAAACCCGATTCCAGCATGCCCATCGCCGCCTCCCGACTGAAGATCGCGCGGTCCGCCGCTGCCGTCATAGTGAGCGGTGCCCGAAGCTCAAAAGACGCGAAGCAGAGGACAAACTTCGGGCCGAACAGAGAACCGAAGAGGGAAAGGGATGAGGCGGTGGCCACGACAGCCTACGGGCTGCGTCGGGTGCCCGCGCCGCCTCGCGGTCAGGCGCTGCCTTCGCTCATCACTTCCTTCACCTTGCCGGCAAGCTGCTTCAGCGTGAAGGGCTTGGGCAGGAAGTGGATCCCTGCTTCTTCGCCGACGCGTTGGCGGAAGCTGTCTTCGGCATAACCGGAGATGAAGATCACCTTCAGCTTGGGGCGGTCCTGCCGCACTTCCCGTACCAGGCTGGGGCCATCCAGGCGCGGCATCACCACGTCGGTCACCAGCAGGTCCAGTTCGGCCAGATTCTGGTCGTTGCGCAGCATATCCAGCGCCGACTCGCCGGATCGGGCCTCATGCACCTCGTAGCCCTTGTTGCGCAGCGCACGGGCCGAGAAGGATCGCACGGCATCTTCGTCCTCGACCAGCAGGACGCTGCCGATTCCCGTCAGATCGCGCGCGTCCCGCACCTCCGGTTCGATCGCCGCTTCGCCGCGGCGCAGATGGCGCGGCAGGTAGATGGTAAAGGTGGTCCCCGTATCGAGCTTGGAATCGACCACGATGAAGCCGCCGGTCTGCTTGACGATGCCGTACACCGTGGAGAGACCGAGCCCGGTGCCTTCCCCAACCTCCTTGGTCGAGAAGAAGGGGTCGAAGATGCGGTCCAGGTTCTCCTGCGCGATGCCGCAGCCGCTGTCGCTGACCTCGACCACCACGTAGTCTCCGGCCGCGACCTCCTCGCCCTTGCGGCGCTGCGGCGTGTCGAAGGCCACGTTGTAGGTGCGGATCACCAGCTTGCCGCCGCCCGGCATGGCGTCTCGGGCGTTGACCGCGAGATTGATGATCACCTGCTCCAGCTGCCCCTGGTCGGCACGGACCTGGCCGAGATCGCGGCCGTGCACCATGTCCAGCTCGATCGTCTCACCGATCAGCCGCCGCAACAGATGGCTGAGCTCCGCCAGAATGTCGGTCACGTTGAGCATGCGCGGCTGCAGCGTCTGCTGCCGCGAGAAGGCCAGAAGCTGCCGAACCAGGTTGGCGGCCCGGTTGGCGTTCTGCTTGATCTGCATGATGTCGGCGAAGGACTGATCGCCGGGCCGGTGGCGGAGCAGCAGCAGATCGGAGAAGCCGATCATGGCCGTTAGGAGATTGTTGAAATCGTGCGCGATACCGCCGGCAAGCTGCCCAACGGCCTGCATCTTCTGCGACTGGGCGAACTGCACCTCCAGGGCCTTCTGCT
Source organism: Kiloniellales bacterium (assembly GCA_052168175.1). Taxonomy (GTDB): domain Bacteria; phylum Pseudomonadota; class Alphaproteobacteria; order Kiloniellales; family DSM-21159; genus Algihabitans. Next base: position 29,970 of record JBQLZH010000010.1, read on the forward strand.
CCGTGGTGTCTAGCAGATGGCAGACGAAGCCGGCCGGCTTGCCAGCGCTTTCGATCACGCTGACGGAGAGGGTACAGAGCAGCTCGCGCGTGCCGCGCAGGCGCAGATCCGCCGACTGGCCGGGTCCCTCCGCGCTGGCGACCAGCGTCTCCCGGAGAAGCGCACGGTCGTCTTCCAGGACCCAGCGGCCGAGCGGCTCGCCAACGACCTTCTGGCCCTTAAGACCGAGCAGTGCTTCGAAAGCCGGATTGCATTCGCGCAGACGGCCGCCGCGATCCAGTTCGACAATGGCGATCGGCGCCTCGTCGAAGAAACGTTTGAAACGGCGCTCGGAGTCCGCGAGCGCTTCCGCCGCCGCCCGCTCGCGGGTCAAGTGCCGCACCACCGAGCGGGTGCGCAGCGCTCCACGCTCCTCCTCGTCGGCGGTCACGGCCTGGACGATCAGGGCGTCGAACACCTCGCCGCCACCGCCACGCAGTTTCACCTCGATCTGATCGTCGGCCTCGGCGACCGGTGCGTAGGCCGGAGTCTCCGGCGGCGGCGGTTCGGCCAGAACCTCGTGCAGGTCGACCCCGCCCACCAACTCATCGGCAGAGCGGCCCAACCACTCGGCAAGCGTCTGATTGACGAAGAGGAACCGCCCTTGTCCATCGACCGAATAGAAGCCGATCGGCGCCCGCTCGAAGAGGTCGACGATGCGGCGCTGTTCGGACTGGATGGCACTCTCCATCTGACGGCGGGCTGTCACGTCGGAGACTTGCCAGAGCAAGGCGCCGCGGGGCGACCCGGACGGCCAGACATTGACCTCCACCCAGGTCTCGCCTGGCGCGCCTTCGTGACCGCGCAAGCGCAGTTCCGCCGTACCGGCAGCGCCATTCCGGGCGTTGGTCGCCAGACGTGCCAACGCTTCCGCGCCGTGCTCGTGGTCAGCGGTAGCACTGTCGCAATCGACTGCCAGCCGGTCGGCCAGGACGGCATCGAGCGGACGTAGGCGCCCGTCGCAAAAGTCGACGCAAGCGGCGTTGGCTTGCAAGACGCGCCCCTGGTCATCGAGCAGTTGATGCGGTTCGGGCAAGCTATCCAGCAAGGCCTGCAAGCATTGCCGCCTCGTACGGCTGTGCCAGAAGAGCGCGCCGACCGCACCTGCAGCCAGAACTGTCAGACCTAGGATCGTTTGCCAGATCAGCAGCGCTTCCATCTCACTGCCCTTTGCCCCTCGCCCTGCAACCGGCCCGACGTCGCACCCGGAGTCGCGACACGGTACGACCACACACTAGCATATGCACCGGAATCGCCGAGCTCCGGCGCCTCTTCAGCGGCCCAGAGCTTGGCCGGCGAGGGAGACCTTCTCGCACGTCAGCGCCGCCGCTTGCCCTTCAAACGCATAACGTAGCCGATCACCTGCGCCACGGCCTTGTAGTGTTCCGGCGGCACTTCCTGATCCAGATCGACCGAGTCGTAAAGCGCCCTGGCCAAGGGCCGGTTCTCGATCAGCGGTATGTCGTTCTCTTCCGCCACCTCGCGGATGCGCAGCGCCAGATGATCGATGCCCTTGGCGACCACCATTGGCGCCGCCATGGCCTCCATATCGTACTTCAGCGCGATGGCGAAGTGGGTCGGATTGGTGATCACCACATCGGCCGTGGGCACCGCCGCCATCATGCGACCGCGCGAGCGCTCCTGCCGGATCTGGCGCAAGCGCGCCTTGACCATCGGATCGCCCTCGGTCTGCTTGAACTCGTCCTTCACCTCCTGGCGTGTCATCCGCAGTTTCTTGATGTGCTGGTAACGCTGAAAGGCGAAGTCCAAGGCGGCGATCACGGTCATCATGGCGAGTACGGCGATCAGAACGATCAACGCCGTCTCCTGCAGAACCTCCAGCAGAACCAGCGTCTCCATCTGCGCCAATTCGCTGAGCTGGTCCCGCTTGGGCCAGATCGCCATCACGACGACCCCCGCGACCAGGGAGATCTTCAGAATGCCCTTGGCGAAGTCCATAAGTGCACGGCTCGAAAACTGCCGCTTGAAGCCCTCGAGGACGGAGATCTTGGACAGCTTCGGCTTCAGGGACTCGGCGGAAAACAGCAGGCCCGTCTGCAGCACGGTGCCCCCTAGCGCGGCGGCCACCACCAGGATCACTGGGGGCAACAAGGCGAGGCCGAGGCTGAAAAGGATATCGATCACCACCTGCCGGCTGCCGTCCTCCGAGAGGTCGATCATGTGCGGTCGCTCGATCAGAACGACAAGCGACTGCGAAATCGAACCGGTGAGCCAGGGGCCGAACACGCCGACCATCGCCGCGAAGGCGAGAATCATAAACCAGTGACCCAGCTCCTGAGACTTCGCGACTTCGCCCTTTTCGCGCGACTCGCGTAACCGTTTCGGGGTCGGGTCTTCGGTTTTTTGGGAGTCGTCTTCGCTCTCTTCCGCCATGTCTCAGGCACTCGCTCCCCGCGCTACGGCAGCAGCAGGTCGACCACGGTCGACTCGAAGCCGGAGATGAAGACCTGCATCATCACGGGCAGGGCCAAGGCCAGAACCAGCAGACCCAGCGCGATCTGCAGCGGCATGGCGACGAAAAAGATCTGCATCTGCGGCATCAAGCGGGCCAACAGTCCAAGCCCCAGATTGAGAACGCCGGCCACGACGATGAAGGGCGCAGCGATCTGAAAAGCCAGCAGGAAGGCATGGCCGACCACGCGCGCGATGGAGTCCGACAGATCGCCGATCGGCGGCGGCTGTCCCGCCGGAAACAGCATGTAGGACTCGATCACCGCGGTGAAGAGCAGGTGATGGATGTCCAGCGCGAAGATCAGCAGCAGAGCGATCAGGTTCAGGAAGGAGCCGGTGATCGAGCCCTGCTGCGCCGAGGAGGGGTCCATGACCAGGGCATTGGCCATGGAGGTGGAGAAGGCAATGATCATTCCGCCGGTGATTAGTGCGCTCATCAGCAGGCGTGCGACCGTGCCGAGAAACAGGCCGACGACCAGCTCCCCGACGATCAACAGGAACATCGTCCCGACCTGGGCAGGCAGAGCCGGCAGGTCGGGCGCCGCAATCGGAAAGGCGATCAGCGAGATCAGAAGCGCGAGCATGAGCCGGCTGCGGGCCGAGATGAAGGGCTCCCCGATGCCGGGCAGCACCATCAGAGCCGCGCCGATCCGCACGAAGACCAACAGCAGGCCGAAAACATGCGTCGGCAGCAAGGCTTCGAACAGCGGCGTTTCCAACATGGCGGCCGGTCAGCCCAAGGCCACGATGCGGTCCATCAGAGTGACCGTGAACTCGCTGAGCACGGTCAGCATGAAGGGGGCCAGTCCCATCAGCGCCAGAAAGAGCGCCAGGATCTTCGGCACGAAGGAGAGTGTCATTTCCTGCATCTGAGTCAGCGCCTGGAACAGCGAGATCACCAGGCCGATGATCAGTGCGATCACCAAGGCGGGGCCACCGACCTTGAGCGCGACCCAAATGGCCTCGCGCGAGACCTCGATCACGTCGACCGCTTCCATGTCCTGGCCTTCCGACTTCCTTGCGAAACACCGTTGCCGTCTTCCCGGTCACGCTGGGCGACGGGGTGCTAGATCGGCATCCGCAGGATGTCTTGATAGGCTTGGACGGCGCGGTCGCGCAGAGTCACGACCGTTTGCAGCGTCATCTCCGCCTTGCTGACGGCCACCACGACGTCGTTGATGTCGGCTTGACCGGCGGCGGCCTTCAGACTGGCGACTTCGCCCTGCTGCAGGGTGCTCTGAGCGGACTCGGCGGCGTCGCGCAACATGGCGGCAAAGTCCGACCCGCTGCCGGCCTGCGGCGCCATACCGTCGTCGGTCGCGGCTCCGCCTTCGACCGGTCGCTTGAGGGCCTGCTGGTAGGCATTCAGCGCTTCGGAAAGATTCACGCTCATCGCTCGGTTACAGCAGCCCGGTTCGCCCGGTCCGCCCCTCTTTCGACTCCAACCCCTCCTGGGCCGGGTTGGGGCCGCCGTCCTGGCGGCCGATAGAAGACATCACAGCGGCGCAGCCGCGCCGAGCTGAGTCCCTGCGTTACCGCAGGATGGCGATCGTCTGCTCCAGCATCGCACGCGACGACTGAATAACCCGCAGATTGGCCTCGTAGGACCGCTGGGCCTCGCGCATGTCGGACATCTCGAGCAGGGAATTCACATTCGGCATCAGGACGTAGCCCTCGGCGTCGGCCGCGGGGTGGCCCGGGTTGTAGCGGCGACTGAACTCCGACTTGTCGACGCCGACATCCTTGACCTTGACGACCTCCGCATCGAGCGCCCGGTCGAGCTCGTTGGTAAAGGTGACCATCTTGCGCCGATAGGGCTCGGCGCCCGGTGTCTGGCCGGTCGAGTTGGCATTGGCGATGTTCTCGGAGATCACCCGCAAGCGGGTACCCTGAGCGCGCATGCCCGAGGCCGAAATATCCAGTGTCTTGTAGAGGTCCATAGCCTGCCTGCCGTTCCTGCTCTAGGCCTAGCCGCCGCGACCCAGCGACATCGAGAACATCCGCAGATGCTTGCTGTAGAGATTGGTCATGGTCTGATAGTCGATCTGCGTCTGCTGGACTTTGACGAGCTGCTCTTCCAACACCACGGCGTTGCCCGAAGGCGCCGTTTCGTATCGCTCGCGCGGTTCATGCTCACGCGTTCCACCGCCGGCGACACTTGCGGGAGTCATGTGCTGCGGGTCCGTGCGACGCGGCTGAACGATGGCCAGCTGTCCGCGCACCATGCGCTCAAAGGGACCTTCGCGCAGATCCTTCGGCGCGAAACCGGGCGTGTCGGCATTGGCCACGTTCTCCGACAGCACCTTCTGGCGCTGCGCGAGCCAATCCATTTTCCGCGCCATGATGTCGAACAGGCCGGGCCGTTCCGCCACTGACAAGACCTCCATCTGTGGCCGCATCAGCGCGTATGCGAACACCGCGCCGCGCCGGCGACTTAGTACCGACTGTCGGCCCCGGCTTGTTAATATCTAGTAAAGCAGGTTAAATCGGATCTAATGGAGAAGAATTTAAACCGGATACGATTCGGGTCGGGCGGCAGGAATCTCAGCGCACCATGCTGTATCTAACGCGCAAGATTGGAGAATCCGTCGTCATCAACGACGATATTGAGGTCACCGTCGTCGATATCCGCGGCAAATCGATCAAGCTGGGTTTTACCTTTCCCCCCGAGGCGAGTGTGCTGCGGCGCGAGATCTACGAGCGCATTCAGGAGGAAAACCGCGCGGCCGCAGGCGGAAGCGACGCCTTGGCCGACGTCTTGAGCGGGGGTCGAAGCGGTACGATGAAGCCTTCGTCCGATCAGGCGCCGGCAGAGGAGGCTGCTGTCGACAAGACCTCCAGCTCCTCTCGGCAAGATTAACGCGCACCCCCGCACTCTCTTTTTAGCTGTATAAGCTAGCAGAAAACCCCTCCATAGGGGAAACACTGCGGGTCGGGGCACGGCAGAGAGACGCGTGGAGAGCTGCGCGTCCGGCTCGCACCTCACCGGGCGACCGCGGCACAGGCTCACAGGTAGCCCGCAACCCGGATGCCCCAGAACCCCATCTGCACCGAGGACACGGCCACCGCCAGCCCGGCTGCGCCGACGGCCGTAACGGCGAGGCGCTGCCAGAGACGCCAGGGCGCCATGCCAGGCACCCAGCAGGCGAGCGCCAAAAGAAAGGCTGCGCCGCCGAACAGCCAGACGGCATTGCCGATCGCGGCCCAAACGAAGACCCCCACGCCCGGTTCCGTCAGCACTTCCTGCGAGGCGAGGCCCAGGCCGACGTAAGGCCATACAAACAGACCGATGGCTGCGACACCGGCTGCTCCGGAAAACCAAGGAGCCAAGCGCGCGGCCGCACCGCCTCGGGGCCAACGGACTGCGAAGAGCCCGAGGAGGCACAGGAGACCGAAGCCCAGGTGCCAGATCTGCAATACTCTTGGAGAGGCTAAGCCGGACACCCGTTCATAGAAACGCGGATAGGCCGTCGCGAAGGCAACGATTTCCCCATCCTCTTCAACGAAAGCCGCCATGCGGTCCAGTCCGGGTCTCGCGAAGGCCAGAGGGGCAATCTCCCTGAAGCCATCCCGCCCTCCGATGCGAAGCGTACCGTCGTCCGCGATCCCGACGCGCACCGCCTCGCGAAAGACGAAAGGGATCTCGATCGTGCCGATAGATCTCTGCGCCGGTCGGTAGTCGCCGACGAATCGCTCTAGATCGGACGCAGCGGCGGCAGGCACGAAGGGCATGGCCTCGGAGGGCGCCGCCTCCTCGCCGAGCGTGTAGGCCATCACCTCCATGGCCAGCGGAAACGGCAGGAGAACCCGCCCCACACCTGGCTGCCCAGCGAGCTGCACGGCAAAATCGCGCCAAGAGAACAGCGGATTGTCGCCGGATACGCTGATGAAGATGCCGATCGCTCGATCCGGCACCAGAATCATGACGCTGCGGAAGGTCTGGACGTTACCGGCATGGCTCAAGGTTCTGACACCGCCGTAGGTTCGCTCCATCACCAGAGAGGCGATTGCCGGGAATGTCGGCAGCTTGGCATTGGCGGCCCGGCCGGTTTGCAGCAGGCGGTAGCCTTCGGAGGACATAAGACGCTGCGAAAACCCGCCCTCCCCGGCCTCAAGCTGTGCGCGCATGAACAGCGCCATGTCCGCCGCCGTTGAATAGACGCCTCCCGACGCCGCGAAAAAGGGATGCTTGGGATAGTAATCGGTCTCGCGAACACGGCCATCCTGGTAGATCAGGGCCGGTTCGGCGTGCGCGTCTGGAAGACCCGGCTGGTAGCCGACACCGCTGCCGGACATGCCGAGAGGCTCGAAGATCCGCTGCCTCAGATAGTCGCCGTAGGTCAGGCCCGTGACGTCTTCGATTAGTGCACCCAGAACGGAAACTCCGAAATTGGAGTAGACCACGGGGCCGCCCGGCGGTCGCACAGCCTGCGGCAGCACCCCCTCGACGATCTCACGAGAAACCGGGAGCTCGTAGACCCGGTCTGTCGAGGTGTTGATGTGATTCTCCTCGAAGCCGCCGCGATGAGTCAGAAGCTGTTCGACGGTGACCGGGACGCCGAAGGGCTCCGGTAGCTGAAACCGCGTCAGATGATCGTTCACGGGATCCTGCAGCCCGATCCGGCCGGCATCGATAAGCTGCACAACCGCCGTGGCGGTAAACCACTTGCTGACCGACCCGAGACGAAAGCGCGTTGCCGTCGGGTCGACCATAACGGATTGGGCCGCATCGGCATGACCGTATCCCTTGAGCCAGGCATCCTCGCCGGGCCTGACAATCGCAACCGAGGCGCCGACATAGGGTGCACCGCCGGCTGCCGGGTCCATCGCATGGTCGATGAACGCGCCCAGAGACGCATGGCTGGAAGAAGAACCACTTTCGACCCTGGTAACCGCAGGTCGGCCTTGCGTCAGCAGCAAGTAGGCAAGGAGGGCGCCAATCGACGCGCACCCCAGAAGAACGATCAAGGCAGCCTTTCGCATCCTAGAACCGCAGCGTCAGACCGCCGGAGAAGGTGCGCGGCGCCCCCGGCTGCGCATCCATAAGAAAATTCGGACTGGTGGCATAGTCCTCGTCGAAGATGTTCTCGACGCGAAAGAACAGCCCGACGTTCTCAATCGGCTCGTAACTGGCGAAAAGATCGAAGCGGTGATAGCTGGGCACAGTTTCGGACGGCAGGTCGTCAGCGTCGTCGATGACGAAGACGTCTCCGTTCGCCGGGTTCACGATCACGTCCGGCTGCCGCAGGTTTCTCGTCCGCCGCTTCCCCTCGAAAACCCAGCTGCCGCCGACACTCAAGCCGTCGAAAAGACCCTCGTCGAAGCGGTAGCGGGTCAGCAGGCCGATCTTGTGCCGCGGAACGCCCTGCAGATCGCTGCCGGCCTCCTCAAAGCCCTGACGGACTTCCGCATCGGTAAAGGCATAGCTGAAGAGGATATCCCATTGATCCGTCAGACCGCCCGCCAGCTCCAGCTCGATGCCACGGCTGCGATGCTTGCCGTTGTCCCGCGCCCGCGCGGCGGAAGGATCCGCAAGGTCGAAGGTTGCCGGGTCGAGATGGATCAGGCCGGTTTCTCTTTGATGAAAAAGAGACAGCGTGGTCGCCAGGCGCCCGCCGAACCACTCCTGTTTGATCCCCGTCTCGAAAAGCTGGAACTCGGTCGGCGGCAAAACCTCTTCGGTGACCGGGTCGATGCGGATCGCGTCTGGCTCTGCCCCGAAGCCCTCCCGGTAGTTACCGTAGAGGGACAGGGTCGGCGTTGCCTTGTAAACAAGACCGAACTGGGGGTGAAGGCTGTCGCCGTCGAAGATGGTTTGCTCGTCGGACAGGAGGTTGTCGGACTCGACCCGAAACGTCGTGTAGCCCATTCCGATCAGAAACTGCCATTCGGGTGAGATCTCGATGCGGTTCTGGACCGAGAAGCCGAGGTAGCGCGCGTCCAGATCGCGCTTGATGCGAACGTTCGCATCCGCGCCGCACTGACCGTAGACAGGGTTGGAGATACTGATGTTGCAGGGATCGGCATAGTAACTGGCATCGGTGAAGTTGGTGCTGCTGCGGCGGTCGCGGTTCTCCTGGAACGACCTTCGAAAGTCCGTGCCGAAGGTCAAGTTGTGCTGCATGCCAGCAAACACGACTGTTCCATCGAGAACGGCATCTGCCGAATACGCCCGGCGTTCCTGGTCGCGGATAAAGCGGTTGCGGAAGATTGTATCACCCGCCACGACCGCATCCGCGGCAACTGCACCGGCCCCGACGAGCGGCAGCGGCGTGCCGGCAGCAAAGGAGAAGGGCGCCAAGGCCCGGTTGTCGAGCCCCTCGCCCTCCAGCGTCTGGCGATTGAATCCGACACGTCCGGTTACGCTCCAAGCGTCGCCGAGGAAGTGTTGAAGCGTCAGTTGCGTCGATTGGGCGGCGTTTTCGGTATCGCCGGCCTCCGGCTCGCTGAAGTTCCTGTTCACCGAGGCGGCAAGATCGTTATCGACAATGGGAGTGCCGCGGTCGAAAGGCGCATTGCGCTCCGTAATCTCGCCTTCCAGCAGAACCGAGGTATCGGCCGTCACGTCCCAGCGGACGCTGGGGGCAACGGCATAGAAGTCGCGGGTAACGAAATCGCGGAAGGTATCTTCATATTCGCCGGCGGCGTTCAACCGGAACGCCAGACCACCGTCCTCGGTCAAAGGCTGAGAGACGTCAACCGTACCGCGGAAGCCGCCGTCCTGGTTCTTGCCGGACAGACGAGTCTCCGCGAAGGGCTCGTAGAGCGGCCGCTTGGTGACGACATTGACCTGACCGCCGCCGCCGCTGCCGTAGAGCGCACCGCTTGGCCCGCGGAGGGTTTCGACCCGCTGGACGCGATAGGTATCGGTGATGCCGATCACGCCGCGCCTGGTCCCGTTGACCAAAATGTCGGCTTCGAAGCCACGCGACAGAAAGCGATCGCGCGTTCCCCCGAAGTTGTTGCCACGAGTCAAACCGGGGACGATGTCGGCGATATCCTCGAGCAACTGCACGTCTGCCGCCTCGAGAATATCTTCGGTCACCACCGAGACGGAGGCCGGGGTGTCCAACAAGGGAGCATCGGATCGCGTCGCCGTGGAGGCATTGCCCGCCCGAAAGCCTTCGACGGGATCGAACGCCGTGCCATAGAAAGTCGATCCCCCGACCCGGACGGTATCCAGAGCCAGAACGCCGTCTTCCCCGCCCTGTTCAGGGGTCAGCAGCAGCAAGGTGATCGCACCATTCGCTGCCCGGGTGTAGGTGAGGCCTGTTCCTGACAGCAGAAGGTCCAGCGCCTGCTCCGGCGTGTAGCTCCCATTCACGTCGAAAGAAGTTCGCTCCGCGGCGACGCGCGAGTCGAAAGAGATGTCGAGACCGCTCTGCTCCGCGAACTCCAGAAGTGCGGACGAGAGCGGTTGCGGCGGTATCGTAAAGGGTCTCAGCTCGCGTTCCTGCGCCGCCGCAGGACTCGGAATCGGTACGGCCGCGCCACAGGCGCCGAAAAGTAAGGCTAGAACCACAACACTTGTCTGAGTCTTCACAACGCGCCCCTGGACCCCGCTCCTGTCGCTTCGTTCGGCACCCGCGCCAATTTTCGCGAATGCGTCGAAGTCGCAACTTCCAGGTATGCAGACGCCCGGAACCGCAAACACCATTACTGCAACCGGCAAAAAAAGCTGCCAGATAGACGGAACGCGCGCGCTCGCTTCTACGGCGCGGACGGCGCTGCCTGCGGTCGCAGGAAAAGGCGTTAGAGCGGCGCGGCGGCGAAAACGAAGGTCAGGCGGTCACCCAGGCGTATCAGCCGAACCGGAAGCGTTTGTTCGATCGTCTCGAGTGCCGTGTCGATACGCGCGATGGAGAATGTCGCGGTGACCGGAATAGCCTCCACCGCAGAGTCTGCGATCACGACCCTGCCAGGCAGATAGCGATCAAGCTCGGCGAAGACCTCACCGAGCGGAAGACCGTCAAACACCAGTCGCCCGCTCCGCCAAGACAAAGCTGTCTGAACGGACCGTTGCTCGACCGGCCGGATCCCGGTTGCGGTCACCCGCACGCCCTGCCCGGCTTCGACGACCCTCGAACCGACGTCGGATCCAGCAACGTCGACGCGGCTGGAGGTGACCAGTACATCGAAAGTCTCCTGCCGACGCTTGACGGAGAAAGAGGTCCCCAAGGCCGTGGCGGTTCCGGTACCGGCGTCGACGACGAAAGGACGGTCAGAATCGGAGGCGACCTCGACATAGATCTCGCCGGCATGCAGCAGAACGGTCCGGCGTGCCTCGGTGAATTCGATCGAGGCCGCGGACGCCGTGTTGAGATAGAGGCGAGACCCGTCCAGGAGGGCGACGCTCTGCTGCTCGCCCGTCGCGGTGTCGTAGTCCGCCGGCGGCTCGGAGAAATGGAAGGCATAGAGGCCCACGGCTGCCGCAGACGCGAACGACGCAACCAAAGCCAAGGGGCGAAGGGCCGTTCTTTGACCCCGCTCCCTCCCGCCGCGGCGCAGCCGGGCAGACGTCCTCTTTAGATCGCGGCTGGACCGATCTTTCCCGGGCCTCACGTCAGACTGCGAAGCAGGGCGCCGCTCGGCGCGCAGCGCAACGTCATCGAGACTGCTCCAAAGACGGTCGAGATCGCGATAGGCGGCCGCATGTGCCGGATCGGCCGCGAGCCATTCCCGAAACGCCTTGACATCAGCTTGCGAAACAGACTCGTCCCGCAAACGGACGAACCATTCGACCGCGGCCTCTTTCGCAGCTTGCCCATCTCGGTCCGCCATTGAGAGCGATGCCTTACAACTCTGTCGCCTGCGCAGCAGCAGCCGATCGACTGCACTCATCCGTTAGGACGGAAACTCCGAGCTTCGCCATTATCCCGAACGGGCGCTTCTCGATCACGTCCCTCAAGTCACGCAACTTCAGTCACTCCGCAACTTCCCTCACTCGATCGTGGCGAGATGATCCCGGCAGAATGCAAGAGCACGCATCATGTGGACCATGACAGTGTTCTTGCTAATGCCGAGCCTATCGGCAATCTCGCCGTAGCTCAGCCCCTCGAACTTGTGAAGCAGCAGAATCTCCCGCTGGCGAGGCGGCAGTTCGTCAATCGCGCGCGCGAGATGATCGATCTGATCCTTTGCGAGCAAGGCCCGCTCTTGACCGGGCGTTCGATCGACGACCGCGGCGGCAAGATCTTCGGCAGTTGTGCGGGGCTGTCTGGTCTGATCGCGATAATGGTCGGTTAGAAGGTTCGAAGCGATGCGGTAGAGGTAGGCGCGAGGGTTCTCGACCAAACTCGCCGGTCCCGCGCGGAGCAGTCGAACGAAAGCCTCCTGAGTCAGATCGGCCGCAGTTTCCGCGCATTCCAGCCGTCGGGACAGATAGCCGTTAAGCTCTTGCCCGTATTGCCGATAGAGGTCTTGAACATCGCCTGACCGCACCGCTCGCTTGGCGCTCCCGGAAGTGACATGACGCTCTCTAGCTCAAGTGCGAATAACTCGCAATCGCGATAAATCGCGGTCCAAGGCTGCAGGACCGGCGTCAAGGACCCCTGCCTTATTTCACACTGCCTCCGGCAACCGAGCTCGAACGCCTAAAAAGCTTTTCTTAATCATGTTGCGCGAGCATGTGGCTTCCGATTCGGCGGTCAGGCGAGCGGCCTATCGCCGTTGCCCGAACAGAGTTAACCGCTGACGACAGCAAAGGTGTGTCGGGGAGCCGCGCGTGAGCAGCAGCACTGCAATCATTCTGGACCAGCTCGACCGGGTATCAGGCCGGATGGAGCTGGCGCGGCGACAGGTGCAGACCGGGCAGCCGGTCGAACTCGCGCCCCTGGAGGCGGAAATCGACAGCATCTGCTCGGACATTACCGCGCTGCCTCCCGACGAACGGGTGGCCTTTCGCCGCCCCCTGACCGGTTTGATCAGCGAGTTGAACGACTTGACCCAAGTGCTCCGTGTCGGCTTGGAGCGTATCGGCAAGGAGTTGGCGGAAACCGGCCAGCGCCGCCAAGCCACCGCCGCCTACGGGAAGTCCGACTCGTCATCGGGCGGGCCCGACCGCTAGATGCAGCTAACCGACTACTTCAGTTTCGTCTTCGCCCTGGCGCTGGTTCTGGCCCTGATCCTGGGTCTGGCCTGGGCCGTCAAACGCTTCGGTCTCGGCGGTGCACTGGCGCGCAATCTGCCGAGCGGCAGCGGACGGCGCCTTGGCGTGGTCGAGGTCCTGACTCTCGACGCACGCCGCAAGCTGGTCTTGATCAAACGCGACGAACAGGAACATCTGCTGTTGCTCGGCGCGAACAACGACATCGTGATCGAGCAAGGCGTGATCGAACGCGGCGGGCCTGGCGAGACGCGGGAGGCAAGCGCGTGAAGCGACTGCAAACCGTATTAGCCGCTGCGCTGGTCGCCTTCGCCGCCGTCGCACTGCTCCCGCAAGCCGCCTTTGCGCAAGCGCTCAGCTTCGACTTCGGCGCCACCGGCGCCAGCCAGACGCAGACGCTGCTGCAACTCATCGCGCTGGTGACCATCCTGTCGCTGGCGCCCTCGATCCTGGTGATGGTCACGTCCTTCACCAGAATCGTCGTTGTCCTGTCGTTTCTGCGCAGCGCGCTCGGCATTCAGCAGACGCCGCCCAACTCGGTCCTGATCTCGCTGGCACTCTTCCTGACGGCCTTCATCATGATGCCGACGCTGGAAGCCATCTACGACCAGGCCATCGTGCCGCTGCTTGCCGAGCAAATCGACACGCTACAGGCGATCGACCTCGCCGCCGGACCGCTGCGGGAGTTCATGCTCGCCCACGTCCGGCCCGAGGATCTGCAACTCTTCATCGACATCTCGGGCGTAGAGACGCCGGCAACGCCGGAAGAAACGCCGATGCGCAGTCTGATCCCGGCCTTCATGATCAGCGAGCTTCGCCGTGCCTTCGAAATCGGCTTCCTGCTGTTCCTGCCGTTTCTCGTCATCGACATGGTGGTCGCCTCGATCCTGATGTCGATGGGCATGCTGATGCTGCCCCCGATCATGATCTCCCTGCCCTTCAAACTGATCTTCTTCGTGCTGGTGGACGGCTGGTATCTGGTCGCCGGATCGCTTGTACAGAGTTACGGAGGCTAGTCCGACCATGTCGGGGACGAGCACTGCCAGCGGCACCTACGAGGTGCAGGTCTACGCCAACGGCAACTGGCGCGCCGTGTCGGCCTTCGAAGATCGCATGGAGGCGATCGAGCAAGCTCAAGAACTGGCCGAGAACCCGCGCTTCTTGAGCGTCAAAGTCATCAAAGAACAGTTCGACGAGCTGCGCAGCCTCTACGTCCAGAAGACCGTCTACCGCTCCGCCTCGCTGCGCGAGGAACGGCCGGAGCTGAAGGAAAAGAAGGCGGAAGAAGCCTACAAGCGGATCGGCGATCGCCGCCGCGAGCGCATCCGCGAACGGGAAGTACGCATCCAGGCGAAGAAGGCCGAGCGCAGCAAGAAGTGGTCGAGCACCCGCTTCGCACTCGGTATCACCCTTCGCCTGCTGCTGATTCTCGGCGTCGGCCTGGGGGTTCTCTACTGGATCCTGGCACAGTATTGAGCGACACCGCTTGAATGGGCGGTCCCGTCGCGCCGCCCTCGCAAATCGGCCCGGCCCGCAGCAATCCACTGCCGTAATCCACCGAAGCAACCCACCGAAGCAATCCGGTCAGTTAAGGCCGCTGAGCTGCGTTTCCTGCAGTCGCTCTCGGTAGGTGGCCATGAAGGCCTGCACCCGATCGACCTGGGCGAGCTGCTGAGCAATGGTCGCGACGCTGCCGGGGTCCAACTCCTCGGCCAGCAGCGCAAAGGCCTCGGAGTGCGGCCCGGCGACCATGGCGTCGCCCCAGGCGTTGCGCAACTCCGTCAGGCGCTCTTGATCGCCGGCCAGCGTCAGCGCGACGGCGAGGTTCAGCACCTGACCGCTGAGCGTGGCGTCCAGCGGCATATCCGAGGGTTCGGGCAAGCTGGCGCCCAGCGCCACGGAGGCCGCCGCCCAATCGCGCTGAGCCCAGAGGATCTCAGCACGCAGCCGCTGGGCGTCGAGACTCTCGTCGCCCTGCAGCAAGGCCAGACCCTGGGGCGCCCGATCGAGATCCGACAAGGCGCGCGCCTGCAGATGGCGACGCTGGCGGGCGAGCTCCTCAGGCAAATCCGGATGCTCCGACATCTCCAAGGCGTCGAGCGCCTTACGTGGCTGCCGGTCGAACAGACGGATCAGCGCCAGACGTGCGCCCACGCGCGCCTGTTCCTCTCCGGCCAGCCGGAACTCGACCTGATCCTCCAGTAGATCCCCGGCCCGCGGCAGCAGGTCTACGGCAACCAGGCGGTCCACCAACTCCTCGATCAGACGGTTGCCGCGATCGCCGGACGGGGTCAACTCGCGAAACTCCTCATACAGCGAAAGGGCGGTCAGTGGCGGCAACTCCGGCTGATCGGGTCCCAGGAAGACCCGCGCGAACAGCAGGCGAAGCTCCTCCGCCGCCGCTTCGGCGCGCGGCGTCCCGGGGAAGTAGGTGGCCGCCTGGCGCAGGGCCCGCAGCGCCTCGCGCCAACGCACCTCCTGCTCGTAGAGATCGGCCAGCCGTTGCAGCAAGGCGAACTCGAAACTGTCTCCGCGCCACGCGAAACGGAGCTGCTCCAGTTGTTCGATGGCCTCGGCCGGCGGCAGTTCACCGGAGGCCAGGGCCCGGTCGACCAGGGCCAGCCGGGCTTGTACGGCCGGTGCACCGAGACCGCTGCCGGCGAGGCGCTTCAAGATCTCGTCCGCTTCCGGATCGTTTCCTTCGGCCGACACCAGCAACGCGCTGAGGAAGTCGTTGCGAGCCTGCTCCAGGTCCGTCAGCAGATCCTCTTCGGCCCCTTCGAGATGCTGCGCCGCGGCACCGATGTCGCCGGCCTCCAGTGCGGCTTCGGCCGCCGCATGACCGAGGCGTACCCGCATGGGCCGTGCGTAGTCGGCAATCAGCGCATTGCTTCGGGCAAACAGCGCCGCAGCGGCCGGCCAATCCTGCGCCTCGGCAGCCAAGGCGGCTCGCCAGAGATCGGCCTCCGGCTCCTCCAACAAGGGCGGCTCGGCGAGCAGAGCTTGGGCTCCTGCATGATCGCCGGTGATGAGGCGGCTGGCCGCCTCCATCAGCATGAGCTGCGGGTCGGCCCGCAAGTCGGCATTCTCGCGGTCGATCAAGGCCAGCATGCCGAGGGTTTCGCTGGCCAGTCCATGCGCGAAGTAGAAACGCGCCAGATCCAAGCGCGCAAGCCCAAGGCGGTCCCCCTCGACCTGAACCGCGCCGCGCTGAAGCTCCTGACGGCGCTCATTGAACTCCTCCGGCCCGCCCTGACGCCAGGTCTCCAAATCAAACAGGCGCGCCTCCACCGCCGCCGGTGCGGCTTGTGCGTCGCTGAGCTCGCTTTCCGGCGTTACGGCCGGCAGCGGTGCAGCGATCACCACACCATCGTTGGTCAGCTCCACCTTCAAGGGCTCCAACCGAGGCAAGACCGCGAGGCCTTGATAGGTCGGAAGCAGATCGAACGCGGGGCTTTGCCGACCTTCGAAGATCGCCTCGCCCTCGCGCGCCAGAGGCACCAGCAGCAGGCGATCGCCGCCACCTGGGTCCTTCAGGTTCAAGAGGTTGCGCGGCCGGTCGACGGCAACGCGCAAGCTGGCCGCGTCGGCCTCGCGCTCGACCACCAGGGGCGGGTCACCGGCCCACTCTCCGCCGGCGCGGTGAAACTCGACAAGCCAGCCTCCGTCATCCCGCCACAAGCGGGCCGCATAGAGACCCGCCTCGTCGAAGCTCAGGAGGCTTCCGTCTTCGACGGCTTCCGCCCGGGCGGGACCCAGTTCCGGTGCCAGTTGCGTGACCGCCGCTGCCAAGTCGAGCGGTGCCGCTTGGTCGAACCCCAGCAACAGGGCCGTACCGCGCCGCAGCGCCACGGCACCAACGCCCTCCGGCCAGGCGAAACGAAGGAGTACGGGCGGCGTCTGCGAGCTGTGCGTGCCGGGGGCCGGCCGTTCTTCAACATCCGGCAGGACTTCGCGCACCACGAACGCAGTTTCTTCGCTGGCATCCGGCTCTGTCTGGGTTGCCGGCGGTGCCTCCTGAGCTTCCTGCGGCGGCGGCGTTTCGGCGTCGGCAGCGGGGTCCGCCTGCTGCGCCTCTTGTTCCGATGTCGCGGGAGGCGCACCGGGGATCAGCGGTTTGGGGGCACCGACCGCTTGGCCTGCCGCCGCTTCCTCGAGAGGCACAGCGGTGCTGGACAGGTCAGCGGTGCGGGCTTCCGCTTGCGGAGGCTCCGCCGGAGGTTCCGCCTGCGGGGTTTCGGGCACTGCCGTGTCCGGCGACGGCGCAACCTCGGCTGCGGGCAACGCTTGCGGTTGCGTGCCGTCGGGTCGCAGCAGATCGACCACGACGCGCGGACCGTCGGTAAAGGCGCGCACCCGTGTCCCCGGCACGTACTGCATCGCGACCGAGAGCTTACCGTCGGCGCGCCTGTCCTCGAAACGTCGCAGCAGGCTGGGCGGATCGGCCTGCAGGCGGCTGACATCGAGACGCGCGGGCTGCTCGAACACCACGCGCGCACCCGTGGCATCCTGTTCGACCCGGTAGTCGACCGGGGCTGGCCAATCGAACACCAGACGTTCGAACGCGCTGTGTTCGCCGACCCGGACACGCACTTCCGGCAAGGACGGTGCTTCAGACTGGGCCCGGGACTGGGACTGGGCCTGGGACTGGGCTTGAGACTGGGCCGGAGCTTGCGGCTGGGCTTGCGGTTGCGGCGCCGCTCGAGGCGCGCTGGCAGATGTCGCCTCCGGTGGCGACGCCGCTGCCGGTGCCGGCAGGGCGGACACGCGCGAAGCGTCCTGCAGCAGATCGACCACCACCTTGGTGTCGAGCCTGAAGGTCTCGAGTCCGTAGGCCTGCGTCAGGTCGAAAATCAGACTGCGTCCGTCCTCGGAGCGTCGGACCGCCTCGAGGTAGCGAAACAGATGCCGCTCTGCCGAGCTGGTATCGAAGTCGCTGGCGCGGTCAAAAGTCACGATCAGCTTGCCGTCCTCGATGGTCGCACCGTACTCGACGGGCGACGCCCAATCGAAGACGAGGCGGCCAAAGTCGGCGTGCGCACCGCCGCGCACGGCCACGCGCTCCTGCGCGCCGGCAGTGCCGGCAGCGAGGAGAATGAGACCGATGGCGAGAAGGCGAAGGAGCATCAGGGCTCTCCCGCCCGTTCATGAATCAGAATTTCGACACGCCGCGCAAGGGCCAAGGCCTCGGCCCGCTCCAACCCGCTCGGCAACTGGTCGAACCGGGTCTCGCCGTAACCGAGCACCGTCACTTCTCCTTCGACTCCGGCAGCCCTCAGCAGGGCCGCGACGGCCGCCGCTCTGCCAAGCGACAGTTCCCAGTTCGACTCGAACGGCCCATTGCGGATGGCCGTCGGGTCTGCGTGACCGGCCACTTCGACGACATTGTCGATATGCCGCAGCAGCCCGCCGAGCTCGAACAAACCCGCCCGGGCCTCGGCCTGCGGCGTGGTCGTGCCGGCGGCAAACAGCAGCTCGCTCGGCAACGAGACGCTGAGGTGATCGTGCTTCCGCTCGACCAGTGCGTTGCTCAGCGGCGGCAGCTCGTCCAAACGGCTTTCCAGAAGCGTTGCCAGGTAGTCCAGATTGGCGCCCGGCGCCGTACGGACATCCGGCATATCCAACAGCTCGACCGGCTTCGGTACGGCCGGCGGTCCGACGCGCTGAAGCTGCTGCGCCAAGCTCTCGGTCAAGTCACGCCAGGCCGCCGTCTGCACGGACATCATGGCAAACAACATGACGAAGAAGGTCAGCAGCAGGGCGACCAGATCGGCGAAGATGACCATCCAGGCCTGCCGGCCGGTTTTCGGCGCGGCCAAGGCTGCTGCGGCCTCCGGCAGGGGCGGTATGCTGTGGCGCGGGGTCACGACTCCTCTCCGCCGTCCTTGGGCGCCGGTCGATCGAACGCGCGCAGGACCAGGCGGGTTCGGCCTTCCAACCCCGGCAGCAAGCCGACGGACAGACGGTTGGCAGGCACACCGCGACGATCGAGGTCCCGCGCCAGAACGCCCGCCCGGCGCAGCGCCAGGTCGGAGGGCTCGGACGCAATCCGAGAAAGCTCGTCTCGCGGCACGCCGATCACGATTTCCAGTTGGAAGTCCACGTCTTCGGGTCGCTCAGGTCCCAGCGCGCGTGCCAAGCGACTGAACAGCACCGCTGGCCCGGCCTGAAGCTGCGGCTGATCCTTTCGAAAGAGGCTGCCCGTGGGCAGCTCGATGCGCAGTTCGCCCGGAACGTTCTTGCGCTCGACCCGGGCCACCGGAAGCGTCGAGGAGAAGAGGTTTCGGATCCGCGCGGCCAGACGGGCACTGCCGGGGATCGGGCCCAACGCCGCATCCGTCGGCGAAAAGTCTTCGGGTGCCACAACCTGGCCGTCGAAGGCCTCGTTCACCGAGCCGACGACCATCTGGACCTTGTTCTGCTCAAAGTCGGAAATCGCCGTCATAAGGATGAAGAACGCCAGCAGCAGCAGCTGAAGGCTGAGCAGCGCGACAATGTTGGGGTCGGACCCGACCGTGCTGACCTGGCGCCGGAGCGGGCGCATGACCCCTCCGTGGCGTTAGTCGAAGCTGGCGAGCAGCGCGTCGATATCGTCCTGGCTGATTGCGGCTTCCGCGGCCTGTGGCCCGTTCATCAGATCCGCATCGGAGAGAGGCTCGTCCGTCTTCGGCTTCTCCTCCTTGGCGGCCTTCGCGCGTGCGGCGTCGATCTGACCGTCCTGGCCAAAGGCGCCCAGCAACGCGTGCACCTTCTCTTCGATCTGGGTCAAGGTGGTTACGACCTTCTTGATCCGCTGACCGGTAATGTCCTGGAAGCCGCAAGCCTCGTAAACTTGGGTGACCGCATCGACGACCTTCTCGGAGACCTCGCGCGGCATCTGATCGGTCAGGGTTTCGATGGTCTCCACCGATTCCATGATCGTGTTGGTAGCGTTCTCGGTTGCGCCGATCACCGCCTCCAACTCCTCGCCGGCGACCGGAAGGTGCTCCGCCGTGATCTCGTCGGGACGCAAGGAGGCAATCTCTTCGCGCGCACGCTGAATGTAGATCGCAAGCTGCTCGATCTCGGCATAGAGCTTCAAGTTGACCGAAGAGAGATCGCCATCGGCCGAGGTCATGATCGCCTCGACCACGTCGATCAGATCCTTCGGGTCGATACCGGGATGCCGTCGGCCGAAGTCGGCCAGGCGCTTCTGCAGATCGGTTTGCTGAGCCAGTGCGGTCATGCGCCGGCCTCCCTGCGCCTGTGGTTAGAAGTTGCCGATGACGGCGCTGAGCTTGGTCTTGAGAGTCGCCGCGTTGAAGGGCTTCACGATGTAGTTGGTCACGCCGGCCTGCTTGGCGGCTACCACGTTTTCGGTCTTGCTCTCGGCGGTGATCATCACGAAGGGCAGGCTCGAAAGCTGGCCGTCCGCACGCACTTCCTTGAGAAGCTGGAGACCGCTCATGGGCTCCATGTTCCAGTCGGAGATCACCAGAGAGTAGCTCTTGTCGCGCAGCTTCTGCAGCGCCATCGAGCCATCGGTGGCCTCGTCGACGTTGTCGAACCCGAGCTGCTTAAGCAGGTTGCGAATGATCCGAAGCATCGTCTTGTAATCGTCGACGATCAGGATCGGCATATTCATGTCGACGGCGCTCATAATCCATCTCCTGAAGCAGACTTCGGGTCCGGCCTGCGCCCGTTCGACCCGAAAAGTTAGTTACAACTGGCGACGCTACCGGTCCGGTCTTAATGTCAGGTAAAAACGCTTCGTTTTTCGTAGCTTACTCTGGTATGCGCTCAAATATGCCGCACTACTCGCGCGGCAGTGGCAACTCTCGCCGCTGCGCCAACTCGAGAGTCACCGCCTTGGCCTTGGCCGGGTTCATCTCGGCGAGGATCGGCGCCGTCCTTCGTTCCTTCATGTTCTCCACAACATCAAGGAGAACCGGCATCTCGAGTTCCTCGAAGATCCGCGCCGCGTCCTTGGGCTTCATCGTCTCATAGATTTTGACGAGCGAGTCGAGCTGAGCCTGTTCCTGTTCGTCGTGCTGCACCAGCAGCTCTTCGATGGTTGCCTGAAGATCCTCAAGCTCGGCGATCTTCTGCTCGATCCGCGTTTCCGCGGCGGTCAGCAGAGCCTCCCGCGTCTCAAATTCAGCCTCGCGGCGGTCAAGCTCGGCCCGCCGCTCCGACAAGGCCTGCAACAGCTCGATCTCGCTGTCCGTGAGCTCGAAAGGATCGGTCGGCAGAGCACTCAGCAAAGTCGCGCCCTCCATCGGCATCGCCCCTTCTCCCTCCGCAGCGGAAAGCTCATCCGCCGAGGTCTCCGAAGGCTCGAGCTCGGAGTCACCCGAGGTGGGGAAAGGATCGATCGGCGCCGCCGTCGGCGGAGCCTCCTGAGCGACAGCGGTGACGCCTTCGCGCAGCGCCTCCAGCCGAAAGCCCAGCGTGATCACCGCAACGGCGATCACCAAGGGCAGCAGACGAACACGCATTTTCACGGTCTCTCGTCCTTCCTGGAACCGGTCAACGCACGCGATCGAGCGTGCGGAGCAACTGAGCCTCAGGCGATTCGACATCGCTCGCGCTCGGCGCCGTCGCTGGCGCCGGGTTTCGGGTATCGGTCTTCTTGATCGACGCACTGACATCGTGTTCGAGCCGATCGGCCAGACGCCCGCCTCGATCGATCATGAAGGCCAGGTCGTCGGCCAGCTTGCGCGCTTCCTCGACCCGGGCCTCCGCATCCGACACCCGCTCGTCGAGCGTACCGCTGGCCTGCTCGGCCCGCTCGTGCAGGGCCGTCACGCCTTGTTCGGCTTGCTGCGTCGCTTCGGCGAACTCGCGGATGAGGCTTTCCATTTCGGTCCGCGAGTTCCGCAGCTCGGTCAGCTTGCGGTTGAGAATGACGGCATAGGTGATCGTGGCCATCAGCAGCGCAGCCAAGGCGCCGTCGAAGATCAGGGAGAAGCTCATGCGTCGTCCTCCACATCGGTTTGGCGGATCAGCTTGTCGGCGATACGCACCGCAATCTGACCATTGCGCCGGCCCATGTGGCCGTTGAACATCGCTGCTTCGCCGCAGTGCAGATCGACCTTGGACTCCGGACTGCTGTTCAGCTCCAGCCGGCTGCCGACGGTCCAGTTCAGAATGTCGCCCAGCTTCAGTTCGACGGTATCGAGCACCCCCTGGAGATTGACCTCGGTCTGCCAAAGCTCCGCAGTCAGGTGGCCCTCCCAGATCGAGTCCCGGCCGAATTTCTCGCCCATGAACATCTGCAGCAGCAACTCGCGCACCGGCTCGATGGTCGCGTAGGGCAGCACCAGTTCGATCCGGCCGCCGCGGTCCTCCATGTCGATCCGCAGCTTGGTGACGATAGCAGCGTTGCCATGACGGGCGATGGCGGCGAAACGCGGGTTGGTCTCCAACCGCTCGAAGCGGAAGGTGACGGGCGAGAGCGGGTCGAAAGCAGCCGAGAGGTCGGAGAGCACGACATGCATCATCCGCTCGACCAGGTTCCGCTCGATCGTCGTATAGGGTCGACCCTCGATACGCATGGCCGCTGTGCCGCGCCGGCCGCCGAGCAGCACGTCGACGATCGAGTAGATCAACGCGCTGTCGACCACCATCAGGCCGTAGTTGTCCCATTCCTCGGCCTTGAAGACAGCCAGCATGGCCGGCAGCGGAATGGAGTTGAGATAGTCGCCGAAACGCGCCGAGGTGATGTTGTCGAGACTGACCTCGACGTTGTCCGACGTGAAGTTGCGCAAGGAGGTGGACATCATGCGCACGAGCCGGTCGAACACGACCTCGAGCATCGGCAGACGCTCGTAGGAGACCAAGGCGGAGTTGAGGATCGCCTTGATACCGTGACCGTCTTCGTCGCCGCCGTCGCCGTCGTCGACGCCTAGCAGAGAGTCGATCTCGCTTTGGTCGAGCACCCGAGACGAGCCGCCGCCCATAGCGGCGGCCATCGGATCGTCTTCGTCCTCGCCGCCGTCTTCGGCATCGGCCATGGCCTCCCATTCGGCCATCATGGCCTCCTGATCGACCTCTTCCTCTGCCATCTCCTGCCCTTCTTCGTCGGCCATGTCTGGACCTCGCCGGTCTGCTGTGCCGATTTACTGCACAAGCATCTGCTTGAAGAGAACGTCGCGTACTTCCACCGGATGGACGGCAGCGTTGACCCGCAGCAGCAACTCCTCGCGCAAGCGGTGCAGCCCGGCCGAGCCGCTCAGGTCCTCGATCCGCAACTCGCGCAGATAGACCTGAAAGGAGTCGACGATACGCGGCTGCATCTCCTCGATACGCGCGACATCCTCTTCGGAGCTCAGCTCGAGCGCGACGGAGAGCTTCAGGAAGCTGGCCCGGCGTCCGCCGGTGTTGAGGTTAACCAGCATGTCCGGCAGATCGTGAAAGACTGCCGCATGCATTTCCCCGGGCTCTTCGCTCTTCTCCTCGACCTGCTCTTCCGCCGCGGGTTCCTCGCCGCCGCCGAACACGCCCATGAAGTAGGCGCCCGCGCCGCCACCAATCAGCAGCAGCAACGGCACGACCACGAAGAGAACCAGCTTCTTTCCGCTGAGGCCGCCCTTGCGCGGCCGCGCCTCGACTTCGACGTCTTCGCCCAGATCGTCGATCGCCTGTTCGGCCATGACCTCGGCCCATCCTTCATCCTGAAACCCGGCAGCCTGTTCCGCCGGCGACGTAGGAAGGCACCCTATGGCTCGGCTGGTTAACAGGCCGTTGACCGCAGGCAGAGACGTCCTCTTTCAGGGGCAAAACTTGCCGGGCATTCAAGGCAAGCCGCCGTCCAAGACCGGCCTCTCCCCTCAAACACCGCAGTTTGCCTCGGCAAGAGCGCTTGGCACGGGATCTGCATTGGACTGGGCGCCCCGACAGGTCGCAGCACAATGACGATCCGCGGGAGCAAGACGAAAGTCGAAGACTGGACGGAAGAAAGCTCAATCGATGGAAACCCCCGGTTACGTCGCCTTGTCACGTCAGATGGTCTTGCGCCGTCAGCTGGACGTGATCGCCAACAACATCGCCAACATGGACAGCCCCGGTTTTCGGGGCGAGTCGATGATGTTCGTCGAGTACCTGGCCGATACCAAGGACAGGGTGCCGGCCGGCCTGCGCAAGATCTCCTACGTTCAGGACATCGCGTCGGTGCGCGATCTGAGCGAGGGTGCCAAGACGGTCACGGACAATCCGCTCGACCTGGCAATCAACGGCAACGGCTACTTCGCCATCGAAAGCGAAAACGGCGAACGCTACACCCGCAACGGATCCTTCATGCTGGACGGCGACGGTCAGATCGTCACGACGTCGGGCATGCCGCTGCTGAACGACAATGGGCAGCCGATGGTGATACCGCCCTCGGCAGGCCGGATCGACATCGCCCGCGACGGAACCGTTTCCTATCACGACAAGGAAGGCGGCGACGTCGTCGAAGTCGGACGGATCCAGGTCGTTCAGTTCGAGAACGAATACGCCCTCAAGAAGGACGCCCAGTTGATGTTCCGCGCCGACGGACAGGACCCTGCGCCGGCCGAGGACGCCGAGATTCTGCAGGGCTTCATCGAGAAATCCAACGTCAAAGGCGTGGTCGAGATGACCAAGCTGATGCAGACCGTCAACAGCTACCAGTCGGCCGGTCGGGTCGTGGAAGCCGAGCACGAACGCCAGCGCCGGGCCATTCAGACCCTGGCCGGCCGCTCGGCCTAGACCACCTCCAGCGAACGACTGTGACACGGGAGAATAGACCATGAGATCCCTAAGCATCGGCGCCACGGGCATGCTGGCGCAGCAGATGAACGTGGAGGTGATCTCCAACAACATCGCCAACATGAACACCACCGGCTACAAGCGCGGCCGGACGGAGTTCCATGACCTGCTCTACCAGGATCTGCGCCGGGTTGGATCCGCATCTTCGGATGCCGGAACCATCGTCCCGTCGGGCGTTCAGGTCGGTCTGGGTGTGAAGGCGGCTGCGGTGTACCGCATCACCGAGCAGGGCAACATCATGATCACCGACAACACCTTCGATATTGCCGTGAACGGCAAAGGCTACTTCCAGGTCGAGCTTCCCAGCGGCGACACAGGGTACAGCCGCGCCGGCTCCTTCCAGCTTTCGCCGGACGGCGACCTTGTGACGCCGGACGGATACCTGGTGCAGCCCGGCATCACCATTCCGTTGGATGCCGCCGGCGTGACGATCAACGCCAGTGGCGAGGTTTGGGTCGACATCCAGGGACAGGTGGCCCCGACCAACGTCGGTCAGCTGGAACTGGCGACCTTCGCCAACGAGGCCGGCCTGGAGGCGATCGGCGACAACCTCTTCCTGGAGACGGCCGCCTCGGGCGCCGCCAACGTCGCCTCTCCGGGCACGGAGGGCTTCGGCACCATCCTGCAGGGCGCCTTGGAAACCTCCAACGTCAACGTGGTGCAGGAGATCACCAACCTGATCACCGCTCAACGCGCCTACGAAATGAACTCCAAGGTCATCCAGGCCTCCGACGAAATGATGCGCAGCGTCTCCCAGATGCGCTGACGCCTGCTGGAGAAGGAGCAGACCCATGACCAAGAAGACATCCCGCATTACCAGGGCACGGCGCCGCTTCCTGCGCGGCAGCGCCGCCGCCGCCAGCCTGATCGCCAGCCTCTTCGGGGCCGCCTCGGTCCTGGCCGCCGACCTGCCGCTGTCCGACACCACGATCCAGACGGCCGCCGCGCCGATCGCGCTGAAGCCACAGGTCACGATCGACAGCGACCTGGTACATCTGGGCGACCTGTTTCACGGCGACGTCGCCAAGGCCGACATCCCGATCGCCCGGGCGCCCGCCCCCGGACAACAGATCGAGCTGCAGGCGCAGTGGCTGTGGTCCGTCGCACGGGCCTACGGCGTCGCCTGGCAGCCCCGCTCCACCTTGGAAACGGTCACGCTGACACGCGACTCCTACTTGCTGGACGCCGCACGGCTGGAAGGTCTGCTGCTCGACGGCTTGGGACAGCGCGGCATGGACCCGTCGCGCCTGGCGGTGCAGCTGGACAACCCTCGCTTTTCTCAGCACCTGCCAACCAGCGTGGCCGGCCGGCTGGAACTGGGGCAGATCAACCAGGATCCGCGCAACGGCCGTTTCACCGCCGATCTGCGCGCACCGACCGAAGACGGCCGTCTGCTGCGTGTGGCGGTAAGCGGCCGCCTGATGGAGATGGTGGAGATTCCCGTGCTGTCACGCCGCGTCGCCCGCGGCGAGGTGATTGCCGCGCGCGACATCCAGTGGACCAGCATGCAGGCAGACCGGATCGCCGCCAACGTGGTGACCGATGCCGCGGATCTGCTGGGCAGCAGCCCGCGCCGCGGCCTGCGCCCCGGACAGGCCGTGCGCATCAGCGAGATCGGCGAACCCATTCTGGTCGGGAAGAACCAGATGGTGCTGCTGCGGGTTCAAACCGCTGCCATGCAGCTCACAGCGCAGGGCCGCGCTCTGGAAGAAGGCGCACGCGGCGAAACCATCCGCGTCATCAACACGAAATCCAACACAGTCGTGACCGGCACGGTAAGCGATGCCGGCCTGGTGATGGTCACGCCGCTGAACGCCACCATCGGCAACTGATGCCGACCATAAAGCAGCCCGAAAAGGGCCGATTTCAGGACGGAAAGGACAGACCCATGATAACACGAGCGACTCTCCCTTCGACCACACGGCCCCGCTCGCGCGGCCTGACGGTCCTCGGCCTCGCCACGCTTGCCCTCATGCTGTCGGGCTGCAACATGCTGACCCGCCTTTCGGAGGTCGGCGCGGCGCCGGAGATGAGCAGCATCCAGAATCCGGCGCTTTATCACGGCAACGAGCCCGTGGCCGTACCGATGCCCCGGCCGGTGGCCCTCGACTTTCAGGCCAACTCGCTCTGGCGCCCCGGCAGCCGCGCCTTCTTCAAGGACCAGCGGGCAACCCAGGTCGGCGACATTCTGACGGTGGTGATCGACATCGACGACAGCGCGGAGCTCTCGAACTCCTCCCAGCGCTCCCGCGAGAGCGGCGAGAGTGCCGGCCTCGGCGGCTTCCTCGGCTTCGAGAACGAGTTGGACAAGATCCTGCCGAACGGCGTCGACAACGAGAACCTGGTCGATGCCCAGGCGGACTCGGTCAGCCGCGGTACCGGCACCATCGACCGCGAGGAGAGCATCGAAGTCCGTGTCGCCGCCATGATCACGCAGGTTCTGCCGAACGGGAATCTGGTGGTCGCCGGCCGCCAGGAGACGCGGGTCAACTTCGAACTGCGCCAGCTTCAGGTAACCGGCATCATCCGGCCGGAGGACGTGACCTCGACCAACACGGTCAGCTTCGACCAGATTGCCGAAGCCCGTATCAGCTACGGCGGCCGCGGTCATCTCTCCGACGTGCAGCAGCCGCGCTACGGCCAGCAGATCTACGACATCGTCTTCCCGTTCTAACGGACAGAGACGGGAAAACTCCGACTTTCCGAGCGACCTTCCGTCCCGCTTGGTTCACTCGGGCCGGCTGCCGAACCGCAGCCGGCCCTTTTCTTTAAGCAGGATCTGCCGAGGTTTGTACCGAAGCCGCCGGCCCGGCCGTTCCGCCGGGCAGCCATAGAGTCGGCAGACCTCAAGTCAGTCGTCGCGCTGCGTGCGTTCCATGCGCTCGTGACGCTCTTGCGCCTCGATCGACAGCGTGGCGATCGGCCGGGCTTCCAAGCGCTTGATCGAGATCGGTTCGCCGGTGTCTTCGCAGTAGCCGTACTCGCCGTCTTCGATACGCTGCAATGCGGCATCGATCTTCGAGATCAGCTTGCGTTCCCGATCTCGGGTGCGCAGTTCCAAGGAGCGGTCGGTTTCCAGCGAGGCCCGGTCCGCAATATCCGGCTCGGCCAGGCTGCCTTCCTGCAAATGGTTGATCGTCTCGCCCGACTCCCGCAGCAGCTCCGCCTTCCAGTTCAACAGTTTGCGCCGGAAGTACTCTTGCATCTTGGGGTTCATGAACGCTTCGCGCTCACGTGGACGGTAATCGGGTTCAAGAGTGACCGTCGTCATGCCACCTGCCTGCTCATCGACTCGCTAAGGGGCCAGAACCGGCGCGGAGTATATGCAAAAAGCCGATTGCCACAAGCGACGTAATGCGCTGCGCCGTCGAAGCGCACTTGATTGAAAAATAAGCACTATTCCGCGTATGGTCTAAGAAGGCCCATGGAGGTTCAGCGGCAGATCGCCATTTCGGGCCGGTCAGCGGCCCAGCTTCGCCAGTTCGACCGCCGCCCGCGTCTCGATTTCGGCCAACACCTGTTCGATCCGACCGTCCTCGGATTGCGGCCGCGCCTCGCTGAGCAGAACCTGAAGGCGCCTCAGACCGGCCAGCGGGATACGCCCCAGCAGCAAGCCAACGCGGACGCGGTCCAATTCGTCGAGCAACTGCTCGCCGCGCTTCCGCGCCTTGGCACGGCCGGACAGAGCATCGGGCGCCTGCTGCAAGGTCAGCAGGGCGTCCAAGGCCGCGACGCCGGGCGCACCGGCCGTATGGGCTGCAGGCTCGCTACCGCCGGTCAGGGCATCGGCAAAGGCGGAACCGCCCGCCCCGCTCTGCTCCTTGCGCTTGACCGACGTGGTGCGTGGGCCCCTGAGGGGATCGATCTTCATGATGTCCGTTTGTCTCCCGTGACGAACGAAGACTGCGCGAATCGCAGTTAAGCGCACGTTAAGCAGTTGCCGCCGGTCGGAAATTCTTGCCGTCCGGCAAGCTTGATACAGGCCGCCAGAGCTTTCCCGGCGTCGCCGCCCCAAGAAAGTTTCTTTGAAAATCAGGAGGTTCAGCCAGATTGCCGAGTTGGCACGGCTTTCGCATCTGTAAGCGCGACAACAGCCGGCCCAACAAGAGCCGGAATTGATCGGGACGATACGGAAAGCTCACGGACACCATGCCAAAGACCTTGACCGCCACTTGCCGAGCCGCACTGCGCAGCCTAACGCCGCTGCTGGCCGCCGCCATCGTGCTGCTGCTCGCGCAGCCGGCCGGCGCGCAGTCGCGCATCAAGGATATCGCGGAGTTCGAAGGCATTCGCGACAACCTGCTGGTCGGCTATGGCCTGGTCGTCGGCCTCAACGGCACCGGCGACGACCTGGGCAGCGCAGTCTTCACCCGCGAAAGCCTGATCGGCATGCTGCAGCGCCTCGGCGTTAACGCACGCAGCCAGGACCTGGACACGGACAACGTGGCGGCGGTGATGGTGACCGCGAACCTGCCTCCCTTCGCGCGCCAGGGGACGCGCATCGACATCAGCGTCTCGGCCCTCGGCGATTCCGAAAGCCTCCAGGGCGGCACGCTCCTTGTTACGCCGCTGGTCGGCGCGGACGGCGAGGTCTATGCCGTCGCCCAGGGACCGCTGGCGGTCGGGGGCTTCCAGGCTCAGGGCGCGGCCGAGCAGATTACCCGCGGCGTGCCGACCACCGGCCGTATTGCCTCCGGCGCCATCGTTGAACGCGAGATCGAGTTCGATCTGGCCAGCATGAACAGCGTCCAGATCAGCCTGCGCAACCCGGATCTCACCACCGCCCGGCGGATTGCCGAAGCCATCAACGGCTTCACCGGCCTGCCTGCGGCCCGCGCGGCCGATCCCGGCACCGTCAACGTCACGGTCCCGCCGACCTATAGCGGCGACACGGTGGCGCTGATGACCGACATCGAGCAGTTGCCGATTCGAGTCGACCAGGCGGCGCGTGTGATCATCGACGAGCACTCCGGCGTGATCGTCATGGGCGAGAACGTCCGCATCTCCGAGGTGGCGATCGCCCAGGGCAATCTGACGATCCGCGTCACCGAGACGCCTCAGGTCAGCCAACCGGGCGCCCTCGCCGAAGCCGGCGAGACCGTGGTGGTGCCGCGCACCAACATCGAAATCGACGAAGACGAAGAGCGCCGCCTGGCCGTGCTTCCGGCCGGCGTGACGCTGCAGGAGCTGGTCAATGGCCTGAACGCGCTGGGCGTCGGACCGCGCGACATGATCACGATCCTGCAGGCCATCAAGGCCGCCGGTGCCCTCCAGGCCGAAATCGAGGTGATGTGATGATGGACATCAACACCATGCTTGCGGCCCACGGTGCCGCCCCGACCGGATCGCAGACCACCGCCGCCCAGGCGGAGCGGGAGCGGCAGGCGGAGGAAACCGGCAAGAAGTTCGAGTCGATGTTCCTGGCCCAGATGCTGGCGCCAATGTTCGACGGCCTGGGCGAGGACAGCCCCTTCGGCGGCCAGACGGCCAAGGCTTATCGCTCCGTGATGCTGCAGGAATACGGCGAGGCGATGTCCGCTGCCGGCGGCATCGGGATCGCCGATCAGGTGAAGGCGGAGATTCTCAAGCTTCAGGAGGTGGCACAATGACCGCCCTACTCGCTCTCGACCCCACGGCAGCCCCACCCGCGTCCGACGCCTTCGAATCCGGGCGCGTCACCCAGCTCCTCAGCGTCACCAGCCGGCTGATCGGTGTTCTGGAACGCGAAATCGAGATGCTGCGCGGCATGAAGCCGAGCGAGATGCAGCAGCTCCAGCATGACAAGATCGTGCTGGCCGCGGCCTACGAGGCAGCCGTGCGCGCGCTCAACGCCGACCCGGCCGAACTCGAGCTGGTCACACCGGCAGTGCGCGACGAGCTGCGCGAAACCACAGAGCGCTTCCACGGCGCCTTGGCGGCCAACGAGCAGGCGCTGCGTGCCGCGAAGGAAGCGACGGACCGCTTGCTGAAGCACATCGTCGCCGAAGCCGAGCGCCAGCGCGGCCAGGCGAACGCCTACGGCGCCCGCGCCGGCAAGGCCGTCTCGCTGAGCAGCGGCGACGCCCTTTCGCTCAGCGTCGATCAACGGCTCTAGAACCGAGACGCCTTAACCGAGGAGCGCCCTGGCGGCGGCACCCCCATGTCTCTGACCATCTCCCTCATGACCGCGTTGTCCGGCCTGCAACTGAACCAGGCTGCGATGACATCGACGTCGAACAACGTCGCGAACGCCAACACGGCCGGCTACACGCGCAAGAGCGTCGAGCCGGTATCGCGCCTGGTTTCCGGCGTCGGCGCGGGCGTGGAACTCGGCGACCTTCGCCGTTCGGTCGACGAGCGGCTGATTCGGGAGATTCGCGAAGCCAACGCGATGTTGGGCACCTACGACATCAAGGGAAGCTATCTGGACAGAGTTCAGGACCTCTTCGGCAAGCCGGCCGACAACTCCTCGATCGCCAATCGGATCGATCAGCTGGGAGCCGCCGTTGCAGGTCTGTCGACCACGCCGGAGAGCGCGACCGAACGCATCAAGATGATCAACGAGGCGCAGAAGGTCGCGCAGCAACTGAACGACATGTCCGAGGCAGTCCAACGGATGCGCCTGGATGCCGACGTCGAGATCTCCCAGGCCATCGGC
The DNA here is from genome assembly GCA_052168175.1 of Kiloniellales bacterium. Lineage (GTDB taxonomy): Bacteria > Pseudomonadota > Alphaproteobacteria > Kiloniellales > DSM-21159 > Algihabitans. The sequence continues at coordinate 60,992 of JBQLZH010000010.1, forward strand.
GTGATCAACGAACAGCTCGATGCCATCGTGCGCCTGAATGCCGAGATCGCCACGGTCAAGGGGATGGGTCAGCCCACGGTCGAGCTGGAAGACCAGCGCGACATCGCGATCGATACGATCAGCGAGTACATGGAAATCAATTACTTCCAGCGCGGTACCGGCGAAATCGTGGTCTACACGCCTGAGGGAACGATCCTGGCGGACAGCGTTGCCCAGACGCTGACCCGCAATTCCGCCGCCGTGATGTCGCCGACCGTGAGCTACGGTGCCGGCATCGACGGTATCGACGTCGGGCCCATCGATCTGACGAACCGGATCGATGAAGGGCGGATCGCCGGCCTGGTCGCGATGCGCGATACCGAACTGCCTGAACTGCAGGCGGAACTGGACCGCCTGACCGAACAGCTTCGCGACCAGCTCAATGCGATCCACAACCAGGGCAGCGGAAGCCCGGCCGCCAACACCCTGAACGGCCAGCGCACCTTCGCCGATATCACGGTGGACAACATCGTGATCGACGAAGCGGTGCGCTTTACGGTCGTCGACGCCGACGGTAGGACAGTCAACACCGCCCTGATGCCCGCCGGTACCTATAGCGCGGAAGAAGTCCAGGACTGGGTCAACGCGAACCTTCCGGGCGCGACCGCGACGGTCAGCAACGGAAACGGACTGCAGATCACCGCGACGGATCCGAACCATGGCATCGCCATGGTCGACAGTCCCAATCAGAGCATCACCGACGGAACGGTCACCGTCCAGAGCCTGTCTCACTACTTCGGGCTCAACGACTTCTTCGTCACACCCGGCAACGTCACCGGAGACCCGACGACGGGCATCTCCCAGTTGATGGAAGTCCGCAGCGACATCGTGAGCGAACCTCATCTGATCTCTCGCGGCCGCCTGGACATCGACGCGGTGACGGCCGGCGACATGGCAATCGCGGCCGGCGACAACTCGATCATCACGGCACTGGCGGAAAAGTTCGACGAAGAGCTGCAGATCCAGGCGGCCGGCGGCCTTCCGCTCTCGCGGACGACCCTCGCAGGCTATGGGGCCGACATCCTGGCGAACGCCGCCATGGAGGCGAACTCGGCAACCACGAATCAAAGCTTTCAGAAGACTCTGAACGAGGAAATGGAGTACCGCCGCAGCGCCGTCAGCGGCGTCAACGTCGACGAAGAGATGGCGAACCTGATCCTCTATCAGAACGCCTATTCCGCATCCGCCCGAGTGATCGACGTCGCCCGCCAGATGTTCGACACACTCGACGGCATCTTACGCTAAGCGCGAGGACCACTAGCCATGTTTCGCGTTTCCACCTTCGGAACTCACGAACTCAGCGTCTTCAACGCCATGCAGACCCAGAAGCGGGTGCAGGACGGCCAGATCGCTGCGACCACCGGCATGAAAAGCCAGGACTACGCCGGCTTCAATGTCGATACCCGCCGGCTGCTGTCGATGGAGTCCACGCTTGCACGCATCCAGAGCTTCGAGCGGAACATCTCCACGACGGAACGCCGTCTGCAGGCAATGGAAACCTCCGTTGCGCAGCTTCACGACATTGCCAGCGAGGCGAACACGCTGCTGGTCAACGCGCTCAACGCCGAGGACGGCGAGGACCTTCAGTTGGACGTGCGCGCCGAGAAGATGCTCGAGCAAGTCGCGGGGCTGCTGAATCTCAAGCACGAGGAGCGCTACCTCTTCGCCGGCGCGCGCACCGACGTCGAGCCGGTGAGCTTCGCAGCCTACGACCCGACCGACCCGGCCTACGACCCGAACGACCCGAGCACGGCGAACGCAGGCTACTACAACGGCGATGGCGCGACTCTCTCCGCTCGGGTCGACGAGTCGATGACGATGGACTACGGCGTTACCGCAGCGGAGTCCTCGTTCGAAAAACTGATCCGCGGCCTACAGCTCGCCGTTAACGGCGGCAGCCCGGGGACCATCGACCGCCCGACGCTGGATCAGTCGCTCGGCCTGATCAAGGAGGCCGTGCGCGATATCCCCGACGTACGGGGCCAGATCGGTGCCAATCTCTCGACGTTGGAGTCCGTGCGCGACAAGCATTCGCAGCTGAGCATCTATGCCAAGGAAACGATCGCAGAGACGGAACAAGCCGACATCGCCGCGACGATGACGCAAGTCAACGCCGACATCGTCTTGCTGGAGGCGTCCTACAGCATCACGTCGCGCCTCAGTCAGCTCAGCCTCGCGAACTTCCTGCGTTAACCGCCCGGTTACCCGGTCTGAAGGATACTACCGCCATGTCGAACACCGCACATGCCCTGGCCACAGCCGACGCCGACCAGGCTGCCGCCGCACCGCGGACCCTTGTCGAGACTCCTTACGGCATCTTCGCCTTCGACGCGAACAATAGCCTCTTCATGCCGTCGGGCCCGCTAGGCTTTGCCTCTCACCACAGTTTCGGGCTGGCCAACCTGCCCGATCCCAACCTCTCGGCCTTCAAGCTGCTGCAGTCGCTGGACGACGTGAACGTCAGCTTCATCGTGACGCCGCTCGAGCTGCATCCGGGCTTGATCGAGCCCGAGGATCTGGAGGCCGGTGCCAAGGCAGCCGGACTGGAGCCGGACCGGAGCGAGCCTCTGCTGATCGTCACGGCCCGCACGACGCCGGAGGGGGCATCGCTCAGCATGAATCTGCGCGCACCAGTACTGGTAGACTTCGACGCGCGCACGGCTCGGCAGATTGTGCTGGGAAACGCGCGCTACGCGGTTCGCCACCCCCTCAATGCGCCGCAGAACTAGGTCCGGGTCTCGCCAGACGGCACTCTGAGACCAGGAGTGACCCCGCTCGCGCTTAGCGTGCGGCCAATGCTTCACACGGCCACGATCCATCTTCCGTTCGGAAGCTCGCCAGACGGTGATCTGCCCTGAACTGCGTCGCCGTTAACTGTTTAGAAATAGGGTTAACGAAATTCTCCGAGCCGGGCTTCGGCGCTCCGACAGGGGCGGCGGAGTCGTCCGGCACGAGGTCGGACCACCTGCTTCGAACCGCCTGGGGGATCGCCCCACCAAGGCGCAGACGTGGAACACTTCGCTGTGAGAGATTGGGCATGACCCTGGGTTTCGAAACTTCGGCCCGACGGGTCGTTGCGATCGTACAGGCCCGCCTGTCGTCGCAGCGCCTGCCCGGCAAAGTCCTGCGGCCGCTGAACGGGCGGCCTCTGCTCGGTCACGTCATCGACCGGCTGCGCCAGGCAGAAGGACTGGACGACGTCATCCTTGCCACCTCCAGCGAGCCCTCCGACGATCCGCTGGCGGCCTTTGCCGCCAGCGAGTCCCTACGGTGCTATCGCGGTCCCCTGGAGGACGTGGCGAGCCGGATGCTGCAGGCAGCCATGTCCGACGGTGCCGATGCCTTCGTCCGCATCTCCGGCGACAGCCCGCTGATGGATCCGGAGATCGTCGCCTGGGCCGTGAAACTGTTCCGGCAGGAGTGGCCGGATCTGGTCACCAACGTAGCGACCCGCAGCTTTCCCAAGGGACAATCCGTCGAAGTCCTGAAGACCGCCACCTTCCGCAGCGTGCTGCGGGACTTCGAGACGGCCGAGGACCGCGAGCACGTCACGCCCTTCTTCTACCGTCATGCCGACCGCTTTCGCGTCCTCGCCTTCGCCCGGCAGCGGCCGCTGGAGTCCCTGCAGCTCTCGGTCGACCGGGAAGAGGACTTCCAGCGCGTCGAAACGCTGATCGGTCTGATGAACGGCTCGTCCGCCAGCTACGGCCTCAACGACATCATCGGCCTGCTGCCGAACGGCGGCAGATCGGAGGCCGAAGCATGACGCCTTTGCGTGCCGGCGTGATCGGTCTCGGGGTCGGCTTTCAACATGCGCTGGGCCTCGCGCGGCACCCGGACTGCGAGCTCGTGGCCCTTTGCGACAACGATCCGGCGAAACGGCAGGAGGCCTCTCGGCACTTTCCCGGCGTGGCGCTGTTCGAGAGCGCCGAGACCTTGCTCGAGAGCTGCGATCTCGATCTGGTCTGCATCGCCAGTTACGACGACGATCACACCTCGCAGATTCTCCGCGCCCTCGCCCTAGGCCGGCATGTCTTCACCGAGAAGCCGCTGTCGGTGCATCCGGAGGAGACGGCGGCGATCCATGAGGCGCTCGAGCGGCATCGCCATCTGCGTCTTTCCTCCAACACGGTGTTGCGCGCCTCGCCGCGCTTTGCCGAGCTGAAACGCGAGATCGATGCCGGCCGGCTGGGCCGTATCTACGCCATCGAGGGCGACTACAACTACGGCCGGCTGGAGAAGCTGACCGAAGGCTGGCGCGGGCGCATCCCCGACTACTCCGTGGTGCTGGGCGGCGGCATCCACATGGCCGACCTGCTGCTCTGGCTGACGGGGCAACCGGTCCGCGAAGTGATGGCGATGGGCAACGGCATCGCCAGCGCGGGCAGCCGCTTTTCGGGCCGGGACTACGCGGTCGCGCTGCTGCAGTTCGCGGACGGGACCGTCGGCAAGCTGGCGGCGAACTTCGGCTGCGTCGAGCCGCATTTCCATCGACTGCTGGTCTACGGCACGGAAGCCACCTTCGAAAATCAACGCGGTCCGGCACGGCTATGGCGGTCCCGCGCGGCCGGTGCATTGCCGGACGAGATCGAGACGCCCTACCCCGGCGTCACCAAACACGCGCTGTTGCCGAGCTTTATCGAGGCCATTCTCCACGGCAGCCGCCCCTTGGTCGACGAGAACGACGTCCTGGGCGCCATGCAGCTCTGCCACGCCATCGAGCAAGCACTCGACTGCGGCCGTCCGGTCAAGGTCGAAACGCCGCGACTCAGCCGGACTGTGCTAGAGGCCCATCATGCCTGACCACCCCCGCCAACGCCCCTTCGGCCGCCCCGCCATCGGCCCGGAAGAGATCGAAGCCGTGGTCTCGGTGCTGCAGGGGCCGCAGTTGGTGCACGGGCCGCGAGCCAAGCAGTTCGAGACGGACTTCGCCGCCTTCTGCAAGGGCGGTGCGGCCGTCTCGGTCTCCTCCTGCACTGCCGGCCTGCATCTCGCCTATTTCGACAGGGACCTGGGTCCCGGCGACGAGGTGATCGTCCCGGCGCAGACCCATGTCGCGACGGCCCACGCGGTGGAGTTCATGGGGGCCTCCTGCGTCTTCGTCGATGCCGACCCGCGCACCGGCAATGTCGATCCCGATGCCTTGGCGGCCGCGGTCACGGAGCGCACGCGAGCGCTGTCGGTGGTGCACTACCTGGGCCTGCCGGCCGACATGCCGGCGATCAATGCCGTCGCGGCGAAGCACGACCTGCTGGTGGTCGAGGACTGTGCCCTGGCGCTCGGCAGCTGGCTGGACGGCGTGCACTGCGGATTGCTGGGCGACCTGGGCGCTTTCTCCTTCTATCCGGTCAAGCACATCACGACCGCCGAGGGCGGCATGGTCTTGACGCGCGACGCCGAGACGGCCGCGCGCATCACCCGCAAAAAGGCCTTCGGCGTCGACCGGACCCACAGCGAGCGCAGCGTGCCCGGCGTCTATGACGTCACCATGCTGGGGTTCAACTACCGTATGAACGAACTGGCCGCCGCCCTGGGCATCGAGCAGATCAAGAAAGCCGCCGGTTTCCTAAAGGCCCGCGCCGAGAACACGAAGATCCTGCGGACCGCACTGGCGGAGATCGACGAGGTCGAACTGCTGTGGGCCGGCGACGAGCGGTTCGTCAGCAGCCACTACTGCACGGCCGCGATCTTGAGCGATGCCGTGGCCCCGCGCCGGTTCGAGATCGTCGCCCGGCTCAAGGAGGCCGGCATCGGAACCAGCGTCTACTATCCGCGCGCCGTTCCGCAGATGACCTACTACCGGGAAAAGTACGGCCACCCCGCCGGCGCCTTTCCCCATGCCGAGCGCATCAGCGATCAGTCGATCGCCCTGCCGGTCGGCCCGCACCTGACAGGCGAGGACATGGTCGCCATCGCCGCCGCCCTTAAGACCGCAATCCGGGACAGCGCCGCATGACTCCGCTACTCGCAACCCAAGCCCGCCTGCAAGCCCTGGCGCCGGATCCCTGGCTGCAGTCCCTGCTGAAGCGTCCCTGTTTCACGCTGGCCCGCGACTGGACGCCTGAGAGCCTGTTGGCCGAGTTGCCGCGCGGACGCGTCTTCGTCTCCGCAAAAGTGCCGGTCGCGCCGCTCGACCGGTCGCTCGCCCTGCAGGAGTTTGGCTTCCGCGTCGTCGATACCGCATTGACCTTCGAAGCCACCGATCTCGAGGAGGCAAGCGACCGACGCGTCCGACACGCGCGCGCGGATGACCGCGAGGCCGTCGGGACTATCGCACGCCGCAGTTTCCGGAGTTCGCGCTTCCATCTCGACCCGGCGCTCTCCGGCGACGCCAACCGCATCAAGGCAGCTTGGGCCGAGAACTACTTCGCCGGGCAGCGCGGCGAGATCATGCTGGTCGCCGAGCAGCAGGGCAAGGTCGTCGGGTTTCTGCAGGCGCTGCGCACCACCGATGGCGCTCTGGTGATCGACCTGATCGCCGTGGACGAGGCCGCCTCCGGCCAAGGCCTCGCTCGGGCGATGATCCAGCGGCTGGCGCGCGAACGCCTGAGCGAGCAGCCGCCGCGCCTGCTGGTCGGAACGCAGGCTGCGAATCTGCGTGCCTGCCGTCTGTACGAGTCTCTGGGCTTCCGCCTCGCAGAGGCGAACAGCGTGCTGCACTTCCACGGACGGGAGATCTAGAGCGATGAAGATCGGCCCGGTCGATCTGACGCGCGAGATTCTGATCGTCGCGGAGATCGGCAACAACCACGAGGGCGACCTCGGACGCGCCGAGGAGATGATCCATCGGGCGGCGGAGGCCGGCGCCCAGGCGGTGAAGTTCCAGACCATCGAGCCGGACCGTCTGGTCGCGGCGGATCAGACCGCGCGCCTGGAGCAGTTGCGCCGCTTCGCCCTGACGGCCGACGATCACAGACGCCTTGCCACGGTCGCCACCGAGGCCGGGGTTCTCTTTCTCTCGACGCCTTTCAGCCTGGATGCGGTGGCCTTGCTCGCTCCCTTGGTGCCGGCCTTCAAGATCGCCTCCGGCGACAACGATTTCGCGCCCTTGCTGACGCGCGTCGCGGCGACGGGAAAGCCCCTGCTGATCTCGACCGGAATGAGCGCACCGGACGATATCGCGCTGGCCGTTACCCGGATCCGCAAAGCTTGGCTCGACGAGGGAGCCGGGGACCCCGGTCTGGTGCTGCTGCACTGCGTCTCCGCCTACCCGACCCCGGCGCACGCCGCCAATCTGCGCGCCATCCTGTCGTTGCCGGCTTATGGTGCGGTGCCGGGCTATTCCGACCACACCCTGGGCATCGAAGCGGCGGTCTTGTCCGTCGCGCTGGGCGCCCGGGTGATCGAGAAGCACTTCACCCTCTCCAAGACGCAGTCGGACTTCCGCGACCACCAGCTCTCCGCCGAACCGCAGGAGTTGGCCGAATTGGTGGAGCGGGTCCGCGCAGCCGACCTGCTGTTGGGCGACGGCGTCAAGCGGATCCAGGAGGAGGAAGCGCCGGTGGCCGCCGCCGCGCGACGCTCGATCTGTGCCGCCCACGCGTTGGAGCCGGGCCAGGTCGTCGGTCCGCAAGACCTGGCGTGGCTGCGCCCCGCCGGCGGGCTGACCCCCGGTCGGGAAGCGGAGGTGCTGGGCCGCCGCATGACGCAGCCCGTCACCGCCGGTACGCCCCTGACCCCGGCGCTGGTGGACTGACGGAAATATGTGCGGGATCGCCGGATACATCGGACCGTCCCGGCTGAGCGAACCGCGGCTGGAGGCCTGCCAAGCCTTGATGCGGCCGCGCGGCCCCGACGCCTTCGGCCGCGCGCAGCGGATGACGCCGGACGGCCGTCAGGTACATCTGCTGCACAGCCGCCTGGCGATCCTGGATCTGGACCCGCGCGCCAACCAGCCCTTTGCCGCCGACGGGGGGCTGCTGTCCTACAACGGCGAGATCTACAACTACCTGGAACTGCGGAAGACGCTGAAGCAAGGCGGCGAAGCTTCGAGCGGACGCGGCGACACCGCCGTTCTGGCCCAACTTCTGGCACAGCAGGGCGCCGCGGCCTTGGAGCGTTGTGAAGGCATGTTCGCCTTCGCCTGGCTGGCGGCCGACGGTACCCTGCTGCTGGCCCGCGACCGCTTCGGCGAGAAACCGCTGTACCTGCTGCGCGACGACGACGGCGGTCTCTTCTTCGGCTCGGAACCCAAGTTCCTCTTCGCCCTCGCCGGCCGCCAGCCGACGGTCAACCTACAGCAGCTCCGCCGCTACCTGGTGAACGGCTACAAGTCTCTTTACAAAAGCGGCGAAACCTTCTTCGAAGGACTGAGCGAACTGCCGGCCGGCCATCTGGCCACGGTAGGCCGCGGCGGCCGTCTGGACTCCCGCCCCTTCTGGCGTCCGACCTTCGGTCCCGAAAACCCGGACATGAGTTACGACGAAGCGGTCGCCGGCACCCGCGAACGCCTGATCCGCTCGGTCGAGTTGCGTCTGCGCGCCGACGTGCCTGTGGCCTTCTGCCTGTCGGGCGGAATCGATTCCAACGCCCTGATCGGCGCGGCGAAACGCGAGCTGGGCTACGAGGTGCACGGCTTTACCATCGTCAACAGCGACAGCCGCTACGAAGAGCGAGACATGGTCGAAGCGGCGGTGCGCGAACACGACCTGCGGCATACGCCGATCCCATTGGAGACGGATGCCTTTCTGCCGAACCTGCGCGCGCTGGTCCGCCAGCACGACGCGCCGGTCTACACCATCACCTACTACGCCCAGTGGCGCCTGATGGCCGCCGTGGCCGAAGCCGGCTACAAGGTCTCGGTCAGCGGCACCGGCGCCGACGAGCTCTTCAGCGGCTACTTCGACCATCACAACGCCTATCTGGCCGCCATGGCCGCCGACGACCCGCAGCGCCACGCCGAAGCGCTGGAGGACTGGCAGGCCGAGGTCGCACCCATCGTGCGCAACCCCTTCCTGCAGGATCCCGATTACTTCATCCGCCGACCCTACGCGCGGGAGCACATCTACCTGGACGCGGAGCGCTTCGCCGGCTTCCTGACTCAGCCCTTCTTCGAGCCCTTCGCGGAAACCAGTTTCACGGAAACGCTGCTGCGTAACCGCATGGCCAACGAGCTCTTCGCCGAGAGCGTGCCGGTCATCCTGCACGAGGACGACCTCAACGCCATGTCGGTCTCGGTCGAGAACCGCTCCCCCTTCCTGGACAGCGCGCTGTTCGACTGGTGCCAGAGCATTCCGACGCGACACTTGGTGCGCAACGGCCGGGCCAAAGCTGTGCTGCGCGACGCCGCCCGCGGTCTTGCGCCGGACGCGCTGCTGGATAACCCGCGCAAGGTTGGCTTCAACGCGCCGATCCTCGATTATCTGGACGTCACCGACACCGGAGTGCGGGAGGAGCTGCTCGCCGACAGCCCGGTCTTCGAGATCGTCCGGCGCGAGGAGATCGCCAAGCTGATCGAGGCGGCGGAGTTGCCGAACAGCCAGTCGAAGTTTCTCTTCAACTTCGTCAATGCCAAGCTCTTCCTGGAGGAGTTCGCTGCATGAGGTGGTGCAGCTCCTGCGTTCTACCCGATACGCGCCCGAACCTGGTGATCGCCGAAGACGGCGTCTGCAACGCCTGCCATGCCCATGGCGGCAAAAGCGACATCGATTGGGTGTCGCGTGCCGCGGAGCTGGACAGCGTGGTCGCGCATGCGAAGAGACAGGCCTCCGGCTACGACTGTCTGATCCCGGTCTCCGGCGGCAAGGACAGCACCTGGCAGACCGTGAAGTGCCTGGAGCTGGGGCTGCGCCCCTTGGCCGTGACCTGGAAGACACCGGCCCGCACCGCAGTCGGTCAACGCAACCTCGACAATCTGGTGGCGCTGGGCGTCGACCATATCGACTGGCAGATCAGCCCGAAGGTGGAAGCCGCCTTCATGCTCAAGGCCTTCGAGCGCTTCGGCTCCACGGCCATCCCGATGCATATGGCGCTGTTCAACATCCCGCTCACGTTGGCTGTTCGTCTCGGCATTCCTCTGGTGGTCTGGGGCGAGAACTCGGCCTTCGAGTACGGGACACGGGACGACTCCTTGACCGGCTTTCGCCTCGATGCCGACTGGATCAGGAGCCACGGCGTCACCCACGGCACGACGGCCGAAGACTGGGTCGGTGAAGACCTCTCGGCAAAGGATTTGGCCGCCTACTTCGGGCCCAGCAGCGCGGAGCTGGAGGCCGCGGGGGTCCGTGCCGTTTTCCTGGGCTACTACCTGCCTTGGGACCCCGAGGAGACGCGTCGGGTGGCCGAAGCTCATGGCTTCCGTGCCGAGAGCGGCGGACCGCGCACGGGCTATTACAACTTCGCCGATATCGACGACGACTTCATCGCGATTCACCATTGGATGAAGTGGCTCAAGTTCGGCTTCACCCGGCTGTTCGACAACCTCTCCCTGGAGATCCGCAACGGCCGCATGGCACGTCCCGAGGCGCTGGAGATCCTGCGTGCCTCCGGCGAGCAACGCCCGACGGGAGATATCGCGAGCTTCTGCCGTTTCGCCGGCACGGACGTGGAGGCCTTCTTCCGCATCTCGGAACGGTTCCGCAACCCCGCCGTCTGGTCCCGCAAGCCGGACGGAACCCCCTACATCCCCGACTTTCTGATCGAGGACTGGGTCTGGTCATGAAGTTCACACCGAAGGATCCCCCCCGCCGTTTCGCCGTCGGCAACGCCGTGACCTTCGAGATGAAGGACTGCGGCAGCTTGGCGCTGGAACCGGACGAACAGGTGACCTTCACCACACCCGCCGGCGGCGAGTACGACGTCGCGCGCAAGGACTGGGGGTTCTATGCCACGCCCTCTCTGAACGGGCGGCTGCCGCAGTTCGGACTGCGCGGCGTACTGATCCGCAACCGCCTGACCGGACGCTACTTCGTCCTGCTCGTCGAACGCGGACGGGAAGACAGCTTCGCGGCCTACTGCGCACAGGAAAGCCTGGACACCGTTGCCTGGCTCGACACCGACGAGGCGCTCGACGGGCTTCGGGCCGCGCTGGAGGCGGCAGGATGACCCTGACGTCGCCCCGCACATCGACGCTCGCCCCAACGCTCGACTGCCCTTGCGACGGCCGGCATCTCGTTCCCGCCTTCACCTACGACGCGCCGCCGCCAGGGGAGACGGCCTTCGACCTGGAGGAGGCCCCCTACGAGCGCGCCTATCGAAGCTGTGCGCTCTGCGGCCACTGGTTCGGCGCACACAGGCTCGATCTCTCCCGGCTCTACGACGGCAGCTACGTCGACGCGACCTACGGCGGACTCCAGGGTATGGCCGCCAAACTCAGGCAAATCATGGCCTTACCGCCCGAGCGCTCCGACAATGGCGGGCGCGTTCGCTGGATCGAAGGACAGATCGGCAGGTCCGCCGGCCGCCGTCTGCTCGACGTCGGGGCCGGCCTCGGGGTCTTTCCGGCGACGATGAAGGCTAGGGGCTGGAGCGTGCTCGCCGTCGAAACCGACAACCGCACCGTCGCCCATCTGCGCGACACCATCGGCATCGAGGCCTTTGCCAGGGACCTCACGCTCCTGACGGCGGAGGATCTCGGCGGACCCGTCGATCTGGTCTCCTTCAACAAGGTCCTGGAGCATGTGGAAGCGCCGCTGCCGCTGCTGGGCCATGCCGCCGAGCTGCTGACCGAAGGCGGTGCCTGCTATCTGGAGCTGCCGGACGTGGCCGCGGCCACCGAGGGGCCGGGCCGCGAGGAGTTCTTCATCGAGCATCACCACGTCTTCAGCCCCGCGTCGCTGGTGCTGCTGGCCGAGCGGGCCGGCTTCTCGCTAAGCGCCTTGGAGCGCCTGCGCGAGCCGAGCGGCAAGTTCACCCTGCGGGCGCTGCTGACTCCTGGAGTGGGAGCCTGAGCGGATGCTGACCCGAGACGATTTCCTCGCCGCCCTGCAGGCTGCCGGTGTGCGCAAGGGCGACACCCTGATGGTCCAGAGCAACCTGCGCCGCCTGGGATCGGTGGAGGCACCGCGCAGCAAGGGCGGCATTCTGGAGTTCTACGTCGAGGGCTTCCGCCGGGCCCTGGGCGAAGAGGGCACGCTGGTGGTGCTGACGGCCTTCGAGGACTACGCGCGCCACGGCATGGCCTTCGACAGAAGGCACTCTCCCTCGTTGTCCGGGGCGCTGTCGGAGCACATCCGCTGTCTGCCCGGCGCCGTCCGCTCGCGTCATCCGGTGCTGTCGATCACGGCGCTCGGCCCGCAGGCGAACGCACTCTGCGACGGTCCCCATTTCGAAGGCTTCGGGTACGATTCCGCCTGGGGGCGCCTGCATCGCGCCAATGCCAAGATCATGACCCTGGGCTACGCCATCGCGCCGGACGGCATGACCTTCTGCCACTATCTCGAAAACCTCTACGGCGTGCCCTACCAGTACACCAAGGTCTACGACCATCCGGTACTGGACGACGGCGTTCCGCAGCCCGGCACCTGGACCATGCCGGTTCGCTATCTCGACTTCGGCGTGGAGAACGATCAGTCCTTCTTCAAGCGCTGCCTGGTCGAGGCCGATCTGGCGAAGATCCATCCGGTCGGACGCGGCCAATTGCTGATCACCGACTGCGACTCCATGGTCGCCCACGCACTGAAGCGCTTCGCGGAGGACCGCTACATGATGCTGGTCCGTCCGCCGGCCTTCCGCCGCGGCGAGATTCCTTTTGACGTGAAGGGGAGCGCCCGATGAGCGAGCGGGACGCCAGCAACTACCAAGCCTACACGAGCGACGAAGGCTACTTCGAAGCCTACAACGCCTATCAGCAGCGTCACAGGGCCAACCCGCGCGAGAGCGACAAGGTCATCCTGGCGCTGATCCGCGAAAGCCTGGACCCCGGGCTTGCGGAGCCGGCGATCCTCGACATCGGCTGCTCCACCGGCAACCTGCTGGCCCTGCTGCGGCGCGAGCTGCCGGAGGCGAAGCTGGCCGGCTGCGATCTCTCGGCCTCATCGGTCGATGCCTGCCGGGCCGACCCTGACCTCAAAGGTGTCGAGGTCCAGGTGGCCGACGCTCTGGCGCTTGGCGGACCGCCGCGCTACCACGTCGCCATTCTCAATGCCGTCACCTGCTACTTCGAGGAAGACGAATTCGCGAGTCTCCTGCGCAACGTCGGCGAACTGCTGCTGCCCGGCGGCTGCCTGATCGTCTTCGACTGGTTCCACGCCTTCGCGCAGCAGCAACTCTGCATCCTGGAGAAAAGCCAAGGCCACCCCGAGGGTGTCGCGTACCACATCCGCTCCATTGCCCTCGTCCGACCGCTTCTGCGACAGGCCGGCTTCGAGGAGGGAGACTTCCGCCCCTTCGAGTTGCCGATCGACCTGCCCTTCCCCGGAACCGACGGCGAGGTCGTCTCCTATACCCAGCAAACGGACGCCGGCCAGCGGCTGTGTTTTCGCGGCGTCTTCTTTCAGCCCTGGTGCCATCTGGTGGCGCGCAAGCAAGTTGGAGCCGCCTCATGATGCCGGCCCTGCGCGTCACCGCCAGCCCCGCCGTCGCCTTCGGAGAGTTCGACCCGGTGCCGCCCGCGGCCGAAGGCGCGCTGGAGGACAGCGGGCGCGGCAGCGCCCTGCTCGCGCTCGACAATGCCCAGCAGTACGTCTTCGCCGCCGCCGACGGTACGCCCTGGCACCGCTACGACCTGCCCGACGATTCCGACATCCTCAACTGCGGCGGCTATCTGGATAAGCTGCTCAAGTACCGCGACCCGGCGCTGGTCGATCATCTGCGCAGCAATGGTGTCAGCAAGGCCACTTTCGAGGACGGCAGCTTCCCGCTGCTCGCCTCGCGCTCGCCGCAGCTCGACCTGCTGCTGCACCGTCTGCTGGTCGCCCTCGCCGAAGAACGGCCGGGCCGGCGGGTCAGCCTCTTCGACCTGGGCTGCACGGTTGCCGAGCACTTCGACCTGCTCGACATCATGCTGCGCGCATCCAGTGACGATGCCTTGACCGCCCCGGACCTGCTCGACTACTGCGGCCTGGACATCTCCGCGCTGGTACTGGCGGCAGCGCGCTTCCTGCATGGCGATCTGGACCCGCGCCACTTCCGCCTGATGCTGGGCGAAGGCTCCGACTTCGATGCCGGCGACCAGCGCTTCGATCTCTCCCTTTCGGTCGGGGTGATCCACAATCTGCGCGATCCGGTCGGCGGCACGGAGCGGATGATCCGCTTCTCCGACGTTGCGACAGTCCTCGCCTGCTGGGCCTGCGCCACCGAGAAGGGCATTTGGCTGACTAGCCATCACGCCGCCCCGATCTACGTCTTCGGCCGGCAGGATCTGGTGCGCCTGCGCGCCGCAGCAAAGGGCCGCGAGCTGCTGGTTGCGGACTTCATTCCCGAAGCCCAGTCGAGTCAGCAACGCCACTTTGCCGGCCTCAGCGCGGAGGCCATGGAGAGCCTGGGCTGCTATCACCTGGTGGTCACCGACCGCCTCGATCTCTTTCCCGAGCTGGCGAGGTTGAGCCTGTGATGCAGAGCGAGCTCCGCCGCGCCGTCGGGCGCCTGGTCTTCGCGCGCAACAGCACCGTGGCGCTGAACTTCATGCCGTTGAAGCCCTTCCATCTGGACGTGGCACAGGACGCCAGCCTGATCATGGCCCTGCGCAGCCTGCGGGAGACGGGCAACCGCACTCTGGTGGACCAAGTGCGCATCGGCCAGTGGATGGACCGCCTGGCCCTGCGCGAGCTTGCGGCGGCGATCCAGGCCGCCGGCCCCTCCCCGCTCTCGGTGATCGAAGTCGGCGCCGGCTGCGGGGCGCTCTTCGAGTACCTGAAGTCGGCCGGAGAGACGGAGCTAACCAGCTACATGGCCATCGGTCCCGCCAACGAAGGCCGCCGCTTCGAGGTGCTGCACGGCTCCGACAGCTTGGCCTTCGACTATGCCGAGACGCTGCCGCCGCAGGCGACGACCCCGAGCCTGCTGATTCTCAACCAGAACCAGGCCATCCGCTATGGCCACGGCTGCGATCTCGACTGGCTGGCGGCCGCCCTTGGCGCCTCCGGTCCGGTCGTCCTGGCGCTTCGGGTATCCCTCGGCGAGGAAAAGACCCGCCTAACCGTCAACGGTCACGCCGTGCCTCTGCCGGCCGCGGAAGCGGTTCGACGCGCCCTCCGGGACAGTGGCCGCGGCTGGCAGGTGCGGCTCCAACCCGGTTTCGACGCCGGTTTCTTCCTGCCGGAGCAGCCGGCAGCGCCGGAGATGGAGACCCCCTCGCCCGAGACGGGGCTGCTGCTGGCAGTTGCCGGAGCCTCGCCCGGGTCCCTGGCCGACTACCTGCCGGCCTGAACCGGCGGCAGGCAGGTCTTTAAGGTCTTGGTTAACGCTTTCTATGCGAGGGTGGCAGCCATGCCAACCGCCACCGCAGTTCTCGACCGACCCGCTGCCGCACTCGACCTCTCGGGCGCGGGCATGATTGCACTGACCCGCGACCTCTGTGCGCCGCGCACGGCCGTGGTCGCCGACGGCAATGAGGCGCTCTTCGCCCGCGTCGCCGAGGAACTGCCGCTCGAACTACTCCGCATCCCCTCGGGCGAGAGTTTCAACGGTTGGGTCGTGCCGCAGAACTGGCGGGTGAAGCGGGCGAAGCTCTACCGCGACGGCCAGGAGGTCTTCGACGGTAGGGAGCACAGCCTCGGCGTCGCCTACTACTCCCGCCCCTTCACCGGAGAACTGAGCTGGGAAGAGCTGCAGCCTAAGCTGGTCAGCAATCCCGCGCTGCCCGAAGCCTATATGTTCCATTGCATGTGGCAGTACCGCCCCTGGGATGCCGACTGGCGTCTGGTTCTGCCGCACAGGATTGTCGAGACCCTGGGGCCTGGACGCTACCGGGTCGAACTGGAGACGGAAGACTCGCCCGGCGAGATGCTGATCGGCGTCGCACACAAGACCGGCCGTTCGCCCAAGACCATCGTCTTCAACTCCAACAACTGCCATCCCCACATGGCCAACGACGGTTTCGCCGGTACGGCCGTGCTGATCCGCCTGATGCAGTGGCTGGCCACGCAGGAGACCTTCTACAGCTACCGCTTGGTGATCGCGCCGGAGCACTTGGGTAGCGTCTTCTACCTCAAGACTCTGCCGCGCGAGGAGATCGACCGCATGGTCTGCGGCCTCTTCGAGGAGATGCCCGGCACCGGCGGCGCCATCAAGGCGACCAGCACCTTCGCCGGTCGCCATATGCTGGACGCGGCCTTCGCCAACGTGCTGCGCCACCACAGCCGCGCGCATGAACTGGTGCCCTGGCGCTGCGGCGCCGGTAACGACGAGACGGTCTGGGAGGCGCCCGGCTACGAGGTGCCCTTCGTGGAGGTCACCCGCTGCGAAGACCAGTTCGCCCCCTACCGCGAGTATCATTCCAGCCTCGACACGCCCGACCTGATGGAGCCGGCTCAGCTCGAGGAGATGCTGGCCGTCCTGCAACGCGTCGTCTCTGTTCTGGAAAGCAATGTGACGATCCAGCGCCGCTTCGACGGACTGATCTGCCTCTCGAACCCCGACTACGGCCTCTATATGGAGCGGCCCGACCCGACGGTGGTCAAGGATCTGGAGGCCGACGCGGAAGCCTGGGGCCATCTGCTCGACTGCCTCTTTCGCTACATGGACGGCCGGCAGACCCTGCTGGAGATCGCCGAGCGCCATCAACTCTGCTTCGAGCGGCTGCTGCGCTACCTGCAGCGCTTCGAGGCGAAAGGCCTGGTCGCGCTGACCCGCGCCGAGATCGAACGGCAGCCGCCGCAACGGGTGGCGTCATGATCGCGGTGATCGACAGCGGCATTTCCAACATCGGCTCTGTGATGACGGCCCTGCGCCGTATCGGCGCCGAAGCCAAGGCGACCCGCAGTCCTGCCGAGGTGGAAACGGCGGACGCTCTGCTGCTGCCCGGCGTCGGCGCCTTCGGAGACGGCATGGCCGCACTGCGGCACCACGGTCTGGTCGAACCGATCCGCGCTCAGGCGGCAGTCGGTAAGCCCATCCTCGGCATCTGCCTCGGCATGCAGCTGCTGGCGGGCAGCAGCGAGGAGTTCGGTGAGCATCAGGGCCTGGGCCTGATCCCCGGTCGCGTGCGGCGGCTGCGCCCCCAACCGGGCCTGCGCATTCCCAACATCGGCTGGTGCGGGCTGCAAGCGCGCAACGACGCGCAGCTCTTCGCCAAGATCCCAGATGACGCCTGCTTCTACTTCGTCCATTCCTATGTGATCGACTGCGAAGCGCCGGAGGATTCGGCGGGTACGCTGAACTTCGGCGAGAGCGAAGAGACCGTGGCGGTCGAGCGAGGACGCGTTTTCGGCGCGCAGTTTCACCCCGAGAAAAGCCAGGACGCGGGGCTCGCGGTGCTCGACGCCTTCCGCCGCATCGGGGAAAGGCTGCAATGAGCGAACGGCTGAGCCCACCCGAGCTTGCCGGCCAGCGCGCAAGGCCCAGCGGCGGTCCGCACCCGCGACTGGTGCCCGTTCTGCTGCTCAAGCACGGCGTGATCGTGCGCAGTCAGCTCTTCAAGGTGCACCAGGTGATCGGCAATCCGCTGTCCAGTGTGGAGCGCTTCTCCCACTGGAACGTGGACGAGTTGGTGGTGCTGGACATTTCGCGCGGCGAGGAGGGGCACGACCTGCGCCGGGACGACCTGCAGCAGAGCTACGAGGGAGCCTCTGTGCTCGACGTGCTGCGCGCGATCGCCGAGGTCTGCTTCATGCCGCTGACCTTCGGCGGCCGGGTCCGCAGCCTTTCGGATATCGAGGCGCGCCTGGCGGCCGGCGCCGACAAGGTAACCCTCAACACGGCTGCTTTCGACGAGCCGGAGCTGCTGACACAAGCAGCGCAGCGCTTCGGCAGCCAGTGTGTCGTCGCTTCGATCGATGCTGCGCAGACGGGCGACGGCTGGGAGGTGAAGGTCGACGGCGGACGACGAGGCACCGGCCAGGATCCGGCCGATTGGGCCAAGGAGGCGGAGCGCCGCGGTGCCGGGGAGATCCTGCTGAACTCGATCGACCGCGACGGTTCCGGGCAAGGCTACGATCTGGAGCTGATCCGCCACGTCGCCGGGGCCGTAGAAATTCCCGTCGTGGCCTGCGGCGGCGTCGGTCGCTACGAGCACTTTGCCCCGGCCATTCTGGACGCCGGGGCCGCAGCGGCCGCAGCGGCGAACATCTTTCACTTCTTCGAGCTCAGCTATCCCCAGGCCAAGCGGAGCGCCCTGGCAGCCGGCGTGCCGCTGCGGCCACTGCGCCTCGGCTCCAAGTACCTGCGGCGCGAACCCATCTACGACCGCGCCCGCGAGGACGCGCGCTTGGCCGAACGCCTGCGCCAGGCGCGGGAGGAAGACTACCCGGCCGCCCGGCCGGAAGCCGCGGCCAAGCACCGTCCGATCCGCTGGTGCAGCCATTGCACCTACCCCTCGATCTCGGCGGCGCCCATGGAGTTCGACGAGGCGGGCAAGTGCACCGGCTGTCAGATGGCCGAGGTGAAGACGCGCATTCCGGCCAGCGAGTGGACGCGGCGCACGGAATTGCTGCGCGAGCTGGTGGAGCACTACCGCTGCCGTGACGGCTCGCGCCACGACTGTGTGGTCGCGGTCTCCGGCGGCAAGGACAGCTACTTCCAGACTCATGTGATCAAAGAGGTGCTGGGGCTCAATCCTCTGCTGGTCACCTACGACGGCAACAACTGGACCGAGGTCGGCTGGCGCAACATGGTCCGCATGCGCGAGGCCTTCGACGCCGACCATGTCGTCGTGCGCCCCTCCGTCACGACCCTGAAACGCCTGAACCGCCTGGCCTTCCAGATCATGGGCGACATGAACTGGCACGCCCACGTCGGCATCATGACGGTGCCCATGCGGGTCGCCGCCGAGCGGGGCATTCCGCTGGTCTTCTATGGGGAGCACGGCTACCTCGACCTCTGCGGGCAGTTCTCCCTGGACGACTTCCCGGAGGTCACCTACCGCGACCGGCTGGAGCACTTCGCCCGCGGGTACGAGTGGACCTATTTCGTCGGGCGCGAGAACCTGACCGAGCAGCAGCTCGACACCTGGAAGTATCCCAGCGATACGGAGCTGCTTGACCTGGACCTGCGCGGTCTCTTTCTCGGCAACTACCTTCACTGGGAAGCCAACGCGCATATCAAGCTGGTGACCGAACGCTACGGCTTCGAGATCAGCGAAGAACCCTTCGACCGCACCTACCGAACCATGTCGAACCTGGACGACATGCATGAGAACGGCGTGCACGACTATCTCAAATACATCAAATTCGGCTACGGTCGCGGCACCGACCACACCTGCAAGGACATCCGCGCAGGCCTGATGAGCCGCGGCCAGGCGATCGAACTGGTCAACCGCTACGATCCCGTGAAACCCCGCGATCTGGCACGCTGGCTCGACTATGTCGGCATGACAGAGGAGGAGTTCGACCGCATCGCCGATACCTTCCGCGACCCGCGTGTCTGGCGCCGCGAGCAGGGCAAGTGGGTTCGCGACCGCCTGGAGCAGGACGACCATGGCTGACGCACAGTTGGTGAAGGAGGAGTCTCTCGGAGACCCTCTAAGCGAGCGCGAGCTCTGCCCGGACGAGCTGCTGGAGGGGCAGGAAGCCGCCTTCGCCCGCGACATCGCACGCCTGCACGCGCGCACGGCGGAGCATGTGGAGGTCGCCTGCCCAGCCTGCGGCAGCGACAGACCGGACCCCGCCTTCTCCAAGTACGGCTTCGCTTTCCAGCGCTGTCCCGACTGCGGCACGCTCTACATGAGCCCGCGGCCGAACGAAGCGCTGATGGCCGACTACTATGCGAACTCCGAGAACTACGCCTACTGGGCGGAGCATATCTTCCCGGCCTCGGAGACGGCGCGGCGCGAGAAGATCCACAAGCCCTGGCTCGCACGCGTTCTCGACTACTGCGAGACCTTCGGCATTCGCCGCGACCTCTTGCTGGAGGTCGGTCCCGGGTTCGGCACCTTCGCCGCGCTGGCGACGGAGTCCGGCGCCTTCGCCCGGGTCGTCGGCGTGGAACCCACGCCCGAGATGGCGGCTGCCTGCCGCGCCCGCGGCGTGGAGGTCGTTGAGAAGCGGATCGAAGATCTGGGATCGGAGGTCGGGCAGGCCGATATCGTCTGCGCCTTCGAAGTGATCGAGCATCTCTTTGCCCCGCGCCGCTTTCTGGCCGGGATCGCGCCCCGTGTCGCTGCGGGCGGGCTGCTGGTCCTATCCTGCCCCAACGGCGAAGGCTTCGACATCGAGGTTCTGGGGCCTCAATCCCAGGCGGTCGACGCGGAACACGTCAATCTCTTCAACCCACGCTCTCTGTCCGCTCTGGTCGAAGAGGCGGGCTTCGAGGTGTTGCGCGTCCACACGCCCGGCCGGCTCGACGCCGAGATCGTGCGGGACGCGGCCTTGGCCGGCGAGGTCGCCCTGGACCCTTTCCTCAAGCGCGTGCTGCTCGAGGAGTGGGACAGGCTCGGCTGGCCCTTCCAGCAGTTCCTCGCGGAACAAGGCCTCTCGTCGCACATGTGGCTGGCCGCCCGGAAGGTGGCGTGAACCGGATGCCCAAGACCGCCCGCCCCGACCTGGAGGCCGCGATCCGGCGCTGCTACAGCACCTGGGGCGAGCGCTATTACGACGACTACTACGCCTCGGACAGCGCCTACCCACCTGTCCATACGGATATCGTCCGCGACCTGTTGCAGAGGGAGGCGGCAGGCACCCTGCTGGATGCCGGCTGCGGACCGGCCTCCATGCTGCGCGATCTGGCGCTGCCCGGGCTCGAGCGCTACGGCTTCGATATGACGCCGGAGATGGTGGAGGAGGCCCGCCGCGTGCTCGGCGACCAGGGACTGCCGCCGGAGCGGGTCTGGCAAGGCAGCGTGCTGGACGCTGCCGCCTTCGCAGCATCGTCCGACATTCCGGCGGGCGGCTTCGACGCCGCCATCTGCTTCGGCGTGCTGCCCCACATCCCCGCGGAGGCCGACGCCGAGGTGATCGCCCATCTGCGCGACGCACTGGTACCCGGCGGGGTGATGGCGATCGAGGCCCGCAACGAGCTGTTCGGGCTCTTCACGCTCAACCGCTACAGCCGTGAACTGTTTCGCGACCGCCTGATCCGCGAGGAGGCCCTGATCGAAACGGCGGAAACGCCGAGCGAGCGCGAAGCCCTGACAGCGGCGCTGGAAAGCCTCGACGCGCGCTTTCGCACCGACCTGCCGCCCCTGCGCGGCGGCTATGCGGACGAGCCGGGCTACGACGAGGTCTTGTCGCGCACCCACAATCCCTTCGAACTGCGCGCGCAGGCCGAAGCGGCTGGCTTCCAAGAGGTCCGCGCCCTTTTCTACCATTACCACGCCCTGCCGCCGATGCTGGAGGCGGAGACTCCCGCGCTCTTCCGCCGCGCCAGCCTGGCCATGGAGGACCCGGAGGACTGGCGCGGGCACTTCATGGCCTCCGCCTTCATCCTGGTCGCCCGCAAGCCGAGATGACGGAGGCGAGATGACGACCGCAACGCTTGTCTCTTCCCGTCCCGCCGAACTGCGCGACGACGGCTGGAGCGCCCACAACATCTGGCAACACAGCGCCAGCGTGCGTGAACTCTATACCGCCCGAGCACGCGACGAGGCGGAAGAGATGGACTGTCTCGCCCAGGCCGCAGAGTTGCTGGCCCCTCAGGCCGCGCCAGGCGACAGCGTGATCGATGCCGGCTGCGGCAGCGGCTACTTCTTCCATTCCCTGCGCAAGCGGAACCTGCCGCTCACCTACCACGGCTTCGACGCCAACGCCGACTTCATCGAGATCGGCCGCCGCGAGCTGTCGCGCTTCGGGCTGCCGCCGCAGCATCTGCAGGCCCTGCGCCTGGAGGACTTCCAGGGCAGCGCCGACCACCTCCTGTCGATCAACCTGCTGTCCAATCTGGACAACTACCACCGGCCGCTGGAGCGCCTGCTGAAGGCCGCGCGCAAGTCCCTGATCTTGCGGGAGTCGATCAAGGACGGTGCCGCCTATCGCTACGTCCGCGATGCCTATCTGGACCCGGGAGTCGCCCTGTCCGTGCATGTCAACGCCTACGACCGGCAGGACCTGATCGGCTTCATCGAGGCCCAGGGCTTCGCCGTTTCCGAGGTGGTGGACCGACGCGGCGGCGGACAGCCGGAGAACGTGATCGGCTATCCGCACTGGTGGAGCTTCCTGGTCGCGACGCGGCGTGGCCGACCAGACTAACGAACGACGAGAGTTTTCAGATCATGTCCCGTCTTGCAGGCCTTATCCGCTTTTTGGAGCCCCGACCTGGGGATGCCGCGGCCGTCGAAGGGATGCTGACGAGCCTCCCCGGCCATCGCAACGCGACGGTCGGCGCCGAGACGGGGCGTCTGGGCCATCGCGCCTGGCTTCCGTCCGGTCCGGCAGGCGGCGCCGGCGCGTATGAGGGGCTGCTGCTGGCCATCGACGGCTGTCTGCTGAACGGCAGGGAGTTGCAGAAGGAGACCGGCCTGCGAGACGCAAGTGATCTTCAGTTGATCGCCCATTTGGTTCGACAGGGGGATTTCGCTTCGACCCTTGAGCGTCTGGACGGCGACTTCGCCCTGGCGGTCGTCGATCCGGTGTCGCGCCGGCTCTGGGTGGCACGCGACCGCCTGGGCGTAAAGCCGCTCTACTGGACGCAGCTGACGGACGGCCTCGCCTTCGCGTCTCAGCCCGGCGCCTTGCTGACTCTGCCGGAGGTCCCGCGCGAGCTCGATCGGGACTTCGTCGCCCGCTTCGGCGCCTGCCATTACCGCGGGATCGATGCGGTTCCGGAAGCGTCTCCCTACGCGGCCATAAGTCAGATCCCGGCCGGACACTATCTGGAAGCAAGCCCGAACGGGCCCTCCCGGCTCCGCAGTTGGTGGCAGTTGGAGGCCGCGCCGGAGTTCGCGGTCGAGCGCGCCGAGGAGCTGGCCGAGACCTACAGAGCTCTTTTGTTCGAAGCGGTGCGCAAGCGGGTCGCCACGGCCGCACGGCCGATCTTCACGCTATCGGGAGGCCTCGACTCCTCTTCCGTGCTCTGCAGCGCCGCAGAGGTTACCGGGCGGCGACAGGAGGCGGTCTCCAGCGTCTACGTCGATCCGCTCTACGACGAGCGCCACGAAATCCAGGACGTGGTGGAGACGGCCGTCTCCCAGTGGCACATGATCGAGGTGGGCGACAGCCTGGACCTCTTCGAGCTGGTCGCGGAGCTGGTCGCAATCCATGACGAACCGGTCGCGACCGCCACCTGGCTGTCTCACCACCTGCTCTGCCGGGAGGTCGCGGCCGGCGGCTTCGACGCGTTGTTCGGCGGCCTCGGCGGCGACGAACTAAATGCCGGGGAATACGAGTACTTTCCGCTGCACTTCGCCGACCTGCGCAGGGCGGGGCGCGAGGCGGAGCTCTCCGGTGAAGTCGCCGCCTGGGCGCAGCACCACGATCATCCGATCTTCCGTAAGGACGCAGCCGCCGCGGAACGGATGATGGCACGCCTGGCCGACCCGTCGGTCTCGGGACAGTGCAAGACCGATCCCGAGCGCATGTTTCGCTACCGCTCTCTGCTGACGCCGGAATGGGACAGTCTCGGCGGCTTCGCACCGGACATGAGCGGTCCCTTCGAGAGCTATCTGAAGAACCGCACCTTCCAGGACATGTTCCGCGAGACCCTACCCTGCTGCCTGCGCGCGGAGGACCGGCAGTCCGCCGCCTTCGGCCTGGCCCATCACGATCCCTTCCTGGATCACACGCTGGTTGCCTTCATGTATCGGGTGCCGGGTGAGCTGAAGATTCGGGATGGGGTCACGAAGCAGCTTCTGCGCCGCGCGATGCAGGGGATTCTGCCGGAGGCGACCCGCAGCCGCATCGCCAAGACCGGCTGGAACGCGCCGGCTCACCGCTGGTTCGGCGGCCGTACGCTGGAGGCCCTGCGCGACCGTGTCCACTCGACGGGGTTTCGCAGCCGCGGTGTTTTCGACCCCACCGCGGTCGAGGCCCTGCTGGACGAGCACGCAGAGATCGTGGCCGACGCGCAGCCTCGGGAGAATCACATGATGTTTCTATGGCAGCTTCTGAACCTGGATCTCTGGATGGAGCGCCATGCCGAGACCGCGGCGAAGGCCCCGCAGCAGCCGCACGCCGCGTCGATCCTCTAAAGCCCCAGTGTAAACTTTCACCAAGGTCGGCAGGCGTCCCGCCTACTCGGCGGCGTCGGGCATGCGGGCCGGCAGACCCAGAAGCTCCGGCTGCTCCGCCGCCAGCTGGCAGTACCAGTCGACATAGGCGTTGAAGCCGCGCTCCAGCGGGTACTGCGGGTCGTAGCCGAGCAGAGAGCGCGCTTTCTCGATGGAGAGCGTGCCGCGTTCGGGCATCAGCTGGTCGCGCGAATGGTGCTCGATCTCGATTTGAGGGAAACGCTCGCGAACGATCTCCGCGATATCGTTCAACGAGCGGCCGTCGCCGTAGGTCAGGTTGAAAACCTGGTTGCGCGCCTCGGGCTTGGCGATGGACAGGCAGATGCCCTGGATCAGATCGTCGATGTAGGTGAAGTCGAGCGCATCGCTGCCGTCGCCGTTGATGGTCACGGGGTTGCCGCGCACCGCATTCTCGATGAAGGCTTGCCCGACCCGGCGACTGACGCAGCGCTCTCCGTAGAGCGCGGAGGGACGGACGATGGTGTACTCCAACCCGAAGACCTGATTGTAGGCGATCACCAGCTTCTCGCCCGCGAACTTCAGCGCGCCGTAGATGCCGATAGGCTCGCAGACCCTGTCTTCCTCAACGGCATCGCCGTTGAAGTTGCCGTAGACCATCGAGGAGGAGAAGAAGATGAAGTGCGCCTTGCGGTCGCGCACGCAGTCTAGGGCGTTTTCCAGCGTACGCATGGAATGATCGAAGGTGCTGTAGGGATCCTTGTTGGCGCGATTGGCATGGGCCACCGCCGCCAGTTGGACCACGCAGTCGGGTTCAATCGATTCGAGATGGCGGCTCAGCACCTGGTAGTCGCGCGCATCGACGATGTGCAGCGGGATCCCCTTTTGCGAGAGGAGCTGGAGGCGCTGATTGATGAAACCGACGTAGAGACCGGAGTTGGGATTCTTGTCGAGGCCGTGGGTGTAGGCGCCCAGGTTGTTGACCTGCAGGCTGTCCACGATCTGCGGTTTGGCGCCCAGCTCCTGCAGGGCCAGCGCCAGGTTGTGGCCGATGAAGCCGGCTCCGCCGATCAGGGCGATCCGCCGCCCCTTCAAAGCCTGCCGCAGTGTCTTCTGCTGCTCGGCAGCGAAACGCGTTCTCACAGGGTTGCTCCTCCGTGGCGTATTCCCGCAGGTCCATACGCCGGGACGGCGTAACGCACCCCGCCCAAGCTGCCAGCAAGAGGGTTAACAAAGCTCAAAGGCCCGACCGTGCCGGTCATGCGTCGCTGTCGCCGGCAAGGCCGAGATCCCGGCAAAGGGCATCGCGGATTACGGGAACCGCTTGAATCAGCGGTGTGCCGTAAGGGTAATCGAAGACTTTCTGCGACGGGAAGAACGGAACGCGATCCGTGCCAAGCATGCACCAGGCGGGACCGACGGTGAATTCGTAGGTCGGGCAACCAATCCCGGCGGACAAAACCGAACAGGTCGTGTTGGGCGCTACGACAGCCGCCAGAGCGGCGTTGAGAGCCGCCACCTCGTCGAGATCGTCGGTTAGATCGAGTTCGTCTTCCAGACTGAGAATACGGCCCGGCCAGCGGCGTTCCGCCTCGGCCAGTTCTTCGCGAGCATCGCCGTACTGCAGGCTGACGAAGCGGGCGCCGGACAGCGTGAAGATTGGTTCCAGATCCTCGAGCTGCAGGTACCAGTGGTTCCGCCCCGTATGCAAGAGCATCGAGCGCCAGCAGAGTCCTATGACAGGCTCAGGCCCCAGCGCAGCGAGACGTTTGCGCCAATGGTCGACGCGCAGCGGATCGGCCTTCAAGAAACCGACCGCGCTGCTGAAGTCTTCCAGGTTCCGGCGCACGACGACGGGCAGGCTGCCGAGATACATAGCGTAGTCGAAATCGCTCTCGAAGGACGCAGCCGAGGGTTTCTCAGGTGTCTGAAGCGCGTCGCAAACCTCGATGTCAGGGAAGGATCGCGCGACCAGCCTGCGGATCTTGGGATGCACCTCCAGGGAGAGCTTAGCCTCGACGCCGGGCCCCTTCGCGAAGTCCTCGAGACAGGAGAGAAACATCACCTGGTCGCCAATGCCTTGCTCAGCGATGAGTCCTAAGTGTTTGCCCGCGAGCGGCTCGCCACTCCAGATCGGCTTGAAGGTCACGCGCCAGCCATGACGAAGATTGGCATGCGCACCGACTTCGTAGTGATCCCACCCTTCGGCGAGCCGGCCGGTTCCGAGCAGAGCGAAGGACTTGTTGTAAAGCGCGCCAGGCGACAGAGGGGCGCAGCGTCCCGCCTCCTCGAAGGCCGCCAGAGCCTCCGCATGCCGAAACTGTCGCTTGCGCAGAACGCCCAGATTGTTCCAGGAGGCCGCTCGGCCGGGATCGATCGCGATCGCACGATCGAGCAGCTCTTCGGCTTTCTCGAGATCGCCGCGTTCGGTGTCGATGCGCGCCAGGCTGCAGAGAGCGGCGGCATGATCAGGCGTGCGCTTCAGAACGGTGTCGAGAAGTGTGCAGGCTTCGTCGATCCGGTCCAGTTCCAGAAGGCAGTCGGCCTTTGCCGAAGCGAAGCGATCGGAAGCCGGATCGAGCGAAATCGCCTGGTCGATTGCGGCTAGAGCCTCGTCGAACTTAGTCATACGCATCAACACGACTGCAAGTAGGGAATGCAGATTCGCAATGCCGGGATGATGTTGAAGGGCGCGGTTCAGCAAGAGCCGAGCCTCGCCGTTGCGGCCGAGGCCGTAGAGCATGTTCGCGTAGTTGCCGAGCACCTCGGCGCTTTCGGGCTCCAAGAGGATGGCGTCCTTGAAGACCTCTTCGGCTTCTTGATAGTGAGACAGGTGAATCATCGCGAGCGCCAGCGTCATGCGGGCGTCGTTGCGCGACACGTCCAAAGCGAGTGCCTTGTCCGCCGCCAGGACCGCTCCCTCCGGATCACCCGAAGTCAGCAGGATCTGGCCCAGCCGCGCAAAGGCTTCCGCGTGCTCCGGCCAGCGGTCCAAAGCGAGATTGCAGGCTTCGGCAGCCATCGCCGCCTGCCCCTTGGCCGCGAACGCCCCGGCGACACGCAAAAGGATATCCGGGGTCGGCGATGCCTTCTGTAGGCGGGCTAATCCAGCGACCACCTGCGTCTCTTTCGCCTTGCACCAGGCTGTCGCCAGAACGTTCGCGACAACGTCGCCAACCTCCGGCTTGTCAAGAACCGAATGGCCGATCAGCTTCAGAAGCAGCCGCTCCGCCTCGCCGGCACGGCCCAGACGTGCCAGCGATGCCCCCAGCTTGATGCGAAGATCGGCCCGGTCCGGCTGCTGGCGTAGAATGTCGCGATAGAGTTTCTCAGCCTCCCGATCCCGCTCGGCCGCCACCAAAGCATCGGCAAGAGCCGCTTTGGCGTTTGCATCCTTCGGCTGCCGGCGAACCTGCTGGCGCAGCTGGATCAACAGTGCCTCGGCCAGGGGATCGGCGGAGGAAGCGGGAGGCAGGGCGTCCGGAAGCCGCATCGAATTCATTCTCTTAATAGTTTTATCGCTATCGTCTGAACTACTTTAACGGCACAGTGCACAGCGATTGCAAAGAGCTAAACAGATATGCTTTCCAAACCTTTAAACTTTGAGACTCGGTCCGCTCAGCGTGACAGGCGGGGTCCCGTCAAGCGAATCGAAACACCGTTAGCGACCAAGGATAAGGCGTACTGGGCGCAGGTCGCCGAATCCTATCGGGCGGACATGAACAGCCCCTACCATCGCAATCGTCTGGCTATGGTGCAGCGCCTCCTGGAGGCGGAAGATCTGTCCGGACGGGTGCTGGACTTCGGCTGCGGTGACGGGATACTCAGTGAACGCGCGGTTGCTGCAGGCGGCAACGTTCTGGCCGTCGATGCCGATCCCAGCATGGTTGCCTTTACCGCTGCGCGCCTGGGCGGCACCGCGGCAGCGGTGGCTATGGTCGGTGAGGTCGAGTCTCTTGAGAGACTGCCGGATACGAGCTTCGATACAGTCCTGGCCGTCAACGTTATCGCCTACCTGCACGGAGGCGAGGACGCGGTGTTCTACCAGGAAGCGGCGCGTTTGCTGAAACCCGGCGGCACCCTGCTGGTAACGCACTCGAACTCTCTTTTCGACCTGTTCACGCTGAACGCCTTCACGGTGCGCTTCTTCCACGAGAATTTCTCGGTTCTGGGACGGGACTGCAGGATCGAGGCGCTTCTGACCCACTCGGACGCGCCGGACCGCGTGCCCCACAGCGTCCGCGAGAACCCCCTGGCCTATGGTGCCAAGATGGACGCCTACGGTCTGCAGGAAGTACAGCAGGAGTTCGCCATTCCTCACGCCCTGCCGCCGTTGCTGCTGAACGAAGACCCGGACGACTTGGCAAACCGCGACATTCCCGATGTCGAGTTCCTACCGGATACGGAGGCCTGGAAGAAGATGTTCGTCTGCAGCATCTTCGGATCGCGGCTGATCAAGGCCTGACGGCGACGATATGGTTGACGCCCGGTTAAGGTAGCGACGCGCTCGGCAGAAACTGCCCGGCAGGAACTGTACGATCGGGAAAATCTTGCCGTGTTAACCCGGTCGAAACTACCTAGTCGGCAAACTTGAACCATAGGCGAGGCAGGTTTTTCCGCAGGATCGGCCGTTTTTGCCGAGTTGGCACGCCCCTTGCTGATGAATGACCGGACGCGCAGTCGTCCGTCGTCGGGGACATGATGTCCCGCCCTGACAGGAAGTCGGGGTCAAGCATCCAAGTAGGAGACGAAACACTATGAGTACCCTCAACGTTATCTCGAACTTCGCCGCCAACGTGGCCCACCGTCACCTGTCGCAGTCCAGCTCGGAAGCGTCGAACTCGGTGGCCAAGCTGTCGGCCGGTTCTCGTGTGCTTGCCGCCAAGGACGATGCCGCGGCCCTGGCCATCGGCTCCCGTCTGAACTCCGAGGTGGAGAGCCTCAAGCAGGCCGGCGTCAACGCCGGTCAGGCCGTCTCCATGCTTCAGATCGCCGACGGTGCGATGGCTCGTACCAACGACATTCTGGTCCGCATGAAGACGCTGGCGGTTCAGTCCAGCTCGGGTCAGCTTTCCAACACCGAGCGTGGCTTGTTGAACCAGGAGTACACCGCGCTGCGTTCGGAAGTCGATCGTATCGCCAACGACACCGAGTTCAACGGCACCAAGCTGCTGGCTGGTAGCAGCAGCTTCGCTGCGACCGGCGCCGGCACTGCCATCGAGGCCGCCGACGGTTTCGAGCAGATCAGCTTCACCAACGATACCGGCGCCTTCGCGTCCGGTAACACGGTGCAGATTGCCTACGACGCCACGGCCGACCAGTTCACGGTCACCAACACCTCCACCGGCGTTTCCTACACCTCGGATGCGGGCGTTTCCGCACCGACAGCCGGTAGCTTCCGGGACGTGAACATCAACGGTGCCGGTATCACCATCACCTTGAACTCGCTGTTCAACGATGCGGCGGGTATCACGGCGGGTGCGGGCAGCCAGTTCTCGGTGGCCGGCGGTACCTCCAACACCCTGTCGCTCGACTTCCGGATCGGCACGGGTACGGAATCGACCGAGGACGAAATCACCGTCTCGCTCGACTCCGCCAAGGCCTCGGCTCTGTCGGCTGGTCTGGATACCTCGACCATCGACACCAACGCCAATGCCGAGACGGCCATCGGCCTCATCGATACCGCGATCGACAAGCTGGCGGAAAACCGCGCCCAGCTCGGTGCCAGCCAGAACCGGCTGGAGTTCGCCTCGGCGAACATCGCGACCTCGATGGAAAACACCGAAGCCGCCCGTTCGGCACTGATGGACTTGGACGTTGCTGCGGAGATGACGATGTTCACCTCCAAGCAGATCCTGATGCAGTCCGGTGTGTCGATGCTGGCCCAGGCCAACCAGATGCCGCAGAACCTGCTGCGTCTGCTGGGCTGATCCAGTTCCTTCGGCCGGGGAGGGGGTTCGCCCCCTCCCCACCCTTTTCTCCGGCTTCGCAGATTTGATTTCCCTTTCTTGGCATTGATCTTGCTTCTCATTTTTTAACACTCGATCCTTTAGGACCTTTCTTTGCGAAGCAGAGCACAGGTGGCGCCGGCCGCCGCAGGGGCAAAGCAGCCCTGACGACGACCGACGCAAAAGAGCCATGGATGTCACGTCACTCTCTCCCCTGCCCCAGCCGGCCGCGAAGCCCGCGGCCACAGGGGCCCCTGCACCCGCCGACTCCGGCGGCGGGTACCGGGTGGAGTCGCTCGATCGCCTGCTGGAGCAGGCCGTCCCGAAGACCGAAGAGGTCGTAGACGAACCCCTCGGCAGGACACCGGCGAAACTCAAGGTCACGCTCGA
Organism: Kiloniellales bacterium; assembly: GCA_052168175.1. GTDB lineage: Bacteria > Pseudomonadota > Alphaproteobacteria > Kiloniellales > DSM-21159 > Algihabitans. The sequence continues at coordinate 91,520 of JBQLZH010000010.1, forward strand.
CATCGACGAAGGCACCAAACGCGTCATCGCCAGCCTCGTCGATCCGGAAACGGGTGAAGTCAAACAACAGCTTCCAGCGGAAGAGCTGCTGAACAGCGCGGAAAAGCTGCACCAGCTCCTCGACCGCATCATCGATATCAAGGTCTGAGCGAGCCATGTCAGACGTCAGCGCTGCCTCCAACAGTCTCGTAGTCGACGGCAACGGCCGGGTCCGCTTCTCCGGACTCGGGTCGGGCATCGACTTCGACTCTGCGGTCAACGCCATCATGGAAGCCCGCCGCATCCCGGTGGATCGGCTGGAGGCGCAAGTCGAAAGCGGTACCGCGAAGCTCGACGCGCTGAGCGACCTGCGCACGCTGATGACCAATCTGCGGACCTCGCTCGACGATCTCTACGGTCGTCAGACGCTCGGCAACAGCGGCGACATCTTCGAGAACAAGTCCACCTTTGCTTCGACCTCGCGTCAGGACGGCGGCAGCGCATCCAATGCGGCGAACCTGATCGGCGTGGCGGTGACCAACGCCGCCGAAACCGGCAGCAACGAGATCGAAGTCGATCAGATCGCCCGGGCGCAGCGGATCGGCAGCCTGACCTTCGCCAGCACCACCGCCGACCTGGGCACGGCAAGCGGCGGCGCAGCCGGATCCATCGCCGGCAGCTTCGACATCAACGGCACGACCATCACGGTCGATGCCACCGACTCTCTGTTGGCGGTCCGCGACCGCATCAATGCCGCCAACTCCGGCGCAGATGCGACTGGCGTGCGCGCCTCCGTGGTCTCCGTCAACGACAACGAGCACGTTCTGGTGCTCACGGCCGAGGAAACCGGCACGACCATCGCGCTGGACAACGAAACCGGCGGCGTACTCTCGGAATTGGGAATCTCGAACGACGGCGGCACCACGCTGCTGAACGAACTGCAGTCTCCCCGGACCGCTCAGTTCTATGCCAACGGACTGCTCGACCAGGACAAGTGGCACTCTCAGCGCCTGACAGCCGATGCCGCGCTGTCAACCTTCGGTGTCGGCGGCGGACCCTTCAGCTTCGAGATCCGGGACGCCAGCGACACCTTGCTCGGCACGGTGAACTACAGTGGTACCGATAGCGTCACCGATCTGGCCAACGCGATCAATGCGGTCGCCGGAGTCAGCGCCAGCGTGGTGACGAACGGCGGAGCAACCCGCCTGGAGATTACCGGCGACGGCGGCCAGACGATCAACCTGTCCGGAGACACCGGCAGCGCCATCGAAGATCTCGGGCTGACCAATCGCCAGCTGATCGAACGCAGCAGCAATACGATCTCCGACCTCTTCGCCGGCGTCACCTTGACCCTCTTCGGTGCCGAACCCGGCACCACGATCCGTGTGGAGGTCGAGCGCGACCTCAACGCCGTGAAGACGGCCGTCTCGGGGTTCGTGACGGCCTACAACGAACTCAAGATCTTCATGAACCAGCAGCAGCTCGCCAACGCCGACACCGGCGAAGCGACGGAGGACGCCGGTCCGTTGTTCCGCAACCCGACGCTGGGGGCGATCGAGCAGACGCTGTCCAACGTGTTGGGCAACGGCGCCGAAGGCACCTCGAGCGCCTTCAGCGTGCTGGCGCAGGTCGGGATCGACTTCGTCAACAACGATGCGATCGCCGACCCTTTGCTGAGAGACACGCTGGATATCAACGAAACCGAGTTGGATGAGGCGCTGCTCAATAACATCGGCGAAATCGAACGCCTCTTCGCCTTCGACTTCTCCAGCTCCGATCCACGCGTTCAGCTGCTCGGCTTCACCGGCGCCACGACCTACGACGCCGGCGGCTATACGGTGAACATCGGCAACTACGGCTCCGCGAACGAGGTATCGGGCGAGGCGAACAGCGGTACGGCGACTCTGAACGACGGAACGGATTCCGTCGGCGCAACGACCTCCGGCAGCTTCGACATCAACGGCACGACCATCGCCTACGACGTGACGACGGATACGCTGGACAGCCTGGCCGACGCCATCAACGCGGCAGGGATCGAAGGAGTCGCGGCCCGCGTTGTCGACGGCGACGGCGGCGGCAAGCAACTCTCCATCACCTCGAGCCAGAATCCGCTGGTGGTCGACAACGACAGCGGCGATCTGCTGGGCGCGCTCGCGCTGACGACCGAGGACTATCTCGTCGGCTCCGCCAATGTCGGCGGTGCCGGCGACGGCAGCGACGACGGGACAGCGACGGCCTCCGGCCGCGTGATCACGGTGACGGATCAGAACGGCGCCGAGGGGCTGAGGCTGCTCTACAACGGTACCGGCGACGCCAGCAACATCGACGTCAACTTCACCATCGGCGTCGGCGCCAAGCTGTTCTTCGAGCTGGACCAGATGCTCGACAGCCAGAGCGGAGCTCTGCAGGCGGAAGTCGATTCCCTGACGTCCCAGAACCGAGCGGCCCAGACGCGCGCCGACGAGATGATCGAGCGCCTGGACTATCAGCGCGAACGGCTGCTCGAGCGCTTCATCGTCATGGAACAGAACCTGGCCCGCATGAATTCGGTCCTCGATCAGATCCGCGAGATCACCAACGCCGGCAACAGCGACAACTAGCGCCGAGATGCCCCCGCTTTCCCATCATCAACGAGGTCAGGACGCGTCATGAGCTATGCGCTCGCCCGCAACTACCAGACCCAAGCCCTGATGACCGCCTCACCGGCGGAGCTGGTTGCCATGCTGTTCGAGCGGGCCATCCACCTGCTGCGCGAAACCGAACGCGCGATCGAGGACGGGCGGATCGAGGCGCGGCATAACGCCAACACCAAGGCGATGGAGGTGATCCATCACCTCGACATGACGCTCGACCGCGACCAGGGCGGCGAGATCGCCGAGCAGCTTGCCAGCCTGTACAGCTTCATCATGCGCCGTCTGGCGGAGGTCGACAGGCTGAACGATGCTGAGATTCCCCGCGATATGATCCGCCTGCTGGAGCCTTTGCGGGACTCCTGGCGGACCCTGGCCCGCGAGGGCGCGACGACCCCTCAACCGCAGCCCGTCTCCCCCTCCCCGCCGAGCCAGACGCAGGCACGGCCGGAAGCCGCTGCAACAGCGGTCCCGGCAGGCCTGAACTTCTCCGCCTGAGGTTTCTGCCTCGTTTCTCCGCCTGATCGCCGGCATTCCGCCCAAACGCCGGATTTTTTCCAACAAGACGTGAAGCGCCCTGCAGGAGTCCTTCTGCGGGGCGCTGCCGCATTCGGGGGCCTTCTCGCCCGGCCCGCTTCCCCAATCGTCTTTAGGGAAAGCTCCTGTACCAGCCTTTCCTTCGATCGGCTCGGCTGACAGTGCGGCTGATGCCGGAACACCTCCATCCAACCCCGGTCCCGAACGTGCTCTAGGCAGGATCTGCGCAACACGACCGGCAGAAATGACCGGGCAGCATCGCGCTCCAGACCCGGCAAAACCGAGCTTCAGCGCCCCAGGGAACCGCTCCGCTCTAGTCTTTATCTATATAATTCAACAACTTAACATGAGAATCCGAAACTGGCATGGGCTTTGCTGAGAAGGGGTGCCGGCAAGGCTCGCGTGCAACTGCGCTCCTCGGCCGGCGAACATGGAAGCATCCGCACTCCTGCGGAGCTGAGCCAAGGAGGAACGAAGCTAGGCCGATCTAACCGCGAACACTTGGGACCCCCAGGGTTCCTTCAGCGGTCGGAGGCCGAGCCAGAGTTCAAGTCCACGCGAGCAAGAGACTACGGAGACCCCAACCATGGCCCTTAACGTCATTTCGAACTTTGCTGCGAACGTGGCGCACCGCCACCTGCAGCAATCGGATATGGAGGCGACGAACTCCCTGGCGAAGTTGTCGGCCGGCACCCGCGTGCTGTCCGCCAAGGACGACGCCGCGTCGCTTGCCATCGGCTCCCGGCTTCGTGCCGAGGTCAGCGCCTTGCGCCAGGCTTCGGTCAACGCCGGCCAAGCCATCTCGATGCTTCAGATCGCCGACGGCGCCATGGCGCGCGTCGACGACATTCTGGTGCGCATGAAGACGCTGGCGGTTCAGTCCAGCTCCGGTCAGCTCTCGGACACCGAGCGCGGCATGCTGAACCAGGAGTACACCGCGCTGCGCGCGGAGGTCGATCGTATCGCCGACGACACCGAGTTCAACGGCACCGCGCTGCTGGCCGGCAGCAACACCTTCGGCGTTGGCGTCGGTACGCTCGGCACGGCCATCGAGGTCGCCGACGGCTTCGAGCAGATCACCTTCAGCAACGATACCGGCGCCTTCGCGTCCGGTAACACGGTGCAGATCGGCTACGACGCCACGGCCGACCAGTTCACGGTGACGAACACCAGCACCGGCGTCTCCTACACCTCGGACGCGGGCGTTTCCGCACCGACGGCCGGCAGCTTCCAGGAAGTCATCATCAACGGTGCCGGCATCACCATCACCCTGAACTCCCTGTTTGACGACACCACCGACATCACGGCCGCTGCGGCAAGCGGATTCACCGTCGCCGGCGGTACGTCCAATACGCTGTCTCTCGAGTTCAAGATCGGGACGGGCACCGACACGCCGGACGATGTCACGATCCAACTGGTCTCGGCGAAGGCGCAGGCCCTTGCGACCGGTCTCGACACCTCGAGCGTCGATACCAAGGCGAACGCCGACATCGCGATCGGCGCGGTCAACACGGCGATCGACAACCTGGCCATCGCTCGAGCCCAGCTCGGTGCGGCTCAGAATCGCCTGGAGTTCGCCTCGGCGAACATCGCGACCACCATGGAGAACACCGAGGCTTCGCGCTCGGCGCTCATGGACCTCGACGTCGCGGCGGAAATGACCCGCTTCACGTCGAAGCAGATCCTGGTCCAGTCCGGCGTATCCATGCTGGCTCAGGCCAATCAGATGCCGCAGAACCTCTTGCGGCTGTTCCAGTAACCGCAGGTCTAGACACCCCTGCGCCCGGCCGGGCGGCGGCTTACGGTTCCGCCGCCCCGGCGCGGGAGCAAACATGGAGGATTTGAAAGATGGCAAAGCTCGCCACCTGGATCCGTACTGACGACCTTCTCAAGATGAGTCCCAACCGCATGGTTGCGACGCTCTACGACGAGGCTATCGCCGCCTTGCAGGATGCCAAGCAGGCCATCGCCTGGAACGACATCGAAAGCCGCTGCAACGCCGTGTCCATGGCACATGAACTGGTCGGAACCCTCTACCTCTGCCTCGACAACGAGCGCGGTGGCGAGGTCGCCGAGAACCTGGGCCGGATCTACGGTTTCATCCTGCAGCGTCTGCATCGGATCAACTTCGAAAACGATCCGGCCATCGCAGACGAGGCAATCGACCTTCTGGTTCCGCTGAGAGACTCCTGGATGGAGCTCGATCGCAGGATCGAGGTTGAAGAGACCCCCGTTCCGGTCGCAGCCGCCTCCTAAGGCGACAGCACCACTCGACACTATCGAAGACCTCGTTCGGATCGCAGGACACCATGCAGACTCAGGCCGCCACTCACAGCCTCGGCCGGTCGTCGGACGCCGCCCAGACGGTTGCCGCCGCCAACTCAGCCGCTTCGGCCAAGATGCTCGCGCTCGGCGCGGGCGGAAACGACTTCTTGTCGATGCTCGTCAGCAGCGGAAACAAGGACGACAGCGTTCCGACCGAGCAACGAACGCGCGAGAAGCCGGAGGACGACCGGCCGGTAGCCGAGCGCCGGGACCACGAGCCGCAGGGCACCGCTGTGCCGGCACAGCCTCAGACGCAGCCGCAGGCGGCGTCACAGGCAAATGCTGCCGAGCAGCCGGAGGTGCAGAAGACCGAAGCATCTAAGCAGGCCCCGCCGGGCGACACGGCTCAGCCACGCGAAACTGCGCAGCCGACGCGCGACAGCAACGCGCCGAAGGCCGCTGTGGAGCCTGCCGCCGTAGAGTCTCGTCCCCGAACTGCCCTTGCGGCCGGAACTTCTCAGGCTGCGCTTGCTGCGCAGGATCAGGGCGAGGCTTCGCTGCCCAACCAGGTACGCAGCCAGACGGATCAGGCACAAGCAGCCAAGACCGACAGCCTGCAGGCGGGTCAGCGCCCGGACGTCGCCCAGGTATCGCGCACCGCCGCGCAAGGGCGCGAGCAGAGCGCAACCGGGCAGAGCAACACAACGCTCGCCGGTCTCGAGGCCATGGCGCAAGGCAAGCAGGCGGAGAAGGCGCAGACAGCACAGGCCGGCGGATCTGCCTCTCAGACCACTGCCCATACCGCTGCGCAGACCGCGCAGGCGCAGTCCGCGACGACGAACCCGGAGCAGTTGGCGCAGACCCTGCAAACATCGGCCCAGGCCGCCGAGCGCGCCCAGACGGCAGCGCGCGGCGGGGCCGTTTCGGGTATCGCCGCCACGGCCGGCGCCGCCGGCGGCGGTGCAGCAGGCGGCTCCGCCTTACCGACGGCCTTGGCCGGCGCCGACGGCCTGACAGGCAGCGGGCAGACGGCGAAGCTCGAGACGACGACTGCCACCAAGCCGGCAGCCCAGGCGGCACGTCTGCCGCAGCCAGCGGTCGATCAGGTGGCCGTACGTATCCAGAAAGCGGCGGCGGCGGGTCAGGACCGCATTCAGATCAAGCTCAACCCGGCCGAGCTGGGACGGGTGGATGTCAAGCTGGACTTCCAGGCCGACGGCGGCGTTCGCGCTGTCGTCTCGGTCGAACGGCCCGAGACCTTCGATTTGCTGCAACGCGATGCCAGGAGCCTGGAGCGCGCGCTCCACGACGCCGGCTTCAAGGGCGGGCAAACCGATCTGAGCTTCGAGATGCAGACCGGTGGTCAGGGACAGAACTTCGCAGACGACGGCACGGGCAACGGCGCCCAGGGATCCGCTCGCGAGGACAGCGCGACAGCCCAGGCTGCCGAGAGCAACGAGGTGCCGTCGCAGACAGACCAGCCCCAGCAGATGCGCACGGCCTCTGACGGCCGTGTCGATCTCCGGGCCTAGGAGCGCAGCATGACCGAGATCTCAAACGCCTTGGGCGTACCGGGGACCGGAGGCGGCGATACGGCTGCCAGCCGGGACTCGATCGGAGAGACCTTCGATAACTTCCTGACCCTGCTGACGACCCAGCTTCAGTACCAGGACCCGCTTTCGCCGATGGACTCGACGCAGTTCACCGAGCAGCTCGTTCACTTCACGAACGTGGAGCAGGGCATTGCCCAGAACGAGAAGCTGGAAGAGCTGATCGCCCAGAACAGCTTCAACACGGCTGCCCAGGCCGTCGGCTTCATCGGCAAGGAAGTCGAACTGTTCGGCGAGTTCGTGGTCGTCGGAGAAGGCGGTCCCGACGACATGTCGTCCATGACCTACGGTCTGGCCCGAGATGCCGCGGAAACCACCATCAAGATCCTCAACGACGCCGGTGAAGTCATCCGCGAACTGCCTGGCAACACCGGCGCCGGCGCGCACGACCTGAATTGGGACGGCCGCGACGAGAACGGTATCCCGGTTCCCGCCGGCATCTACGGCATCCAGGTAGAAGCGGTGGGCAACAACGACGAGCCGATCGGAACCGCAGGCCGGACCGAAGCCTTGGTCAAGGCCGTCAGCATGAACAACGGCAGGACGTTCCTGGATATCGGCGGCCTCGAAGTGCCGCTGGAAGACGTCATCGTCATTCGCCAGCCAGAAGAAGGCACTGGCGAAACCACTAACTAGTCTAACAGGACGATCACAAGGAGCTCCAAAAGATGAGCATCTACGGCGCTATGTTCTCCGGGGTGTCGGGCCTTGCGGCCCAGTCGAACGCCCTTGGCATGATCTCCGACAACATCTCCAACGTGAACACGGTTGGTTATAAGGGCACCAGCGCAGCCTTCGCGACGCTGGTCACCGAGGCGGCGACGCGAACCCAGTTCACCCCGGGCGGCGTCCGCTCCATGCCGCTGTCGAACGTCGACCGGCAGGGCCTGCTGCAGGGCTCCGCCTCGGCGACAGACATGGCGATCGCCGGCAGGGGCTTCTTCGTCGTGAACGAGGCCGCCAACCCCGGCCCCGGCAACGAAATGCTCTATACCCGCGCCGGCAACTTCCGCCCGGATGCCGAAGGCAACCTGAGAAACGCCGCCGGCTATTACCTGCAAGGCTGGCCGCTCGACGCCAGCGGCAACCCGGTCGGCAACACCTCGGTGCTGTCGAGCGTCGAGACGGTCAACATCGCCAACCTCTCCGGCGCCGCGACCGCGACGCAGAACATCGAACTGGACATGAACCTGCCGTCGAACGCCGCCAACGGCGACACGCATGACGTTACGATCCAGATCTTCGATTCCCTGGGCAACGCCCATGACCTGACGCTGCAGTTCGAAAAGGACGCGGCGAACGACTGGGACGTGACGATCTCCGGGATGGTTCAGTCCGGCACCACGACCAATAGCCTGGACGCCGCCGGCATGACGGCGCTGGGCACCTACGCCGGCAACATCACCTTCTCGGGCAACGGCGCCCCGGCAACGATCACGCTTCCGAACATTGCGATCACCGGCTTCGTCAGCGGTGCCAACAACTCGACCATCGCAGTCGACGGCGGCACCGTTGGCGAGAACGACGGCATCGTTCAGTTCGGCGGTGACTTCTTCCTGCGTAACATCGATCAGGACGGTGTGCGCTTTGGCGAGTTCAGCGGCGTGGCGATCAGTGACGACGGCGTGGTGACCGCGCTGTTCGATAACGGCGACCGGCGGGAGATCTATCAGCTGCCCATCGCCATGTTCGCCAACGTCAATGGATTGCAGGCTAAGGACGGCAACGCCTACCAGCAGACGGACCGGTCCGGCGAGCTGGTCCTGGCGACCGCCAACTCCGGCGGCGCCGGCAGAGTTGCCGCCAGCGCCCTGGAGTCCTCGACCGTCGACCTGGCCGAGGAGTTCACCGACATGATCATCACCCAGCGCGCCTATTCGGCCAGTGCGAAGATCATCACGACTGCCGACGAAATGCTGGAGGAACTGATCCGGATCCGCCGCTAGAGCAGGCTCCCCGTCCTGGGCGGAGGCGAAACCGCTCACGCCCAGGACGATCGCGCTCTAGGGCCGATCGCCAAGTATCCCGCGGCTGGCGACACCGCCATCACTTTGGTTGCCATCGCCTTTGCCGCAGTCTTCCGGGCCTGGCCCGGGGTCCCCGCCGGCCCGATCGCGGACGCGCCACGCTCCCCAATCGGGCCGGTTGCGGGGTTCTTCAGAACCTTTTATCGAGCTTTCAAATGGCCGCAACGTGAGATAGCGCTGCGGCCATTTCTGCATCGAAAGGAAAATCGCGTATTTAGCTTAACTATTCGACTTAGGTCTTTTTTAAAGCCGCTCGCTTAGGCTGTGGATACTTCAAAGGACGTTGTAAACACGAGGACGACAGCAGCATGTCGAACGACCGTCCAGGTAGGCCGGCTGTCGCCATCGGCCCCAACGGGCAACCGATGACGCTAGATGACCTCCCGCCGCCGAACACCAAGCGCTGGGTCATCCGCCGCAAGGCGGAGGTCGTGGCAGGCGTACGCGCGGGCCTCCTGAGTCTGGAAGAAGCCTGCGAGCGTTACAAGCTTTCGGTTGAAGAGTTCATCTCGTGGCAACGGCTGATAGATCGCCATGGTGTGCGCGGCCTGCGAACCACGCGTCTGCAGGACTATCGCGACCCGGACGGCACAAACGGATCCGACGACAATTTCGGTTTCCAGGCCGCCGAGTAGAGCTGCCCAATCCGGGCGAAGATCCACAAGCTCCCGGCGTGGATCGAATGAAATCCAGGCTTTCCGGATGGTCCAGCCGGCGCGCGCGTTGGCGCCAAACTCGGCTTCGGCAGATTTTGCCTGGTTCCAGTTTTCGGATAGGCAAGTTTTTCCCCCGCATTAACGCGCCATAAACCTGCCAGCTTCTAGCGTTGCCGCATCGGCTGGGACGCGGGCCATCTGCTCTCTGAGCAGGAAGAAGTGCACCCGACCGGCTCGACCTTGGAGCGACCAGGACGGTGACGCCCGTGAACGCTTTCGTAGAAACGTTGCGAAGTTTAGGCCCTGCCCGCCTTGCCATCATGGCCGGCGTGGCGGCCGCGATCCTCGCCTTTTTCGTGTATTTCACCGGCCGGCTGTCTCAGTCGGAAATGTCGCTTCTCTATGGCGAGCTGGAACAGGCGGACAGCGCCCAGATCGTCAATACGCTGGAGTCCTTAGGCGTCCCCTACGAGCTCTCGCGCGACGGCAGTCGAGTGATGGTGCCGGAGGACCAGGTCGCGCGGCTGCGCCTGTCGATGGCCGAGCAAGGCCTGGGGGCAGGCGGTTCAATCGGTTACGAGTTGTTCGACGGTGCCGACGGCTTCGGCAGCACGAGCTTCGAGCAGAACCTGCGTCATAAGCGCGCCATGGAAGGCGAGCTGGCGCGTTCGATCTCCTCGATTTCCAGCGTACATAGCGCGCGCGTTCATCTGGTGCTGCCCGAGCGCGAACTCTTCAGCCGCGAACGCCGCCAACCGTCGGCTTCGATCGTTGTCGCTCTCTCGGGCAACCGCGGCCTGTCGGGGCAACAGATACGTGCCATTCAACAACTCGTCTCTTCGGCGGTCCCCCAGATGGCGCCGGGTGCCGTCTCGATTGTCGACGACGAAGGCAATCTTCTGGCCCGGCGCAGCGACGGAGACGGCGCCGAAGAACTGGCGACGACCGCCGACGAGATGCGCATCAACATGGAGAACCGGCTGGCCAACGCCGTCGAGTCCCTGCTGGAACGCTCGGTCGGGCCCGGCAATGTGCGGGCCGAAGTCTCGGTCGAGTTGGACTTCGACCGCATCACGGAGAACAGCGAGATCTACGATCCCGACGGCCAGGTGGTCCGTTCGACTCAGGTCGTGGAGGAGTCCTCCCAAGACACCGAGCCCGGCGACGCGGCCGTCACCGTCGGCAACAACCTGCCCGACGCCGGTCTGCAGGACCCCGGCGCGCTGGGCGGTGCGAACAGCCTGAGCCAGCGCACCGAAGAGACCGTCAACTACGAGATCAGCCGGGTGGTCAAAACCCACGTCCGCGAGTCCGGTCAGATCCGCCGCCTCTCGGTCGCCGTTCTGGTCAACGGACAGAGTGTGGTCGGACCCGAAGGCGAGATGACCTTCGAGCCCTTCCCGCAGGAGAAGCTGGACCAACTCGCCGCCCTCGCCCGCTCGGCCGTCGGCTACGACGCCAACCGCGGCGACACCGTGGAGATCGCCAATCTGCCGTTCGCCGACATGATGCCGGAGGGCATGGGCGGAACCACGGCCGACAGCTTCCTCGGCATCGGTCACCAGGATCTGCTGCGCGTGGCCGAACTGATCGTGCTTGGCGTCGTTGCCGTGCTGGTTCTGCTGCTGGTGGTCAAGCCCATGATTGGACGCCTGCTGGAGCGCGGACCCGCGATTGCCGGCGACGCCGGCGGCATCCTGGCCGGCGAACTGGCGGGACAGAGCGGCAATCTGCCGGTGCCCGCCGGTGCAATGGGCGGCGGTGTGGCGCTGGCGCGAGACGGCCAGGGTCATTCCATGCTCAGCGGCAGCGGCGGTGGAGCCGGCGGCGTCGCCGTCGCAAAGGAGACCGGCATATCGATGCCGGATGGCGACGAAGAGAGCCCGGATCTGGAGCAACTCATCGATATCAACCGCGTCGACGGTCGCGTACGCGCGTCTTCGGTTCGGAAGATCGGCGAGATCGTCGAGAAACACCCCGAGGAAGCCGTCGCGATTATCCGCAACTGGCTCTATCAGGAGGCCTGATCCACCATGGCCGCTGCCGGCACTTCGCTACGCGCACGCGACGACTATCGCACCCTCGGCGGGCCTGAGAAGGCTGCCCTGCTGATGATGGCGATCGGCGAAGAAAACGCCGCGCGCATCTTCACGATGCTCGATGACGAGGAGATCAAGGAACTCTCCGGCATCATGGCCAGCCTCGGTACCGTCTCGGCGCCAGTGGTCGAACGTCTCTTCGTCGAGTTCGCGGACCAGATCTCCTCGACCGGCTCGTTGGTCGGCAACTTCGATTCGACGGAGCGCCTTCTGCTCAAGGTGCTCGACAAGGATCGCGTCGACAACATCATGGAGGAGATCCGCGGACCGGCCGGCCGCACCATGTGGGACAAACTGGGCAACGTTCACGAGAACGTCCTGGCCAACTATCTGAAGAACGAGTACCCGCAGACCGTCGCCGTCGTCCTCTCCAAGATCAAGGCCGAACACGCCGCGCGGGTTCTGGCGCTGCTTCCTGAGCCCTTCGCGCTTGAGGTGGTGATGCGCATGCTGCGCATGGAGGCCGTGCAGCGCGAGGTCCTGGAGGATGTCGAGCGCACCCTGCGCAACGAGTTCATGAGCAACCTGGCGCGCACCAACCGCCGCGACAGCCACGAGCTGATGGCGGAGATCTTCAACTGCCTGGACCGTAACACGGAAGCCCGCTTCCTCGGGTCTCTGGAGGAGCGCAACCGCGACGCGGCCGAGCGCATCCGTGCCCTGATGTTCACCTTCGAAGATCTCGGCAAGCTGGACGGCGGCGGTATCCAGACCCTCTTGCGCGAGGCCGACAAGGACAAGCTGACCCGCGCACTCAAGGGATCTTCGGAGAGCCTGCGCGATCTCTTCTTCTCCAACATGTCGGAACGTGCCGCGAAGATCATGAAGGAGGACATGCAGGCCATGGGGCCGGTGCGACTGCGCGATGTCGACGAGGCGCAGATCTACATGGTCCAGCTCGCCAAGGACATGGCCGCGCGCGGCGACATCGTGATCGCAGACAGCAAGGGCGACGACGAGCTCGTCTACTAGGCGAGCGCGCGCGAAACGATAGCCATGACGGTCGCTCAGAGATTTCTCTTCGACACCAGCTTCGACGCCGGCACTGCGCCTCGGCCGGCGCGGCGCGCTGCCGCCAAGGCAGAGCCGGTGCCGACGCCGGATGAGATGGCCGCCCTGACCGAAGCGGCTGTCGAGCAAGCACGTGCCGAAGGCTACGAGACCGGCCGAGCGGACGGCGAAGCGGCCGGCCGGCAAAGCGGTTTCGAGGCTGGGCAGGCCGCCGGGCGCGAGGAGGCGCAACAGGAGGGGGCGCAGCAGGCCGCAGCAGCGCTCGCCGCGATCGAACAGAATCTGCAAGCCCTGCTGAGTCAGCATGCCGAAACCACGGCGGAGGCGAAGTCGCTGGCGCTGACGGCGCTCCGTGCCACCCTGACCAAGCTCTACCCCGTGTTGGCCGAGCGCCACGGGCTGGCGGAAGTCGAGGCAATGCTGACCGCCTGCCTGACGCGTCTGAACGACGAACCGCGGGTGGTGGTGCGCGTCGCGGACAGCCTCTACGACGCGCTCGACGAACGGCTGGGCCAGCTCGCACGGCAAAGCGGTTTCGACGGCAAGTTCGTGCTGCTGAGCGAGCCCGATCTGCCGCCCGGCGATCTGCGGGTGGAGTGGGCCGACGGCGGCGCGGAACGCGACGCCGCCGCAGCAGCCGCCGAAATCGATGAAATTCTCGACCGCGCGTTGGGCGATGGCTCGGCGCCGGCCCACACGTCCGACGATGCCTCCGAGCCGGCGGACGGAACCCAGGAGGGCTAAGACATGGCCGACGACGAGTCTCTCGAACTGTCCGATCTGGACGATCAGCCGGCACCTGCCGAGCCGGATGAGGGCGATCTTCCGACCCCGGCGGAGAAGCCGCCGACCAACGCCCGGGAGTTGGAGGCGGTTTACGACATTCCCGTGCAGGTCTCTGCCGTTCTGGGCAAATCGACCATGCAGGTCAGCCAACTTCTCAAGCTCGGCCGCGGTGCGGTGGTGGAGCTCGACCGCAAGGTCGGCGAGGCGATCGACATCTACGTCAACAATCGCCTGGTCGCCCGCGGCGAAGTGGTCGTGGTCGAGGACCGCTTGGGCGTGACCATGACCGAGATCATCAAGATGGATCGCAGCTAAGCGACCGCCAAATGACAGGATGTCAGACTCCATGGCCAACGTAGAGGCGACCCAGAGCGCCGCAGGCGCGGCGGCAGCCGGCACGGCCCGACCGACCCGCCCATCCGGTCAAGCAAGCCGCCGGCGCGTTGTCGTGCGGGGCGTTGCGAAAGCGCGCCTGGACTTTGCGACAATTCTGGGCGTGATCGGCGCCTTCTCCTTGATCGCGACCGCCATGGTGCTGGGCGGGTCCCCTGGGGCTTTCGTCGACGCGCCTGCCATGCTGATCGTGATCGGCGGAACCTTCATGGTCACCACCATCAGCTACACCTTCGGCGACGTGATTCGCGCCCAATCGGTGATGCTGAGGGCGGTTCTCTATCACGTGCAACACCCCCACGACGCCGCGATTCGGATGCTCACCCTGGCCGAACAGGCACGGGTCAAGGGCCCCCTGGGCCTGCAGGACCAGTTGGAGAACCTCGGCTTCGACCGCTTCCTGCACAAGGCCGTCTCTCTCGTGGTGGACGGAACGCCGGGCGAGGAAGTCGAACGCATTCTGTCCCAGGAGGTCGAGGCCACCAGCCAGCGCCATGTGCGCTCGGCAGGCGTGCTGCGCCGCGCAGGAGAAGTCGCGCCCGCCATGGGTTTGATCGGCACTCTGGTCGGCTTGGTGCAGATGCTCGGTAACCTGGACGACCCCAGCTCGATCGGCCCGGCCATGGCCGTGGCGCTCTTGACGACCTTCTACGGAGCCATTCTCGCCAACATGGTTTTCCTGCCACTGGCCAACAAGCTGGATCGCAACTCCGGCGCCGAAGCCATGGTCAAGCAGATCTATGCGATCGGCGCGGCCTCGATCGGCCGACAGGAGAATCCGCGCCGGCTGGAAATGAGCTTCAACACGATTCTGCCGCCCGCCGAGCGGGTGAAGTACTTCGACTGAACCGCAAGTGAGACTACGGCCGTTACGTGACCGAGCGACGGCCTCTGAAGGAGTAACCAGACGATGCGTCTTTTGATCGTGGGCAGCCTGGACGGCCATATTGCCAGCGCCGGCAAGATCGCGCTCGATCGCGGCGCCAAGGTCGCGCATGTCGACGATGTCGACCAGGCCATGGCGGCGCTGCGCGCCGGCCGCGGCGCGGACCTGCTGATGATCGACGTCGAGTTGGACGTCGCGCAGATGGTCAAGGCCCTGGACCAAGAGCGGATTGCCATTCCGGTCATCGCCTGCGGCGTGAAGGCGGATCCCCAGAAGGCGGCGGCTGCCATCCGTGCCGGCGCCAAGGAATACGTGCCTCTGCCGCCCGACGCCGAGCTGATCGCCGCGGTGCTGGCTGCGGTCGCCGAAGAGACCACCGCCTTCATCTATGCCGACCCGCGCATGGTCGAGGTTCTGCGTCTCGCAGAGCAGGTTGCCGCCAGCCAGGCCAGTGTGATGATCACCGGCGAGTCCGGAACCGGCAAGGAGGTGATGGCGCGCTACATCCACTCCAAATCCAAGCGTGCAAGCAAGACCTTCGTGTCGGTGAACTGCGCCGCCATCCCGGAGAATCTCCTGGAATCAGAATTGTTCGGTCACGAGAAGGGCGCGTTTACCGGCGCGGTCGCGCGGCGGATCGGCAAGTTCGAGGAGGCCGACGGCGGCACCCTGCTGCTCGACGAGATCAGCGAAATGCATCCGCGTCTGCAGGCCAAGCTGCTGCGCGCGATCCAGGAGCGTGAAATCGACCGTGTCGGCGGCACCCAGCCGATCAAGGTGGACATCCGTCTCCTCGCCACCTCGAACCGCGACCTGGAAGACGAAGTGCAGGCCGGAAACTTCCGTGAGGACCTCTACTTCCGCCTGAATGTCGTGGCGGTCGAGATGCCCCCGTTGCGGACACGCCCGCAGGACATCCAGGTGCTCGCCGACCACTTCGTGCGTAAATACAGCGAGTCCAACGGCGTGCCCAAGCCGCTGTTCACGCCGGAAGCCCGCGAGGTGCTGGCCGGCCACCATTGGCGCGGCAATGTCCGGGAACTGGAGAACACCATGCACCGCGCCATTCTGCTGGCGCGCGAAGGCCGCATCACGCCGGAGTCCATCATCCTGACCGGCGGCAAGCTTGCCCGCGAGGACGCCGCTCTCAAGGCCGCGTCCGCCGCTTCCGTCGTCACCGGAACCCCTACCCCCCTGCCGACCGCGAACGGCACGGAACTGGACGACGAAAACGGCGCTTCGGCCGGCGGCCTGGTCGGCAAGACCGTGGCCGAAGTCGAGCGCGACCTGATCATCGACACCCTGGAACACTGCCTCGGCAACAGGACCCATGCGGCCAACATCCTGGGCATTTCGATCCGTACGCTGCGCAACAAGCTGAAGCTCTACACCCAGGACGGCATCCCGGTGCCGATGCCGGGCGAAAGCGAAGCTCGCACGGCCACCTGATTCAGTCCCCGTAGCGCGGAAAGGCGAAGATGGCGGAGACCAGCCAGTCGAGCGGAAGCGGCGGCGGCGGTTTGCTGGGCGGTAAGGCCGGCAACCGTATCGCAGGCAGCTTCAGCGAGGCTCTCAAACACGGCGACGTCGCGCTTGCGCTGGGCGTGGTGTGCATCCTGGTGGTGCTCATCCTGCCGATGCCGTCGTGGCTGCTGGATATCTCGCTCGCCATCTCGATGACCTTTTCGGTCCTGGTCCTGATGGTGGTGCTGTTCATCAACCGCGCGCTCGACTTCAGCTCCTTCCCGACCGTGTTGCTGATTGCCACGATGTTGCGACTGGCGTTGAACCTGGCGTCCACACGCTTGATCCTGAGCGACGGTCACGAAGGCACTGATGCCGCCGGCGAGGTTATCGAGGCCTTCGGCAACTTCGTCATGGGCGGTAACTTCGTCATCGGGATCATCGTCTTCGCGATCCTGATCATCGTGAACTTCATGGTGATCACCAAGGGTTCGGGGCGCATTGCCGAAGTCTCGGCCCGCTTCAGCTTGGACGCCATGCCGGGCAAGCAGATGGCGATCGACGCCGATCTCTCCGCCGGTCTCATCGACGAAACAGAAGCGCGCCGCCGGCGCAAGGAACTCGAGGACGAGAGCAACTTCTACGGCGCTATGGACGGTGCCTCCAAGTTCGTGCGCGGCGACGCCATCGCCGGTCTTCTCATCACCTTCATCAACGTTATCGGCGGCATCGTCATCGGCGTTGCCCAGATGGAGCTGAGCTTCGGCCAGGCGGCCGAGAACTACACCCTGCTGACCGTCGGCGACGGTCTCGTGTCGCAGATCCCGGCGCTGATCGTCTCCACGGCCGCCGGCCTGCTGGTGTCCAAGGCCTCGGCGACCGGATCGACCGACGAGGCGCTGTTCGGCCAGCTCGGCGGCTACCCGAAGGCGCTCGGGCTTGCAGCCTTCCTGATGCTGGCTCTGGCCTTGCTGCCGGGCGTGCCCTTCGTGCCCTTCGCCGTGCTCGCGGCCTGCAGCGGCGTGGCCGGGTGGCTGCTGTACAAGCGCAACTCCACCGAAGAGCTGCAGCGTATCGAAGCCGAGACCGCAGCCGCGGCGCCGGAGCCGACCGCCGAGGAACCGATCTCGCAAGCCCTGCAGATCGATCAGGTCCGCCTGGAACTGGGCTACGGTCTACTCAGCCTGCTGAGCGCCGAGGGCGGCCGCCGGCTGACGGATCAGATCAAGGCGCTCCGCCGGCAGCTCGCGCAGGAGGCCGGTTTCGTCCTGCCTTCGGTGCGCATTCAGGACAATCTGCAACTCTCTCCAAACGCCTATGTCATTCGCGTCAAGGAGATCGAGGCAGGCGGCGGGGAACTGCGGCCGGGCCACCTGATGGTCATGGATCCGCGCGGCGAACAGATTTCCCTGCCAGGCGAGGAGACGGTGGAGCCGACCTTCGGACTGCCGGCTGTCTGGGTCGAGGAGTCGGCGCGCGAGGAGGCCCTGTTCCGCGGCTACACCGTGGTCGACCCCAACACCGTCATCACCACCCACCTGACGGAGGTGGTGAAGGACAACATGGCCGAGCTGCTGTCCTACGCGGAGACGCAAAAGCTGCTGGATGAGTTGGAAGGCGAGCAGAAGAAGCTGGTCGAGGACCTGATTCCCAATACCATCGCCGTCGGCGGTGTACAGCGGGTGCTGCAGAATCTGCTCGGCGAGCGTATCTCGATCCGCGACCTGCCGACCATCCTGGAAGGCATCCAGGAGGCCTGCGGCTATACCCGCAGCGTGCTCCACATCACCGAACATGTGCGTGCCCGCCTGGCGCGCCAGATCTCCAACGCCGCGGCGACGCAGGACGGTCTGGTCCCGCTCGTCACCTTGTCTCCGAACTGGGAGCAGTCCTTCGCGGAAGCCCTGGTCGGCGACGGCGAAGAGAAGCATCTGGCGATGCCTCCGTCGAAGCTGCAGGAGTTCATCTCCAACGTGCGCCAGACCTTCGAACGGCAGTCGATGCTGGGCGAAAGCCCTGCCCTGCTGACCAGCCCGAGCGTGCGGCCTTACGTGCGCTCGATCGTCGAGCGGTTCAGGCCGCAGACCATGGTTCTGAGTCAGAACGAGATTCACCCCAAGGCCAAGCTCAAGACCATTGGCCAGGTTTAACGAACCCGATAGGCCCACAGAGGACCCAGCCGCCCAATGCGACTGAAGACTTTCACCTCCAAGACGCTGCCCGAGACCATGGCCCTCGTGCGCGAGCGCCTGGGCGACGACGCGGTGATTCTCTCGACCCAGGAACTCGACGGCGCGGTCAAGGTCACGGCCGCGCTCGACGAGGACCTTGCGCCGGAGCTCGAGGAAAACGGTCGACTGGCCGCAGCCGAATGGCTGAGCGGTCTGTCGGAGCTTCTGGAAGCTCATCGCACGCCGAACGGTCTGGCGGACCGCTTGCTCAATGCCGCCGTTCAGTCCGCCGCCCAGGATCCCGAGGAAATGCTGGTCGATGCCCTGAGCACTGTCTTCGACTTCGCGCCGCTACGCTTTCGCAGGGCCGGCCAGGCCAAGCCGGCGCCGTTGCTGATCATGGGTCAGCCGGGCGCCGGTAAGACGGCGACAGCCGCAAAACTCTGTGCAAAGGCACGGCTGGCCGGACAGCAGGCACATCTCGTCTCGATGGACACGGTCAGCGCCGGCGCCCGCGAGCAGGTGACGGCCTTCGCCGAAGCACTCTGTGTGCCGCTCTCCTTTGCGGATAGTTCGGCTCAGCTCTCGACGGTCGTGGCGAAGATCCCCTCCGACCGCCTGATCGTCATCGACACCATGGGCGCCAATCCCTTCGTCGCCGAAGAATTAGCGGCCCTTGCCGGAGCCTTGCACGCGGGCGACGCACTCGGCCTTCTGGTACAGCCCGCCGGCGGCGATGCGCTGGAGGCTGCCGAGAGCGCCCTGGCTTTCGCCGAGATCGGTGCACGCCTTTTCATACCTTCGCGGCTCGATGCGGCCCGTCGCTTCGGCGGATTGCTGGCCGCCGCTCAAGCTGCAGAACTCTCGATCATGGCGGGTGGCGTTTCGCCCAGCCTGGGCTCCGGCCTCAGCCCGCTGACACCGCGCGGCCTCGCCAAGCTGCTGGCGCCGCACTGGAGCCGTCAGTCCGCCATCGAGGACGACTTCCTCCCCGCTACGGGAACGTTCCAATGACCCTTGCCAACCCCAACGCCGGTTCCGGCATGCGCACGGCGGCCCAGACGAGGCCCGTTGCGAACATGATCGCCGTTGCCTCAGGCAAAGGCGGCGTGGGCAAGACCTGGCTGTCGATCGGCCTGGCCACTGCCTTCGCTCACCTCGGCAAGAAAGCCCTGCTGTTCGACGGCGACCTCGGCCTCGCCAATGTCGACGTCCAGCTCGGTCTCGTGCCGCAGAACGACTTGGGCGGCGTCCTGCAAGGGCGCTACGCTCTCGAAAGCGCCGCTCAAGAGGTGGAGGGCTGCGGCTTCTCGGTCATCGCCGGCCGCTCGGGCTCAGGCAGCCTGGCGGCCCTGGAGCCGCAACGCCTCGGACGCTTGACGGCCGACCTCAGCCAACTGGCCGGGCGCTACGACCGGGTTCTGCTGGACCTGGGGGCCGGCGTCGAACGCACCGTCCGCTTCCTGGCCTCCCGCGCCGAAACCTGCCTGGTGGTGTCGAACGACGAGCCGACCGCCATGACCGACGCCTACGCCTTCATCAAGCTGATGGCGATGAGCAACCCCGGCGCCGATCTGCGGGTGGTGGTCAACCAGGCGACCGACAAGGCGGAGGGCGAGCGGACCTATGCCACGCTGCGCAAGGCCTGCGAAAACTTCCTGAAGATCTCCCCGCCACTCGCGGGCATCGTGCGGCGCGACCCCCGTGTGCGGGAAGCGATCCGGCATCAGGCGCCTCTGCTTGTCCGCCATCCCAATACGCCGGCTGCGCAGGACATCGAGGAGATCGCCCGACAGTTGCTTCATTCTAACGGATAGGTGGCATTTTCATCTCATTTACGAAGCTGTTTTAGCAAAGTTTTGCTATCGATTCATTCGGGTCTCACGCACCAACCTCGAGCTGATTTACAGCGACTTTCGAAGTATGGGCGAGCGGTAGTCGAGACCGAATAAGGGGGCGAGAACCCGGCTTCTGCGGATCGCCAACTCGTAGAGGACCCAACCGCTGCCCAGCGTCAGAGCGAAGAGCAGCGGCGCCTCGACCGACACCGGCAGATCGCAGACGAAGAGAGCGACCGCGAGCAGGATCATCAGCGTCTGGTGCAGCGCATAGAGCGGCAGCACGGCCCGGTTAAGGTAGCTGAGCAGTGGCGAGGGCCGGTCGAGCCAGGCTTTGGCGAGGCCGCAGAGCGCCAGGATCGTAACCCAGCCGAAGCCCCCCGCCGCGCTGCCGTAGAGGGGCAGCACCCAGCCCTCCGGAGCCATCCCGGCGCGCAGTCCGTAACGCAGCGCAAGAAAGCCAAGCAAACAGAACAGAGCGGCCGAGGCCAGCGGCTTGCGCCAAACCTCGAGGGAGTTCCAGACCGAGGACTTGGCCAGCAGGACGCCAGCCAGGAACAGGCCGAACCAGCGCAGATGGGCGGCCCAGTCGTCGAGTAGCGCATGGGTATCCGGGCGGAACTCCAGCGCAATCACATTGCTGACGGCGAACCAGAGCCCCACGGCAAGCAGCACGGTGGGAACGCCAAGCCGCAGCAGGCCGCGGGCCAAGCGCTCGATCCCGCCCGGCAGAGCGGCATCGAGCGCGGACAGCAGGGCCGCGTAGACCAGCAGGTAGGGAAGGAACCAGAGATGATTCCAGGTCGGCAGTATGATGCCGAATGACTGGTCGGCTGCCAGGTAGTGCTGCAGCCAGAAATTCAGAAAACCGGGCGGAATGACGTCGTCCTGGCGAAGCTCCAGGTAGCTCTGCGGCGGCACGATCACCAAGACCCCAAGAATCAGGATCGGCAAGAGTCGAACCATCCGGCCGCGCAGGAAAGCGTCGGGCCCCTCGCGGTCGAGCAGATGCCGGCAGGCAACGCCGGAGATGAAGAACAGTAAAGCGAGGCGCCAGGGGTTGAGGGCGACCATCGGCCAGGTCAGCCACTCCAGGATACAGGGACTCTTGATATGAAAATCCCACGGCACGTAGAGCATGCCGATATGATAGACAATCAGGAGTCCGAAGGCGGTCACGCGCAACCAGTCCAGGAAGTGCTTACGCCCGTCCGCAGTGGATTGGCCTGCATTACGCTCGTTCAAAGGCATGATCTCGCGTCGTCCCATTTCGACCCCGTCATGGCCCACGCTAGTCGGGCGTGCAGTCGAACGCTTGCGATCTGACGCGAACGGCGACGCGTTTGGGACGGACGGTGACCCCCGGTCGCGACGCTGGGTTTCGACAAGACGCGATCTGGCCTTCTGGGGCCTGTGGCTGGGTCTGCTGACGGCGGTGGCGCTGGCCAACGCCGCGTCCGACGTGACCGAGGCGGCCCGACTGGGCGAGGCAATCGAGACCTGGGAACCCTATGTCTGGGAGGTCACCAGCGCCCTCGGCATCCTGGCGGCGCTGCCGGCTTTGGTCTGGTTCGTTCGGCGCCACCCGCTCAGCCGCCAAAGACTGGCAAGACAAGTCGCCGTCCACGCGATGGCGGTGCTGGCCTTCAGCGCTGTCCATATCGCGACGATGGTGATGCTGCGCGAGGCGGTCTATGTCCTGGTAAGCAAACAGTACAGCTTCGGCCCCTGGGTGCCGGAATTGATTTACGAGCTGCGGAAAGACCTGGCCGCCTATCTTTTGATCATCGTCATTTTGAACCTGATGCGGTCGGCTGGTTGGATGGCGCCTGACCGCCCCCGGAGCGGAACCGGCGGGGATATCCAGGAAGCGGTATCGGACAGTCCCGAGAGTCCCCGCACCGTCCAACCGCGGCAAAGCCTCATCCTGCCGGACGGCACCCGCCGCTTACGTGTCGATCCACAGGGCTTGCTCGCGGCCAAGGCCGCCGGCAACTATGTCGAACTGCTGCGCGAGGGGGCCGCCCCGCTCCTGGTCCGTGCCACACTGACCGAGGTCGAAGCGGCAGCCCGCCCCTTCGGCTTTCTGCGCGTCCATCGGTCCTGGATCGTGGCCGGCGATCGCGTTCAACAGATCGCTTCCACACGCGCCGGCGACTTTCGCGCTCTGCTTGATGGCGGTCTGGCAGTCCCCGGCTCGCGTCGCTATCGCGGCAATCTAACCGGGCTGCTTGGGAAACAAACGCCCGCCGATCAGACGGTTAGTCCTTCCGCACCAGACTGAGGAGCGCGCCGTCGTCCTGGCTCTCCCCCTCGCCTTCGGTCAGAAGCGCTTCGATCCAGGGGCCATCGGGCATATCGACGGTGAGCTGCGTAATGTGCTGGTTCCACCACTGCCGCTGCCGGCTCAGGTCGTCGTAATCGTATTGCGCCTCGCTCCACTGCCGCTTCGCCTGTCGATAGGTCAGCATGTCGATGGGGTAGCCGACGTCGGCCGAGGAATAGCGCGTCGAATCGAACGAAAGGTAGGCCAGCTTGAGGGCCGTTTGCATCGAGGTTTCGTAGCCAAGGGCCCGATCCAGGATCGGCTTGCCATAGGCCGTCGCTCCGATAGAGAGGTAGGGCGTGCGGGCGTCGACCTCGATCCAATTGCCTTCCGGATAGACGAGGAACATGGTCGGTTCCGGATCATCTGCCAGACAGCCGCCCAGAATGGCGTTGAGGTTGAAGGTCAGCTCGGAGCGCTCCAAGGCTTGCCGGTCCTCCTCGGCGACTTCGCGCAAGGCAGTGCAGTAGGCGCTGACCGCCTCCAGCATCGAACCGAATCCATGCTTCCGGTCCCGAGCTTGATCGCGATCGAAGTAGGCCAAAGTCTTGTCGCGCAGCGACCTCAGCCCCGAGGTCATGATGGCGACCGGCGCGTCGGCTGGCCCATGCAGCGTTGCCTTGCGGGCATTGCTGACCTGGTGTCCCGCGGTAATCCGCCCGTCGGCCAGCAGAACCAGCCCTTCCTGAACCTTGATCCCCAAGCAATAGGTCAAACGCCGTCCCCGCTCCTGCCGACTCGCCAAGCCAAATGCTCGCAGCCTTTCGGCGGGTCGGCAAGCATCGTGCAGACGAACGATCTCCGGCTTTTTCTCGACAGGCGGAACACCTGGCGCTATCTCGAAAAAATCTCGGCCTAGACGATCCGGATAGGACGCAGTTAAGGCGGTGATAACAGGGACGAACGCTCTGGCGCCTCAAGGCGCCGGAATAACTGGGAGTTAAGACGTGAAACTCACACGTATGACGAAGACGGCCGGGCTGGCAGCGGCCATCATGGTTGCAGGCAGTGCGGCAGCACTGGGACAAGATCGGGACGGCTGGCCCGACAGCTTCACCGTCGGCACGGCGAGCCAGGGCGGCACCTACTTCGCCTACGGCTCCGGCTGGGCCAACCTGGTCGCCGAAACGCTCGGGGTCTCAGGCGGCGGCGAGGTGACCGGAGGGCCGACCCAGAACATGGCCTTGGTCCACACCGGCGATGTGGCCTTCGGGATGACCACCATGGGCCCTGCCGCCGAGGCACTGGCCGGAAACTCGCCCTTGGCACCGGGCGTCCCGCTCGACAACGCGCGTGCGATCTTCCCGATGTACCAGACACCTTTCTCGATCACGACGCTCTCGTCCTCGGGAATCACCTCGATTTCGGAAATTCCGGCCGGCGCCAGGATCGGCTTCGGGCCCTCCGGCTCCACCTCCGACACCTACTTTCCGCGCATGCTGGAGTCGCTCGGCGTCGAGTTCGAACGGCGGAACGGCGGCTGGAACGATCTGGGCGGCCAGCTACAGGACGGCCTGCTCGACGTGATCGCCTTCGCCGCCGGCATCCCCATTCCCGCGGTCAGCCAGCTCGAGGTTCAGACCGACGTCAACATCATCGATTTCACCGATGAGGAACGGGCTGCCGTTCTCGAGGCCTTCCCGGTCTCCGAGTTCACCATCGAGTCCGGCACCTACCAGTCGCTCGACCGCGATGCGCAAGCCGTCTCCATGTGGAACTTCGCCATCGCCAGCGCCGATCTGCCTGAGAGCTTCGTCTACGAGGTGGTCAAGACGGTGATGGAAAACCACGAGCGCATGATGGAGATCCACAAGGCCTCGCGCTCCACCGTGCCCGAGAACTTCGTCCATAACCAGGTGCTGAAGTGGCACCCGGGCGCGGTGCGCTGGTTCGAAGAAAACGGTTACGACATCCCCGACGATCTCGAGGGATAGTCACCGAGAAATGCAGCCGGGCCGCGCGGAAGAACGTGGCCCGGCTCTCTGACCGCCGCGACCGTCGGAGGCAGGCGCCCCAAGAAGGTGCCGGCCGGCGTGCGGGAGTGCTTGGGAGGCACCTCTTCAGATGAGCAGCGCAGCGAATAGCGGCGGCGGGGACAGGGACCGCGTCGTCGCCGAGGGTGTGGACGACGAGCCGACAGCGGGCAATCGCCGCCTGTTCCAAGGCTGGCGCTTCTATCTTGCGAGCGGCTTTGCCGCGCTATACGCCGTCTGGCACGTCTATACCCTGAATGTCGCCCCCATGGAGACCTGGGCCTTCCGCATTACCCATGTCATGGGCGCGCTGATCCTCGGCTTCCTGCTGTTCTCAGCCACTCACTTCCTGCGCGAACGCTTGCCAGCCTCGAAGCTGCACTGGCTGGCTGCCGCCATCTGCGCACTTCCCGTCAGCTACGCCCTGGTTCAGGTCGGGCTGATGCAGCTCGAGCTGCAGGGCGGCGCGCAAGGCATCGCGGCCGAGATCGAGATTGGGCATTTCGGCCTCCCGCTGCTGGCCGGGACGGGACTGGCGCTGCTGGGGAGCTGGCTGCTGCACTCATCCCAGGACCGCTTCGCGCCCTTCGACCTGGTCCTGATCCTGGCGGCTCTCGCCAGCTCCGGCTACCTGCTCGTCCATCTCGACGGAACGGCGCTGCGCATGCGCGCGGGAACACCCTTCGCCACGCCCGGCAACCTCTACGCCTCGCTGGTCGGCGTTCTCCTGATCCTGGAGTTGACCCGGCGGGTGGCCGGCCTCGCTCTGGTAATCATCGCGTTGATCTTCGTCGGCTATGCCTTTGTCGGTCCCTGGCTGCCGGGCTTTCTGGCACACCAGGGTTTCGATGTGCAGCGCTTCTTCAGCTACATCTACACCGATGCCGGTATCCTGGGACCGACCACCGCGGTCTCCTCCACCTACATCATTCTCTTCATCATCTTCGCCGCCTTCCTGCAGGCCTCGAAGGTCGGCGACTATTTCGTCAACTTCGCCTTCGCCCTGGCCGGCCGCGCGCGGGGCGGTCCCGCGAAGGTCGCGATCTTCGCCTCCGGTCTGATGGGCATGATCAACGGTACCAGCGCCGGCAACGTGGTGGCGACCGGCTCGCTCACGATTCCGCTGATGAAGCGCATCGGTTACCCGCCGAAGTCGGCCGGCGCGGTCGAAGCCGCCGCCTCCACCGGCGGCCAGATCATGCCGCCGATCATGGGCGCCGGCGCCTTCATCATGGCCGAGATCACCGGCATCCCCTACACCGAGATCGCAGTGGCGGCGATCATTCCCGCGATCCTCTACTTCGCCTCGGTCTACTTCATGGTCGACTTCGAGGCCGGCAAGCTGGGGATGCGCGGCATGCGCGACGACGAGCTGCCGCGCCTCAAGGCGATGCTCAAGCAGGTCTTCCTCTTCCTGCCGATCATCATCCTGATCGCCGCGCTCTTCATGGGCTACTCGGTGATCCGCGCCGGCACTCTGGCGATGGCCGCCGCCGCCGTGGTCAGCTGGTTGACGCCCCATCGCATGGGACCGAAAGCCTTCTACCGAGCCTTCGAGATGGGCGGCTCCATGTCGGTCCAGATCATCGCCGTCTGCGCCTGTGCCGGCGTGATCGTCGGGGTGATCTCGCTAACCGGCGTGGGGGCCCGCTTCTCCTCCCTACTGCTGGCGCTGGCCGAGGACAGCCAGTTGCTGGCGCTGGCCTTCGCCATGTTCATCTCGATCCTGCTGGGCATGGGCATGCCGACCACGGCCGCCTACGCCGTGGCCGCATCGGTGGTCGCGCCCGGCCTGATTCAGCTCGGCATCCAGCCGCTGACGGCGCACTTCTTCGTGTTCTACTTCGCCGTCATCTCGGCCATCACGCCGCCTGTCGCCCTTGCGTCCTACGCGGCGGCGGGGATATCCGGCGGCAACCCGATGGAGACCTCCGTCACCTCCTTCAAGATCGGGCTGGCGGCCTTCATCGTGCCCTTCATGTTCTTCTACAATCCCGCCCTGCTGTTCGACGGCAGCACGCTGGAGGTCTTGCGTGCCCTGATCACCGCCACCGCCGGTGTCGTCTTGCTGTCGGGCGGGGTGCAGGGCTACTTCTTCACCCAGACGGTGCATCCGCTGCTGCGGGTCGGTCTGATCGTCGCCGCCCTCTGCATGATCGAGGGCGGCTGGATCACCGATCTAATCGGCATCGCGGTCGCGGTGGCGGTGATTGCCACGCAGCGCTTCGTTGCACGCGCACCGGCTTGAGGGAGATCGAGGTGTTTCGCGACGACCTGCTCAGCGGCCAACGCATCCTGATCACCGGTGGCGGCACGGGCTTGGGCAAGGCGATGGGGCGGCGCTTCCTGGAACTGGGCGGGCGGCTGATGATCTGCGGCCGCCGCAGCGAAGTGCTGGAAGAGACCGCTGCCGGCTTCGAGGCCGATTTCCCCGGCCGGACCCTCTGGCAGACCTGCGACCTCCGCGACCCGGATCAGGTGGCGGAGCTGGTGACGGCCTGCTGGGACCGCCTTGGCGGTCTCGACGTCCTGGTGAACAACGCCGCCGGCAACTTCGCCGCCAAGAGCGAGACGCTGAGCCACCGCGCCTTCGATGCCGTGGTCAACATCGTGCTGCACGGCACGGCCTACGTGACCCTGGAAACCGGTAAACGCTGGATCGCCGAGGGTCGACCCGGCAGGGTGCTCTCCATCGTCACCTCCTACGCCTGGACCGGCTCGGCCTACGTCCTGCCGTCTGCGACAGCCAAGGCCGGCATCCTGGCCATGACGCGCAGCCTGGCCGTCGAGTGGGGACCGAAGGGCATCCGCCTCAACGCCATCGCGCCGGGCCCCTTTCCGACCGAGGGCGCCTGGTCGCGGCTGATCCCCAACGAGCGGATCGACCGCCTCTGGCACGACAAGATTCCGCTCAAGCGCTTCGGCGAACATCGTGAGCTCACCGATCTGGCCAGCTACCTGATTGCCGAGGGATCCGGCTACATCAACGGCGAGGTGGTCACCATCGACGGCGGCGAATGGTTGTCCGGCGCCGGACAGTTCAACATCCTGTCGGAGCTGACAGACGCGGAATGGGCAGCATGGCGAGAAAAGGCGCAGGGTTGAGCCTTACAAACCGCATTGCTCTCTGACTGGCTGCCTCCTATTGTATCGCTAAGTTTGCATTATAAGAGCTGACCTCTATTTCACACTCTATTTGTCCGCCCTTTTCATTTGAATGCAGATGATAAAGATGACAGTTTTTTAGGCATTATTTTACGCTCCTCACTCTCGCTTTGTTGCGCGCAAGGTACCCGCTCTCCCAATAGGAAATTCCAAGCATGCAAATCTTGAGAAAGGTGGTGCGCAAAGCGCAGTCACTTGCGCAAGGCAGAACGGAAAGTGTCTTTCGCTCCTTTGAGGCGCACGAAATCAGCCGCGCGACACACCTGAATCTAGTCCCGCCTCGACAAAAACGTGGCGGCGGATTGGGCACTCTAACCTATGCGGAGTATTGCTGGTCGATCGGCCTGTTTCAGCCCTTGATCTACCAGAACCTTCCGTCGAGGCGGCCCGGCCGATTTCTCGATATAGGCTGTGGAGTAGGCCGCCTCTACTTGGCGACGCGCCCGTATCTGGAAACCAACGATGAATACATCGGCCTGGATGTATCCGAAAACTCAATCGAGATCTGCCAAGATATCTACAAAAATGAGACGGCAGCACGGTTCATACATTTCGATGTGCATAATGAGTACTACGCCGGCTCGCAGAAGTCCGAGACGCAACCCTATCCCTTCGATGAAGACTCCTTCGACCTTGTGACGGCTCTGTCCGTCTGGACGCACCTACGCGAGTCGGACTGGAGGTTTTACCTGAACGAGGTCGGGCGGATACTTCGGCCGGAGGGACGGGCGATCCTGACATTCTTCGTGGTTGAATCGGAAACGGATCCTGGCGACCGGTTGCGGATCGCGGCGATGCCTGAGTACAGTGCGCCAGACGATCGCAACTGGACGTTCGACATACCGGCTTACGACTCTCAGGACTGGCTATACCCCTCGTGGGCACAGGTCCCCGAAGTGGCCATCGGTGTGCGTAAACGTGCCTTCCAGGAGGCGCTTAAGGCGGCAGGACTGAAAACCGTAACGACATATCCAGGCGCCTGGAGACAAAAACTCGGCCTATTTTTTCAAGATATCGTCGTTCTTGAAAAGATAAAATCCTGAAAATATCGATGAAAAATTCTCGAATTAGACTTTGAATCTGGGTATTTTCTTTATGAAATAGCAGATTTCGCTTCACAATATCAATATGAAGCAAGCAGATCTACATATAATAAGTATCTCCCACAAAGCCGACTAAACCCTTATCCTTCATCTTACAGGAAATCGCTGTACCTCTTCGCCGATTGCGGAAGGATGGCGACGCGCCCTATCCTGCGGCCATGCCTTTGGATGCCAAACTCCCGGATGGCTGGGCGACCAGCGTCTGCCCGCACGATTGCCCCTCGACATGCGCTCTGGAGGTCGAGGTGCTGGACGAACGCCGTATCGGCAAGGTACGCGGCGGCCGGCACAACCCCTACACGGCCGGCGTGATCTGCGCCAAGGTCTCGCGCTACGCGGAGCGGATGCACCATCCCGAGCGCCTCACCCGGCCGCTGCGCCGCGTGGGCGAGAAGGGTGTCGGCCACAGTGCCTTCGAGGAGATTTCCTGGGACGCGGCGCTAGACCTTGTGGCCGAGGGTTTGACGCGCGCCGAGCAGCGGCACGGGCCGGAAGCGGTCTGGCCCTACTTCTATGCCGGCACCATGGGGCATGTGCAGCGCGACGGCATCGAGCGGCTGCGCCACGCCAAGGGTTACTCGCGTCAATGGTCGACGATCTGCGTCACCCTGGCGGACTCCGGCTGGCTGGCTGGCGTCGGGGCCAAGAAAGGCGTGGACGCGCGCGAGATCGCCAAGTCGGAGCTGGTGGTGGTCTGGGGCGGCAATCCGGTCAGCACCCAGGTCAACGTCATGACCCATATCGCCCGCGCCAAGAAGGCCAATGGCGCCAAGCTGGTGGTGATCGACCCCTACCGCACCGGCACGGCAGAGCAGGCCGACCTGCATCTGGCGATCAAGCCCGGCACGGACTCGGCGCTGGCCTGCGCCGTGATTCACGTCCTCTTGCGCGAGGGGCTGGCCGACCGCGACTACCTGACCCGCTACAGCGACTGGAACGAGCAGGTCGAAGCCCACTTCGTCGCCCGCGACCCGGCCTGGGCCGCCGAGATCACCGGCCTCACCGTCGCCGAGATCGAGGACTTCGCGCGGCTCTACGGCTCTACCAAGAAGAGCTATATGCGCGTCGGCTACGGTTTCTCCCGCTCACGCAACGGTGCGGCCAATCTGCACGCCGCCTCCTGCCTGCCGACGGTGACCGGCGCCTGGGCAGTCGAGGGCGGCGGCGCGCTCTGGGGCAACGGCGCCATCTACAATCTCGACAAGACGCTGATCGAGGGGCTGGACGCCGCCCGCGACCGGCCTGCGCGCAGCCTCGACCAGTCCCGCTTCGGACCGGTCCTGACCGGCGATGCACGCGACCTCGGCGAGGGTCCGCCGGTGGAGGCACTCTTTATCCAGAACACCAACCCCATCGTGGTTTGCCCCGAGTCCGGCAAGTGCCGCGAGGGTCTGGCGCGCGACGACCTCTTCGTCGCCGTGCACGAGCAGTTCCTGACCGAAACCGCCGCCATGGCCGACGTGGTGCTGCCCGCGACCATGTTCATGGAGCACGACGACTACTACACCGCCAGCGGCCACACCTTCCTGCAGATCGCCAAGGCGGTGGTCGCACCGCCGGAGGGCTGCCGCTCCAACCACGAGGTGATCTGCGCCCTGGCCGAACGGCTCGGCGCCGAGCATGCCGGCTTCGGCATGACGGCCTGGGACCTGATCGACGCCACCTTCCGCGCCTCCGGCCATCCCGGTGCCGACGAGGTCTACGCCATGGGCGGGCTGGACTGTGCCGAAGACTTCGAGACCGCGCATTTCCTGGACGGCTTTCCGCAACCCGGCGGCCGCTTCCGCTTCGCACCGGACTGGCAGGCGCAGGCCTCGCCCATCGGCCCCGCTCTCTGCCCGGGCGCGACCGGCATGCCCGCCCTGCCCGATCACTGGACGGCGATCGACGAGGCGCAGCCGGACAAGCCCTTCCGGCTGGTCGCGGCGCCGGCCCGCAGCTACCTCAACACCTCCTTCACCGAAACGCCGGGATCCCAGGCACGCGAAGTTCGGCCGGAGTTGCTGATGCACCCGGAGACCTGCAGCCGTCTGGGCCTGGCGGAGGGCGAGCGGGTGCGGATCGGCAACGATCTCGGCTCGCTGGTCGTGCCGGTGCGCCCCTTCGACGGCCTGCAGCCCGACGTGCTGGTGATCGAATCGATCTGGCCGAACGGTGCCTTCGAGGAAGGCATCGGCGTCAACCTGCTGGTCAGCGCCGACATGGGCGCCCCGCGCGGCGGCGCCGTTTTCCACGACACGGCGGTCTGGGCGCGAAAGGCTGGTTAGCGCCTTCGATTAAGCGAACACCCGCTGGCGATCAGGCGAACACCCGCCGGAAGATCTCGTCGACGCGTTTGCTGTGGTAGCCGAGGTCGAAGCAGGCCTCCAAGGCCGAGGCCTCCAGCGGCACCTCGGGATCGGCCTTCAGTTCCGACAGGAAGTCGGCCCCCTGCTCCCAGACCTTCATGGCGTTGCGCTGGACTAGGCGATAGGCATCCTCGCGGCTGATGCCGGCTTGGGTCAGGGCCAGGAGAACGCGCTGGGAATGGACCAGGCCGCCCAGGCTGTCGAGGTTGGCCTGCATGGCCTCGGGATAGACCAGCAGCTTCTCGATCACCCCGGCCAGGCGGTTCAGCGCGAAGTCCAGCGTCACGGTGGCGTCCGGTCCGATCATCCGCTCGACCGAGGAGTGGGAGATGTCGCGCTCGTGCCAGAGCGCCACGTTTTCCAGCGCCGGAGTGACATAGGCCCGGACCATGCGGGCCAGCCCGGTCAGATTTTCGGTCAGCACCGGGTTGCGCTTGTGCGGCATGGCCGAGGAGCCCTTCTGTCCCGGCGCGAAGTATTCTTCCGCCTCGCGCACCTCCGTGCGCTGCAGATGGCGCACCTCGGTCGCCAGGTTCTCGACGCAGGCGGCGATCACGCCCAGCGTTGCGAAGAAGGCGGCGTGGCGGTCGCGCGGGATGATCTGGGTGGAGACCGGCTCAGGCGTCAGCCCCAGCTCCGCGGCGACATGCGCCTCGACCGCCGGATCGATGTTGGCGAAGGTGCCGACAGCGCCCGAAATGGCACAGGTGGCGATCTCCGCGCGGGCCGCCTGCAGGCGGGTCCGGCAGCGAGAAAAGGCGGCGTAGTGGCCGGCCAGCTTCAGCCCGAAAGTGGTCGGCTCCGCATGGATGCCGTGGCTGCGGCCGATACAGAGCGTGGTCTTATGCTCCTCAGCACGCGCCTTCAGGGCCGCCAGAAGCCGGTCGAGATCGGCCAGCAGCAACTCGGCGGCGCGATCGAGCTGCACCGCCAGCGTGGTGTCGAGCAGGTCGGAGGAGGTCATGCCCTGGTGTACGAAGCGGGCCGGCTCGCCCACCGTCTCGGCCAGATAGGTCAGGAAGGCGATGACGTCGTGCCGGGTCTCCGCCTCGATCGCCTCGACCTTGGCGGTGTCGGACTCGCTCCAGCCCTCCAGCAGGGGGCGGCCCTTCTCCCAGACCGTCGCGGCCGCGTCCCTCGGGATGGTGCCCAGGTTGGCCAGCGCGTCGCAGGCATGGGCTTCGACTTCGAACCAGATGCGGTAGCGGCTGGCGGCCGACCAGATCTCGGCCATTTCGGGTCGGCTGTAGCGGGGAATCATGACGGGGTCTGCTCCGGCAGGTCTTGATGGCGGGCGAAGGCCTCGACATAGGCGTCGGGCCAGAGGTGGTTGGTGTCGATGTAGCGGCGCGCGTCGACCCGCTCTCCGGGCTGCGTCACGGCGCGCAGGTCGAGCAGTGGCAGGGCCAGGCGCTCGGCCGCCTCGCGGAGCGTGGCGACGAAGCGCTTGTGCGCTGCCAGAAAGCGACCCCGCTTGGCGTCCGGCACCAACGTCAGGGGCGCATTGCTTGCCGGCGGGCTGACCAGGATCGGCGTCAGGCCCCGCGCGCGCCCTTCCGCCGCCACGAACTCCACAAGATCGCTGGCCAGGTCTCGCATCCGCTCGAGCAGGACGGCGTCGCTCTCGCCATGCAGGCGCGCGAAGAGCCCCTGGGTCAACCGCAGATCCAGCTCGCCCAGGAAAATCGCCGGCAGGGCGCCTTTCGGCATGCGGTCCAGTGCAAGCCGAAAGGCGGTCTGCAGCGGCTTCGGCTGAGCGGACAGAAGAGTCGAGGGCGCCGCCTCCAACAGCGGCTCGGGCAGGATCAGGGCCTGAGCGCCGCGCCAGGGCACCACCAGATGCCCGGCGGAAAGACAGTGGCTGTCGCCGATCGCGACGATCAGGGCCGACACCTCGCCGCGATAGAGATCGCCGTGACCTTCGCGATACACCACAAGCCGGCGCAGCAGATCGGCGGTCGTCGTAGAGACCCCCACCAGAGGATCCTCGGTCGAAAGGCCGGTTTCGGCGGCGGCCGCGTCGAGGGCCGGGGCAACCGCCTCGACCCGGTTCTCACGCCAGGCGGCCAAGGCTTGCAGCACGGCCTCGTTATAGCGCTGCGCGGCAGCCTGGGCCGGCGGCAACTTCGCTAGGTAGCGGCTGCGTCCGAGCGCGTAGAGCGCGCGGGCCAGCAGGCAGGAGGAGTCGGCGTCTTGCCCTTGTCCTCCGGCCCGATCCGGCAACAACAGATCGGCGGCCTCGGCCAGGTTGCCGCGGTTGTAGGCCAGGGCCGCGAGAACCCTGCGGCCGCCGTCGACCTCCGGGTCCGCCGCCAGAGCGCGGCGCGCATAGTCGTAAGCCGTCTCCCTGTCGTCCGCCGCCGCCCGGAGGCGCGCCAAAAACAGCAAGGCGACAGGCTCCTCGGCCGTGACGTCCAGCAACCGCAGCAGGGCCGCCTCCGCCTCGTCGCTCCGGCCAGCCGCCTGCAGCGCCTCGGCCAGCCCCCAGGAGGCCATCGGCGACTCCGGCGCCAACGCGACGGCCCGCGTCAGCGCCGCAATTGCGGCCTCCGACTCCTGCAGGCGGAACAGCGCCACCCCGTAGAGCCGCTGTACTTCGGGGTGCTCGGGCTGCTCGGCCAGGAAGGCCGTGGCCCGCTCTGCAGCGGTTCTCGGGTAGCCACGGCTGAGAAAACCGAGGATCTCGGCAACGGCCGGCTCGGGCGGTGCGGTCTGCATCGGCAAGAGAGGAATCTCGAAGGATGGAACGGCGCGCACCATGCCCCGAGGCGGCGGGCCATGGCAAGCAGCGGCCGCCCCGAGACGGATCGCTTGCGGAGCCGCTTCGCCTAGCCTCCTCCGCTTTCGACCCGGCCGGCTGCCGAATCGATACATTGACGGGACATGATTTTGATGATTTGATAATTATCAAAATATAGGAGAAATGAGATGCCTGGCTTTTTGCCATTCGCCCGAAGAGCCATCGCAGCCCTTCGGCAGTCTGCTCGGATCCTGGCGACGGAACGCGAGCTGCGCGCCATGAGCCCGGTCCTGCTGCGAGACATCGGGGTCCTGCCTGACGACATTCCCGCCGTGGCGGCCGGCTTGGTAAAACGTCCCCAAGACCCGCAAGGGCAACCGCAGGCAGCCAGTTGCCACGACGCCATCGTGGTGACCTTGCCGCAACGGCGACAGCGGACCGCGCAGCACTGCGCACCTGCCTGCTGTGCCGCCTGACCGCGAAGGAGAGAACCCTCATGAAACGCATCCACATTGGCCTATCGGTCGCCGATATACCCGCATCCGTGGCCTTCTACAGCCGGCTGTTCGGCACCGAGCCGACGTTGGTCAAGGCAGACTATGCCAAGTGGCAGCTCGAGGACCCACGCGTGAACTTCTCGATCTCCAAGCGCTGCGAAGCCCCGGGCGACTTCCACTTTGGAATCCAGGTCGAAACGCCGGCCGAACTGGCCGACATCTCGGACCGCCTGCGCCGCGCCGGCGAAGAGCTGGTCGCAGAGGGGCCGGCCACCTGCTGCTATCACCGCTCCGACAAGGCCTGGGTCTTCGACCCGCAGGAGATCCGCTGGGAAACCTTCCTGACCCATGGCGAGGCGGCGATCTACGGCGAGGACAGCCTGACACCGGGCCCCAAGGACGGCACTGCCGAAGACACCAAGAGCTGCTGCAGTTAAGGCCCGCTCTAGCTGGCAGAGGCCGTTGCCGCTAACCTTTCCCGATGGGTTAACCTCACGTGGATTAACGGAAGCGGAAGATCGAATGATATCAGCGGAATATCTGCGAACGCTCGCGCGTTACAATAGCTGGCAAAACGAGAACCTGAGGACCGCGGCCGACAGTCTGGACGAGGCCGCACTGCAAGTCGATCGGGGCGCTTTTTTCGGATCCATCCTGGGAACTCTCAACCATATCCTCTGGGCCGACCGCATGTGGATGAGCCGGCTGGCCGACTGGCCGAAACCCGCCAAGCCGACGCTTGCCGAGTCGGTGGCCGAAACAGCCGACTGGACCGGCTACAAGGCGGCACGGCCGCGGGCGGACGCGGAAATCACCGCCTGGGCCGACCGGCAGCGCGACCAGGATCTCACCGGCACGCTGACCTGGTACTCCCAGTCGGCCGAACGGGACATCAGCAAACCGCTGGGCCTGATTCTGACCCACCTCTTCAATCACCAGACCCACCATCGGGGCCAGGTCCACGCCTTGCTGACGGCGGCCGGAGCCCGACCGGACCAAACGGATCTGCCCTTCCTGCCGCGGGCGTGACAAAGGCACGCAGAGCACTCCGGCCAGCGGGACTGCAACAGCCTGTAACGCGGCTGAAACAGCGCTGTGCCCACCGCGGAACGTTCGCAGGGCCTCCGCCGTCGCCCGGCAGCTTAAGCAAACCTTAAGGTTACTGCCCCTTGATTCGATCACGGTGCAAGGGGCACATCTTGCGAAGAGTTGGCCGCGAAGGATCGAACTTCGGGCCGGGGAGGAAGATGCCCGTGGCGAAAACAGCTACGGAGGTCTTCCATGTGGACCGTTACCAACGACACCAACAACAGAAGCGCCGGGCGCCGCCGCGGCGCCAAGCGCAAGGCCAGCCAGGGAAAACTCAGGCCGGCCGCTCCGCTTTTTCGCAAACTGACGCCGGCAGACGCCGAAGAGTTCGAGGCTCACTTGCTGCGCCTGGACGCAGCGGATCGGCGCATGCGCTTCTGCAGCAGCGTCAGTGACGAGGTCGTCCGCGACTACTGCGCAGCCATCGACTGGCCGAAGGCCGTGATCCTGGGCTGCTTCGTCGGGCCCGAGCTGCGCGGCGCGGCCGAACTGCGCCTGATCGAGAACACACCGCTGAAGGCGGAGTTCGCCCTGACCATCGAGGCAGGCTTTCAGGACCGCGGCCTGGGCACGGAGCTGCTGCGGCGCAGTCTGGTTGCGGCACGCAACCGCTGCATCACCACGGTGACCATGATCTGCATGCTGGAGAACGCGCGCATGCAACGGATCGCGCGAAAGTTCGACAGCGTCCTGGTGCTGGAAGACGGCGAGATCGAAGGCCGGCTGCGCACCAGCTGGCCGACCTATCTCTCGCTGCTGGAGGAAGCGGCCGGCGACGCCCAGGCCTGGTTCCGCGAACGCTCTCATGCCAACGGGCAGCTGCCGGCGAAGCGGTCGGCTTAGATGGGGCCAGCCCAGCGCTTCTCTCGACTATGAGGACTTTCTTCTAATTATCTGATTTTACAGCAAACATAATGAGATCGGCCGGAGCCACTGAGTGGCTCCGGCCGAGTTCCGGTCGTCTGGAAAGAGGTTTTCGAGAAGGCGCCGCGACGCGCCTTTTCGCCCTCTAGCCGTCGCTGGCGTTGGGCTGTGACTGCAGCAGCAGGAAGCGCTCCAGACCCATCTTCTCGATCAGGCCGAGCTGGGTCTCCAGCCAATCGACGTGCTCTTCCTCGTTCGCCAGGATGCGCTCGAAGAGATCGCGGCTGACGAAGTCGCGCACCTTTTCGCTGTGCTCGATCGCATCCCGCAGGTCGGGAATGGCCTGATGCTCGAGCTTCAGGTCGCACTCCAGGATTTCCTTCACATCCTCGCCGATGCGCAGCTTGTGCAGGTCCTGCAGGTTGGGAAGTCCCTCAAGGAAGAGAATGCGCTCGATCAGGTCGTCGGCGTGCTGCATCTCCTCGATGGATTCCTTGTATTCCTTCTCCGCCAGCTCCGAGATGCCCCAGTCCTTGAGCATCCGCGAATGCAGGAAGTACTGATTGATCGCGGTCAGCTCATTGACCAGGATCTTGTTGAGGAACTCGATAACCTTCGGGTCGCCCTTCACGGTCTTTGCTCTCCTGATAAGCTTAAGCCTTTGTCAGCCCAAGCGTTTCGGCCGAAAGCTTACGCTTCCGGCACCTCGCCGATTCTCTCGTTCATCAGGGGATATATCGCAGGCAACGACGACCACAAACCGCAAATTACCTACGGATTAGGCGCGCGCTCCGTTCAGCGCGGCGGCGCCAGCATCGCCGGAAGCCGTCTGAACCATTTCGCGCACTGTGTCCACGCAGCGTCCGCACTGGGGCCGAACGCCGTGGTGCAGATAGACTTTCGCGCAGCTCGCCGCGCCGGCATCCACCGCCTCGCGCACCTTGCGGCAATTCAGGTTGTTGCAGACGCAGACAATCACGGCAGTTTCTGTTCCGGTTCGGTCTCTGTTGCGGCCTGTTGCCCGCATGGTTGCGAGCGATTTGCAATTGCAAGATTGCGCATACTGCGAACGATTGTCAATCTCAGATTAGCTCAGACCCGATTGACGCCGCCGTTTGCGAAAGTCCTGCGGTTACGGCGTTGAAGTTGCGACTGCGTAGAGTTTGCAACTGCCGCCGCCGCCGCTCCTTGATCTAGATCAGAATGCCTCGGCCGGAGCGATGCCGATCAGACCGGCAGCTCCTCTTCCAGGCTCATGAGGGAGGCGTTGCCGCCGGCCGCGGTGGTGTCGATCGAGACCACCCGCTCGACCGCGAAGCGCTTCAGGTAGTTCGGCCCGCCGGCCTTCGGCCCGGTGCCGGAGAGGCCCTCGCCGCCGAAGGGCTGCACACCGACGACGGCGCCGATCATGTTGCGGTTGACGTAGGCGTTGCCGACCTTGGCCCGCCGGATCACGTAGTCGACCGTCGAGTCGATGCGGCTGTGAATTCCCAGGGTCAGGCCATAGCCGCTGGCATTGATCGCCTCCACCACCTGGTCCAGGCGGTTGGCCTGGTAGCGCACCACATGGACGAAGGGGCCGAAGACCTCGCTCTGCAGCTGGTTCAGGGACTCGATCTCGAAGGCGGCGGGCGCGACGAAGGTCCCCTGCTCCGTGTCAGGGCCCAGCGGCGTGCGGGCGATCAGCCGGCCGTCGTTGGTCATGGCCTTGTCGTGGCCGAGCAGCAGGTCGCGCGCCTCCTCGTCGATCACCGGGCCGACGTCGGTGGAGAGCTCCGCGGGATCGCCGACCCGCAGCTCGGCCATGGCGCCGGCCAGCATCTCGAGGGTGCGCCCGGCCACCTCCTCCTGCAGGAAGAGCACGCGCAGCGCCGAGCAGCGCTGGCCGGCCGACTGGAAGCCGGAGACCAGCACGTCCTGCACCACCTGTTCCGGCAGGGCCGTGGAGTCCACGATCATGACGTTCTGGCCGCCGGTCTCCGCGATCAGCGGCACCACGGCACCGTCCCGCGCCGCCAGCGCCCGGTTGATCGCCTGCCCGGTTTCGACCGACCCGGTGAAGGCGACGCCGCCGACCCGCGCGTCCTTGACCAGCCGTCCGCCCAGCGCGGCGCCGTCACCCGGCAGCAGCTGCAGCACCTCGCCCGGCACGCCGGCCCGCTGTATCAGGCGCACGGCGGCGGCGGCCATCAGGCCCGTCTGCTCGGCCGGCTTGGCCAGCACCGCATTCCCGGCCATCAGCGCGGCGACGATCTGCCCGGTGAAGATCGCCAGCGGGAAGTTCCAGGGGCTGATGCAGAGGAAGACGCCGCGGCCGGCGTGACGCAGCTCGTTGCGCTCGCCGGTCGGACCCGGCATGCGCTGGCTCTCGGCGAAGACTTCCGCCCCCCGCGCCGCGTAGTAGCGGCAGAAGTCGACGGCTTCGCGGACCTCGGCCAGGGCATCGCCGACGGTCTTGCCGGCCTCGCGCACCGCCAGCGCCATCAGTTCGCTGCGGTTCTCCTCGTAGAGATCGGCGATGCGGCGCAAGATCTGCGCCCGCGCCTCCGCCCCCAAGGCATCCCAATCGGCGGCGGCGGCCTGGGCGCGCGCCAGGGCCTTGTCGGCCATCTCCGGAGTGGCCCAGACGACCTCCCCCACCTGGCGCCGGCGGTCGGCCGGGTCGAGCACCGGCCGCGCCACGCCCGCCTGGGCGAAGCCGCCGAGCAGCGGCGCGGCCTGCCAGGGCGTCGCGGCGTGACGCTGCATGGCCTGCCCCAGCTCCGCCACCACGAGCGGGTCGGCCAGGTCGAGCCCGGCGGAATTCAGGCGCCCCCCCGCCTCGACACCCTCGAACAGGTTGCGCGGCAGCGGAATGCGCGGATGCGGCACCGGGTCCAGCCGCTCGGCCTTGGCGACCGGGTCGGCGACGATCTCCTCCAGCGGCAGCGCCTCGTCCTGGATGCGGTTGACGAAGGAGCTGTTGGCCCCGTTCTCCAGCAGGCGACGCACCAGGTAGGCCAGCAGATCCTCGTGGCTGCCGACCGGCGCGTAAATCCGGCAGGGCACGTCCAGCTTGTCCGGCCCGACGATCTCCTCATAGAGCGCCTCGCCCATGCCGTGCAGGCGCTGGAACTCGAAGCTGTCGCCCGCCTGTTTGTTACCGGCCATCTCCAGCACCGCAGCCAGGGTGTGGGCGTTGTGGGTGGCGAACTGCGGATAGAAAGCCTGCGGGTCGGCCAGCAGCTTCTTGGCGCAGGCCAGGTAGGAGACATCGGTCGAGACCTTGCGAGTGAAGACCGGGTAGCCCTCCAGCCCCTGCTCCTGCGCCAGCTTGATCTCGGTGTCCCAGTAGGCGCCCTTGACCAGCCGCACGTTGAGCCGCCGCCCGGCGCGACCGGACAGCTCGGCCAGCCAGTCGACCAGGCGCGCGCAGCGCTTCTGATAGGCCTGGATCGCCAGACCGAAGCCTTGCCAGTCCTTCAGCGCCGGGTCACAGGCCACCGCCTCCAGCACCTCCAGCGAGAGATCCAGGCGGTCCGCCTCCTCGGCATCGACGCAGAAGCCCATGTTCTGCTCCGCCGCCATCGCCGCCAGGGCCCGCAGCCGCGGCACCAGCTCGCCCAGCACCCGCTCGCGCTGGCCGAATTCGTAGCGGGGATGCAGCGCCGAGAGCTTGACCGAAATGCCCGGCCCGTCGTTGACCGCCTTGCCGGCGCCGGCTTGGCCGATGGCGCGGATCGCGGCGGCATAGCTCTCGTAGTAGCGCTCGGCATCCGCGGCGGTGCGGGCCGCCTCGCCCAGCATGTCGTAGGAGTAGCGGTAGCCCTGCCCCTCCAGCTCGCGCGCCCGGCCCAGCGCCTCGGAGATGCTGCGCCCCATGACGAACTGCCGGCCGAGGATGCGCATGGCCTCGCGCACCGCCGTGCGGATCACCGGTTCGCCGGAGCGGTGCACCAGGCGGCGCAGAAAGCCGCCCAGGTCGGCGCGCTCCCGTTCCTCCAGCCGCACCACCCGCCCGGTCAGCATCAGCGCCCAGGTCGAGGCATTGACGAAGAGCGACTCGCTCTTGCCGAGGTGGT
The DNA here is from genome assembly GCA_052168175.1 of Kiloniellales bacterium. Classification (GTDB taxonomy): domain Bacteria; phylum Pseudomonadota; class Alphaproteobacteria; order Kiloniellales; family DSM-21159; genus Algihabitans. Next base: position 132,038 of record JBQLZH010000010.1, read on the forward strand.
TCTGCCACTCCGCGGTACCGAGCTTGTCGGCGATCAGCTTGTCGACGGTGAAGGCGTCGGGCACCCGCAGCATGGCCTCGGCGAGGCACATCAGAACCACGCCCTCCTTGCTGGAGAGCTCGTACTCGTGGAGGAAGGCGTCGATCCCACCCTGGCGAACGCGCGACCTCCGCACGGCCTCGACCAACTGCCGCGCCCGCACGGCGATCCGGTCGCAAGCGGCGGCGTCCAACTTGGCTTCGGCGGTTAGGCGCCGGACCACCGCCGCCTCGTCGGCCGACGTGTCCTCGCGCAGCGCCCGGCGCAGCTGCCCGGACTGCGCAAGAGTGGGATCGATCAGCATAATGAACCTAGCCTTGCCCTCTGTCTGTTGCTCCGACGGCAGCTTCAGGACTTAGAGGCAGGTCGGCAAGCGGAACCTGAGCCGAGCCTCACGGCCCGCGCCGCGACAGTCTGCTCTCTTCACTCCAGGTAACGTTGGACGATACCGGTGATGTTGTCCTCACCGTAGCCCTCGTCCTTGGCTGCCGCGTAGATCGAGCGGGCCGCCTCCCCCAGCGGAACCGACACGCCCAGGGCGGCAGCAGAGGTCGCCAGCAGATCGAAGTCCTTCTCGACGAGATCGATGGGGAAGGCCGGCGGGAAGGCGTCGCCGAGCATGGCAGCGGCCGACAGCTTGGCGGCGGGCGAGACCACGGGAGTCGCGCCGAGAATCTCGACGGCCCGGGCGGGATCGTGACCCGAACGCCGCGCCATCCCGATCACCTCGCCGAGCAGGGCGAGCTGTACGCCGAAGAGCGCGTTGACCATCAGCTTGACCAGCGCCCCGGCGCCGGTCGCGCCGGCATGATGGACCGCAGCACCCATGGCCTCAAGCGCCGGGCGGGCGGTCTCGAGCGCTCGAGGATCGCCGCCGACGAAGAAGATGAGCTGCCCGGCCTCCGCCTGCGGCCGCGAGCCGGCGAGCGGGGCGTCGAGAAAGGCGCGGCCGACCCTGGCGAAGGCCTCGCCAAGCTCGGACACGAAGGGCAGGGACAAGGTCGAGCACTCAATCCCAACGGCGTCCTCCGGCAGCGCGGCGAGGGCGCCGCCGTCGCCGAGCCAGACCTCGTAGGACGCGGCATCGTCGCGCACCATCGAGATCACGAGGGAGGCGCCTGCGGCGGCGGCGGCGGGGCTGGCCGCGCGGCAGGCGCCCTCCGGCGTGGAGCGCGCCTGCGAACGGGTCCAGACCGTCACCTGATGCCCGGCGTCGATCAACTTCACCGCCATGCGTCTGCCCATGGCGCCAAGGCCGAGGACTGCAACCTTCATGATGATCTCTCCTTCTCGAGTGGTGGGGACCGCAGAGGCTTCACGGCTGGCAGGAAGGTTATTGATGATGACGGAGACGAAAAACCGGCTGCGACCCAGCAAACTCGTGCGTATTCTGCATGAATGGATCTTGAAAACCTGCGCGCCGTCCGTCTCGTTGCCGAACAAGGCAGCTTCGCCGCGGCCGCCCGTCTGCTGGAGGTCGACCCCTCCACCGTGTCCCGCGCCGTGACCGCGCTGGAGGCGGAGCTCGGTCTGCGCCTCTTTCAGCGAAGCACGCGGCGCCTGTCGGTCACCGAGGCCGGCGCGGCTTGGCTGCGCCGAGCCGGCCCGGCGCTCGACGAACTCTCCGCCGCGCGGGACGAGGCCGCGAGAGGGGCGGCACAGCCGCAGGGGACGTTGCGCCTGACCGCTTCGGTGGCCTTCGGCCATGAGGTGATCGTGCCGCTGCTCGCGCGGTTTCGACAGGCGCTGCCCGGGATCGAGCTCGAACTCCTTCTGTCGGATGCGAATCTGGACCTGATTGGCGAAGCCCTGGATCTCGCCATCCGCCTGGCGCCGGCGCCGCAAGGCGACCTGATCAGCACACGCCTGATGCGGACGCGCTACCGCGTCGTCGCCGCGCCGGCCTATCTCGCCCGCGAAGGCGCGCTCACATCTGTTGCCGAGCTGTCGCAGCGCGACTGTCTGCTGACCACCCTGCCCGACTATCGCACCCGCTGGCTGGTGCGAAGGGCGGAGGGAGCCGACGAGGTGCCGGTGCGGGGGACGCTGCGCATCTCCAATGCGCTGGCCTTGCGGCGCGCCGCCCGGGAAGGGCTTGGGCCGGCCCTGCTCGCCGACTGGCTGATCGGGCGCGATCTCTCCGAAGGCCGTCTTATCGACCTTCTGCCGGAGGACGAGGTCACCGCCACCACCTTCGACACCGGCGCCTGGGCGCTCTACCCCTCGCGCGCCTTCCTGCCGGTCAAGGTCCGGGCAACGCTGGACTTTCTCCGCAGCGCCTTGTCGCGCGGCTGAAGCGGGATTGCGTTCGGACTACCGACACGCCAGCGCTCTCTCGGGGTCTATCGGCCGGCAGAGTTCCATCCTGCTCCTAAACTCTTTCGAACCCTTGCGGGTTGCGCTGTTCCGTCCCGCGCCCCCACCCGGCCGCCCACGAGAGTATCCTGGATGGGTGGCCGGGTGGGGGCGCGGGACGGAACAGTGCCGGCACCGTCAGGTGCCGATACCGAACCTCCCTCAACTAAACTTAGCCGTGATGCCGCCGTCGACCACGAGTTCCGTGGCGGTGACGTACTTGGCCTCGTCCGAGGCGAGGAAGAGGCTGGCGTAGGCCACGTCCCAGGCGTCGCCCATCTTGCCGGTGGGGCACTGGGCATCGCGCAGCTCGACCATCCTGTCGACATCGCCGCCGGCGTAGACCTCCTTCAGGGGCTCGCGGATCATCGGCGTGTTCATCAGGCCGGGCAGGATAGAGTTGGCGCGGATGCCCTTCGCCGCATACTGCAGCGCCACCGCGCGGGTGAACTGGATGACGCCGGCCTTGCTCGCGGCGTAGGAGATGTAGGGCACGCCGGCCCAGCGGATGCCGGCGATGGAGGCGATGTTGACCAGCGCACCACCCTGCCCGCTCTCCTCGAACTGCGCCTCCATCACCGGCAGCACGTGCTTGCAGGTCAGGAACATGGAGGTGAGGTTGACGTCCATCACCCGGTGCCAGGACTCCTCGGAGGCCTCGACCGGACCGCCGACCTCGACGATGCCGACGTTGTTGTGCAGCACGTCGATCCGCCCGCCGGCGTTCCAGGCGGCACCGCGCGCCGCCTCCACCATCGCGGCGACCTGCGCCCCCTCGGTCACGTCGGCCGCGAAGGCCGAGGCCGTGCCGCCCTCCTCGGCGATAAGACCGGCCGTCTCCTCCGCCGCGGCGCCGTTGCGATCAACACAGAGCACCTTCGCCCCCTGGCGCGCAAAGAGCGCCGCCGTCGCCTTGCCGTTGCCCCAACCCGGCCCGCTGGAGCCCGCCCCCACCACGATCGCTACCTTGTCTTGCAGCCGCCCGGCCATGTCCCGCGCCTCCCCCTGTTCGTTGTTGCGTGCTCGCTGTTGTGTGTCCGGTCGCCGGCGTTTTCGTTTGTCTACCGTCCGGGAAGAAGCTATGCCGCAAGCGCGGCGGCAGGCCAAGCGCGCTCCGCGCAGGGCTTGCCCGACCCCAGCGCGGCTTGCCATCTTGGCTTTTCGTCGTTCTCAGCACGTCGCGGTCACGCGGCGTCGCGGCAAACGCGCCGGCCCCTTGGCGGAACTGGTAGACGCACGGGACTTAAAATCCCGGGTCTTCGGACGTGCGGGTTCGAGTCCCGCAGGGGCCACCATGCCGCGTGAGGTTTGCAGCCCTCACCTTCCCAGTCGTCACCCGGACTTGACGTCGAGGAAAGCTTCGCCCCGGCCGAGGGACCAGTCGATGGGACCGTTTTCCTGCAGGTAGACCAGGATGTCGTCGCCGCGGAGGCCGCAAGCGGTCACGCCCCTGGCGATCTCGCGAAAGAGGGCGCGCTTCTGGGCGTCGTCGCGCCCTTGCAGGAAGGTGATCTCGGCGATGACCACCTGAGAGGAGCGTTCGACTCCGCCGTAGGTGGGGTGGAGCACGCGGTCTTCCGGCGCGAAGCGGACAATCTGAAAGAACAGGTCCTCGGCGGGCACGTCGCAGGTCGCGACGAAGGCCCGCTGCACCGCCTCGACCAAGGCCTGCGCCTGGGCGTTCGTGGTGGCTTCGGGCAGCGAGAGACGGGTGATCGGCATGGCAGTCCTTCCGGGCGTTGGCGCGTCCCGGAACCGAAGCGCCGGCGCCGGGACGGGGGATGATGAAAGGACCCGACACTATCCCCGCCCCGCCGTCCGAAAATCGGCGCAGACCACCCTTCCGAACAAACCAAAAGTTTGGAATACTGCCCGAGTGAAGCCCGGTTACGAAATATCCGTCTTCCTCGACGTCGTCGAGCGCGGCAGTTTCGCCGCGGTCGCCGAGACCATGGGGCTGACGCCGCCCGGCGTCTCGAAGATCGTCTCGCGGCTGGAAGACCATCTCGGCGTGAAACTGCTACAGCGCTCGACGCGGCGCCTGGCCTTGACGCCCGAGGGCGAGATCTACGCGGCCCGGGCGCGCGAGATCGTCGGAGCCCTGACCGCGGCGGAAGCGGAGGTCACGGCGGGCCGCAACCGGCCGCGCGGCACCCTCCGGGTCAACACGGGCAGCGCCTTCGCGAAGCTCCGCCTGGCGCGCTGGCTGCCGGAGTTCGTGGCGCGCTATCCCGAGATCACCGTCGATCTGAGCGTGACCGACCGGCGCGTGGACCTGGCCGCCGAAGGCATCGACCTGGCCATCCGCGTCGGGCCGCTGAGCGATTCCAGCCTTGTCGGCCGCCGGCTGGGGGAGGTGCGCCGGGTGATCGCGGCCAGCCCGGACTACCTGGTGCGCCAGGGCACGCCGCGGCGGCCGCAGGATCTCCTGCAGCACAACTGCCTCCTGCTGAGCGGCTTCGCCCGCCTGGCCAAGTGGCCCTTCCTGGTGAAGGGCCGGCGGGTTGCGCTGCCCGTCGGCGGGAGCCTGACCAGCGACAACGCGGAATGCCTTTACGAGTTGGCCTTAGGCGGCGCCGGCATCGTCCGGCTGGGCGACTTTCTCGGCGAAGAGGCCCTGGCCGACGGCCGCCTCCTGCCGCTGTTCGAGACAAGCCACGACCCCGAGCCCCGCCCGATCACGATCCTGACCCCGCCCGCCTTGCAACGCCTCCCGCGCATCCGCGCCTTCATGGACTTCCTTCAGGAGAAACAGCGGGGCTGAGTGGACAGCCTCTTGAGAGATCACATCTAGCCGTCTGGCCCTCAGGGTTCCGGCGCCCCCTCAAGGCGCCCAACGTCATCGCGCCGGGCGAGGTGACGGCCTCCACGTGGTACCGGCGTCCTCGGCCAGGGCAATCGGCATGGGGACGCGAAGACGTTCGCCGCCCAGAGCCGCGGCCTGCGCGATGCCGCCTCTCTTCTATAGTTCGATCCTAAGCGAAGCATTTGTGCTCCGTCATCGCCTAGCCTGCGCGAAACGACATCCTATCGACCCGCCGAGGACCGCCCGCTTCGCGGCATCTGCCCGCAACTCCAGACAAGGCGATACCGCACCGCGGCGCCGACCCGATCACTCACGACACACGGCACCACCGTCGCCCTGAATGGCGATTTCGAACTCCGATCGATCGCACAGGCGCGAAACCACTCTCAAGAGGCCCATACGGAATGTCCTCTCCCAATCTGAGGATCGAACTGCCCTTGCTGGCGCTTCTCGCGCTGCTTTGGGGGTCGTCCTATCTCTTCACCAAGCTGGCCGTCGCGGAAGTCCCGCCGGTCACGCTGATCGCCCTGCGCGTTCTCGGGGCCGCGATCTTCCTGACGATCGTCATGAGCCTGCGTTCGGAAAGGCTGCCGCGCGATGGCAAGACCTTGCGCATGCTCTTTCTCCAGGCCGTCTTCAACAGCATTGGCGCCTGGACCCTGCTGGCCTGGGGACAGCAGTTCGTGGAGGCCGGGCTCGCCAGCGTTCTCAATTCGACATCCCCGATCTTTGTCTTTCTCATCACGGCCTTGGTCACGCGCCACGAAGCCCGGGACGGACGCAGGCTCTTCGGGGTGACGCTCGGCGTGCTGGGGATCGTGCTGATCGTCGGCGTAGACGCGCTGCGCGGCCTCGGAGACCAGGTGGCGGGACAGCTCGCCTGCCTCATCGGTGCCGCGCTCTATGCCGGGGCAGCCATTTACGGAAAACGCTTCGGCCATATCAGCGCAGTCGCAACGGCCGCCGGAACGATGGTCTGGGCATCAATCGTTCTCGTGCCGCTGGCATTGGTTCTGGATCGGCCCTGGACCCTGGCACCGAGCCTGACGGCTGTGGTCGCAACCGGGGTTCTGTCGATCATCTGCACCGGCGTTGCGCTTCTCATCTACTTCCGGCTGGTTCGAACGCTCGGGTCGATGGGCGTGGCAAGCCAGAGCTATCTGCGGGCCTGTATCGGCGTGATCCTCGGGCTGGTGTTTTTGGGAGAGACCTTCACACTCCCGGTCGCCGTCGGTCTCGGCGCAGCGATTGCGGGAGTCGCGCTGATCAACTGGCCGGTCAGGCAGAATGCGAAGGACTGACGCTTCGGGCTGACCCAATCCAAGCTCACAAGAGAACAACGTCACGAAACCGCCACTTACACCCAATAGGCTTGGCAACCGGAAACTGGCTGGACTCCCAAGGTAGAGAAAGCGGCCAATAAAGGCGCACTCAGTGATTTGTTGCCTAATAACGAATCTGAAAAGCTGAGGTCATGCCATGAGAAACGTCATCCACCCATCTCGCACTTACCTTCTAGTGGCTTTGGTCAGTATGGCATTAATTGGTCCCGGACAGGCAGCGGACCCTTTGGACTGGCCTACCTATGGACCTGACCGTGGCCATCTTCGCGTCGACAACGGTATCGATCGCGGAGACGGGCTTACCAACGGTATCCCAGACATCGTCGGTCCCGTCGATGGCAGCGCAAAGCTGACCATCTTTACCGAAGGCAACCACTATCCAGTGTTGCTTCCTCTCGTTTTCGATGCCTTTCCGAAATACTGTGCCGAGACCGGGCGCTGCGCGATTACGGCTGAAGACATTACGGTCGTTACGCTGCCACAAGTCATGATCATGGCTGGACTGCAGAGTGGTGGCTTCCGGTTTGGTAATGCGCAGCTTCCTGTCCGGCAAGATACACCCGTATTCCCCGATCTCCTCATGCTCGGCGAGCGGCCGATGGGGCGACTCAATGAACAACAGTTACTTGCAAGCAAGCCTCGTGTCTTCGCCAAGCATCGTGGGATGGGCCTGCTCATCAATCGAGAGCTCTACCAAGAGGTCCCAGACCTCGAAGCCTTTGTCTCATCGGATCTGCCTTTCGTATTTGCAACACCGCGCGAGACTGGCGCACGCAACCAATATCTTGGCACGCTGAACGCACTCTTGGGGGAAGATGCGGCCGGCGCAGTTTTTGCGCGGGAGGTGCCCGACTTTCCGGGGCGCGTAGCGATACAGCACAGGGACGTTCCCTACGCGGTTATGAACGGAATTGCTCCGGTGGGCATGATCTTCGGCCATCTTGCTGACTTTTACGCGAACTACTGGCCCGACCATCTTGCCTTTGTCGAAGTCCCGGAGGCGGCACAGTTCGGCTCAGAAATCGCTGTCGCGAAAGCAGATCGGCCGAACGCAGATCCGTCGGCTGCAGACGCTTTCCTGGAGTTCTTGTTTGAAACAGCGCCCGATGCCTACAGCGCAGGCGGCTTCATGTCGTCTGAAGATTTCGATTTTGGTCGCGAGCTCAACTTGTAGAGCAATTCGGCTCTGAATCCGCGGCCGCACCAAAAGCGCTTGGGTGCGGCCGCTACGGAGAACCGCTGTGGGCCGATGGGGGCAAGTGTCTAGCAGGCAGCTGCAAGGCGCTGAAGCCGCCCGCTTGCCTGAGGGGCTTGCGGCAACGGCTGAAACAGCAGGTCTGTGCCCCCCCCACCCTGCAACGCCTCCCGCGCACCCGCGCCTTCGTCGATTTCCTTCAGGAGAAACAGCGGGGCCAACCGGACACCGACGAGAAGGCTCAACCCCATATCTTCGGGTAGGCGGGCTCGAACCTCACAGGGGCCGCCAAGAGTAACTAGGCTGCCACCACCGGCATCTCGTCCCACGTCCTACCATCGAGTACCCGGCCGGTCCTCTTCTTATTCACTCCACCCCATTGCTTGAAGTGAAAGGCAACGCGTTTGGCCGCGCATTGATCTCTGATGTCACGCACCCAATCATGGTCCATGGGTCGTGCGCCGGGACCGCTCTCTCCACCAACAATCACCCAGTCGATGCCACGAAGGTCGAGGTCTTCTAACGGCCCGAGCAGCGGTTCGAGACTCAAGAAGCGTACCGCCGAGGGAACAGAACGGAGACAGTCAACGCGCCACACATATTCGTCGCTCTCCACGCTGACACCCATCCACACATTTGCGGGCCAATTTATCTCACTCGCCACATTAGCAAGCCGATCTCCGCGCTTTGTAAGTACTTGGTATGTGTGCTGAGGCGTCTCTCTCATGACCCGGAACACTTCGTGGATGAACTCTATCGGCACCTCCTCGTGGAAGAGGTCAGACATACTGTTGACGAAGATGACTCGACTAGTCTTCCACTGACGCGGCGCGTCCAACGCACTGTGATCTAGGTTTACCTTACCGTTCCACTTGGCGCGACCACCGGATTGGCGCGTAAGTCCCTTGTATTTGCTGTGTCCCATCGAAGCGAGGCGCGCCGCCATGCGCATCGCATAGCAATTGGTGCATCCCGGAGAGATCACGGTGCAACCGGCGACCGGGTTCCAAGTAGCTTCGGTCCACTCGATCGAAGACTTGCTGACCATCTATGCGCTCCCAAGGAATGTTACGTGCACGGTGTCGGCGAAGGTCGGCCGGCCATTCCGTGTCCGGCGCTCGGCCACCGAAGGCTGCGCAGCGATCCTTCCCTCCGTTTCGAGGCGAATGAGGACATCCTTGTAGTTCTTTTTGATGAAGCGGCGGCCTACGTGGTGCCGTTCATAAACCTGCTTCATCGTCATCGATTGCCCAGCAAACTCCTCGCACAGCATCGAACCGAGTTCGCTCAACGGCCGCGCAAACTCAAAGAGTAGTGGCGTGCTCGCGTCAGCTGGACAGTATGAGAATGATGGCACTCCCTCCTCATGACTGGAGCTGGCGCGTGCCATGATGTCCTTCATCACTTCGTACCCACGAACGTGCTTCGAAACGAAGATCAAATAGTGGCTCGTGCGCGAACCGTCTTCGCGCTTGAAAGTAAAAGGTAGGACGAATTCACCCCCCATCTCCTTCAGCGCCTCGGAAACTGCTTCAACGATTGCAAGCTCGCGCATTGCAGGCGACATAGGGGTCAGCTGGAAGCGAAGCTGATCAGCACGCTCCACGCCAAAGAGGGCGTTCATATGCTCCTCTACTACTGGGTTCCCGAGGCCCGCGTTGATCCTATTGTAGTTGAAGAAAAAGACGCAGTCGCAACCCCAGTTGCGGAGGACAGAATTAATAAGCCTAAGCGACAATCCTCTGTAACCCCAGGGGTCTACGAAAAAGAAGGTAGGAATCAGCTTGGTAGCTTCGAACTGCGCTACGATGTTGTCGCCAACTTCTTCATTCATTACTTGGGGTTTGTACTTGAGCTGATCGACGCCTGGGATCGCAGCGATCTGTTCTTCCAATGTACGTGTGAGGTTCTCATCCTTATCGTTGAATAGGGTCACGAGGTGGTCACGCAAGAAATCGTCAGCAATGGCTCGCTCGACAATCACGAGCGGCACAGACGCAGCCCCGTCCTTGTAACGGCCGGGGCCAGCAAAGAGGTCAATATAGGCGAGACGGCTGTTGTTGCGGATAGTGCTCTTGAGAACATTGGCCCAAGCGAAAAAGTACTTTTCGACCAGCTCAGCCTTAACTCTAGACTGATCTAACCTCTCCTCAAAAAAGCCGCCGGTTGCCATGCCGATGTCAATCGCAATGCTTGTTTCAACTCATAATGTTCAATCATGAGCCTCCCTCTTCTGCAAGTTGCTTATTTGGAACATAAAGCGAACATATGCAGATTTCTCCCATAATGCAAAACAAGTCGGCATCCCACAGTCCTACGACGCCCTTAGTCAGCGTCCTAAAGAGGGCATCTATCGGCTCTTTGAACGGCGAATAGTGCTAGCCAGTGCAAGGCCACGGCTACGCGCCCAGGGCGCGCGCAAACCTATCGAACACTCATCAACCACGACCACACATCGCGCTACCGACTTCGGATGGCAGGCCATTCGCGGGCTGCTATCGTAGTCAGGTCGCTTTCACGGGAACGTCTCCATGCCAGCCATTCGCATCTCCGCCGGATCCGTCACCGTCACCGTCGATCTGCTGGACACGCCGACGGCTGAGGCCATGCTGGCGGCCCTGCCCTTCGAGTCCGAGGCGCAGACCTGGGGAGAGGAGGTCTACTTCCCGGCACCCCGGGAGGGGATTGCGGTGGAGCTGGACGCGCGCGATGTGGTCGAGCTGGGCGAGGTGGCGGTCTGAGTGCAGGGCTCGGCCATCGCCCTGGGCTACGGCCGCACGCCGGTCTCCCGCGGCGACGAGATCCGGCCGGTGGCGCCGGTCAACATTGTGGGCCGGGCGCGCGAGGACCTGCGAGATCTTGCGGCGGTAAGCGGCGGCGATCCGGTGCGGGTCGAATTCCATGAATGAGCCACACTCGGTGGCTTTAAGCGCGTTTGGAGACTTCAGTTCAGTCCGATGCTTGCAAGCGGATGACAAAATTTAAGATCAGCTCTCATATTGCATGACAGAAACGAGAGTTGTATGGGATATTACAGTTTTTTCTTAGTATGAGTGCAAATAAAAAATAGATAATAACTTGCGTATTGCGAATTTTACAGGCAACAAGCTTTAGGCGCATATCGCTGGCAGCTGCTCTCTTTTTATCGTGCAAGCCTACCTGCCGGAACAGCGGAAAATAGCATCGATTGAGGCGCTTTTTCACCAGTATCTGCCCATCGCGTAGAGGATGTAGTGATGGACATCACACGACTTAAGAAGTGGTGGCCGGTTGCCGCTGTACTACTGCTTGGCAGCATTGTTGGTGCGCTGGGCACAATACTTGGTGGCGCGGCTAAGGTGGTAGAGTTGGTTAGCCCGACAGTGGGGCCTTTTGATAACGGCAACAAGGTTGCTGTTTGCGGTGGAACGGTGTCGGAGCTGGCAGTGAAGGCAGAAAATTATGAAGAACTCGCAGAAAATGGAGAGTATGTATTTGAGAAAGAGAAGCCAATATTTGATGAGCACGGGTTTGTAGACTGTATTCAGGAGAACGAGGGCAAAATAATACGACTTCAAGTCAGTATAAACTGGTCATTCCCGATGATTTTTCCTTATGACGAAGCTTCAATGAGTCGTGTAGTTGATTGCGGTGATTTGCCCAATTCCATAGTTGAAGACATAGGGAGTCAAATTACATCCTACATCGCCGCTTCTAACGACGTTAAGACATACATGTATGGGATGCCAAGGCACAACTGTCTTATTTGGATTGCAGTTATTGGTGGCACCCACAATAACTATGCAGCTCAAAACGATGTGACTAACACTTTTTCCGGATTTTATATTGTTGAGCACCAGCGGGTCGCAAGATTTTACGATGCATATATTCTTACAGAAACGGATGTTCCGTTTGAGGTCCGGCAGTCGTTTTAGCTTCTTTCTCTGCTGATTCCTCAATTAGCCCAGTAGGCTGGCAAGACAGCGACGTTCAACGCGCAGTGGAGATTGTCGATACAACAGCATCTTAATACGATGCCTAATAGCAGGCCGGCTGGCGGCGCCGCTCAACATCCTGGGCCGGGCGCGCGAAAACCCGCGCCGCTTCGCCGCAGTGACCGACAGAGCCCCGGTGCGGGTCGAGGCGGCAGACTGACGACTGTCGACTGAGGAGGTCGCTGGCTGCGCACGGACGGCGCAAAGGCCTGGCTCCGGAGAGTTCACCTCGTCCACGGCTTACCGCTCTCTGCGGCTTGGCCGCGCCGCCGCCCCATGGTAGGGGGAGCGGCCAGTGGCATCGTCCTCTGCGACGGCTCTCGTTACGCGGCTTCTTTCGCTTTCTATCGGCGAGGAAACACCACCTGAGGTGGTTTCTCGGAGACCTTGTGCCGTCTAACGTTAGGAGGTCTGCGGCGCCGCTTGGCAGGGATCGGGCCAGTTGCTAGGGTCCGCTTCAACCAAGGAAAACTGGGAGGCTATCAGGTGAAATACGTGAAAATTCTGGCCGCGACCGCGCTGCTCGCAAGCACGCCGGCGATGGCCCAGCAGCAGCTTTCGATCGCAACGGGCGGGACCGGCGGCGTCTACTTCCCCATGGGCGGCGGACTGGCCGAGGTGATCAACAACCATGTCGAGGGCTATGCCGCCGTGGCCGAGGTCACCGGCGCGTCGGTGGAGAACATGGGCCTGATCGCGACCGGCGACAGCGACTTCGCGCTCGCGCTGGCCGACGTGGTCTTTCAGGGCTACACGGGCACCGGCCGCTTCGAGGGCAGCCAGCTGCCGATGACCCGGGCGGTGGCCTCGATGTACGCCAACATGATCCAGATCGTGACGCTGGAGGACAGCGGCATCACCTCGCTGGCGGATCTGGCCGGCAAGCGCGTCTCGGTCGGCGCACCGGGCTCGGGCACCGAAGTCAACGCGCAGACGATCCTCAATGCCAACGGGATCACCTACGACGACATCGAGGAGCAGCGGCTGAACTTCAACGAAACCGCCGATGCCCTGCGCAACGGCGACATCGACGCCGGATTCTGGTCGGTCGGCGCGCCGACCAGCTCGATCCTGAACCTGGCCACCACCAACGCCATCCGCCTGATTCCGTTGAGCGACGCCGAGCGCGCAGCGGCCCAGGCCGAGTCCGCGGTCATGGCCTCGGTGAACCTGCCAGGCGGCACCTACGAGGGCGTGGCCGACGACGTGCCGACGCTGGGCATTCCCAACGTGCTGGTGGTGTCGTCCGAGATGTCCGACGATCTGGCCTACGCCGTGACCAGCGCGATGTTCGAGAACGTGGAGGAACTGCGGGCGGTGCATCCGGCCGCGAACCAGACCACGGTCGAGTTCACGCTCTCGGCCACGCCGGTTCCGCTGCACCCCGGCGCGATCCGCTACTACGAGGAGATCGGCGCCGAGATCCCGGACGAGCTGCGTCCGTGACGGCACGCGGGGCGGTGGCTTCGGCCGCCGCCCCTCTCGCCGCCGCGCTCGTCTTGGCGGTCATCCTGGCCGGCGCGCCCTTCGGCGGCGCTCAAGCCGGAGTGCTGACGGCGCAGTTGTCCGACGGCACGGAGATCGCCCGGTTGGAGGTGCCCGAGGGCAGCGGCTGGTGCGTGGTCTGGCGGCACTCCGTCGAAGGCTTCGAGGTTCAGGACTGCTACGAGAACCGGAACGGCACCATGGTGCTGGTGAAGAGTCTGCAGCCCGACTTCGCCGCCGGCCTGGGCCACATTCCGGGCCGGGGCGTCCAGCGGTCCGACGGCCGGAGTGGCTATCTGATCGACGCGCTGGACGAAGCCGTACCCGGTAACGCCTATGTCCTGCGGCCCGGCGGACCCGCCGTCGATCATCGGCTGCGCACGGCCCAGGCCGAGGTCTCGCTCAGCGACGCCGCGGCGAGGCACGATGCCGCCAACCCAAGCGGCGCCCGCGCCCGCGTCACCATCGCCCTGACACCGCAGTCGCCGGTTCCAAGGTAATCAGGCCCAGAGTAGGCACACCCCGATGACCGACGCAGGCCCCCAGCCGATCCGCCCCACGGCGGCGCAGCCGCGGTTCATCCTGCGGATTGTCGCCGCGGTCGGCATCGCCATGTCGCTGTTCCAGCTCTACGGCGCCGGCATCCAGCCCATCGGCCTGTTCTACCTGCGGCCGATCCACCTGGGCTTCATCCTGGTTCTCTGCTTCCTGATGTTCCCGGTCACCGGCCTGCACCGCCCGCGCGGGGTCGTGGGCTGGCTGATCGACGGCCCGCTGATCGCCTGCGGCCTGCTGGCCGGCCTCTGGGTGCCGATCAACATCGACACCATCGCCACCGCCATCGTGCCGCGCCAGATCGACGTGATCATCGGCATCGTGACCACCCTGGTGGTGCTGGAGGCCGCCCGCCGCGCGGTGGGGCCGGTGATGACCCTGATCGGGGCGATCGCCCTGCTCTATGCCATGGCCGGCCAGCGCGGCGCCCTGCCCTGGCTGGGCGAGTGGCTGCCGGGCATCCTGGCCCATCGGGGCTACTCGATCGACCGGCTGTCCAGCCAGATGACCTTGGGCGCGGAGGGCATCTTCGGCCTGCCGCTGGGCGTCGCCGCGACCTTCGTTTTCGTGTTCGTGCTGTTCGGCGCCTTCCTGGAGGTCACCGGCGCCGGGCGCTTCTTCATCGACCTCGCCTATGCCGCCACCGGCCGCCAGCGGGGCGGCCCCGCCAAGGCCGCCGTCATCGCCTCCGCCGGCATGGGCTCCATCTCGGGCTCCGCCATCGCCAACGTGGTGACGACCGGGGCCTTCACCATCCCGCTGATGAAGCGGCTGGGCTACCGCCCGGCCCAGGCGGGCGGCGTCGAGGCCGCGGCCTCGACCGGCGGGCAGATCATGCCGCCGCTCATGGGGGCCGGCGCCTTCCTGATGAGCGAGTTCACCCAGATCCCCTATCTGCAGATCGTCCTGGTCTCGATCTTCCCGGCCTTCCTCTACTTCGGCGCCGTCTATCTGCTGGTGCACATCGCGGCGGTGAAACAGGGGATGCGCGGGCTGCCCGCCTCGGAGCTGATGAGCGTGCGCGAGGTGCTGGCGGGGGGCTGGCACTTCCTGGTGCCGCTGGTGGCCCTGATCGGCCTGCTGATCTCGGGCTACTCGCCGCTGCGGGTCGGATTCTACGCCATCGTCGCCGTGATCGCGGCGGCCGGCGGCAAGGCGCTCTGGGACTTTCTGGTCACGCGGCCGCGGGCCGGCGAGGCCGCCAGCCTGCCGGGGTTCCTGGCGCTGCTCCAGTCCGGTCTCCGGCTGTTCCTGCAGGCCCTGGAGCTGGGCGCGCGCAACGCCGTGGCGGTGTCGCTGGCCTGCGCGGTCGCGGGCATCATCGTCGGCGTGGTCGGCCTGACCGGGCTGGGCCTCAAGTTCTCGGCCATGATGATCGCCTTCTCGGGCGGCAACCTGCTGCTGGCGCTGCTGCTGGTAGCCATCGCCAGCCTGATCCTCGGCATGGGCCTGCCGGTGACCGCAGCCTACATCGTGCTGGTGATCCTGGTCGGCCCGGCGCTCTCCGAAGAATTCGGTGTGCCGCTGCTGATCGCCCACCTGCTGGTCTTCTGGTACAGCCAGGACTCGAACGTCACGCCGCCGGTGGCCCTGGCCGGCTTCGCCGGCGCGGCCATCGCGGGCTCGAAACCTATGGCGACGGCCTTTCAGGCCTGGAAGTTCGCCAAGGGCCTCTACCTGATCCCGCTGTTCATGGTCTACAACGAGGTCATCATCCTGGGCGGCCCGCTGCCGCTGGTGCTCTGGAGCGGGCTGGCCGCGATGCTGGCGCTCATTGCCTTCGCGGCCCTGCTCGAGGGCTACCTCTTCGCACCGCTGGCCGCCTGGCAGCGCCTCGCCCTGGCGCCGGCGGCGGTGGCGCTGTTCTGGCCGGACCTGACAGTGGAACTGGCCGGCGCGGCGGTAACGCTGGCGGTGCTGACGCTGAATGCGCTGGCGGCGCGGCAGCTCGAGGAGAGCAGCGCGTCCTAGGGCCTCTCGAGGTTCATCTTGCGGGTCAGTCGTCGCCGTCGTAGCGGGCACGGCTCATGATGCCGATCCCCATGGCCGCCGAGCCGAAGGTGATCGCCAGGCCGGCGAAGATCATGGCGATGCCCAGCCAGCCCTCGGACTGGGTCGCGGCCAGCGTCCAGAGACTGAAGAGATCGAAATAGAGGATCAGTCCGGTCAGCGCCGCCGCCGCCGTCACTCCCATGGCGAGGTGACCGCCGAGGAACTTCAGGAAGCGCTTTTCGTGGGGTAGCAGTTCGGCCATGCCGGAAGTGTGGCGGCTTCCGCGCCAGGATCAAGGGGGGCGGCACTCTTGGTTCCGCCGAAGGCTCTTGGCCGCAGCCAGCTCCGGCAGCAAGGGTCGCTAAAATTCAACAGGTTAGCCGCCGATACGCGCCTCGCTCCCGAGACGGCCGGACCTGGTTCCGACACCTGAGCCCGAGGTCCTCTACTCCGTCAGACCGTCGCGGACGCGACGCCAGCGGGCGACGTTGCGATTGTGCTCGGCCAGTGAGGTGGCGAAGGCGTGACCGCCGGTACCGTCGGCGACGAAGTAGAGGTAGTCGCTCTCGGCGGGGGCCAGGGCCGCGGCCAGGGCGGCCCGGCCGGGATTGGCGATGGGTCCGGGCGGCAGGCCCTCGATGCGGTAGGTGTTGTAGGGGTGCTCGACCTGCCAGTCGGCGCGGGTCAGGGCGCGGTCCAGCGGGCCGGCGCCTTCGGTCAGCGCGTAGACCACGGTCGGGTCGGACTGTAGGCGCATGCCGCGGTTCAGACGGTTGATGAAGACGCTGGAGACCAGCGACCGCTCGCCGTCCACGCCGGTCTCCTTCTCGATGATCGAGGCCAGAACGACCGCCTGCTGCGGCGTCTCCAGCGGCAGATCCTCGGCACGACCGACCCAAAGCTCGTCCAGGGCCGCCTGCAGTGAGGCGCGCATGCGCGCCACCAAATCGGCGCGGCTGTCGCCCCAGGCGTAGTGATAGGTCTCGGGCAGCAAGGCGCCCTCGGCCGGTACCTCGGGCACCTCGCCGACCAAGCCTTCGGCGGCCTCGATCAAGGTCACGACCTCCGCGGAGGTCAGGCCCTCGGGGATGGTCAGGCGGCGGACCACGGTGTCGCCGGTGTTCAGCTGATCGAGCACGCCCTGCATCGTCACGCCGGGCGGAAACTCGTACTCGCCGGCCTTCAGGCGGGTCGCCTGCTCGGTCAGCTTGGCGCCGATGCGGAAGACCAGCGGGTCGGAGATCACGTTGGCTTCGGCCAGGCGCTCGGCGATGCCCTCCAGCCCCATGCCGGCCTCGACCACCACGCGGCGGGTGGCATCGAGCGGGCCGGGCTGCGTAAAGCTGGCATAGCCGTTGTAGACGACGAGTCCGGCGGCCGTCAGGCCACCGGCCAACACCAGACCCAGGGCAAGGCGCAAAGAGCCCAAAGGCACCTCCGGCGATTAGCTGTCGAAGCGGCTGAGAACCAAGCTGGCGTTGGTGCCGCCGAAACCGAAGGAATTGCTGAGCGCGTGCTGGACCGGGCGCTCCCTCGGCTGCTGCGGAACCAGGTCGATCGCATCGGCCTCGTCGGCCGGGTCTTCGAGATTGAGGGTCGGCGGCGCCACGCCGTCGCGGATCGCGAGCGTGCAGAAGATCGCCTCGACCGCACCGGCGGCACCCAGCAGGTGACCGATCGCCGACTTCGTGGAAGACATGGAGATGGACTGAACGGCCGGCCCGAACAGCTTCTTGACCGCGCCCAGCTCGATGACGTCGCCCAGCGGCGTCGAGGTGCCGTGCGCATTGACGTAGTCGACCTGCGCCGGCTCGAGCTGCGCGCGCTTGATGGCCGCGCGCATGGAGCGAAAACCGCCGTTGCCGTCGTCCGGCGGCGCGGTGATGTGGTAGGCATCGCCGGACAGGCCATAGCCGGTCACCTCGGCGTAGATGCGCGCGCCGCGCTTCTTGGCATGCTCCAGCTCTTCCAGCACCAGCACGCCGGCGCCCTCGCCCATGACGAAGCCGTCGCGGCCCTTGTCCCAAGGACGCGATGCCTCGCTGGGTGTGTCGTTGTAGCTGGTGGACAGGGCCCTCGAGGCACAGAAGCCGGCGATCCCGATGCGATTGACTGTCGCCTCGGCGCCGCCCGCGATCATCACGTCGGCATCGTCCAGCGCGATCAGCCGCGCGGCATCGCCGATGGCGTGCGCACCGGTCGAGCAGGCCGTGACCACGGCATGGTTCGGACCCTTGAAGCCGTAGCGAATCGAGACGTGGCCGGAGACCAGGTTGATCAGCGCCGCCGGAATGAAGAAGGGCGACAGGCGTCGCGGCCCGCGCTCGTGCACGGTGACCGCGCCCTCGCAGATCGTCTCCAACCCGCCGATGCCGGACCCGATCATTACGCCGGTCCGCTCCAGCGATTCCTCGTCGCTCGGGCTCCAGTCGGCGTCCTCGATCGCCTCCTGGGCAGCGGCCATTCCATAGACGATGAAACGGTCGACCTTCCGCTGCTCCTTCTGCGGCATGTACTCGTCCGCATTGAAGCCGCCGCCGCTCTTGTCCCCGCGCGGCGGTTGGCCGCCGATCTTCGACGGCAGATCGGACACGTCGAAACTCTGGATGGCGTTGATGCCGGATTCGCCCGCCAGCAGGCGGCGCCAGACATGGTCAACACCTGTTCCCAGGGGCGTGACGAGCCCCAGACCGGTTACGACGACGCGTCTCATATCACTGTGTACCGCAACGCAAAGCCGGCCCACGAGACGGCGCCTCCACGACCCGCGGAGGCGCCATGTCCGGGACTCAGGCCTCCGCGTTCTCCTGGATGAAGTCGATCGCGTCCTTGACCGTCACGATCTTCTCTGCGGCATCGTCGGGGATTTCGCAGCCGAACTCCTCCTCAAAGGCCATCACCAGCTCAACGGTGTCGAGGCTGTCGGCACCCAAGTCGTCGATGAAGCTCGCGCTCTCGGTGACCTTCTCCTCCTCGACGCCGAGGTGCTCCACAACGATCTTCTTCACGCGGTTCGCGATGTCGCTCATAACCCTCTCACCTTCTCGATATCCCCGGGAGGCCGAAACCCTCGCACCCCCAAACGTTTCTCTGATCCGGAAGTTGCCGTCCGACGTGGCGCCTCAGCGGCCGCTAGGCGACCCGACTCCGCCGGCCTTAAGCCCCGTCCGGCCGCAAAAAGCGCCGCCTCTTAACACAGGCTCCAGGCTTTGCCAATTAGGGCAAACCCACCTACAGACGGCGAAGATGACTCCGCGATTCCCGCCCCAAGGCGGTCATAACATCGCCATTCCACCATTCACATGCAAGGTTTGCCCGGTGACGTACCCGCCTTCGCCGGAGGCCAGATAGGCCACCGCGGCGGCGACGTCCTCCGGCCGCCCCAGCTCCCCGGCCGGCACCGCCGTCAGGATCCTCTGCTTCTGCTCTTCGTTCAGTGCATCGGTCATCGCCGTCTCGATGAAGCCCGGCGCGACGCAGTTCACCGTGATACCGCGGCTCGCGACTTCGGCGGCCAGCGACTTCGACATGCCGATCAGCCCGGCCTTGGAGGCCGCATAGTTGGTCTGGCCGGGATTGCCGGTCACGCCGACCACCGAGGTGATGCTGACGATGCGGCCCCAGCGGCGCTTCATCATGCCCCTCAGCGCGGCGCGCGACAGCCGGAAGGCCGCCGTCAGGTTGACGTCCAGGACCGTCTGCCAGTCCTCGTCCTTCATCCGCAGCGCCAGGTTGTCCCGCGTCAGGCCGGCGTTGTTGACCAGGATGTCGAGCCCGCCCAGCGCCGCCTCCGCCTGACCCGGCAGGGCGACGGTGGCCTCCGGATCGGAGAGATTGCAAGGGGTGACCGCCACCCGCTCGCCCAACTCCCCGGCCAGCGTCTCCAGGACCTCGCTGCGGGTTCCCGACAGCGCAACCGCCGCGCCCTGGGCGTGCAGGGTCCGCGCGATGGCCGCGCCGATGCCTCCGGTTGCGCCGGTGACCAGCGCGGTCTTTCCGCTGAGATCGAACATCCGCTCCTGCTCCTAAAGGCTGTCGAGGAAGGCCTCGATATCGGCCGGGCCGTTGATCGCCGTACCTGCCAGGGCGCGGTCGATCCGGCGGGTCAGGCCGGTCAAGACCTTGCCCGCACCGCACTCGACGAACAGCTCCACCTCGGCATCACGCATCGTCTCCACCGATTCGCGCCAGCGCACCATCCCGGTGACCTGCTCCACCAGCAGACGGCGCAGGGTCTCCGGATCCTGCACCGCTTGGGCGGTGACGTTGGCGACCAGCGGCACTTGCGGCGGCGCCAAGGTCACGGCGGCCAGCGCCTCGGCCATGACGTCGGCGGCCGGCGCCATCAGGGGGCAATGGAAAGGTGCGGAGACCGGCAGCATCACGCTGCGCTTGCCGCCACGCTCGGCCGCCAGGGCGACAGCCCGCTCGACCGCCGCCTTGTCGCCCGAGACCACCACCTGCCCGGGGGCGTTGTCGTTGGCCGGCACGCAGACCTCGCCGCCGACCGACGCCTCCTCCGCCACCAGGCGCACCGCCTCGAGATCGAGGCCGAGGATCGCCGCCATGGCGCCACCCCCGACCGGCACGGCCTCCTGCATCGCCCGGCCGCGCCGGCGCAGAAGCCTGGCGGCATCGCCCAGCTCGAGGCTGCCGGCGGCCGCCAGCGCCGCGTATTCGCCGAGGGAGTGACCGGCTACGAAATCCGCCAGGTCGGAGAGCGGCTTGCCGCCGTCCTGCTCGATCACCCTGACGGTCGCGAGCGAGACCGCCATCAATGCCGGCTGGGCATTCTCGGTGAGGGTCAGATCGCTCTCCGAGCCCTCGAACATCAGACGCGACAGGCGCTGCTCCAGCGCATCGTCCAGCTCTTCGAACACCAGTCGGGCGGTCTGGAAGGCCTCGGCCAGCTCGCGGCCCATGCCGACCTGCTGGCTGCCCTGGCCGGGAAAGATAAAGGCGCGTTTCGGCATCGCTGTTTCGGAAACCAGTCCTGACGAGAAGCTTGTGAGAGACGGCAGGGGCCCACACCCGAAGGTGCATGAGGGCGTTTCCTGCGAATCCGGATAAAATCGGAGCCCTGTGAGGGCGCGTATGTCTAACCCGCATCGCTACCCTGTCAAGCTCCGGCTCAAGCCCGGGCTGACGTCTACTCTCGGGCTCAGGAAACCAGGACGGCAAACACTGCCGGAACACACGCCGGCAGCTTTGAGGGCAGCTTGGGAGCCGGTTGGGCTTGCGCCGCGTCGGCCAATCGCTATATTCCGCGCTTCCCGCCGGCCCGAGAGGGTTTGCGGGGCAGCTCCTTGCCGGCTGCCGCTCTCCCGAAACCTCGGGATGTACGCAGTCGGCTAGGACCGGGACGGCCGCCCGATGCGAAGATGCACGAGGGGGGCGCCGGTCCGCGAAACAGCCGAAAGGAGTCCATCGGTGCCCTACTACGAGAGCGTGATCATCGCGCGGCAGGATCTGTCTGCGCAACAGGTCGAGCAGCTGACCGGCGAGCTGACCGAAGTGATCAAAGCAGGCGGCGGCGAAGTGGCCAAAAGCGAAAGCTGGGGCCTGCGCAACCTCACCTACAAGATCAAGAAGAACCGCAAAGGCCACTACGTCCTGATGAACCTGGACGCACCGGCCGAGGCGGTGACCGAGTACGAGCGCGTCATGCGCTTCAACGAGGACGTGCTGCGCTACCTCACCGTCCGGGTCAAAGAGCTCGATCCCGAGCCCTCCGCCGTGCTGCAAAATCGCGGCAGCCGAGACGATCGTCGCGGCCCGCGCGGCGACCGGGGCGACCGGGGCCCTCGCGGCGACCGGGGTGATAGAGGTCCCCGAGGCGACCATCGGGGCGACCGCCCTCCGCGCGACGACCGTCCTGACAGCCGAGCCGGGGAGTAAGCGACATGGCCGTTGAAATCGTCAGCAAGAGTGCCGGCCCGCGCCGTCCCTTCTTCCGCCGTCGCAAGTCCTGCCCCTTCTCCGGCCCCAATGCGCCGAAGATCGACTACAAGGACGTGCGCCTGCTGCAACGCTTCGTGTCGGAGCGCGGCAAGATCGTGCCAAGCCGCATCACTGCGGTCTCGGCCAAGAAGCAGCGTGAGCTGGCCCGCGCCGTGAAGCGCGCCCGCTTCCTCGCCCTGCTGCCCTACGTGATCCAGTAGGAGGCCAGGACATGGAAGTCATCCTGCTTGAGCGCATCGAGAAGCTGGGCCAGATGGGCGACGTCGTCCGCGTCAAGCCCGGCTTCGCGCGCAATTTCCTGTTGCCCCAGCGCAAGGCGCTGCGGGCGACCAAGGACAACCTGAGCTACTTCGAAAGCCAACGCGCGCATCTGGAGGCCGAAAACCTCAAGCGGCGCGACGAGGCCGAGGCCGTGGCCAAGAAGATCGACCACGCTCAGGTGATCCTCATCCGTCAGGCCGGCGAGACCGGACAGCTCTACGGTTCGGTCTCGTCGCGCGACCTGGCGGACGTCATCCGTGAGAACGGCGTCACCGTCGCCCGTGGCCAGATCGTTCTGGACAAGCCGATCAAGACCCTGGGCCTGCACGATATCCGGGTGCGCCTGCATCCGGAGGTCAGCGTGACCATCACCGCCAACATCGCCCGTTCCAATGAGGAAGCGGAGACGCAGGCGGCGACCGGCGAGGCCTACAGTGCCGAGGAGCAGGAAGAAGCTCTGGCAGCGGCCGAGGCGGCCCTCGAGGACGAGAGCGAGGCGAGCGAAGCCGGCGAGGAGTCGGACGAGCAGACCGTCGCCTAAGCTCGATCCTGCCGGTCCGTCACAGCGGACCGCAGATACGAACGGACGCCGCCGCGCCTGTCGCAGCGGCGTCTTTCGTTTGTCATAAGACAGATTTGTTGCGCCGATCTAGACAGCCTCATCGGGGGAACGCTAACATTTTCCCCAAGTTGACAGTTGGGGAGTTGCCAGGGTTGGCCGTCGCGCCCGCAAAGCCGGCACCAACCGGTGGGGTCGGAGGATCTGGCGATGCTGACGCACCGCTTCTTCGACAAGGTCGTCCGCACGGGCGACCTGGAGATTACCTACGCCGACGGTCGCTGCCAGCGCTACGGTGACGGTCGCGGTGGGCGGGTCAGGATCCGGCTGACCGACCGGGCGACCGAGCGCAAGCTGCTGCTCAATCCGAAACTGGCCTTCGGCGAAGCCTACATGGACGGCCGCCTGGTGATCGAGGCAGGCGACCTGGAGGCTCTGCTCGTCATCGCCATCGACAACATGGGCCATCTGGAAAACCACGGCGTCTTCCAGTGGCTGGACGTCGCGGAACGCGGGCTGCGTAGGCTGGTATCGCACAACCCGGTGCAGCGGTCGCGCAGGAACGTCCATCACCACTACGACCTGTCGCGCGGGCTGTACGACCTCTTTCTCGACGAGGACAGGCAGTACTCCTGCGGCTACTACGCGACAGCGGCCTCGACCCTGGAACAGGCGCAGCTCGACAAGAAACTGCACATCGCGGCCAAGCTGAAACTCGACCGTCCGGGCCTCAGAATCCTGGATATCGGCTGCGGCTGGGGCGGCCTGGCGCTGTATCTTGCGGAGGCGACCGGTGCCGAGGTTCTCGGCATCACGCTCTCGACGGAGCAGCTGCAGATGGCGCGGGAGCGCGCCCAGGCCCGCGGACTGGAGCGGAGGGTTCGCTTCGAGCTGATCGATTATCGCCATCTGGAGGGGCAGTTCGACCGCATCGTCTCGGTCGGTATGTTCGAGCATGTCGGCCCGGCCCACTACCGCGCCTTTTTCGACAAGGTCGCCGAACTGCTGACACCCGACGGCGTCGCGCTGGTTCATTCGATCGGCTCGACGCACAGTCCGACCGCCACCAATCCCTGGCTGCGCAAATACATCTTCCCAGGCGGCTACACCCCCTCGCTCAGCGAGGTGCTGCCGGCCGTCGAACACTCGGGGCTTTGGACGGCCGACATCGAGATCCTGCGGCTGCATTACGCGGAGACGTTGCGCGACTGGCATGCGCGCTTTATGGCCAACTGGGAGCGGGCGGCGGCGCTCTACGACGAGCGCTTCTGCCGCATGTGGGAATTCTACCTGGTCGGCTGCGAACTCTCGTTCCGCCGCATGGGCCAGATGGTGTTCCAACTGCAGATGGCCCGCGACATCGAGGCTCTGCCGATCACCCGGGACTATATGGTCAACTGGGAACGCAGGCACAGAGGCGAAGCGCGGACGGGCGAGGCAGCCGCCGAGCGGACCGAAGCCGCGGAGTAGTCGCCAGCGAAAAGGCTCCTCTCGCCGCCGGACGATGCAGGCGCCGCAGCTTTCGCACGCTGTCCACCCTATTCACAGGGTTTTGGAAGCTGCGCAATGCGCGCGTCAGCGCTACTGTCGCGCCCCATGAACGCGAATGCACCGGGCGCCACCCTCACCCATTTGCCGGGCCTGTCCGAAGGCGCCGGCCGACTGCCGCCGGCCAATCTGGAGGCCGAGCAGGCCTTGTTGGCCGCAGTCCTGGCCAACAACCATGCCTTCGAGCGGGTGTCGGAGTACCTGATCGGAAATCACTTCGCCGACGCGGCCCATGCCCGCATCTTCGAAGCCTGCCGCAAGCTGATCGAACGCGGCCAGCAGGCCAACGCCATCACCCTGCGCAACGTTTTCGACCAGGATGGCGATCTGGCCGACGTCGGCGGGGCGGAGTACCTGGCGCAGCTCCAGGCGTCCTACATCACCATCGACGTGCGCCACTACGGCAGCCTGATCTACGATCTCTTCCTGCGCCGGGAGTTGATCGACCTGGGCGAGGAGATCGTCAACGAGGCCTTCCGCCACGACCTGGAGGTCGGCGCGCTCGATCAGATCGAGACGGCGGAACAGCGGCTGTACAATCTCAGCGAACAGGGCCAGGTCGAAGGCGGGCTGCAGCCCTTCCGAAGCGGCCTGGCCGAAGCGATCGAAGCCGCCGAGGCGGCCTACAAGCGCGACAACAAGCTGGTCGGCGTCACCTGCGGCTTCGACGATATGGACGAGATGCTCGGCGGCCTGCATCGCTCGGACCTGCTGATCCTCGCCGGCCGCCCCTCCATGGGCAAGACCGCCCTGGCCACCAACGTGGCCGTCAACGCCGCGCGCAGCAGCCGCGTCGACAGCGATCCCGACGGGAACGAAGTCGAGCGGCAGGAAGTCGTCGCCTTCTTCTCTCTGGAGATGTCGGCGGAGCAGCTCGCCTCGCGCATCATCGCCGAGGCGGCGGACGTCCGCAGCGACCTGATGCGCAAGGGCCAGCTCAACGAAGACGAGATGCGCCGGGTGCTGGACGTGCACCGCGAGCTGGAGCGGCTGCCGCTCTATATCGACGACACGCCGGGCATCACCGTCGGGGCCATGCGCAGCCGGGCCCGGCGGCTCAAGCGCCAGGTCGGCCTCAGTATGATCGTGGTCGACTACCTGCAGCTCCTGCAGCCGCCGGCCGGCATGCGGCTGGACAGCCGCGTCCAGGAGGTCAGCGAGATCACCCGCGCCCTCAAGATCATCGCCAAGGAGCTGAACGTTCCGGTGCTGGCCCTGTCACAGCTCTCGCGCCAGGTGGAGAACCGCGACGACAAGCGCCCACAACTCTCGGACCTGCGCGAATCCGGCTCAATCGAGCAGGATGCCGACGTGGTGATGTTCATCTACCGCGAGGACTACTACCTGGAACGCGAAGAGCCGACCCATCGCTTGAACGAGACGACCGACAAGTACCAGGAGCGCCTGGACCGCTACAACGAGCGGATCGAACGGGCGCGCAACAAGGCGGATGTGATCATCGCCAAGCAGCGCCACGGTCCGATCGGTACGGTGACGCTGCATTTCAATCCGGAGCGGGTGCGTTTCTCGAACCTGGCCGAGGAAGACCGCCTGCCGGAGCACTACTGATCGTCCATGTCGAGTGACGCCGTGCCCGTTGATCCCGAGTCCGATCGTCCCCTGTCCGATGTGGCCCCATCCCGCACGACCCCATCGGATCCCGCCGCGCGGGCCGGTGCGATCCTGGAGATCGATCTGTCGGCGCTGGCCGCCAACTGGCAGCGCCTCGTCACCGAGTCGGCGCCGGCGGAAGCCTCCGCCGTGGTCAAGGCTGATGCCTACGGCCTGGGCCTAGACCAGGCGGCCCCGGCACTATGGCAAGCCGGTGCCCGGACCTTCTTCGTGGCCCATCTCGACGAGGCCCTGTCGCTGCGCAGGCTCCTACCGCAGGCGCACGTCTACGTGCTCAACGGCCTGATGGCCGGTGCCGAGGCCGACTATCTGGCGAACGGCCTGCGACCGGTGTTGAACAGCCTGGACGAGCTGGCACGCTGGCAAGAGATGCGCGGTGAGCGGTCCTGCCCGGCCGCCCTGCAGATCGACAGCGGCATGAGCCGCCTTGGCCTGGAGGCGCGCGAACTGGCAAGACTGGCGGCCGAACCGCAGCGCACCGCCGGTCTCGAGATCACCTATCTGATGAGCCACCTGGCCTCGGCCGACGTGCCGGGCTCGCGCCAGAGCGAGGAGCAGCTTGCCGAGTTTCTCGCGGCCCGGCAGGCGCTGACGGCGGCGCTCGGCAACGCCGGAGCCAGCCTCGCCAACTCGGCCGGCACCTTTCTGGGCCCCGCCTATCGCTTCGACCTGACCAGGCCGGGAAGCGCTCTCTACGGCGTCAACCCGACGCCGGGCCGCCCCAGTCCAATGCGTCAAGTCGTTCGGCTGAAAGGGAAAATCTTGCAGGTCCGCGAAATTGACCCTCTCCGAGGGGTCGGATATGGTGCCGCGTGGCGGGCACAGGGCCCGACTCGGATCGCGACCGTTGCGGTGGGCTACGCCGACGGTTATCTGCGATCTCTCTCGAACAGCGGCGAGGCCCTCGTCGGGGGGCATAAGGCGCCTGTGGTTGGACGGGTTTCCATGGATTTGATCACGCTTGACGTGACGGCCGTTCCAGAAGCGGCGGCCAGACCCGGCGCGTTCGCCGAACTGCTCGGCCCCGACCTGCCGGTCGACGCCGTCGGCGAAGCCGCGGGAACCATCGGGTACGAAATCCTGACCTCGCTCGGCCGACGCTATCATCGTGTCTACAGCGGGGGCGCTGCGTGACTTCCGTGCTGCAGCCTCTCGGCCGAACCTTCCTGTCGTTCCTGACCGTGACCGGCCGCTTGGCGATCTTCACGGGACACGCCGTCTCGCACTGCCTGAGGCCGCCTTTCTATCCGCGCATGATTCTGCGGCAGATGGTGGACATCGGCTATTACTCGCTGCCGGTGGTCGGCCTGACCGCAATCTTCACCGGTATGGTCCTGGCGCTGCAGAGCTACACAGGCTTCGCGCGCTTTTCGGCCGAGTCCGCGATCCCGAATGTCGTGGTGGTTTCGATCACACGCGAGCTCGGTCCGGTCCTGGCCGGCCTGATGGTGGCCGGCCGCGTCGGCGCGGCCATGGCGGCCGAGATCGGCACGATGCGGGTCACGGAGCAGATCGACGCCCTGACGACGCTGGCAACCAACCCCTTCAAGTATCTGATCGCACCCCGGCTTCTGGCCGGCACGGCGGTGCTGCCGCTGCTGGTCCTGATCGCGGACATCATCGGTGTGTTCGGCGGCTACCTGGTCTCCGTCTACAAGCTGGGGTTCAACGGCGCGACCTACATCAGCAATACGCTGGAGTTCCTGGAGGTCCAGGACGTGGTGTCCGGCCTGGTCAAGGCGGCCGTCTTCGGCTTCCTGATCGCCCTGATGGGCTGCTACAACGGCTATCACTCGCGCGGCGGCGCACAGGGCGTCGGCGCGGCGACCACCAACGCCGTGGTCTCCGCCTCGATCCTGATCCTCAGCTTCAACTACCTGATCACCGAGCTGTTCTTCGCCCGATGACCCTCGCGAACGCCGCCCCGAAAATTCAGATCCGCGACCTGCATGTCGCCTTCGGCAGCAACAGGGTGCTGCAGGGCGTCAACCTGGACATCGCGCCGGGGGATTCGCTGGTGGTGATCGGCGGATCGGGCAGCGGCAAGTCGGTGCTCCTAAAGTGCATCCTGGGCCTGCTGCACCCGCAGGCCGGTTCGATCAAGGTGGACGGCGAGGAAGTGATCGGCCTCACCGGCGACGACCTCGAAGCCGTGCGCCACAAAATCGGCATGCTGTTTCAGTCGGCCGCGTTGTTCGACTCCCTAACGGTCTGGGAAAATGTCGCCTTCGGATTGACGCAAGGCGAGAAGATGCCGCGCCAGGAAGCGAAACAGGTCGCGCTCAAACGGCTGGCCGAGGTCGGCCTGCAGGCGCAGGTCGGGGAATTGACGCCGTCGGAGTTGTCGGGCGGCATGAAAAAACGCGTCGGTCTGGCGCGCGCCATCGCCACCGAGCCGGAGATCATCTTCTTCGATGAGCCGACCACCGGTCTGGACCCCATCATGGGCGCGATGATCGACAAACTGATCGTCGAGGTCACGCGCGCCGCCGGCGCCACCGGCCTCACCATCACTCACGACATGGCGAGCGCGCGACGCATCTCGAACCGCATGGCGATGCTCTTCGAAGGCCGGATCATCTGGGACGGCGCGACGGATCAGGTCGAGGCCTGCGGCAACCCCTACGTCGAACAGTTTATCAATGGGCGCCCCGACGGCCCCATCGAGATGAAGATCCAAGACCACTTCGGCTAGCGCGAATTCCTAAGCGTCGCGCTGGATCGCGCCCTGCTGTCGGTCACCTGCGAGAGCCGCTGAGCCCTTGTCCAAACGCACCAGTCACTATGTCTGCCAGTCCTGCGGTGCCACCTATCCCAAGTGGGCGGGACGCTGCGACGCTTGCGGCGAGTGGAGCACGATCGTCGAGGAAGCGCTGCCGGATGCGCCGCCGGGCGGGCTCGGCACCAAGGGCAAGCGCGCGGGCCGAGGGATCGAGTTCGTCCCGCTGAAGGGCCAGAACGAACAGGCGCCGCGCCGCGCCAGCGGGATCGCCGAGTTCGACCGGGTCCTGGGCGGCGGACTGGTCCGCGGATCGGCGGTGCTGATCGGCGGCGATCCGGGCATCGGCAAGTCGACCCTGCTGCTGCAAGCCGCGGCGGCGCTGTCGAAGAGCGGAAAGACGGGCTGCGCCTACGTCTCCGGCGAAGAGGCCATCGAGCAGGTGCGCCTGCGCGCCGAACGGCTGGGCCTGTCGGACGCACCGGTCGAGCTGGCCACCGCAACCAACGTGCGCGAGCTGAAGGCGGCACTCGACCGGCCCGAGGCCCCGGACGTGGTCGTGGTCGACTCGATCCAGACCATGTATGTGGACAGCCTGGACAGCGCGCCGGGAACCGTCAGCCAGGTGCGCGCCAGCGCACAGGAACTGATTCGCGTGGCCAAGCGCCGCGGCTTCGCGTTGCTGCTGGTCGGGCACGTCACCAAAGAGGGCGCAATCGCCGGCCCCAAGGTTCTGGAGCACATGGTCGATACGGTCTTGACCTTCGAAGGCGAGCGCGGGCACCAGTTCCGCATCCTGCGCGCGGTCAAGAACCGCTTCGGCCCGACGGACGAGATCGGCGTGTTCGAGATGACCGACGGGGGACTGATCGAGGTTCCCAATCCTTCAGAGCTGTTTCTGGCCGAGCGCCACGGCGACGTCTCGGGGGCCTGCGTCTTCGCCGGACTGGAGGGCACGCGGCCGCTGCTGGTCGAGATCCAGGCTCTGGTCGCGCCCTCGCCGCTCGGCACACCGCGCCGCGCCGTCGTCGGCTGGGACGGCAGCCGGCTGGCGATGGTGCTGGCCGTGCTGGAGGCGCGCTGCGGCGTTTCGGTGGCCGGTCAGGACATCTATCTCAATGTCGCCGGCGGACTTCGGGTGGCCGAACCGGCGGCCGACTTGGCCGTGGCGGCCGCCTTGCTCTCGGCGGTCAGCGACCGGCCTGCGCCGGGGGAAACCGTCATCTTCGGCGAGGTGGGCCTGTCCGGCGAGGTCCGTGCCGTCGGGCAGACCGACGTTCGCCTGAAAGAGGCAGCCAAGCTCGGCTTCACCCAGGCGCTTTGCCCGGCCGCGCGCGGACGCAAGACCCGGCCGCCCGAGGGCATCGTCCTGAAGGAAGTGGCGAATCTGGGGGACCTGGTGGAGATCTTCCTCGAGTCGACCTCCGGCAATCGGCTGCGAGAGGCCTGAGGCGGCATGGAAGGTTTCCCCATCAACCTCGGCGACCTGATCGTGTTGGTGACGGTCGGTCTGGCGGCGATCATCGGACTGCTGGCAGGCTTCGTCTACGCCATCCTCTGGATCGCCGCCTGGGCCGGCGCCATCGCCGTTGCTATTCTCTTCTATCCGGTCGCCGAACCCTTTGCGGTCGAGCTGATCGGCTCCGGGCTCTTCGCTTCGGTCGGCGCGGGTTTGGCGCTGTTTCTGGTGTCTTTGGTCGTCTTCATCATCGGCGCCTACCTGGTGTCCAAGGCCGTGCGGGCCTCGGCCCTGGGGGCGCTGGACCGGACCCTCGGCCTGATCTTCGGACTGGGCTGCGGTCTGGTCGCGATCAGCGCCTTATGGCTGGGTTACGCTTGGCTCATACCTCCTCAGGACCGGCCGGACTGGATCCGCGAAGCCAGGTCCCTACCTGTGGTCATGGCCGGCGCGGAAACCCTCGCCAGCCTGCTGCCCGAGGACTACCGGCAGCGTCTCGAAGACGACGGAGCGACGGGGACCGGACAGCCCTTCGCTCCCCCGATCCAACCGGGCACCGGCGAGAGCGGTGGCAACGGCGGCGCAACGGAGTATAACCAGCAGGACCGGCAGCAGCTGGAGCAGCTTATCCAGCAGCGGCAGTAGCCGGAGCGGTCTCGCAGCGAAGCGGAGCACGGAGGCCAATAGGCCCGACGTCATGATTACGACCCATCCCTTCGACCGAAACGACATCGATGGAGACAAGCTGCGCGAGGAGTGCGGCGTCTTCGGCATCTGGGGCCACGTGGAGGCCGCGAACTTCTCCGCGCTCGGCCTGCACGCCCTGCAGCACCGCGGACAGGAGGCGGCCGGCATCGTCTCCTTCGACCGGCAGCAGTTCCACGCCCATCGCGGTCTCGGCCACGTTGGCGACATCTTCGGCAGCGAAGACGCGATGAACAGCCTGAAGGGCCGCGCCGCGATCGGGCACAACCGCTACGCCACCACCGGCGACACGGTGCTGCGCAACGTGCAGCCGCTGTTTGCGGAGTTGGCCTTCGGCGGCTTCGCGCTGGCGCACAACGGCAACCTGACCAACGCCTCGACCCTGCGGCGAGAACTGGTGCAGCGCGGCGCACTGTTCCAGTCGACCATGGATACCGAGGTGATCATCCACCTGATGGCCATGCGCACCGAGGCCACCGTGATCGAGCGCCTTGTGCATGCGCTGTCGCGCGTGGAGGGCGCCTACTCCCTGGTGGCGATTTGCGACGACATGGTCATCGGCCTGCGCGACCCCCTGGGCGTGCGCCCCTTGGTGATCGGTCGCCTGCCGATGGAACAGGCCTATGTCATCACCTCCGAGACCTGCGCCCTGGACATCATCGGGGCCGAGTTCGTGCGGGACGTCGAGCCCGGCGAGCTGATCATCCTGGACAAGAACGGCCTGACGGCACGACAGGTCTTCCCGAAACGTCCCCGGCGTTTCTGCATCTTCGAACACATCTACTTCGCCCGTCCCGACTCGATCATCGAGGGGCGCTCGATCTACGATTCCCGCCAGAAGATCGGTGCGGAACTGGCCAAGGAAAGCCCGGTCGACGCCGACGTGATCATTCCCGTCCCGGACTCCGGCGTTCCCGCCGCGCTGGGCTATGCGCAGGCTGCGGGCATCCCCTTCGAGCTGGGGATCATCCGCAACCACTATGTCGGCCGAACCTTCATCGAGCCGGGCCAGAAGATCCGCGACCTGGGCGTCAAACTGAAGCACAACGCCAACCGCGCCAAGATCGAAGGCAAGCGGGTGGTGCTGGTCGACGACTCCATCGTGCGCGGCACCACCAGCCGCAAGATCGTGCAGATGGTGCGGGCTGCGGGGGCCACGGAGATTCACTTCCGGATCGCCGCGCCACCGACCACCGACCCTTGCTTCTACGGCGTCGACACACCGGACAAGGACGAGTTGCTGGCCTCCAGCATGGATGTCGCCCAGATGGGCGCGCACATCGGCGTCGACAGCCTGGCGTTCATCTCGATCGACGGGCTCTACCGCGCCATGGGCGAGGCCGGGCGCGATCCGGTCATGCCGCAGTACTGCGACGCCTGCTTCACCGGCGACTATCCGACGCGCCTGACCGACCGCGAGGACCGGGTGAGCCCGCAGCCGTCGCTGTTCAAGGAGCTGACTCGCGCGTGATCGGCCGCCTGGCCAACGCCGTTTTCGGTGGCGCCGGAGCGCTTGCGGCCGGACAGGCACCCGCCTTCTACGCCCAGTACCTGCAACGGCTCGGCGGGCGGCTGGATCAAGCCGTCGCAGCGGTCGAGCGTGTACGCGCCGACGCCGCCGCCCGCGGCGAGACGCTGGAGGACTACATCGCCCTATCGCTGTCCGATGCCTCCACCCGCGCGCAGGAGGCTGGCCAGCGCGCGCTGGAGGCGGTACAGACTCGCGACGCCCTGCGCGAGGCCTATGCAGCGCTGAGCGTCGCCCGACCTCTTGAGCGGCCGGTGGTTTTCGCGGAGCACCTGGACACCGGCCTTGCCCAGGCGACCTTGAATGACTTCGCCCCGGCCCTGCCGGTTTCGCCCGAGGGCCTGATCTACGCCGGCGTCGGCCTGCTGCTCGGCCTGGGGCTGCTGGCGGGGTTGGAAGCGGCGGGACGCGGTGTCGTCGGCAGACCGAGATTGGAAAGAAGAGTCAAGCGATAGCCATGCCTGAGGAGCCTACCGAACGAATTGCCAAGCGCTTCGAGGGTAAGGTGGCCGTGGTCACCGGCGCTTCGCGTGGCCTGGGGCGCGCCTTGGCGCTCGGTCTGGGCCGCGAAGGCGCCCAAGTGCTCGCCTGCGCCACGGACCGCAGCGTCGGCGCTCTGGAGGAGCTGGACGACGCGATCCAGGCAGCCGGCGGGCCGCGACCGACTTTGGTTCCCTTCGATCTGAAGGATGGCGAGCGGATCGATGCGCTGCCTGCGGCACTGCTGCAGCGCCACGGCCGACTCGACCTCTTGATCGGCAATGCGGCCGTCCTGGGCCGGCTCTCGCCGCTCGGCCATGTCGAGCCGAAAAGCTGGCGCAGCACCTTCGCTGTCAACCTGGACGCCAACCAGCGCCTGCTGGCCTGTCTCGACCCGCTGCTCCGGCAATCGAAGGGAACGGCCCTCTGCGTATCCTGCCAAGTGGCTGCGGACGCGCCGGCCTACTGGTCGGCCTATGCCGCCAGCAAGGCGGCCTTGGAGCGGATGGTCGCGGTCTATGCCAAGGAGGTGGCGGCCTTCGGGGTGACCGCCGCCTGCGTCGCGCCCGGCCCCTTGCGCACGCGCCTGCGCGCCCAGGCCTTCCCCGGAGAAGACCCGCAAGGCGTGCCAACCCCGGAGGAGGCGGCAGCCAAGATCCTGGACCTGCTCGCCGAGGGGAAACTGGCCAGGACCCCGACACCTTCTCCGGCGTAAGTCTCCCGGGAGCCCTCTCCCCCCGGACCCCTCGCCCCCCACCTCGACGGGCCGAGACCCCGAGTTGCCTTGACAGGCGAGCGCGCGTGGCTATCTTCGCGACCTCGAATTCGTGCCGGGTGCATCCGGCCACACACAGATTTCGCCAAGCGCGGCAGGCCGCGCCGCGCCCAAGGAGGTCAAGATGGCCAAGCCGATCACCCAGTGGATCAAGATGGTGAGCACCGCCGACACGGGCTACTTCTACGTCAAGAAGAAGAACCCGCGGAACATCACCGAGAAGATGACCATGCGCAAGTACGACCCCCGGGCGCGCAAGCACGTGGAGTTCAAGGAAGCCAAGATGAAGTAAGCCGCCCTAGGCGGAGGCTTTATCGACGCCAGTGGCCGCCCGACCGGGCGGCCCTTTGCGTTTTAGCGCCTGGAAAAGGCGTCAGTCGCCGGCCGCCGCGCGTTTGGCGTCAGGCGTCGCGCGCTTGGCGTCGGGCGTCGCCGGGCCGTTGACGCCGAAAACCCGATTGCGGCCGTTCTGCTTGGCGTCGTAGAGCGCAGCGTCGGCCCGCTGCAACAACTCTTCAGGCGTTTCCATCGGGTCGAGGGTCGAGGCGACACCGGCCGAGATGGTGACGGTCAGATCGGGACCGTCGGGACCTGTCGAGATCGACTGCAGACTGAGGCGCTCGCGAATCCGGTCCGCCACCTTCAGGGCGACTTCCACGTCGGTCGCCGGCATCACCAGCACGAATTCCTCGCCGCCGAAACGGGCCAGCAGGTCGGTTTCCCGAACGGACTCCAATACGTGATCGGCCACCGCCTTCAGCACGCTGTCACCGACCACATGTCCATGGGTGTCGTTGACGCGCTTGAAGTGATCGATATCGAACAGCATCACGGAAACCGGCTTTCCGGTTTCCGCGATCTCCATCATCTTGCGGTCGAGATGGGCGCTCATGTAGCGGCGGTTGTAGATCCCGGTCAGCACGTCGGTGAAGGCCATGCTGACACTGCGGTCGAGCATCGAGCGCAGGCGATCGTGGTAGCGCCGCCGCCGGACCTGAGTCCGCACCCGCGCCTTGAGCTCGTTACGATCGACCGGCTTGACCACGTAGTCGGTCACACCGAGATCGAGGCCCTTGGCCAGACGCTGGAGGTCCATGTCGTCCAGGACCATCAGGATCGGCACATAGCGGGTGGCTTCCCGGCTTCGGAAGTGACTGCAGAGCCTCAGCCCGTCCTCGCCGGCAATCTCGATCGCCGTGATGATCAGGTCGAAGCAACCCGTCTGGCTGACCTCCAGGGCTTCTTGGCTGGAGGCACAGAGCGACACCTCGTACCCGGCCTCTTCCAGATAGCCCTTCGTGCGGGCGCCGCTGCGCGGGCTGCCTTCGATGAGCAGAATCGCGCCGCCAGTCGCCTCGGCCTCCGCCACCTCCTGCTCCAGCAGTTCGGCTTCCCCGGCCATGGCCTGGCGGGTGCGCAGTTCGTCCATCAGCATCTTCAGGCGAACCAGTGAGCGCACGCGGGCGAAGAGCGCCACCTCGTTCACCGGCTTGGACAGAAAGTCGTCGGCGCCGGCCTCCAGGCCGCGCACGCGGTCGCCGACATCGGTCAAGGCGGTGACCATGACAACCGGAATGTGGCGGGTCGCGGCAGCCGCCTTCAGGCGGCTGCAGACCTCGAAGCCGTCCATTCCCGGCATCATGACGTCAAGCAGGATGAGGTCGGGTGCTTCGCTGGTCGCGAGCTCCAAGGCGCTCGGTCCATCGTAGGCGGTCAAGACGTCGAAGTACTCTGCCGTCAAGCGCGCTTCCAGCAGCTTGACGTTGGTCTGAATGTCATCGACGACCAGGATCCGCGCACTCATGGGGTCGTGCCGTCCGGCCAGGAGCGCCTATCGCCCCCGCCGCCTGTTTAATTGAGGAACCGCTCGACGGTCTGCAAGAAGTTGGTCACGGAGATCGGCTTGGCAATGTAGGCCTCGCAGCCGCCCTCCCGGATCTTCTCTTCGTCGCCCTTCATGGCGAAGGCGGTCACCGCCACCACCGGGATCGACTTCAGCGTATCGTCTTCCTTGATCCACTTGGTGACCTCCAGTCCGGACACCTCCGGCAACTGGATATCCATGAGGATCAGGTCGGGGTGGTGCTTGCGCGCGAGACGCAGGGCCTCCATGCCATCCTTGGTCTGCAGGATGTTGTAGCCATGCGCTTCAAGAAGGTCGTGAAAAAGCTTCATGTTCAGGTCGTTGTCCTCAACGACCAAAACGGTCTTGGCACCGGGCGTACCCGTGGTCTCGGCTTCGTTGTGCATACCTACCCCGGTCGCTGCCGCTGTACTCGCTGCCATGCCTCTCCGCCCCCCGCCTAAAGATTGGTCGTGCGCATGAACGCACAACTCATACCAGCATCAGCGTTAGATTTGGCATGAAACTCGTTAACAATAAGTAAGATCGTCAACATCTCCCGGATCGAGGCACAAGAATAAGTCAGATATGCGCATTGGTTTGGACCTTGGTGGCACCAAAGTTTCCGGCATCGTTATCGGCGAGGCGGGCCAAGAGCTTTTACGCCTCCGGCGTGCAACCCCGCATGGTGACTACGCCGGAACGTTGGCCGTACTGCGGGATCTGGTCGCCGAGCTCGAGTCGCGTACGGGCCTGCACTGCAGCATCGGCATCGGCACGCCCGGCGCGCTCTCCCCGCACAGCGGCCTGATCAAGAACGCCAACTCGACCTGGCTGATCGGCAAACCCTTCGACCTGGACCTGGCCGAAACGCTGGGCCGGCCGATCCGACTCGAGAACGACGCCAACTGCCTGGCCCTGTCCGAAGCCGTCGACGGCGCGGCAGCCGGCCTGCATACGGTCTTCGCCGCGATTCTCGGGACCGGGGTCGGCGGCGGGATCGTGATCGACGGGCGGATCTGGCGGGGACGCGACGGCATCGCCGGCGAATGGGGCCACAACCCTCTGCCTTGGCCGCAATCGTCGGAGCTGCCCGGCCGCCGCTGTTACTGCGGTCGCGAAGGCTGCATAGAGACTTGGTTGTCGGGCCCGGCGTTGGCCAGCGATCACGGCACCGCCGCCACGGGCGAGGCGGTGGTCGCGCAAGCCGCAGCCGGTGATCCGGCCGCCAAGGCGGCACTCGACCGTCACCGCCATCGCCTGGCGCGGGCCCTGGCCAGCATCGTCAATCTGCTGGATCCCGACGCGATCGTGCTGGGTGGCGGACTCTCCCGCATTCCAGCTCTTTACGAAGGTCTGGCCAACGCCATGCGCCCCTACGTCTTTTCCGACGTCTTCGACACCCCGATCCGTCCCGCCCTGCATGGCGATGACAGCGGCGTGCGCGGAGCGGCCTGGCTCTGGCCGGCGGAGTCGTCACCATGAGCACTGAGAAAACCGCAACGGCCTGGCCGCAGCTCTGCCGCGACTGCTTCACCTGGTCCCAAGCGGTCCCCCTTCCGGATAGCCGCTGCACCGCCTGCGGCTCTCATCGCCTGATCGCCCATCCGGAGCTGCGCGATCTGGGCCTGGCGCACATCGACTGCGACGCCTTCTATGCCTCGATCGAGAAGCGCGATGCGCCGGAGCTACGCGACAAGCCGGTGCTGATCGGCGGCGGCCGGCGCGGCGTGGTCGCGGCCGCCTGCTACGTCGCGCGGCTCTACGGCGTCCGTTCGGCCATGCCGATGTTCAAGGCGCTCAGCGCCTGCCCCGACGCCGTCGTGATCCGCCCGAACATGGCGAAGTACCGCGAAGAAGGTCACAAGATCCGCGCGATGATGCAGGAGCTGACGCCTCTGGTGGAGCCGCTCTCCATCGACGAGGCCTTTCTCGATCTCAGCGGAACGGAAGCGCTGCATCACGCCCCGCCGGCCGAGACCCTGGCGCGACTGGCCCGCCACGTCGAACAGACCCTCAATCTGACCGTGTCCATCGGCCTGGCGCCCAACAAGCTGCTTGCCAAGATCGCCAGCGACCTGGACAAGCCGCGCGGCTTTGCCGTGCTGGGCAGGGCCGAAGCTCAGGACTTCCTGGCCGACAAGCCGGTCGGACTGCTGTGGGGAGTTGGCCCGAGCCTGCGGCGCGCCCTGGAGCGCCAGGGGATCACCAAGATCGGGCATCTTCTGATTTACGAGGAAGCCGAACTGGTTGCCCTCTTCGGCTCGATGGGGCGGCGTCTCTACCGCTTCTCCCGAGCCCGCGACGAGCGCGCGGTCGAGCCCAACGCCCCAACCAAATCGATCTCCTCGGAAACCACCTTCGACAGCGATCTGGATCGACTGGACCAGCTGTCCGCTCAGCTCTGGCCGCTCTGCGAGAAGGTAGCGGCGCGTTTGAAGCGGGCCCGACTGGCCGGGCAGGGCGTTACGCTCAAGCTCAAGACCAGGGATTTCCAGACCTTGACCCGCAGTCGACGGCTGCCCGATCCCACCCAACTGGCAGAGCGGATCTTCGGCGAAGCCTACGCACTGCTGGAACAGGAAACGGACGGCCGGCGTTTCCGGCTGATCGGCGTCGGTGCCGACAGTCTGGTCGACGAGACGCATGCCGACCCGCCCAGCCTGTTGGAGCCGGGCCGTCTGCGGGACGCCAAGGTGGAAAAGGCGATCGACAGCGTCAGAGCGAAACTGGGCGAAGAGGCGATCGTCAAAGGCCGCAGCCTGTCAAAGCGCCGTTAGAGGCGGCAGTTCCCTTGCCACCCTCACCGACTGGCAAGCGACCTCAGCACTCCGGCATCGGCAGCGCTTCCATATCGGTCAGCCGCGCGCGCAAGGCGAAGTCGCCGTAGTCGAACCGGAAGTCGTCCGCCAGACCGTTGGGAAAGACCCGGAGATTGACCTCCGTTTCCGGCAACTCGGCCTCGCCGAAGGGCGGAAAATAGGCCAGCAACAGACGCCAGGACGGCAGATCGGCCAACAGCTCCGACTCAAGGGTGGTGGGGTGATCCGTCGGGATCCGGCTGCCCACGACTGCGGAGATGGCCGCCAAGCCATCGGTTTCCGATGAGGCATCGAAAACCAGCTGGTAGAGCGAGGCTCCATCGGTCAAGGCGGCGTCGATCATGCGAAAGGTATGATCCGTGGGAAAGATCGTCCCGGGCGGCAGCTCGACTTCCCGCACCACCGGCTCCTCGAAACGCGCGATCCCGCCGGCGCCTGGCCCCTCCAGCTCGGCATCGCCGCGCAGCGTTTCGTACACCTCCCCGCCTTGAAAGCGCTGGATCACGAACCGGAAAGACAGACCGTCCTTGGCCTCCCAGGTCGTCAAGGCCCAGCCGAAGTCCAGCTCGCCGCCTTGCGACTGACCGAGCAGGACGCGGGTGCGCTGCTTGACCGCCCAACCGTCGCAAACATCCGTCCATTCGAAATCCAGACGGCCGCCGGCAGAGGCGACGCTGCCGTCGCCGCGCCCCGGAAGCAGGAGTAATTCGTAGCTTGCCCGATGCGGCTGGAAGCCTTCGATGGCCGCCGATCCTGCGATCGCTACCGCAGGTAACGCGCCCGCCGACAGAAAAACTGTCAAGAAAGTGATCCAGTTACGCATCATCCGAAACAGATTAGACTTCCGTCTGCCCGCTGCAACAGAGACCTATACAACTTTCTTTCAAGCACCCGCTCCAGCCCGCCTTCCTCGCCGTCCGCCTTGGGAGTTTCAAATCATGGCCGAGAAGCTTCGCGTCCTTGCCACACGCGCCCTGCCCGCTGCGGTAACCGACCGCCTGTCGCGCGATTACCAAGCTTGCCTCAACCCAACGGACCGGGTCCTGGTTCCCGAGGAGATCGTCACGGCCGCCGAGGGCTGCTTCGCCATCATCTGCATCGCGACCGACAGCTTCGACCGCGCGTTGATCGAGCGCCTGCCCGCCAGCGTCAAGCTGTTGGCGACGTTCTCGGTCGGTTACGAGCATATCGATCTGGCAGCTGCCAGGGCGCGCGGAATTCAGGTGAGCAACACGCCGGACGTGCTGACCGATGCGACGGCGGATATCGCCCTGCTCTGCCTCCTCGGCGCGGCGCGGCGCGCCTGGGAGGCCGAGAGCCTGCTGCGCCAGGGCCGTTGGACCGGCTGGACGACGACGCAGCTTTGCGGCACGCACGTCAGCGGCAAACGCCTCGGCATCCTGGGCATGGGACGGATCGGCCGCGCGGTGGCCGCACGCGCCCGCGGCTTCGGTATGGCGATCCACTACACCAACCGCAGTCGTCTGACGCCGGAACACGAACAGGGCGCGACCTACCATGCCGACCCCGAGGACATGCTACCGCACTGCGACTTTCTCTCGCTCAACGCGCCCTCGACCCCGGAAACCCATCATTTTCTGAACGCGCAGCGGATCGCGCTGCTGCCGGACGGCGCCGTCGTGGTCAACACGGCGCGGGGGACGCTGGTCGAGGACGAGGCCCTGATCGCCGCCCTGACCTCGGGCAAGCTGGCGGCCGCCGGGCTGGACGTCTTCGAGGGCGAGCCGCGGCTCGACCCGCGCTACCTCGAGCTGCCGAACAGCTTCCTGTTGCCCCATGTCGGCAGCGCGACGGTGGAAACCCGCAACGCCATGGGCTTCATCTGCCTGGACAATCTCGACGCGGTGGCGGCCGGCAAGCCGGGGCCCAATGTGCTGACCTGAGGACCAAGGCGCGAGACAGACCGCCGAAGCGTTCAGGGGAGCCTCCCTCGATCAGCGCCCCTCGATCCAGCGATCTAGAAAGCCCTCCAGCCAGGCGCCCAACGGCTCGTGATAGCGCTCGGCGCCGGCGATCTGCTGCTCGCGTGACTGCGCACCCGGGCGCAGCAGGCAGTGCGATGCCTCGGTCATCCACTCCTGCATCATCTCGCGGGTGACTTCCGGGTGGAACTGCAAGCCGTAAATGCGCCCATCCAGCCGAAAGGCCTGGTTTTCGAACACCCGGCCGACCGCCAGCAGTTCCGCCCCGGGCGGCACGTCGAAGCCCTCCGAATGCCAGTGATAGGCGTACATCGGCTCCGGCAAGACCTCGCGGCCGCGCGGGGTCGGCAGCACCTCGGCATAGCCGACCTCATGCAGCCCCTCACGATGCGCCTCCACCTTGGCGCCCTGACTGCGGGCCAGCATCTGGGCGCCTAGACAGATGCCCAGATAGGGCCGGCCGGCGCCGACCCACTCGTCGATCCAGCGCAGCTCCGCCGCGAGATAGTCGATCTCCTCCGCCTCGCTGGCCATCTGGGGGCCGCCGTAGACGACACAGAGCTCATGCCCCTCGTCCAGGGACGGAAGTTCCTCCCCCTTGGCGACGAAGCGCTGGTCGAGCCGATAGCCGCGCCCGCGCAACGACTGGGCGACACGGTCGTTTCGTTCGTGCTGGCCGTGGCGAACAAGCAAGGCGGAGCGCGTCATGGCCGACAGATTAGTTCGATATGCTGCAACGCAAAAGCGCGATGTCTCCGCGCGGACGTAACAACTCGGAGATCGCCGAAAAACCCGCGGAAGCGCGACGCGCGCGATTGCCTTTCGCGCGAATCCGTCTCAGGCTTCCGTAGCCACAACCGACTTCGGGTTTTTCGATGTCTCGCGCCATCCCTCCGTCTTCGAAGGGCCCGCAAGCGGCACCGCTGGACAGCCGCACCGGACAACAGCCGCCGGAGCGCTTCGCCTTCCTTCTGGTACCGAACTTCTCCATTTTGGCCTTCACCTCGGCGCTCGAACCGCTGCGCGCCGCCAACCGGCTGACCGGGAGGGAGCTCTATTCCTGGACCCTGCTCAGCGGCGACGGCAGTCCGGTTCATGCCTCCAGTGGCGTCGGCATTATGGTCGATGCCGCGCTTGCCGACGATCAGCGCTTCGAGACGGTGATCGTCTGCGCTGGACTGGGCGCGGAGACGATGAGAGACCCGCGGATCGAGGGCTGGCTCAGGCGCCTGGCCCGGCAAGGCTGCCGCGTCGGGTCGGTTTCCACCGGCACCTATATCCTGGCGCACGCCGGGCTGCTGCAGAACGTCCTTTGCACCATTCATTGGGAGAGCCTGCCCGCCTTCGAGGAAGCCTTTCCCGAGCTGGAGGCGACCGCCGAACTGTTCGAGATCGACGGCCAGCGCATGACCTGTTCCGGCGGTACGGCGTCGCTCGACATGATGCTCTCGGTGATCGGACTGGATCACGGACGTGAGCTCGCAACCAAAGTTGCCGAGCAGTTCATCCACGAGCGCATCCGCAGCCGCGACGACAAGCAACGCATGGCGCTGCGTGCGCGCCTGGCAGTCAGCCATCCGAAGCTGCTCGCCGTCATCGCGATCATGGAAGAGCACATCGAGGATCCCCTGCCCCGCTCCGATCTCGCGCGCATGGCCGGGCTCTCGACCCGGCAGCTCGAGCGGCTGTTCCGCCGCTATCTCGGCAAGACGCCGACCCGCCATTATCTGGAACTGCGCCTCGACCGCGCCCGACTGCTGCTGGCACAGACATCGCTATCGGTTCTGGAAGTCGCGACCGCCTGCGGCTTCGTGTCGGCCTCTCATTTCTCGAAATGCTACCGTGAATTCTACAACCGTAGCCCGCGCGAAGACCGCGCCGCGGCTCCGCCGTCACGAACAGCGTCCTGACGAAGAGTTGATCAGGCGAATATTTATACACGTAGACAGAGTTGAATTTGTTTAGTAAGCTTACATCCAGATGACAGAAGGTTGAATTAACCCGTCCTCATCTAGTTTCCGCGATCTTCCGCGATAGCGGTTTTCCGATGCCGAAAAGCGCTGTCGGAGCACCCTTAAAACACCGGATCGCCAAGGAAACGAGCCGAAGACCATAAGAAAGCTGATAGACTAGACGTCTGGGAGAAACGCGCTAGGTTCCAGCGCAGGCGGGTTGAAATGCCGTCTGCCAGGCTGATTGCCCCAACCTGCGCAGTAGAACGCTATGGGGTAGGGCTTTACAGCTCCTTCATTTTGGCGTGACAAGAGGGGACCAAACGCCATGATTGCGAAGCTTGCTGAAAATCAAATGGATCAGATGACAGTCCAGGCACTCAACCTCGACGAGCAAGTCGGACATTTGTTGCGCCGGGCGCATCAACGCGCGTCCTCGCTGTTTCTAAGCCTTCTCGGGGAGCATCAGCTTACGCCGACCCAATTTTTTGCCATGGCCCGCCTGCACGAGCGCGGTCAGCTATCGCAGAACCGCCTGGGTCGGCTTGCAGCAATGGATCCTGCGACCATTCAAGGCGTCATTCGACGCCTGGAAGAACGTGGCTACATCCAGCGCAACCCCGACGTCAACGACCGGCGGCGCATGGTTCTCACTCTGACCTCGTCCGGCACCTCGCTGGTCGACCAGTTGCTGGGGCATGCCGAAGGGGTGAGCGAGGCGATCCTGGAGCCACTCAGCACCGATGAGCGGGATCTCTTCGTGGATCTGCTGAAACGCTTGACCTGACGCTTAAAGGCGGCAGGCCAGGCAGCGTCCGCGCAGCCGATCCTTCGGAGCCGGGCTCAAACGGTCCGGGCGAAAGAGGTCCGGCTCGCAAACCGATCCGTACGAGACCGCCATAGTCGCGAAAAAGCGACTGTTCGTCGTGCAGGGCACAGAGCGAAAGCAGGACTCGACCGCAGGCTAGTCTCCGGATCTAAAGGGGCGTCCCTTTGGATCGAACGCGGAGGCGCTGTATGGTTCGTCTTGCCGAAGCCGATGTCTCGAACCGCCGCGATACCGGGCAGGTGCAGAGTCTGACCGAAGCGATCACCGCCTTGGTCGACGGCTTCACCATCGAAACCACGCCAGGATCGGCCGCCAAGATCCCGGACTATCGCGCGCATCTACGATCCGGAACGTCGGTCGCGGTCACCTTCCTGCCCGGCAGCGACTTCGCGGAGACGATGGCGACGGCCGTGCGCCTGCGCCAAGAGGGCTTCGAGCCGGCGCCCCACATCGCCGCACGGTCGGTTCCCAGCCACGCGGAGCTCGATAACTGGTTGGCGCGCCTGGCCGGCGAGGCCGGGGCGACGCGCGCCGTCGTACTGGCCGGCGCCGTCGCGAGCCCGCTCGGCCCCTTCGCCGCCTCCATGGACGTCCTGGAGAGCGGCTTGCTCGACCGCCACGGCTTCACCCAGATCTCCGTGGCGGGGCATCCGGAAGGTAATCCGGATATCTCCGACCGGGCGATCGCCGAAGCGCTGGCATGGAAGAACGACTTCGCCCAGCGGAGCGACGCGGCTTTCGAGATCGTCACCCAGTTCGTCTTCGAAGCGCAGCCGATCATCGCCTGGGACCGGGCGATCCGCGAGGCCGGCAACACTTTACCGATCCGGATCGGCCTGCCGGGACTCGCCACTCTGAAGACCTTGATCGGGCATGCCCGCGCCTGCGGTATCGGACCGTCGATCCAGTACCTGCTGAAACAGGCACGCAATGTCACCAAACTGATGACCGTCAGCGCTCCGGACCGCCTGGTCATCGATCTCGCCCGCTACCGCCTGGAAGAGCCGGAGACCTGCATCGACGGCGTCCACCTCTACCCACTCGGCGGTCTGCGCCGCTCCGCCGCCTGGAGCTATGCCGTCGCCGACAGTGCCTTCACACTGAAGCGCGACGACAGCGGTTTTTCGATCGACCGCCCCATCGACTAGGACAAGGCCTGTCGGCGCCCCCCCTCACTGGCAGCCCCCTCGGGCACGCGAAGCGATTCCACCGAGGCACGATCTCCTCTAGGATCGATACAAACGACTGGCAGGGAGATCGAACTCGTGGAAGAAGTCAGCTTCACGCGCATGGAAGACGGCACGGCCGAAGACTATGCGCTGCTCGCCCGCGAAGAGGAGAAACTGAAGGCGGCCAGCTTCGCCGACAGCGTCCTGGGCCAGTTGCAGACTCTGAGGGGTCCGAAACTCGGCTACAAGATCGACCGCTATCAGCACTCCCTGCAAACCGCGACCCGTGCCGAACGCGACGGCGCCGACGAAGAGACCGTCGTTGCCGCTTTGCTGCACGACATCGGCGATACCCTGGCGCCGGACAACCATGCCGAATTCGCCGCGACGGTTCTCAAACCCTACGTGACGCAGCGGACCTGGTGGATCGTGCAGCATCACGGCATCTTCCAGGGCTACTATTTCTGGCATCACCTGGGCGGCGACCGCCAAGCGCGCGAGCAGTA
Organism: Kiloniellales bacterium; assembly: GCA_052168175.1. Classification (GTDB taxonomy): domain Bacteria; phylum Pseudomonadota; class Alphaproteobacteria; order Kiloniellales; family DSM-21159; genus Algihabitans. The sequence goes on from JBQLZH010000010.1 coordinate 176,473, forward strand.
CCGCGGCCATCCTTACTTCGAAGCCTGCGCGGACTTCTGCGCCAGATGGGATCAGACGGCCTTCGACCCCGACTACGACACCGCGCCGCTGACGCACTTCGAGCCGATGGTCCGGCGCCTGCTGCAACGCGAGCCCTGGAAACTCTGGAAAGAGACAGCGGCCGCCTGAGATCGGAAGAGGCCCGGCAGCGGACCGATCGATTCCGCCTATGACGATCGCGCTCTAAGCGACCCGTCCTTCCATGTGTTCCGGTGCCGGCGGCAGACCGCGTTCCTTGCGCGGCGTGCGGCCGAAGAAGTCGCGGTAGCACTTGGAGAAATGCGAGGCCGAAACGAAGCCGCAGGCCAGCGCCACGTCGATCACGCTCATTTCGGTCTGCAACAGCAGCAGACGCGCGCGGTTGAGCCGAAGCTCGAGATAGTAGCGCGCCGGCGAGCGGCCGAGGTACTTGCGGAACAGCCGCTCGAGCTGCCGGGTCGAAAGCCCGGCCGCCCGTGCCAGGTCGTTGCGCGACAGCGGCTCCTCCAGATTCTCTTCCATGGTGGCGATGATCGAGAGCAGCTTGGGATGACGCACGCCCAGCCGTGCCCGCAAACTCATGCGCTGGTGATCGCGCTGATCGCGGATGCGCTCGTGCATGAACTGATCAGCCGCCTGGGTCGCCAGCTCCTGCCCATGCTGCAGCGCGATAGTGTTCAGCATCATGTCGGCGGCAGCCGTACCGCCGGCACAGGTGAAGCGGCTCCGATCGATCTCGAAGAGTTCGTCGGTCACCTCCAACTCGGGAAAGGCCTCGACGAAGCCAGCCAGGTTCTCCCAATGGATCGTGCACTGGTAGCCGTCGAGCAACCCGGCCTTGGCCAGTACCACCGTCGCCGTGCAGATGGCGCCGACGTCCGCACCCTGGCGATCCATCCGGCGCAGCCAGGCGAACAGCCGCTTGTCCTCCACCCGCCCCGGATCGAGGCCCGCGACCACGGCCACCACATGCAAGCCCGAGGCAGCCTCCAGATCGCCGCCGACCTGGAACTCCAGGCCGTTGGAGGCCTGGACCGACTGCCCATCGATGGAAAAACACGGCCAGCGGTAAAGCGGCTTGCCGGCCACCCGATTGGCCAGACGCAGAGGCTCTATGGCCGACGCCAGCGCAATCATCGAGAAGCGCGGCAAAAGAATGAAACCGATGCTCTGCGGGAGCTCTCGCGGCGTGCCACCCAGCATATTGAACCGTCTTAACGAGCTTCGTTTGCCTACAGGTCGGCGGGCGTGCACTTGACAGCGCGCCCTGCGACTTCCCCTTTAGCGCGGCAATGTGACACAAAGCTGTCGATGTCGCGAAGAGAAAAGATGCGGACGGCAGCGCGCGAGAGGCTGACAGCCACAGACCGCATCAAAGAGCCAAAGTCCGCAGTTTTGCTGGCCTCGCGCTCGCGAGCCGCCGGTCGGACCCCAGGGGAAGGCAGAGGCAGATCATGCGCACCCGCTACAACGTCTTCTCGCTTGCCCGCAACGCCATGCGGCATCACGCCGACTGGCCGAAAGCCTGGCGCTCGCCGGAGCCAAAATCCTCCTACGATGCCGTGATCGTCGGCGGCGGCGGCCACGGGCTGGCCACGGCCTACTATCTGGCCAAGGAACACAAACTGACCAACGTGGCGGTGCTGGAACGCGGCTGGCTGGGCGGCGGCAACACCGGGCGCAACACCACCATCGTGCGCTCCAACTACCTCTGGGACGAGTCCGCGGCGCTCTACGAGCATGCCATGAAGCTCTGGGAAGGCCTGAGCCAGGATCTGAACTACAACGTCATGTTCTCCCAGCGCGGCGTGCTGAACCTGGCGCACAACCAACACGACCTGCGCGAAATCTCGCGCCGGGTGAACGCCAACCGGCTGAACGGCATCGACTCCGAGGTGCTGGATGCCAAGGGCGTCAAGGACTACTGCCCGACGATCGATCTGCGCGGCGGCGGACGCTACCCGGTGCTGGGCGCCAGCCTGCAGCGCCGCGGCGGGACCGCACGGCACGACGCCGTCGCCTGGGGCTACGCCCGCGCCGCCGATGCGCTGGGCGTCGACATCATTCAGGAGTGCCCGGTCGAGGGCTTCCGTATCTCCAACGGCCGCGTTCAGGGCGTACAAACGGGCAAGGGCTACATCGAGGCCAAGAAAGTCGGCCTGGTGCCGGCCGGTCATGCCAGCGTGCTGGCCGAGCGGGCCGGCTTCCGCCTGCCGGTCACCTCCGTCCCCTTGCAGGCGCTGGTCAGCGAACCGGTCAAGCCGGTCCTGGACTGCGTGATCATGTCGGGCGCGGTGCACGCCTACATCAGCCAGTCGGACAAAGGCGAACTGGTGATCGGCGCGGGTGTCGACAAATACGTCGGCTACGGCCAGCGCGGCAGCCTGCCGGTGACCGAGGAGACCCTGGGCGCCATCTGCGAACTCTTCCCGATCTTCCGGCGCATGCGCATGCTGCGCAACTGGGGCGGCATCGTCGACACCTGTCCGGACGCCAGCCCGATCATTTCCAAGACTCCGGTCGAGGGCCTCTACATCAACTGCGGCTGGGGGACCGGCGGCTTCAAGGCCACGCCCGGGTCGGGTCATGTCTTCGCGCAGACCATCGCCACCGATCGGCCGCATGCGATCAACGCCCCCTTCAGCCTGGATCGCTTCCGCAGCGGCTACCTGATCGACGAGCACGGCGCCGCGGCGGTCGCGCACTGATGCCCGCTCGACAGCCCCCTGCTCCCGCCACACCGTCCTGTCGCGAAAGGCTGCGGCCATGCTGCTGATCGAATGTCCCTATTGCGGCCCGCGCGCCGAGCTGGAGTTCTCCTACGGCAACGAAGCGCACATCGCCCGCCCGCTGCAGCCCGAGGCCTTGGATGACGAGGACTGGGCCGACTACCTCTTCATGAAGACCAACCGCAAGGGCGTGATGCTGGAGCGCTGGGTGCACAGCCACGGCTGCCGCCGCTGGTTCAACGTGGCACGCGATACCGTGACCTACGAGATTTTGGCCGTCTATCCGATGGGCGCCAAGCCGCCGAAACTGCCCGACCGCAGCTACCTGTAACCGCCTTTCGAAAAGAGAACCCGACCGATGGCGCAGAGGTTCCGGTTGTCCGACGGCGGTCTGATCGACCGCAAAGAGACTCTCTCCTTCACCTTCGAGGGGCGGCGCTACCAGGGCCATCCCGGCGACAGCCTGGCTTCGGCCCTGCTGGCCAACGGGGTTCACTTCGTCGCCCGCTCCTTCAAGTACCATCGCCCGCGCGGCATCTTCGCAGCCGGCGCCGAGGAGCCGAACGCGCTGGTGCAACTGGGCGAGGGCGCGCGGACCGAGCCGAACCTGCGTGCCACCCAGATCGAGCTCTACAACGGTCTGGCGGCCAACCCGCAGCACTGCTGGCCGTCGCTCGACTTCGACGTGGGCGGCGTCAACGACCGGCTGGCCCGCTTCTTTCCGGCCGGCTTCTACTACAAGACCTTCATGTGGCCCGCCTCCATGTGGATGAAGTACGAGGCGGTGATCCGTCAGGCAGCCGGTCTCGGCAAGGCCCCGAGCGAAGCGGACCCGGACAGCTACGACAAGACCTTCGCCCATGCCGACCTGCTGGTGGTCGGCGGCGGCCCGGCCGGTCTGGCGTCAGCGCTGGCGGCGGCCCGAAGCGGGGCCCGCGTGGTCCTGGCGGAACAGGACGCGCGGTTGGGCGGCTGGCTGCTGAGCGCGGCGGGGATCGAGATCGACGGACAGCCGGCGCTGGACTGGGTGGCCGCCGCCGAGGCTGAGCTGCAGAGCCTCCCCGAGGTCACGCTGCTCAAGCGCACCCAGTGCTTCGGCGTCTACGACCACAACTTCTTTGCCCTGAACGAACGGGTAAGCGATCACCTGCCGTTGGCGGAGCGCGACCCGCGCCTGCCCCGGCAGCGCCTCTGGAAGCTGCGCGTCAAGCAGGCCGTCTTCGCGACCGGGGCGATCGAACGGCCGCTGGTGTTCCGCGACAACGACCGGCCCGGCATCATGCTGGCCAGCGCCGCCGAGAGCTACGTGCGACGCTACGGCGTCAAGCCGGGCGAGAAGGCGGTGGTTTTCACCAACAACGACGGCGGCTACGGCGCCGCCCTGGCCTTGCACCAGGCCGGAACGAAGGTCGCCGCCGTGGTCGATCTGCGCGAGGCGCCGGAGGGTCCGCTGACCGCAGAGGCGCAGGCGGCCGGGCTCGATGTCTTCGCCGGCCACGCGGTCATCGGCACTGACGGAGGCAAGCGCGTCACCGGCTGCCGCATCGCACCGCTGGACGAGAGCGGCAAACGGGTGTTCGGCGGCGGCACGCCGCTGGACTGCGACCTGCTGGTCTCCTCCGGCGGCTGGTCGCCGACCGTTCATCTCTTCGCCCAGGCCAAGGGCAAGCTGGTCTGGGACGAGGCCCAGGCCTGCTTCGTGCCGGGCGAAGCCGGCCGACCGGAGCACCGCAGTGTCGGAGCGGCGAACGGCGCCTTCGACCTGAAGGTCGGGCTGGAGCAGGGTCACGCCGCCGGTCTGGCCGCTGCCGCGGCGGCGGGCTTCAAGGCCAAAGGGCGCAAGAGGGCGGCCCCGTCGAACACCGCCGGAGAGGGGACAGGCGGCTTCCTACCGGCCCGCTTCCTCTACCTCGTGCCGTCGGACCGGCCGCTCGGCCAGGGCGGCAAGCACTTCGTCGATCTGCAGAACGATGTTGCGGCCAGCGACCTGCAGCTCGCCTTGCGCGAAGGCTACGGCTCCATCGAGCACGTCAAGCGCTACACCACCACCGGAATGGGCACGGACCAGGGCAAGACCGGCAACGTCAATGCCATCGGGATCGTCGCCGAGCAGCTCGGCCGGCCCTTGCCGGATGTGGGCGTCACCACCTTCCGCCTGCCCTATACGCCGGTCACCTTCGGGATCTTCGCGGGGCGCGACGTCGACGATCTGCTGGACCCGATCCGCGCGACGCCGATGCAGACCTGGCACAAGGCCAACGGCGCGGTCTTCGAAGATGTCGGCCAGTGGAAGCGCCCCTGGTACTTCCCCAAACCGGGCGAGGATATGGAGGCTGCCGTGCAGCGGGAGTGCAAGGCCGTGCGCGACTCCCTCGGCCTGCTGGATGCCTCGACGCTGGGCAAGATCGATATCCAGGGGCCCGACGCCGCCGTCTTCCTCAACCGCGTCTACAGCAATGCCTGGAGCAAGCTGGCCGTCGGCAAGTGCCGCTACGGTCTGATGCTCGGCGAAGACGGGATGGTGATGGACGACGGTGTCACCGCCCGCCTGGGCGAGCGGCACTATCTGATGTCGACCACCACCGGCAACGCCGCAGCCGTGCTGGGGCATCTGGAGGAGTGGCTGCAAACCGAGTGGCCGGAGTTGAAGGTCTACCTGACCAGCGTCACCGAGCAGTGGGCGACCCTGCAGCTCACCGGTCCGAATGCACGCAAGCTGCTGAGCCGCTTCACCGACCTGGATCTCTCGCCGGAGGCCTTCGGCTTCATGGAGGTCAAGAGCGCCGAGGTGATGGGCGTGCCCGCGCGGATCTTCCGAATCTCCTTCACCGGCGAGCTGTCCTACGAGATCAATGTGCCGGCCTCCTATGGACAGGCGGTCTGGGAGGCCTTCATGCGCGAGGGCGAGACCTACGGCATTACGCCCTTCGGCACCGAGACAATGCACGTGCTGCGCGCCGAAAAGGGCTTCATCATCGTCGGGCAGGAAACCGACGGCTCGGTCACGCCGCTCGACCTCGGGCTGGAGGGTCTCTGTTCCAAAACCAAAGACTTCATCGGTAAGCGCTCGCTCGCCCGCTCCGACATGGCCCTGCCCGACCGCAAGCAGCTTGTCGGCCTGGAAACGGACGATCCGACCGTGGTCCTGCCAGAGGGCGCCCAACTGACCGAAAGCATTCCCGAAACACCGACACCCGCTTTCCCGGTGCCGATTGCCGGGCACGTCACCTCCAGCTACATGAGCCCCAACCTCGGCCGCTCCCTCGCGCTGGCCTTGATCAAGGGCGGGCGCGACAAGCTGGGCCAGCGATTCTACGCCCCTCTGGCGGACGGCAGAACCATCGCCTGCAAGGTTGTCTCGCCGGTGTTCTACGATCCCGACGGGGAGAAGATGCGTGCCTGAGGATACTCTGCGCCTGAGTGCCCTAGCCCCCCTGGGCCTGGCCGCACGGGCCGTTGCCGCCCGTACACCCGAGCAGGGGATCGCCCTGCGCGAGCTGCCTCTGCCGGCACTGTTGAACCTGCGGCTCGATCCAAAAGAGACAGCGGCCATGAAGTCGGCTGCCAAGACCCTGGGCCTCGAGCTGCCGGCCATGGGTCGAACCAGTCTCACCAAGGGGCTGGTCGCCTACCGCCTCGGCCCGAACGAGTGGTGGATCAAGACGGAAGGGCCCGCAGCGACGCTGGAGGCGAAGCTGCGCGCGGCGCTCGGCGATAGCCACGCCGCCGTGACCGAGATCGGCGAGGGCTGGGCCCAAATCGAAGTCTCCGGCCCCCAGGCGCGCAGCCTGCTCGCCAAAGGCTGCCCGCTGGACGTCCATGCGCGCGCCTTCGCGACCGGAGAGGTGAGGCAATCGCTGCTGTCGAAAGCCGACGCCGTCTACCGCCTGATCTCGGATGACGACGGCGAAACCGTCTTCGAGATCACCGTCCGCCGCAGCTTCGCCGACTACGCCTGGCGCTGGCTCGCCGACGCGGCAGAGGAATACGGGCTGGCTGTACTGAGCTAGAGCGGGATCGTCCTAGAGGTAGACCTCGCCGAGATCGATACTGGTTTCGACGCCCAGCTTGTCGAAGGTGGCCGCCAGCCAGCTCTCGGCGGTCGCGCGGCCGATGTCGCGCAGTTCCAGCAGAAACGGCCAGGAGGGCGTCAGCTTGGAGTGGACGCTCAGCTCGCGCATGGCCTCCTCCGCTTCGATGGCATGGATCAGCATGCGCTTCATCGGGCGATGGACGATCTGTCCCTTGTCGATCATGTCGGTGACGAAGGCGATCGCCCGCATCTCGCGCATCAGCGAGGAGTTGAAGGAGATCTCGTTGACCCGGTTCATGATGTCGAAGGCATCGGTCGGCACCTCCGGCCGATAGAGCGGGTTGATGTGGAGAATCACCACATCCCGGCTGTCGCATTCGTAGATTAGCGGATAGATGGCCGGGTTGCCCATGTAGCCGCCATCCCAATAGGCCTCGCCGTCGATCTCGACCGACTGGAAGAGAAACGGCAGGCAGGCCGAGGCCATCACCGCATCGGCCGTCAGCTCCTCCGACCCAAAAATGCGGATCTTGCCGCTGCGCACATTGGTCGCGCTGACGAAGAGCTTGAGTGGGCAGCTTTTCCGCAGCCCCTCGAAGTCGATGCTCGCATGCAGCAGGTCGAGCAGTGGGTTCAGATTGAAGGGGTTGAACTGATAGGGCGAGACGATCCGCGTCATCACCTCGAAGGCGAAGTGGCCGAACGAGGGCTGCCCCCAGTCCCCGAACAGCGGCCCCAGCGGGTTGGGCTGGGTTGGCGAGAAGCGGGCGGAGTCGCTGACCGCGCGCCAGAAGTCGTGTAAGGCCTGCTTGGCACCGGTCCGACCGCCGACGCGCAGACCGTGCGCCAGGACCGCGGCGTTCATCGCCCCGGCCGAGGTCGCGGTCAGCCCCTCGAAGGCGAGGCGCTCTTCCTCAAGCAGACGATCGAGCACGCCCCAGGCGAAGGCGCCATGCGCCCCGCCGCCCTGGAGCGCAAGGTTCACCGTCTTGGTTTCGGGGGCCGGCTTGGCCATGGAGAGATCCCCCATCCAGGCGTCCCGGCCGGCGGGCTAGAGGTTGTTGCGGTAGTTCGGCGCTTCGCGGGTGACGGTCACGTCGTGCACGTGGCTTTCGCGCAGGCCCGCATTGGTGATTCGCAACATGCGGCAGTTGCGCTGCATCTCGGCCATGCCGGGGCTGCCGGTATAGCCCATGGCGGCCCGCAGACCGCCGATCAGCTGATGGATCACAGCGCCGATCGGGCCCTTGTAGGGCACCTGCCCCTCGACCCCCTCGGGCACCAGTTTCAGGGTGTCCGCGACTTCCTGCTGGAAGTAACGATCGGCCGATCCGCGCGCCATGGCGCCGAGCGAGCCCATGCCGCGATAGGCCTTGTAGGAGCGGCCCTGGTAGAGATAGACCTCGCCCGGGCTCTCGTCGGTCCCGGCGAAGAGCGAGCCGATCATCACGCAGTCGGCGCCGGCGGCAACGGCCTTGGCCAGATCGCCGGAGTACTTGATGCCGCCATCGGAGATCACCGGCGTACCGGCCTTGCGCGCCACCTCCACCGTATCGAACAGCGCCGTGAGCTGGGGAACGCCGACACCGGCCACAACACGGGTGGTGCAGATCGAGCCCGGCCCGATACCGACCTTGATCGCGTCCGCACCGGCGTCGATCAAGGCCTGCGCAGCGTCGGCGGTGGCGATGTTGCCAGCCACCACCTGCGCCGTGTTCGACAGGCGCTTGATCTGGCCGACCGTGTCGAGCACGCCACGCGAATGGCCGTGCGCGGTATCGACCACGATGACGTCCACTTCGGCCGCCAGCAGTGCCTCGGCCCGTGCGACGCCGTCCTTGCCGACGCCGGTGGCCGCGGCGCAGCGCAGGCGGCCCTGCTCGTCCTTGCAGGCCTGCGGGTGCATCTGCGCCTTTTCGATGTCCTTGACGGTGATCAGACCGACGCAGCGGTAGTCTTCATCGACCACCAGCAGCTTCTCGATCCGCCACTTGTGCAGCAGGCGCTTGGCTTCCTCGCGGCTGACGCCCTCGCGCACCGTGACCAGATTGTCCTTGGTCATCAGCTCCGAGATTGCCTGTGCCGGGTTGCTGGCGAAGCGGACATCGCGGTTGGTCAGGATACCGACCAGCTTCTTGGTCCCGCGCTCGACGACCGGAATGCCGGAGATGCCATGGGTTTCCATCAGCGCCAGCGCATTGCGCAGCGGCTCGTCGGGGAAGATGGTCACAGGGTTGACCACCATGCCGCTTTCGAACTTCTTGACCCGCCGCACCTCATCGGCCTGCGCGGCGGCCACCATGTTCTTGTGGATCACGCCCATGCCGCCGGCCTGGGCCATGGCGATGGCCAGCCGTCCCTCCGTAACCGTATCCATCGCGGCCGAGATCAGGGGAATGTTCAGCTCGATGGAGCGTGTCAGGCGCGTGGTGGTATCGGTCTGGGCTGGGAGAACTGCGGATTCCGCGGGCTGAAGCAGAATGTCGTCGAAGGTCAGACCCTCGCGGATTTCCATAACCAACCCCGCTGATTTAAAGAGATTGGCGGCGCACTATACACATCGCATCCGCGCTGCCAAGTCGCCGCGCCGAGAGCGCGGCGCATAGCCCCTCTGCGCCTTCGCCTCCAGGGCGCATCGACTGACCTTGCTCAAGGAAGTGGTCCGTCGGTTCGTGCGATCAAGCGGGGTCGGGGGACGGCCTCCGCGGCAAGCGGGGCAGCAGGCAGGGCACAACAGATGGGGTCAAGGACCCGTAAGACATGAAAGCTCCGATCACCCGCATCGTCATCGCCGACGGCTTCCGCGCACGCTTCTTCGACAACCACGGCATCGGCGACGGCCTCCGGCCGGGCGATCCGACGGAACTCAGCGCCGATCATCCGCCCAGCCGCGAGATCGTCAGCGACCGGCCCGGGGCGACCCATGACCGCGCCGGCAAGGCGCTGCACGCCTACGCTCCGAAAAACGACCCGAAGGATCAGGAAAAGCACAAGTTCGTCGCACAGCTCGGTAAGCTCTTGACCGATCAGGCGGGGCGCGGCGCCTACGCCCGGCTGGTGCTGGTGGCCGACCCCAAGACGCTCGGCCAACTCCGCGAGGCCCTCGGAAAGCCGGCGAAGCATCGGCTGCATGCCGAGCTCGACAAGGATCTGACGCATCTGACCGAGCGTGAGATCGCCGAACACCTGGCCGCGGTGGTGGCGATCTAGCGGTGATGAACGACCCTTTCGGGTTACGCTATCCGCCACCTTTCAGGCGGACCTGGGATCGCGCCCGGCCCACGGCAAGTGTCACGGTTACCTTGCTCATCTCTATGCTGAACCATCAACCATCATGAGATGACCAGCTCAGCCTTCGCGATTCGAAAGGTACTGGAATCGGATGCACATACGCTCGCATCGATCCATGTCGCGGCCTGGCACGAAGCATATACTGGGCTCTTGCCACCAGAAATGCTGTCGAGTCTGGACGCTACAGATCGTGCGGAGCGGTGGGTAAGAATTATTGGCACCTTCTCTCAAGAAAACGCGGGATCGGCATTTCTCCTAGAGGAACCCGGCGGCGCAACCGGCTTTGTCTCAGTCGGCAAGCAACGGGATCGAGGCCTTGCAGACAAAGGCTATAGCGCAGAAATCACTGCGATATACGTCTTGGAAGCCGCTCAAAGGAAAGGTTTTGGGCGGGCGCTGCTGCGCGAAGCTGCCATTCACCTAGGCAAGTCAGGCCACAAGACGGCCGCGCTATGGGTTCTCGAGAAGAACACGAAAGCTCGGCGTTTCTATGAGGCACTTGGGGCTCGTCCAGTCGCGACACGCCAGGAGGTCAGGCCAGAAACCGTGCTGAATGAAGTCGCGTATGGTTGGGATGACCTATCCTCCCTTCTGGCATCGCGCACGGCCAAGCCGCGCCTACAGAATCGATAGCGGCAAGCAGGGACGGAACTCCGGAGGCACTGCGAAGCGGCTCCCCGATCAATCCCAGCCGCGGAAGCCCTGAGCGACGACGTAGAGCTCCGAGGACTCTGCCCGGCTGGCCGGCGGCTTGACGTGGCGCACCGTTTCGAAGTTCCGCTTGAGGCTGTCCAGCAGCTCCCGTTCGCTGCCGCCCTGGAACACCTTGGCGACGAAGGCGCCGCCCGGCGCCAGAACCTCGATGGCAAAGGCCAGAGCGGTCTCCGCCAGCGCGACGACGCGGATATGGTCGGTCTTGGCGTGACCCGTGGTCGGCGCCGCCATGTCGGAGAGTACCAGATCGGCCGGGCCGTCCAGAGCCGCCGCGATCTTCTCCGGCGCGTCGTCTTCCAGAAAGTCGATCTGCAGGACTGTGGCGCCCGCCATCGGCGCCATCTCAAGATAGTCGACTGCGACCACCCGCGTTTGCGGCCCCAGCTGCTGCAGCGCGACCTGCGTCCAGCCGCCGGGGGCCGCGCCGAGATCGACGATGCGGCGCGCGCCCTTCAGCAGCCCGACCTTCTCGTCGAGCTGCAACAGCTTGAAGGCCGCCCGGCTGCGATAGCCGCGGGCCTTAGCCTCGGCCACATAAGGGTCGTTCAGTTGCCGCTCGAGCCAGCGGGTCGAGGAAGGCCGGCGGCCTCGCGCGCTGCGCACGCGCTCGCGAAGCTGGCGGGCACCGCCCAGACTGCCGCCCGACCCCGCACCGCCACGGCCCGCTTTGCCGCCGGCTCCCGTGCCGCCGCCTTTTCCGCCAGGCTTGCCGCCGCCGCCCTTGCCACTGCCCCCACCTCGTCGTCCGGCCATTCTCAGGGCCCGGCATCGGCGTGGGAGCTCCACGCGCCGTCTTCGCACATCATCAGGTAGAGCAGCCCCTCGCGCAGGCCGCGGTCGGCCACGGTCAGACCCTCGGCCGGGCAGAGCCGCCAGAGAGCCTCGAGGATCGCGCAGCCGGCCACCACCAGGTCGGCCCGGTCTCGTCCGATGCAGGGGTGCGCGACACGTGCGCGGTAGCCCATCGCCCGGACCTGCTCGCTCAAACGCTCGATCACATCGAGGGACAGGTAGGCGCCATCGACCCGCGTCCGGTCGTAACGCGGCAAGTCCATATGAACACCCGTCAGGGTGGTTACCGTGCCCGAGGTGCCGATCATCTGGAGATCGCCGCGGCTGGCGCGCTCCGCCAGGCCGTAGCGTTCGACGAAGGGCGCCATCTCGGCCATCACCTCGGCGACCATGGCGTCGTAGGTCGGGCGCCCGACTTCATGCCCGCCGAAACGCTCGGCCAGATCGACCACGCCCAGCGGCACGGAATGCCAGGCCTGCAAGCGCGGCGCGTCGGGCGTCCGGGCGGCCGCCGGGGCCTCGGCATCATGACTCAGCCAGACGATTTCCGTGGAACCGCCGCCGATATCGATGATGGCCGCATGGCGCTTGCTCCGGTCGAGCAGCGGCGCACAGCCGTAGAGGGCCAGGCTCGCCTCTTCCTCGGCCTCGATCACCTCCAGCTCTAGGCCGGAGCGGACACGAGCGGCCTCCAGGAAGTCGCGGCCGTTCTCCGCCCGTCGGCAGGCTTCGGTCGCGACGGCGCGCAGCCGGGTCACCCCGCGGCGCTGCAGCTTGGCGGCACAGACCTCGAGGGCGCTGAGCGTGCGCTGCATTGCCGCCGGCGATATGCGCCCGCCCGAGGTCAGGCCCTGCCCCAGACGGACGATGCGAGAGAAGGCGTCGATGACGCGAAAGCCCTGGGCCGCCGGGCGGGCGATCAGCAGGCGACAGTTGTTGGTGCCGAGATCGAGCGCGCCGTAAGTGGCTCTCAGGGGCTGAGACCGAAGCGCATGAGGCTGCGCCGGGAAAGACCCGAACGTCCCTTCCCTTTGCCGTCTTTCGTCCTGCAGCTCTCCGGCCAGTTTATCCATCGTCTCCGGGATCCCCCACGACGCCGCCATGAAAAGGAAGCAAGCCCGCCTCACTGCCCCCGCCTCAATGCTGACGTATTCAACTTCGACTAACCATATCCGCCAGAACCCACGCACAACAAGGGCGGAGCCGCCGGCCGCCGCCGAGCGGCGGTGCAGGCGGAGGGGTTGAAATGCCAGGGCCGGATGGTCTAGATACCCCGCTCTACGCAACCGGGCCGCCTTTCAAGGCGCGAGATGCAGCCGCCGCCCGGACCGGTTGGGGGATAGTTTAATGGTAGAACGACGGACTCTGACTCCGTTGGTCCTGGTTCGAGTCCAGGTCCCCCAGCCAGCTTGCTGCTTTAACCGCTGACGCATCGCGCATTCACCCGGCCGACACACCGGAGTGTCTGGGAAAGAGCGTCAGATCCGACGCTTCCGGACGGCACCAAGCGTGTCTTTACCGGGGCAGCGGCGCGCTGCATACTTCCCCTGCCAAGTCAATAACAGCGTACGAAGAGCTTGGCTGCGGGAGGAGAGCGTCGATAGACCGGTCAACGCCATTCGAGCAATGGTACGATGACCTGCATTCGATCTGCGGGCAGTACGACGGTGTGCCGAACCCCGGCCAGCGGTCGGTGAACGGGCGGATCGGCGTGCATTCCTTCGACACGCTCGACGTGGCCGACGTGGCCGGCGACGTCGCCAAGATCGAACGCGACCGGGCGGGCATCCGCAAGGACGAAAGCGAATATATCTTCTTCGTCATCGAGATGTCGGGGACGATGCATGTCGAGCACAACGGCCATGGCTCGCAGCTCCGGCCCGGCGACTGCGTCCTCTTGGACTCCACCAAGGAAGGCGTGCTGCAGATGGCAGGGAAGGCGAGCCGGCTGATGTCGGTCCATCTGCCGCGCCAGACCTTTCTGAACGAACGCCGGCCGGGCCTGCAGATCGGCAGAAGGCTGCCTGAGACACACCCGGTTTCGAAGACGCTGACACGGCATTTCTTCAGCTTTTTCAGGGAGAACGCGGCTGCCGAACGACGCGGCAACGCACAGCTGCTGTTCGACATGGTTCACCTGGCTTTCACACAACCCGACGACGGGCTCGCCGCGCTGGAGGCCACCCATGCGGACGACCGGATCGAGCTCGCGCTCGGCCTGATCGACAGTCACCTTTCGGGCGACTATCTCACCCTGCCCTGGCTGGCCGACCAGCTTGGCCTGTCCGAGCGCCAGCTTCAGCGGCTGTTCCAGGCCCGCAACACCAGTTTCACCGAGACGGTGCGGGCCAAGAGGTTCCGCTTCGTGACCGAGCAACTGCACCGGATGCCTTGCGTGCACGGGCGTATCGCCGACATCGCCTACCGGGCGGGTTTCCAAGACCTGTCGAACTTCAACCGCGGCTTCCAGGCGCGCTTCGGCATGTCGCCGCGCGACTATCATCGCAATCGGCCCCAGCCGCCGGCGCCGAAGGCACGGCCGGCGCGCCCCTAAAGCCCGGCCGAAATGCCGCGTATCACGGCGCGAAATGCAAAGATTCGCGCAGACGTTAGCGGCATTATGCGGAATCACGTAGGCCCGAACATAAGCGGTCGCGTGTGGGGAGGAGTAAGATGTCTGAGCAAACCGCCCGGTCGACCGCGGCACTGCCGTCGGCAGCACTGGACGTTACGCCGAAGCGCGGCATCGCGCATGTGGCCGGGGCCATAGACCGGCCGTTGATCGAACGCAGCATTCCGGCGCTTCTGGCGGAGACGGTGGCGCGCCACCCCGACCGGCCGGCCGCCGTCTTTCCGGCGCAGAAGGTGAACTGGACCTGGCAAGAGTTCGCGGCCCGGGTCGATGCGCTGGCCGGCGGGCTGCGAGAGCTCGGCTTCGCCAAGGGCGACCGTCTGGGGATCTGGGCGCCCAACCGCTACGAATGGCTGCTGGCGCAGTTCGGCACCGCACGGATCGGTGTGATCCTGGTCAACATCAATCCCGCCTACCGGCTCTTCGAACTGGAGTTCGCGCTCCGGAAGACCGGCTGCAAGGGCCTGATCCTGGCCGAGCGCTTCAAGACGTCGGACTACCCGGATCTGGTGCGCAAGCTCGCCCCTGAACTGGACCGCTGCGAGCCCGGAAAGCTAAAGGCGGAGAAGCTGCCCGAGCTGCGTTCGGTGATCGTCACGGGAGAGACCCGCTACGCCGGCTGCCTGAACTTTCCCGAGGTGGAAGCGATGGGGCGCGAGGTTGCGAAGGCCGATCTCGATGCCGTCACCGACAGGCTGGACCGCAACGACCCGATCAACATTCAGTTCACCAGCGGCACCACGGGCGTCCCCAAGGGCGCCACCCTGACCCACCGCAACATCGTCAACAACGCGCACTTCGTGACGGCAGCGATGGAACTGACGGAGCAGGACCGGCTCTGCATCCCGGTGCCGTTCTACCACTGCTTCGGCATGGTGATGGGAACGCTCGGCTGCGTGACCAAGGGCAGTACGATGGTCGTTCCGGGCGAAGGCTTCGACCCCGCAACCACACTCGCGACCGTCGCCGAGGAGCGCTGCAGCGCGCTGTACGGCGTACCGACCATGTTCGTCGCCATGCTGGAACATCCCGAGTTCGCAAGGTTCGATCTCTCGAGCCTGCGCACCGGCATCATGGCCGGCGCCCCCTGCCCCATCGAAGTGATGAAGCAGGTCCAGTCGAAGATGCATATGAACGACGTCACCATCGCCTACGGCATGACGGAGACGAGCCCCGTCTCCTTCCAGAGCGACATCGACACGCCGCTGGAGAAACGCGTCTCCTCCGTCGGCCGCGTCCAGCCACACCTGGAAGTGAAGATCGTAACGGTGACCGGCGATACGGCGGCCGTCGGCGAACAGGGAGAGCTCATGACCCGGGGCTACTCGGTCATGAGCGGCTACTGGGGCGAGCCTGACCGGACGGCCGAGGTCATCGACGCAGAGGGCTGGATGCGGACAGGCGACCTGGCCACGCTGGACGCGGAGGGCTACTGCAACATCACCGGCCGCGTCAAAGACATGATCTGCCGCGGCGGCGAGAACATCTATCCTCGAGAGGTCGAGGAGTTTCTCTATAGCCATCCCGACGTCAGCCAGGTTCAAGTCTTCGGCATTCCCGACCACCGGCACGGCGAGATCGTCGTTGCCTGGATCGTACCGAAACCCGGCCGCAGCCCGAGCGAAGACGACATTCGAACCTACTGCCAGGACAGGATTGCCCATTTCAAGGTGCCCAGTCTCGTGCGGTTCAGGAGCGACCTGCCGATGACGGTCACCGGTAAGCCACAGAAATTTCTAATGAGACAGGAGATGATCGAGGATCTGGGGCTGGACGTCGAAAAAACCGCGTGAAGCGGACCAAGAAAAAGACACTCAAGACAAGAACGGGAGGAGAGAGAACGATGAAACAGGTGATCCTCGCGGCCGGCGCTTTGTTCGTCGGGAGCGCCGCTCTGGCTCAGACCGTCACCGAGACCGAGATACGCTCCGCGGTCGGCGCCATCGATACCCAGGCCATCATCGCCAACGCCGAGCAAACCCGGAACTGGCTGAACTACGGTCTCGACTATGCCGAGACGCGCCACTCCAAGCTCGACGGCATCGATACCGAGAACGTCGGGGAGCTGGGGCTCGCCTGGTCCTACGACCTGCAGTCGCGGCGCGGCGTCCAGGCCACGCCCATCGTGGTGGACGGAGTCATGTACGTCACCGCCTCCTGGTCCGTGGTGCATGCGCTGGACGCCGTGACCGGCGCGCCGCTCTGGACCTACGACCCGGAAGTGCCGCCGGAGTTCGCAGCCCGCGGCTGTTGCGACGTGGTGAACCGCGGCGTCGCGGTCTACCAGGGCAAGGTCTTCGTCGGCGCTTATGACGGCCACCTCGACGCCCTGGACGCCGCGACCGGCGAGCGCCTTTGGCGCGTGGACACGATCGAGAACCGCGAGATGGCCTACACCGTCACCGGCGCGCCGCGCGTGATCGACGGCAAGGTGATCATCGGCAACGGCGGCGCGGAGTTCGGCGTACGCGGTTACGTATCGGCCTACGACGCCGAAACCGGCGAGATGGCCTGGCGCTGGTACACGGTCCCGGGCGACCCTTCCAAGCCCTTCGAGAACGAGGCCATGGCGCGGGCCGCGGAAACCTGGGACCCCTCGGCGGAGTATTGGAAGGCCGGCGGCGGCGGCACGGTTTGGGACGCCATGGCCTACGATCCCGAGCTGAACCTGCTCTATATCGGCACCGGCAACGGCTCGCCCTGGAACCAGCACCTGCGCTCGCCCGCAGGCGGCGACAATCTCTTCCTCGCCTCCATCGTCGCCCTCGATCCGGACACCGGGGACTACGTCTGGCACTACCAGAACACGCCCGGCGACACCTGGGACTATACCTCCACCCAGCACATCATCCTGGCCGACCTGGAGATCGGCGGGGAACTCCGCCAGGTGCTGATGCAGGCGCCGAAGAACGGGTTCTTCTACGTGATCGACCGCGCCACCGGAGAATTCATCTCGGCCGAACCCTTCGTGGAGGTCACTTGGGCCACGGGCTTCAATCAGGACGGCCGCCCCATCGAGGCGGAAGGCGCACGCTCGCGCACCGAACCCTGGGAGACCATCCCCTCCGCCTACGGCGCGCACAACTGGCACCCGATGAGCTTCAACCCCGAAACCGGGCTGGTCTACATCCCGGCGCAAGGCGTGCCGCTGGTGCAGTCGAAGGACCCCGCCTGGGAGCTGAACAGCCACAAGCCGATGTCCACCATGTCCGGCGTCGGCTGGAACCTGGGCTACCTCTTCAACGAGGTCGCGCCGGAGGCCACGCCCTTCGGCCACCTTCTGGCCTGGGACCCGGTCGAACAGCGGGAGGTCTGGCGCGCCGACTACATTTCCCCCTGGAACGGCGGCACGCTGACCACCGCCGGGGGCCTGGTGTTTCAGGGCACCGCCGACGGGCGCTTCATCGCCTACGATGCCGCCACGGGCGAGCTGTTATGGCAGACGGAGGTCACCTCAGGCGTCGTCGCCGCGCCCGCGACCTGGGAGCGGGACGGCGTGCAGTACGTGACCGTCGCGGTCGGCTGGGGCGGGGTCTACGGCCTGATGCAGCGCGCCACCGACCGGGTCGGGCCGGGGCGCGTCTTCACCTTCCGGGTCGGCGGCGACGCGCCGATGCCGACGGTCGAACTGTCCGACCGCACCGAACTGGTCGCCGGCGTGCCCTACGACCCCGACCATGTCACGGAGGGCTTGGGCCTCTACGTCGCGAACTGCCTGTTCTGCCACGGCGTGCCGGCGGTGAACAACGGCGGCGCGATCCCGAACCTGGGCTTCTCCTCGCCGGAGGTGCTGAAGAGCGCCAGTTCCTGGGTGTTGGACGGCGTCGCGGTGGACAGGGGCATGCCGGCCTTTGCGGAGAACCTGACGCAAGAAGACGTGGATAAGCTGATCGCCTTCATTCAAGGCACTGCCGACGCGGTGCGCGAACAGTAATGAGACAACGCCCCGGCGCGCTCCATCGCGCGTCAGGGGCCAGGCCTGCTGCTCCGGCTTCAAAGCACAGGACTACGCGCCGGCCTCGAGCTCGGCGGCGGCGCGGTAGGCCTCCAGCAGAGCCGGCCAACCCATGGGCGAGGCCATGCCGGCGGCCATGCCGGCACCGCCCGGGCCGTGCCGCTCGAAGCCGTCGTGCAGGACCTTGACCTGGGTTCGGCCCGGCTCGATGGGCAGGAAGCGGACCTCCACCTCGCTGGCCTTGGCGGGGTCCGGTTCCGGCGACCAGGGCTGGGTATCGGGCGAGATCTGCCAGGCCAGCAGCAGACGCTGCGGCGGTTGCCAGGCCAGGGCCGCACCCCAGCCCACTGTCTCGCCGTCCGTGCCGGTCTCGTACCAGCCGCGCGCTTGCGTCAGGCCGATCAACGCCACGGTGCCGCGCGAGAAGCTGTTCTGCTTCGGCCACCAGCGGTCGATGCCATCGGTGAAGAGCGCGAAGGCCGTATCCGTCGGGAGATCCACCGAAACGCTGGCGACGACGTCCGGGCCGTCGACCGGAACCTCTTCCATGCTGCCGCCCTTTCTTCGTTAAAGCAGGCCGAACCAGCCCGGCAGAGCCAGGGCGATGATGGGGAACGCGGCGAGAATCGCAAGCCGCAAAAGATCCGCCACGACGAAGGGCAGCGCCCCGACCATCACCTCCTCGCTTTTCACCTCCGGCGCGACGGAGGAGATCACGAAGAGGTTCATCCCGACCGGCGGGGTGATCAGCCCCAGCTCGACCGCCACCACCGCCAGGATGCCGAACCAGATGGGGTCGTAGCCGGCTTCGACGATCAAGGGATAGAAGACCGGCACGGTCAGCAGGATCATCGCCAGGCTGTCCATGACGCAGCCGAGCAGGATGAAAAAGACCAGCACCACGGCCAGCACCATCCAGGGTGCGAGACCGAGGTCGCGGATCAAGGCAACCGTCTCGGCCGGAATCTGCGAGACCGACAGCAGGTAGCCGAAGATCTCGGCGCCAATGATGATCAGGAAGATCGCCGCCGTGGTGCCCAGGGTGTCGGTCAGGGCCTGACGCAGTCCCGCCCAGCGCACCCCCCGCGCCAGAGCGACCAGCAACGTCAGGAAGGCGCCGGCGCCGGCCGCCTCGGTCGGGGTGAAGAGCCCGCCGTAGAGCCCGCCCATCACCAGGAGGAACAGCGCCAAGACCGGCAGTGCCGGTTTCAGGGCCCGGCCCAGCGGTTCGCGCGCGCAGGCCGCAGCGTCCGCCGGGCGCCCGGCCAACTCCGGCCGCAGCCGCACCAGGACAGCGATGGTCAGCCCGTAGAGCAGGATCGCGAGCAGACCGGGCAGAACGCCGGCGAGAAACAGCGCCTCGACCGACTGCTGGGTGATCAGCGCATAGAGCAGCAGCGCAATGGAGGGCGGGATCATGATGCCGAGCGTGCCGCCCGCCGCCAGCGATCCCGCCGCCAGACGCGGCGCCGTGCCCTGGGCGCGCATCTCCGGCAGCGCCACCCGCGCCATGGTCGCCGCCGTCGCCAGGGAGGAACCCGAGACGGCGGAGAAACCGCCGCTGGCCAGCACCGCCGCCAGCGGCAGACCGCCGCGCCAGCCGACCAGCAGCCGGCGCGCCGCGGCGAAGAGGTCGCGCGATAGGCCGGCCTGCGCCGCCAGGTTGCCCATCAGCAGGAAGAGCGGCACCAGCGTGAAGGCGTAGTTGGTCGCCACGTCCCAGGGCCCGTTGGCCAGGATCGCGAGCGCCGCCTCCGGACTGGCGAGAAGCGCGAACCCGCCCAAGCCGCTGAGGATCATCGCCAGGGCCACGGGGCAGCGCAGCAGCAGCAGGAGCAGCAGGCCGGCAATGGCCGCCAGGCCGATCTCCGGCGCGCTCACGGCTGACGCCTCACGACTGGCGTCTCACGGCCGGATCCGCCGGCTCTTGCCGCGGGCGACACCCAGACCGACCGCGAGCGCGACCAGCGCCGCCGCGGCGAAGGCGATGACAGCGAAGGCGTAGAAGACCCAGAGCGGAAGCTGCATGTCCTGGGTGGTATCGCCGCGGGCCAGCAGTGTTAGGCTCTCTCCGGCATAGCGCCAGACCAGCAGCCCCGCGAGCGCTCCGAAGATCAGGCTCCAGAGACGATCGAGCGCTGCAGTCGCCCAGGCCGGCCAGCCACGGCTGAAAACCTCGATCTTCACCGGCCCGTCCCGCAGCGCCCGCGGCATGGCGGCGAAGACCGTGATCAGCAGGGCATAGGTCGCCATTTCCACGGCGTCGGAGAGCAGAAGATCGAGGCCGCCCGCCGTCAGGTCGAACAGCACCCGCGTCAGAATTCCCGCAGCCGTGACGGCCAGCAGCAGCGCCAGCGCCAGCCCGGCCAGCGCATCGAACAGGGCAACAAGGCGGGACATCGGACCTCCGGCCTGCCCTACCGTGCGTCCAACGCGGCGCGGCAGTCCGCGACATAGCCTTGCAGCGCGGCGTAGGTCGCGCGCGCCGGCAGGCCGCGGGCCTCCAGGTCGGAGAGATAGCGCTCGCGGGCGCGCTCGGCCGCGGCTTCCCAAGCGGTGCGGTCCTCGATGCTCTGCAGGTTTCCGTTGGCCAGCGTGGCGGCACGGCCGCCGACGTCGCCCCGGTCGTAGCCGCGTCCGGCGGCCAGCGCCCAGTCGCGGCCCGAGTGCGCATCGATCACGGCCTTCAGGTCGTCGGACAGCCGCGCGTAGGCGCCCTTGTTCATGGTGGTGACGAAGGCCAGCGCATAGAGCCCCACCTCGGTATGGTGGTCGGACACCTCGTCGGCGCGAAAACCCGCCACCGCCTCCCAGGGCAGCAAGAAGCCGTCGATGACGCCGCGCTGCGCGCTCTCGTAGATCGCCGGCGCCGGCAGGCCGACCGGCTCCGCCCCCAGTTCCTCCAGCAAGGTGCCGATCACCGCCGTCGGCCGGCGAATGCGCAGGCCCTTCAAATCGTCGAGGCTGGTGACGGCGCGCTCGCCGGTGTGCAGGTGGCCGGGCCCATGGGTGTGGACGAAGAGCACGTGCGTGTCAGCGTACTCGGCGTCCAGGACGCCGCTGTCGTAGAGCTGCTGGAAGGCGCAGGAGCCGACTTCGGCGGTTTGGAAAAGGCCGGGCAGCTCGACGAGCTGACTCAGCGGAAAGCGGTTGGCGGTGTAGCCCTGTACGGTCCAGGCGATCTCCGCGATGCCGTTGCGGGCGTTATCGTAACCCTGGGGCGCCTTGCCGAGAGTCTGGGCCGGGTAGACCTCCACCGCGAGACGACCTTCGGAGGCCGTCTCCACGGCGTCCGCCCAGGCCTGGAACAGCTCGGCATGCTGCCAGGCATTGGCCGGCATGAAGTGGGCGAAGCGCAGCGTCGCTTCCGGCGCCGCGGCTGTCACTGAACCGGCCCAGAGCCCGATGGTTAGCGCAACGGCAAAGGAAACGGCATAACGGATATGTCGTTGAATGATATGGCGGATCATGGCGGCCCCCGGGACGGCAGAGCGGCCGACCGCATCTCGGCCCCGACCGCAAAGAAGCCGAGAGACAAACCGAGCGGCGAGAGCGATGCAAGCGCCAAAACGACCCGAAACACCGCATCACCGGCCTGCTCCGACACGACCGGACGCAAGCCGAGCACAACCTTGGGTATCGTATCCGATTCACGTTCTGCCGTCTTGACTCGATGGAGAGCCTTCCGGTCAACTCGTCAGCAATCAAACCGGCGGGGCGGACCATCTTGGCACCGCGGCCGGGACACCGACACAGGGATGCCATGGGGGTCTACTTTCGGCCGCGCACGCTCTTGCAGGCATTGGAGGCCCTGGCCGAACGCCCCCTCACGCCGCTGGCCGGCGGCACCGACGTCTACCCGGCACAAGCCAACCTCGCCGCCTGGAACCGGGCGCCGGAACTCGACATCCTCGACGTCTCCGACCTGCCCGAGTTGCAAGGAACCGAAGAGACGCCCGAGGGCTGGCGCCTCGGCGCGCTGACCACTTGGACGGAGGCCATCGAAGGCCCCCTGCCCACCTGGTTCGAAGGACTGCGCATGGCCGGGCGCACAGTCGGCGGCCGGCAGATCCAGAACCGCGGCACCCTGGCCGGCAATCTCTGCAATGCCTCGCCGGCCGCAGACGGCGTGCCGCCGCTGCTGGCCCTCGACTGCGAAGTCGAACTGGCTTCGACGGCCGGACGGCGGCGTCTGCCACTGAGCGATTTCATTCTCGGCAACCGCAGCACGGCACGGCGCCCCGACGAGCTGCTGGTCGCCCTCTGGATCCCGCAGCCGCGACAGGCGGCACGCTCGACCTTTCTGAAACTCGGTGCCCGCAGCTACCTGGTGATCTCCATCGTCATGGTGGCCGCCACCCTGGAGGTGGAGGCCGGAGAGGTAACGGCCGCGCGGCTGGCGGTGGGAAGCTGCTCCGCCGCCGCCCGGCGCCTGCCGGACCTGGAGGCCGCGCTCTGCGGCCGGCCTTGCGACGCCACCTTGGCGGCCGCGGTCGACCCTGGCCATCTGGAACTGCTCAGCCCGATCGACGACGTGCGCGGCTCGGCCGACTACCGGCGCGATACGGCGGTGACTCTGGTGCGCCGGGCGCTGCTGCAGCTCAGCGACAACGCCAGGGAGACCAACGCTAAGGAGACTGCCGCATGAGCCCCGATGCCGGCGGCGCCGGGACCGCCTTGTCCCTGACCGTCAACGGCGAGACGCGGAGCGTGACCGCGCCGCCTTTCACCCGGTTGACCGACGTCCTGCGCCAGGAGCTGGGACTGACCGGAACCAAGGTCGGCTGCGACGCCGGCGACTGCGGCGCCTGTACGGTGCTGCTGGAGGGCCGGCAGGTCTGCGCCTGCCTGGTGCCGCTGGGCCAGGCCGCGGGCCGCGAGGTCACGACGGTGGAAGGGCTCGCCGAGCAGGAACACCTCTCCGCGCTGCAGCGTGCCTTTCATCTGCACGGCGCCGCGCAGTGCGGCATCTGCACGCCGGGCATGCTGATGGCCGCCGCCGACCTGCTGGCGCGCGTGCCGGAGCCGACGGAACGGCAAGTCGAGGACGCCCTCGGCGGCGTGCTCTGCCGCTGTACCGGCTATCGCAAGATCGTCGAGGCGGTGCTGGACGCACCGCACCTTACGGCCCGCGGCAATCTGTCGAGCGAGGGCAGCGACAGCTCCATCCAGCCGGGCCCGACGGTCGGCCAAGCGATCCCCCGCCGCGACGGCCTGCCGAAGATCACCGGCGACGACCGCTTCGGCGCCGATACGGCACCGACCGATGCCCTTTGGTTGCGGGCGGTGCGCTCGCCGCACGCGCGGGCGACCTTCGAGGTCGGCGACTTGGCGCCGCTCTACGCCGCCTGGCCTGGACTGCGACGCGTGCTGACTGCGGCCGACGTCCCCGGCGAAAACTCCTACGGCATCTATCCCCATCTGAAGGACCAGCCGGTGCTGGCGTCCGGTGCGGTGCGCTATCGCGGCGAAGCCGTGCTGGCCCTGGTGGGCGACCGCGAGACCGTCGAATCGCTGCCGGTCGAGGAGATCCCCATCGCCTGGACCCCGCTGGAGCCGGTCATCGGTCTGGCCGCTGCCGTCGCGCCCGACGCACCGCGGCTTCACGCCAGCTCCGACGGCAACGTGCTGATCCAGGGGTACCTGGAGAAGGGCACGCCGGAGACCGCGTTCGCGGGACCGGCCGCGCAATCCGACGGGGCCTGGAGCACCGGCTTCGTCGAACATGCCTACATCGAACCGGAGGCGGGCTACGCCGTGCGGGACGGCGAGCGCCTGACCATCTATGGCTGCACCCAGGCCCCCTACATGGACCGGGACGAGGTGGCGCGGGTCGCCGGGCTGCCGGTCGAGGCCGTGCACATCGCCCCCAGCGCCTGCGGCGGCGGCTTCGGCGGCAAGCTGGACGTGGCACTGCAACCGCTCCTCGCCGTCGCCGCGATGGTATTGGACCGGCCGGTTCGCGCCGTCTTCAGCCGCAACGAGTCCATGGCGGCGACCACCAAGCGGCACCCCTCGCGCATCACCGCCCGCGCCGCGGCCGAGTCCGACGGCAAGCTACACGCGCTCGACTTCGAGGGCGACTTCAACACAGGCGCCTACGCCTCCTGGGGACCGACCGTGGCCGGGCGCGTGCCGGTACATGCCAGCGGACCCTATGCGATCCCGCACGTGCGCGTACGTAGCCGCGCGATCTACACCAACGAAACTCCGGCCGGTGCCTTCCGTGGCTTCGGCGTGCCCCAGGCCGCCATCGCCCATGAATGCCTGATGGACGATCTGGCGGCGCAGCTCGACCTCGATCCGCTGGAGTTCCGTCATCTCAATGCGATCCGGCCCGGCGACACCACGGCCACGGGACAGCGGCTGGAGCACTCTGCCGGCCTCGCCGCCTGTCTGGAGGCCCTGCGGCCGGACTGGCAGAGGCTGCGGGCGAAAGCGGAGGCTTTCAACGGCAGCACGACAGGCCGGACGCGTCGGGGCGTCGGCGTCGGCTGCATGTGGTACGGCATTGGCAACACGGCCCTGGCGAACCCCTCGGAAATGCGGGTCTTGCTGGACCGCGACGGCGGCCTGACGCTTTACAACGGCGCCGTCGACATCGGGCAGGGCTCGGCCACGATCATGCTGCAGATCTGTGCCGACGCCTTGGGTCTGCCTATCGAGACTTTCGCCCAGGTCGTCGGCGACACCGATCTGACGTTGGATGCCGGCAAGACCTCGGCCTCGCGCCAGACCTTCGTCTCCGGAAAGGCGGCCGAGCTGGCCGGCCTCGATCTGCGCGGCAAGCTTCTGCGGCTCGCGAACGCCGGACCGGATGCGCAGCTGCGTCTCGAGGGCCGGCAGATCCGGGTGATCGAGGGCGAACGCAGCCAGGAGATCGAACTCGCCCGTCTGACGGAAGACCTGGAGGGTTACGGCCGCTTCGACCCGCCGACCACGCCGCTCGACGAGAAAGGCCAGGGCACGCCCTACGCCACCTACGGCTTCGCCGCGCAGTTGGTCGACCTCTCCGTCGATCTCGATCTGGGCACCGTGGAGCTGCATCGCATCGTCGCCGCCCACGACGTCGGCAAGGCGGTCAACCCGATGCTGGTCGAGGGGCAGATCCACGGCGGCATCGCCCAGGGCATCGGCCTGGCGTTGATGGAAGAGTATCTGCCCGGCCGTACCGAGAACCTGCACGACTACCTGATCCCCAGCTTCGGCGACGTCCCGGAGATCGACATTCATCTCGTCGAGGATGCCGAACCGCTCGGCCCCTACGGTGCCAAGGGCATCGGCGAACCGGCCCTGGTCCCGACGGCGCCCGCGATCTTCGGCGCGATCCGCCACGCCACCGGCGTTGTGGTGCGTCAGGCCCCGGCCCTGCCCCATCGCCTGCGGGCGCTGCTGCGGGAGGCCGGGCATGGCTAACGGGGCGCCTCCAGCTCAGCAAAACCAGAAGTACGGTGCCCGCGAGGGCGACCAGGGCATCGTGCGCTGCGACGCCTGCCCGGTGCTCTGCCGCATCCGGCCGGGCCGGGTCGGCGCCTGCGGACGCTATGCCAACGAGAACGGCCTGCTGACCCGCACCGATCCGCTGGTTCTGAGCCAGCGCGTCGCCGAGGCCGGCGGCGCCATGGTGCCCTTCCAGGCCGAAGGCGAGCAGGGCCAGGAGTGGGACGGCCGCCTGCTGGCCGACGCCGAGACCTTCGTCACCGGCATCGGCAGCGGCACCACCTATCCCGACTACAAACCGGCGCCCTTCATCGTCTCCAGCCAGTACGCCGGTGTCGACACGGTCACCGTCGTGACCGAAGGCATCTTCAGCTACTGCGGCGTGAAGGTGAAGATCGACACGGACCGCCACCTGGGGCCGGAGACCGCGCCGATCCGCGTGGCCGGCGAAATGGTGGGCCATGTCACCACCGCCGAGTACGGCTCTCAGATGCTGTCCATCGGCGGCGTGCGGCATCTGACCGGCGGCAGCAAGAAGGAAGGCAACGTCACCTGCGACACGCTGCTCAAGCTCTGCAGCGGCGAAGCCGTCGAGCTGGCCATCGAGGAGGGCGCGACGCTCACGGTCCAGGCCGACCGGGCGCCCATCGTCAACGGCCACCCGGAAGAGCGCATGCGCGTCGGCTGCGGATCGGCCACGGTCGGTATCTTTGCCCAGCAGTGGCACGGCCATGTCGACGAGGTGATCGTGGTCGACGACCACATTACCGGCGTGCTGACCGAGCACCAGGCCGGCCGCTGCCTCGACATGCCGCTGTCGGGCATCCGTGTGCGCGGCCGCAAGTCGACGCCGGGCCGCTACTTCCAGGTGGCGGAGCCCGGCAGCGGCTGGGGCGGCACCGATATCACCGACCCCTTGTCCATCATCGAGAAGATCGACCCCAAAACGGCTTGGCCGGGCCTGCGTTTGCTGCTGACCTCGACCACCGGCGAGGACGCGCTCTACTGCGTGCTGGACGAGGAGCTGAACCCCCGGCAGCGGGAGATGCCGGCGCCGGTGCGCAAGGTGGTCGACCGCATTGGCGAGAACTGCGAGCCGGCGCTCTGCTCGGTCATCTTCATGGCCGGGGCCGGCGGCAGCCTGCGGGCCGGCGTCACCGAGAACCCGGTGCACCTGACACAGTCGGTCAAGCAGTCCCTGACCCGCGTCACAATGGGCGGGGCACCCGTCTACATCTGGCCGGGCGGCGGCATTACGGTGATGGTCGACGTCACCCGCATGCCAGAGAACGCCTTCGGCTACGTGCCGACACCGGCCATCGTCGCGCCGATGGAGTTCACCATGCCAAAGGCGGACTACGAGGCACTGGGCGGTCACGCCGGTGCCGTGGTCTCGCTGGAGCAGGTGCTGAACGAGCAAGGCGAGAGCGCCAAGACGGCGCGCTGGCGCGACGAGAACCCCTGGCCGCTGGAACAGCGCAAGGGAGCACGGTCGTGACGGCGCTGGCCGAACGAACCCTCGGCGCGCAGCTGCTGGAGGGAGACCGCCTGCACCTGCAGGACGGCCCCATCGACCTGGTGATCAAGGCGGAGGGACCGCCCGGCGAGGTTCGCCTGGCTTACGCTCAGGCTGTCGACGCCTTCGACGGTCTGCTCGCCGATTTGGTCCGAGAGCTGCCGGAGCTGCGCCGGCCGCTGGGCGCGGAACCGCATCGGCTGCAGCACCCGGTCGCCCGGGCCATGGCACGGGCCTGCCGGCCTCATGCGCAACTTTGGGTGACGCCGATGGCGGCGGTGGCCGGCGCCGTCGCGGATCACGTTCTCGCCGCCTTGACCGAGGGGCGGTGCCTGACCCGCGCCTGGGTGAACGACGGCGGCGATATCGCCGTGCACCTGACGCCCGGCACCAGCCTCGACATCGGACTGGTCGCGGATCTCGCGGACTGGGGACCGACGGGCCAGCTGACGCTGCCTCACGACCTGCCGGCCCGCGGACTGGCCACCTCCGGCCGTCAGGGGCGCAGCCTGTCGCGCGGCATCGCCGAAGCCGTCACGGTGCTGGCGGGCAGCGCGGCGGAAGCCGACGTCGCCGCCACGCTGATCGCCAACGCCGTCGATCTGGACGAGCATCCCGGCATCTTGCGGCGCCCCGCCCGCGACCTCGACCGGGACAGCGATCTCGGCGCCCTGCCGGTGGTCACAGCGGTGGGACCGCTGACACCCGAGGAGATCGAGAGCGCCCTGGCCGCCGGAACGCGGCTGGCGGCGCAGATGCAGGAAGCCGGCCTGATCCACGCGGCGCTGCTGTCCTTGCGCGGGCAGGGCCGCGCCGTACCGGATCGCCAAGAGGAGAGACGCCTGACATGGACCTGATCGCCATCCGCAAGATCGCCACCTTCGTGGAGGAGGAGCGGCACGAGTTCGGCCCGCCGCCGGCCGCGCCGCTGATCCGTGGCGCCGTCGCGGTGGTGATGAACAACCCCTATGCCGGCGGCTACGTCGAAGACATCACACCGCTGATGGAAGCGCTGAAACCCGTCGGCAAGGAAATGGCGGCGCGGCTGATCGCCGCCATGGGCAAACGGCCGGAGGAGATCGAGGGCTACGGCAAAGGCGCCATCGTCGGGGCCGCCGGCGAACTGGAGCATGGAGCGCTCTGGCACGTGCCGGGCGGCTGGGGCATGCGCGAGGTGCTGGGCCACACCAAGGCCATCGTGCCTTCCTCCAAGAAGGTCGGCACCCTGGGCACCTCCATCGACATTCCGGTGCATCACATCAACGCCGCCTACGTGCGCAGCCACTTCACGGCCATCGAGGTGCGCCTGCCGGACGCGCCGCGCCCGGCGGAGCTGGTCTACATCCTGGCCATGACCTCCGGCGCGCGCCCGCATGCGCGGGTCGGCGGACTGGAGGCCAGCGACATCAAGGGAGAGGATGGCCAGCGCTAAGGCCGAGTCTCAATAAAAAGAGAGGAGTACAGGGATATGTTAAGGCGTCACTTACTGATTGCGGGGGCAGCCTTGCTGGCCGCCGGCACCGCCATCGCCCCAAGCGTCACACCGGCCCAGGCGCAGGAGAGCGTCAAGGTCGGCGAGCTCTTCTCCTACGCCCGCATGGCGGCCTTCGCCGATCCCTACCGCAAGGGGTGGCAGCTCGCGGTGGAGGAGATCAACGCTTCCGGCGGCGTGATGGGCGGCAAGACCCTGGAGATCATCAGCCGCGACGACGGCGGCACCACCGCCGATGCGGTTCGCGTCGCCGATGAGCTGGTCACCAACGAAGACGTCGCCTTTCTCTTCGGGACCTTCTTCTCCAACGTCGGTCTCGCGGTCGGCGACTACGCCAAGCAGAGGCGGGTGCTGTTCATCGCCGCCGAGCCGCTGACCGACGCCCTGACCATGGCGCAGGGCAACCGCTACACCTTCCGCATGCGGCCCAACACCTACATGCAGACCAAGATGCTGGTGGAGGCCGGCAGGGAGTCCGGCGCCAAGACCTGGGCCATCGTGGCGCCGAACTACGAGTACGGCCAGTCGGCCGCCGCCAACTTCAAGAAGTTGCTGGCCGAGATGGACCCGGAAGCCGAAGTGGTGGTCGAGCAGTATCCGGCGCTCGGCAAGATCGACGCCGGCGCCACGACGCAGGCCATCCTGGGCGCCAACCCCGACGGCATCTTCAATGCCACCTTCGCCGGCGACCAGGCCAAGCTGGTGCGCGAAGGCCAGCTGCGCGGTCTCTTCGAGGGGCGCACGGTGCTGAGCCTGCTGACCGGCGAGCCCGAGTATCTCGCCCCGATGGGCGCCGAAACGCCGGAAGGCTGGATCGTCACGGGCTATCCCTGGGATCAGATCGACACGCCGGAGCACCTGGCCTTCGTCGAGGCCTATCAGGCCAAGTACGACGACTTCCCCCGCCTGGCGTCGCTGCTCGGTTACTCTATCCCCTACGTCATCAAGGAGATGCTCGACAAGGCCGGCTCGACCGAGACAGAGGCCATGGTCGACGCCCTCAAGGGTCTGGAGGTCGAGACGCCGACTGGCCCCATCGTCATGCGCGCCGTCGACCACCAGGCGACGATGGGTGCCTGGGTCGGACGCCTGACGGTCGAGGACGGCCAAGGCAAGATGGTCGACTGGTACTACGCCGACGGCGCCGACTTCGCACATACGCCCGAAGCGGTGAAGGCGGCCCGCCCCGCCGAGTAACCCCTCCCGCCGCGGACAGCTGCTCCGTCACCGAGCGGAGGGCTGCCCGCGGCGTCTTGTTCGGCTCGTTGCGACCAGGATGATCTGACGCCAATGGATCCCGCCTTTTTCTTCATCCAGTTTCTCAGCGGACTCGCCAGCGCGTCCAACCTCTTCCTGATCGCCTGCGGCCTGACCATCATCTTCGGCGTCACGCGGATCGTGAACTTCGCGCACGGCAGCTTCTACATGCTGGGCGCCTACCTCGCCTACACGCTGACCGCGCAGCTCATGCCGATCCTGGGGGACGTAGTGGGCTTCTGGCTCGCCATCCCGCTGGCCGCCGCGGCGGTCGGGCTGCTGGCCGTCCTGATGGAACTGCTGCTGCTGCGGCGGATCTACCATTCCCACGAGCTGTTTCAGCTGCTGGCCACCTTCGGCGTGGTGCTGATCGTCCAGGATCTGGTGCAGACGGTCTGGGGGCCAGAGGAGCTGTTCGGGCCGCGCGCACCCGGCTTCACCTCCTTCGTCGTGATCTTCGGCTTCCGCTTCCCGGAGTATCAACTGGTGCTGATCGCCGCCGGGCCGCTGGTGCTCGGCGCCATCTGGCTGCTGTTCAACCGCACGCGCTGGGGCAACCTGGTGCGCGCCGCCACGCAGGACCGCGAGATGGTCGGCGCCCTGGGGGTCAATCAGGCGCGGCTCTTCACCGGCGTGCTCTTTCTCGGCGGCTTCCTCGCCGGCCTGGCGGGCGCACTGCAGTTGCCCGTCGAACCAGCCAACCCCTTCATGGACGTCAACATCATCGCCGAGGCCTTCGTGGTTACCGTGATCGGCGGCATGGGCAACGTTCTAGGCGCCTTCCTGGCCGCGCTGATCATCGCGCAGCTTCAGGCCTTCGGCATCCTGGTCTTCCCCCAGATCACCCTCGTGCTGCCCTTCCTGGTGATGGCGCTGGTGCTGGTGGTGCGGCCCTGGGGGTTGCTGGGCAAGCCGGAGACGACGACCAGCCACGGCTTCGCCGGCGACCGCCCGCTGCGGCCGCTCGGCCGCACGCAACAGCTGCTGATCGCCGGCACGGTCGCGCTTCTTCTGCTGCTGCCACTGGTCCTGGGCGAGTACGGGCAGAAGCTGGCGCTCGAGGTCTTCGTCTATGCCCTGCTGGCCTTCTCCCTGAACTTCATCATGGGGGCCGGCGGCATGGTCTCCTTCGGTCACGCCGCCTACTTCGGGCTCGGCGGCTACGGCGCCGCGTTGCTGGTACACCATCTCGGCTTCGGCATGGAAATCGCCTTGCTGGCCGCGCCGCTGTTCGCCGGTCTGGGAGCGCTGCTGTTCGGTTGGTTCGTGGTGCGGCTGTCGGGCGTCTACTTCGCCATGCTGACGCTGGCCTTCGCGCAGATCGTCTGGTCGACCGCGTTCCAGTGGGTCGAGCTGACCGGCGGCGACAA
Organism: Kiloniellales bacterium; assembly: GCA_052168175.1. Lineage (GTDB taxonomy): Bacteria > Pseudomonadota > Alphaproteobacteria > Kiloniellales > DSM-21159 > Algihabitans. The sequence goes on from JBQLZH010000010.1 coordinate 207,713, forward strand.
CGGCATGATCGGCATCTGGCCGTCGGACTGGGCGAGCGACCGGACCGTCTACTACTACCTGTCGCTCCTGGTCTGCGGCGCGGCCGTTGCCTTCCTCTGGCGGGCCAGTCACGCGCCCTTCGGCTACACCCTGCGCGCCGGGCGGGACTCCACCCTGCGCGCCGACGCCATCGGCATCGACCTGAAACGCCATCAGTGGCTGGCCTTCGCCCTGGCCGGAACCTGCGCCGGCGTGGCCGGCAGCGTCTTCGTCTTCTCCAAGGGCAACATCGACCCCAACTCTCTCGCGATCCCCACCTCGGTCGACGCGCTGGTGATGGTGCTGCTGGGCGGCATCCAGACCCTGACCGGTCCGCTGGTCGGCGGCGCCGTCTTCCATCTGCTGGAGGCGCAGATCCTGCCGCTGACCGACTACTGGCGGGCGCTGCTGGGTGCGGCCATCCTGGTGCTGGTGATCGCCTTCCCCATGGGGATCGCTGGCTTCCTGCGCGACAAACTGCTGCCTGACGACGACCAGGGCGAGGATCAGCGCGAGAAGGCGGAGAGCGGCGCGACCCGAAAGGGCCGCGCGGAGGCGCCGACATGAGCGAGACGGTGCTGCAGGTCGAGGGGCTGCGCAAGGCCTTCGGCGGCGTGGTCGCGGTCGACACCGTGTCCTTCGAGGTGGCGGCCGGCCGGCTGTTCGCCATCATCGGGCCGAACGGCGCCGGCAAGTCCACCTGCTTCAACATGGTCGGCGGTCAGCTCCTGCCCGATGCCGGCCGGGTGCAGCTGGCCGGACAGGACATCACCGGCCTGCCGCCGCGCCGGATCTGGCGTTTAGGCGTCGGACGCACCTTCCAGGTTGCCGCCACCTTCACGGCCATGACGGTGGTGGAGAACGTGCAGATGGCCTTCATCAGCCATCGCAAGCGCCTGCGCGCCCTACTGCCCACCGCGCGCAAGCTCTACCGCGCCGAAGCCATGGCCGTGCTGGAACGGGTCGGCATGGCCGACCAGGCGGAGCGGCAGTGCGGCCTGCTGGCCTACGGCGACATCAAACGGGTCGAGCTGGCGATCGCGCTGGCGCACGAGCCGCGCCTGCTGCTGATGGACGAGCCCACCGCCGGCATGGCACCGAAGGAACGGATCGCCCTGATGGCGCTGACCGCCGACATCGTGCG
>JBQLZH010000011.1:0-175091 GCA_052168175.1 Kiloniellales bacterium
CGACCCCGCCTGCCACAAGTCCCCGCAGCACGCCCGGATCCACAGCCTCGCCGAAGCCGAGGCCGACGAGGACACCGGCTTCGCCTACCGCGGATACGCCAAAACCAAAAGCTGACCTGGTCTTCTGGGTACGAGACTGCCGAAGAGGCCGGTCACACCCGCACGAGGGGCTGGTGCGCACAGCGGAATGAGCCACCGGCCATGCAGGGAACCCGATAGGGAATCCGAATCACCTCGAAGCGCCGCTGTTCCAGCGCCTGCGCAACGGGGTCGAGCGCCTCCTCCGACGGTACCACGACGGTGCGATCGTCGAGCACCAGGTTGTTGCAGGCCATGTGCGCCTTGGCCATCGCCTTCGGCACCTCGACGACATCCCAGTCCTGCATGAAGTCCGGAAGCCCCTTCGGCAAGGCCTCGAGGCTGGCGACGGCGACGCCTTCGCGCGGCGTCATCAGCACGCAGTCCAGGTGCGGGAACATCGGATCGATATCCACCGTCCGCACTTCGTAGTCGGGCCCGAGCGCATGCTGCAGCCAGCGCGCACCCTCGGGATTGCTGCAACCACCGGAATGGCCGACCAGAATCCGGCGGCCGAGCACGAAGACGTCGCCGCCCTCCAGATATCCCCAGCCGGGGCCCTCGTTGGAATCGTCGGCACCGCCGTCCGGCTGCGCGAAGTAGCGCGCGCCGCGGTCCATGGTCCGTGCCAGAATCTCGCGAATGGCGAAGCGCTGGCGCCGGTGGAACAGGCTGCGGGGCGCCAGTTCGATCACGTTGTTTCCAATGGTTACGAAGGGGTCACGCATCCAGGGCGTGGCGACGCCATGCTCTTCACCGCGCGGAAACTTGCGATTGGCGGGACTGATCTCGCCGGCGACCTGGACCCGCACGCCGAGCCGCTCCAACAGATCGATGGCGCCTCGGATCTGTCCGCTGAACTCGGCGAAGAGTTCCGGGTCGGCCTCCTTGACGTCCCGGCCCTGATTCTTCGCCCAGAAGTCGCCGAAAGGACCCTGCGCCCGCAGCTTCACATCGCTCAGGAACACCGGCAGCACCCAGGCATCCGGCGAGCCGTAGACGCACTCCTGCAGCGCCGCCCACTCGGATTCCACATGGATTGCCTGTTGGGCCGCTTTCGCCGGTTGCGCCATCGCCTCTGTCATGTCGGTCCTCCGCCTTGATGTTTCGGCGCAGTCTAGCCGGAGACCCGGTGGACAACAGACCGAAGGACGCAAGCGCGTTTGCAGAAAGCGGAAAGAGAAGCCCCGACCGCCGAGGTTACCGGCCGAAGCACTCGAGCAGGGCCAGGATGGCCCGGCGATTGGTCGCGTCACGCCGATAGACGAAATAGAACTGCACCTGCAGTGGCGTGTGCGGTGTCGGAATCTCCACCAGATCCTCGACCTGCGCCGCCTTGACGAAGTGAACCGGCAGCAGCGCACAGCCGACACCGGCCAGAACGGCGGCTAGGATAGATTCCAGGGTGCTGCCGCGCCCGGCCACTTGCAAGGCGTAGCGCCCTTCGAATTCCTGGAACACGTCCGTGCGGTAGTCGCGAGACACGTAGGGGAGCGGAGTCCCCTGCCCGCCCGCCGCAGAGGCAAAAGCCGCGCGCGTCGCCTGCAGATAGGGGGAATGGCGGCTCATGTAGAGGCAATGCCGTTCCAAGAAGGCCGGCTCGTACTCCAAAGATGGCAGCCATTCCGGCTGCCCCGTCACGCCGATATCGATGCGGCGCTCGCGCACCTGGATGTCGATCATCGGGTCGGTGTGAACGCTGACGTTGATCAGCATGTCGGGAAAGACGCGGTGCATCTCGGCAAGCGCCGCCACGACACCGGCCTCCGGATTGGTGACCACGTTGTCGATCACGCCGAGATTGAAACCGCCGCCGAGCGTTTGGCGGGTGCTCTGGATGGTTTGTTCGAAGGACTGAAGTTCCGAGAACAACCGGATCGCCGCCCGGTGTACGTCCTCGCCCTGCGGCGTCAGGGAGAAGCCGGAACGCCCGCGACGACAGAGCTGAATGCCGATACGCTTTTCCAGGGCGGAGAGGTCGCGACTGACGGTCGAAAGGCTCGCCCCCAGCCGATAGGCGGCCGCCGAGACGCCGCCCTGCTCGACAACCGCCAGGAAGGTGCGGAGCTGGCGCAGGTCGTAATTCGAAAGCGCGAAAGCCGCCACCCAACTCGCTCACTTGCAGGTCCAAGCAAGTAAGCTAACAACCTTGCTCCTTCTTCCGCAACCGCTCCGGCAGTAGCGTCAAGGCTGCAATCGAGGCAAACGCTCGGTCATGGGTGAGCAAACCGTATCCTAAAAGTGGGGGACACAATGAACGGAAAGCTACTGGCACTTGCAATTTGCGGCACGATACTCGCCGCACCCGCCGTCGCCGGCGAAACCCTGGAGCGCATCAAGGCGAACGGCACGATGACGGTCGCCACCGAAGCCGCCTTCAAACCCTTCGAGTACGTCGAGGACGGTAAGATCATCGGCTTCGGCTCCGACCTGCTCGCCGAGTTCGCCCAGGATCTGGGGGTCGAGGTCGAGCAGCTCGATCTGCCGTTCCAGGGGATTCTGGCGGGACTGGCCGCCGGCCAGTACGACCTGGTTGCGACCTCGGTCGCGCCCAACGCGGAACGAGCGCAGAGCTATGCTTTCTCGCGCCCCTTCGCCACCATCGAAAACGTCGTGGTCACACTGGCCGAAAATGAGACGGTCAACGACCTGACCGACTTGAACGGCCTGCTGGTCGGCTCGCAGCTGGGCAGCTCGACCGAGGCCGTCGCGCGCCAGATGGACGACGAGCTGAAGACAACGGGCGGCAGCGGCTTCGACGACCTGCGGCTCTACCAGACCTTCCCCGACACGGCCTTCGCGCTGCGGTCCGGCCAGATCGACGCCATCGTGATCGGTACGACCACGGCCGGCGAGTTCATGAACGCCTCGCCCGATACCTTCCGCGTCGCCTTGAGCTACGGCGACCCGGTCTATCTCACCTGGGTGGTGCGTCCGGAGGACACCGGCCTGCTCGCGGCGCTCAACGGCACGATCACCCGCTTGGCCGAGAGCGGAGAGCTCTACGAAATGCAGGAGAAGTGGGTCGGCGTGGTCACGGAGAGCCCCGAAGACGGCTACCTGCCGGAAGGTGCCGTACAGCTTCAGTAGGTCACCTGCCTTGTCGCGCCGATGAGCATCGCTGTAGAGATCGCCGAGACCGTCCCGCTTCTGCTGGACGGTCTCGTCATCACGGTGGCCATCTGCGGCCTCGCGACTGTCTTCGCCCTCGTCGCTTCGGTTCTGATCCTGATCGCCCGGCGATCCGGGCGCAGGTGGTTGTCCTGGACGGCGATCGGCTACGTCTCGCTGATGCGCGGCCTGCCGATCGTCATCCTGATTTTTCTGATGTATTTCGGGCTGCCCGCGCTGCTGGATCTCGGGCGGGTCTCCGCCTTCTGGATCGGCGTGCTTGCACTCGGCATGAACGGTGCGGCCTTTCTGTCCGAGGTTCTGCGCGGCGCCATCGCCCGCCTGCCGGCCGGGCAAACCGAGGCTGCCTGGGCCCTGGGCCTGGGCAGGGTCCGCACCTGGCGTCTGATCCTGGTGCCGCAACTGCTGCCGGTCGCCCTACCGGCGCTGGCCGGCGAGGTCGGCTTCCTGATCAAGGCCTCCCCCGTTCTCTCCTTGATTACCGTCGTCGACCTGACGCGGCGCTCGCAACAGGTCACGATGCAGACCTTCGACCCCCTGGTGCCGCTGCTGGCCGCCGCGCTGCTCTACTTCCTGCTGATCGGCTCGATCGCGCTCTTCGCCCGCTGGCTCGAACAGCGGCTCGCCAAGCGGGTCGCCGGTCGATGATCGAGCTGCTGATCGACTACGGCGACGACATCCTCGCCGGCCTGCTGGGGACGCTTCTGATCGTCGGCATCGGTTTCCTGCTCGGCACCCTCGGCGGCGCACTCTTGGCGGTCCCGCTGGTCTCGACCTCGCGATTTCTCAGATGGCCGGCCCGCAGCTATGTCGAACTGGTGCGCAACACGCCCTTCCTGATCCAGGCCATGCTGCTGTTCGCCCTGTTCGGTGTGCTGCGGTGGCGGCTCGATCCGATGGCGATCGGTACCCTCTCCGTGGCGATCTACACGGCGGCCTATATGGCCGAGATCCTGCGCGGTGCGCTCCATTCGGTCCCGGAGGGCCAGAGCGACGCGGCGCGCGCGCTCGGCCTTGGCCCCGTCCTGCACTTCCGGCTGATCCTCCTGCCGCAGCTTCTGCCCTTCGCCCTGCCGGCCGGCGTCAATCTGCTGGCGACGGTGGCCAAGGAGTCGGCCTTTCTGTCGGCCGTTTCCGTCGCCGAACTGACCTTTGCCGGTCAGGTCGTCATCGCCCAGACCTTCCGCGTGTTCGAGGTCTGGGCCATCGTCGGCGCGCTCTACCTTCTGCTGGTTCTCTCCGTGCTGGCCGCCGCCCGACGGCTGGAGCGACGGATGCGCTGGACAGGAACCGAGTAGACCGGACAGGAATGAACCGGGCACGACTAGACAAGTGTTTCGAGAAAGGACCCTCATGACCCCGATCCGTATCGACCCTGAGCGCCTGCTCGCCGACCTGGACAAGCTTCGCACCTTCGGAGAGTGCGGAACCGGCGTGATCCGCCCGGCCTATTCGGAGGCCGAACTGGCGGCCCGGCGCTGGCTGGCGGAGCGGATGACCGAGGCCGGGCTGGAGGTCGCCGTGGATCCGGTCGGCAACCTCTTCGGCTTGCCGCCCGGCGACGCGCCCTGTCTCCTGATCGGCTCCCACTCCGACAGCCAGCCGGAGGGCGGATGGCTCGACGGTGCCTATGGCGTGATCGCCGGACTGGAGGTGGCACGGGCCAGCCTGGAGAGTGGCGGCCCGCGGATCGCCGTCGTCTCCTTCCAGGACGAAGAAGGACGCTTCACCACCTTGACCGGCAGCAGCGTCTGGGCCGGCCAGATGCCGCTGGCCGAGGCCGAACGCCTGACCGACGACAGCGGCAGGACGCTGGCCGAGGTGCGCCGCCAGCCGGACGGCCTGCCGGCCGCAAAGGAGGTTCCCACGGAGCGCTTCAGCGCCTTCCTGGAGATTCATATCGAGCAGGGACCGGTGCTGGACAGCGCCGGCGAGCGGATCGGCGTGGTCGAGAATATCGTCGGCATCCGCAGCGAGCGCCTGCGCTTTACCGGCGAACAGAACCACGCCGGTACGACGCCGATGCACCTGCGACGGGATCCGGTCCAGGGCCTGGTGCGCTACGTCACCGCGCTCAACAGCCGTTTCGAGAGCCTTGTGACGCCGGCGACCGTTTGGACCGTCGGGCATGTCGCCGTGCATCCCAACGCCTCCTCGATCGTGCCGGGACACGTCGACTTCACGGTGCAGTGGCGCGATGCAGATCCCGCACGGCTGGATCGTATGACAGAGATCGTGCGCGCGACCGCGTCGGAGATCGCCTCGGCGATGAATCTGGGCCTCGATCTCTCCGGCTATGCCGCGATTGCACCGACGCACTGTGAGCCGACGCTGATCGAGACCCTGGCGACAGCGGCCGAGGAGCTGGCACCGGGAAGCTGGCGCCGCATGCCGTCAGGTGCCCTGCACGACGCCGCCAACGTCTCCTACCGCATGCCGATGGCGATGCTCTTCGTGCCGTCCAAGCGCGGCATCAGCCATAGCTTCGAGGAGGACACCGACCGCGCCGATCTGGTCTTGGGCGTCGAGGTTCTGGCCAGGGGCGCCGCGTCGCTCTAGGAGGCGCGGAGAGCGCCGGCGTTTCAGTGCAGTTTCTTGAGGCCGCCGGCCGTATCGATTGTCGCGATGTATCGAAACTCGGCTGCTTCCCGCACCGAGGGCGGGTCGGAAACGCTCAGGTCTTCGTAGAGCGCCTTGACGTTCGCCGGAGACGGATGCTCGATGACAAACTCTCGCAGCCGAACCCCATAGTCCGGCAAGCCCCTTGTTCGCGGTGCGCCTCCGGCCCTTTCGATTACCGACGGCAAGACGCCACCTGCGGGCAGGCTGCCGTCCCGAGGCAAGGAGAAGTAAGCGTGCTTTCCGCCGCCTGCCAAAGCTATCTTGGAGCCGAGCAGCGCGCCATGGTGAGCGAGAACTCCGTCGAGATCGTCGGTTCGAGCCACCCAGGCCCTCAAGCGCCGACCAGTCGACCAAAGGGACCTAACTTCTTCCACATCGTCCAGGCCGAACCATCGAGGCCCGACCGGCGCGGAGGCAGTGGGATCGACGGCGACAACCTCCAGATAGAGCCCGTCACCCAGGGCGAGCACATGGTTGTGGGTGCCCATTTCAGGGTGAGTACCGCCGTAGGGTATGTCGAGATCGAGGCAGACACGAACGTGCTCCACGCCTTCCGCCAAGGAAGGGGCGATAACAACAAGATGATCGAGACGCAGCACGCGCCGCCACCTCCTGACAGGTTTTTAATACACAGGCTTGGGCACGGCGACCGACGCCGAGACAAAACGATCGCCGAAAAAACGATCTTCTGAAGTCGCCAGCGAAGGCCGGACTTCTATTCCGGCAGGGTCACGGTGAACTCGATGCTGGAGTACCAGGCGGCGAGATCGGCGATGTCTTCGTCGCTGAGCTGCTGGGCGATCACCGACATCAGCTCGCTCTTGCGCTCGCCCGAGCGGAAGGCTCTCAGCTGAGCGATCAGGTAGAGTTCGCTCTCGCCGGCGATATGCGGCGCATTGGGGAGGCGCGCGATGCCGTCGAGGCCGTGACAGGTCCGGCAGGTCGCGGCCTTGTCACGTCCCGCCGCGGCATCGCCGGCAAAGCTCGGGGTGACGGAGGCGGTGCCGCAGAGAAGAGCTAGGCCCAAAAAACCGCCGGCCCAAAAAACGCGAGAAAACAGTCCTGGCATCGGGTGATCTTCATTCAAGAGATAGGCAAAACGGCGAGAGACGCCCCGGCATGAGAAACAGCACTGCCGGGGCGTCCGAAAGGCGGGCTGCGCCGGCCGCTAACGCTCGTAGGAGATGCGATAGATTGCACCCACCAGATCGTCTGAGACCAGAATGGACCCATCCTGAAGCTGGGCGACGTCCACGGGCCGCCCCAGGTATTCGCCGGTTTCCTCGTCGAGCCAGCCGTCCGCGAAGACCTTGGTCTCGCCGACCGAGCCGTCGTCGTTCACAGCAGTGAACATCACCCGCGCCCCGATGGGATCCGTACGATTCCAGGATCCATGCTGCGCCACGAAGACGCCACCGCGATACATCGCGGGGAACTGCCGGCCGGTATAGAAGGTCATGCCGAGGTCGGCGGCATGAGCATCCATTTCGACCACGGGAAAGACCAGGTCGACCGGAGGCTCCGTGCCCTTGTACTCATTGGTCCGCGTGCTGCCGCCGCCGTACCAGGGGAAGCCGAAGTGCTGCCCCATCTCCGTCTGGCGGTTGAGCTCGCCCGGCGGGATCAGGTCGCCCATGCCGTCCACCTGATTGTCGGTGAACCAGAGCTCGCCGTTGTTGGGATTGAAGTCCATGCCGACCGAATTGCGGACGCCGTAGCTGAAGACCTCACGGTCGGTCCCGTCGCGGTTCATGCGGATGATGCCGCCGATGCCGGTGCGGTCGTAGAGCTCCATCTTTTCCGGCGGCGAGACGTTGAAGGGCTGGCCGAGCGAAATGTAGAGCTTGTCGTCCGGCCCGATCCGGCAGACCCGTGCCGTGTGGTTGAAGCTCTCCTCCTCGACCGGGATCAGTTCGCCCTGCGGCACGATCGGCACGGCGACCACGTCCGGGCTTTCATAGAAGAACTCGGCGGCCGGATACATCAGGACACGGTTCTGTTCGGCGATGAAGAGGAAGCCGTCCCGCGAAAAGCAGGGGCCATTGGGGATCATCAGATCCAGGGAGGGAGCGAAGCGCTTGACCTCGTCCGCGACGCGGTCCTTATTGCGGTCCGTGACCGCCCAGACGTCGGTCTTGCGGGTGCCGACGAAGGTGACCACGCCCTGCGGGCCGACGGCGATGTGCCGCGCATCGGGGACCACGGCGTAGAGATCGATCTTGAAGCCCTGCGGCAGGTTGATCCGCTCCAGAATCCGGCGGATCGCTTCGGCGTTCTGACCGCCTTGCTCGATGACTTCGAACTCCGTCACGCCGGTGGTGCGGAACTGCCCGAGCCGTTCGAGATTGGATTGGGCCGCCACCGGTCCGGCGGTCGCAAGACCGAGGGCGACAGCACTACACAACAGCAAACGTTTCATTCGGCTTCCTCCCGTTAGAACACGAATTTTTCTCGTGAATTTATTATGGTGCACAATCCTAGAGCGCAGCGCATTCCCGAACAACGGGATTTCCTCCGACAAGAAAAAGGCCTCCGTCGGAGGCCTTTTCCCGGGACGCAAACCCCATACTCACAGAGCGCCGGACTGCATCTGTTCGGCGATGTAGTCGGCCTGGCGCAACGCCAGGGCGACGATGGTCAGGGTCGGGTTCTCGGCGCCGCCGGTGGTGAACTGGCTGCCGTCGGAGACGAAGAGGTTCGCGATGTCGTGGGCCTGACCCCACTTGTTGACCACACCGTCGCGCGGCCTCTCGCTCATGCGGTTGGTGCCGAGATTGTGAGTCGAAGGATAGGGCGGCGTCGGGAAGGTTCGGACCGCCCCCACCGCATCGTAGATCGCAGCCCCCTGCCGATAGGCATGATCTCGCATGGCGATGTCGTTCGGGTGATCGTCGAAATGGACGTTCGGCGCCGGCAGGCCGTACTGATCGCGCTCCGTCGGGTGCAGCGTGATCGCATTGCTCTCCTGCGGCATGTCCTCGCCGACCAGCCACATGCCGGCCATACGGTCATAGCCCTCCATCGCCGAGGTGAATTCACGCCCCCAGGCCCCGGGGTCGAGGAAAGCCGCCATGAAGGGCAAGCCGAGCGACAGAGTCTCCATTTCGTAGCCGCCGACGAAGCCGCGCGACGGATCGTAGCCGGACTCGTCCTGGATGATGCCGGCCATGGTCGTCCCGCGATACATGTTCACCGGCCGGTCGAAAATCGCATAGACGCTGCCGGTCATGTGCCGCATGTAGTTCTTCCCGACCTGACCGGAAGAGTTCGCCAGACCGTCAGGGAAAAGAGACGACGCCGAGTTCAGCAGCAGACGCGGCGATTCGATGGAGTTCCCGGCGACACAGACGATCCGGGCCTTCTGAAGCTGCTGGTTGCCGTCGGCATCGGCGTAGACCACACCGGTGACCTTGCCGGAGTCATCATGCTCGATGCGCAGCACTTGTGCCTGGGCGCGCACTTCCAGCTTGCCGGTTGCCTCGCCCTTCGGAATCTCGGCATAGAGCGTCGACCATTTGGCGGCGGACTTGCAGCCCTGGAAACAGAAGCCGATCTGCTGACAGGCCGCACGATCGTGGCGCGGCTGGGAGTTGATCGCCATTCGGCCCGTGTTGCACTGCGTGTAACCGAGCTTGTCGGCGCCGGCTTTCATGACCTTGAAGTTGTTGTTGCCCGGCAGGCCCGGAATATCGTGGGTGCGGGTCACCCCCATCCGATCTTCGGCCCTGTCGTAATAGGGCTCCAGGTCGGAGAGCGCGATCGGCCAGTCGAGCAGATTGGCACCCTCTACCTCACCATAGACGCTGAGATCCTTGAACTCGTGCTCCTGGAACCGCAGCGAAGCCCCAGCCCAGTGAACCGTCGAGCCGCCGACCGCCTTGACGATCCAGGCCGGGAGGTTCGGAAAATCGCGCGCGACGCGCCAGTCGCCCGAAGTGGTGCGGATGTCGAGCCAAGAGATCTGGCCGAACATGCCCCACTCGTCATTCGAGAAGTCTTCAATTTCATGTCGTCCGCCGGCCTCCAGCACGACGGTATCGATTCCCTTCAGGGCGAGTTCCGTCCCGAGAGTCCCGCCACCCGCTCCGGAGCCGATGACCACGACGACGCTGTCGTCGTTCAAATCGTATGGTGCAGACATCTGTCTCTTCTCCCTGCAGCGCGCCTAGACCCAGTCGATGTCGTCGAAGCCGCGGTCGAGGTATCCCCCCTGCTCGGCAGAGGCTCCCTCGTACCCGAACTTCGGCCAGACCTCGGGGTTGTTGTAGAGCCCCACCACCAGCCCCGAACGGAGCGTCCGGAAGAGGGGCCCTTGCTCGATCTGCCGCAACAGGGCCACGCGCTGGGCCTCCCAGCCGACCTCGGCATAGCGCCGGGCGTGCTGCGCTTCGGCCAGGCCGTCCAGGTCGGCCACACCGCCCTCGATCATCTCCTTGACCGCAGGGTCGCTGCCCGCCTGCTCGTCGTAACCGGCGACAGCCGCCGCGTAGAAACGATCGGCCAAACGGTCGTGCGGATAGATGTCGCGTGCCATCTGGATCAGCGTCCGCATCGTCTCGGTCTTCAGATTGACCACCGAGACCGCCCAGGCGCCGGTCGGACTGGCGATCATTCCGGAAGAGACGGACAGCGCCACCAGCCCGGCCGTCGCAGCGCCGCCCCCCTTCAGGAAGCCACGCCGCGAGACCTGCGTTCGTCTGTCGACAACGCGCATTCTTCGATCCTCCCTTATCGGAGGCCCCGGCGGCGTCGCATCGTCGACCGGCCAAGGCCCCGCGTTTTTCTTGCCGCCTATCTGTAGCGGCCGTGTTTTTGCAAAACCTCGATCTTGTAGCCGTCGGGATCCTGCAAGAAGAAGAACTTGGCCATCAAAGACCCATCGCGATGGAACTCCTTGATATCGTTGGGATTGAGGCCCAATCCCTGCATCCGGCCATGCTCGGCCTCCAGGTCCTCCACGGCGACCGCCAGGTGTCCATAGCCGTCGCCATGGCTGTAGGGTTCGCTCTGCGCATGGTTGACCGTCAGCTCGAGCTCGAAGTCCGCCTCCGGGTTGCGCAGATAAACCAAGGTGAAGCCATCGAACGCGAAGCGGTCGGCGACGTCCAAGCCGAAGGCCTTGCCGTAGAAGTCCACCGACCGCTCTTCGTCGAGCACGCGGATCATGGTGTGAATGGCCTTCGCCACCTAAGCCCTCCCTTGCTGCCAATCGGAACTGGAGGTCAGCGTAGGGGAACGGCCGGAAGCGCGGGTGGTAACGGCTTACCACAGGGAAAGACCGGCAAAAGCCGGGGGCCGTTGTCGGCAGAGCGTCTCGCTACTCCGCGGCAGGAAGCGCGGTCAGGTCCCTGGGCAGGGCGAAGCGTGCCCCCTCGCTCGCCGTGCCGCGGTCGAGATAGATCAGGCAGCAGCAGCGCAACATGGAGGTGAAGTTACGCGCCTCGCCATGGGTTTCGATGACCTCGTCGTGCAACAAGCTGATGAACTTGGCGAGGCTGACGCCTTCTCCCTCGGCAATCTCTTCCAGGATCTGCCAGAAGATCCGCTCGAGCTGAACACTGGTACAATAGCCGCCCAGCCGGACGGAACGGCGCTCCGGCTCGTAGTTAGACTGGGGCTGTCCGGCAAAGATCCGGCACATGGCGATCTCCTCCCATAGAGGCCCCTTGGTCGGGCAGCGACACCTTGAGCGCCGCTGCCGCGCTGGGACTGTTATGGAAAGACTACGCCCAGAGACATGGCGGCTTCAACGTCGTCGCGCCGCAACCCTGGCGTCAAACGACCGCAGACCGAAGGTCAGGCGGGCTCCCGGGTGCGGCCGGAAGCTCCGCTTCGCGCTTGCTCGGCCGCGAAATCCGCCAAATCGGCCAGTAGGCCGTCGAGCTGACGTTTCAGGGTCTGGAACCCGGCTGTTTTCTCGAAGGTGACTTCGTCCATGTAGAGACGGCGGTTGATCTCCAGTTGCAGGCTATGTCTGCCTGTCGCGGGATTGCTGTAACGGCGGACCAGTTCGACACCCTTGTAAGGCACGTTACGCCGAACGTCGTAGCCAAGTCCCTTCAGGTAGACCTCTACCCTTGCCGTGAAGGCCTCGTCGCAGGCCGTGCCGTCGCGGTCGCCCAGCACGAAATCGGCACGCGGGTCGCTGTTGCCGTCGATGCGCGGATCGCCGTTGGCGGGCATGGAGTGGCAATCGAGGTGAAACAGGCACCCGAAGGCTCTGTGCAGCCGGCCGATCTCGCTTTCCAGCAGGACATGATAGGGCTGCCAGCAGCGCGCGATGCGCTGCTGCACCTCGGCCGGGCTCAGCCGGCGCGCATAGATCGAAGTCGTGCCGCGCAGCCGGCTCCAGATCAGGCCGACGCCGAGGCGGGTCTTCTCGCCCGGCTGAGTCGGGTGCGGCCAGTCTCCCGCAATCATCTCCGGATCCAGGTCTTCCAACCCCCGGTTCGGATCGATGTAGCTGCGGGGAAAGCGCGCCCGCAGGAGCGGCGCACCTCGGGCCGGCGCCGATGCAAAAAGTGCGTCGACGTACATGTCCTCGGCCTGGCGGAGCAGCGGCAGGGGGCAGGCATAGTCGAAGTCTTCCGGATAGAAACTGCCGCTGTGCGGGCTGTCTAGCAACAGTGGGACGGGCGCCGCTTCGGCCGGCAAGAGCTCCACCAGATCCCTTGCCTCAGCCGGCATGCCCGACACCTCCGTCATTCAGATGACAGGCCGACCAGCGGCCCGGCACGACCTGCTTGAGCTGCGGCACCTCGGTTCGGCAGCGCGGGCCGGCATGGGGGCAGCGTGGATGAAAATGACAGCCGGGCGGCGGATCCAGCGGCGAGGGAATCTCGCCCTTGACCGGCGTGTAGGTGCGCCGCCGCAGATCGAGCCGCGGCACCTCGGCCAGCAGGGCTTGCGTGTAGGGGTGATTCGGATCGGCAAAGAGCGGCTCGGTCTCGCCGATCTCCACCACCCGGCCGAGATACATGATCACCACACGGTCGGCGATATGCTCGACCACCCCCAGGTCATGGCTGATGAAGAGGTAGGTCAGAGCCAGGTCGTGCCGCAGCTCCATGAAGAGATTCAGGACCTGCGCCTGGATCGAGACGTCCAGGGCCGCCACCGCTTCGTCGCAGACGATGAAGGTGGGATCCACCGCGAGCGCCCGGGCGATTCCCAGCCGTTGGCGCTGGCCGCCGGAGAACTGGTGCGGATAGCGGCGGCGGTAGCTGGGGTCGAGCCCGACACGGCGCATCACGGCAGCCAGGCGGTCGCCGGCCTCCGACTTGCTCCAGAGCCCGTGGTACAGCGGCGCCTCGCCGATAATGTCGGCCACCCGCATGCGCGGGTTCAGCGAGGCGAAGGGATCCTGGAAGATCATCTGCACGCCCAGGGCATAGGCCTTGGCATCCGCGTGGGAGAGCGACGAGACCGCCGCCCCCTTCCAGCGGACGCTGCCGCCGCTGACCGGGTGCAAACCGGCGACCACGCGACCGAGCGTGGACTTGCCGCAGCCGGACTCGCCGACCAAGCCGACCACCTCGCCTTCCCCGATATCGAAGCTGACGTCATCGACCGCATGCACCGTTTCCTCGCGCACGCCGGCGCCGAGCCTCTGCGCGATCTTGCCCGCCAGATCCAGGCGCTTGGTGAAGCGCTTGGACACCGCGTCCAAAGCGACGATCGGGGTCCCGGTCATGCCGCGGCCCCGCCCAAGTGCGGATGGTGGCAGCGGACGATTCGCCGGTCGGCCAGAGTCTGTGGCTCTGGCAGCGTCTCGCAGGACGTGTCGGCGCGCGGGCAGCGCGGCGCGAAGGGACAGCCCGGCGGCAGCGACAGGAGCGAGGGCGTCATGCCGGGAATCTGCGCCAGCGGTACGCCGCGCCGGTTCTGCGAGGGTACCGAGCCGATCAGCCCCACGGTGTAGGGGTGGCGCGGATGGTCGAGGACCGCATCCACCTCGCCCTGCTCCACGATCTTGCCCGCGTACATCACCGCCACCCGGTCGGCGAGCCCGGCGACCACCGACAGATCGTGGGTAATCCAGATCAGCGCCGTACCGGTCTCGCGGCAAAGCGTCTGCACCTCATGCAAAATCTGACCCTGGATAGTGACATCCAGGGCCGTGGTCGGCTCGTCGGCGATGATCAGTTCCGGCCTGTTCAACAGCGCGATGGCGATGGCCACACGCTGACGCATACCGCCGGAGAACTGATGCGGGTAGGCGCGCAAACGCTCGTCGGGCGAGGCGATCCCGACACGGCCGAGGGCGGCGCGCGCCCGCTGCCGCGCCTCGTCCCGGTGCACCCGCTCGTGCGCCTGGATCGTCTCGATCATCTGGGTATCGATCCGCAGGACCGGGTTCAGGGTCATCATCGGATCCTGGAAAATCATGGCGATCTTTGCGCCACGCAGGCTGCGCAAGCTCTTCTCGTCCAGCGTCGTCAGATCCTTCCCCTGAAACAGCACCCGGCCCCCGACCACCCGCCCCGGCGGATCGACCAGACCCATGATCGAAAAGCCCGTCACCGACTTGCCGGAGCCGGACTCGCCGACCAGGCCCATCACCTCCCCACGCCGAAGACTGAAGCTGATGTCGTCGACGGCTCGGGCGACGCCCGACTTCGTGAAGAAGTGCGTCTGCAGACGCTCGACCGCGAGCAACGGCGTACCGGGCGTCATCGCTCCAACCTCGGGTTCAGCACATCGCGCAGCTGGTCGCCCACCAGGTTGATGCTGACGATGGTGATCAACAAGGCGATGCCGGGAAAGACGCTGATCCAGTACTGCAGGCTCATCATGTACTGGAAGCCGTTGGCGATTAGCAGGCCGAGCGAGGGCTCGGTGATCGGCAAGCCGAGACCGAGGAAGCTCAAGGTCGCCTCCAGCGCGATGGCCGAGGCGGTCTGCACCGTGCCGACGACGATCAGCGGCGGCAGGCAGTTGGGCAGAAGATGCCGAAAGAGGATGCGCCGCGACGGCAGGGCCAGACAGGCGGCCGCCTCCACATACTCCTTGCGCCGCTCGACCAACGCCGTGCCGCGGACGGTTCGGGCATAGTAGGCCCATTGCACGACGACCAAGGCGACGATGATCTTTTCCACGCCCTGGCCGAGGGCCGCCAGCAGGATCAGGGCCACCAGGATTGCCGGGAAACTGAGCTGGATGTCGACGATCCGCATGATCAGGCTGTCGACGCGCCCGCCGTAGTAGGCCGAGACCAGCCCGACGGAGCTGCCGATCAGCAGAGCGATCAACCCGCTGGCCACACCGACGAAGAGGGACGTGCGCAGCCCATAGAAGATCGCGCTGAGAACATCCCGCCCTGCCCCGTCGGTTCCAAGCCAATAGGTCACGCTGCCGTCGAAGCTGGTACTGCCTGGCGGCAGGCGGTTGTCCATCACGTCGACGACCGCCAGGTCGTAGGGGTCGGTCGGACTGACCCAGGGCGCGAAGACGGCGATAAAGAGAATGCAGCAGAGAACGACGAAGGCGACGCTGGCGACGGGACTGGCGAAAAAGTCGCGGCAGAACCGTCGAAAGGGTGTCTGCTGCGCCGCGCGCTCCTCGGCACCGGCGTCGTGGGTCGCGGGGTCGACAGCGCCGGACTCGAGCGGCTTCGGCGGCTGCGCCGTTGTCGGATCGGTCACGCTGGTCATGCCTTGACGTCCTGCAGCCGCACCCGCGGATCGAGCAACGAATAAAGCAGATCGACCACCAGGTTGATGACGATGAAGAACAGCACGATGATCAGCAGGTAGGCGACGATCACCGGGCGGTCGAGGTTCTGGACGCTGTCGATCAAGAGCTTGCCCATGCCTGGCCAGGCGAAGATCGTCTCGGTCACCACCGAGAAGGCGATCAGCCCTCCGAACTCCAGGCCCAGCACCGTGACCACCGGAATCATGATGTTCTTCATGACGTGCACGAAGACGATCCGGTTGGACGATAGCCCCTTCGCACGGGCGAACTTCACATAGTCCTGGTGCACCACTTCGCGGGTGCCGGCGCGCGACAGGCGGATCACCAGCGAGATATTGGTGAGCGCCAGATTGAAGGCCGGCAGCAGGAGATGAGACAGACCGTTAAACGTGAGAAAGCTGACACTGATGCCGAGCACCTGAACCGTGTCACCGCGCCCGGTCGAGGGCAGCCACCCGAGCACAACGGCGAAGATCATGATCAGCATCAGTCCGACCCAGAAGGTCGGCAAGGAGAAGCCGAGGATGGAGCCCGCCATGATGGTACGGCTGACCCGGCTCTCCGGATTGAGACCCGCGTAGACGCCGAGTGGAAGGCCGATCACCACGGACATCAAAAGAGAAACGAAGGCCAGTTCGAGCGTAGCCGGCATACGCTGCAGAATCAGCTTGAGCGCGGGCTCGCCGAAGATGAAGGACTTGCCGAGATCGCCCGCCAGAGCGTTGGTCAGGAAGTGCCAGTACTGCTCGTGCACCGGCCGGTCCAGCCCCAGCGCGCGGATGGTCGCCTCGATGTCGGCCTGACTCATCTCCGGATTGATCAGCATGTCGACGGGATCGCCGACGACATTGACGCCGAAGAAGACCAGCAGCGACATCACGAAGACGACCACCAGGCTTTGCAGCAGCCGGCGAATTATGAAGACGGACAAAGCGGCCTCTTACGGGACGGAGGCCTGCCCGGCCAGGTCGGCCGGGCAGGCAGAGAGCCGAACCTCACTCGACCGAGTAGACCTCGGTGAAGAGCGTGTATTCGTCCGTCCGCGCGTTGTAGGCGATCCCTTCCCGGCCCGCCCAGGTATTCACCTGGTAGTGCAGCGGAATGATCGCGCCGTCGTTGATCGCCACCTCGGTCGCCTCGGCGAGCAGGTCCTGGCGTTTGGCATCGTCGATCGTCGCCAGGGCTTCTTCGATCAGGGCATCGGCCTCGGGGTTGGAGTAGCGGCCGCGGTTCGAGGCGCCGTAGCCCCTGTCGGCGTCGTAGGTGTGGATCAGCGACTTCAGCGGCGAAGAAGCTTCGCCGGTTCCGGCCCCCCAGCCGACCAGAATGAAGGAGAACTCGGGCGAACCGTCCGGACCGCCGCGCGAGGCGCGCCTGAAGTAGACCGACCGCGGCATGGTCTCGACGGTTGTCTTGATGCCGACCCGGGTCAGCATCTGGGCAATCGCCTCGGCGATCTTGGCGTCGTTGATGTAACGGTCGTTGGGACCGTGGATGGTGAGTTCGAACCCGTCGGGCACGCCGGCTTCGGCAAGCAAGGTCTTGGCACCTTCCGGATCGTAGGCCATCGGCTCCAGGTTGGGGCTGACGCCGAAGAAACCCTCGGGCAGAAGCTGACCCGCGGGGATCGCCACGCCCTCCATCACCCGCTCCACGATGGCGTCGCGGTTGATCGCCTTGGAGATGGCCTGACGGACGCGCACGTCGCGCAGCGGATTGACGATATCGCCACCGCCGTTCGCCGTCACGAAGGGGGAGTCGTCGCGGAAGTGATCCAGGTGCAGGTAGATCACCCGGTTGGAGATACCCTGCGAGAGGGTGATGTCCTCATTGCGCTCCAGGGTCGCAATATCGGTGGTCGGAACCCCCTCGATAAAGTCGACGTCCCCTGCCAGCAGGGCCGCAAGCCGCGCCGGATCGGACTGGATCGGCTTGATCGTGATCCGGCTCCACTCGGGCTGGTCGCCCCAGAAATCCTCGTTGCGTTCCAGCACGACCCGGTCGCCCGGAACCCACTCGACGAAGCGGTAGGCGCCGGTGCCGATGGCGGCCGCGCCCGCGTTATAGTCCTCGGTGCTCGCGCCCTCGCCGTGTTTCTTCGAGACGATCGAGAAAGTGGAGACGTCGTTGGGCATCAACGGCGTCGGGACCGCGGTCTTGATATGAACCGTGTGGTCGTCGATCTTCTCCACCGTCTTGCCCTTGATGTAGATGCCGAAGCTCGAAGGGCTGTTCGGCACATTGGGCGCCCGCTCGAAGGTGAAGACCACGTCGTCGGCCGTGAAGGGCGAGCCGTCGTGCCAGGTGACGCCCTCGCGCAGCTTGAACTCCCAGGTCAGATCGTCCACCGCGGTCCAGGAGGTCGCCAGGCCCGGAACCAGGCCCTGGTTGGCGTCCATCCGGATCAAGGGGTTGAAGATGTGACGGGCCAGCGAGTTGTTGGGCGTCAGGTTATGGTAGTGCGGGTCGATCGACGTCGGCTCGGAGGCCAAACCGACGGTCAGTTCCTTGGCGCCAGCGGCGGCCGAGAAGGCGAGCGTGGCCGCCGCCAACAAGGCGCCGGCCGCAAATCTGCGGATCAACATCCCCTTAATACTCCCAATTGTGATGCACTCCCGTGGGGCGGTCTTTGCGGCCACCCCGTTCTTCTTTCCGAACAGTCTGACTTAGAGTCGGCGCCCTTGTGGAGTCCATTCTGCATGGGCAGCCGGTTAAATGTGGTGCAAGATCTTGGACAAGAACTGCTGTGCCCGGTCGCTGCGCGGCGTGCCGAAGAAGGCGTCCTTCTCGGCATCCTCAACGATCTCCCCGTTGTCCATGAAGACCACCCGGTCGGCGACCTTGCGGGCAAATCCCATTTCATGGGTAACGACCATCATGGTCATGCCTTCCTGAGCCAGCTCGACCATGACCTCCAGCACCTCGTTGATCATCTCGGGATCCAGGGCCGAGGTGGGCTCATCGAACAGCATGGCGATGGGATCCATGGCCAGGGCGCGCGCGATGGCTACGCGCTGCTGCTGACCGCCGGAAAGCTGCCCGGGGTGCTTGCCGGCATGCTCGGACAGGCCGACCCGTGCCAGCAGTCCCGCCGCCTTCGCCTCCGCCTCCGCCTTGCTGCGGCCGAGCACCTTCTCCTGCGCCAAGCAGATGTTCGCCGTCACGGTCATGTGGGGATAGAGCTCGAAATTCTGGAACACCATGCCGATCCGTGCTCGCAGCTTCGAGAGGTTGGTACTGCGGTCGCCGACAGGCACCCCGTCGACGGTGATCTCCCCGTTTTGAAAGGGCTCCAACCCATTGACGCACTTGATCAAGGTCGACTTGCCGGAGCCCGAAGGGCCACAGACCACCACCACCTCGCCCTTCGCGACGCTCGTGCTGCAGGCTCGCAGAACCTGCGTAGTGCCGTACCATTTGTCGATGTCTCGGATCTCGATCATCGTGCGAACTTCCCCTGGAGCCGCCGGACATAGAGCGACCCGCTGAAACAGATGACGAAGTAGACCGCCGCCGCGAAGAGATACATCTCGATCAGCCGGCCTTCGTTCCGGGCCACGATGGTGGTCGCCGTCATGAAGTCACGCAGCGCGACGACAAAGACCAGGCTTGTGTCCTGGAAGAGGACGATGCCCTGGGTGAGCAAGACCGGGGTCATGTTGCGAAAGGCTTGGGGCAGCACGATGAAGCGCATGGTCTGGCCGTAGGTCAGTCCGGTCGCGTAACCCGCTGCCACCTGCCCGCGCGAAACCGACTGAATGCCGGCCCGAATGATCTCGCTGTAGTAGGCCGCCTCGAACAACGTGAAGGCGATCAGGGCCGAATAGAAGCCGCCGACCGGCCGCCCGATCAGAAGCGGCACCAGAAAGAAGAACCAAAAGATCACCAGGATCAGCGGCATCGAGCGGAAGAAGTTCACGTAAGCGGCCGAAATCAGGGAGAGCGCCGTGTAGCCGGACAGGCGCATCAAGGCCAGGATCACAGCCAGGACGATTCCGCCGGCCGCCGCCAGCAGCGTCAGCAGAAACGAGAGCGCGAGGCCCTCGGCCAAGAACGGCAGGGAGTCGAAGATCACGCCGAAGTCGAACGCCATCGCTCAGCCCCCCTTCGCGATGAAGCCGGGGATCCGGGCACGGCGCTCGACCAGGCTCATAGCGGCGGTGACGGTGAGCGTGATGACGACATACATCACGGTCGCCGCCGTAAAGGCCTCGAAGCCCTGGAAGGTGTACTCGGTGATCTGGCGGCTCTGGGCGGTGAGCTCCAGCACGCCGATGGTCAGCGCCAGGGAGGAGTTCTTGAAAATCGTCAAGAACTCGGAGGTCAGCGGCGGTACGATCACCCGGAAGGCAACGGGCAGGAGAACGTAGCGGTAAAGCTGCAGCGTGGTAAGGCCGCTGGCATAGCCCGCCATGCTCTGGCCGCGCGAGATCGACTCGATCCCCGAACGCACCTGCTCGGCAACGCGAGAGGCCGTGTAGAAACCGAGACCGATCACGGCCGTCGTGTACTCGGGCAGCGGCAGGTCCCGCTTGACCCAGCGCCCCCAGTCGTCCGGCAGGAGCTCCGGAACCACGAAGTACCAGATGAAGAGCTGCACCAGCAGCGGCACGTTGCGCAGAAGCTCGACATAGGCCGTGGCAGCGCCCCGCGCCCAACGGTTCGGCAGCGTTCGCGCCACGCCGACGATAGACCCTAGGGTGAAGGCAATCACCCAGGCGGCGCTGGCGACCGCAATCGTCCAGCCCACGCCGGAGATCAACCAGCCGAGATAGGGCTCCTGCAGCAGGACGCCCCAATTCCAGTTGTATTGCATGGGCGCCTTTCGTCAGACCGGACGGGAGGACTGCCCGGCGCGGCGCGCCGGGCAGGGTCTCACTTCGGCAGCCCTACTCGGGCAAGGCGTTCAGCTGCCAGGCGGCCTCGAGCAGCTCGGTCGGCGGCTCCGAGACATCGGCACTGGTCGGGAAAGGCTGGAACCACTTCGCGTAGATGTCGCGAATCTCACCGGAGCGGAAGAGGTCGGCCAGCACGCGGGTGCCGAGCAGTTGGAAGGCGCTGTCGTCCCGGCGCACCATGATGGCGTAGGGGTCGTAGGACAGAAAGTCGCCCACGACCTCATAGTTCTCCGGATCGCGCGCCCGCGTGATCAGGCCGTAAAGGAGAATGTGATCGGTCGAATAGGCGTCGACCCGGTCGGTCTCAAGCGAGAGAAACCCTTCCGCATGATCCTTGACGTTCAGGACATCGACATCCAGCCCGCCGGCCTCGATCGCCGCCTTGATCACGCGCTCGTTCGTCGTACCCTGGGCTAGGGCAATGCGCTTGCCGCTAAGATCGTCGAGCGTTTCGACACCCGACCCCGACTTCACCAGAAGCTTGGTGCCGGTGATGAAGGTGACCGGAAGGTAGGCCACCTGTTCCTGCCGGCTCAGCTTGTTGGTCGTCGAGCCGCACTCGATATCGATGGTTCCGTTGGCCAGCAGCGGAATGCGCGTCTGGGGCGTGACCGGAACGAAGCGGATACCGAGATCCGGCTTGCCCAGCGTCTCCTTCACCGCATCGGCGATCTTCAGGCAGAGATCGACGGAATAGCCGCGCGGTTCGCCGTCGCTCTCGATCCATGAAAAGGGGATCGAGGTCTCGCGATGGCCGATGACGATTTCTCCAGCCTCGTCGATCTTGGCAAGTGTGCCGTAGAACTCCTGGGCCACGACCGGCGCCGGTGAAAGGCCAACGACGGCAAGGGCCGCGGCCGCGAACAGGCCGCAACGGACCCAGCTATTATCTCGAATCATGTTGAGAAGCCTCTCCTCTCGCAAGGGACAGCTTCGGAAACGCCGGACAGACGTATCCGAAGTTGCGGACGGAGCGCTCGCATGTCTGCGATGCCACACCATCCGAATTGCAGGAGAGAGTGCCGCCTACCTTGCCGGCAAGCCTGCAGGGCCGTACCCGATCATGTCGGCTGCCTTCTGGCCCGATCCATGAACATCCCCCGGAAACACCCCGTCGTAACGCACTCCCGCGGGGCGACCATTTTTTGACCGTCCCCGTCTTTGTGACGTCAGTTTGACGAGACTTGGTGGACTTGTGGAGTCCAATTCGTATCCGGATCGAGCGGATACCTGGGTCGCGGCAGATACCGCCAGGAAAAGCGGTCCAGCACGGGAGACGTGAGCCCCGGGGTATCGACTTCGTAGACCTGTCCGGGCGCAAACCAGGGCGCAAAGCCGGCACGGAAGTGCCCGCGCGACTTGACCGCCACGACCCGCGCTTCAGCGACGTCACGCTCGAACATCTCGAAGAACACGGGATCCGCCGTCTGCTGGCGGTCAGAGATGACGACCACTTCGACTCCGCCGATCCGTAGCAGCGCACACTTCCCCAGCTCCAACCGGCGGCCGGCGAAGAGGCCGAGACGACCGACAACCGGGCCGTCGCGTAAGGCCGCCACTTCGGCAGAAAGCGTCAGGGTCTTGGAGAACTCTGTTTCGCTTCGCCGATTGAACACAGCCTGGAAGCGCGTGCCGGTCCCCTGCGCATGGGCTTCGTCGGCCAGATCCGGATCGAAGACGGACCCGTAGAGCACACCCTGCACCTGAGCCTCGACCAAGGCCTGCAGCAGCCAGAGGGTATTGCCGCCGCCGCCGCCGCCGGGATTGTCGCCGGCATCGGAAAAGATCACCGCGGGCTTTGCCGGATCCGCTGTCGTCTCGCGCGCCAGAGCGATTGCCTGGTCGAGCGGCGTCAGGCGCCGACGGAAACGTCCCCGATTGCGCCAAGCCTGGCTTGCCAGCTCGAGCGCCAACGCGTCCGCGGTCGCCTGATCGTCCCGAGCCGTGACCAGAATGGAGAGTCCGGTCTTGGGCGAATCGGAGAAGGCAAACCCGCCGAGTACCGAGACGTTCAGGACGGCGCCTGCCAGTTCGTTCTGGCGCCGCTGTCCGGTGGCGATCAGGTCGGCATAGGGTCCCTCGGCCGTCAGCAGTGTTACGCTGGGCGGGGCGAGGGGCGGCCGTGCGAAAGCCTTGAACGGCCTGCGACCGCTCGCCAGCAGGCGCCGCAGGGTGAAAGCCGCCTCCTCCCCGCGCGGCAACATGTCCACATGGGGATTGGTCAGATAGCCGATCAGCACATCGGCCGAGGCCACCATGCGTTCCGAAAGGTTGGCGTGCAGATCCAGCGTCGCCATGACAAGGGCCCGCGGTCCGGCCGCCGCCCGAACCCGCGCCAGGAGCGCGCCGTCGGGATCGAGGTCGCCGGTCGCGACCATGGCTCCGTGCAAAGCGAGATAAACGCCGTCGAGCGGCGCGGCAGCCCGCAGATCGGCCTCGATCCTCGCCAGACAGTGCTCGAGAAAGTCCTGCTCCACCGGGCCGGACGGCTGACAGCCGGTCAGCAGAGACGGCAGCGGCGCCCAAGGGCCGGTCGCATCCATCGCCTGCACGAAAGCCGACATCTCCCGGGGGATGATCGAGGTCGGCGTGCGCGCCTCCGCAAGCAGCCTCTCGCCCTCCAGGTAGTATCGCTCGCGGAAGTCGCGCTCCCGGGCCGGCGGCGCGAAGGCATTGCTTTCCAGCACGACGCCAGCCAGCGCAATGCGGGGGCTCGTGGCGCTAGGTACAGAAACGGCGGTCATGGCAGGTTATGCTCATCCCTCTAAGACCTAAGAAGAGTCGCCGGATCATGCCCGAGACCATCGAGAATCCCTATCCCATCGAGCTGACAGCGCCGGACATCGACCGCTGGCGCGCGGGTAACACCGGGCTCGACTGGATCTGGCGGTTCCGCGCCGACGCGCCCGGCCCGCATCTCCTGATCTCGGCGGTCGTACACGGCAACGAACTCTGCGGCGCAATCGCGCTCGACCGCTTGCTGGAAGCGGGTCTGCGCCCGAGGCGGGGCACGCTCACACTCGCCTTCATGAATGCCGAGGCCTACCGAAGCTTCGATACCGCCGACCCCTTCGCCAGCCGCTGGGTGGAGGAGGATTTCAATCGCTTGTGGGATCTGGAGACTCTGGAGGGCTCACGCGACAGCGCGGACCTGCGGCGGGCGCGCGCCGTACGGCCCGTGGTGGACGCAGC
The DNA here is from genome assembly GCA_052168175.1 of Kiloniellales bacterium. GTDB lineage: Bacteria > Pseudomonadota > Alphaproteobacteria > Kiloniellales > DSM-21159 > Algihabitans. The sequence goes on from JBQLZH010000011.1 coordinate 23,619, forward strand.
GGACCATCTGCTCGACCTGCACTCCATGCAGCAACCTTCGGCGCCGGTCGCGCTGGCTGGCATGGCGGAGAAGAACGTCGCTCTCGCCAAAGGACTGGGCGTGCCGGAGGTGATCGTGCGCGACCGAGGCCATGCCGCCGGCCGGCGCTTGCGGGACTACGGCCCCTTCGACGATCCGGCCTCGCCGGCCACCTCCTTGCTGATCGAGTGCGGCCAACACTGGGAAGCCGGTGCCGCCGACCTGGCCCTGGACTGCAGCCTTCGGTTCCTGCGCCACTTCGATGCCATCGACACCGAAACGGCCGCCGCACTGGCGCCATCCAAACCGGGCGTTGAACAGAAGGTGCTGGAGATCAGCGGCCCGGTGACGATCCAGAGCGACAGCTTCCGCTTCGTTCAGCCCTTCAGCGGCCTGGAGGTGATTCCGGAAGCCGGCACGGTGATCGCCTACGACGACGAAACCCCCATCACGACGCCCTACGACGACTGCGTCCTGCTGATGCCAACCCGCAGGCTCTGGAAGGGGCAGACCGCCGTGCGTCTCGGCCGCTACACCTGACCGATAGGGTCGAACGCCCGGCAAACGGCCACTCTCAGGACAAATACGTGACCCCTGCTGCACTGCAGTGCGGGCCCGAGACGAAGGTGATACCGTCAATCATAGGGTTACCTTTGTTGCCGTGAACCACCAAGACGCGTCCTGAGACCGAAACAACCGCGAAGACCATAGAAGACTCAAGGGTGCGCTAGAGAAACGATCCGTAGCAGATCGCAGCGCACCTCCGGCTCACGTCGGGGCGATCGGGGAGGTCGCTCTGCCGGTGTTGTTTCCAGCGGACGCAGGCGAACCGCATGGGCAGGCCCGTGCCACCGTTGGAGATGGACTGTCCCGGTGACATCCGCGTCGCGACCCCCCCACTCTGACCCTGCCGACTCTGGCCGTTCCGATGCCGGCAGTGCCCCGTCGGGCTCTCTCCAGGGGAGCGATGCAAGACGGCGCCTGAAGAAAAAAGCCGTCCGCGGCTCCTTCTGGTCGGCGGCCGAAAGCTGGGGCCGGCATCTCATCGCTGCCGCCGTCTTCATCGTCCTCGGGCGACTTCTCGGGCCCGAGGACTTCGGTCTGATCGCTCTGGCGCTTCTGGTCGTGGGCCTGGCGGAGTTGGCCGTCTCCGATACCTTTGCCGAAGCCCTGGTGCAGCGCGAGAAGCTCGAGGCCGGCCACTGCGACGCCGCCTTCTGGTTCGTGCTTGCCTTCGCAGGTCTGCTAACTCTTTTGCTGCTGGCTGCTGCGGCGCCGCTCGCCCTGCGACTGGGCGACCCGCGGGCCGAGCCGCTGATGCAGGCGCTTAGCCCGGTCGTGCTGCTGAGCGCCCTGGCCACGGTCCCGATCGCTCTGCTGCGGCGGAAGCTGCATATGCGACCGCTCGCCTGGCGCACTTTCGTCGGCCTGCTGGCCGGCGGCATCGTCGGAATCGCCATGGCGCTGACAGGTTTCGGCGTCTGGAGCCTGGTCGGCCAGTTGTTGACCGCCAAGCTCGTGGAGCTGGCCCTGGTCTGGCCGGCCGCCCGCTGGCGGCCGGGCCTGAGCTTCGATCTGGCCCACTTCCGCGAACTGCGCAGCTATGGCCTGCCGATGATCGGCTTGCGCCTGACGCTCTACGTCAACGTAAACCTGCCGCGCCTTTTCGCCGGCGTGGTCCTGGGCGCCGCCTCGCTCGGCTTGCTGCAGATCGCACTGCGTCTGACGGCGCTCGTCAAAGCGTCGCTGCTCAATCCCGTCGCCCAAATGGCCTTGCCGACCACGGCAAGGGTGCAAGGCGATCCGGTGCTCGTCGCCCGCGTTCTCAGCAGTGCCTCGCGACTCACCGCCCTGATGGCATTGCCCAGCCTGGCCGGACTGTCCCTGGTCGCACCGCTGCTGGTGCCGCTGCTGCTGGGCGAACAGTGGATCGAAGCCGTGCCGGCCGTGCAGCTTCTCGCGCTCGCCGGTGTGCCCGCTGCGCTCAATCGCGTGAATTCGAGCGTGCTGCGCGGGCTCGGCCACGCGCGCTGGCAGCTCTACCTCGCGCTCGGCAGCTTTGTGCTTCTGGCCGGCGGCACTGCCGCCTTGGCGCCCTTGGGGATCGACTTCATCGCGCTGGCCGTGCTGGCCACGACAGTCATCATGTGGCCGGTCAAGCTGTACGTCTTTCAGAGGGTGACCGGTCTGGACGTCGTCGGTCAGCTCCGCGACCTGCTGCCGATCTTCGTGTCGACCGTCTTGATGGCGGTCGCCGTGGGCCTCTGGCAGGCCACGGTTTCGCCCGACCTGGCGCCGCCGCTGGCGCTGCTTTCCGAAATCGCGATCGGAGCAGCCGTCTTCGCCCTCGCGATCCTGGCGATGGCGCGCAGCGCCTTGCGCGACTGCTTGCAGGTCCTGGCCGCGGCGCGCGGAGCCGCACGGGCTGCTTGACCGATGCAAAGCGGAAACCCATCCCATCAACGACACCAGGGGCGGCCGATGAAGGTAGCTTTCCTGACCGGCGAGTTCCCCCTCGTCTCCCAAACCTTCATCTTCAATCAGCTTGCCGGCCTCATCGAGCGAGGCGTGGACGTCACGGTCTACGCGCTGTGGGGGCCGCCGGGGCAAGGCGGTGTCGAGCAGGGGACGGTCCAGGACTACGACCTGGTACAGCGGACTCGCTACGCGCCCAGCGTGCCAGCCTCCATCGGCGCGCGGCTGTCGAGCGGCCTGCGGTACATCACCCTCGGCATACGTCGAAATCCTGCAGCGGCGCTTCGCTTGCTCAACCCTCTACGCTTCGGACGCCGCGCCCTGTCGCTGCGGCTGCCGCACGAGGCCGTGCCCTTTCTGCCGCGAGAGCGCTACGACATCGTGCACTGCCAGTTTGGCGATCTCGCCTTGTCGGCCTTGGCGCTACGGGATGCGGGCGTCCTGCAGGGACCGATCGTCACCCACTTCCGCGGCTACGACATCAGCCAATTCGTCAAGGGCGCCGGGGAGCAGGTCTATGCCGATCTCTTCGCGCGCGGCGAGTTCTTCCTCACCAACTGCGATTTCTTTCGCCGACGGGTGATCGAGCTTGGCTGCACACCCGACCGGATCGCCGTGCTGCGGTCCGGCATCGATATCGAGCACTTTGCCTTCGCGCCGCCGACCCCACCGGCTGACGGCATCGTCCGGGTCGCCTTCGTCGGCCGCCTGGTGGAAAAGAAGGGCGTCGAGTACGCCGTGCGCGCCATTGCGGCCCTGCGGGAGGCCGGCAGCCAGGTCGAACTCGATATCGTCGGCGACGGCCCGCTGCGGCCCCGCCTGGAAGCCCTGATAGCGGATCTCGGGGTGGCGCCCTGGGTGCGCCTGCAAGGCGCGCGCGATCATGACGGTGTGGTGGAGATGCTGGCCGCTGCGCATTTGATGGTCGCCCCCAGCGTTACCGCTGCGGACGGCGACCAGGACGCCTCGGTGAACACCTTGAAGGAAGCCATGGCCATGGGTTTGCCGGTGGTGGGGACGCGCCACGGCGGTATTCCGGAGCTGGTCGAACACGGTATCTCCGGCGTTCTGGTGCCGGAGCGCGACGCGGCGGCTCTGGCGCAGGCCATCCGCCGCATGGCCGATGCGGCGGAGCACTGGCACAGCTTCGGTCTTACCGGTCGACGAAAGGTCGAGGCCGAGTACGACATGCACCGTCTGAACGACCGGCTGCTGGAAATCTACCGCGAGGTCTCGACCGACGGCCGGACTCCGATGCCCTGGCCGGCCCGGCCGGTCGCCCTGTCCTCGCAAGCCAGTTCCTAGGGGACAGGCCCCTTCTGCTAGGCCGGCGAGGTGGAATCGACGGGCGCCCCCTGCTGAGTCCAGGTCGCGGCTGTGCGTCCCGCTTCGCGGCCATGGCGCGCCACATGCAGCTTATTGTGCAGGTGCTCGAAGGGGCGGATCAGCCGTACGGCGATCCGTACCAGCAGATCGCTGCGGCCGATGACCGGCAGCTGGCGAACCAGCGGTCTGATGACGCCCTGCACGCGTCGCCAGCCGGTGTTGTTGTAGCGGTCCTTGAAGTAAGCCGTCTCGCGTAGCTGCCACTTGTCGCGGAAGTGCTGCAGGCTCTTGACCTCCCAACTGTCGCTCCAGCGCAGCAGGAAGAAGGGCCAGTCGCTGGGCTCCAGCGGCTTGTGGCGGTTGGGGAAGAGGTAGGTCACGAGCGAGGTCGGCTCGAAGACCACGCGCTCGCCGGCGCGCCGCACGGTCATGGAAAAGTCGATGTGCTCCTTGGTGCAGAGCATGGCCTCGTCCAACGGCCCCACCACGTCGAAAATGTCGCGGCGCACGAGAACGCAGTGGAATTCGCAGAATCCGGTGTCGTGGCGGTGCAGGCGGCCGTCCCAGGCGTTCAGCGGCTCGCCATGGCCATACATCTTTTCCGCGATCTCCCGGCGACCGCTGGACCGCTCGTCATCCAGAAAGTCGTCGATCTCCTCCAGCGGCGTGTACTCGCCGCCTGCGTGGTGAATCTGGGTGTGGTAGGGCACGCCCTGGCAGATCAGCGGCGCGACGATCGCAGCCTCGGTCTCTTCCGCACAGCGCACCAGGTTGCGCAGCCAGCCTCGCGTGTAGATGACGTCATTCTCCACGAAGGCCACGTACTTGGTGCGCGCTTGCGAGGTGCCGAGATTTCGGGCCTCGTTCGGCGTCAGGTAGCGTTCCGTGCGGATGCGCCGGAACCCCCGCGCCTCCGCCTGCTCGGAGAGGTAGCGCGCGATCCGCGGCGGCGAATTGCCGTCGACGTAGATCAGCTCGAAGGGTTCTTCGGTATTATCGTAGAGGCTCTCGAGCGACTCTTGAGTCACGCCGAAGCGCTCACGCGGGGTCACGACCACGGTCACGAGTGGCTGCTGCACCTCTCCCCTCCTTCTCCAAAGCTTCGCCTTCGCGTGGGCCTGGTTCGGCAGACCGGCACGACTTTCATAAGCCTACGGAGCACTCGACGGCTCGCGGCGCGACAAGACAGCGATGACGGTGGGTGCAAAAAGGGGCAAAGACGGGACAAATCCCTCGCATCGCGCGGCATGTCCGGCCGGCGATGATCGGCTGCTTTGGCCCGCTGGCCCCAGAGGGAGGCCGCTTGTCCAAGCCTCCACGAGGTTCTATGCAGGGGCTTCGTCTGGGCTTTTGCCGCAGACTCGGGGCGAACGCCCGAGATTTTATAATTGTGCCGGCCGGTCGCACGCCGGGCCGACGATGAGTGACTTTGCATGCTGAGCGTTCTTCGGATCTTCTTTAACGCCAAGGGTACCAATTCCTGGACCGTGCTTGGCGCCCTGGTGTTGGCCGGGCTGGCCGAGGGTATCGGCGTGGCCAACCTACTGCCGCTGATCACCATAATGATCGGCGCCGACACCGACGCCTCCCCCCTCTCGCGCATGCTGATCGACGCGATCGAGGCCGTCGGCCTGTCGCCGGAGCCCTACGTGCTGGTCACCCTGATCGTCTTGAGCATCACGGCAAAGGCGGTCTTCACCCTGATCGCCATGCGTCACGTCGGCTATGCGGTGGCGGAGGTCGCCACCGGCCTGCGCGCCACTCTGGTCGGCAACCTCCTGCGCGGCCGCTGGAGCTACTTCGTCACGCAGCCCGTCGGCCGAGTCGCCAATGCCATGAGCAACGAGGCAACCCGCGCCGGGCGCGCCTATCAGATCGCAGCGGAGTGCATCGCCGACACCATCCAGGTCGTGGTCTACATGATCATCGCCCTGCTGGTGTCCTGGCAGCTCACGCTGCTGGCCTTGCTCGGCGGCGCCGTCGTGGTCGGCCTCCTGGGCTTTCTCGTGCGCACGGCGCGCAAGGCCGGCCTGAAGCAGACGAACCGCACGCGCTACATGGTCACCTACCTGACCGACGTGCTGAACAACATGAAAACCCTGAAGGCGATGGCCCGACAGGCCGCCTTCGCCGCTTATCTGGACAAACAGATCGCCGGCTTGCGCAAGGCTCTGCGGCGCCAGGTGACCAGCACGGAAGCCCTCAAGAGCTTTCAGGAAATCCTGACCACGGTGGTCATGGGAGCCGGCCTGATCCTTGCAATCGAGGTTTCGGCGATTCCGCCTGGCGAACTGATCGTGATGTACGTAGTCATCCTGAAGCTCGTGAAAAACATCATGCGGATGCAGCGGCAGTATCAGAAGGCGGTCTTGAGCGAGAGCCCATACCACGCCGTGGAAGCGCTGATCGCGGAAAGCGCCGCCGCCGCCGAAAACGCCCATGGCGGTGCGCCGCCAAGCTTCACGCAAGGTTGCCGGCTGTCGGCCGTCAGCAAGTCCTTCGGAGAAAACCAGATCTTCCAGAACATCGATCTGGAGATACCGCGCGGCGAGATTACGGTCCTGATGGGCCCCTCGGGAACAGGTAAGACCACGCTGGCCGACCTGGTGCTCGGTCTGCAGGATCCCGATACCGGCGAGGTGCTGATCGACGGAACGCCCCTCTCGGATCTCGACCTGCAGAGCTGGCGGCGCATGATCGGATACGTGTCGCAAGACCTGGTGCTGTTCCACGACAGCGTGCTGATGAACATCACGCTCGGTGATCCGACGATCTCGGAGGAGGATGTTCGATGGGCTCTCGAACTGGCGGGGGCGACCGACTTCGTGGCCGCCTTGCCAGAGGGCTTGTCGACCATGGTCGGCGAAAAGGGCGGTAAGCTGTCCGGCGGCCAGCGTCAAAGGATCACGCTGGCGCGCGCGCTGGCCGGACGACCGAAGCTGCTGGTGCTCGACGAGGTGACCAGCGCCCTGGATGCCCGGTCCGAGGAAGAGCTCTGCGCGACGCTGGGCAGCCTGACGCCGGAGCTGACCATTCTGGCCATCACCCATCGCCCGCAGCTTCTGACCATCGCCGACAACGTCTATCGCGTTCACGACGGACAGATTGCAAAAGCGCCGGGCGCGGCGCCGAGCGCTGAGCGGTCGGGAGAGATCGAAAGCGCCGTGGCGACGCAGTCTTCCTCGTGACCGCCTTCCTCGCACCGCTTCAGACGGCCTCGGTTGTCCCCTCTCCCGCGCTCTGACCTACGGCTATGGCACCCGCGGCGACCGACCCCCCGAAACAAGCAGCCCCTGCCCCTGTCATCGATCCGACCGAAGGCGCACCGGAAGACGCTCAGTCGCGGATCTGGCTGCTGATGGGGGACAAGCTCGGCGACAATGCCCAGGTCGAGATCATCGCGCAGGCACTCGGCCAACCCGTCGTGCGCAAGGTGCTGTCGCTGCAACAGCCCTACGTTTTCGGTAAGCCGCGCTTCCAGCCGTCGCTGCACCACCTCGATCCCGCCCGCTCGGCCAGCTTGTCCCCGCCCTGGCCGGACCTGATCGTCACCGCCGGACGGCGGCCGGCCATGGCCGCACTCTGGGTGAAGCAGCAGTCCGGCGGCCGGACGAAGCTCGCCCTCATCGGCCGCCCCAAGCGCTGGCTCGAGCGGTTCGATCTGGTGATCTCGACGGCGCAGAACCGTCTGCCCGAACGCGCGAATGTCTTGCGGCTGGATCTGCCGTTGATGCGGGTCGACCCCGCCGCGACGGCCGCCGCCGCGGCGAAACTCGCACCGCTGCTTGCGGACCTGCCGCGCCCCTTGGTCGCGCTGATGGTCGGCGGAGCGACCGAACCCTTCGCGCTCGGTGCCGCCGAGGCGCGCCGGACCATGGACGCGGCAGGAGACTGGGCAGCCCGGCAGGGCGGCAGTCTCTACATCTCCACAAGCCGCCGCACCTCGTCCGAGGCGTCCGATGCCCTGGCGGCGGCGCTTCCCTCCGGCGCCCGACTGTATCGCTGGCGAGCAAATGACGAAACGAATCCCTATCTGGGGCTGATGGGTCTGGCCGATCAGTTCGTCGTCACCGGCGACAGCACTTCCATGATGGTTGAGATCGCCCGCCTCGGGCGACCGCTGGCGATTGCCGATCTGCCGCTGCGCGCCTCGCTCCGCACGCGCCTGCAGCAGGCTCTGGCGCGCCAGCTTCACCCACCGAGTTTCGGGGACCCCAAGGCGGGGCGACTGGAGAGTCTCGGGAACGCTCTTTACCGGCTCGGTCTCGTCGGCTATTCCCGTGATCTGACCGCCGTGCACCGCCTGCTGATCGAGCGCGGTCTTGCGGTGCGACTCGGTGACCCTTTTCCAACCGCCGGCCACCCGCTCGACGACGAGTTGCCGCGCGTGGCGGACCGCATCAAAGCCCTTCTGTTCGCAAAGTGAGAAGCAAAGAGGCCATGCCCGAAACATACAGCCGTCAGGCGCCCAGCGCGCGCTACCAGGAACTCGTAGCGCTCTACAAGCGCATGCACACGGAAGGCGACACGGTGCACGGCATCGCGCCGGAAGACACCTTTACCGGCAAGAGCCTGCCGCCGCACGCCATGGCGATCAAGAAACTGATCGATTCGACGGGCGCCCGGACCCTGCTCGACTACGGCTCCGGCAAGGGCCAGCAGTACACCTGGCAGGACATCGAGCTTCCCGACGGGCAGACGGTCAAGGATCTGAGCACCTATTGGGGGCTGGAGGAGATCACCAAGTACGATCCCGGCTACCAGGAGTTCTGGACCTTGCCGAGTGGCCAGTTCGACGGCGTCATCTGCACCGACGTCATGGAGCATTGCCCGGAGGCGGACGTTCCCTGGATCGTGGAGGAGCTGTTCGGCTTCGCGCGCCTGTTCCTCTACGTCGGTGTCGCCTGCTACCCGGCCAAGAAAGTGCTGCCGAACGGCGAGAACGCGCACTGCACCGTCCGCCCGCCGGAATGGTGGGCCGAGGTGGTCCGCGAGATCGCCGCGCGTCACCCGAAGGTGCACTACCGCTTCGTGCTGGGCACCAAGGGCGAAAACAAGCCCTACTTCGGGCTGTTCGGCAAACCCAAGCGCTCCTGGTCGATCCTGGAAGGCAGCGGCGCCAACGGAAGCGGCGGCCAGCTCGTCGTCTCCAAGGAGCCGTAAGTCGGGGGCCACGCCAGGCGGCGGTGCAGGATAGGGTTGCTGCGAAGAAGCCTAGGCGACTCTGTCCGGCAGGGAATCGCCGAGATCGTGGCCAGCTTCCGCCATAAGACGGCGAATGCGCTCCACCACGATGGGCAGGTCGTCCGGCGGGCTCGACGTCGGCGGCACGATGGGGTCGCCGAAGTAGCTTGCCCAGCCGCCCCGCACCAGGCCCGCGTGGAAATGCTCGAGATCGCGCTGATATCCGATCCCCAACCGGTGCGCGATATCGCTCAGGACTTGGCGCGGTCGCGAGGCGGGCCGCTCCTCGGACAAGCGAGAGCCGTGCAGGTAGCTGCGCACGGTTCCTTTGACCCTTTTGCGCAGCGACCAACGCTTAGGCATGTGGTAGACGGCCAGCGGCTTACCCAGGCGGATCACCTCGGTCAGCATCGAGGCGCTATCACCGGTAACGACGAACTGATCGGCCAAAGCCATGAAGGCGAAGTAAGGATTGGTCTCGGGGTCGCTGTCCCAGCGGTAGACGAAGTCCTGGGGCCGCGCTGCCGCGACGACGGCGGCTATGGCGTCGTCCGGCGTCCGGCGGCTGGTGCTGACGAGCAGCGAGCCGCCCTGCTGATCGGCATAGGCCTGCAGTCGCCGCATCATGTCGGCGGCGGCGGGTCCGTCGAAGCTGAAGGGCCAGGCCGGTCCGCCCACCATTGCAGCGATCAAGGGCTTCGGCCGGTCCGAGAACCTTGGAGTCCAGAGTTTGCCTGCAGCCTCCAGGCGCTCCCGGTCGTCCCGGCGTTGCAGAGCCAGCCGCAGGTTCAGCACGTTCCGACGTGGCGGCACGCGTAACTGCGGCGGCGCGATCACCAGATCGAAGGCGTCGAGCTGTAGAGGACGGTTGAACTGCACCAGCCTGGTGCGTCCGCCGGACTGTTGCTTGATCCAGGTGACGACCGGGACCTGCCGCCGCCCCGCGGAGATCACCAGATCCGGCCAAGGCGGCTCCAAAGCCGCCGATGCCTCCGCGACGACATTGCGCAGCGTCGGCCCCTTCATCCGGTCGTACCAACGCCACTCGGTGTCGCCGAACACCATCTTGCGGACCTCGAAAGGCCATCCCAGGGCATCGGCCACCAGCAGGCTTTGACTGTCGTCGCCGATCTTGTCGCTGATCAGGACCCAGACGCGGGGTGTCGAGGGTGGCTGCGAAGATGCGGACATGAAGCCAAAACTGACAACGGGTTGCGAAGAGAGGAACGGAACGGCCGCTGCCGATCAATCCTCCCGTTCGATGTTGATGGTCAAGGTCCGCCGCAGAGCCTTGCTGCCGTGACCTGTCATCGGCCGCACCGAATGCCAGGAGTTGTGCGTCTTGACGAAGATGATTCCCTGATTGGGCTGAAACTCGTAGGTCTGGAGGATCGTCATGTCCTCGAATTCGCTCTGACGATTCAGCCAGTTATAGCTGAAGCGCGACTCCTTGGCCTGATTGACGTCCGTACCGCCGCCGAAGGCCGGGTCCCATTCTCCCTCGCCGACCATCGAGACGATCAGAGTGACCACCTTCTCGGGCGTGTCCGTGTGCGGCAGCAGATGCCCGCCGTCCGCAGGCAACATGGAAAACTCGAAGCGCGTGTGCAGACGTCCTGGATCGGCCCACAATCGCCCACGTCGAAACTCCTTCAGGCGCTTGCCCAGGGTGAGCGAACGTCCCTCCTGCTTCTTGTACCCGAGATCCAGGTGGTGAGCAGACAGCGTGGCCAGAACCTCGTCGATGAAGGCGTCGCTCTTGATCCAGCCATGCAGTTCGCGCCAGAGCGCGTTCGAAGCGATCCAATCCTTATACTGCTTGGGATTGTACCGTTCGGACAGGGAGTACTTATCGCCCAGCTTGGGAATGTTGGCGAAGATCTCCAGCGGCGGATAGGCGTCCAGAAGATCCTGGTAGGCCTGGGCATCCATCAGCGGACGGGCACAGCCAATCGGAAAGGGTTCGTAGCGGAACTCTAGATGGTCGTAGTCGAAGCGCATTTCGGAGTCGCAGGTTGCTGGGTGGGACGTCGGTGGACGGGATTTCGGTGAGACCTCTACCGGTGTCGACGGCGCTCTGCTGCGCCAGGCCGCGGAGTCGTGTCACGGGCAAGCGCTGGCGCCGGCTCCATGGCGGCGCAACTCAAGAGATACCGAGCCAAGAGATCACGGCCCCGGTCCCGCCGATGCTGGCGCCGTATCCGGCAAGAGAGGCACGCCGGCACGCTTATTGACGGCAGGTTCACTGGTATAGAGACCGGGAAAGCGGTCGGCAAGACAACGCAGAACGGCGATATCGGTCTGTGCGTGCTTGCTGCGCGTGCTGCCCCATTCACGGATCAGCGGATTGTCGGCATAGGCGTGGCTGATTTCGAAGCTGAAGCCGCTCATGATGACGCGGTCGTAGCCGCGCTCCCCCAACCCCATGGCCAGCGTGACGATGCCGGTGGAGGGCACCTTGCGCTCCATGCAGGCTAAGACCTCGGGATCCTGGCCGCAGAGCGAGGCGATTAACTCCAGATAGTGCTCCAGACCGGGGTTCAGGAAGCGCCCGTAGCGATACCCGCGTGCCGCCAAGGCCGCTCGGAAGTAGAGCGGCCCGGTTCGGACCGATTTGACCCGATGCAGCGCCTTCTTCCAGGGGGTGCGGCCGCGCTGCGGACGTGGAAAGAAGTAGAGATCCTCGGTCCGCAAGCCCTGCAGAGCCTGCAAGGCCAGCTGGTTGGGCGCCTTACGGCCGGAGGTCAGGATGGCCGACATCACGGTATAGCGGGGCTTCGGCAGGCCCAACTTCGCAGCCGAGGCGCCCGAGGCGTTGGCGCAAGCCAGGTCGTCGTAGCTGCTGGACGGCGGGAGAGAAGGATCGGGTTTGGAGCCAAGAACCAACAGCGTTGCCATCGAACCTCAAATCTCCAGGCCGCAGGTCCAGCGAAGAAGCAGTTCCAGTGAAAAGACGGCGTCAGTCCCTGCCTCTGGGTCCGGGTCGAGGCCCCTGGCGCGCAGGCGAACCGCGTCTTGTTGGGTCCCGCACGTCGCGATTGTCAAGGCGCATCGCAAACGCCAGGATCGCCGCCATGCTCACGAACACTCCCGATTCGCCTATCGCCTCCCTGCCCGCCTTTACCGGCAGCGAGGCAGCGCCCGTGGTCTCCGCCCAGGAATTGGCCGCCGCCTTCGCGCCTTTCGTTGACCGCTATCTGAATTCTACGGACGAAGCCTGGCGCGGGGAGATCGGCCGCCGCCAGAAGAAGATCCGAAAGGGCTACATCAAGAAGCGTCTGCTTGGCTGGCGGCAGGCGCAGCAGCGGCGCGAAGACAGTGTGGTGCAGGAATACGATCGGGCCTGGAGCAAAATCGACGTCAGCACCTACGAGATCGGCGGCAACCTGCCGCGCGTCGCGCCCTGGGAGTGGCGCGGCCAGCCGATGTTCGCAAGCGATCTCGGCGCCACCCGCGTGCGCCAGGTTCTGTTGGTGCGGACCCTGGAAAAACTGCGCCCCCGACGGGTGTTGGAAATCGGTTGCGGCAACGGCATCAACCTCATGTTGCTGTCCTGCCGCTTTCCGGACGTCTCCTTCACGGGCGTCGAGCTGACGCAAGCCGGCCGGGCTGCAGCCCAGGATTTCCAACAGCAAGCGGAGATGCCGGAAACGCTGCGCAGCTACGCCCCCCTGCCGCTGACCGACACGACGGCGTTTCGCCGCGTCGACTTCCGGCAGGGCAATGCCGCGGAGCTGCCGTTCGAGGCCGGGAGCTTCGATCTGGTCTACACCTCCCTGGCACTCGAGCAGATGGAACGCATCCGTCCCCAGGCTTTGGCCGAGCTGGCGCGGGTCTGCAACGGTCACGCCTTCCTGATCGAGCCCTTCCGCGACATGAACGACAGCGGCTGGCCGCGCCGCAACGTGATCCGGCGCGACTACTTCCGCGGTCGTATCGATGAGTTGAAGGACCACGGACTGACCCCGATCTGGGCGACCAACGACTTTCCCCAAGAGGCTTTTCTGAAGGTCTGCGCCGTGCTGGCCGAGCGGCGGCGCTGACTGAAAGGCTGTCGAAGAGACAAGCGGCCGCGGCGTCTTGTCGGACCTGCCGCCGGCATCTTGCAAGCCCGCGCGCGATGCCTATTGTGTCGCGCAACGAGAAACCGGACGGATTGTGCGTCTTATGGCTAAGCCCTGCGTTTTCATTCACACCAACGAACGCCAGCACCTCGGCGCCCTCGTGTCGCAGCACTCCCTGGTGCGCAATTCGCGAAACGCCGATGCCTTCGACGTGAAGATCATTCACACCAAGGACCATGCCTTTCTGCGCGAGCGCGAAGGTGAACCGTTCCTGCGCGAGGGCGGCACGCGGATATGGCGCTATGACGACCTGCAATCCTTCACCCCGCTGCGCTTCATGCCGCCGGAGCTGATGGGCTACGAGGGCCGCGCCATCGTCATCGATCCCGACATCTTCGCGGTCGGCGACGTCTGGGAGCTGCTGACCCGAGATATGGACGGCAAGGCGATCATCTGCCGCGCCCGTACGGGCAGCAAGGGCCTCGACGGCTGCATGGCAAGCAGCGTGATGCTGCTGGACTGCGCCAAGCTCACCCATTGGCATGTGGAGAAGAACTTCGCCGAGTTGTTCGAGCGTAAGCGCGACTACATGGAATGGATCTGTCTCAAGAAGGAACCGCGCGACTCCCTCGGCAAGCTCGAGAACTGCTGGAACGACTTCGATCACCTGGGTCCCGAGACCAAGCTTCTGCACAACACCAAGCGCCAGACTCAACCCTGGAAAACGGGACTTCCGGTCGACTTCACGGCAGCCTCGAAGAAATTCAGGGCCAGCCGCCCGAAGACCTGGATGCGGCCCCTGAAGCGCGCCATGCTGGGCTGGGGTGGCGCTCCGTCCCACTACCAACAGCATCCGGACACGGCGCAGCAGAACTTCTTCTTCGGTCTGCTGCGCGAATGCCTGGCCGCCGGTATCGTGACGGAAGACCAGCTGCAGAACGAGATGCGGCAGAATCACATCCGCCACGACGCGATGGAGGTTCTGGACCGGACGCCGCCGCTGGCCGTTTAGGCGTCTGTTCGACGGCAGGCCTTGCAAGTGCTGCGCCTGACAAGGACGCCGGCGGTCTAGCCGGCCTTTCGCCCCACGGCCTCTCCGGCCGCTGCAGGGTTCTGCGCCGAGGCGCCGTCGAACAGGGCTGCGACGGCGGCGACCGCCCGTTCGACGCTCTCAAGCGGCGGCGGTGACCGATCCGGGAAGGGATCTCCCAGCCAGACCGCGCGCCCGGTGTCGATCAGCTTGCGATGCACGATGCGGATATCGCGGGTCATCCGCTTCGGGGGGATCTTCATCGCCATGCGGAAGATGAAGGCCCGCAGGTAGTCGCGCTGCCACCCCTTGCGCCAAGGCCGCGCCCCTCCCGGATCGCCTCGGTCTGTTGGCCCGGTCTGGCGCCCATCCGTGCGCATGGCGTACTTGCCCTCGCCCAGGTCGAAGATATGGACCGGCTTCCGCGTGGCGCAGGCCTCGGCCAGCATGGACATGCTGTCGCCGGTCACGATCAGCTCATCGGCCAAGGCCATGTAGGCGAAGTAAGGGTTCTCCTCGGCGTCGGCAGTCCAGCGGTAGAGGTAAGCCGGCACGTCCAAGGCCTGCTCGAAGGCGGCCAGCGCGTCCGGCGGCGTGCGGGCGCTGGTGGTCACCAGCAAGGAGCCGCCGCGCGCCTTGGCGAAGGCGCTGGCCTGCTGCGCCAGGCGGGTTCCGGCCGCGGGATCGAAGGTGTAGGGGCCGCTATTTCCGCCCATGATCACGGCAATGTGCGGTTCGGGCAGATGGGCGAAGCGCGGGCGCCAGGCTGCCGCTTCCGCCGCCAAGCGGTCGTCCTGAATACGATGCAACGGCGTTTCGTTGTGCAGGATATTCGCCCGCTGCGGCAGGCGGTATTGAGGCGTCGTCACGATCAGATCGAACCGCTCGATCGCGGCCCAGGTTCGTCCGACGTGGACCAAGCGAACCCGCTGCCCCTTTGCCTGCCGCTGGATCCAGCGGCAAATGGGCTCGTTGCGGCGGCCGGCCGTCAAGATCAGGTCCGGCCAGGGCGGCGCCAAGTGACTCGAACCTTCCTTGATCACCCCTACAAGGTTGGGACCGAGCAGCAGGTTGCTCGCCAGTTCCGTCCGGCGATAGAGGAAGCGCTTGATCTCGAACGGCCAGCCGAATCGCGCCTGAAGCCCTTCGGCCAGCGCGAGAACCTGTGAATTGTCGCCGGCGCGATACCCGGTCATCAGCCAGATTCGCGGCGCGGCTGCGCTGTCTTGTCGCTCGTCTCGCTGTCCTGCCGGCATCTCCGTCACCTGCGCCCCCTTGCCGTCGATCCGGCAAGGTCACCATGAGGCTTCGACGCGAGTCTCGGAAGACCGTAGGCCATCGCCCGGCAGTCGGACGGAAGCACGCATTGCGCTTTACCCGGATCGCTGCTAGGAGGGGCATACTCCCGATGAAAAACTGCCGCAAAAGTGGACTTCTCACTCATGCGTGACGCTCTGGGGCGGATCCTGCGGGCGCTGGTCCTCTCCCTGCTGTTCTTTCTGCCCAAACCCCGAAAACTCCGTCTAGAGCGTTGGTTGCGCGGTCGCGAAGACCTGCGGCGCCTGCGCCGCGCCGACAGTGTCGTGGTGTCTTTCGGCAAGAGCGGCCGAACCTGGCTGCGCGTGATGCTATCCCACTTCTTCCAGGTCAAGCATGGCTTGCCGGAGGGACAGCTCATGGGCTTCGAGAACCTGCACCGCAAAAATTCTGCGATCCCGAAGATTCTCTTCACCCACGACAACTACCTGAAGGACTATACGGGCAGCGGAAACGATAAATCCGACTATGCCCACAGCAAGATCGTGCTGCTGGTCCGCCATCCCGCCGACGTCGCCGTTTCCCAGTACTTCCAATGGAAACACCGGATGCGGCCGGCGAAGAAGGTGCTGAACGACTATCCCGCGCACGGCGCCGAGATCTCGCTGTTCGACTTCGTCATGCGCGACTCCAGCGGCCTGCCGAAAATCATCGACTTCATGAACGCCTGGGCCAAGGCGGTGCCAAGTCTCTCCTCGCTGCTCGTGGTGCGCTACGAAGACATGCGCGCGCGGCCGGAAGAGACACTCGGAAAGATCCTGGAGTTCATGGGGACCCCCGCCAGCGCAACGGAACTGAGCGAGGTTGTCGAGTTCGCACGCTTCGACAATATGAAGAAGCTCGAGAGCAAGCGGGTCTTCTGGCTCAGCGGCGGGCGGATGGTGCCCGGCGACCGGAGCGATCCAAATTCCTACAAGGTTCGCCGGGCCAAGGTGGACGGTTACCGTGACGACTTCAGTCCCGAGGAACTCGCGCAGATCGACGCTCTGATCGCCGAGACACTCGATCCGCAGTTCGGTTACGGCGGGCCCGCCGAGGCCGTTGCGCCGACAACCGCGGCCTCTGGGTCGAGCGGACCGAACGCAAGATAAGAGCGCGCGTCAGACAAGAGGTTGAGCGTGGAACACTGTGTCTTCATCCACACCAACGAGCGCCAGATGCTGGGGGCGCTGGTTGCAAAGTACGCCCTTAAGCGCAACTCGCCCAATGCGGACAAGTTCGACGTCCGCCTGATCCACACCGACGACCATTCCTTCCTGCGAACCTACGAAGGCAAGACCTTCCTGCGGGACGGCGTCAAACGCGTGTGGCGCAACGACGACCTCCAGTCCTTCACCCCGCTGCGCTTCATGCCGCCGGAACTGATGGGTTATCAGGGCCGTGCGGTGGTGATCGACCCCGACATCTTCGCGGTCGGCGACATCTGGGAACTGCTGTCGCGGGATATGCAGGGCAAAGCGATCCTCTGCCGCTACCGCTCGGGCGTGAAACGCCTATTCCGTTTCTGGGCCTCCAGCGTCATGCTGCTCGATTGCGCAAAGCTGACCCATTGGCGCTGCGCCGAGCAATTCGGCGAGATGTTCGACTTCAAGCGCGACTACATGCAGTGGGTCAGCCTGAAGCTGGAACCGCAGGACAGCATCGGCGTGCTGGAGAACCACTGGAACGACTTCGACCACCTGGGGCCGGAGACGCGCATGCTGCACAACACGCGCCGTCTGACCCAACCCTGGAAGACCGGGCTCCCCGTCGATTTCACGCCGGCGGAGCGGCATCGCCTCTTCCCGCCGCTGGGATGGATCATGCGGGCGCGGCGCCATCTGTTCGGCCAGCACGGGATGCTGGGCCGCTATCGGCGGCACCCCGACCAGAACCAGGAGCAGCTGTTCTTCGGCCTCTTGCGCGAGTGTTTAGATCAGGGGCTGGTCAGCGAAGATCTGGTACGCGACGAGATGCGGCAGAACTTCGTCCGCCACGACGCTTTCGAAGTGCTGGAGCGCACACCGCCGCTGGCCGCCTGATGCCCGGCAGGAACGGCCGCGATAGCTATCGGGGCCTGCCCTTGTCGCTGTCCCGCCGGCCGATTACTTTGACAAAGCGCCGCGAGACCGCGACGCGAAGACATGAGAGGGATCTCTGTGGTCAATTTCGGGGTCTGGGCGGGTCGTAAATATTTTCTCGACAAGATGAGTCTTGGCGACTTGGTCAAGGCTTACTTCACGCACTACGCCATTCTCGTGTATCTGGCGCTGGCGGCCGCCGCGATCGCCGCGTCCGTCGCGCTCGCCGATGGCCTGCTGGCGCCACTGCTGTCCGCCGCAGCGGTGATCCTGCTCTATCCCCTGGTCGAGTATCTGCTGCATCGCTTCGTGCTGCATGCGCAGTTTCTCTACAAGTCGCCGCTGACGGCGCGGCTGTGGAAACGCATCCACTTCGACCACCATCAAAACCCAAACGATCTGAGTGTTTTGTTCGGCGCTCTTCACACCACACTTCCGCCGATTGCGCTCATCACCCTGCCGCTTGGCTGGGCCATCGGCGGTCCGGGTTCGGCGGCCGCAGCTGTCGCCGCCGGCCTGCTGGTCTTTGCCTTCTACGAGTTCTGCCACTGCGTGCAGCATCTGCCCTTCAAGCCGCGGTCCGCCTGGTTGCAGCGGATCAAGAAAAGCCACGTGGCCCATCATTTCCACAACGAGCAGGGCAACTTCGGGATTACCAGCTTCGTCTGGGACCGTGTCTTCGGAACCTACTACGCCCACGCCAAGCAGGTCAGCCGCAGCCCGACCGTCTTCAATCTCGGCTACACGATGGCCGAGACCGAGCGTTATCCCTGGGTCGAGCAACTCTCCGAGGGGCCGCGTCGAGCGGATCCGGCCCAACCTGTGGCTGGCGAATAGTCCCCTCGTGCCGCTTTAACCGACGTCCGACACCGAAGTACTCATGGACAGGTCCTCAACCGTGCTGTCGGTCGAACAGGGTCGCAGCCGTCGCGATCTTCGTCGGTTCTTCCAGGTCCCTGAAGTCCTCTACGCCGAAGACCCTAACTGGATCGCGCCCCTACGCTTCGAGCGCCTTCGGCACTTCGACCCGCGTCACAATCCTTACTTCGCACAGGCCGAGGTCGCCTACTGGACGGCCTCGCGCGGCGGGCGCCCGGTCGGCCGGATCACCGCGCAAATCGACCGCAGGCAACTCGACGGCGCGCAGTCGGACGGGAGCGGCAACGCCATCGGTCATTTCGGCTGCCTGGAAGCCGAAGACGATCCCGAAGTCTTCCGCCTGCTCTGCAGCACGGCGGAAGACTGGCTCCGCCAGCGCGGCATGACGGAAGTCAGAGGACCGTTCAGCCTGTCGATCAACGACGAGTGCGGCCTGTTGGTCGAGGGCTTCGACTCGCCGGCCTGCGTCATGATGAACTATGCGCCACCCTATTACGCGCGACGGCTCGAAGACCAAGGCTACCGAAAAGCCAAGGACATCATCGCTTACTACTACGACGTGGCGGCTGCGGAACCGCCGGCGGCACGGGATTTCCTGGACAAGGCCCAGCGCACCAAGAAGCTGGAGTTCCGCGACGTCGACCTGTCGGACATCCAGCGCGAACTCGGTCACATCCAGAAGATCTTCAACGACGCCTGGTCCGGTAACTGGGGCTTTGCTCCGATGACCGATGCGGACATGAAGTACCTCGAGAAGAACCTGAAGCCCCTGCTGGCCGCCGATTCGATCTGCTTCGGCCTTGTCGATGGTGAGCCGGTGGCCGTCTGCGTTCTGCTGCCCAACATGAACGAGGCGATTGCCGGGCTACGTGGCCGACTGCTGCCCTTCGGCTGGCTTAAGCTGTTGTGGCGGCTCAAGGTTCGCGGCCTCAAGAGCGGCCGTATGGCGATCATGGGCGTCAAGCGCGAGTTTCACGGCACGACGCGAGGCACGGCCCTGGCGCTTGGCGTGATCGACCGCGTCCGAGCCCATCACCGGCGGCGCGGACTGATCTGGGCAGAGCTGTCCTGGGTGCTCGAGGACAATCTGCCCGCCCGCCGCATCGTCGAGGCCTGGGGCGGGCAGCCCTATAAGACCTACCGCTTCTACGAGAAGCCGCTGCTATGACCGAAAGCGCGCAAACCCCGCCCGACCGGCGCTTTACAGCCCTCGTTCTCGCCGGCCAGCGGCCCGGTCCCGATGCGCTGGCCGAAGCGGCCGGCGTCAGCCACCGCTGCCTGGTTCCCACGGGCGGTGTGCCGATGCTCGGCCGCGTCATCGACGCTCTCAACGCGAGCCCTCGTGTCGACAAGATCTTTGTGTCCGTCGAAACGCCCGCGGTTCTGGACACCATCGCCGCTTATGCGACACGGAACGGACACCCGCTTCCGCAAGCGGTGGCCACGGCCGATACCCCAAGCCAGAGCGTCCTGAGGGGGCTGGAGGCGATGCCGGCATCGCCGCCTTACCTGATCACCACCGCCGATCATGCCCTGCTGACGCCGGCGCTGGTCGATCAGTTCTGCGGCTTGGCCGTCGGGAGCGACAAACAGGTCGTAACCGCCGTGGCCAGCGCCACCACGATCCAGGCCGCCTACCCCGACGCCAAGCGCACTTATCTGAGGCTGCGCGGCGGCGCCTACAGCGGCTGCAACCTCTACGC
Organism: Kiloniellales bacterium; assembly: GCA_052168175.1. Classification (GTDB taxonomy): domain Bacteria; phylum Pseudomonadota; class Alphaproteobacteria; order Kiloniellales; family DSM-21159; genus Algihabitans. The sequence goes on from JBQLZH010000011.1 coordinate 43,676, forward strand.
CGTGCTCGATCCGGCGGGCCGGCGCCTGGTCGACTTCTGGGGCCGGATCGAACAGGAGCGCAAACGCCCCTGGCGTATGGCCTGGGCGCTCGGCCCACTTATGCTTGGTCGCTATCTTCTCGGGCGGCTCAGTCTGGACGATGCGGCAGAACATCTCTCCAAGCTGACCGGCGTGCCCTGCGCGGCCGTCGTCCTGCCCGTGGCCGAGGCCGCGATCGATGTCGACAAGACCGCCGACCTGACCCTGGTGGAGAGCATTCTACGCCAGCGCGCCGGCGCAGCTGCCTAGACGATGTTCACACTCGCCCACCTCTCCGATCCGCATATCGCGCCGATGCCGCCCGTGCGCTGGCGCGACCTGGCGAACAAGCGCCTGCTCGGCTACCTCTCCTGGATGCGGCGACGCCGGCATGTGCACAAGCGCGAGGTGCTGGACGCGCTAACGCGCGATCTCCAGGCGCAAGCACCGGATCATACGGTCGTCACGGGCGACCTCACCAACATCGCCCTGCCCGCCGAGTTCGAACAGGCCGCCGGCTGGCTGCAGGAGCTGGGGGCGCCCGATGCAGTCACCGTCGTTCCCGGCAACCACGACGCCAGCGTCGCGGTCGCCTGGGACAGGTCGCTGGCGCATTTCGCCGACTACATGACCCCCGACACGACCTCCGGCGGCATCCCCCAGTCGACCGCGACCGCTCGCAAGAGCCGCGGTTTTCCCTTCGTGCGTCGGCGCGGCGAAGTGGCCTTGATCGGCCTGTCGACCGCTCTCCCCACGCTTCCGGCCCTCGCAACCGGCACCTTGGGGTCCGCGCAGATCGAAAGTCTGGAACAGGAGCTGATCAGGCTCGGCCGAGAAGGAAGGTTTCGCTGCGTTCTGCTCCACCACCCCCCCGTCGAGGGCACGACCGCGCGGCGCAAGCGGCTGACCGACGCGGCCGCGCTGCGCCGCGTGATCGCGCGCAGCGGCGCGGAATTGATCCTGCATGGACACGACCACCGCCGCAATCGATCGGAGATCCCCGGACCTCGCGGCGGCGTCCCGGTCTGCGGCGTTCCTTCGGCCTCGTCGATCCCGAGTCATGGTCGCCCAGGGGCGCTTTACCAGCTCTATACCATCACGCGCGACGGGGACGGCTGGCGAATCGAGCTGCGCGGACGCGCTTTCGATACGGAAAAGGGAGGCCTCGAATCGGAAGAGACCTTGGAGAGCATTCGCGTCCAAAACGCTCAGTAACCGCCGAACGGTGGTCGACAGGCCACCGCTCCTGATGCAGGTTACCCCCGCATGAGCGAGGAAGCCCCCCTTCAGAACGGCTGAACTCCAGGTGATTGCCGCGTTTCTTTCGCGTGTCATCTACTGGCCCTCACCCGGCAACCCGCTTTCGCCAGTCATCCGGCGCCCCATATCGGAGCTTGCAGGGCGTTTAACGCATCGAACAGCAACAAGGTCTTACTGAACTCTAAGGAGTATAAGTTTTCGGCGCCTGGGCCAGTTCCTGGCGTCCGCACTGGAAGTCATATGAAGACCTTGGACCGCTACATTCTGAGCGAGACCTTGCGCCCCTTCGGGGTGACGCTGCTGTTGGCGCTCCTGATCCTGATGGTCGAGCGTCTGCTGCGCCTTCTCGACCTGGCGCTCGGCACCGAGGGGCCTCTGCGCGTCCTCGTTCAGATGTTGACCTATCTGGTGCCGCACTACATCGGGCTTGCTTTGCCGTTCGGCTTCTTCCTGGGCGTGCTGCTCGGCTTTCGGCGCCTGCATCGCGACAGCGAGATGGACGCCTTGCTCGGCGCCGGTGTCAGCCTGCAGAGGATGCTGCAACCCACTCTGGTTATGGCCGTCTTCGTCGTCGCGGTGTCGGCAGTGACACTCGGCTATCTACAGCCCCACAGCCGCTACGCCTATCAGTCGATGGTGCATGCAGCCGGCACGGCGGCAATCCAGGCTCTGCTGAAACCGGGGACCTTCGCCAGCATCAACGGAAGGACCTTTCTCGCCGAGGAGATTTCCGAGGATCGCCGGCACTTCCGCCAGGTCTTCCTCTACACCGAGAGCGAAGATGGCGCCTGGACCGCCATCACTGCGGAGACCGGACTTCTGGCACCTGGCACTGGCGGGCAACCGCCGAGCGTGGTTCTCCAGGACGGCATCCTTCTGCGCGGCAACGCGGAAACCGGGATCGAGTCCGGACCGGAAGCACTGGACGAACGGGGAGCCCTGAAGTTCGACAGCCTGCGCACGGGAATCGGCGATGACGCGGTGGCCGGGTTTCGACTGCGGGGCGGCCACGAGCGCGAAATGACGCTCTCCGAACTCTGGCAACATCAGGGGTCCTCGACGGAGGATGTCGGTGCGGCGGACATTGTGGCTGAGTTCCACAGCCGGGTCGTACGCATTCTGTCGGTCCTGGCCCTGCCGTTCCTCGCCGTTCCACTGGCGCTCGGCACGCGCAATCGCAGCCGGGGAAATCTGCTGGGCGTCGCAATCGGCGCCGTGATCCTGATCAGTTATCACGAGGGGCTCAACTTCGGCAAAAACCTGGTGGAATCCGAAGAGACCAGCGCTTTCTTCGGCCTGTGGCTGCCGTTCCTTCTTTTCCTCACAGCCAGCGTGACGGCTTTCATGGCCATGGCCAGTCGCGGATCGCTGGCCAATGCGCTTGCCTCACCCCTGCGGCGCACGCCTTCGCTCGACACAGCTTTCCCTAGGCCTCCGGCCGACGAAGAAGCCAGGCGATGCGCGTCCTAAGCGGCTATTTCACCCGCTTGTTCGCCGCCAGGTTTCTGCTGGTCATGTTCGGGATGCTCGCCATCCTGCTGAGCTTCGAGCTGTTGGAGCGCGGCAACAACGTTCTGAACGCGTCGGACGGTTCGTTCTTGGCATTGTTGCGCTATGCGGTTCTGCGGCTGCCTGACTTCGCCTCGCAACTTCTGCCGATCGCCACGCTGCTCGCCGCCATCCTGACGCTGGGGGAACTGGCCCGTCATCACGAGTTGGAAGTGATCTGGAGCAGCGGGATCTCGCCGGCGCGTCTGATACTCAGCTTGCTGCCGATTTCACTGCTTCTGATCGGCCTCCAGTTCACCATCGACAACTGGGGCGTTCCTCCGGCAATGGAGCAGGTTCGGGAGATGGGGATGGACCGTTTCCAACGCAGCGGAATCGGCGACGAAACCGGCAATCTGTGGCTGCGCAGCGGCTCCGATCTCGTGCGCATACCGATCGCGTCAGTCGAGTCCACCGACTTGCGCGGCGTGATGATCTTCCGTCGTGACGAGGGCGGCGTTCTGATCGAGCAACTGAGCGCCGAATCGGCGACCGCCACGCCCGACGGCCTGCTGTTGCGTCAGGTCTGGCGCCACGATACGCAGACGCAGCAGAACAGCTTCTTGCCGCAAGTCTCCTGGAGCGGGCGGTTGGATCTCGACCAGTTGGCGCATCTGTCGGTGGAACCGAGAGAGCTGAACCTGTCGGAGATGCGCAACCTGGTATCCAACCATGCCTTCGGGCAGCGCCGCACGGAGCTTTACGAGACCTGGTTTCATCAGCGGTTGGCGGCGGCGCTAGTGCCTCTGTTGATGATCGCGCTGGTGATCTCGCTCGGTCAGTACTTGCAGGCGCGGCGCAGCATCGCCCGCATCTTCATCGCAGCCGTCACGATCAGTTTCGGGTACCTGGTCTTCGCACGCGCAACCCTGGCCATGGGAGAACTCGGCGTCCTTCCGCCTTGGTTGGCCGCCTGGGGACCGGCCATCGCCTTCGCCAGTCTGGTCGGAAGTATCCTGTTCTTCCGTGATTCCGGCCGGCAATTACCGGCCGGAGCACCGCTCGGCACAAGCGGCTAACCGCCTCTGGAGGCGATGACACAGCAGAGCTGCGAGGGGCGCCTCCCCCGGCAAGACGGCACTCCACCATCTTTTTGCCCGAAAAAACGCATCCGCTGGTCAAACAGTTAACGTATAGCTAACACTATCGAACAGTACCGTGACCTTAGAGGACCAGCGGAACGGTCATCTGAGGTTGCGGTTCAGTCCAGAGTCACACGGCCTGCCGCAGGCCGATCTTCATCCGGTGAGAGACAGTGGCACGCAGTTACATTACAGCGCCCTTGGGCAGCTTGGCCCAGCGCTCGCCGCTGACCCGAAAAGTCGTCTGGGGCGCCGAGTACGCTCTGCTTGCCGTCTTCTGGGGCCTCAGCGCGTTGCTGCCGGTCGGTATCGCCTCCTCCATCGGCCATCGCCTCATCTGGCTTTGCGCTCCGCGCTTGCCGAAATTCGGGCACTCGGTCCGTAACCTGAGTATCGCCTTCCCGGACAAGAGCGAAGCAGAGATCACCACCCTGGCGCGGCAGACTTGGGCGGCTACAGGTCGGGTGCTGGCCGAGTATCCCCACATGCGAAAGCTCTCGACGCGACCTGTCGAACAGGGAACCGAAATGCTGGTCGACAGCGAGGTCGAGGCCTTGATCGCAGCGGGAAAACCGATCATGTGCGTCACGGCCCACGTCGGTAACTGGGAGCTCGCTGCCGGAACGATCGCTCACCGCCTCGGCGTGCCCTTGAGCGTGGTCTACAGCCCTCAGCAAAACCCCTACATCGCTCAGCGGATGCTGAAGATGCGGCAGAGCCTGGGGTGCGGCCTGATCGAGAAGCGCAGTGCGGTGCGTGGAAGCCTGACGGCCTTAGCGAAAGGACGCAGCGTCGGCATGCTGATCGACACCCGCGCGGACGAAGGCGAACCCATCCCCTTCTTCGGGTTCGACGCCATGACCTCGTTGGTTCCGGCGCGACTGGCACTCCGCACGGACGTGCCGGTGGTGCCCGTTCGTGTCGTGCGCTACGACGGCGCTCGCTTCCGCGTTCACCTCCAGAAACCGATCCACGTCGACCGCAGTAGCGGCGACGACCGCGAGGCCGCCCGCCTGCTGACCGCAAGCATCCTGGCCCACTACGAAACCTGGATCACGGAACAGCCCGGCCACTGGCTCTGCTCCAAGCGACGCTGGCCGAAGCAGGTCACCCGCTCAGCCGCCTCCGACGCCAGAGCGTAGTCGCCCGAGATCTCCTTCCGGACATCCGGGAGACCGTTTCGCCTCCGCCAGCGACGGGGCTCGTCTTGCCGAGCCGGAAAGGAACAGAACTGACGCTTTCGGTGGATCGCTGCAGCGGATCCACCGAAAGCAATCCTGTCTCAAAGCCGTGTCATGGCTGTCTGAGCGACCTCGCGCGTATCGACCAGGAAAGACTCGAACATCTCCGTCAGTACGGCCGTCGCTTCCGGGGGCGCGGTCTCCGGTGTACCCGCGTCGAACGGCGGAGCCGGTGCGTACTCGGCGAAGAGCTGCACCATTTCGGCATAGACCCGACCGCGCAAGGCCTCGATGATGGAAAGCCCGAAGTCGATCCCGGCGGTCACCCCGCCGCCGGTGATGCGATTGCGGTCCGTGACGACACGGTCCTTGACGGGGATCGCCCCCAGCTCCGGCAGGATGTCGTGGGTCAGCCAGTGGGAGGTGGCGCGATAGCCCTGCAGAAGGCCCGCGGCTCCCAGAACCAGCGATCCGGTACAGACGCTGGTCACCCATCGGGCGCGGCTGGCCCGGTCCTGCAGGAAGGCCAGGGTTTCCTCGTCCTGCATGGCGGCCAGCGTTCCCAGCGTGCCGCCCGGCACGCAGATCACCAGCAGGTCGTCCGGGCAATCCGCGAAGGTCGTGGTCGGCTGGATCAGAACGCCCGTGTCCGTCGGAACGGGATCGGCCGTCTTGGCGACCAGGTGGGTCTTCTCCCCCCAGAGATTGATGAACATATGGTGGGGGCCGAAGACGTCCAGGGCGGTGAACTGAGGATAGAGCAGCAGAGCGAGATGCCCTTCGCGGCGGCCGCCCAGAAGCTCTTCGAGCTCTGGCGACATGCTGTGAGCGGCTTCCTTTTCCGCCCGGGCGACGGCGGCAGCCAGCAAAGTGAAAGGCGCCGCCGCCGAGATGGCCAAGCCGGTGTTGAACAGGCGTCGCGTGATGGTCATGACGGTATCATCCTCCGATAGGGTGGTGAGGCAGGTTCAAAAAGACGCCGAAACCGTCGCGAAGAGAGAGCGCGGCTGAGTGGGGCGCACGACGGACTGGCCGAGAAACTGGTAGGGCTCGAAGTGGTCTTCGTCGGTCAGGTTCTCGACCGTGAGCCCGAGCCTGATCGGCCCCAGTTCGTAGGAAAGCTGAGCATCTGCGACGACGTAGGCATCCGTCTCGACTCTGTTGGGGAGCGTGATTTCCCGCTTGGACGCGGCGGTCACACCGACCCCCAGGCCGAGACCGTCGAGCGGCCCGTCCAGGAACGCGTAGCGGGCCGCCACGCGGCCGCTGTGACGTGGAATGCGCGCCAGGCGGTCGCCCTCCGGGATCCGGAGATCGTCCGTCACCTTGGCGTTGGTGTAGGCGTAGTTGGCCAGGAAGGTCAGCTCCGGCGTGGCCTGCCAGATCAGGTCCAGTTCCGCGCCACGCGACCGCTGCTCACCGGTCTGAAACTGAAAACCGGCGTTGTCCGGATCGAAGGTCGGAACGCTCTCGCGGATCAGCTGATAGCCCGCGATCGAACCGCTCAAGCCGATCCGATCGAAGGAAAAGCGCAGACCGACCTCGATCTGCTCCGACTCCTCCGGCTCCGGCGGGCCATCGCCGGTGAAGGCCTGCACGCCCCGAAACCCCCGTCCGTAGCTGGCGAAGGCGGTGATGTCCTCGGTCACATCGACGGCCGCGCCGAACCGCGGCGTCACCTCGGTCGCCTTGGTATCCTGGCCAAGCTCCTGTTCTTTGATCGTCAGCCGCGTCCAGCGCAGGCCGCCCAGCAGGTGGATACGGCCGAACAGCGTCGTCTGATGTTGTCCGTAGGCAGCATAGGTTCTGTAAGAGTTGTCCTGCAGGGACCGGGTGCTTCCGTCAGGCGGCTGGTAATTCAGACCGCTGGCGTCGTCCGCATAATCCAGAAGACCCAAGAGCCCAAAGTCGAGCGACGCCGGATTTTCGGTGCGGTCGTATTCGAAACCGATCAACGAGGTGTTCGACGTGGCACCGAAGTCGAAGTCGTAGGAGAGATTGGCGTTGGTATTGAACTGTTCGACATCGGTCTCCAGGATGCCAGAGAAGACGGCATAAACCGACGGCGTTGCCGGGTTGGGCGGGTCGCCAGAGAGGAAGCTGCTATTCTCCTCGAAGTAGCTGTCGTAGTAGCTGGCCTGGAGAGAGCCTGTCAGGGCATCGCTGAAATCGTGCGTGAGGCGGCTTTGAACCAGAGCGTTGCGCACGATGGTATCCGGCGTGTCGCTGGCACCGGAAAAGCGAAAGCGGTCGATCGGGAAATCTCCGCGCACCGCCCCTTCGGCGGGCAGGCCCGAGTACTCCAGGTACGCGTTCCTGGAATAAAGGCCCCGGACCAACAGCTCCGTGTCCTCGGTGATCATCAGACGTAGGCTGGGCGATAAGAGAACCCGCTCGCTCTCTTCCGAATCGATAAAGGAGTCGGCCCGCTCGAAGTCACCCGAAAAACGGAACGACAGCCGATCCTCGACGAGCGGCTGGTTGAGGTCCCAGAAAGGATTGAATGTCCGGAAGCTTCCGGCACGCAGGCCGGCGGTATAGGAGGACTCGAATTCCGGCGCGCGCGGAACGACGTTGATCAGCCCGCCGAGCGGTGCCCCCGTCCCGCCCCCGTACACGGTGGCGGAAGGTCCCTTCAGAACCTCGATCCGCTCCACGTTCACCAGGCTTCCGGTATCGAAGACATTGGTCGCACCGAAGACCGGCATGCCGTCGATGTACTGATCGGCGGGAAAGCCGCGAACGAAGAAGGAGCTGAGCAGCGTCTCCTGAGCCGCCGGCGTGCGCACCCCGCTGACGTTCTCCAGGGCGTCCTGAAGAGTCTGATCCTGCTGATCCTCGATCAGAGAGCGCGGGATCACCTGGATCGACTGGGGAATCTGCTCGAGCGGCGTTTCGGTCCGGGTGCCGGTCACGGCGGTCAAGGCCCGGTATCCGTCCACAGGTCCGGCTGGCGTCGGAGTCAGGACGGGTGCCGTCACGTTGACCGGCGGCAGCACCGGGACAACCCTCTGGGGCGCCGTCTCCTGATCACGCGTCTGATCGGTCTCCTGCGCGCCTGCCGGTTCGACCGTGGAGAGGTGGAGGAAGCAGACAGAAAGAACAAGCGTAGGGGTGCGTCGCCAGGCTTGGCGAGGTCGGGACATGACATGCTCCTGAACGGCTGAAGGTACAGGCAGAAACCGCCGAAACCGCGGATCCGGAAGCTCTGGATCTGGATGTGAAAGCCTTCGTTCGGCGTGAAGACACGCAGCTCTACGGCAGCTCACTCAGGCGCAAGACGCTGTGCAAACGGCAGATAAGGGCGCGAACGAAGGGTCAGGAGCGTAAGGGCGGTGCCCGAGGCCGAAGCCCGCTCGGTTGATAGCGGAGATGACCGGCCGCCAGAATGGGCGACCAGGGCGCAGGGGCAGACGTGCGCATCTGCGCAACCAGGTCCGGCCACTGGCTTGCGAGCAGAACCGGAGCGATCGGAGCGAAAATGCAATGGCTCGTCGCTTCGGCATCGTGCCCGGCATCAGGATCGACCGGATCGCCGTTGGCGTCGAGGGTAATGGTGGAGACGCCGCTACCGCTGCAGATGACAAGCGTGAAGACGCCATCTCGTGCCGCCGCCAGATCGGGCATGAACCCGACCGGGATCATCGCCCGCAGCAGCAGGACGAAGGTGATCAGCCCTGTTAGTGTACGAAACACACTGTCATTCCAGGCCTGGGTCGTAATGGCTCTCTAACGCTCTACAAGGGCGGAAGCCATACCTCGAAGGCAACTGTCGACTAGCTTCCGCTCGGCGCGATCCCACTCTTCCAAACGAGATCGCTTATACGTTGTGCAAAGATCGCCTTCAACGCGTTCATTTGGCGCAGGTTCGAAGCGACTTTCCAAGGTTCGAACCGCGATCGTACTTCGCTCTAGCGAAAGGCTCCCTTGCGATAGAGACGCCAAGCCAGCCCCGGTGCCGCCAAGAGGGGATGGCGCCGCTGCCAGGGTGTCGGTTCGGTACGAATCCCGGAGTGCGTCTCGATCTTCCACAGCACGTAGTCGAGACCGTCGGTGAAGGTGTAGGCGTTCTTGATCAAACGCAGCACATGCAAGCAGCGACCGGCAATCCGGCGCCGATACCAGCGCCGCTCGGCCTTGCGGCGGCGTCGAGCCTCCGCAGGATGACCGAACCGCGGTCCGGCGCCCGCCCGCTCCGTCTCAGGAGAAACCGGTTCAGGAGAAACCGGCCCAGGCGAAACCGACCATGCCTGGGTTCCGAGCGCCGGCGCGGCAAGCCGGTCGTAGCGCTCCACCGCCGCGGCATGCAGCACCTCCGACCGTCCCGTTCGCTCGGCCCGGAATTCTGTGCGATAGCTCTCGCGGAAGGCTCGTGTCCAAAGATCCCGTGCGGAGAATTCGGGTGGCAAGAGGTCCAGGACTTGAGAGGCCGTTGTCCGGATCGCGCCGACCAAAGCGTCTCTCACCTGTCTCCGAACCTCCCTATCTCGCGCGTAGGGCAAGGCGCAAGGTTGCGCCATACGCGCCCAGATCGTCGGAACAAGCGCTGCGGAGGTCGCATCGCGGGCCAGGGCCTCCAAGGAGACGACGGCATACTTGGCCCGCACCACGCGGTCCTCAAAAGGCATCTCGAGATAGTAGACGTTAGGCGGCACCAAGGCGTTGAGAAACGCCATGAACCGGCGACCGTGAAATGCCCGGTAACTATCGACCAGAGCATAAAAATCGAGCACACGATCTTCGTCCTGGCCATCGCGCAAACAGGAGCCGTAGAACAGGCAGGCGCCAACCGACTCCCCGTGGCGGCGCCGGATTTCCTCGGCCGCCGCGACGACCGCGGCGGAGACAGGCTGCGCCAGTTCAGCCTCGACGATGGGTGCGATTTCGGGTGTGTCCGCCGACATCAGCACCTCACGAAACGCAGCGGTCCGGCGGCGCTCAGCTCCACCCAGGCCGTCGAGTCCGTCTCATAAAACTCGCCGTCGAGGGCGAAGGGCAGCCCCGGTCCGATCCGCAAGCGCTCAGCATTTCGGCTGCAGTAGCTGTCGCTTGGAAGTCGACGCTGCGGATCGCCGTACAGAACCCGGAACGCATGCCGCACCAATCGGTCGGCGGGATACTTCAACATGGTACAGTGCAGCCCACCGTCTTCTTGTCCCCAATAGGGCCGGAAGCCAAGGACGAGACGATCCAGCGTGGTTACCATCGCCAGAAGCAGGTCCAGCTGCCTGTCCTGCGCTTCGTCGAACGCGAGACCGACAGGCTCCCCCCGCACGACCCGATCCGCGGCACCGCCGCGCAGAAGATGACGGCCGATGAGCGAAATGAGTGTCCGCACAGTATGCAGACGAGGAACGCTCTGACGCCCTGGCACTTCGTCGTAGCTGTAGCGAATGGCGCGGTAGAGGCTGCCTAGGGCGAGAAACATGCCGTAGACCGGGCGCGGCACTCCGTCGCGCTGGGCACGGATCACATGCCGTCGGCTCGCGGTGGCGCCCAGCGCATCGACGTCGGTCTGTCGCATCAGACGGGCGAGAGCCCGTTCCGCTGTGCCGGCCAGACCGACGTCATCGGCACACATGTTGAGCGTGCCGCCGCGCAGCAAGGCCAGCATCGGCAGCCGCTCGAACCGCTCGCGCGCCAGCAATTCTGTGAGAACCGCAGAGACCGTCCCATCGCCGCCGTTGACAGCGATGACGTGAAGCTGTTCTGCCGCGAAGTCGTCCAGCGCCTCCGGCAGCCCCTGCAGCCCTTCGACAGGCCGATGCAGCAGTGCGGTACCGGAGGCACCGGCCGACGGTAGATCGGGAAGGGATTTACGGTTGCCGAGGCTGAGGGCGTTGCTGACGAGCCCGATCCTCAGTCCGGTCACGGAACCTGTTGAGCCGTGGACCCGGTACGGGCAGGCCGCGGAGCTTCTGTGGGCACCGTATGGACGATTCGACTGTAGGTCGACATGGCCGGATTGAAGATGAAGTTCACGAGCACCGAAGTCCAGGAGCGGTAGTGCTTCAGGCCGTTGTAAAACTCGGGCGCCGCGCCGCGCAGCTTCGGCAGGTTGTTCCAGGCGACGTTCGCAAAGTCGTGGTGTTCGTTATGGAAGCCCATGTTGAAGCACAGCTTGTTCAGGGGACCGTAGTAGGAATAGGTCTCCTGCCCCGGCTCTGTCAGATAGTGCTCCTGAATCCAGCGCCCGCCGAGCGGATGGAGACCAAGCGCGAAGACCGTGGACAGGAACAGATAGATCAGCGCTGCCGGACCGAGCCACACGAACACCAAGACGTTGACCAGAAGCTGTACAACGAGATTTGCGGCGATCCAGGGATCCCAGAAGTCGGTTCCCTTGACCATCAGCGGGCGCATTGCCTGCGAGATGGAGAAGAAGAAGATCCAAGCTGCCTTGCGCCAAGCCGAATTGCCGACCAGGCGCGCTTCGGCATGGCTGACGATATCCGGATCCTGGCCGTGCTGACCGAGATGCTTGTGATGCATCAGGTGGTACTTCCGGAAGGCCATCGCGCTGGGAATGGCCAAGGCGAAATCGCAGATGATGCCCAGGATCTTATTGTGCTGAGCCTTCTTGAAGACCAAGCCGTGCGTGCACTCGTGGATCAAGACGTAGAGCGCATGATTGACGAAGGCACCGAAGCAATAGGCGACCACCAACATCAACGCCCAGTGAATCTCCACCACCAGACTCGCAACAACGAGCTGAAGCGCCACCAGCCCGACGATCCAGGCGGCGCTCCAACGGTTGGGGCCCATCAGGGATTTCACCTCCGGATGGCTTGCCAAAATCTCCCGCCGCCGCCCGACATGGCAGTTCGGACCCGCAACATACGTGAAGTCGCCCGTCATTCTTAGATCACCTGTCAGGCCGCGCAGACCGCCTCAAAGGTCGTGTTGGAAACCGGATCTTCAAGCCCGCAGCGCTAGCCTGCAGATCTCCGGTCGATCGGCGACGCCGGCTTACTCTCCGGCTTGCATGGCAAGGGCCGGAGCTTGAGCCATACGTTCGAGCTCCTGGCCGATCGCCTCGAAGCAACGACAGACCTCATCGATCTGCGCCTCCGTATGCGCCGCCGAGACACTGCAGCGCAAGAGCGATTCCCCATGCGGCGTTCCCGGCGGAACGGCCAGATTGACATAGACGCCCGCTTCAAGAAGCCGGCTCCAGGCATAGTAGGCGGTCTCGATATCCGGCAGCTGAACGGCGATGATCGGACTCATGGGGGCGCAAATCTTGTACCCCTGGTCCGACAGGCGATCGTAAACCTCCTTGGCGTTGCGCCAGAGGCGCTGGCGAAGGCCGGGGTCGCTGCGGATCTTGTCGATCGCCGTGATCACAGAGGCGACGTTCGAGGGCGCCGAGGAGGCCGTGTACATGTAGGGACGGCTGCAGTAGCGCAAGACCTCGAAGCGCGGATGGTTGGAAGCGCCGAAACCGCCGACGGAGCCAAGGCTCTTGCTGAAGGTTCCGACGTAGAAGTCGACCTCGTCGGCCACGCCCTCCGCTTCCGCGGCGCCGCGTCCGGTCTCGCCGAGCACGCCGAGCGAATGAGCCTCGTCGACCAAGAGATAGGCGCCGCACCTGCGTGTGACCTCGAGGAACTCCGCGACCGGCGCGCGGTCACCGAGCATGCTGTAGATGCCCTCGACGACCACCAGCTTGCTCTGCCCTTCGCCCTCGAGGCGACGCAGCCGGCGTTCGAGATCCGCGGGGTCGTTGTGGCGAAACCGCACGATGGTCGCGCCGCTCAGGCGCGCACCGTCGTAGATGCTGGAATGCGAGTCCGCATCGATCAGCATCACGTCCTTCGGCCCCGCCAAACCGACCAGCATCCCCAGGTTCGCCTGATAGCCGGTCGGGAAGCACAAAGCGTGCTTGCAGTTCATGAAACTCGCCAGTTCCATCTCCAGACGGCGATGGTTCTGATAGGTTCCGTTGGCGATGCGCGAGCCGGTCGTGCCGGTACCGTGCTTACGGATGGCCTGGGCTGCCGCCTCGATGCAGTCGGGCTCGAAGGTCAGCCCCAGATAGTTGTTGGTTCCGGCCAGAATGGTGCGCCGTCCGTTGACCTGTGCCTCCGTCGGCGAATAGACCTCTTCCAGGCACACGCCGAAGGGATCGGCTCCCTCTTCCAGCAAGGCGTCGTGGCGAACGGCGACCTCGCCGTACTTGTCAAAGATATCCGTCATGCGCGCTGCTCCATGCGCGCGGTCACGATCTGCACAAGATCCTGAGCAGTCTCGACTTCCGAAACCATGTTCACCGGAATGTCGATTTCAAAACGATCTTCGATTTCCATTATTAGATCCATAGCTGCTACAGAATCGATATTTAGATCGGATGTCAATCTTGTCGAAGCTGTTATTTCAACTCCTTCAGCATTGTACGGCTCAAGTATCGTTCGTATGCTTTCAAACGTAGCGTCCTGATTTGCCTCAGCCATGTCGGATTCGCTGTAACTGCCATGAATCAATCGACGGCGATTGTAGGATCGGAGAAAAGAGCGTCAAGACTTGACTCCCAATCAGTATTGCCAGGTTTCAAGCTACAGCCAGCCGGCCTGCCGATACCATGCGATTGTCGGCGTGAGACCCTGTTCCAGTTGTATCTCGGGCCCCCATCCCTCCAACATCGCCGGCTCACCTCGGTGACTGACCCAGTCGGCGTGCTGGAACTCGCGCAGCTTACCTCGCGTCCAGATCGGCGCCAGACCCAACAGCGCGCTCGCTCCTTCGCTGGCGGCCGCCGTTGCCCAGAGTACCGCAGACGGCACTGAGACGGTGCGGATCGGGCGGTCGAGCTGGCGTGCCGCGATCTCCGGAAGCTGGCGCCATGCATAACCACCGGGATGGCCATCGTCCACTTCGACGACCGAGCCCTGCCAAGTCTCTTTCTGAAGCAGAACGTCAACGAGCTCCACTAGATCTCCAATATATAGAAGAGAAAATCTGTTATCGAGAGGTGCGGGCAGCAGGGCCAACCCGCGGCTCAACTGTCGAAACAACGCCAAGGTCGCCCGGTCTCCAGGCCCATAGACCGCCGGCAGCCGGAGGCACAGATACTCGAGGCCTCGTGCCTCGCGGAACAAAGCCTCCTCACCGCCCCGCTTGCTCTCCGCATAGACGGACACCGTCGGCTCTCGCGCGGCCAACGACGACATCAGCAGAACCCGAGGGCGCGCTTCAGACTCGGCAGCGATGGCGACCAGGCGGGCCGTCCCCGTAGCGTTGACCGCAGTAAAGTCACTGCGCCGGCGGGCTCGAATGGCGCCCGCGCAATGAACAACAGCGCCAGCCCCCTTGACCAGTTGGCGCAGACTCTCCCTGTCATCGAGACTGCCTCGCACCAGTTCGGCACCCAACGCCTCCAACTCGGCGTCCGGGCGGCGCAGCAACACTCTCACGGCCTGCCCACTCTCAGTCAGGTGACGCACCAGAGACCGGCCGATAAACCCGCTGGCGCCGGTAAGTGCGATCGGAGGTGTCATGGAGCCGCCGCCTCAGCCCGCGGTCCCAGCCCGCTGCCCGGCTGTTAAAGATCAGCCGCCTGTTGCCGAAAGAAGGGGTTGCAGCGGCGGCACAGACGTTCCGGACCGCGGCAGATCGAGTGGCTCAAGATCGCCGCTGAGATAGCTCGACTTGACGGCCGCCCGGCTCAACTTCCCCGAAGAGGTGAAGATCAGCGAGCGTACCGGCACCAGCAGCACTTCCGGATCGACACCGGCAACCGTACGGCTGGCTCCCTTCATGTCGCGGACAAGCGCCTCGCGCTCAACTTCGTCGGTCAAACGGCATTCTGCGACGATGACCACACGCTCGCCCTGAATGTCGTCGTCGACGGAGAAGGCAGCAACACCCCCCGTCCGCAAGTTCGGCAGCTGCTCCAGGGCCCACTCAAGATCGTGTGGCCAGATGTTCCGCCCGTTGCAGATGATCAGATCTTTCTGGCGTCCGGTGATCACCAACTCGCCGTCCATCAGGTAACCCAGGTCGCCGGTATCCAGCCAACCGTCTTCGGTCAGGACGCTGCGTGTGGAGACCGGATCCTGAAAGTACCCCTCCATCAGGCTCGGGCCCTTGACGTGGATGCGGCCGATCGCGCGATCCGGCAACACACGGTCGCTTGCATCGCGGATCGAAACCTCATGGTCCGGCAAGGGGCGTCCACAGACCACCATGGTCCTGGTCTTCTTGGCGGAACCATTGCCGCCCAGCTTCGTCACAGGCAGGGCCTGATGCAGAACCTCACAGGCCCGCCGGTCGATGCGATCCGTCGTAACGCCGCGTCCGAGAGGCGCGAAGCTGACCGCCAGCGTCGATTCCGCCAAGCCGTAGCTGGGCAGGTAAGCGCGCCGGTCGAACCCGAAAGCGGCAAAGTTGGCGGCGAACTGCTCCAGCACGTCGGGGCGGATCATCTCCGCGCCGACGCCGGCAACGCGCCAGCGTGACAAATCGTAGTCGCCGCCCTGTGCCTTGGCGGCGCGGCGGACGCAGAGATCGTAGCCCATCGTAGGAGCGAAGGAGATCGTGGCTCCATGCTCCGAGATGATCTGCAGCCACAGCAGTGGGCGCTTGGTGAAAGCGGAGGTCGGCAGGTAATCGGCCGAGAACTGGCCCAGCATGGGTGTGATCGAGAACCCGACCAGGCCCATGTCGTGATAGAGCGGAAGCCAGGAGGCGCAGCGATCACCGGTTTCGAGCGCAAGACCGTGGCGCGCGATGCCGAGCACATTGCTGGTGATGCCGCGCTGCGTGACCATCACGCCCCGCGGCATGCTGGTGCTGCCCGAAGAGTATTGAATGTAGGCCGGGTCGTCCTTGCCCAAGGGATGCAAGTCGCCCTTGCTCTCGGTCAAGTCCCAGAAATCGGCCGGCGTGCCGACCAAGCCGAGATTCACGCCGACGGCAGCCTCGCGCAGCATCTCGATCATGTCCGGTCCGGCGACCGCCGTCGAAACGTCGGCAGCGATCAGCATCGCGCGCAAACGCTCCACATAAGCCTGCCTGCCGCCGAGGTTGGTGCTGATCGGAAGGGGGACCGGCACCAGGCCAGCGTACTGGCACCCGTAGAAGAAGATCAGGAAATCAGGCGAGGTGGCAGCAATCACACCGACACGGCTTCCGCGCGTCAGCCCCAGTCCCGACAGACGCAACGCCATAGACCGGCTCTTCTCACGCAGATCCGCGTAGGTCAGCACGGACTCCAACTGGCCGCGACCCGAGAAGAAGTTGCATCCCGTTTCGCCGCGCGCCGCGTAATCGAGTCCCTCGGACAGGGTCTCGAAGCTCGCAAGGCGAAGCTCCAGGTCGCTGTTAGTCGTAGGTGTCGGTCGGAGTGTCGTTGGTTTCATGTATCGGAGTTGACCGCGTATCCCCACCCAATCGCGGCTGCTCTCTCCTCCTATTCTTTCGCTCAACGAATCTCACACCCCGAAGCATTCGAGGTTGCACTGGTATGCTTACCGTCGGATCGACCCTGCGGAGACCTAGTGATCCACTGTCTTGTCGACAATGCCCTTACGAATCGTTTTGGACTCGACCAGCCTAGGCCGAAGGTCTTGGCAGACTCCCTAGGGTTTTTCAAGCTGCATAGTATTTGATCCGAACAGAGTCACAGCATCATCAACAACAGTCAGGAAGTGGCAAACGCCGGAACTGTTTCCGGTTATCGCTTCGGCTCAGCCAGCTCACTCTACTCGAGCGACCTCAGTACAGAATGTGCTTCTCCATAGATCGCGCGCTTCTACGGCGATGCTGTTCGGTCACTTCGACACCGCTTTATTTTCGAAAGCACGAGAGTTTCATCAAAACCTCCAGTTCACAAGAGTGTCTCGACTAGCTTTCTTCTAGCTTTCGTCGTGTAACCGAGAACGCCGAATAGCCGACCAACTCGCTCGAGACCAGGGCCACGTTGCGAGCATTTGTTCGACCGCACAGCGATAGTACGCAGGTATGGACCATTCGATCCCATCGCCTGGATCCGATGGGGGCTCGGCAGCATGATCTTGGAAGATCGCTACGAGTGAGCGGCGCAGCGCAGCTGTCGGAGATGTTACAGCCAGCCATCTCCAGACCGAGCGGGATGCACCCTGCCGGGCCACCCTGGCCCGCCTCGGGAACGGCAAGCCTGTCCAATGATTGGCGAAGCGATCGCGGTTCCGCGAGCAGCCGCACAGCAGACACGGCGGAGAGGGTGACAGGCGCCAAAGATCACATTTTGTTTCAAATCAGGAGGCGCAGGTAAGTCCCCAGGCACCGGAGATCACATTTTGTTTCAAGGACATGGCAACCTAAAGACATAGCTGACGTTCGAACGGGGCGGTGCCCCGGAGGAGAACATCGGCAACGCACTGCGGTCGCGATGCCTTAATATACGCGGCTTCCGAAGCTTGCCAGTCGCGCCAGATGCGTTCGATCTCACGCTTGGATTTTCCCGTTGCCAGATCTCTCGCCACCCCGCGGCGGAAGCACTCGGGCGCTGGTGTTTCAACGAAAAGCCCCAAACCCCAGTAAGATCGAAGATTCGGGGCAAGCGTTCCGACTCCTTCGACGATCATCACATCGGTGACCGACTGGTTGCGCTGGGGCTCGGGCCCGCACCCCCACCAGCTTGCCGGCTGGTAACTCAAAGTCGATTCGCCTCGGGCGATCGGCTCGACGATCCCTGACATAAAACCGGCTTGCCAATCAAAGAGCGCGCCGTTCTGGGAAAAATCGTCGGTTCGAACGACCTCCGCACCAAGTTCCCTGCTCAACAGTCCGGCGAGGGTGGACTTGCCCGACGCGCCTCTGCCGTCGATAGCGACGAAGACGACGCTGCCGATTCGGGTCGTCGCTGCGTCAATAGCACGGCGAAGATCTTCCATGCTCAGGAGATACGATCTACCGTCCCGAATGCGATAGCGCCCGTCTAGGCCGTGCGATAACCCAGTCTTACGGGACCAGGTGACCAAGCAGTAGCTTGATCAAGAGGGCCGGTACAAACCACTCCAGTCCCGGCGTCGCGCCGAGCAAACCAAGCACCAGCCCGACCGTGGCGAGGAAACACACGACCGCAACGGGCAGCTTGAGGCGTCGCGGCACCAGGAGGACGGAGAGCATGGAGCCCAGGAGGCAAGCCGAGAGCGAAACGGCATAGAGTGTATCGAACCCCTCACCCCGGAACGCCCAGGCCACCACACCGATGTGCAGCAGGTGGATGAGGACGAAGCCTGCATGCCTTGCCATCGTCACGCCGGATCGGTGATACCAACGCTTGGTCGTTTCGGTGACGTTGCTGACCGCGCCGCCGATCACGTCGAGCGCCAGCGCCGCGCCGAGAACAACCAGCCAAACGCTGGCGCCCTGCGCGACGAGCGCCCAGCCGGCCAGACCAGCGCCGACCAGTCCCGAGCCGATGACGAGCGCGTTCTCGTCCCATCTCATGCCCGGGCCGACGAGGCGGTCCCAGGCGCCGAGCGGGCCGGACCTAGGAGAAGCAGCCGTCACCGAGTCAGACACTGTGAGTCATCCCGAAAAAAAAAGAGCGAGCGCGTCGTCCACCCCTACAGCTCCGCAGTCTGCCGCGGCGCGAACAGGGGCCGCAACCGGGCACTTGCCCCCACGTCCGATCCGGCGCCGCTACTCTCCGGCGACTGCAGCGGCGATGGCCCGGAAGGCGGCAACGCTCTCGTGGTCGCGCTCGTCGAACGCGGGATCGGCGCTGGTCTTGACGATCACCACCTCGCGAAGCGGATCGACATAGACATATTGCCCCCAGATGCCGATCGCGAGGAAATCGCCCTGCGGCGTCTCGGGAATCCACCACTTGTAGCCGTAGCCGAACGTCCAGGAGGAGGCCGGGTTGTCCCCCGGCTGCAGATGCGCCGCCGTAGGCTTGACCGACGCCTCGATCCAGTGCGCCGGAACGATCTGCAGACCCTCGCGTGCGCCGCCGTCCAGATAGAGCCGCCCGAAGCGCGCATAGTCACGCAAGGTCGCATTCAGACAGCAGAGCGGCAGAACCTGGCCGGCTCTGCTGGTGCTCCAGAAAGCCTCCGCCTCCGCGCCCATCGGTCCCCAGAGTCGGGTCTCAAGATACTCGTTGAGCGGCAGCCCGGTCGCCCCCTCCAACACCAAGCCCAGGGCGATACTGTCGGAACTGATATAATCGTTGAAGCTGCCCGGTTCACGCAGGCTCTCCAGCTCCGCAAGCGTCGCCTCCATCGGCGCACCGGTGGCGAAGGTGATAAACAGCATGTTCACGTCGGACAGCGGGTTGTCGTAATCCTCGTCGAAGGCCACACCCGAGGACATGGTCAGGGCATCTTCGATCGGGACGCTCTCGTAAGCAGAGCCTGCGAGCGCCGGCACATAGCGGCCGATGGGATCGCGGACGCTCTCGATATGCCCCTCTTTCACCGCGATGCCGATCAGCGCCGAAAGCACCGACTTCGCGACGGACCAGGAGGTGAAGGGCGAACTCTCCTCGGCGCCGAGCCGGTACTCCTCATGAACGATATCGCCCCGCTGGACCACCAGCAGCCCTGTGGTCACGGTGCGATCGAGAAACTCGGCCAGATCGCGATCTTCCCCTGCATAGCCGTAGCGCGCCGGGAGCGGCCTCGGGTCCTCCCCGAACGCCCAAGCGTCACCGGCGCTGGCGACGCTCCGGTAGGGAAAGACCTGATCCATGTTGCGGAAGTTCTCAACGCGCTTGCTTTCGGCGAACAGTGTGATCCCGGCCCAAAAGGGACTCTCTCGCAGCCAAAGGAAGGCGACCAACAGTACGACCGCCAGTCCCGAGAGGCCCCAAGCGGCGATACGAAGCGAACGACGGATCATAACAGCGGCGGTGCTTTCCTGGGCTGGAGCGATCGCAGAAGGTCCAGACCTGCTAACAGAAAGCGACAGGAACGAGAAGCCCTTTCGATCCGGATTGCTCAGAGTGCGAAACGACTGCCCTTCGTGACCATCCAGCCGTCCGGCCAAGCTGGAGGCCGGCGACGCGTCACCTCCTAGTCTAGGCGGCTTCAGCCGTCGGATTGAGCCATATGACGTCCCAGAAGTGGTGGTCGACGTCCCGCAGCGAGCGGCGCTTATCTACAGACTCAGACGCATCTCAAGGTCGAAGATCGAGAGCAGCGCGGTCACTGCCATCCATCAAAAAGGGAACCGAAGTGTGGTCATGCACGATCCGCCATCCGGCGCCCGTCCTGCGAAAACACATCGTCGCGCGAAACCACAAGTCGATGTCGACGCCCTCCGTCTTGGTTCCGCCGATCCGGTTGAGAGCGGAGCTGTAGGCGAGATCGCCGGAAACGACGAGATCGACTTCGGCTGTCTTTATGGAGATCGGCCCCTGCCAGGTGTCGAGCCAGGCTTGAACCTCCGAACGGTCCTGGCCGCGTCGGCCGAGAGGTGGCGCCAGATCGTAGATCACCGCCTCAGGCGCGAAGCAGGCCACGATCGCATCGGCATCTTTGTCGTGATGCGCCTGCTCCAGCTTCCTGCAGAGCTCCAGGATTTCCTTTTCAGCAGCGTGCGTCATGACTCTTTACCCTCTTTGCAGAAATCATTCTCCCCGAAAGCCGCCTCGCGGTCTCACGCTTCGAAGATCTTCTGGAACCCGCCGAAGATCAGTCGCTTGCCGTCGAAGGGCATGGGATGCGTCTCCGGCGCCATCTCCGGGTCGGCCATCACCTTCGCCATGCCGGCATCGCGAGTCGCCTTGTCGGGCCAGGTGATCCAGGAGAAGACGACCGTCTCGTCGGGCTCTAGCAGAACGGCCGAGCGCATCGAGTTCGTCTCGCCCTCCGGTACGTCGTCGCCCCAACAGTCGACAAGCGACAGCGCTCCGTGTCGCTTGAAAACGACTGCCGCACGTTCCGCATGGGCGCAGTAGTCTTCTTTCCTGGCCGTCGGCACGGCCGCGATCATTCCGTCGATATAGGTCATGGCAACTGTCTCCTTTAGCTTTCGTTGAATGCAGCCTCCAACGCGACAATGTCGATCTTGCGCATCCGCAACATGGCCGCTTGAGCACGTCCCGCCGCGGCGCGATCCGGATCGCCCTGCATGCGGATCAGCGCCTCAGGGACGATCTGCCAGGAAACGCCATAGCGGTCGGTCAGCCAGCCGCACTGGCCTTCGGCGCCGCCGTCGGCGGTCAGCGCGTTCCAAAGCCGATCGGTTTCGACCTGGTCGTGCGTACGCACGGCGATGGAGGCGGCGGGCGAGAGTCTGTAGTGCGGGCCGCCATTGACGATCGCGTAGGGCGCACCGGCGAGCGTGAACTCAACGAGTAGCGCCGGCCCTTCCGGTTCCGGACGCAAAACCGTCTCGACCCGGCTGTCCGGCAGAAGCGAGACGTAGAAGGCCGCGGCCTCTTCGCCGTCCTTTTCGAACCAAAGACAAGTGCGGACCTTCGCCGTGCCGCACAGCGCCGCTGCGTCGCTCATGGCCTCCCCTCTTCTCTCGTCTGTCGTGAAGCCGGTTGAAACAGGAGCTCGATGTAGCGCTTCAGGTGATCGACGCTTTCGCGCGCCACGGCACGGTCGCCCGTCGCCTTGGCGAGAATGAAGGCCCCCTGAAGAACCGCCTGCGTGTGTTTGGCGAGGCTTGCCGCCGTCCAATTAGACTCGATACCGCGCGCCGACATCGCCGCCGCGATATCTGGCTCGAGCGTCGATGCGTGACCGAAGATGCTCGCCGCACAGGCGTCGCGAATGGCGGGATAGGAGTCGTAGGCCTCCTGCACCATGGTACCGACGAGACAGGTGAACTCGGCGAGGTCGCCTTCGATGATGGACTTGCGGAACTCGACATAGGCCAGGATGCGGTCGAGCGGGTCGTCATGATCGTGATAGGGCGCGCCCTGGAAGAAGGCCGTTGTCGTCTCGGCCCAGAAGACGGCGGCGGCAACACCGAGCGCTTCCTTGCTCTCGAAATGATGGAAAAAGGCGCCCTTGGTGACACCTGCGGCCGCACAGAGGTCGTCGACCGTCGTCGCCGCGAAACCCTTCGCCCGGATGACGCTGCGGGCCGCCTCCAGCAATCGCGTACGGGCGTCCCCGCGTTCCGGATGGTGTTTGGTCGGTCTAGGCATATTCCATAAATACCAATCAGTTGGTATGTATGTCAAACGCTATTACACCCTGACATCAAATGCACATCGATCCCATTTGGTTGGTTCGGACGTCAGAGTCAGCTCTCTTGCAAGCGTAGAGGGCGCTTCGGGTTCAAGATGAAAGCGAAGCTGCTCCCACCGGGAACAATCGCACCCTACTGTTCCCTAGAAGACCGGCCGTAACGGCATCATCCCTGGAGCGTTCGGACATGAACTACGACGAAACCGCGCCCTTCAAGGTTGCGGCGTATCGCGAGGCCCAGAAGGCGCTGCCGGGTGCGGACGCTCTCTATCGCCTCCTTGTCGCTCATATCGAAGCGGCCTTGCCGCAGGGCGGCAATCTGCTCGTCGTCGGCGCTGGCGGCGGACGCGAGATCGAGGCGCTCGGCAGCAGTTCGATCCGCTACGAGATGACCGGCGTGGATCCGTCGGAAGACATGCTGGCGATTACCCAGTGGTACGCCGAGCAAGCCGGGGCATCGAACCGGGTGCAGCTGTTGCAAGGCGAGCTACCGGACGTCAGCGCCCCGCCCGGCGGTTTCGATGCGGCGACCTCGATGCTGGTGATGCACTTCCTTCCGGACCGCGAGGGCGACGGCGGCAAAGCAGCCTACCTGGCAGCCATCCGCGAGCGCTTGCGCAAGGGTGCCATCCTGCTGCACGCCGATGTGAGCTTCGAGGACCGCGTGACGTTCGAGCGCGTGAAACCGACCTTCCTCCAACATGCACGTCTCGCAGGTTTGGGCGAAGACCTGGCCTCGGCGGGACCGAAAACCATCGAGGGCCTGCCGATTATTGGGCCCGAGCGCACGGTCGAGCTCCTCACGTCCGCCGGCTTCGCGAGTGTCGAGCTCTTTTATGCCGCGCTATGGTACCGCGCCTGGGTTGCCTATGCCGCCTGACTGCGGTGTCCGAAAGTGAATGACGAACGAGCGAGTGGCACAGCCGACAAGGTACAGAGCCTTACTCTGCCGCGGCCGACTTCGGGCTTTCGAGACCGGCCAGCTCCGTCTCAATGGCTTTTTCCATCGTGGACCGGGGCTTGGTCAGGCGACCCAGCAGGCTGTAGAGCACCGGCGTGAGAAACAACGTCAGAACCCCTGACACCAGAAGTCCGCCGACGATCACCGTACCGATGGCGGTCCGGCTCTCGGCGCCGGCGCCGCTGGCGAGCACCAGCGGCATTGCCCCCAAGATCGTCGATATCAGAGTCATCACGATGGCCCTCAGGCGCAGCACAGTCGCCTCGACGGCCGCATCGCGCACACTCATCCCGCGATCGCGGAGCTGATTGGCGAACTCCACGATGAGAATGCCGTTCTTCGCCATGAGCCCGACCAGCAGGATGATGCCGATCTGGCTATAGATGTTCAGCGAGATGCCGGTGAGTGCCAGCGAGAAGACCGCCCCCGCCACGCCCAGCGGGACCGTCAGCATGATGACCAGCGGGTGAACAAAGCTCTCGAACTGAGCCGCCAGCACCAGAAACACGATGAGTAGCGCGAGCGCAAAGGTGATCATCGCGCCGCTGGAGGTCTCTCGGAACTGCTGCGACTGGCCGGCGAGCCCGATGCGCGCTTCCTCGGGGAGCGCTTCGGCCGCAGCCTCCTCCATGAAGGCGATGGCCTCGCCCAGGGTGTAGCCCTCGGCCAGCGCCCCCTCGACCTGGATAGAGGGCAGGCGATTGTAGCGTCGCAGCTCCGTCGCTTCCGCCACCATCGCCACGTCGATGAGAGCGTTCAGAGGCACCAGCGAGGTTCCGTCTCCGGCGCGGATGAAGATGAAGTCGATGTCGGAGGGCGAGACGCGGTCGGTATCATCGGCCTGCAGCAGCACCGGATACTCACGGCCGCGATCGACGAAGCGCGTGACTTCCCTGGAGGCCAGCAGGGTCTGCAGCGTCTCAGCAATAGTGTTGACGTCGATCCCCAAGTCGTCGGCGCGGTCCCGGTCCACGGCGACATCGATCTGCGCCTGATTCTCTTCGTAGTCCATTTCCATGTTCGTGAGGTTCGGATTGTCCTGTGCAATGCTCAGGAGCTCCGTGGCCCACTCCTTGACGCTCTCGAAATCGGCGCCACTGACGACGATGCGCAGCGGAGTGCGATTCCCCCTCAAGCCGAGCCCCGCCGGCATGATCGGCCAGCCGCTCGCCGCGGTGACTTCCCGCATCCTGGGGGCCACCGCCGCGGAGACCTCACGAGCCGTCAGATCCCGATCGGCCCAGTCCGAGAGCCGCAGGACGACGAACGCGCGGTGCTCCCGGCCGAAACTCCCGCTATAGGTAAAGACGGTCTCCACGTCGCCTGACTCGCGCAGCGGCTCGACGATCCGCTCCACCTCTCGCGCCGCGCCGTCGGTAACGGCGACCGTGCTCCCCTGAGGCGCCGTGAGCGGGACGAACAACACCCCGCGATCCTCGCTAGGGCTGAGCTCTTGCGGGATCGTTACGTAGACCGCATAGCCGATCCCGGCGACGGAGATCGCCAGCGCGATGACGACGACGGGAAGGCGAACGGCGGAGACCACACAACTGCGGAAGCCGCGCAGAAACCAGCCCTCGCGCCGGGGCAGCGCCAGAACGCTGTCGGACAGCGGAGCCGGTGCGCGCAGAACCTTGGAGGCCAGCGCCGGGCAGGCCGTCAGCGCCACAAAGGTCGAGATCAGCACGGCGCTGGCCAGCACGAAGCCGAACTCAGTAAAGAGACGCCCAACCTGCCCCTGCAGAAACGACAGCGGCACGAAGACGGCAATCAGCGTGATCGAGGTCGCAATGACCGCGAAGGTCACCTGGCGCGCACCGAGTACGCCAGCCTTCAGCGGGCTCTCCCCCTGATCGATGCGGCGCTGGATGTTCTCCAGCATCACGATGGCATCGTCCACCACAAGGCCGATGGCCAGAAGCAGGGCCAGAAGCGTCAGGACGTTGATGGAAAAGCCCATGGCACCGATCAGAACGAAGGTGCCGATGAGCGCCACGGGAATGGTAATGGCAGGGATCAGCGCCGCCCGTAGAGACCGTAGGAACACCAGGATGACGCCCATCACCAGGGCCAGCGAGATGCCCAGCGCGATCAGGACTTCGGTGATCGACGCGCCCACGAAGATGGCATCGTCCGACCCCACCTCGATCGCCATACCTTCCGGCAGGCCGTCGGCCATCGCCGTGATCTCCGCACGCACGGCATTGGAGATGGCGACGGTGTTGGACTGGCTCTGGCGGATGACGGCCAGTCCCACCGCCGTGACACCGTTGTTGCGTACGATGGTGCTGTCGTCGGCGACCCCCGCCACCACCCGCGCCAGGTCGCCCAACCGAATCGGATGGCCCGCCACACGGTCGACCACGACATTGGCGAAGGCCTCCACCGTCGGGATACGGCTGTTGAGGCGAACGGTCAGCTGACGTGCGGCGGTTTCAAGTTCGCCCGCAGGAAGCTCGATATTGGCGCGCTCGAGCGCCGTCTCGATATCGGCGACCGTGAGGTTGCGTGCCGCCATCGCTCTGCGATCCAGCCAGATCCTCACCGCCATCGGACGGTCGCCGTAGAGATCGATGCTGGCGACCCCCGACACCGTCGCCAGGCGATCCACGATATTTCGGTCCACATAGTCGGTGATTTCGGCAGCGGTCATGTTGGGGTTCACCACCGCCAGACGCATCACCGGATCGGCATCGGCGTCGTTCTTGATCACCCGCGGCTCGTCCACGTCGTCGGGAAGGTCCGCGCGCACCCGCGACACGGCGTCTCGAACATCGTTGGCCGCCTCGTCGATGTTGCGACCGACCTCGAACTCGACAGTGACAGTACTGCGCCCGC
Source organism: Kiloniellales bacterium (assembly GCA_052168175.1). Taxonomy (GTDB): domain Bacteria; phylum Pseudomonadota; class Alphaproteobacteria; order Kiloniellales; family DSM-21159; genus Algihabitans. Next base: position 69,703 of record JBQLZH010000011.1, read on the forward strand.
GGCGGCTCTGGGAACTGATCGTCTTCACGCCGGCGATCCCGGCGATGGAGCCTTCCAGGACTTCGGTGATGTCCGTGTCGACGATTTCCGGCGCAGCGCCGGTGTAGGTCGTGCGTACCGACACTACAGACGCATCGATATCGGGCAGCTCGCGAACAGGCAGTTGGATGAGCGCGCCGATGCCGAACACGATGATCAGCAGGCTGGCGACCGCCGCCAGCACCGGGCGCCGGATGGCGAGGTCGGACAACATCAGGAGGGGCTCCGTTCGACCAGGGGAGCGTCCTCGGTCGAGGTGCCTTCGCTGGTCACCGGCGGGACCTCCTCGGTCCCGGAGTCTTCTGTCCCGGGCGCACGGATCGGCAGATTCAATACCTCGACGGCAACGCCGTCCCGTAGGGATTGAATACCGCGAGATATCACGGGCTCCCCCACCGTCACGCCGGTCTCGACTTCCACCATTCCGTCACGGCGCAGCCCGGTGGTGACAAGCCGTCGCACCGCCCTGCCGTTCTCGAGCACGAAGAGGTAGGCATCGCGGCCTTGCACCAGGATCGCTTCCTCCGTGACCACCACGGCATCGCGTTCTCCCAGGCCAAGACTGAGGCGCATGAACATACCGGCAGGCAGTTCGCGCCGGTCGTTGGGCAGCCGGGCGCGCACCTTGAAAGCGCGGGACGTCTGGTCGATACGGCTATCGACCGCCGCGACAGTTCCGATAAAGCTGCGTCCCGGGAAAGCCGCCGAGGAGGCACTGACGAACTGGCCTTCGTCGATCTGCCCGTAAACGGTTTCCGGCAATCGGAACTCGATCTCCACCGCCGAGAGGTCGTCGAGGCTGGTCAGCACGGTGGAGGTATCCACCCGGGCGCCCAGGTCCACCGAGGTGATGCCCAGAACGCCGCTGAAAGGCGCGCGGACCACACGGTCGTCGAGCCGACGCCGCGCGCGATCCAGGTTCGCCTGGGCGATGGCGACCTCGGAGCGCACGAGATCGATGGCGGCCTGACTGACGTTGTTGTTGCGCAGAAGCGCCTCGGAACGTTCCAGAGCCCGCGTCTTCTCCTGCAAGGTCGCACGCGTTTCGGCCAGCGTCGCCTGCTCGATCTCGTCGTCCAGCCTGGCCAGCACCGTACCGGCCTCGACCTCGCGACCCGCTGCGATCTCGATCTCGGTTATCCGTCCTTCGGCATGGGGCACGATATCCACCGAGCGCAGCGCCCGCGTGGTCCCCACCGCCTCGAGAACGACGCTCAGCCTACGTGTTTCGGCGGGCGCGACCTCGACGGTGACGACGCGACCGGTGGGTTGCACCGACTGAGCGAGCGGTTCTACCGGGGCACCTATCGTGGCGTCGTAGAAAAGATATCCGCCGAGCGCGAGGCCGGCGAGGAGCGTCACGAACAGAATCTGGCGCAAGTGTCCCATCACAGATCGGCCGGCGCCCGGCCGCCCAAGACGTCGCGCAAAGCCAGCGTCAGCTCTCCGAGCGCTCTTGCCTGTTCCGGACCGATAGCCTCTTCGATGACGCGATCGACATCGTCCCAAGCCTCGTAGATCGCATCCAGCATGTCCCGCCCGCTATCGGTCAGTGTGAGACTATTGGTACGCAGCTCTGTCGGCCCTGGTTCCCTGGCGATGAAACCTGCCTTGATGAGCCGGCAGGTCATGGTGCTCATGCTGGCGGCCGTAACGTTGAATCGCCGGGCAAGATCGACCTGCGACGCCTGCCCTAGAACGTTGAGAACATTGAGTATTCTAGCCTGGCGCGGTTGGATGCCCAGCGGCTTGAGCCGCTGTCGCAGCCGCTCCTCCACCAAGTGGCCGGAATGTAGCAGGAGATGGAAGTGGTGGCGATGAGTTAACATGCTGACAGTTAGTATGTTAACTCTACGACGTGATCAAGTGGGCTCGCACCCAGGCTGTTTTACCTCGAGAAGCGCGCCTTACTGACACCTAAAAACCGATGCTCTTCGCCGCTCCGCCAGCATGGAGCCCGGCACAGGTGTCAGAACATGCCGTTGGCGTGAGCGCTCGTCTCCGGCATCACCTGCAGAACATCCCAGTGCTCGACGATCCTGCCCTGCCCATCCAGGCGGAAGATATCGATGCCGGCGTAGTCGCGGTCGCCCGGCCAGATCTGATGGCAATGCAACACGACGAAATGGCCTTCGGCGATCACGCGTTTGAACTCGACCGACTTGCCGGGATAGGTCCGCGCCATCGCCTCGAAGTAGGCGATGAAGCCGGTCTTTCCCGTCGCGACGTGCGGATTGTGCTGCACGTACTCCGCGCCGACATAGAGCTCGACGGCGCGGCGCGGATCGCACTGGTTGAACATGAGATCGTAGAAGGCCGTCACGGTCGACTTGTTGCGCTCGAGATCGTTCATGGTTCCTCCGCTTGAGACTCCTGACGTATCTTCGGTCCTCCTTCGCGGCCCGCGCCGGGACGCAAGACCTGTCTTGTGCTTCCGTCATGGGGCTCCGTCTTGCCGCAAAGCAAGATCACCTCTTGCGGCGTAACCGTCGACCAAAAGGCCGCCCAGGGGAAGCGGACACCTTTCGGTGCCCGCGGCGCCCAAACGTCACCTATGCCTATTGGAGCGCGATCGTCGCAGGCGGGAGCGAAATGCTCCCGCCTGCGGCTGAATCGCATTGCCGACAAATGGACTGTGCTGATGATCGATCGGCTCGCACCCGAGAGGTCTCATGCAAATCGTCAGGCGACGTGAAGCTGAACTGAGTTCATCTGGCCGCTGAGTTCTTCGATTTTTTCAAGTGGCTCAAGCCGGCTTAGGTCTCATGCCGTAACCGCTGAAACGCGGCCCAACGAGACCGGAGACAACAGCATGATCACGTCACGACATACCTTCGCAGCGGCTTTTCTAAGCGCATCGTTGACGCTGGCCGGCGGTGCCGCCGCTGCCTCTGACGCGCAGGTTTGCCGCTCCATGGGCGGTCTCGGCAACTACAACTACGCTGAAGACGGTCGCAGCGGTGTTGCGGCCATGGCCGGCGACCTTGCCGGGGGCGTGTACTTCCGTCAGGTGGGTGAGTTCGTCACTCTTGAGAACGGCGCTCTGGAAGGCCGTTTCAAGCATATGTTCGTCACCGCAGACGGCTCGACCATCCGAACCGAAGACGTGAGCTGGGCGATCCCGGTCGAAGGCTCCGACTACCTGGTCGGCGGCGCAGCCTACAGCGTCGTTGAGGCGACGGGTGCCTTTGAGGGCTTCACGGGCACCTTCCATTCCTGGGGAACCTTCGCGCCACACAAGGGACAGGCGGTCCTGCGCTACGACGGGCAGATCTGTCGTTCGACCGAGCCATAAAGGCAACGGCCCCTTGCCGGGCGAACGCTTGGTTCGTCCGGCGGCGGATCGGTGGAGATTGTCAGCATCACGTTTGCGGCACAGACCGCTGACGCAGCCCGAGCCAGCATCAACGACCCGGCCCCGTCGCCCCACGCCACGCAGTTACCCTACAGGCGAATACCAGTTGATGTGCCGATTGGCCGAGGGCTGCACGGCGCGACCGGGCACGATCGGTCAAGAGGTATCAAACTTGCCGCCGGCGACCGGCCACTCCGGGAAAGGAACGCTCAATGTTATCAGACCTGACTGTCGCCACCGAGTTTCTGGGCCGAGTGGAGGAAGTCTGTATCGTCACGCCCGATCTTGAACGCACAGCGCAAGGCCTGCTGCGGCTGGGCATCGGGCCGTGGAAGCTGATGGAGATCACGCCGCGCAACACCACCGAACAGATCTATCGCGGCCGCTCCGTGCCCTTCTCGATCCGCGTCGGCTTCGCACAGTTCGGAGAGATCGTCTGGGAGCTGATGCAGCCGCTCGACAACAACTCGATCTTTGCCGAGCATCTGCGCGACAAGGGCGAAGGGCTGCATCACCTGTCCTTTTCGCTTGGCGGCTTGCCGTGGGAAGACCGCATCGCGGCCTTCGAACAACGCGGCTTTCCCGTCGTTCAATCGGGACGCTGGCTTGACGGCGTGCGCTTCGCTTTCTTCGACACCGAGAGCGTGACGGGCATGTCGTTCGAAACTTATGTCTATCCACCCGGACACAGCGATCCCGCTGATGAGGTCCAGTGGCTTCCGGCACTGCCCGCCGGATGAGGAAGCGCAGCTTCGGCCCCCTCGGCCCGACGCCCGGTCAAAGCGAACGACTAGCTCTGCACCATGGCAGACGGTTACCTACCGCCTGTAGCATCGGCGGCGGCCGCTACCTCGTCGCGTGCCCAAAGCAAGAAACTCTCGATGGCACCGCGGCGCGGCGCCTCCGCGAGATAGGCAACATAGAAGCCAAGCCCATCGATGGAAAAGTCGATCGCCTTAACGAGCGAACCTTGTGCCAGTTCCCGCTGCACCAGGACGTCGCTGACCAAGGCGACGCCCTGGCCGGCGAGGGCCGCTTCGATCGCGTGCGGTTCCTCGCTGAAGCGCAGCCCCTGCGTAGCGTCGACCCGTGATGCAGCGGGATCGACGGCGCGCGCCTCCGAGAGAAAGCGTTCCCATGTCGGCGGATCCAGATCCGGCCTCTTCCAACGGAAGTGGATAAGCGTGTAGTCGGCCAGACTGCCCGGCCCGGTTACCGGCGCTCCCGCCTCCAGAAGCGCAGGGCTCATGACGGGAACGAAACGGTCACGCACCAGCTCATGGCATTCAAGATCGGAGATCGGCGTGCGGCGATAGCGGATCGCGAAGTCCGGTGTGCCGGACCGGAGGTTGGCGGGCGTCTCGGACGCGTCGATCTCCAACACCAGGTCGATATCGTCGGCGAGCTTCGCAAGGCGCGGCACCAGCCAACGGCTGGCGAAGGCCGTCGTCGTTGAGACGACAAGGGGGCTGCGATCGGCATCGGCGCGCAGACCCGCGACGGCCATCGCGAAGCGGTCGAGACCATCGCGCAGCACCGGAAACAGCCGCTCGCCAGCTTCCGTCAACGTGATGGGGCGCGGCCGGCGGCGGAATAGCTCCTGTCCGGTAATCTCTTCCAAAAGCCGAATCTGATGGCTGATGGCCGTGGGCGTAACCGCCAACTCGTCCGCCGCCTTGGCAAAACTCATATGGCGGGCCGCAGCTTCGAAGGCGCGAAGCGCATTAAGGGGCGGAAGCTTGCGCATGGTCGTTGACTAGATGAACTCAGCTCATCCTACAAGCGAGTTAATCGCTTTTGCGACGTGGCGAGTTAGCCCGTACTCGAAGGTCCGGCACTCACGATCCCCCGCCGGAGCCACTCGCTCGAAGAAGGGCGCTCGCCAACCCAGGAGTTGACCATGACCGATGTCAGCCTCGCCGCCAACGCAGCCTTGCCGGAGACGACAGCCAGCGCGCCACAGCCGCGCCGACACCCGCTGCGCAGGATCTTCTCTGCCAACCGATGGTCGATTCTGATCACCCAGGCCCTCACAGTCACAGAGGAGACGCTGGAGCTACTGCATCCCGCGGCCATCGGTTGGGCGGTGAACGACCTTCTGCACGGCCGTTACCTTGGGCTTGGCGTATTCGCCGGCCTCTACATGACGCATGTGGGTGTCGCGGTCCTGCGCCAGCGCCACGACAGCCGGACTTACAACCGGGTCTACTCCGACCTCGCCGTCGACGTCATCGGCGATCAGCGCCGGCGCGGCATCGGCACGCCAAAGCTGATGGCACGATCGGCCCTCGCCCGCGAGTTCACCAGCTTTTTCGAGCGTGACGTCCCGAACGTCATCGCGGCACTGTTCGGCTTCTTCGGCGCGCTTGCGATGCTGTTCACCTACGACTGGGTCACAGGCCTCGCGGCCGCTGCGCTCATTCTCCCGCTTATCCTGATTAGCGGTTGGCAAGGCAAACAGACTTTAAGAATTGCGACCCGCCTCAACGACCGACTGGAGCGGGAGGGGCCGGCGATCGTGGATGGGCGGCCGCTCAAGTTGAAGCGCCACTATCGCTCGGTGATGGGCTGGCGGGTGCGCCTTTCCGATGTGGAGGCCGCATCCTGGGGCGGAATGCAAGTCCTGATGGCGGCACTTGGCATCCTCGTCCTGGTGCGGGCCGCCAGTCTGCCCGGCGCCGAGGCCGGCACGATCTTCGCCATCGTTGCCTATTTCTGGAACTTCACCATGGCTTTCGACGATGTCCCGGAACTGGTTCAGCAAGCTGGCCAACTTCGCGACATCGGTAAGCGCCTCGATTGGTCGAATGACCTGGAACACGGCAACGCGTGACGGCGAGCTCACAAACCTGCGAAGGCTGGCACGGGGCTGGATCAAGTCGATCCAGCCCCTATTCGTTTGCGAAATTCGCAAAGCAGTAGCTGAATCTGAGTCATCTTCATGATGAAGAAGCCGCTTTTGTCCAGGAACTTCAGGTTCCGTATCTGTCAGTCATCGAACCCGCCTTTTGAGGATGGAGACCGAAACGATGACGACCTCGCAAACTCTTCTGCATATCGACGCCAGCGCACAGCTCCATGAGCGCTCTCATACGCGCAGGCTGACCAAATCATTCGTCGAACACTGGAGAAGCCTACGCCCGGAGGACCGCGTCATCCCCCGCGACGTGGGCCGATCCCCGATCCCAGCCATCGATCACGAGTGGATCGCCAGCGCCTTCACGGCACCGAAGGACCGCACGCCGGCGATGATAGAACGGCTCACTCTTTCGGACGCTTTGATCGACGAAATCATCTCTTCGGACATCATCGTCATGGGCGTGCCCATGTATAACTACGGCGTGCCGACCGCCTTGAAAGGCTGGATCGATCAGGTCGCACGTATCGGCCGAACCTTCTCTTTCGATCTCGCCCGCGGAGACGTCCCCATTGAACCCATCCTGTCGGGCAAGACGCTCATCGTCCTCTCGGCCCGTGGAGAGTTCGGCTTCGCGCCCGGCGGCGTAAGAGCGCACATGAATGCACTAGACCCAGCCCTCGCCGCCTGTGCCCACTACTTCGGCGTCGCCCGCGACGACATTCACACCGTTGCCGTCGAGTATCAGGAATTCAAGGACGCGCGCTATCGCCGCTCCGTGGCCGCCGCAGAGGCGGCGACGCTCGCGCTCGCCGAACGACTGGCTACGGCCGTTCCAGACATGGCGGCTTGATCGGAGCCCGGAGCAGGCTGAAAATGCGCCATGGGATTTGGGGTCTTCATTCACCGCCTCGACTCGATCTACGACGATAGCCCGGCTGAACGCTATCAGTTCCCTCGACAGTATCTCAGCCGTGTCGAAGCCTGCGTCGGCGATTGGATCATCTATTACGAGCCGCGGAAAGTTGCCGGAACCCGCGGCTACTTCGCCGTCGCCAAGGTTGAGCGCGTTGTCTCCGATCCCAAGGCGCCGAACATGTACCTCGCGCTGATCGAACCCGGGAGCTATCTCGACTTCGCCAATCCCGTTCCTTTCAGTGACACGGGCGGTCCAGTCGAGCGTGGTGTCTTGAACACGCAGGGACAGATCTCGGGCCGAGCCCAGGCGGCCGTACGTCCCCTCTCGGTGGGCGACTTCAATCGCATCCTTGCCATGGGGCTGAACGAAGACAAAGCGCTGCTTCCACGCTTGGATCACAGGGTGCCGAGGGGGAGCGTTCAGGAAGAGCAGGTAACGTTCGAACATGAGCTTGCCCATGACCGCACGACTTATCTTTCCTCCCGACCGGTTCGCGATCGAGTCTTCCGCCGCAGCGTCTTGCGCGCCTACGAGGAGCGCTGCGCCATCAGTGGCCTTAAGCTGATTAACGGTGGCGGACGCGCCGAGGTGGCCGCTGCCCATATTCGACCGGTCCATGCCCGAGGCCCCGACAGCGTCGACAACGGCATCGCGCTCTCAGGTACCGTCCATTGGATGTTCGACCGGGGCTTGATCAGCTTGTCCGACGAGCTCGAGATCCTGATATCGCGACAAGCCAACGACCAGGAGGCCGTCCGGACACTGATCAACAGAAGCGGTCGCGCGCTCACGCCACATCGAGCCTCCGCACGCCCCCATCCACACTTCTTGCAGTGGCACCGCGAGCACTGCTTCAAGCATTAGGCCTGCTGAACGGTCGACCAAGCGGATCGCTGCACGCTGTTCCGAACGCTGCGTCTCGCTAAGCAAACTGTGCAAGGCCGTGGCCGACGGACCAGTTCTCCTTCGCGGCTTCGACAAGGGTCACGAACACATCCTCCGACCTGATGCCTGGGCTTTCGCCGAGCAGCTCCGCGAGCCGCCGGAACAGAGCTCGTTTCTGGTCGAGGGTGCGGGTATCGAACAGCGTGATCTGAATGAAGACGAGATCGTCGCTGCGGGCGACGTCAAAGGCAGCACCGTAGCGGAAGTTTGCCGCGTCATGCTCCGTGATCGTCATGAACTAGTCGTCCTCTGGCACGTCCAGGGCGTCGCGCAACGCGCAGTAAAGGCTGTCGAAAATCGCCTGTCGGTAGGCGTCCGATTTTCCAGCGCGTAGCGAGATGTGAGAGAGCGGCATCGCAAGTCCCTTTCCTTATGGCTCGATCTCTCAAATAGCCGCCGCCCATCTATTTTGATATGCTCTGAATACAGATATCAACGATAACAACTGAAAATGACTGAGCGTCCCCTTGACCTGGATGCCGTCCGGGCCTTCGTCCGCATTGCCGAGCTCGGCAGCTTCACGCGCGCGGCCGAGGCTATGCGGACGACGCAATCGGCCGTCAGCCTGAAGCTGAAGCGGCTCGAAAAGAGGCTCGACTGCCGGCTCGTCGAGCGGACGCCCCGTCACCTGCAGCTTTCCGCGCGGGGCGCCGACTTCCTCGAACACGCGCGCAGACTCCTGGAGGTCCACGATCGCGCGTTCGCGGCCTTTGCCGACGTCCGGCAGCGCCTCACCATCGGCATCAGCGACCATGTTGCGGGGCCGGAACTCCCCGCGCTGATCGCGCGCATGAACGCGCAAGACCCGCAGCTCTTGATCGAAATCCGGATCGGATCCTCCGGCGCGCTGCTTGAGAGTTTTGACCGGCGGGAAATCGACACGGCGATCGTCCGTCTGCAGGCCGGACGAAACGACGGGGAGCTTCTGATCGAGGAGAAGTTCGGCTGGTTCGCAGCAGCGGACTGGCAGCATCCCGCGGGCGAGCCCTTGCCGCTTGCGACAATGCCCGAACCCTGCGGCGTGCGTGTCCTGGCCGGTCAGCTTCTGGACGAAGCAGGCGTGCCCTGGAGGGAGGCGTTCGTCGGCGGCGGCGTCGCGGCGGTCTCTGCGGCCGTCATGGCCAAGCTCGGCGTCGCTGCACTGGCTCGGCGCATGCTGCCGTTGGGGGCCGTCGACGCAGGACCCAAGCTCGGACTTCCCGAGTTACCGCGCTCGCCGATCTTTCTCCACTCGAGGGTCGAGAACGAGCGGTCGCGCGATGCACTTGCCGCGCTTTCGGCGGCGTTCAGAAGCGCCGTGAGAGACTAGTGAGGGCGCCCGAACGCAAGCGAGGCAGGCCACTGCACGATACTCGTGCTCAGGGACGTTTCGCCCAGCCGCATCCGCACCTTCATTCCGCCAGATCGACAAAGCAGCGCGCTCCCTCAACTTCAGCGGGGTCTCGAAGCCTTCAACGCGCGAGGTCATCGCCAGGAAGCGCCGACTGCTATGAAGGCCGCCTTCCTACAATCTATGTTCCCGTGTAGCGAGGCGTTCGTCGCGCGATCCAGGCCTCCAAGCCCTCGTGAACGTCGCAAGTCGCTGCCATACGCGCGAACTGTTCCCGCTCGATGAGCAGACCTTCCTCGATCGTGGTGTTGATGCCTCTGGTCACGGCCGTGATGATCCGCGACGCAGCCAGGGGAGAATGCCGAATAACGCCCTCCGCCAGCTCGAAGGCAGCCGGCAGCAGTCGGTCATGAGGGACGATCCTGTTGACCAGTCCCATCTCGTAGGCGCGCTGCGGGGTGAAGGTGTCCCCAGTCAGAAGAAGTTCTAACGCCCGTTTGCGACCTGCCAGCCGCGGCAGCCGCTGCGTCCCGCCAAAGGTGGGAGGAATCCCGATATTGATTTCCGGTTTCGCAAAGAGCGCGTCTTCACTCGCCACGGCCAGATGAACGGCTTCGGTGATCTCGCAGCCACCCCCGAAGGCGATGCCGTTGACGGCCGCGATGATCGGTTTGGGAAAGGACTCCAAGCGGGCCGTCATGGTCTGGCCGCGTTTGCAGAAGTCCTTGACGGCGATGTCCACGCCCGCCTTGACGCTCTGCGCGAATTCGTGAATGTCGCCGCCCGCCGAAAAAGCCCGATCGCCCGCGCCGGTCAGAACGATCGCGCGGACGGTCGGATCGTCTTCGATCCCATCCAGCAGCTCCATCAGCCGATCGTTGGTCGCGTAGTTGAGGGCGTTCAGCTTCTGGGGTCTGTTCAGCGTGAGAAGAGCGATACTGCGCTGTTTCTCGTATTTAACAAGGCCGGACATAGAGGTCTCCTTTCATTTCCGGAACCCTATCGAGCCGTATGATTGACGTATACTCACTGAGTAGTATACATAGCTATGAGCTCAAAAAACCGACCCGCAAGAGATCGCATTCTGGAGGCCGCCAATCGGCTGTTCTATGGCGAAGGCATTCGCGCCGTCAGCGTGGATGCCATCGCCGCGAAAGCGGGGATCACGAAAAAGACGCTCTATTACCACTTCAAGAGCAAGGACGACCTGATCGAAGCCTATCTGGCGTCCCGCGATCAACCCAACCTCGCCCTTTTCAGAACGTGGTTCGATGAGGCCGACGGTACGCTTGCCGACAAGGTCGAGGCCCTGTTCTTGAACCTGGCGGCTTCGGCTCGTCACCCGAAATGGAAAGGCTGCGGATTTCTACGCACCGCTGCGGAGCTGGCGAACATGCCCGGGCATCCAGCCATGAAGGTCGGCGCTGCCCACAAGAAGAAGTTCGAGGCCTGGCTTTCGGAGATCTTTGCCGATGAGAACATGGCGAAGCCGGAAGAGCTGGCCCGGCACATCGTCTTGTTGATGGATGGGGCTTTCTCGACCGTGCTCGTCCACCGCGATCCGGCCTACATCGAGTCTGCAGGACGTGCCGCAAGAGAGATCGTCGCGAAGGTCTCCCAGCGGGCTCTGTGATGCCGATGGCATTTTTTGCCGAATTGCTAGCAACCCCCGTCGCGATCCGACTTGGAGGACAAACCCTGAGACGGATGGCCATCTCGTCTTATGAGAGGCCTGCGACTGCAGTTCACTTCCCGGAACCCGCTGCTTCGGACGTCTTCCCGGACAACTATAAAAGGCAGCGCCCGGCTCAACGCGATCACAGCAACTCGGTCACGCGTTCGCTCATATGCTTCGCCGCCTGCTGAGCAGCTTCCCGTCGGCTCTCCCAGTCATCTCTAATCTCGCCCAAGTATCCCCTGCGCGCATAGTTCAATGACGTCGCGTCCCGGTCGCACAGCTGCGGAATCGCCCATGCTGCGGCGACATCTTTCGCCACGAAGTCTCCCGTTCTGGCGGTCCGCCACATTCGAGCGAGGGTCAGCAGGACGTTCCGCTCGTCCCCTCGCATCCCCTCGCGCAAGGCCGGCAGCAAATCGCGCATGGCCTGGTGAAGCTGCTTCGGGGAAACACTCAGCAAAAGCGCTCCTGCGCTCTGGCCGACCAGAGAGACAGCTTCATGCCGGGCCTGCGCAAGAACCAAAGTGGTATCGGGCTCACGCGCGGGCATGGGCATCTCGCCAGCCTCGAAACGATTCCGCAGCCACTCTCCATAGACAAACTCGGTCTGCGCTGGAAAGTCTGCAACGGCAATCTCCGACAGGAGAAAGACCATGACTTCGATGCAGCGGGGGCCTCCGGGCAAGTTGGGGTGGCGGCCGGAAGTCCGCAGCAACGCCGATACGAGATCGCGGCGTTGGCTATCGGTCATTGGCCTATCGATGACCGCCAAAAGGTCGACATCACTTTGCGGCTGCAATCTACCTGAAGCGGCCGATCCATGGAGATACAGAGCAAGCAGGGAATTCCCAAGAACGCTGCGCAAGACGTTTGTCGCTTCCCGCACCTGTTCAGGCTGCTCCCGTATCATCGTTTGTGTTGCGGCCCAGAGTCTCTTGCGAAAGGGACTCTCTTGAGGAGAGCAGAAAGGTCGCTGACCTTCATCACTCTATCGATTCGCTTTTGCATCGCTTGTTTGCGCCTTCATGTCTCCAAGTCACTCGCCCTGTTTGCTGCCGATTCCCGCCGATGGCCGCAGGCGCAGAGATAGGTGCTGAGGTAGCGCTTGCCACGAGGGATACGGCGTTCGGTCGAGCCGACTTCGCACGTCGAACAAGACACAACGGTTTGCTTCTGCGCAGCCTCAGGGGCGAAGGACGAAGCTCGCGGGCGTCCTTTTGACGCCCTCGTTATCGCGACCTGCTGTGCCAGGCTGGGTGCCGCTCCAACCAGGTTGCATCCATGCCGTCAGCAGACCTCCTTATTCCCTTCTTCATCGCCGCCGCGATCTTCGCCTGCGTGCCCGGCCCCGGGATGATCTACGCCGCAGCCCAAACGCTGGCCTTGGGCCGACGTGCTGGATGGTACTCGGCCATTGGCTTCCACATCGCCGGCCTTGGCCACATCGCAGCCACGGCCTTCGGCATCTCCACGCTTCTCGCGGTGGACCCCGTGATCTTTTCTGCGATGAAACTCGTCGGGGCGGTCTACCTGATAGGGCTTGGCATCACATATCTCAGACGCCCTAAGCCCATCATTTTCGCGCCGCAGAGGGTGTCCAGACCACAGGTCGGCAATGCACTGCGGGACAGCATGATCGTCGAGCTGCTGAACCCAAAGTCAGCCCTGTTCTATCTTGCCTTTCTGCCGCAATTCACCGATGTGGAGGCAGATCTTCCTCTCTGGGCGCAGGTGATCGCTCTGGGAACTGCCGTGAATGTCCTCTTCACGCTGACAGACCTACTTCTGATCGAGCTGTCCGATGCCGTTGCGCAGTGGCTGCGGTCGTCTGAGCGCGTCGCTGTGGTGCTGCAGCGAACCGCCGGCGGCGCACTGGTCGCACTCGGCGTAAATCTGGCGCTGACACGGCAGACCTAACCTTTGCGAGCGCGACGCCCTGCGTGCGATGCGTTTCGGCAATCGGCACTGCTCGAAGATCGGCTTCGCGAATACGCTGAGGATGCGTGACGACGCTCCGCACAGCAGGCGTCGTCGCGATCGATCGCCCGGTTGCTGGCCGCGGACCGAGCTGTTGGCTGGCGCTGCACAATGATGAGTTGCGTTGCATCGCGCCATGGTAAGCACTAAACACCCCCTATGAACGCCAAGGCATTTGTTTGCAGCATCTGTTTCCTAGTTGGGCTGCCGTTTCTTGCCGCGGCGCAAGAACGAGCCTTGGATGCATTGGAAATGCGGGCTTCGGGCGAAGCTTATACGAAAGCGATCCAATTCCGGGGCATCGATACAGAGGTCGTCTATTACGATCCCGCGAGGGCGGCACCCGAACTTGAGACCCGCGCAACGCCGCAGTCATCGCCCGAAAACCGGGATGAAGGACGACGATCTATCAGCAACGAAACCATGCGCTCGATTGTTGTGGTGATCGCGGCCCTTGTCATCTTGGGCGTCGCGTACTTGTTCGTCGTTCATGGCGGCCGTCTGCCATTGGCCTTCTCGCGAAGCCCCGAGGACGGTAGTCCTGACCGCACGGTTACAAATTCGGCCTCGGATGAAGCGGCTGAACAAGGCTCTGCAGCACTGCACGCCATTTTGTCGATGACCGACCGCAGAGAAGCGTTGGTGACTCTCTGCAGAAGCCTTCTAGCAAGGACCGTGGCTGCGCAGGGCATCCTTTTTCAGCGCAGTTGGACCGACAGGGAGGCGCTTCGGCATATTCCCGGGAGTTATCTGCACAAGGACGCGCTGCAGGCATTGGTTTTGGCGAGCGAGAAAGTGCACTTCGGTGGACGGGACGTGACCGAAGACGAATTCCGCATGCACCTGGCCAAGCTTGAGCCCTTGTGGAAAGCCAGTCCATCATGACCAAACCGACCGGTAGCCCGACACAGGCATCCAGCCCGCTTTCCGGGCAGATCATGACGGGCGTTTTGCTAGTGTTGGTTGCCGCTGCGCTCATCTACGTTCTTTCGAACCGCCAGCAGTCCTTGCGCAGTTCTCCCGCCGGTCTTGACGGTCTTCGCGCCTGGCTCGTTTCCGAGGGCCAAGGCGTTCAGAACTTCTCTGGCGGATGGCTGCTCTACGAAGACGAGACCGACCTGCTCATCGTCCCCCTTTACGACACCGGGCTCGATGAGGAACGGGACCGGCCGCAAAGTAGCCAAGAGCTGATCAGGCAGCAGGACGAATACGACCTTGCTGCCGCACCGATCCGTGAAAAAGCAAACCGAGTCAATACCTTGCTGGTTCTTCCCAAGTGGCGTAGCGGCATGCGCCTAACCGGCGTGGTGCATCCCGATCTTCTTATTGAGGCAGAGCGGATCGAGGAGACTCTACGGGCATTGCTCGATCGGGACACAGCGCGTGTTGTCCGTAATCCGCAGGCCTTTGCCGCATACAGTTACACCGCGCGGGACCAAACATCGCTGGAGGCCCTGCTTTACAGTTCCCAATTGTTTTCCGCTCCGGGTTGCAGCCCCATCATAGGCACGACCGATGCCATGATACTGGGCAGATGCCAGCTTGGCGGCACAGGCTCCGGAACCACGGTCATGGTGCTCTCGGACCCCGATCTGATCAACAATCACGGGCTCAGAGCCGGTGACAACGCTTTCATCGTCAGGGATTTCATCCGGGAAGCCTCGAGCGGCGGGCCGATCATTATCGATTACAGCCTCAGGTCTTGGTTTGCCGAAGAGGGTTACTTTGAGGTGCGCGAACGAACATGGTCCGATTTAGCGCGCTTCTTTTCTCCGCCTTTCACCCTGATTTGGATGGGGCTTTTGCTGGCGCTGCTTCTCATCCTTTGGCGCGCTGCGGTGAGGTTCGGGCCGCTGCGCAGCTCACCGAGCGCCCTTGGCGCCAGCAACATGATGGCAATTGCAGCGCGCGCCAAACTTATGCGGCTTTCAAATCAAGACGGCGCCTTGATTCAGGACTACAGCAAGGCCCGGCTTGCGGTGGCGGCTTCGGCGCTCTTCGGCGCCGCCAATGCGCGGGCCTATAGCAGTGCCGAGGCTTTCCTCGCCTACACAAAGCGCCGTCACCCCCGCCTTGCGGGCCCGCTGGCTCAGGCCCTCAACAGGCTAAGGTCTTTGCCCGCCCAGGCCAGCGCCGTGCAGGCCTTGGCAGCCGTCGAACACCTGGACTCAATCTTGGAGCAGATCACCAATGACACTTGAGGCGCTCAACGGCCGGGCCGAACGACTCAAAACGGAGATCGGCAAGACCGTTTTGGGTCAGCAGGACGCAGTGGTCATGCTCGTCGTGGCGCTCTTCGCGCGTGGGCACGTGCTGCTTGAGGGGCCGCCAGGTACCGCCAAGACGCTTCTGGCACGCACCTTTGCCGCGGCCCTGTCGCTCGATTTCAACCGTATTCAGTTCACGCCCGATCTGATGCCGGGCGACATTCTGGGAACGTCGATTTTCAATTTCCAAACCAACGATTTCACTCTGACCAAAGGCCCGGTCTTTACCGAGGTTTTGCTGGCCGATGAAATCAACCGTGCGCCGCCCAAAACCCAAGCGGCGCTGTTGCAGGCCATGAACGAGCAGAAGGTGTCGATCGAAGGCACCGATCATTCCCTGGGTGACAACTTCATCGTTGTTGCAACCCAGAACCCGATCGAGCAACAGGGCACCTACCCTTTGCCCGAGGCGCAGCTCGATCGCTTCCTTTTCAAGCTGATCATCGACTTCCCGCCCGCGGAGGTGGAAATGGCGATCCTACAAAAGCACGCCGCCAAACCCCTTAGAACAGGGCGCGAAACAGCCGAGATCGAAAGCGTGCTCGATGCGGCTGGCCTGGCTGAGAGCCGGTCCGTCATCGACAGCATCATTTTGGACAATGACATTACCGGCTACATCCTGCGCCTTGTCCGGGCGACCCGGGAAACGACCGACATTGCCTATGGCGCATCCACCCGCGCGGCCGATGCACTGGCCGTGGCAACGCGCGCTCTTGCGGCTCTGAACGGACGCGACTTCGCCATTCCCGACGATGTGAAGCGGCTCTACATCCCGGCGCTGCGCCACAGGATCGTCTTGGGGCCGGCAGCAGAGATCGAAGGCAGACGTCCCGACAACGTTCTTGAGAACATTCTCAATCAAGTCGAGGTCCCCCGCTGATACGACCTTCGCCGAGACTGCTTTATCTGGCTTTGGCCCTTTTGGTCTTCACCGTTTTGGCAGCGGTCGCGGGGGGAGCCTGGCGCGACCTTGCGCTCTTGCCATGGGGGCTGCTGGCGATTGTGGTGTCCTTGGACCTTCTTTGGTCCAGGCGCCGCCCGGCCCAGTTGACCTACGAAGCGCCCGGTGAGGTCTTTGTCGGCGAAGGTTTTCTGCTGAAGCTTGAGGACGAGGGCGCCCGCCTCGGTCAGCGGATCCGGTTTCACTGGCCGGACGGTTTGAATGGGCCTGCAGAAAGCGCCTTCGAACCGTCGGGCGCGAAAGGCGCCAGATTGAGCGTGCCGGTCGAGGCGGTGCGCCGCGGCGTCTGGGCCTTGCCGAAAGTGTGGCTTTTCTGGCCCTCGCGCTGGCAGCTGTTCGAGTTTGTTCCATCGCCTCGGCTCGGCGCGGAGATCCGCGTGATCCCCAATGTTCGCGTCGCACAGTCCGGCGCACTGACGACCCAGGTCGTCAGTGCACTTTTCGGCATGAAGGAGAATCGCGCTATCGGCGACGGTTCGGAATTCCATCAGCTGAGGGACTTCGTGCCAGGCATGGACGTCAGGACCATCGATTGGAAACGGTCGGCCCGGAGACGTGCGCTGGTTGCCAAAGAACTGCGCGCCGAGCGCAACCACCACGTCGTTCTGGCCATCGACAATGGGTTTTTGATGCGCGAGGAAGTCGCCGGCATCCCCAAGATCGATCACGCCGTAACGGCTGCGTTGGCGGTGGCCTGGGCTGCGGTGGTCGGCGGCGATCTGGTGGGGTACTACGCCTACGATGTCAGGCCGAGATCCTTTGCGAAACCCGAACCGGGACGTGCCGCGTTCGTCCGCTTGAGGAGTTGGGCGGCAGAGCTCGATTATGTCAGCCGCGAGACCAATCACACGCTCGCCTTGAGCGAACTGAATGCGCGAACGCCGAAGCGAAGCCTGATCATCATCTTCACCGATTTCATCGATACGACATCGGCGGAACTGATGCTGGAGAACATCGGTCTTCTAGCGAAGCGGCACCTGATCATCTTCGTCGCGATCCGAAACCCCGATATCGAAAGCCTCGTTGAGCAGACGCCTGAAGACATGTTCGGCGTCGCCAGGATCGTTGCCGCCGACCAGGCGATCGCCGAGCGACGTCTGGTGATGGAGCGGCTAACGCGTCTTGGCGTTACGGTGATCGACGCAAAGCCTTCGCAGATCACCGGGCAACTGATTTCAGTTTATCTCGACATCAAGGAAAGAGAACTGATCTGATGCGGGACGAAGCGACCCTTATGCGATCGGCCCGGTTTCGGGCTGAGCGCGAGCAAGACTGGGTCAGGCTGGAAGCACTCGTTACGAAGGCCGAGCGAGGCGGCGTGCAGTCCTTGCCCTTTTCGGAAGCGCGCGATCTGGCGTCGCTTTATCGCCAAGCCACCACGTCGCTCGCCATTGCGCGCGAGATCTCGCTCGACAAGGCACTGCTTGAATATCTCGAAGCGCTCGCCGCCCGCGCTTACCTTATTGTCTATGCACCGCAAGAAAGGCTTGGCGGTCTGATCGGGCGTTTCTTCGCGGCCAGCGGCCCGCAGGCGATGCGCCGCTCCGCACTTTTTGTTGCAGCAGGCTTCCTCTGCATGGCGCTCGGCGGCCTTGCAGGGTTCCTGCTCTATCTGGAAAACAACGGCTGGTACTACGTCTTCATGCCAAGCGGGCTGGCAGCCGGACGAGGACCGGACGCCCCCACCGAGTTTCTCCGCAGCGTCATCTATGACGACAGCCCGGCGACCGCTGGTCTGGGTGCCTTTGCAACCTACCTGTTTTCTCACAATACCCGGATCGCCATCTTCGTATTCGGCCTGGGCGTGTTTGCCTGCCTGCCGGCCATTCTCCTGACTTTCTACAACGGCCTCATCTTCGGGGCCTTTTACGCCCTTCATGTCGAGCGGGGACTTGGCTGGGATCTGGGCGGTTGGCTCTCCGTTCACGGCGTTACGGAACTCTCGGCCATCTGCATCGCCTGCGGCGCAGGTATTCAGCTTGGCTCGGCGGTGCTTTTTCCAGGACAGAGTACGCGAAAAGAAGCGCTGCGCCTTGCCGGGCGCGACGCGGTGAAACTCGCGATCATCGCCGCGCTCATGCTTTTCGTAGCGGCACTGCTTGAAGGCTTTGCCCGCCAACTCGTACAGAATGTCGGTGCGCGCTATCTGATCGGTTGGGGCGTTGGGGCCTTGTGGCTCGCTTGGTTCCTGCTCGGCGGAAGGTCACGCACATGAGCGTGCCTCAGGCGCACCCGACAGCGAACCGCCAGCATCGAGTGGACCGCCGGGCTGCGCGTAAGAAGGCCGCATCGCGCGTGATGCCGCCCGAGGGGGTTCCTTTGGAACTGCCGGTCGCCAGCGTCGGCGTTCGTGTCGCCGCTCAGCTGGCCGACCTGCTGATCACCTTCGCAGCGGCCGTGGCCATCCTCATCCCGCTGAGCCTGCTCTACTTTGAGTTTTTCAGTACGATTTCTGCCGTTGGATCGCTTCTGTTCTTTTTCATCCGGGTACCCTACTACGTTCTGAGCGAGCTTGCCTGGAACGGCCAGACGCTTGGGAAAAAGCTCATGAAAATCAAGGTCGTGGCGCATGATGGCGGTTCGCTTACGACACATTCCCTGGTCTTGCGCAACATGATGAAAGAGGCTGAAGTCTTTCTGCCGGGCACGCTCCTGCTGACGCTCGATCACACGACGCCTTGGGTCTTTTGGGCCAGTTTGGCCTGGGTAGTCATGGCTCTCTCCATCCCACTCAGCAACCCGCATCGCATGCGCCTTGGGGATATGCTGGCGGGGACGCATGTGGTCCACTTGCCGGTGCCGATCCTGTTGAAGGATCTGGCGCTCGAGGCGCCGCGGGCCACGTCGGCGAGCGGACAGCGCTTCACATTCCTTCCGCATCAACTGGATCATTACGGCGGCTTTGAACTGCAGACGTTGGAAAAGCTCTTGCGTGCGCAAGACAACCGCATGGCTCAGTCCTCAGCGGAGCAAAACCGGCAGGCCATAACCGCGATCGTCGAGCGTATCCGACGGAAGATAGGCTATGCCGATGTCGTTGAGCCGGCCGACGAGGTGGCTTTTCTACAGGCTTTTTACAGCGCGCAGCGCGCCCATCTGGAGCAACGGCAACTCTTCGGCGATCGTCGCGCGAACAAGTTTTATGCCGATGCGCCGCCGGGCGAAGAAGAGATTGCCCCGAAGCACAAGTTATCCTAGAAATTTCATGCTAGCCCACCACTAAGACAGATGCTCGCATGTCGTCCCGTCACAAGAGCCGCGTCTTTCCATGGCTTGTTGAAGTAAGCCAGCAAAATCAAAGAGCGAAGGCAATATCATGGCAGACGTCACTACGGCAGATCAGAAAACTCCTTTAGGCGTCGGAAAAATCATCAGCGACACCTTTTCGATCCTGTTCGGAAATTTCATCAAGGTCTTGCTTATTGGCTTCGGGACAGCGTTCACGGGCTACTTGGTGAATGCGCTATTCGTTGGCTTCGATGTCGCTGCCGGTCTGACAGAGCCTAGCTTTGCTGAGGTCAATGCGATCGCAGCGTGGCCTGTGACGATACTCTTCGACATTATGGCCTACGCCTTGGCCACAGCTTTGTTGGTGCAACTGGCTTATGACGCCAAGCTTGGCCGAACGAACTCGTTTCGCACCTACTTCAACCATGCCTTGCCGGCACTTCTCCCCATCGTTCTGATGACCTGGGCTGCCTGGATTCTTGCAGGGATCGGTGTAATCGCGCTTTTCGTTGGCGCGCTTTGGGTTTCCGCCTGTCTCTATGTCATCGCCCCGGCCGCCGTGATCGAACGGGCCGGTTTTGGCGCATGGAGCCGCAGCATCGCACTGACCAAGGAGTATCGCTGGCCGATCGTTGGCTTATTCCTTGTCATGTTGATCCTGGCCATAGTCATTGGAGGGGTTCTCGGACTCGTTGGTGTCGTGGCAACGACCGGTTTTGGCCCGGTCGGTGTGATCGGTGCGATTGTTTCAGGCGCTGTGATGTCGCTGATCAACGGCATCAGCTATGCAATCGGCGGGATTGCAGTTGCCCTGACCTATGCCCGCCTGCGTGAGATCAAAGAGGGGGTCGACGTCGACCAGATCGCCGCCGTGTTCGACTGAGTGCGTTGGCATAGCGTCGTCCTTCCCGACTGAACTGGACTGTAGTGAAGTCGCCTCCATACGCGTCTGAATCTGAAGCTCTCTGTCTATTGAGCATGTCCCTTCGGTGAAGGACTGGCTTTTACGTGACGAGTGTCAAGAAGCCGCGAGTCTCCACCTTTCGGCCTTATTCCGGCAGCGCCTCCCGTCAATCGGCACGGCGCGGTTTCGCTAAGATCGCCTGCGGGCTTTGGAGTAGCACGTTGAGGTCTCAGAGCATGAGGTTCGGATCACGTACCTCGGATCCGGACCCTGCATCGATCAAAGCGATCGTTCGAGCCTACAGGTGATTCGATAATCTCGGGAGCGGTTGCGCCCGATCGCTGGGAGAGATTGCGGAGGAGGAAGGCATCAACGACCGCTACGTCAGCCAGCTTTCACTGTTGAAAATAGACGATCATCTTGAGGTGGCGGTGCTCATCTACCGTCAGCATCTGTTGAGCGAAGCTGTGGCGTGTGCCGTCGGCGGCGAGCGCGACACTGACGCCCCAGCCATAGCTTTCCATGCCAGGCTGCTCCATCCAGCGCCGAAAATCGGGTGATACCTTCGTCAGTTCTTCGATCAGCCAGAGCATGGCGGGATCGTCCGGGGCAGCCGCCAAACCGCAGCGGAACTGCGCCAGCAGCCGGGGGGCATCTTCCCGCCACGCCGGCAAGCGACGCCGCAAGTCCGGATCGGCAAAAACCAGGCGAATGACGTTGCGGTCCTGTTGCGCCCGACTGGAGAAGTCGAACAAGCGGTCGGCCGGCAGGTTCCAGGCGATGACGTCCCACCGAAGATTCAAGACATAGGCGGGTCGCACTGTCAGATCGTCCAGCAATCGCTGGATCAGCGGCTCGACCGACGGCCATTGGCGCGCTTCTGGAGGCGGCGGACGCCGATGGGCCAGCAGGAAGAGATGGTTGCATTCGGCATCGTCGAGTTTCAGGGCCTTGGCGACCTTGAGGAGAAAGCTCTCCGAGACCCGGATGTCGCGCCCCTGCTCGAACCAGGTGTACCAAGTAAGCCCAACGCCCGCGAGCGCTGCCACCTCCTCGCGCCTGAGGCCCGGCGTGCGGCGGCCGCCGGTAGTCGGCAGCCCGACGTCGGCAGGCGTGAGCTTCTTCCTGTGGCGTGTGACGAAGTCGGACAGATCGCTTCGTGCACGCGCAAGGACACGACCTGACAAAGCTATCGCTCCTAGTAACAGGATAATTTACTATATAGTAACAGGAATAATCTGCCCCGATTGTGCGCCTCTGACAAGGAGGCGACATGACGGTTCTGTGCGATATGCAGGCTTCGAACGCGCGGGTTGGGGCGCCACCGCCGGCCAAGGCTGGCGCGCGAGAATGGCTGGGGCTGGCACTGCTTGCGTTGCCGACCCTTATGCTGGGGCTCGATCTCACCTTTCTGCCGCTTACCCTTCCAGCGCTGGCGGTGGACCTGCAGCCGACGAGCATCGAGGCGCTCTGGATCCTCGACGTGTCCGGTTTCATGCTCGGTGGGTTTCTCATTACCATGGGCACCCTTGGAGACCGGATCGGCCGGCGTAAACTCTTGATGATCGGCATGGTCGCATTCGCCGTCGCCTCGAGCCTTGCCGCCTTCGCGACAAGCGCAGCGATGCTGATTGCGGCGCGCGCGGTTTTGGGAATCGCGGCTGCAACGCTGATGCCCTCGACCCTTGCACTGATCAGCGATCTGTTTTCAAACCCGCGTGAACGGGCCATGGCTTTCGGCCTCTGGGCAACGCTGTTTGGCGTGGGGTACGCGCTTGGACCCGTCGGAGGCGGCTTTTTGCTCGAGCGGTTCTGGTGGGGGGCTGCCTTTCTCGTCCCGGTCCCGCTTGCCGCCTTACTGCTGCTCTTCGCACGGTCGCTCCTCCCGGAGCACCAGGCGTCCGACCGCGGGAAGTTGGACTTTCTCAGCGTTGTGCTCTCGCTCGTCGCGCTGTTGTCCACGACTCACAGCATCAAGCAAATCGCGAAATCTGGCGTCACCGCGGAAGCTTTGACTGCCGTTGTCATCGGCCTCGCGGTCGCCTTGGTCTTCGTCTGGCGACAAAACCGGCTCGCCGATCCGCTACTCGATATCCGGCTATTCTCCAATCGCGAGTTCTCAGCATCATTGATCGTACTGCTTATTGGTCTGGTTGCCGTTGGGGGAACGATGATGCTGACCGCGCAGTATCTCCAGTTGGTCGCCGGCCAGGCGCCCTTCCTTGCCGGCCTTTGGATGGGGCTCGCGGCCCTTGGGATGATCGCAGGAGGCATTGGCGCTCCCATAGCCGCCCGGCGCATCCGTCCCGGATTTGTCGTTGCGTCCTCGCTCGCGCTTTCTGTCGTGGGATACCTGATGCTGGCGGTCATTGGCCAAAGTGACGCCGACCTTGCCATGGTCGTCGCCGGGCTGGCGTTCGCCTACCTCGGCAATGGCGCAATCGCGGCGCTCGGCACCGATCTTGTCGTCGGATCGGCGCCGCCGCAAAAGGCGGGATCGGCCTCGGCCATGTCCGAGACCGTGCAGGACATCGGGGTTTCGCTCGGCATCGCGATCCTCGGAAGCATCGCCACGGCCATCTATCGCAGAACCGTACTCGACAGCCTGCCAGACGCGCTCCCCCAGGATATCGGTGTCGCGGTTAGCGACAGCCTCTGGACGGCGTCGGCCATCGCCGCCGAACTGCCCGCCGAGCTTCTCGACGATGCACGCACTGCTTTCGTCATGGGTTTCAATGGCGCGGCGATCTTCTGCGCGGTTAGCGTCTCAGTGCTCGTTGTCCTTGCGGCGGTAGTGCTGCGGCATGTCGGAACGATCGGACAAACCGATGAAAGGTCATGATCCGGCATCTCTGCAACGCATCGCTCTCTTTGTGCGCAAGATCCCGCTTTTCAACGCTTGGTGCCGTCGCACGCCGGGGGCGGCCCGCGATCATGCCGATGTTACTCCCAGGTTTTCGAGATCTTTGTCTGCTGTTTCACTTCCCCGCCGGCGGCTTCGAAGTTGTTCGCCTGGGCGCTCCCGAGTAGCCAGAGGAGCGGCTGATGGGCTCAAGCCGATTGAAGAAAACATCTTTCTTGCCGTTCAGTCAGATGGACCGCTCGCCGGCTAAGGCCGTCTGAGATAGAGAGATGTCGTCACCTCCACATTCATGGTCAGCGCCCGAGGGCCCGGTCCTGAAATCCACGACTACATTATCCGCAGAGTAAGCGGCCTGGGGCGACCGGACGAAGTGTGGAGACATCGGCTGGGTCGCAAAGGCATCACCAATCTAGAATCTTGTCGGCTTAGGATTCGGTGTCAGCCTCGTGGCGGGCCAGCGCGACGAAAATGCGAACTATTCTTCGCTATAGCCCTACGATAACGTGACTGCTCGATGCGCTGTGATGATCAGTTCCGCGAAGCAGTACGTAAGCACGCTACGCCGGTACTTAAGCCTTCCCCGCGCCTGCTGCGCACGACCGCTTTGAGCCCATCCCGCTCGTTCGTCAGACCGCAGAGAATGTCGGCTTCTTGGTCAACGAACAGAAAATCGTGGCGAGCCAGGCGGCGACTGCAACGCCAGAATGATCGTATCGAGATGCGTTCGCATGGCGGCCTCAGCAGAACGTGGATCATTGATTTGGATGGCATCTACGATGCTTTGGTGTTGGTTGCTGTGCTGCTGGGTGAACTCGTCAATGCCCAGATGCCGGTAAGTCCGGTCCCATTGGGTCTGCCAAGCCGAGCGTCGCCTCGCATCTGAAAGGAACGTCAGAACCGATAGAAGTATCGCGTTCTTCGCGACCTCAGCGATCGTGCGGTGAAAAACATCATCCGCCTTCTGACATTCGAAATGATCGCGTCCCGCTCGGCCAGCCGCGACGCACGCGCTCAGCCGCTCAACATCTGACGAAGAAGCGTGCCGTGCGGCTTCCGCAGCCACAACAGGCTCGATCAGATACCTCGCGGTAACAAACTCCTCCACGGACTTAGCGTAAACGATCATGTTCTCGCGGAGGGGGGCAGTCGCGGGTCTGGCTCCCCGAAAGGTCCCCTGCCCAACGTGCCGCCAGATTTCATTCTCCCGTTCCAAAACCGAGAGGGCCTGCCGCAGGGTTTCGCGGCTGCACGACAGGCGCTGCGCTAAGTCTCGCTCGGGTGGGAGCTTAGCCCCGACTGCAATCTCGTCACTGTCCAGCAGCTTCCGAAGCTCTGCGAGTGCGCTTGATGCTTTCAAATCGCTGTCCTGCAGTTAGACCAATTTGTAGACCAATATAGCAGACTGGCATGTTCCGGCAAAGCTGGCCGGAGAAAGAGCCGTGTTCGAGATTACGACTATTCTGATCGCAGGTTTTCTGTGCGGGTCTCTTAACGCCATCGCAGGTGGTGGAACCTTTGTGACACTGCCGACCCTTATCTGGTTCGGGGTGCCTCCCGTGGTCGCCAATGCGACTGCAACAACGATGGCCGTGCCGGGTTATTGTGCGAGCGTGTGGGCCTATCGCAGCGACATTCGGACAGAAGGAACGCTACGTCTCGGCACGATCATCGCGTTAACCGCGATCGGAGGTGCAACGTTTCGATGTGCGATCTCCGATCCTTGCAGGCACGATTTTGCTTCTGGTGATGATCTACGGGGGCTACTTCAACGGCGGCCTTGGTATTCACGTTCACAGGCGCCGACCTGATCGCATGGGATGCAGCTGTCCCAATGGCGGCCGCCAAGATATGCGGAGCCTACATCACCGCCCGCCTCGTCCGTCACACCGGACGAACCGACCTGCTGCGGATCGGGATCATAGCAATCGGGCTGGCGATGACCGCCGCCTTCTTTGTGGCCTGAGCGGACAGATATTGCGAATGGTAAATGATCCACGAAAGAAGCGCACGGTAAACTACTTGCAACAAGGTTCTGCGAGCGATGGTACCCTGACCTACCGTCCGCTGCTCAACATGCCCGGCCTTGAAGTGTGTGATTGGCGTGGCCGCTCCGGTGGTCCGGCTCTTGCTGCTCATTTCCATCGGGAAGCCCAGCTGACGGTTGTGCGAGAAGGCTTCCGCTGGTTTTCTATCGGGTCTGAGACATTAAAGCTCTGCGCAGGTCAGTTTGTCATCATACCGCCCGATGTTCCCCATCAGGCGATCGGACATTCCGAGATCGCGACGCGCAGTTTCGACGTCTTTCTTGACGGCCTCGCCGGTATACCCGCTGATCCCAATCATATCGTTGTTGGCGGGGCGTCGATCAAGCCGACAATGCAACTGGAAGATACCGTCGATGTCGTTCTCGAACGCATTGACAGTGAACGCATTGAACTCATGCCCACTGCCCTCGGAGGGCTCACAACCGCACGCCTGATCGACTCCGTCCAGGAGGGTCGTCAGAAAATCTCGCATGTTGCGGCCTCAGCAGGCATGAGCCGAGAAGGGTTCATTCGCCTGTTCCGAAGGCATGTCGGGATGACGCCGCACGCCTACCTCATCGCGGGAAAGGTCTGCCACGCACGGGATCGTTTGCGCCGGGGGATGCCACCCGCCGAAGCGGCCTACGACGCTGGCTTTGCAGATCAGAGCCACATGGGACGCGCCTTCCTGAAACTCTACGGAACCACACCGGGGGCGTTTCGGCAGGCTTGGCGGTCGCGACCGTCACATTCGTTCCAGATACGGTCGTCGAACCACGATACTTTCTAGAAAATACTTTCACGCACAGAGGTTGAAAGATGCACGCACTGCTATTCGAAATGGAGCCCCGGTCGGGACATGAAGACCACTACTTCGAGCACGCGGAAGCCCTGCGTCCGCTGCTCGCTCAACATGCGGGACTTCTGTTCATCGAACGGTTCAAGTCGATCTCCCGTCCGAAGGTGATCCTGTCGCACTCCCATTGGCGGGATGAAGCGTCACTAGCGAAATGGCGGAGTGACCCCGACCACCACCGGTCGCAGGCCGCTGGCCGTAACAAGCATTTCAAAGACTACCGGCTGCGAATATCCCACGTTTTGAAAATGATGCGGCAAGATGCCGTGCCGGAGTCGTGGACCGCCGACGGAGCCTATTCCAACGTTGACGCCATTCCAGCTCGATTTCTTACCATTGCTGCGTCCAAAGGCGACCCGGTGGACCTCCGGGGAGAGCGTTTCCATAGCGTGACTGTCGATGGAAACTTCCTCTGCGTGACGGACGCCAACTCTCGCGATCACGGCGAAGAGATTATCGCTGAAGCGATGACGAAGCCCCACGCGACGAGTGCGATGTTAGCCCTAGTCTCCAGAGACTACGGGATGTTTGAACGCGCCGAAGCCCCGCAGTACTTCCCGGTTCCAAAAGCGGATCGAATGTGATGATCTGTGTTCAAGATGATCTGGGCAGAAGGCGCTGGTCGTGACGCTTATCGAACCTGCACGGTCAGCGCGTCGTTTTGGCTGAACTTGGCCGAGACAGTATCGCCGGATGATATCTTGATCATCGGGCAAAGCGATCCCGTGAGGACTAGATCGCCCTTTGAAAGGTGACGGCCTCGATCATGCAGCTTGCGCGCAAGCCATTGCAAGGCAGCAACCGGATGCCCCATGCAGTTTGCGCCCAATCCAGTGCCCACGTTCGTTCCATTCACTAAAACTGACACCTCGATGTCCGCAAGATTGTGATCAGGTATCGACCATCGCCTCTCCCCAAGCACAAACCCGGATGCGAGGGCGTTATCAGCGATCGCGTCGATCCCTGTGATGTTCCAGTCACGGGATCGGCAATCGACAATCTCGAAAGCCGGTAGCGCGAAGTCGATTACCTCTAGGATTGTGGACCTGGACGGATCAGGTTCAGGCACGTCGTGTCTCATCACCACGGCGATCTCGGGTTCGATCTTCGGCTCTATGAACTGATTTGTCGGTATCGCGCGATCTGCCTTGATCTCCATGTCGGCAAAAAGAGCTCCAAACATCGGCTCTGTAGCCTTCATTTGTGTCCGAGGTGCCTCTGAGGTGAGCCCGATCTTCCATCCGACCTGCTTCCTTCCGCCTTTGAGCCAGAAAGCCACGCTCGCCTCCTGGACCTCATAGGCAGTCTCTAGAGACCGATTGATCTCTTCAGCGATTGGATCGATCCCTGACCGCTTTTGTTCGGCCGTTCGGAATCGCTCTGCCATAAGGGCTACTTTATCCATCTGCTACTCACTTCGTATTGCTGACCCTGCATCAAAGCAGGCTGGCCTATGACGGCTTCGCCGGGTGATCCATTTTCTTTGCAAACTGCGCGATCTACCGCCTCCTGTCTGGAACGAAAGTGACCTCTTGCGCCGGGTCGGATCGTTCAATCACTTTCGTTCCATACCGGCCGTGAACCCTCTGGCATCATCTGGCCGAACAGCAATTTGACGGTGAGAGAACATGGCAAAAGTAGCATTTCTCGGTCTGGGTGTGATGGGTTATCCGATGGCCGGTTTTCTAAGAACCAAGGGCCAACACGAGGTGACGGTCTACAATCGAACCTCTGAGACAGCCGAACGCTGGCGCGAAGAATATGGAGGTGCCGTTGCCTGGTCCCCTGCGGAGGCTGCCGAGAACGCAGAGTTCGTATTCTGCTGCGTAGGCAACGATGATCATTTGCAAGCCGTGACGATTGGGGATGAGGGTGCCTTTTCGACGATGGAAAGCGGTGCTGTCTTTGTCGATCACACTTCGGCATCGGCCGATGTCGTGCGAAAACTGAGCGGCATGGCACGCGAACGCGGCCTTGGGTTTCTCGACGCACCCGTCTCTGGTGGAGAGGCGGGCGCACGAAACGGTGTGCTGACGGTTATGGTTGGTGGCGACCACAGAGACTTCGACAGAGCCGAACCGCTGATCGACTGTTTTGCAAAAAAGGTCGGCTTGATGGGCGATGCGGGGGCTGGCCAGCTTACCAAACTGATGAACCAGATCTGCATTGCTGGACTTGTCCAGTCGCTCTCGGAGGCCATACACTTCGCGAAATCGGCTGGCCTGGACATTGACGCTGCCATTAATCTGATCTCCGAAGGCGCAGCGGGATCGTGGCAGATGGAAAATCGATACGAAACCATGGCGCGTGCCAAATACGAGCATGGATTCGCCGTAGACTGGATGCGCAAGGACCTCGCAAACTGTCTCGCAGAGGGAAAACGACTTAGCGTGAGCCTGCCAATTACTGCTCTGGTTGATCAGTTCTATGCCGACATTCAGAACCTGGGTGGGGGACGGTGGGACACAAGCGCCCTCCTTGCTAGACTTGAAGCGATGTCCAAGCAACGGTTATAGGTGTCATGTAACTGGGCATTTCCCAATAGCGGACATTGATCGAACAGCAGGTTTGTCCGCTGAGCGGCCATCCATGACGCAGCGCGTATCGCACAGACGGCGGAGTGGCGGGCCATGCGAGATGAAAATGCGAACTATTGTTTCGCTGCGGCACTACTACCATCACAAAATATGGCAAATGTCGTTTTACCCTAGGTTTATAGGCGCTCACAGGGTCGACTGCCGGCGCGGGCAGGCAAACCTCAGTGAGAACAACGCGTGTTATGCGAGAGTACCGTCGTCAAGAACTTGTTTACGAAACTCGTTTGGAGACTGACCTGTCCAGCGCTTAAATGCGCGCGAGAAAGAAGCAGGGTCGGAGAAACCTACTAGGTACGCTGTCTCGTTGACGGAAGTGGATCGACCGTCGAGGTACGATTTGGCGACACGTTCGCGCAAGGCGTCGAGAACGCCGGTAAAAGTCGTACCCTCGCCCTTTAGCTTCCGGAAGAGGGTTTGGCGACTGCAACCCAGCCGCGCCGCTATGATGTCAGCGCTCAGATCACCTTCGTGAAGGGTTGGCAAAAGCAAGGCTTCGACGCGTCCCCTCAGAGTCTTTGCGACATCCATTTCATTCAGCAATCCGTCGGCATGCTTGGTTAGGACGCCGAAGACATATCGCGGCGCCTGCGCGACCTCCCACCCCGTGATATCGGGATGAAGCTCCATAGCGTTCCAATCGGCGCCGAAATGAACGGGGCATTGAAAGATCCGCCTATACTCGGCAGCGTAGGTGGGAGCGGCATGTGTGACGTGCACCGCGAGCACATGGGGCTGCGACAGGAATCGCCGCGGTCCGCAGACCAGGCTGCCAAAGGCAATCTCTGTCAGCTCCGGAATGGCGTTCGCGCGCCGCCTCCGATCGACCATGAACAGCTTTCCGGGTCTATGGCAAAGCTCGAACCGGGGACCCTCGGATATGTCTTCGAAATCGGCCACCAGACGCCCGTAACGCTGCAGTTGCAAAAACGCCTCGCCCATGGTCGCGGACGCTTCCATGACAAGCCCGACGATCGAGACCTTCGACATCCCGATCTCTTCGCTGAAATGCAGCGCCAGGGCGGGATCGTCCGTCATGATTTTGGCGACCCGCAAGAGCGCGACGTAGCGCTCCAGCGCAAGCCGGTTGTCCGGATTATCCAAGGTCCGCTCGTCAACGCCCGCATGCGCGACCATGACCGCACGGTCCCCCCCGCGGCTCGAGGCGAAGTCGAGGAGACCGGAGACGACGCCCGCGGACACCGTAGGCTGAAGCAATAGCGTCTCCCGTGACGTTTGATCATGAACGTGCAACGGCCCGTCATGGCCGTCGCATGAGCAATACAGTATCCCGGTCTGCGCCAAATCCGGAAATTCTGTGGTGACGCGCCAAGCAGGCCGCCGGACGAACCTCAGACTGACCAAGGGAGCAACTTGGTGAACGCGACGAACTACCACCGCATTATCGTGCCGCGACGTGGCCCGCCTGAAGTCATGCAGTGGGTTGCGGACGACCTTTCTGCGCCGGCGCCGGGTCAGGCCCGTGTCAAGGTCGAGGCGGCTGGCGTGTCAGGCTACGACATCATGCTGCGTGGCCACTGGTTTCCCGGTTTCACCAAGACGCCCTATACGCCGGGCGAGGATGTCGTCGGTGTCGTTGACGCTGTTGGTGGCGGCGTGACCGCCATCGCGCCGGGTCAGAGGGTTGCCGGATGGACCTTCGGCGACGCCGGCGGCTATGCCGAATATGTCTGCCGCCCCGCGGACCAGCTCGTGCCGGCGCCGACCGAACTCGATCCGGCCGTCGCCGCCGCATTGGTGACGAACTACCTGACTGCCTCCTTGGCGCTCCACAAAACGGCTCGGGCGACGCGAGGCGAACGCGTTCTAGTTCACGGTGCCGCGGGCGGCGTGGGCTCCGCCCTGCTGCAGCTGGGTAAGCTCGCGGGGCTCGAGATGTTCGGCACGGGCGCCGGCGCCGGGTTGGAATTCATCGCAGCCAATGACGCGGTCCCGGTCGATTATCGTCACCAGGATTTTGTCGGTCGTATCCGAGAGTTGACCGGAGGAGACGGCGTGGATGTCGTCATCGATCTGGTCGGAGGACCGAGACAGCTCTGGCGATCCTATCGCTGTCTGCGGCGCGGCGGACGTCTGCTCATGCTCGGGATGGCGGGCGTCGCTCGATCGGGTGTCGGAGTTATCCCGCCAAGCCTTCTGGTCGTTGGTGCGCTGGCAATTTGGCCGGACGGCAGGCGCACCCCGATGTCGCCAAGTATGTTGAGTTATCCGGGCCGACATCTCGACTGGTACCGTGAAACGCTGTCGAGGCTACTTGCCATGACCGCCGACGGTCGCCTTGCTCCTGCTGTGGCGGTGCAAGTGCCTCTGCGTGAGGCCGCCCGGGCCCACTCGTTGCTCGAGCGGGGCGGGCTAACGGGAAAGATCGTGCTGATAGATGGAGGCTGACACATCTCCATCTGTGAAAACGACTTTCTCAGATGGGCAGTCGGACACGCCGGGCGCAATTAAAGGACGTAGTCGACCGCAACAGGCGCTCTCTGTCAGTAACGTTCCTTACTGGCGCCCTCAAACGGCGTAGAAGCGGCGGCGAACGACGTTCGTATTTTTGTTAAAGGATGGCGGAGGGGAAGGGATTCGAACCCTCGATACAGTGTTACCCGTATAACGGTTTAGCAAACCGTCGCCTTCAGCCACTCGGCCACCCCTCCGCAGTACGAGTGGCACTTTCCACGACGTATGCGGTTGGTGGTTCTAGCTGCGCCGAAGTCGGCTTGTCAACGATACGCCAGAACACCCTCTGCATCGGGCTCGCGGAGGTCAAGTTCGGGCCGGCCGCCACCATTCGGTCCGCAGATCGTCCCCGATCCGACCCATCCATGGTGTTACGCCTGGCAGCGCTGTTTTCGGATAGCGGGAGCCGCCCAGGATCGCCGCCAGAAAGCTGTGGGCAACTCGACAACTTTCACCTTTTTTTATCCAAATCCCTCGCACCTTCCATCCCGTCAGACGCAACGGCCAAGGTGCCGGAGACGGCCTGGGGCGCACTCGGAGACGGCGCCCCAATAGGCAACGACCAGGAAGGACGAAAGGGTGCGGACCATGAGTATTTCAACGCAAAGTCTGGATACACTGATCGATCTTGTCGAGATCAGGCTCAGCCTGATGGAAGTTTGGGACCGCGACGACGCGCGCGAGCTGAACCGGCTGCAGCAAGCCCGCGGCGAACTGATGACCCTCGCGGGGCGCAGCGACAGCGACGCGGAAAACGTCGAGGTGCTGCCGACCACCCAGCGACGCCGCGGCCGCCCGCGCAACGCAGAGCGCCGCATCGCGGTCTAGCGAAAGCCCGAGCCCCTCGAGCGGGCCGCGCAGGCGACCTTTTCGCTGCGCTTCTAGCCCGGAACGCTCATGCCGCGCTCGACGGCCGGCCGCGCCGCCACTCCATCGTACCAACGCTTGACGTTGGGAAAGTCCTCCAGGGCGATCTGCTGCCAGGGATGGCGCGCCGCCCAGGGAAAGGTGGCGATGTCGGCCACCGAGTAGGCCGCGCCGGCCAGGAAAGGCACCTCGGCCAGGCGCCTATCGAGCACGCCGTAAAGACGCCGCGTTTCGTTGCTGTAGCGTGTTTTGGCGTAGGGCACGTCTTCCGGCGCGAACCGCAGGAAGTGATGGGCCTGACCGAGCATCGGTCCGAAGCCACCCATCTGCCACATCAGCCATTGCAGCGCCGCCCAATGCTCCCGCTCGTCATCCGGCAGCAGCTTGCCGGTCTTACGCGCCAGATACAGCAGGATCGCCCCGGTCTCGAAGAGGGCGATTTCGCCACCGCCGGGCCCGTCAGGGTCGACGATCGCCGGAATCTTGTTGTTCGGGCTGATCTTGAGGAACGCGGGATCGAACTGCGCATCCTTGGTGATATCGACGCTGTGAGCCTCGTAGGGCAGCTCCAGTTCTTCCAAAGCAATCGAGATCTTGCGGCCGTTCGGCGTGCCCCAGGTATAGAGCTGGATGGTCATGCTGCAGCGGTCCCTTTCAACGGTGCGTGCTCTTGGGGTGCGAGCTATGGGGTGATTGCTGTGGAGTGCGTGCTATGGCGTGAGTCGTTCGAGCGCCTGCTCCAGATCGGCCAGCAGATCGCCGGGATGTTCGATCCCGACCGAAAGACGCAGCAGATCGTCAGGCAGGATCGAGGCTTCGCCCTCGATGGTCTTGCGATGCTCGATCAGGCTCTCGACGCCGCCGAGCGAGGTGGCCGGCACGAAGACGCGGGTTGCCTTTGCCAGTCCGAGGCCCCCGGCCCGTCCGCCGGCGACCCGGATCGACAGCATGCCGCCGAAGCCGCCCTCCATCTGGCGGCAGGCGATCTCGTGGCCCGGGTGCTCGGGCAGCCCGGGATAGAGCACCTGCAGGACCTTGGGGTGACGCTCTAGCCGGCTGGCGAGAAACAGCGCCGTCGCGCTGGCGTGGCGAACCCGGAGGTACAGGGTGCGGAGGCCGCGCAGCAGCAGCCAGGCCTCGAAGGCGCCGAGCATGGCGCCGACGCCGGTCCGGTTGAACCGCACCCGCTGCCAGAAGTCGTCGGCCTGGCGGGTCGCCAGGGCGCCGGCCAGGACGTCGCTATGGCCGTTCAGGTACTTGGTCGCCGAATGCATGACGATATCGGCGCCCTGCTCCAGGGGCCGCTGCAGCACCGGGGTCGCCGCCGTGCTGTCCACCACGAGCCTCGCACCGGCGGCCTGCGCCTTCTGGGCGACGGCGGCAATATCGATCACCTCCCAGAGAGGATTGCTCGGCGTCTCCGTCCAGACCAGCGCCGCACCGCCCTCCAACGCCGCGTCGAGCTGTGCTGCCTCGGTCATGTCGATCAACCGCAGATCCAGACCGAAGCGCGGGCAGAAGTCCTCCAGCCACTCGCGGAAACCCCAGTAGATATGCGCATGGCAGACGAGCTTGTCGCCCGGCTTCAGCGCCATGACCACGGCGGCGGAGGCCGCCAGGCCGGAGGCGAAGACCAACGCCCCTGCCCCGCCCTCCAGGCGTGCAAGCAGCGCCTCGAGCTGGTCGACGGCGGGCCCGCCGTAGCGTGAATAGGTCGAGGCGCCGCGCGGCGCATAGTCGGCATCCCGCGCGAAGGTGGTCGAGGGGTGCAGCGGCGGCACCACCGCCCCCGTCTCGGCGTCGAGGAAATGCAGCGCCTGGGCGGCGAGGGTTTCAGGCTGGAAATCGTCGTTTCGGCTCATGGCGCGCGAGAATGGCCAAAGGCTTGCGGCGACGCCAGCGGTTTCCTTGCCGCCACGGCCGCAAAAGGCAGCTCAAGAGGCTTGGTTCGATGCGGTGCGGCCCTCCTTCGGGCCCGAGAACACGAGAGCGGTTCCGGAGAGCGCCAGCAGAAGACCGGCTGCGGCCCAGAGGGTCCAGACGAAGCCCTCGAGCCAGGTGGAGACCAGCATTGCGACAATCGGGAACAGCACGGTCGCATAGGCTGCCCTGGCTGGGCCCTCGCGGTTGACGAGTGTCAGATAGGTGAGAAACGCAACGACCGAGGCAATGCCCGACAGGTACAGCAGACTCCCCCAGTAGACCGGGTCGCCGGGTAACGGGAAAGGCAAGCCCGCGGCCAGACAGATGGCAAGACAGACGATCGCGCCGTAGACCATGCCATGCGCGACCAGGTTGGGCAGATCGTGATCGCGGGACAGCTGCGCCGACAGAAGGTTTCCAAGGGAAAACAGATAGGTCCCGAGAAAAGGCAGGGCCAGGAGCAGGAGAGACCCTCCGCTGTCCGCCTGGAAGACGCTGTCCCAGGACAGCAGGGTCAGGCCGACGACCCCAAGCGTCGCTCCTGCCAGAATCCGGCCGCTCAGAGGCCGGCCGAGGAACAGGCGCTGATTGAGCGCCCCCATGATCGCCGCCGTGGCGAAGACGACGGACAGCAGGCCGCTGGGCAGGATTTCCGCGGCTAGGTAGAAGCAGAAGAAGTTCATGCTGAACAGGCAGACACCCAGGCCGAGCAGCCAACCGTGCCGCGCCAGGGGAATGAGCCGCAGCCGTCCGGACAGCGCCAGGAGGCCGATCAGAAGCATCGCCGCCAGGAGGAAGCGATAGAAGATCGAGACCAGTGGCGGGACGACTCCGAGCTGAAGCTCGATCGCGTACCAAGACAGGCCCCAACTGATCACCACGACGCCAAGCAGCAGTGCCGACATGCCCGATCCCGCTTCTTTTCGGGCAGATTTACGCGGCATGGGCTGGACCGTATTCTACGGGCCGGCCACCGCTTTCATCGAAAGGACAAGCGCTGAACACCCTCGCCGATCTCTCGGACCTTCAGATACCGGCGGCCATGGCGCGCTCGGCCGAAGCCTTGCGCGTGAAAACGGACCTTGGCAGCGTGCGCGGACTGGCCCTGTGGCGGCGCGACGGCGGCGGCGGGATGGTCTATTCGCAGCCGACGCATCACACGCTCAGCATCTACCAGTCCGGCGGTTTCGGGGTCTGGTCCCTGGATACGCGATCTTCCGGCTTCTCGAGCGCGATCTGCGTCTTGCCCGAAGGGCTTGAGACGCATTGGACGAACTCGGGCCCGGTTTCGAACCTCCACATCTACTTCACCCAGGACGATCTGGAGGCGATGAATTGGGAAAAGACGCCGGACATCCAGCCGTTGATTTTCGGCCACGACCCTTTCCTGAAATCCATGACCCTGCCGCTGGTGCACCAGCTTGACTGGTCGGCGGCCTCCGACCGGCTGGCGATCGAGCATCTGCTGCTGGCTTTGCTGGCGCGGCTGGACGTTCCGCTGACGCAGCCGCGGCCGGCAGGGGCTCTCTCTTCCATCCGTCTCGCGCGTATCGAGGACAGGCTGAACGACCTGGAGGGCGGCGCGCCCGGGCTCGACGAGCTGGCGAAGGACGTCGACATGAGCCCGCGGCAGCTGACCCGGACCTACAAGGCAACGACCGGACAGACGCTCTCGCAGAGGTTTCGGGAGCTGCAGATGATCCGCGCCTGCGAGCTCCTGGCGAGCGAACTGCCGCTCGCCGAAATCGCTCTGACCTGCGGTTTTAGCTCTCAGAGCCATTTCACCACGGCCTACCGTCAGCACTTCGGTCAAACGCCCGGCAAGGCGCGCGGACAGGCATAGACACCGAGGAGAACGCGGAGCTGCGTATTACAAAGCGCGCTCGAGCCCGAGAGTTCGATCAGCGCCGCTCGAGCTGCGCCGCCCCGAACAGGATCTCCTTCTCTTTCTCGTCGAAACCCTCCTTGCGGGTCCCGGCCAGCACCTCGACACCGCGCTGCACCGCCGGCCGTGCCTCGATCTCCGCGAACCAGCGCCGGTAGTTCGGCAGGTCGGAGGTATCGACGTTCTGACGGTCCGGCCGACGGGTCCAGGGCCAGGCCGCGATGTCGGCGATCGTGTAGTCGTCGCCACCCAGGAAGCGGGTTTCGCCGAGGCGCTTGTCGAGCACGTTGTAGAGGCGTTGCGACTCATTGGCGTAGCGCGCCTTGCCGTAGGGCACATCCTCCGGCGCGTACTGCAGGAAGTGGTGCGCCTGGCCGAGCATCGGACCGAGGCCGCCCATCTGCCACATCAGCCACTGCAGCACGCCGTAGCGTGCGGCGCCCGAGCCCGGCAGCAGCTTGCCGGTCTTTTCCGCCAGGTAGATCAGGATGGCTCCGGATTCGAAAACCGATAGCGGCTGACCGTCCGGGCCATCGGGATCGACGATGGCCGGGATGCGGTTGTTCGGGCTGATCTTGAGGAACTCCGGCTTGAACTGATCACCCTGGCCGATGTCGACCGGGTGAGCGGCGTAGTCGAGCCCCAACTCCTCCAGCGCGATATGGACCTTGTGCCCGTTCGGGGTCGGCCAGGAATAGACGTCGATGGTCATGCTCGCTCTTGCCCTCTGTAGATCGCGGGTACTCTGAAATCTCTAGTGTGCTGGGTGAAGATGATCCCCCCGCAACGCGCAAACAACCCGGCCCTGCGGTCACAAGATCCTGTCCGGGCTCGTCGAAGTCGGTCGGTGCCGGTATCAGCGCTCCGGCCGGCCTGCTATCGTTCGTCAGCGCCGAGGTAGAGACGAAAGAGGAGAGAAATGTCACAGCCCGAGAACTGGCTCAAAGCCTGGTGTGCCCTCGCCGGTGCGGCCTTGATGCTGATCGCCGCCGGTCCCGCGGCCGCCTACGACGACCTGGTCGAGAAGCGCGAATTCGTGCTGGAGAACTTCGTCACCGAGCAGGGCGAAACCATCGCCGAGGTGCGGATCGGCTGGGAAGCCTATGGCGAACTGAACGCCGCGCGGGACAACGTGATCCTGATCGCCCACTACTTCTCCGGCACCTCCAACGCCGCCGGCAAGTACAGCGAAGATCAGCCACAGCCCGGCTACTGGAACGCCATCATCGGCCCCGGCAAGGCGATCGACACCGACCGCTTCTACGTCCTCTCGAGCGACACGCTGGTCAACCTGAACGTCGCCGATCCCAAGGTCATCACCACCGGCCCCGCCAGCATCGACCCGGCGACCGGCGCGCCCTATGGCCTCGACTTCCCCGTCGTCTCCATGCGCGACTTCGTCAACGTGCAGAAGGCGCTGCTGGACAGCCTCGGTATCGACAGCCTCTATGCCGTGATGGGCGCCTCCGGCGGCTCGGTCCAGACGATCGAGTGGGCGGCCGCCTATCCCGAGATGGTGCCGCGGGCGATCCCGGTGATCAGCCCGGGCCTGGACATGCCGCCCTACGTCATCGGCTTGCTGAAGATGTGGAACATGCCGATCCAGATGGACCCCAACTGGAACGGCGGCGACTACTACGATGGCGAACCGCCGCTCACCGGTCTGTCCAACGCCCTGCAACTGGTCACCCTGAACGCCCTGCATTTCGACTGGGCCGACACCACCTTCGGCCGCGCGCCGGCGGAGGACGGAGCAGATCCCGGCGCCGCATTCGACACGGCCTTCAAGGTGGAAGCGGGACTGCAGGCCGCAGGCGACGGCCGCGCCACCACCACCGACGCCAATCACTTCCTCTACATGTCGAAGGCCAACATGACCTTCTCC
Organism: Kiloniellales bacterium; assembly: GCA_052168175.1. GTDB lineage: Bacteria > Pseudomonadota > Alphaproteobacteria > Kiloniellales > DSM-21159 > Algihabitans. The sequence goes on from JBQLZH010000011.1 coordinate 107,535, forward strand.
GTTGTCGAGGAGATGGAGCAAATCCAGGCCAAGGTGCTGTTCATCCCCGCCGAGGGCGACATGATCTTCCCGCCCTTCCTGTCGGAGCGTTGGGCCGAGAAGCTGCGCGCCCAGGGCAACGAGGCCGAGGTCTTCACCGTCACCGGGCCCTTCGGGCATCTGAACGGCGTCTTCAACATCGCCCAGGCCAGCGAGGCCATCGCGGACTTCCTGGCCGACTGACGCGGCCCCGAAAGCCACCGCACAAGCGGCTTGCCCGAAGCTGGCGCGGGAGACATGGTAGCGACCCGGTCTCCCGTGCCGGTTCGGTCGCCTGCCGGCGTCCACTCACCGTCCCGTCCTCCAGTTCTTGGCTCTCGCCCTCCTGCTCATGACCGTCATCAAATCCAATATCGATACCCGGAGCGAAGAGTTCCGCGCCAACGCCGGGGCCATGCGCGGCTTGGTTCAGGAACTCCGCACGCTGGTGGATCGCATCAAGCTGGGCGGCGGCGAGGCTGCGCGCGAGAAACATGTCGGGCGCGGCAAGTTGCTGCCGCGCGAGCGGGTGCGTACCCTGCTCGACCCCGGCTCGCCCTTTCTGGAGCTCTCGCAGCTCGCGGCCTATCAGGTCTACGACGACGATGTGCCCGCCGCCGGTCTGATCGCCGGCATCGGCCGGGTGTCCGGCCGCGAGTGCATGATCCTGGCCAACGATGCCACGGTGAAGGGCGGCACTTACTACCCGCTGACCGTCAAGAAGCACCTGCGCGCCCAGGAGATCGCGGAGCAGAATCACCTGCCCTGCCTTTATCTGGTCGATTCCGGCGGCGCCAACCTGCCGCGCCAGGACGAGGTTTTCCCCGATCGCGACCACTTCGGCCGCATCTTCTTCAACCAGGCCAACCTCTCGGCCAAGGGCATCCCGCAGATCGCCGCGGTCATGGGCTCTTGCACCGCCGGCGGCGCCTACGTGCCTGCCATGGCCGACGAGTCGATCATTGTCAAGAACCAGGGCACCATCTTCCTGGGCGGCCCGCCGCTGGTAAAGGCGGCTACCGGCGAAGTGGTCAGCGCCGAAGACCTGGGCGGCGCCGAGGTCCACAGCCGTACCTCCGGCGTCACCGACCACATGGCGATCAACGACGCCCACGCCCTGGGCCTGGCCCGGCGCATCGTAGGCAACCTCAACCGCCCGAAACGGCACGACCTGGAGCTGGCCGAGCCGCGGGCGCCGCTCTACGATCCGGAAGAGATCTACGGCATCGTGCCCCCGGACCTGCGCCGACCCTTCGAGGTCCGCGAGGTCATCGCCCGCTTGGTGGACGGGAGCGAGCTGGACGAGTTCAAGCCGCTTTACGGGACGTCGCTGGTCTGCGGCTTCGCGCGTATCCTGGGTTACCCGGTCGGCATCGTCGCCAACAACGGCATTCTCTTCAGCGAATCGGCCCTGAAGGGCGCCCACTTCGTCGAGCTCTGCTGCCAGCGCGGCATTCCGCTGGTTTTCCTGCAGAACATCTCGGGCTTCATGGTCGGCCGCAAGTACGAGGCCGGCGGCATCGCCAAGGACGGCGCCAAGCTGGTGACCGCCGTCGCCTGTGCCCAAGTCCCGAAGTTCACCCTGATCCTGGGCGGCAGCTTCGGCGCCGGCAACTACGGCATGTGCGGCCGCGCCTACTCCCCGCGCCTGCTGTGGATGTGGCCGAACGCCCGTATCTCCGTGATGGGCGGCGAGCAGGCCGCCGGCGTGCTGGCCACCGTGCGGCGCGACGGCATCGAGGCCAAGGGCGGCAGCTGGGCGACCGAGGAGGAAGAGGCCTTCAAGGCACCGATCCGCGAGCAATACGAGCTACAGGGTCACCCGACCTATGCCAGCGCCCGTCTGTGGGACGATGGCATCCTCGACCCGCTCGACACCCGCACGACCCTGGCCCTCGGCCTCTCCATGTCGCTCAACGCCCCGATCCCTGAGACGCGTTTCGGCGTCTTCCGGATGTGACGAAGGTTCACCGCATGCAGCATCCCCTCTTCTTGGAATCCATCGACGAGCGCGGCGTGGCGCGGATCACGCTGACGCGCACCGAGGTGCACAACGCCTTCAACGACGAGCTGATCGCCGAGATGACCACGGCGCTGCGGGGGCTGGAGGAGGACGAGCGCGTCCGCGTGGTGGTGTTGGCGGCCGAGGGCAAGTCCTTCTCGGCCGGCGCCGACCTGAACTGGATGCGCTCCATGGCCGGCTACGGCGAGGCGGAAAACCTGAGCGACGCCGAAGCGCTGGCCGAGCTGCTGCGCACCCTCAACTTCCTGACCAAGCCGACGGTCGCACTGGTTCAGGGTCCGGCCTTCGGCGGCGGCGTCGGGCTGGTCAGTGCCTGCGACATCGCCATCGCTTCCGAAGAAGCCTCCTTCGCGCTGACGGAGGTCAAGCTTGGCCTGATTCCTTCCGTCATCAGCCCCTACGTGGTGGCTGCCATCGGTCAGCGCGCCGCCCGCCGCTATCTGCTGACGGCAGAGAAGTTCTCGGCGGAGACGGCCTACTACCTCGGGCTCGTCCATCGGGTGGTGTCGCCGCACGCACTGGAGGGCGCCGGCGACGAGTTGGTCGAGGCGCTGCTGAAGAACGGCCCTCAAGCGGTCGCCGAGTGCAAGGATCTGATCTTCGCCGTTGCGGACCGCCCCGCCACCCCCGAGGTGATCGGCGACACGGCCCGACGCATCGCCCGGGTGCGCGTGTCGCCCGAGGGACAGGAGGGCCTGACAGCTTTTCTGGAGAAGCGCAAGCCGACCTGGCATGGACCAGCGAACGACTGAAGCTCCTCCGCCCCCTTTGTCGCAGCGCCGTAGCCTAGGGCCTGCCTCCAGCCTTACGCACCTCTCGCCTCTATAAGCTCGTAACTCTGCCCCGTTGCCGCGGCCCGAGCGCAAGGGTTAGCTTTTTCAACATCAAAGCTTTGCCAAACCTGAGGGCCATAGGCTTGGCGGGACAAGGGACGCGAGAGCAAGAGGTACAAGAGACAGAGGGCCGGCATGCAGCGCTCGCGAAGCGGCTGGGCAACGGCGGTCGGTTTCACGGTCGCCATGATCCTGTTGGTGACCCTGGCGGTTTCGCCCGGGCTGGATCTCTTCGGCCTGGTGGTGGTGATGACCATCGCCGGTGCCGTCTCGATCTTCTACTTCGCCTTCGCCAGCGGCCGCTTTTTCACCTTAGCCTTCGCGAACTACCTAGCCCTCTACGCCTGCGTCTTCGTCTTCTTCGCACAGGTCAACTTTCTGCCGAACGTCTCATCCTGGGCGATCAACGTCGGCTTCATGCTGCCGATCCTGACCTTCATGCTGGGCGCCTTGCGCAACCGCCCGCAAATCCAGTCGATCGTCTCCGCCGAGCATCTGCGGGAGCAACGCAGCTTCTGGCGCCCCTTCCTCTGGCTCCTGCCGGTCCTCGCCATCGGCGCCGCGACGTTCGCGGTCCCCGGCCATGGGCTCTCGACCGCCTGGTACGACGCGCTCTTCATCGGCGCGACCGGGGCAACGGCGCTGATCGTGCTCTTCGTCAGTCGCGAGGTGGCGATCTTCCTGCTGGATACCGGCCTGCTATTCGAAGACTTCTTCAAGCGCATCAGCCGGCTGGTCGTTCCGACCTTCGCGTTCCTGACGTTCTACACCCTGCTGATCGTGGTCTTCGCCTGTCTCTACCGCATCGTCGACGTCTACACCGTCGCCCCGCACTTCCGCATCGCCGGCGAAGTTCGGGAAATCGCCTTCCTGGAGAGCCTCTACTTCTCGGTGATCACGCTCAGCACGGTCGGCTACGGCGATATCGTTCCGACCAGCGACCCGATCCGGGTGATTGCCGCTGTGCAGATCGTGCTAGGGGTGCTTCTGTTGCTGTTCGGCTTCACGGAGATTCGCCGCTATACGGTGGAGCAGGAAGAACGCGAACGCGAGCGGCAACGCCGGAAGGTCGACTGAGGACCGGAGTTCCAATCGAAGGAGGTCACCCGAACAGCCATGCGCCTGCCCAGCTTGAGCGAAATCGAAGCGGCGTCGGAGACGGTCTACGCCGCCATGCCGCCGACGCCCCAGTATGCCTGGCCGCTGCTGGCCGAACGGGCCGGCTGCGAGGTCTGGGTCAAGCATGAGAACCACACGCCGACTGGCGCCTTCAAGGTGCGCGGCGGACTGGTCTACATGGCGGACCTGGCCGGCCAGGGCGCGAAGCCTCCCGGCGTCATCACGGCGACCCGCGGCAACCACGGGCAGTCCGTCGCTTTCGCCGCGCGGCGCTACGGCATTCGCGCCGTGATCTGCGTTCCCGAAGGCAATGCGGTGGAAAAGAACGCGGCCATGCGCGCCTTCGGCGGCGAGCTGCTGATCGAAGGCCACGACTTCCAGGCGGCACGGGAGCATGCCGAAACCCTGGCCGAGCGGGAGGGCCTGCACATGCTGGCCTCCTACGACGAACGTCTGGTGCGCGGCGTTGCCAGCTATCCGCTGGAACTCTTCCGCGCCGTACCGGATCTCGACCGTGTCTACGTTCCGGTCGGCCTCGGCTCCGGCATCACGGCCACCTTGGCCGCCCGCGATGCGCTCGGCCTCAAGACGGAGGTCGTCGGGGTGGTGGCCGAGGGCGCGCCGGCCTACAAGCTGTCCTTCGAGGCCGGAAAGCCGATCTCTACCAACGAGGCGATCACCATCGCGGATGGCATGGCCTGCCGGGTCCCAGAGCCCGAGGCGGTGGAGGTTCTCTTGAAAGGTGCGGCGGAGATCGTGGCGCTGACCGAAGAGGAGATCGCCGACGCCATGCGGGTGCTCTATACCGATACCCACAATGTAGCCGAAGGCGCCGGAGCTGCCGCCCTCGCCGCCTGCCTCAAACAGCGCGACCGGAACCGCGGCCGCAAGGTCGGCGTCATGCTCTGCGGCGGCAACGTCGACGCCAGCCTGTTTCGCGACGTCCTGGCAAAGGCCTGAACGAGCGATCAGCCACGCGGGTCACGGTTGCCGGGCGAGCGACCGCCGGTCCGCAGCCCCTACCAGCCGCCAGTTTCGAGCCAGGTCTCGATCCGCGGAAAGCGGTCGTATCCCCAGAAGGGTTCTCCATCGGCCACCACGAAGGGAGAACCGAACACCCCGGCGGCAATCGCCCCCTCGACTTCCTGGCGCAGCCGATCCTTTACGGCAGGATCGTGCAGGGCAGCCTCCAACGCGCTGCCGTCCAGCCCCTGCGCCTCGCCCGACGCGAGGACCGCCGCTGGCTTGGAGATGTCCTGTCCGGCCACGAAGGCCTTCTCGAAGAGTGCTTGCGCCAGGCCTTTGGCCGCCGCCGGGTCTCGATCCCACTGCCAGTAAAAGGCGCGTGCCGCCGCGATCGATGCGAAGGGAAAAGGGTCAGGCAGTCGGAAGTCGATGCCCAGCCGCCGGGCTTCGCGGGCCAGATCGCGGCGCGTGTACTCCCCCTTCAGGGGAACGTTCGTCAGCGGCTGCGTGCCGGTCTGCTTGAACACGGCGCCCAGCAGCATCGGTTTCCAGGTCACTTCTCGCCCCTGACGCGCCGCGAGAGCATCGATCTCACGCGCAGCCAGAAAGCCATAGGGACTGGAGAAGTCGAAGTAGAAAGTGATCGGCTCGCTCACGCCGTAGAGTCTCCTTGCTCATCCGCCATCCGCGCTGGCCAGCATAAACCGGCCTGCGGCCTCTGACGAGACGCGCCCGACAGCACCTGCGCGACAGCAAACGGGAAAGCTGCCCGCGCTAGGCAGGCAGCTTTCCCGTAGATCGGATCGGAGATCGAAGGCCGCGGAAAGCGACTGAGAACTGGCCAAGGCGCCTCGGCTGCCCGCCAAAAGCGCCGACCGCTCAGGAGGCGGCTTGGTTGGAGCGGGCGCAGGTTCGGATCATGGCGACCAGTTGATCGCGCAAGGCCGGATCCTCAATCTCCTCCAACTGGCGTGCGGCGTTGATGGTGCGGCGCGAGACCAAAGCGTCGTCTCCGCCAGCCTCCACCGCCCCGTCATCCTCGAGCCCGTCGAAGAAGAAGCCGATCGGCAGATCCAAAGTCCGACCGATCAACCAAAGTCGTCCGCAGCTGACGCGGTTGCTACCAACCTCGTACTTTTGAAGCTGCTGGTATGAGATGCCGAGAGCTTGAGCGAGCTTTTCCATACTCAAGCCCCGCAGCGCACGAGCCTGGCGTATCCGCCGGCCAACGTGATGATCGATGTTTCCAGCCATGCGTGTAGGGTCGGCTATCTGGGCGTGAGAGGCTATTTAGAAAAACTTAGGGTGGAGAACAGGATCGGAGATATTCAGCCTTCACGGTTTTGTGAGAGGCGACGAGAAGGTCGAGTTTTCCAACGTAACGAAGGGTTCGGAAGTGTTAAACAGTTCGCCTTGATCAGTGCCGATTGCAGTCGCAGGCCGACTTCTCTTCCAGAAGATCAAGTATACCGCGCCACAAAGCGCAAGCCTTCAAGTCTTCACGTTGAATGGCCTGATAAGCTGCCAAGGCCGCCTGCAGCCGAGCCGCTTCTCCATACTGCTGCCACAAGGCCTCGGCGACAGTATTCGCGTCTTCATGTCGATGAGGCATCTGTTTTTTGCTCCAACTTTCCTGTCCCGACCAAAACACAACAAACGATGATGATGAGCCCTCCGGCAACGGCCCCCCAGGTCACGGGTTCACCGGATAGGTAGAGCAGAGCCGTCGAGAGAACCGGGGTGGCATATCCCAGTGTCGAGATCGGACCCGCCGCCCCGAGGCGCAGAGCGTAGGACCAGAGCAGGTAGCCCACGCCCATGGGCCCGATGCCGAGATAGAGCCCGAGAAGAAGCGACGGCAGCGACGGAACCCCGGCACCTGACAGCAGCCACCAAGTCGATGTTCCCGCCAAACCGATCAGCCCGGCGGCGAACAACAGGCCCGATGCGGAAACCGAATAGCGCCCGATCCGAATCGTGTAGACGGCCATGCAGATCGCCGATGCGAAGGCGGCGAGATATCCGGCGACCGAGCCGCCGCCCTGCAACAACGCGAGATCCCCGCCGATCAGCAGCCCGACGCCGACGAAGCCGGCCGCGGAGGTGATCACCAGGCGAAGCGGTCGGTAGGCCACACCGATGGCGGCGACGATCACCGCCGTCAACAAAGGCCAGGAATAGGCGATCAGGTTCACCGTCGCGATCGGCCCGACGGAAAAAGCCAGGTACTGGAAGACCATGGTGCCGACGAGCCCCAGGGTTCCCAGCGCCAGGGCCCCGGGCTCCGGCCAGATCACCGGCTTCCGCGGCAGACCGAACCCAAACAGCCAGATGGCAAAGACCGCGCCCGCGAACTGCAGTGCCTGAACCTGCGGCACCGTCAGATCGACAAGCGCGTACTTTGCCACCACGGCGTTGGTCGACCAGAACCCGATGGCGGCCAATGCGCAGGGCAGCGCAAGCGAGCCGACCGATCTCTCGCCCGCGACCGGGACTCCGTCGCGGACTTGGCTCATTCCGCAGGCACGCTCTCTCGCCCAGCGGATCGGTAAGCGGGAAGCTGGTTTGCCCAGACATCCTCTGCCATTTCCTTAACCCAGGACTGATCGTGATCGTTGTCGGCCGCTAGATAGAACATGCGGTTGTCGTCGACGAAGGGACGTTCGACAGACCTGAGATTCAGCACCAACGTAATGCGCTCGCCATACTCCAGCGGACGCGTGCGGTGCAGCACGCCGATGAAGTGGCCGAGCGTGCTGTGCCCGACCATATGTTTGACGCGCAGCAGTTCGCTCGGATCGAGTTCCTCGCCGCGGTCGACCCGGGCCTTACCCGGTTCGCAACCGCCCAAGAAAACCTCGAGTTCGCCCCCGATGATGGGATCGCTGATCGAGAGAGGAATCAACTCCGTGACCGGCACGCCGTCGCAGTGCCAATCGACGTTTCCGTCTGTCGGGCTCATGAAGGTGACCGTGGAGCCAACCACCGACAGCGGATAGGGCTCCAAGCGCGTTCCCGCAAAGGCGCTCAGGCGATCCAGCCGCGCCCGGTCGTGGATCAACTCGTTGATCTCCGGAATGAAGCGGTCGGCGCCTGTGATGAAGGTCAGATTCAGGTGCTTTTGGAAGGCCCGCTCTTCCTTCAACGCGATGGCTTTTCGCCGGATCGTTTCGAGAAGTTGCGGATCGTACTCGTGTTTGAACTGCACCAAGCCGAGATCGGAGACCTTCCAGGCCGACTCATGCCCGAGAAGCGCCTCACGGCTCACGCTATGGCGGATACCTTGTAAGTTGATTCGCTCCATAGTTCCTCTACCCCTACCAGCCGGCGCACGATGAGGTGATTGTCGTTCTCTGATGGAAAGTGTAAACTTAGAAACACCTGGGGTAGCATTAGCTGAGCTTGCGGCGGGAACAGAAATGAAACATTTGCGCCAAATCAACCTAAATTCGTTAAGAATTGTTGAAAGCGCAGCCCGCTTAGGTAGTTTCGCGCGTGCCGCGGAAGAAAACCTGATTTCCGGCTCAGCTGTCAGTCAACGCGTCAAGGCCTTGGAAGAGCAACTGCAGTTCAAAGTCTTCCATCGGCAAAGCAATGCCGTTGTCCTTACGCCTGAAGGCGAAGAATTTATTGCGCATGTCCGCGAGGCACTCGATACGATTCTGGCTGCCGGCTTAGAAATCACCGACAAACACCGAAAGCATTTATTTAAAATAAGCGTGCTTCCGACGTTCGCCGTGCGCTGGCTGCTGCCGAGGCTCGAACGTTTTACGCAAGCCAACCCCGATATCACGCTGCACGTTTCTCAGGCCTACCGGGCGGTCAACTTCCACCGGGAAGACTTCGACCTCGCGATCCGCTACGGCGACGGGCTCTTCCCGGGCCTCAAGGCCGAGCTGCTGTTCAAGGAAGACTTGGTGCCGGTTTGTACGCCGGGACTGTTGCAACGCGTTCTTCCAGGGGTGACGCCGGATGAGCTGCAGCCGCGCGATCTCAAGAACTTCACGCTGCTGCATTCGGACACCTGCAGCATCAATTGGAAGTCCTGGCTCGATTTTGCCGGCGCTCCGAACGTCATGGACTCGGCCTCCAGCATGTACTTCGATACCTGCATGCTGTCGTTCCAAGCAGCGAACGAAGGGCTGGGATTTGCCGTCGCCAACCGCCCCTACGTGATCGAGGATATCCGCAGAGGCCGACTGGTGGCGCCCTTCAACCTTCAGCACCCCAACACCAGCGGCTGGTATCTGGTCTATCCGCCCGGTCACAGCGACCGCTACAAGATATCCGCCTTCGAAACCTGGATCCGGCAGGAAGTCGAGTTGGCGCACGCCGAGATGTCGGAGTTGTTCCACGAAGAGATTCATTAGGGGGCCGCTGACGGCCGCCCCCGCGTTGGCTGTCTTGCCGCAGCCGGCCGCTCCTGACCTCGGCGCAAGGCGACCGCGCCTCCGCCTCGGCACCCGACCTAGAATAAGCGAGTACGGAACCGCCTTTTCCAGAACGGCATGCGCGTCCCAGAAGGACGCGAAATCGCCTCCTTCTAAGGACCACCGCGTTCTAATCGGCAGCCAGTTGGCGAGCGATCACGAGGCGCTGAATGTCGGAGGTGCCTTCGTAGATCTGGCAGACCCGAACGTCGCGGTAGATCCGCTCCACCGGATAGTCTTCCAAGTAGCCGTAACCGCCATGGATCTGCAGGGCGGCCGAGCAGATCTGCTCGGCAGCTTCGGAGGCGAAGAGCTTGGCCATGGAGGCCTCCTGAAGACAGGGCTCGCCCCGATCCTTGAGCTCGGCCGCATGCAGGGTCATCAGTTCTGCCGCCTTGATCTGGGTGGCCATGTCGGCCAGGCGAAAACCGATGGCCTGATGCTCGACGATCCTCTTACCGAAGGACTCTCGTTCCTTGGCGTAGGCGAGCGCCGCCTCGTAAGCGGCGCGGGCCATACCGATGGCTTGGGCGGCGATCCCGATGCGCCCGCCCTCAAGGTTCGACAGGGCGATCTTATAGCCCTGCCCCTCTTCACCCAGCAGCAGGTCCGGGGTTAGCTCCAGATCCTCGAAAACGATCTGGCAAGTGTCGCTGGCGCGTTGCCCCAGCTTCTTTTCGATCCGGGAGACCTTGTAGCCGGCAGTCTCGGTCGGGACGATAAAGGCGCTGATCCCCTTCTTACCGGCATCGGGGTCGGTCACGGCGAAGGCGATGGCCACGTCGGCGGTGCTGCCACTGGTAATGAACTGCTTGGTTCCGTTGAGCACCCACTTGTTACCGACCTTTTGGGCCCGGGTCTTGATCGCTCCGGCATCGGAGCCGACCGCGGGCTCGGTCAGGCAAAAAGCGCCGAGTTTCTCGCCGCGCGCCATCGGGCGCAGAAAGCGGTCCTTCTGTTCCTGCGAACCGAAGTTGCTGATCGGCATGCAGCCGACCGAATTGTGCACCGCCATAATGGTCGAGACCGACCCGTCGCCGGCCGCGATCTCTTCGATCGCCAGGGCGTTGGAAACGGCGTCGGCGCCGGCCCCGTCATAGTCTTCCGGCACGGTGATACCCATGAAGCCCAACTCCGCCAATTGGCCGATGGCCTCGCTGGGAAAGCGGGCCTCGCGGTCCCATTCGGCGGCGTTGGGCGCCAGCACGTCACGGGCGAACTGCCGGGCCGTGTCGCGGATCAGCGTCTGTTCTTCGGTCAGCATATGGTGGGACCCGACTCTCAATCGTTTGCTGCGATGCTCACCCAAGAGAATTGCCGGTCCGAGGTCGGCTTTCAAGCCGCCTTCCGCGCCGCGCCTTGGGCATCGGCGTCGGCACAGCCCGCAACCGTCGATTAATTCCTAGTTACTGACTCAAGTACCTTTGATCTGGACTGCGAAACACTAGCCATACGCCGGTGTGAGACCATGGTTAATGTCCCAAAAAAATCTATGGACAAACCCCTCATTCGCTCGCACACTAACAGCTCTACGCCACTGGTGTGACGGCGTAGCGGGACCGGCGGTTGGAACCGTCAACCATCCAGCCCTGCCGTCGACGGAAACCCTGTCGGTCCGATGACTCCACGGTGAAGCCCCCGACGGCCGTGGATTCACTCGATACACCCGGGAGCGGGACCCCAGCAGGCAGCGGGGATCCCGCTGTTCGGGTTTCCGAAGAGCGTCTCAGCCGGTCTTTCTAGGATATGCCGGTGATCGGGCTACCAAGGCAGCTCCGCTCCACTGTAGTCGAAGAAACGCCCGCTTTCCCCGATCGTCAGTCCCGCGATGACCCGGCGCAAACCGGCCACCGACTCTTCAATCGTCAGGGCGGCGTCATCTCCCCCCATGTCCGTCTGCACCCAACCGGGGTGGAGTGAGACCACGGTGATGCCGCGCGGCTCCAGATCCACCGAGAGGCTGCGCGTCACCATGTTCAGCGCGGCCTTGCTGGACCGATAGGGATAGCTGCTGCCACCACGATTCTCCGCGATCGAGCCGAGACGGGAACTCATGTTCGCGATCAGCTTCCGTTCACTGGCAGCCAACAGATCGACGAAACTCTCGACCATGCGCAAGGGGGCCAGCAGGTTGATTTGCAGCACCTTCGTCCAAGCCTCGAAGTCCTGACTGCCGAAGCCCTCGCGGGGGCCGTAGATGCCGGCGTTGTTGAAGAGCAGATCCAGCGGTTCCCCCTCCAGCGAGCGAGCGAGCCCTCGCACCTGGAGAGCGTCGGTCACATCCAGGCGGTGAACCTCGACGAGACCCTCCGCCGCTTCGGCCGTTCGACGCAGGTCCGTCGCCTTGTCCGGCACCCGGCAACAGGCATGCACACGCCAGCCGTCCGCCGCGAAGCTACGCACAAGCTCGTGACCCAATCCACGATTGGCACCGGTAATCAAGGCTGTCGGCACCTGCCCCCTCCTCTCCAGATGGATGCGCTAGCCCAAGAGATGGCGATGCCATACTTGGGTGCCAGATCGACAATCAGCTTTTGACACCTTCTGCCCGCACGATCTGGCCGGTCGCTCGATAGGCCTGACAGACAGTCTGCGCGATAAAGCGAACAGAGGCAGCAGGGCCGGAAGATCCGTTACAGCAGAACTAGACCGGCCAGACCCAGGAAGGCAAAGAAGCCGACGACATCGGTGACCGTCGTCAGGAAGACCGATGACCCGATCGCCGGATCCGCGCCCAACTTCTCCAACAGGAAGGGAATCAGAGCGCCGAACAGCCCCGCGACGATCAGATTGATCACCATCGCGGCCGCGATCACCAGCCCAAGCAACGGCTGGTCGAACCAGAGCCACGCGATCACGCCCATCACAATGGCGAACAGCAGGCCGTTGAACAGACCGACCAGCAGCTCCTTGGCGATGAAGCGCGTCACGCTGCGTCCCGCGAGATCCTTCATGGCGATTGCACGCACCGCAACCGTCAGGGTCTGGGTCCCGGCGTTGCCGCCCATCGAGGCGACGATAGGCATCAGTACGGCGAGAGCGACCACCTGTTCGATGGTCGCCTCGAACACCGCGATGACCAGAGAAGCCGTGATCGCCGTCATCAGGTTGACCGCGAGCCAGGAGAAACGGCGGCGGGTGGTGCGCAGCACATCGGAGTAGAGGTCGCTTTCGCTGACGCCACCCAGCTTCAGGATGTCCTCTTCGGCCTCCTGGTCGATCACGTGCACGATGTCGTCCAGGGTGATGACACCGACCAGCCGCCCGACATCGTCGACGACCGGCGCCGACAGCAGCGAGTACTGACGGAAAAGGTAGGCGACCTCCTCCTGATCCAGCGTCACCTTGAGCGGGTAGAAGTCCTCGCTCATCAGCTCCGCGATCTTGATCGGGCGTTTGGAACGCAGCACCCGGCTCAGCGGCAACTTACCGATCGGCTTGTAGCGCGGATCGACGACATAGAGATCGTAGAAGTCGCTGACGATCTGCTTCTTGTTGTTGCGCATCCAGTCGATGGTTTCGCCGACCGTCCAGATCGAGGGCACCACGACGACCTCGCGCTGCATCAGGCGGCCGGCGGAATCCTCCGGAAAGGTCATGCCCTCCGTCAGCAAGTGCTGAATCGTCCGCGGCACGCGGCTGAGGATCTGGGCGCGCGGGTCTTCGTCGAGATCCTCGAAGAACTCCAGCGCGTCGTCGCTCTCCAGTTGCTTGAGCAGCTGCGCGGCGATCTTGGGTCCGAGGTCCGCGACAACGACGTTGCGCAACTCGGGCTCCAGATAGGTCAGGACCTCGGCCTCCAGCGCCTCGCCGGTAATGCGCAACAACAGCTTGCGCTCTTCCCGGCTAAGCGCTTCCAACAGGTCCGCCGTGTCGGCCGGGTGCAACGGCTCCACCTGCCGCTCGACGGTCTCCACCTGCCCCTCGGCTAGCGCCTTCCGGACGGCATCGATCAGCGCCGGCGCAAGCCCGACAGTTTCCTGGTCCAGCGCGTCGCCGGCCCGCGGCTCCTGATCCGAGGGGGCGGGCGACGGGCTGATGACGGGGTCGGCCATGGCCGTTCCTTCGTTCTTCGGCAAGCGGTCGCCGGATGGCGGTCTAGCGATTTCGGGTCAAGGGGCGGCCTTCAACGCCTCGGCCGGCGCGGCGCTGTTATGGCGCGCTTGGGCGTCAACAACCGCAACCGCCGAAGCATTGACCACACCGCGCGCCGTCACCGAGGGCGTCAGGATCATCACCGGTGCCGCCGCGCCGAGCAACAGCGGGCCGACCGGCAAGCCTTCGCCGGCGATCTTCAAGAGATTGAAGGCGATGTTCGCGGCATCCAGCGTCGGCATGACCAGCAGATTGGCCGGTCCACTCAAGCGAGAGTTGGGGAACATGCGCGCCCGGATCTCCTCAGACAGGGCGGCATCGGCATGCATCTCGCCCTCCGCTTCCAGCTCCGGATGACGGCGATGAATCAGCTTCAGGGCTTCGCGCATCTTCAGGGCGCTGTCGTCCTCGTGACTGCCGAAGTTAGAGTGGCTCAGGAGCGCGATCTTGGGTTCGATGCCGAAGCGCCGCACGGCCTCGGCCCCGAGACGCGCCATCTCGGCAATCTCCTCGGCGGAGGGATCGCTGCTGATCTGGGTATCCGCCATGAAGAGAGCGCCGCGCGGCGTAATCAGCAGGCTCAGCGCGGAAAAGTCACGCGCGCCCGGGGCCAGGCCGATGGTCATTTCGACCTGGCGCAGGTGACGCTGATAGCGCCCCTCGACACCGCAGACCAGCGCATCGGCGTCGCCGCGCGCGACGGCGATGCAGCCGATCGCGGTGGCATTGGTGCGCAGGATGGTCCGCGCTTCGTCAGGCGTGACGCCGCGCCGTTCGGTCAGGCGGTGATACGCGCTCCAGTAATCGCGGTACCGCGGATCGTCGAGCGGATTGACCAGTTCGAAGTGCTCGCCGGGCCGAATGCGCAACCCAAGCTCCTCCAGCCGCTTCTCGACCACCCGCGGCCGGCCGCAGATCACCGGACGCGCCAGGCCTTCGTCGACCAGAACCTGCGCCGCGCGCAGAACGCGCTCGGCCTCGCCTTCGGCGAAGAACACCCGCTTGGCGTCGCTCCGCGCCTGCTCGAAGACCGGCTTCATCAGCAGGCCGGAGCGGAAGACGAACTGGTTCAGCCGCTCGCGGTAGGCTTTGAAGTCCGTGATCGGTCGACGCGCCACGCCGCTGTCCATCGCCGCCTGGGCCACGGCCGGTGCGATCTCGAGGATCAGACGCGGATCGAAAGGGCGCGGTATCAGATAGTCGGAGCCAAAGCCGTAGGCCTGACCGCCGTAGGCTTTCACCACCACCTCGGAGACCTCGGCCTTGGCGAGATCCGCGATGGCTTTGACGCAGGCGACCTTCATCTCCTCGTTGATCGTGGTTGCGCCGACATCCAGCGCACCGCGGAAGATGAACGGGAAGCAGAGGACGTTGTTGACCTGGTTGGGATAGTCGGAGCGACCGCTGGCAATGATCGCGTCGGGCCGCGCCTCCCGCGCCTCCTCGGGCCAGATCTCCGGCACCGGGTTGGCCAGCGCCAGAATCAGGGGATCACGCGCCATCTTGGCGACCATCTCGGGCTTCAGCACGCCCGGCGCCGACAATCCGAGAAAGATGTCGGCCCCCTCGATCACCTCGCCCAGGCTGCGGAGCTCGGTAGTCTGAGCATAGGCGGCTTTCCAGGGATCCATCTCCTCGGTCCGGCCCTCATAGACCAGACCGGCAATGTCGCAGACCCAGATGTTCTCGCGTTTCACCCCCAGCGCGACCAGCAGGTCCAGACAGGCAATCGCAGCCGCACCGGCCCCGGAGGTGACGACCTTGACCTCCTCGATCTTCTTATCGACCAGCCGCAGGCCGTTGTAGATCGCGGCATTGACGATAATCGCCGTGCCGTGCTGGTCGTCGTGAAAAACCGGGATGCCCATGCGCTGTCGGAGCTCGCGCTCGACCGTGAAGCACTCCGGCGCCTTGATGTCCTCCAGGTTGATTCCACCGAAGGTCGGCTCCAGGGCGGCCACGATCTCGATCAGCTTCTCCGGATCGCGGGCATCGATCTCGATATCGAAGACGTCGATATCGGCGAACTTCTTGAAGAGGACGGCCTTGCCCTCCATCACGGGCTTGGAGGCCAGGGGTCCGATCTGGCCGAGGCCCAGCACGGCGGTCCCGTTGGTCACCACCGCGACCAGGTTGGCGCGGCCGGTCATTTCGGCGGCGGCCGCCTCGTCGGCGACGATGGCCTCGCAGGCGGCAGCCACGCCCGGCGAGTAGGCCAGGGCCAGGTCGCGCTGGTTGCCCAACGGCTTGGTCGCAACTACCTCCAACTTGCCGGGCCGCGGCTCCCGGTGATACGCCAGCGCCGCGTCCTTGAAATCGTCCGCCATGCTAAAAGCTGTTCCTCCCTCAACGATTTGCGCCGAGACGTTAGCCGATGCGCCCGACCTCGAAAAGGCGCTGCAAGGCGAAAGTCTCGCCACCGAGTACGGCCCTCTCGAATGGATCGTGACGGAGAGACCCGTCGCGTACGCCCCGGCCGTCGCCTGGATGGAAGCACGCGCCGCCGCAATCCACGCGCAGACGGCGCCCGAGTGCGTCTGGCTGCTGGAACACCCGCCGCTCTATACCGCCGGCACCTCCGCAAATCCGGCGGATTTACTGGATTCCCGCTTTCCTGTCTTCAAGACCGGGCGCGGTGGGCAGTACACCTATCACGGTCCCGGTCAGCGGGTCGCCTACGTCCTGCTCGACCTCAAGCGACGGCAGCCGGACGTACGGGCCTATGTCTGCAAGCTGGAGGACTGGCTGATCCGTACGCTGGCCGACTTCGGCATCGTCGGCGAGCGGCGCGCCGGCCGCGTCGGCATCTGGGTGGAGCGCCGCGGATCGTCAGGTGGATTGGGGCAAGAGGACAAGATCGCCGCCGTGGGCGTACGCGTACGACGCTGGGTGACCTATCACGGGATCTCGCTGAACGTGGACCCGGAGCTGGAGCACTTCACCGGGATCGTGCCCTGCGGAATCCGCGAGCACGGGGTCACCTCGCTTGCGGACCTCGGCCGGCCCGCCACGCTGTCCGATGTGGATCTGGTACTAAAGCAGCGGTTCCTGGACGTCTTCGGCTGAGGGTTTGTTGGAAACCCGATCAGCGCCCTTTCCGCTTCAAGCCTGATCGTAATCCAGGACGACCCGGTCCGTAAGCGGGCGCGACTGGCAGGTCAGGACGAAGCCCTGGGCCACCTCCTCCGGTTCCAGGGCATAGTTGACCGCCATGTCGACCTTGCCCTCCTGCAGCTTGGCGCGGCAGGTGCAGCAGACACCCCCTTTGCAGGAGAAGGGCAAGTCCAGCCCCTTGGCCGTGGCGGCATCCAGGATCGAAGTGCCGTCGAACCCGAGATCGAAATCGTGGCTGACACCGTCGAGAATCACGGTGACCTGCGCCCGCTCGCCCTTGGCCTCGCGCCGTCCATGCTGCACCGGCTTGGGTTTCACGACGCCGTCCGGGTGAGTATTGAACAGCTCCCGGTGGACCTTCTTCTCGGGCACGCCGATCTCCTCCAGCGCACCGGTCACGTCGGCGATCATGGTGTCCGGACCGCAGACGAAGAAGGCGTCGACGGCGGCGGGATTGATCAGGCTGCGGCAGAAGAGCTTGACCTTGTCGCGGTCGAGACGGCCGTTGAACAGCTCCGCCTCCTGAGTCTCGCGGCTGAGGATGTGGTACAGCCCGAAGCGGCCGAGATAGCGGTTCTTCAGGTCCTCCAAGGCTTCGCGGAAGATGATCGAAGCCACGCTGCGGTTGCCGTAGAACAGCAGAACCTTGGATTTCGGCTCGCGCGTCAGCAGGGTCTTGGCGATGGACACGACCGGCGTGATGCCGCTGCCCGCCGCGAAAAGCACGTAGGTCCGGCTCGCCTCCGGATCGAGCTCCGAGGTGAAGCGGCCGTTCGGCGTCATGACATCGAGCTGGCTGCCGGGTTTCAGGTTCTCGTTGGCGTAGGTCGAGAAGAGACCGTCCTCGACCTTTTTGATCGCGACACGCAGCTCGCCCTCGTCGAGACCGGAGCAGATCGAGTAGCTGCGCCGCACCTCTTCGCCGCCGATCTGCGTTCGCAGAGTGAGATACTGCCCCTGCTTGAAGGCGTACTCTGCGGCGACCGTGGCCGGCACCTCGAAGGCGATGGAGACAGTGTCGTCGGTCTCGCGCCGGACATCTGCGACCTTCAGGCTATGGAATCTCGGATGCATGGGGCGTCGCGCTCTCTGCTTAGATGCACTTGAAGTAATCGAAAGGCTCCAGGCAGGCCCTGCAGCGCCACAGCGCCTTACAGGCCGTGGAACCGAAGGCGCTGACCTGCTCGGTCTCTTTGGAACCGCAGTGTGGGCAGGCAACCTCCGGCTCGGCACCGAACAGCGCACGCTTGCTGGGAGAGCCCTTCGCCGGCGGCGCGATGCCGTAGGCGCGCAGCTTTTCGCGCCCCGCTTCGCTCAGCCAGTCGGTGGTCCAGGCTGGATGCAGCACGGTCTTGACCTCGACCCGCCCGTAGCCAGCCTCGCCGAGGACCCGCTTGATCTCCTGCTCGATCATGTTCATGGCGGGGCAGCCGGAATAGGTCGGCGTGATGGTCACCGTGACGGCCTTGTCCGTCCCGATCTCGGCATCGCGCAGCAGGCCCAGGTCGGCGATGGTGAGCACCGGGATCTCCGGATCGACCACCGCTTCCAGGGTCTGCCAGAGCTTATCCAGCTCGGGCGGGCGGTTTTCGAGAGTCTGTAGCGGCATCGCCGCGCCCTCCCCTACCAGCGCGCGTCCGGGTAGGCGCGCTGCAGGAACTGCATCTCGGCGAGGATGAAGCCCAGATGCTCGCTGTGCCGGCCGTCGCGACCTCCGGTCTGCATCCAGCCGTCTTTAGGCCGGGTCAGGGTCGCCTCGGTCAATACGCGATCCACCGTCTGCGACCAGGCGGGATAAAGGCTCTGCGGGTGCGGCCCGATGCCAGCGGCGGCAATGCGCTCCTCCACCGCGTCGGCCTCGAACAGCTCGCCGCTGTAGCGCCAGAGATCGTCGAGCGTCTCCTGAACCCGCTTGTGGCTCTCGGCCGTGCCGTCGCCTAGGCGAACCATCCACTCGGAGGAATGGCGCAGATGGTAGGTGACCTCCTTGACCGACTTGGCGGCAATGGCGGCCAGTCGAGCGTCGCTCGACTGCAGCAGCGCGGTCTGCAACTCGTAATGCCAGGCATCGAAGAGGAATTGCCGCACAATCGCGACGGCAAAGTCATCCTCGTTCGGCTGCTCGACCAGCAGGACGTTGCGATAGTCGAAGCCGTCACGGCGATAGACCAGCGCATCTTCGTCATGACCCGCGCCCTCGACTTCGCCGGCATAGGTCATGATCGAACGGGCCTGGCCCAGCAGGTCCAGCGCCACGTTGATCAGCGCGATGTCTTCCTCCAGCACCGGCGCATGGCCGCACCACTCGCCGAGACGATGGCTCAGCACGACGGCGTTGTCTCCGAGGCGCAGAAGGTAGTCGAACAGCGCCTGCTGCTCCGGGGTCATCTTTTCGGTGTCCGCTGTCATCTCCGAAGCCCCCGCCTAGATGTTCTTCACGTCTTCGGGGATCTCGTAGAAGGTCGGATGGCGATAGATCTTGTCGCCCGTCGGCTCGAAAAAAGCCTCCTTGTCTTCCGGATCGCTCGCCGTGATGGCCGTCGAGGGCACCACCCAGAGACTTACGCCCTCGCCGCGCCGGGTGTAGACGTCGCGGGCATTCTCCAGCGCCATCTGCGCATCGGCGGCATGCAGGGAGCCGGCGTGCTTATGGGCAAGGCCCGCCTTGGCGCGGATGAAGACCTCCCATAAGGGCCAGTCGCGCTCACTCATCTCGCTTCCTCCAAACTGTCTTTTTGTAACCTGTGACTACTCGGCCGCGACCGCGGTGGTCTGGGCGGCGGCCCGCGCACGGCGCTTTTCGGCATGAGCCATCGCCGCCTCTCGCACCCAGCGTCCCCGCTCGTGGGCCCGGTTGCGGTCTCGCATACGCTCGCGGTTGCAGGGGCCGTTGCCCTGCAGAACCTGCTTGAACTCTTCCCAGTCGATCTCGCCGAAATCGTAGTGACCGGTCTCGGCATTCCAGCGCAGGTCCGGATCCGGCATCGTCAAGCCCAGGAAGTCGGCCTGGGGTACGGTCACGTCGACGAACTTCTGGCGCAGATCGTCGTTGGAGACCCGCTTGATCTTCCAGCGCATCGACTGGGCCGAATGCGGCGAATCCTTGTCGTTCGGGCCGAACATCATCAATGAAGGCCACCACCAGCGATTCAAGGCGTCCTGGGCCATGCGCTTCTGCGCGGCGGTGCCGCGCGCCAGAGTCAGCATGATCTCGTAGCCCTGGCGCTGGTGGAAAGACTCCTCCTTGCAGATGCGGATCATGGCGCGGGAGTAAGGGCCGTAAGAACAGCGCTGCAGCGGCACCTGATTCATGATGGCCGCGCCGTCGACCAGCCAGCCGATGGCGCCGATGTCGGCCCAGGTGGTCGAGGGATAGTTGAAGATGGAAGAGTACTTGGCCTTGCCCTCCAGGAGCTGGTCGACCAGCTCCTGCCGGCTGACGTTCAGGGTTTCGCAGGCGCTGTAGAGATAGAGACCGTGGCCGGCCTCGTCCTGGATCTTGGCCAGCAGCGCGGCCTTGCGGCGCAAGCTCGGCGCGCGGGTGATCCAGTTGCCCTCCGGCAGCATGCCGACGACCTCCGAATGGGCATGCTGAGAGATCTGACGCACCAGGGTCTTGCGGTAGCCCTCGGGCATCCAGTCCTTCGGCTCGATCTTCTCGTCGGCGTCTATCTTGGCCTGGAACCGGCGCTCCAGCTCGCTGTCGCCCTGCTCCAGGGGGATCGAAGCATCGCCCTTCTGAACGTCGAGACCCTGCGTATACATCCGCGTTTCTCCCTTGCGCCGACGTGCGGCCGCAGAACGGCCGCGTCTGTTACCCATAAATATATGTCACAATTAGCGCAACAGCAACGGCTTTCTGTGACATGTCAGGTTGCACGAAGGCGTCGCAAACCAACCCTTCGACAGGGCCCAACCTCATCTGTTTTCCCAGGCAAGCCTCAGCCCGAGCAGGATCAGAAAACCGCCGCAGAGACGGTCGATCAGTCTCGATGCGCGAATGTAGGGCCGACGAACGCGGTCCATCGAGAAACCGACGGCGAGCGTCCAATGCCAAGCCAAGGACATCAGCCAGATCGCCAGGACAAGAACGGTCAGCACCCAGGTCGGCATATCGGGGGTCAGGAAGGCGGCAAAGACACTGGCGTAATAGGCGGCCGACTTCGGATTGGTCAGGTTGATCAGAAGACCGCGCAGAAAGCCGCGCCCGGCAGACGCCGCTTGCTGTCGATCCGCCTGCCCCGGCTGGAATCCCTTGGACAGCAAGAGCCGGACGCCCAGGTAGAGCAGGTAGCAGACGCCCGCGACCTTCAGGGCATAGCCGAGCCACGGCAGCGCTTCGAAAATCGCGACGATCCCCAGCGCCGCCGCGCCCGCCCAGATCAGCGAGCCGGTCGCAATCCCCGTGCCGGTCCAGATCGCCGCGCGGCGCGACGCGGACACAGCCGTCGAAGAGACGAGTATGAAGTTCGGCCCCGGACTCACCAGTGCGAGCAGGTCGACAAAGAGGATCGCCAGGATCAGGGCTACGTAGTCCATAGAGCAGGGGAACCACATCGTCTGCGTCCGCGCAACATTGCGAAAGCGTCAGCGCCGGGACGATCGCACTTTACGTCGACGGCAGACCTCCGAACCTCTGCTTGAAGCTGGACTCGGGTGCCGGCAGAAGGCCGGCGCGGTTCTCCACCTCGGCATCGAGCCAGCGCTCCGACGGGTCGAGCAGCGCCCGATAGACGGCGGAAGCCAGGGCATAAGCGCGTCTGCCGATCCAGTCGTCGGGCAGCAGCTCGGGCGGCAGCATGGGGTCACGCAGGACAAGGCGGCGGTAGTCGTGAATCAATAGGATGCGCGCCTGCAGCGCCGGCAGCGGTGTCGGCGGCAGCCCCGCCTCCAGCGCCGCCGCCAAGGGGCCGAAGTGGGCGCAGAAGGCAGCGTACTCGGCGGCAAGGCTCTCAAGATCCCAGCAGTCCTGGACAAGCCGGTGCAAGGAAGCCGGATCGCTGTCGCCAATCCCCTCCCCCGCGATCACCAGAGGGCGCTCCGGCAGCGGCAGCTCCTCGATCACCGAGGCCAGGGCCTGACGGTCTGGATTGGGGTGGATCAGCGCCTTGGGCGAGAGTGCGCCGAACCCAAGCCAGCCGAGTTCGTTCCGCAGGCTGTCGCGCCGCGGGCCGGCGGCACCCGGGATCACGACGAGGTGCCAGCCGCCGCTCCAACCGTTCGGCGGACCGGCGTAGATCCGGCGCGTCGCCTCCTCGAAACGCCGACGTCCGACCGCCGAGAGGCCGTAGTAGCTGCGCCGGCCGACGGGAAAGCGGTCGAACCAGCCGTCTGCGGCCAGGCGAGACAGCGCCGTGCGGACCTGACTGTCGTTGATCCCGAGGCTGTCGAGCAGCGGCAGCAGCGAGCCGACCCAGGCCTCGCCGCCGCGCGGCGCGATGGCATCGCCGTAGACCGTCACGATCACGGAGCCGGCGCGCAGCGGACGCCGCGCCGCGAAGTCCGCGCACAAGGCCCCGATGGGGTCGCTTCTGGTGTCGGCCGGTGTTTCCGAAAGCTGCCTCACCCTTCGAGGTCTACGACCTGCGCCTGCAGCTTGTCCAGCAGGCGGTCGAGCTGGCGCCGCTCCGGGTCCGTCAGGCCGGCCATCAAATCGGCCTCGAGCTGCCGAGCGCGCGGCACGATCGCCGCATAGACCTTGCGGCCCTTGGCCGTGAGCGACAGGCGCAGCAGGCGCTGGTCGTCGGGATGCGGCGCCTTCTTAACGAAACCCCGGTGCAGAAGCGCGGCGAGCGCACGGCTGACCTTCGCCTTGTCCATGGCCGTCGCCTCGCAGACGTCGTTCGAGGAGAGGGGCGCCGTCTCCCCCAGGACAGCCATGACCCGCCATTCCGGAATCGAGATGCCGAATTCGCGGGAATAGCGCGCCGCGAAGGCCCGACTGACCCGGTTGGTGGTGACCGACAGGCGATAGGGCAGGAAGCCGGAGAGATGGAAGCCTGCTTCGTCGTTCCGGGCCGTATCGGCGCCCGGACCGAGGCTAGGATCGAGACTGGGATCGACGGCTGGCACGCTGGCCATGCTCTTGGCCCGAACGGCCTTGTGACTCGACAAGCTGGAGGCCTCTTCTTGACAGTCGTTTCGTTTGAAACGATACTTTTTCGCAACAGCAAGATCAAGCGGTGGGCCGCGAAAACGCCGTCTCTACCGTTCAGAAACCGAGGGAGCGTCATGCGTAAGTACATCGCCTTTCCGCGCACCGAGGGGCGCGCGAGCCGTCAGGCGCACGTCGCGCTGCCCGACGGCACCTACGAGCGCGAGTTGGGCAAGGAAGGCTTCTTCGGCCCGGCCACGCACATGTATCACAGCCACCCGCCGACCGGCTGGGTCGACTGGGACGGGCCCTTGGCGCCGCGCGCTTTCGACCTCACCAAGATCAACGCCGAGCAGGCCTCCCCCTGGGACGCCCAAACCATCTTGCACAACGCCCACTGCAAGCTGCGTTTCTGGCGCGCGCCCAGAGGCATGGATCATCTGGCGCGCAATGCCGACGGCGACGAACTGCTGTTTCTGCACGCCGGGCGCGGCCATCTCTATTGCGACTACGGCCACCTTGAGCTGCGGGCCGGCGACTACGTGATGCTGCCGCGCTCGACCATGTGGCGGCTGGACAGCGAGGAGCCGGTCACGGCCCTGCTGATCGAGGCGACCAACGGCAGCTACATGCTGCCGGAGAAGGGGCTGGTCGGCCCGCATGCGATCTTCGACCCGGCGGTGCTGGACACCCCGGCGCTCGACGAAGCCTTCGAAGCGCAGAGGTCCGAAACGGAGTGGCAGGTCCGGGTCAAGCGGCTGGGACAGATCTCGACCGTCACCTACCCCTTCAATCCGCTCGACGCAGTCGGCTGGAAAGGCGATCTGGTGCCGGTGCGCCTCAACGTCGCCGATATCCGGCCGCTGATGAGCGACCGCTATCACCTGCCGCCCTCGGCGCACACCACCTTCATGGGCAACCGCTTCGTCGTCTGCACCTTCGCGCCGCGCCCCTTCGAGAGCGATCCGGAGGCGCTGAAGGTGCCCTTCTTCCACAACAACGACGACTACGACGAGGTGATCTTCTATCACGCCGGCAACTTCTTCAGCCGCGACAACATCCACCCCGGCATGATGACCTTCCACCCCTGCGGCTTCACCCACGGGCCGCACCCGAAGGCCCTGCAGAACGCCTTCAAGCAGAAGGCGGCGGCGACCGACGAATACGCCGTGATGCTGGACACCCGCGATCCGCTGGAGATCGGTGCACTGCCCGCCGGCGTGGAGTTCGACGGCTACAAGGACTCCTGGAAGTCGGGCAGCGAGACGGCACGGGCGGCCGAGTAAGTCGATGAAACTGGCAAGTTTGAAGCAGGGCCGCGACGGGCGGCTCGCCCTGGTCAGCCGCGATCTGAGCCGCGCCGTTCTGGCGCAGGCGGCCGAAACGCTGCAGGCCGCGCTCGACGACTGGGCGGCGGTCGCCGCGAAGCTGGCCGAGGAAGCGGCGGCGCTGGAGGACGGCCGGGCGACCGGCGCCTTCACCTTCGAGGAAAGCGCCTGCGCGGCCCCCCTGCCCCGCGCCTATCAATGGGCCGACGGCTCCGCCTACGTGAACCACGTCAAACTGGTGCGTCAGGCCCGCGGGGCCGAACTGCCCGAGAGTTTCTGGGAAGACCCGCTGATGTACCAGGGCGGCTCCGACTCCTTCCTGGGTCCGCAGGACCCCATCGACCTGGCGGACGAGGCCTGGGGCCTCGATCTGGAGGCGGAGATCGCCGTCGTCACCGACGATGTGCCGCGCGGCGTCACGGCGCGGCAGGCGGCGGGACACATCAAACTGATCATGCTGGTCAACGACGTGTCCCTGCGGAACCTGATCCCCGGCGAACTGGCCAAGGGCTTCGGCTTCTTCCAGGCCAAGCCCTCGAGCGCCTTCTCACCCGTGGCTTTGACACCGGAGGAGCTGGGGGAAGCCTGGGACGGCCGCCGGCTGCACCTGCCCCTGCTCAGCCGCATCAACGGCGCCGTCCTGGGCAAGCCCAACGCCGCCGAGGACATGACCTTCGACTTTCCGACCCTGATCGCCCATGCCGCGAAGACCCGGCCGCTGACCGCCGGCAGCATCATCGGCTCGGGCACCGTGTCCAACCGCGACGCCGACGGCGGCCCGGGCAAACCGGTCGATCAGGGCGGGCTGGGCTATGCCTGCCTCGCCGAAGTCCGAATGGTCGAGAAGATCCGAACGGGCGAGATCGCCACGCCCTTTCTGACCTTCGGCGACCGGGTCCGCATCGAGATGCTGGGCGCCGACGGCGAAAGCCTGTTCGGCGCCATCGATCAGGAAGTTCGGCGTCACGCCGAGCGTTAGACCGCACAAGAACCAACAGTCTAGGGAGAGAGACCCGCCATGGCCCGCGCCTTCGCTTCGCAAGCCGACCTGGAAGAAAAGCAGATCACCTTCGAGGAACTGGCCGACGGCCTCTACGCCTATACGGCGGAGGGCGATCCCAACAGCGGCGTGATCATCGGCGACGACTCCGTGATGGTGGTGGACACGCAGGCCACCCCGGCGATGGCGCAGGATGTGATCGCACGCATCCGGAAGGTCACCGACAAGCCGATCGACTACGTCTGCCTGACCCACTACCACGCCGTGCGCGTGCTCGGGGCCTCGGCCTACGGCGCCAAGCACACCCTCGCCAGCCAGGGAACCTACGACCTGATCGTCGAGCGCGGCCAGCAGGACTACCAGTCCGAGGTCGGGCGCTTTCCCCGCCTGTTCCAGGACGTGCAGTCGATCCCCGGACTGACCTGGCCGACCATGGTGTTCGACCACAAGCTGACGCTATTCCTGGGAGAGCGCGAGGTGCAGATCATGCACCTGGGCCGCGGCCACACCAAGGGCGACACGGTGGTCTGGCTGCCGAAGGAAAAGGTGCTCTTCGCCGGCGACCTGGTGGAGTTCGACGCGACGCCCTACACCGGCGACGCCTACCTGCGGGACTGGCCCAAGACCCTGGCGGCCCTGCGCGCGCTCGGCCCGGAGAAGTTGGTCCCCGGGCGCGGCGCGGCGCTCAAGACGGCGGCGGACTGCGAGGCCGGCATCGCCGGGACCCAGGCCTTCGTGACGGCGCTCTATGAAAGTGTCGCGCAAGGCGTGCAGGCCGGCAAACCCTTGAAGGACATCTACGACTCCACCTTCGCCGCCCTGCAGCCGAAGTACGGCGACTGGGTGATCTTCGAGCACTGCATGCCCTTCGACGTCAGCCGCGCCTACGACGAGGCCTCGGGCCTTGACGATCCGCGCATCTGGACCGCCGAGCGCGACGTCGAAATGTGGAAGAGCCTGGAGCAGGCCGACAAGGCGGCGGAGGCCGCACAGCAGCAGGGCTGATCGCCGCAGCCAAGACGGCGGCAGCCTCGAGACGCGTCGATTCGGGAGGATCGCCCCATGCCCAAGACCTACAGCAACCCGGTCTTTCCCTACCGGCGCTCACCGGATCAGGACGGAGGCGGCGCGCACCACCCCGTGGTGATCGTCGGTGCCGGCCTGGTCGGCCTCGCCGCCGCCGTGGATCTCGCCCAGCGCGGCGTGGCGACCGTCGTGCTCGACGACGACGAGACCGTCAGCTTCGGCAGCCGGGCCATCTGCTTTTCGAAGCGCACGCTGGAAATCTGCGACCGCCTGGGCGTCGGCCGGCCGATGCTGGATAAGGGCATCACCTGGAACGTCGGCCGCGTGTTCTTCGGCGAACGGCAGGTCTACGACTTCGACCTGCTGCCGGAAAGCGGCCACCAGTTTCCCGCCTTCGTGAACCTGCAGCAGTACTATGCCGAGGAGTGGCTGGTGCGCCGGGCCGAGGAAACCGGGCTGGTCGACCTGCGCTGGAAGAACCGTGTCACGGCCGTCGAGACGCGCAACGATGGCGTCGCCCTGCAGGTCGAAACGCCCGACGGCCCCTACCCCCTGACCTGCGACTGGCTGCTGGCCGCGGACGGCGCCAAGTCCTTCGTTCGCACTGCCCTGGGCCTGGACTTCAAGGGCCAGATCTTCCAAGACCGCTTCCTGATCGCCGACGTGGTGATGAAGGCGGACTTTCCGACCGAACGCTGGTTCTGGTTCGACCCGCCCTTCCACAAGGGCCAGTCGGCCTTGCTGCATAAGCAGCCCGACGACGTCTGGCGCATCGACCTGCAGCTTGGCTGGGACGCTGATCCGAACGAGGAAAAGAAACCGGAGAAGGTCATCCCGCGCCTGAAAGCCATGCTGGGCGAAGAGGCGGATTTCGATCTGGAGTGGATCAGCGTCTATACCTTCCAATGTCGCCGCCTCGATCGCTTCCGCCATGGCCGCGTTCTTTTCGTCGGCGATGCCGCGCACCAGGTCTCGCCCTTCGGCGCCCGCGGCGGCAACGGCGGCGTTCAGGACACCGACAATCTCTGCTGGAAGCTCGCCTACGTTCTGCAGGGCGAGGCCCCGGAGAGCCTGCTGGACTCCTACGACGTCGAGCGCGTGCCCGCGACCGATGAGAACATTCTCAATTCGACCCGCTCCACCGACTTCATCACCCCGAAGAACGCCGCCAGCCGCGCCTTTCGCGACGCCGTGCTGGAGCTCTCCGCAAGCCAGGCCTTCGCGCGCAGTTGGGTGAACTCTGGCCGTCTGTCGAAACCGGCCGTCTTGAGCGACTCGCCCTTGAACAGCACCGCGGGCGCCGGCGCAGCCGTCCCGGATGCGCCTGTCCTGAAAGCCGGCGAGACGGCCTGGCTGCTGCCGCAGCTCGGCGAGGGCTTCACCCTGATGATCTATGGCGGTGACGGTCCCGACACCAGCGCGCTGGCGGGCGACCAAGTTCCCATCCGAACTCTGCGGATCTCTGCAAGCGGCGCGCCCCTGGCCGGCGACACCCTGATCGACGTCGACGGCCTCGTCGCGGAGCGGCTCGATCTGGCGCCCGGGCAGTGGCTGCTGATCCGCCCGGATCAGCACATCGCGGCGCGCGGCGACAGCGTCGATCTCGGGCTGACACGCGCCGCGCGCGACCGCGCCCTCGGCAAGACGACCACGGCGGCGCAGACGGCGCGCCTGGCAGGGTAAGGCCCATGGCAAAGTTGAAGACCGATCCGCGCATCGCCGACCCCGACGGGCTGTACGAGGCGATCATCGAAGCCCACCGCGATCTGGGAGAAGCGGAGGGACAGAAGCTGGACGCCAAGCTGATCCTGCTGCTGGCCAATCACATCGGCGACGCCGAGGTGGTGCAGGAAGCGCTCGCCGTCGCCCGAGACACCATCGAAACAGGTCCCGAAACCGCATGACCCTCGCGCTCTATACCTACTGGCGTTCCTCGGCGGCCTACCGCGTGCGCATCGCCCTCGCGCTGAAGGGCTTGCAGGCGGAGCATGTGCCGATCCACCTGGTCAAGAGCGGCGGCGAGAACTGGTTCGAGGACTACCGCGACCGCAATCCCCAGGCCCAGGTTCCGACCCTGGAGGTGGACGGCACGCCGCTGGTGCAGTCCCTGGCGATCGTCGAATACCTGGAGGAAATCCAGCCGACCCCGTCGCTGCTGCCGTCCGATCCGATCGCCCGGGCACAGGCGCGCGGCATCGCGCTCGCGGTGGCCTGCGACATTCACCCGCTCAACAACCTGCGGGTCTTCAAGTACCTGGAAGAGGATCTGAGGGTCGACCAAAAGGCCAAGCTGGCCTGGATCCGCACCTGGATCGAACGCGGTCTCGCCGCCGTCGAGCAGCTTGTCCTCAACGTCGGGCAAAGCGGACCCTACTGCCTCGGCGAGACCCCAGGGATCGCCGACCTCTGCGTGATCCCGCAGCTCTACAACGCCCGCCGCTTCGACTGCGACACCAGCCTCTGCCCGACCCTCGTCGAGATCGACTCCCTCCTCGCCGACCATCCGGCCTTCCAGGCGGCCCATCCGGCCAATCAACCGGATGCGGAAAGCTGAGATAACGCTCACAAGTCAGAACCTTATCAAGTCCTTTGCCCGCCTCTATTGAAACGACGCTCCTCGCGACGCCCGGATCTCGCGCTTTGCCGCAATCAGGTGTTCAGCGAGTTCGAAGCAATCGTCTTGCAGGAGCGAATTGCGTCGCCAATGCAGGGCGATGTCATGTTTTGCCTCGGCGTGATCAATGCGTCGCACCACGAAGTCCGGATCCCGGATTGCCTCGGCAAGCGCGTAGAGTGAGGGCAACACGGCAACACCTGCGCCCATAACTGCCATTTGGCGCACGGCATCAAGGCTCGCGCCCTGATAATCCCGGCTAACGTAGGTTCCCGCCTGTTCGGCTAAGCGCTCGACGATCTGCGCCAGCCGGTATTCGGAACTCAGAGAGAGAAGCGGCCTGTTGGCCAGATCGGCCAGGGAGATCGGAGTTCTTGCTGCGCTCAAGACGTCATCAGGTGCCGCACAGGCCCAAAGCGTCTCGGAAAAAAGGACTTGGCTGGCGACATCGAGATCATTCGTCGGGGTGCCGATGACAGCGTCGAGACGACCTTCCTTGAGCATCGAAAGCAACAGCGAGGTCGATCCTTCTCGAACCATCAGGCGCAACTGCGGGTGTTGTCGATGCAGCCTCTTGTTTGCGATGGGCATGAAGTACGCGCCGATGGAAGGCAGGACACCGATTGTCAGTTTGTCGCCGAACAAGCCGACTGCTCCGCGTGCAACCGCCTTGAACTCGCGGACTTCGCGCAAAATGGCCTTGGCGCGTGGCAGCAGTTTTTCGCCCGGTGACGTCAACTTGACCCTCCGGGACGTGCGTTCGAACAGGATCACGCCCAGCTCTTGCTCCATGGCGGCAAGTTGCTTGGACAGACTGGGTTGGCTGACCGCCAGTGCCCGAGCCGCGAGACCGAAGGCACCGTGATCCGCGACCGCCACGAAGTACTGCAGCTGTCGCAGGCTCGGGCGAGAGGGGAAGTCCACATCCATGCCTAAAAGCTATGAATAGCCGGAAAAAAATCAATTAATATTATCGACCTGGTCTCCCCATCTGCTGGTCGTTCAAAGAAACGAACCAGCCACTCGCCAGGAGATCCTCTTATGATCAAGACCTTCGCCCCCCTCTCCCTTGCCATTGCGTTCTCTACCGGAACCGCTTTTGCGTCAGCCACACCGGAACTGACCAAAGATCGCGTTTCGGAGTTCAAGACCGCTTGGGGCGAAAGCATTGTCGATATCGGCACTGTCCATACCGATGGCGGCGACTACGAGGCAGCGGCGCGCGAACACATTTCGACCTTCTACGCCTTCGAGGAAAACACCGTTCTGTTTAAGCCGACGCTCGCGAGCGAGCATCAGTTCCGGGGCACCTTCGACGAGGCGCTATCCTATTTCGTTGGTGGAAGCATCAGTGAGGACGGCGGCTTCGCGATCGCACCTTACGTCGCGGTTCGCTGGGAAAACGAAGGGACCCTCATTAACGGCGACATAGCTCTGGCGATGGGCAACTACTACTTCACGACCACCGACGGGTCCGAAGTGAAAGTTGAATACACCTTTGGTCTCGAGCAGATGGCGGACGGCGACCTAAAAATCGTCCTGCATCACTCATCGCTGCCCTTCACGCCAGGCTGATCAAGGCAGCCACCGAGCCTACCCCACCCCCCTCCTGACATTCCAAAGGGGGGTGGCGTTTTTTTGGAGAAGACCTACCGCACAAGCTGTAGAGACACATGGCAGCGCAGATCGGACTTTGAGGCCTTCCGGTCCTTAGGCCATAGACTCTCCACGGGTATCGCGCTCAGGCGCGCGGCATCGCCCTGACCGTCGCCCTATCCGCCCTCACGCTGCTCAAGCTCAATCACATTGCCTTCTGGGTCGCGCATGTAGACCACGAGAAAAGGGGTCTCAGTGCTTCCAAGGTCGGTGATCTCCCCGAGCGGCTGTCCGCCCGCTTGAATGACTGTAGAGAACATCGCCCGGATGTCTTCGACTTCGAAAGAAATGTGCCCGTAGCCCGGCGCATTGACCGATGGAGTTGGGCGATCAAGGGTGTCGCTATACTCCAAGATCTCCAGGAAGGGGCCCTCGACACCCGGCAGTGTCAGCCAAACCGAGTAGATCTCGGAATTCGGTAGGCCATTGCCTCGTGACACCTTCTCGCCGGAAAGGGTCCGAGGCGGCCTTCGGCCTTTGCAGCCGAACATCTTCTTGTAGAAGCCGGCAAGCTTGTCGGCATCGCGGGCAACCATACTGACATGAGTAAACCTCAAAGCGCCTGCTCCCCTAGCCAGAGCAATCGGATGGAATGGCGCTCATGGCAAGCGTCGCACCCGGCCTAGCCCTCGAAGCGACTCCCAGCATCCCGGTCGCGCTCGTATCGCCGCTCGAGCGGAAACGGCGGCAACCAGGACTCGCGACGGACAGTCCAGAGTTCGTAGGTCGGCATCAACTGGTCGATGGCATCCAGTGACCCCAGGTTCACTTCGACTTCGTCGTCACTGCGACCGAAAACGGTCGAGCCGCAATTGGGACAGAAGAACCGTCCGGCGTAGTCGCGTGTTTCGCCCTCGATCGTTACCGCATCCCGGGGGAAGATCGCGGAGGCGTGAAACAGGGCGCCGTGATGCTTGCGGCAGTCGAGACAGTGGCACAGACCGACCCGGTAGGGGCGTCCCGTCGCCACAAATCTGACAGCGCCGCAGAGGCAACCGCCCGTGAACTGCTCCATGCTGCGTTCCCCCGAAATCAAGCAGTCGAGATGAGTACAACGAACCCAGCCAGGCATCTCCCGATAGAGTTGCAAGGCGTCTCCAGCTGATCGCTATCCGGTCCCCGTACTGTATCAGCGCGGTGCGGCGAGCGCCTTCAGCACATCCTGTTTCTGCAGCGTCAAATAGCCGGCCTCGAAGGTCAGGATGCCGTCGCGGGCCCAAACGTTGAGCTGTTTGTTGACCGCCTCGCGCGTGACGCCGAGGAGTTGCGCGATCTCCGACTGAGACAGCTTGAGGCCGATGCGCAGGCCATCGTCGGTCTCATAGCCGTGGGCGATGGCAAGCGAGAGCAGGCGCTTGGCGAGCCGCGCCCGCAGGTCCAGGAAGGCCGCGTCGATGACGAACTCGTTGGTCTGGCGCAGACGCTCGCAGAGCATCTCGATGATCGGACGGGCCAGCTTCGGCTCGCGTTCCAGCAGCGTCAGGAAGTCGGCACGGTGGATCACCACCAGCTCGCTCTTCTCCACCGCCCGCGCGTCGGCGGTGCGCTGCAGCCCGTCGAGCAGCGCGATCTCGCCGAAGACGTCGCCCGGCTCCATCAGCGCCAGCGTCAGCTCCTTGCCCTCCGCGCCAGTCACGGAGATCCGGATCGCCCCGGAACTGACGGCGTAGAGCGCCCCGCCTTCGTCGCCCTGGCGAAACAGCACCTCGCCCCGGGCAAGCCGCTGCACCCGGCTGGTGCGCACCAGACTGTCGAGCAGGCGCGGCTCGATTTCCGAAAACAGGAAGTGCCCGCGAATCAGAGCAGCCCGCTCTTCCGGTCTTAAGGTGCTGGCAGTTCTCGTTGCGGCCACCATCTGCGCCGTCCCCAACATATCGTTCTCTCCATAGTCTTATGGCCGGACAGGCCCATGGGGCAAGAGAAAGGGGGCGCCGGTCCCAGCGCCCCCTCTGTCCGTCGGGCTAAGCCGCCATGATCGTGGCGAAGCCCGTGGCCCGTGCCTCCGCCTGCTCGGCCTCGGAGGCGCGGCCCGTCATGCGGTAGAAGCGCGCCTGCTGGCGCAAGGTCAGCGGGCTCTGCGATCTGGCGGCGAGACGCTCGGCAAGCAGACCCCGGGCCTTCGTGTCCAGGCCCCCACGAAGCGCGGCCTCGGTGGCGGTCCAGGCAATCACATCCCGCTGGGCATGGCTGCCGCCGAAGCGATGGGCCGCCGGCCGCGCCAGTTCGAGCTGTTCCACCGCCGTGCCGTAGTCGCCCTTGGCGAAGGCCATCAGTCCCCGCACCGTCGGCAGACCCGCATCCCGGGTCATCATGCCGTTGCTTCCGCCCTCGCCGGCCCGGGCCTCCATGGTCGCGATCAGGCGGTCGGCCAGATCGAAGCGGTCGCTGCTCAGGAAGGTCATCATGGCGTGCATATCGTTGAAGGCGTAGTAGCCGTCTTCGGCCTGACTTTCGTAGACCGACAGCAGATCCTGCCAGCGCGGGCCGACATCGGCCCCCATGAGCCCGAGCCGCCACAGCAGGGCCGCCGCGTCCACCAGCTCCATCGCCAGTTCGCTGTGCTGCGGATGTACGCCGCTGTCGTAGAGCCTCAGCGCCTCCGCGGTGTCGCCGCGATCGAGGTGGAACAAGGCGAAGTGCCACCAGATGTGGAAGGCGAAGGGGCTGTTCGGCGCCCAGTCCGCCTCCCGCCCGCGCAGATGGGCGATGCCGTCGGCGGTCCGCCCCTGCATTTCCATCACGTGGGTCACGGCGTGAACCGCCCAGGGATCGCGCGCCTGCATCTCCAGGGCCTGCAGGCCGCTGGCTTCGGCCTCCGCGTAGCGGCCGCTCTCCTCCTCGCCGAAGGCGCGCATGCCATAGAGGTAGGAGTGGCCCGGTATGTCTTCGCTCCAGGCCGGCAGAACGGCGGCAATCCGGTCGCGGAGCATATGGCTTTGGCCAAGCAGAAAGTCGGTCAGGTGTGCCGTCTGCACGGCGATCAGATCGTGTGGGTGGTCCATCGCCAACGCGCCCCAGAGCGCGTTGCCCTTGTGCCAGTCGCCACCGATCCAGGTCTTGGCCGCCGCCGCGTGGCGCCGCGCGCCCTCCCCGGCCGCCGACCCCATGTCTTCGATGGCGGCGACCAGGCCTGCGGTTTCCGCGTCGAGCGGTTGCTCGCTGGTCGTGCAGAACAAGGCCGCCTTGGCTGCCAGCGCCTCGGCGAAGGTCGGATCGGCCTCCAGCGCCTTATCGAACGTCGCGACCGGGTCGTCGGTGAAAGAAGCGAACTCCAGGACGGCGGTATCGTAGAGGTCGGCCGCCGAACGGTCGGTGGTGGTGAGCGTCATGCCGCGTGCGTCGCGCATGGCATCCTTCTCCCAATCTGAGCGTCGGTATCGATCCGCCGCAACGTCCTGAACGCAGCATCCTGAACAGGGAAACCGAGGCGGCGGCGATACGAGGGTCGACGGGCAGCCCGATACACGCTGTGAGAGTGCTCACACGTGCGTGAGGATCGGGGCTTCGACTGTGGGGAATTTCACATGTTCCCACTGCTACTTCCACTCCCCGAAAGGTGAAGAGGGTTCGGTCCCCGCGAAGACCCAGCCCTGTCCAACGTATGCCAGGCTGCCCGCTCACGATCGCGCTCTAGTGCCCGGCGACCGTCTCAGCCGGTTGAAGGTCGCTGTCGTCGATCCCCTGCGGGCTGCAGACATAGACCGCAGAGCCGGGAAGCTTGGCGAAGCGACCCTCGAAGGCCCGGCAGAGCGCGGCCAGGCGATGATCTTGCCAATAGACCTTGCCGCCCACGACGTGCGGGACGGCCGGTTCCGGCAGTGCCTCGCGATGCTCGTCTTGCGCGACGGCACCGAACGGCAGCGCGGCGACGATCAGGAGGGCCAAGCCGGTCATCCCTGCCCCTCTGTTGCAGCGTACTTCGAACATGATCTGCTCCTCGTCTTCGTGGTGCCGCACGTTTGGCGGCTGTGGCACGAAGCTCGAGGACTGCAGTACGCCCCGCTGTGAGCACCCTCACGCTTTGCCGAAGGTCGCCCGCGCAGCGTGGCGGACTTCACAACGGGCACGCAGAAAGATCGGCGAACCGCTTTTTTTGACCGACGCTGCGAAGGCGATCGGGAAAGAGGTCAGGCCGCCATCGCGGAACCGAGGCCGGCAAGCTCTTCCAGACCCAGCATCAGGTTGAGGTTCTGCACGGCGGCACCGGACGCTCCCTTGCCCAGGTTGTCCAGCACCGCGGAGACCAGGCAGCGCTGGCCGGAAGCATCGGCGAAGACGTGAAGTTCCACGTCGTTGGTGCCGTTGAGTGCCTGCGGATCGAGGTCCTTGCGCCCGGCCGCGCCCGCAAGGGGTTCGACACGCAGGAACCGCTGACCGGCGTAGGCGGCGGAGAGAGCCTCCTGGATCCGAGCGGCGGTCGGCCGCTTGGGCAGGGCCCAGAGGTGCAGCGGCACCGAAACCAGCATACCCTGGCGGTATCGCGCCACCGACGGCTGGAACAGCGGCGCGTGCGCCAGGCCGCTCCAGGTCTGCATCTCGGGCAGGTGCTTGTGCCTAAGGTCGAGACCGTAGGCGAAGAAGTCCGGACCGTCGGCCGCCTCGCCTTCATAGCGGGCGATCAGCGCCTTGCCGCCACCGGAATAGCCGGAGACGGCATTCACCGTGACCGGATAGTCGACAGGCAGCAAGCCCGCCTCAACCAAGGGGCGCAGGATCAGAATTGCACCGGTCGGATAGCAGCCCGGATTGGCCACCCGCTTGCCGCTGCGCACGGCTTCGGCCTGAGCAGCATCCATCTCCGGCAGGCCGTAGACCCAACCCTCCGCCGTGCGATGGGCGGTGCTGGCGTCGAGCACCCGCGTCGACGGATTGTCGATCATGGCGATCGCCTCCCGGGCGGCAGCGTCGGGCAGGCAGAGCACCGCCAGATCGCAGGCGTTCAGCGCCTCGCGCCGGGCTTCCGGGTCCTTGCGGCGGTCTTCCGGCAGACGCAGCAGTTGGAGGTCGCGACGGCCCTCAAGCCGCGCAACAATCTGCAGGCCGGTCGTGCCGGCATCGCCATCGATGAAAACCGTCGGACCCATGGGTCGCGCCTCCAGTGTGAGACCGTCGCTACAGACATAGCCTCAATCGGCCGGCGACGCCAAGTCCGCAACCTTCAGAACATTAAGAACTCGTGCTCAGGCCGCCTCGCGGCTGCGCTCCCGTGCCGCCGGCTCGTAGCCGAGATTGGGCGCGAGCCAGCGTTCGGCGTGCTCCAGGCTCCAGCCCTTGCGGCCGGCGTAGTCTTCGACCTGATCGCGGCCGATCCGACCGACGCCGAAATAGCGGGCCTGAGGGTGGGCGAAGTACCAGCCGGAGACGGAAGCCGGCGGCGTCATGGCGAAGCTCTCGGTCAGCGAGATGCCGACACGGTTGGGCGCATCCAGCAGATCGAAGAGCGTCTGCTTCTCGGTATGATCCGGACAGGCCGGGTAGCCGGGGGCAGGCCGAATCCCGCGATAGCTCTCCGCGACCAAGTCCTGGTTGCTCAAGGCCTCGTCGGGCGCATAGCCCCAGAACTCCTTGCGCACCCGCTCGTGCAGCCGCTCCGCAAAGGCTTCGGCCAAGCGGTCGCCGAGGGCCTGCAGCAGGATCGACTCATAGTCGTCCCCGGCTTCCTTCAACCGCCGCGCCTCGGCCTCGATCTCGGCACCGGCGGTGACGGCGAAGGCGCCCAGCCAGTCCGGTTTGCCGCAGTCCTTGGGTGCCAGGAAATCGGCCAGAGAGAGGTTCGGGCGCTTGCCGTCCCGCTTCATCTGCTGGCGCAGGCAATGGGCCACCGCCCTCACCTCCGCCCGCGCCTCATCGGGATAGATCTCGATATCGTCTCCGACCGCATTGGCCGGGAAGAACCCGAAGGCCGCCCGCGGCTTGACCCAGCCACTCTGCAGCAGGCCCTGCAAACGCTCCTGCGCGTCGGCAAAGACGCCGCGCGCCGCCTCGCCGACGGTCGCATCCTCCAGGATGTCGGGATAGCGGCCGTGCAATTCCCAGGTCGCGAAGAAGGGAGTCCAGTCGATACGCTCGATCAGCTCCGGCAGCGGATAGTCTTCCAGCACCTTCACACCCGTGAAGCTCGGCCGCGGCGGATCGTAGGCCGCCCAGTCGATGGGGTCGCGGTTGGCCTGCGCCTCGGCAAAGGGCGCGCGCGCCGGACCTTCGCCCTTGCGGCTGTAGCCTTCGCGCAGCTTGCCGTAGTCGGCGGCAATTTCGGCCGCATAGTCCAGGCGCCGTTCCAGCGACAGCAGTTGGCCGGCCACGCCGACGGCACGCGAAGCGTCCGGCACGTAGACCACCGCTTTCTCGTAATTCTGGTCGATCTTGACGGCCGTGTGCACCTTGCTGGTGGTGGCGCCGCCGATCAGCAGCGGCGTTTCGAAGCCTTGCCGCTGCATCTCGGAGGCAACGAAGCACATCTCATCCAGGCTCGGCGTGATCAGACCCGAGAGACCGATGATGTCGACCTGCTCCGCCTTCGCCGTCTCCAGAATCTTCGCAGCCGGAACCATGACACCGAGGTCGATCACCTCGTAGTTGTTACACTGCAGGACGACCCCGACGATGTTCTTGCCGATGTCGTGGACATCGCCCTTCACCGTGGCCATCAGGATCTTGCCCTTCTTGTCCTGCCCGCCGGTCTTCTCGGCCTCGATGTAGGGCAGCAGATAGGCCACGGCCTTCTTCATCACCCGCGCCGACTTCACCACCTGGGGCAGGAACATCTTGCCCGCGCCGAAAAGGTCGCCGACCACGTTCATACCGGCCATCAAGGGGCCTTCGATCACATGGAGCGGGCGTTCGGCCTGCAGCCGCGCCTCCTCCACGTCCTCTTCGATGAAATCCTGGATGCCGTGCACCAGGGCATGGCTCAGACGTGCGTCCACGTCTCCCTCGCGCCACTCCAGGGTGACTTCTTGCTTCTGGGCGCCCTGCCCCCGATAGGTTTCGGCGACCTCCAGCAGGCGCTCGGTGGCGTCCTCGCGGCGGTTCAGAATGACGTCTTCCACCGCGTCGCGCAGCGTCTCGGGGATCTCGTCGTAGACCGTCATCTGACCGGCGTTGACGATCCCCATGTCCATGCCGGCGGCGATGGCGTGATAGAGGAAACAGGAGTGCATCGCCTCGCGCACGGCGTTGTTGCCGCGAAACGAAAAAGAGACGTTGGAGACGCCGCCGGAGACATGCACGCCCGGCATGCTCTGCCGAATCTGCCGCGTCGCCTCGATGAAAGCGCGGCCGTAGTCGTTGTGCTCGGGAATCCCGGTGGCGACCGCGAAAATGTTCGGGTCGAAAATGATGTCTTCCGGCGGGAAGCCGGCCTTGGCGGTCAGCAGTTCGTACGCGCGTTGGCAGATCTCGACCTTGCGCTCGACGGTATCGGCCTGTCCCTGTTCGTCGAAGGCCATGACCACCACCGCCGCTCCGTAGCGGCGCACGAGGCGGGCCTGCTCGAGAAAGGCCTCCTCGCCTTCCTTCATGGAGATGGAGTTGACCACCGCCCGGCCCTGCACACAGCGCAGCCCGGCCTCGATCACGCTCCACTTGGAGGAGTCGATCATGATCGGCACGCGGGCGATGTCCGGCTCGCCGGCGATCAGGTTAAGGAAGCGCACCATCGCCGCCTCGGAATCGAGCAGACCCTCGTCCATGTTGACGTCGATGATCTGGGCGCCGTTCTCGACCTGCTGGCGGGCGACTTGGAGGGCGGCCTCGTAGTCGTCCTCCATGATCAGCTTCTTGAAACGGGCCGAGCCGGTAACGTTGGTACGTTCGCCGACGTTGATGAAACTGCCGATCATGCCGTCGCCCCTTCCGCCATCGCGTCGTCTTCCACTTGCGCGACGAAGGGCTCCAGGCCCGACAGGCGCAGCGCCGGTTTCAAAGCCGGCACCGGCCGCGGTCTGTGTCTGGCCGCCGCCTCGGCAATCCGGGCGACATGCTCCGGACGGGTGCCGCAACAGCCGCCGACGATGTTGAGCAAGCCGGCCTCCATCCACTCCTCGAGATGCGCCGCCATCTCCTCGGGCCCCAGGTCGTAGCCGCCCAGTTCGTTCGGCAGGCCGGCATTGGGGTGGGCCGAAACAGGCGCATCGGCAATGCGCGACAACTCGGCGACGTAGGCCCGCAATTCGCCCGGGCCGAGCGCGCAGTTCAGTCCGACGCTGAAAGGCCGCGCGTGGCGCACCGAATAGAAAAAAGCCTCCACCGTCTGGCCGGAGAGCGTGCGGCCCGAGAGGTCGGTGATGGTGCCTGAGACCATCACCGGCCACTTGGCGCCCAGATCCTCGAACAGCTCGTCCAGCGCGAAAAGCGCCGCCTTGGCGTTGAGGGTATCGAACACCGTCTCCACCAGGATCAGGTCGCTGCCGCCGCGCAGCAGCGCTTCCGCCGACTCTCGGTAGTTGGCGCGCAGCTCCTCGAAATCGACGTTGCGCTTTCCGGGGTCGGAAACGTCCGGCGAGATCGAGGCGGTCCGAGAGGTCGGGCCGAGCACGCCGGAGACGAAGCGCGGCTTATCCGGGGTGCTGAAGGCCTCGGCCGCCTCCCGTGCAATCCGCGCCGCCTCGTAGTTGATTTCCGGCACCGCGTCTTCCAGACCGTAGTCCGACTGGCTGAGGCGCGTGGCGTTGAAGCTGTTGCTCTCCAGGATGTCGGCACCGGCCTCAAGGTAGGAGTCATAGATCGCGCGAATCATCTCCGGTTGCGTCAGCACCAGCAGGTCGTTGTTGCCCTTCAAGTCGCCCGGAGCCTCGGCAAAGCGGTCGCCGCGATAGTCCGCCTCCTCCAGCTTGAGGAGCTGGATCTCGGTGCCCATGGCGCCGTCCAGGACAAGGATCTTCTGCGCCAGCGCCTTGGACAGCGCGGCCTGACGGTCGGGATCGGGGGCGAGAGACATGAGACTCCGGCGGGCTGATGTTTTGCGATGCGGGTTATTTTGAGATGCTGGCGGTCAGGCGGCGCTCTGGACGCACCCCAGACCGGCCGCCTGATGGAGGCTGGAGGGCGTCTGCATCTCCTCCGGCGCCATCCCGGCGGCCATCGGGCGCCAGCCATCGGCTGCGGCAGCGCGCAAGGCCGCATCCAGCCCGGAGAGATCGGCACCGGTTACCAGACGCGCACCCTGCGTCAGCGCCTTCGGTAGAGCCGACGCCTCAAGTGTCGCCAGAGGCAAGCGCTGGCCATCGAGCAAGGGAATGCGCTGTCCGGTCTCGGCCTCGGCCGCAGACACCACCGCTGCCAAGGCGGCGGAGTCCTGAGCGATCAGAGCGTCGACACCGCCGGCGATCAGCCCCGCGACCTGCGGCGTCTCCGCAGCGTCTATGCGACCCACCAGGAAGCGACGGCGCCCCATGCCCGCGACGGCGTCGATGGCCTGACAGGCAAGTTCGGCCGCGGCGTAGGCCAGAGCGAAACCGGCGTCGGCCAGATCGCTGTCCCGCAAACGCGGTGTCTCGAGCAGCAGCACATCGGCGCCGGCCTCGAGAGCCGACACGGCCGCCGCGCGCACCTGTACCGCACGGGTGAGGGCAAGGGCCTGGGTGCAGTCGTCAAGTCCCAACCGGTCGCGCGCCGCATTGTCCGGCGCCTCCTTGGCCACCACTGCGCAGGGATCCGCCGCCAGCAGCACACGCAGTTCGACCGCCTGCTCGAGACGGCGCGGATTGATCGCCGCCAGCGCCATCAGGCCGCCGCCTCGCGCAGCTTGGCCGGAGTGGCCCAGCCGAGATCGCGGCAGATGTCGATGGTCAGCTCCGCTCTGTTGAGGGTGTAAATGTGGAAAGCCTCGACGCCCTCGCCCT
Source organism: Kiloniellales bacterium (assembly GCA_052168175.1). Taxonomy (GTDB): domain Bacteria; phylum Pseudomonadota; class Alphaproteobacteria; order Kiloniellales; family DSM-21159; genus Algihabitans. The sequence goes on from JBQLZH010000011.1 coordinate 147,693, forward strand.
GCAGCCGGCGGCAGAAGGAAACCGCCGTCTCGACGGCGGCGGCATGATGGGCATCGGGCTGGTCGGCGAGCGGCGCGAAACGCGCGTCCAGCCAGGCCGGCACGCTGGCGCCGCAGCGGCGGCTGAAGTTGGAAACCTTGGCGAAATCGAAGACGGGCATGATCCCCGCAACGATCGGCCTGTCGATGCCGGCCGCAGCAACACGATCCCGATAGCGCAGGAACACCTCCGGCTCGAAGACGTACTGGGTGATGGCATCGTCGGCGCCGGCCGCGAACTTGCCGTGCAAGTGCGCAAGATCCGACTCACCGCCCCGGTAGTCGGGATGCGGCTCCGGATAGGCCCCGACGGAGACATGCTGGGCGCCCAGGCGCTTGAGCGCCGACGTCAACTCGGCCGCGCCGGCGTAGCCGTCGGGATGCGGCTGGAAGGCAGCGCCCATCTCCGGCATGTCGCCGCGCAGTGCCACGAAGCGGGTGACACCGGCGTCGATCCAGCCCTTCGCGAGGTCGTCGGTTTCCGCCCGACTGGCGTCGACCACGGAGAGGTGCGCCGCCGGTTGCGGCCCGTTCTGGCGCAGCAGACGCCGGAGGACAGAGTCGCTGCGATCCTTGGCGGAGCCGCCAGCACCATAGGTGACGGACAGGTAGGCCGGTTGCAGCACCGCAAGGCGGGCAACGGTCGTCCAGAAACGATCTTCCGCCTTGGGCGACGGCGGGAAGACCTCGAAGGAAACTTGCGGCATCCGCGACATGGAGCGCCCTGTCCTCTGTTCTCGGTCCTGCGCCGCCCAGAGGCTAGCGACAAGAGGTTAAATGATCCGAAAGCGCCGGCTTCTGGCGATCATCCGACCTGAATAGCTATATCAGCATATCGTTATATAGACAAGTTGAGACTTCATGAAGACGAGGCTTGAAGCTACGGCTCTCCGCCCTGACCGCTGGCCCCGAGCCAGGCCGCAGGAACCAAATCAAGTCATTGAAAATGAATAGAAACCCGAGAATACAGCGGAGGCGGTTAGTCGGGCAGCCGCAGCAGGTCCCGGGGATCGATCGTCAGCCCCACCCGATCGCCGTCGCTGAACTCGCGCCGCCCCGCCGCTTCCGCGATCAGCGGCCGGTCCGTCACGCCCTCGATCACCAGCCGCGTGCGATCGCCCAGGAACAGTGCCGAGGCGACCCGGCCGGACAGCCGGGCATCCTCGGGATCCGTCACCTCGACCGCTTCCGGACGGAACAGGTACTCTGCCTCGACCGTATCCGGCAGAGCCTGCTGCGGTGCCCCCGGAACCGTCAGCGCGAGATCGCCGCCGGCCAGATGCAGCCGCCCGTCGCGCCGAGAGCCGCGCAACAGATTCATGGTGCCGATGAACTCGGCAACGAAACGGTTGGCCGGTCGGAAGTAGATCTCCCGCGGCGGCCCAACCTGAGCGACCTGCCCCTGCCGCATCACAACGATGCGGTCGCCGAGCGCCATGGCCTCCGACTGATCATGGGTCACGTAGATCGCCGTGATCCCGAGCCGCCGCAGCAGGGCATCGATTTCCACGCGCAGTCGTTCGCGCAGGGCGGCGTCGAGCGCCGTCAGCGGTTCGTCGAGCAACAGCACCCGTGGTCGCACGGCGAGAGCCCGGGCCAGCGCGACCCGCTGGCGTTGACCGCCCGACAGTTGATCGACGCGGCGGTGCGCCAGATCGCCGATGGCCATCATCTCCAGGACCTCGGCGACCCGGCGCGCCCGCTCCGCCTCGGCCACACGCCGCACCCGCAGGCCGTAGCCGACGTTGCCGGCAACGTCCATGTTGGGGAAGAGCGCGTAGGACTGAAACACCATGCCGACCTCGCGCTTCTCGATGGGCAACGGCGTCACGTCCTGCCCGTCGAAGAGGACGCGTCCGCCCGGATCGGGCGCCTCCAGCCCGGCGACGAGACGCAGCGTCGTGGTCTTGCCGCAGCCGGAGGGTCCGAGAAACACCAGTGTCTCGCCGCCGGCGATCTCCAGATCCAGCGGCTCCAGCGCGCGCGTGCCGTCGGCGAAGGTCTTGGCGCAACCGCGCAGCTGCACCGGCGTGCGCTGCGTCTCCCCGAGACCCATCTCGCCGAAACCCATCTCGCCGAAACTCATCTTACCGTCTCCACCGCTGTCGCTCCCGCCGTCTTCGCCGCCGGCTCTCGGCTTTTATCGTCGGCCAGCGGCCGGGCCGAGCGCGCGCGGCGTTCCAGCCGGCTCAGGGTCTGCATCGCCACCAGCAACGGAACGATCATCACGAAGAACACCAGCGTGAAGGCACTGCCGACCTCCAGGCGCATCGAGGCGTAGGAGTCCGCGAGGCCGACCGGCAAGGTCTTGGTCAAGGGCGTGTGCAGCATCCAGGTCAGGTTGAACTCGCCGATGGAGAGCGTCACCACCATCAGGGATCCGGCCAGGATGCCGGAGCGTGCGTTCGGCAGAACGACGGTGAAGAAGCGGGTCCAGAAGCCGGCCCCCAGGCTGGCCGCCCCTTCCTCCAAGGTGCGGATGTCGATCGAGGCCAGCACGGCCATGACGGCCCGAAGCATGAAGGGCAGCGTGTAGAGCACGTGACCGACCAGGATGAAGCCCCAGGACCGGCGAAACTCGCCGAAGCCGCCGTAGGTCAGCAGCAGTGCCAAGGCGATGGCCAGTCCGGGAATGGCCACCGGCAGCGTCACCACCTCCTCGATCAGGCGTGTCAGCCAGGTCTGCCGCACGGTCAGCACATAGGCGGCCGGCACGCCGATCAACAGCGTGACGCAGAGACATCCCAGGGCGACACCGAGCGTCAGCAGCAGCGTGTCGCTGTAGAGCTCGAAGACCTGAAACACCCACTTTAGCGTCAGACCGCTGGAGAGGCCCTGGAAGAAGTTGACCGTCACTCCGGCAAGCATCGAGAGCAGCGCCGGCAGGATCAGGAAGCCACAGACCAGCAGCGTGAAGGCCAGCTGCGCCCAGAAGCCCCACCCACGTTTTTGCGCCGCGCCGCGTAGCATCGCTCTAGCCCGCCGCCGCGACGGTGTTGCCGGCCAGGCTGCGCGAAAGCGCAAGGACCAACCAGGTGATCGCCCCCAGCACGATGGACAGCGCCGCGGCCGTGGCGAAGTTGGCGTAGAGCACGAACTCCGTGTAGATGGTCATCGGCAGCACGTCGATGTCAGTCGCCAGGGTGAAGGCGGTGCCGAAGGCGCCCATGGCCGTCGCGAAGCAAACCGCGCCTGAGGCCAGAAAAGCCGGCTTGAGCGCGGGCAGCACGACGTCGCGCAGCACCGTCCAGGGACCCGCCCCGAGCGAGCGAGCGGCCTCCTCCAGCGCCGGATCGAGTTTCTCGATGGCCGCCATGATGGTGAGGATCACCCGCGGGATCGAGAAGTAGACATAACCCATGAACAGACCGGCCATGGAGTAGGCGAAGACCAGCTTCTCGTCGAAGAGCGCGTCCGTGACGCTCCCGATCACGCCCTGACGCCCCGCCAGCATGATCACCATGAAGCCGACGACCACGCCGGGAAACGCCAGCGGAAACGTCATCAGCGCAATCAGCAGATCGCGTCCCGGGAAGACGTTACGCTGGAGAAAGAGACCGGCCGCCGTGGAGATCGCCAGGGTCACGACCGTGACCCCGGCCGACAGCAGGATGGTATTGAGAAAGCTCTCGAAGTAGCGCGGCGTGGTCAGCACAGCGGTATAGGCCGCCGCGCCCGCTTCGCCGCTGGCACCGACCAGAATCAGTCGCCCGACAGGCAGCAGGAAGAAGGCGCCGACCAGAATGGCGAGCGGCAGAAGAAGGACAAGCTGGCGAGACAAATCGCGGGACATTGCTAAGGCGTCCAAGAAGGCGTCCGAAAAGGCGCACCGGCAGCTACCCTACCTGGGCAGCTGCCGACGGCACAGCCAAGACGGGGAAGCCTACCGACTAACGCACCTCGTTCAGGTAGCGCTCGCCGAAGCCCTTCTGGACCTGCTCCATCTTCGCATAGTCGACCGGAGTGGCCCGGGCATACTCGCTGTCCGGCAGGAACTTCTCGGCGATTTCCGCCGGCAGTTCGATCGGGCGCGCCGGCTTCAGGAAGGCGTTGGTCCAGATCTCCTGACCCGCATCGGACATGATGAAATCCAGGATCTCCTTGCCGCGCTCCTTGTTCGGGCCGTTGTTCACCAGGCTCATCACGTAGGGCACCACGACCGAACCTTCGCAGGGAAGCACGAACTCGAAGTTGCCGTCTTCGGTGTACTTGGCCCGATAGGCGTTGAAGTCGTAGTCGAAGAGGATCGGGATCTCGCCGGAGACGACGCGGGCATAGGAGGTCTGTTTCGGCACGATGGGATCGTTCTCGGCCAGCTCCTGGAAGTAGGCGATGGCCGGATCGAAGTTGTCGAGATCGCCGCCCATGGCCCGGTTCACCGCCACGGCACCGGCGTAGCCGACAAAAGCGCTGGAGGGATCCAGGTAGCCGACCATGCCGTCATACGCGGGCTTGGTCAGGTCGGCCCAGCACTGCGGCACCGGTGCGTCGCCCAGGGCGTCGAGGTTCACGAAGAGACCGAGGGTCCCGAAGTGGGTGGTGAACCAGTGACCCTCGGGGTCCTTCAGGCCCTCGGGAATCTCCTCGAAGCCGGCCGGCTTGTAGGCGGCGGTCACACCTTCCGCCTTCGCCTTGATGCCGAAGGTCACGCCGTAGTAGGCGATGTCGGCGACGGGATTGCCCTGTTCCGCCAAGAGCTGGCTCAGGGTCTGGCCGCTGTTCTTGTTGTCGTGGGGAAGCTCGTAGCCGAGAGCCTGCTTGATCGCGTCGAGCTGCGAAGCCCAGTCGGCCCACTGTGGCGGGCAGTTGTAACAGATGGCATCCGCCGCCTGCGCGGCCGGCAGAGAGACAGCCAGGACCCCGGCGGTCGCCAGGCCCAACATCACGTTACGCATCGATCTTCGTCCTTTCCTCGTGTTCGCCGTAGGGGTGTTCGCCGTAGGGGTGTTCGCCGTAGGGATCGCTTCGAGAACTTCGCCGGGTCTTTCCTGCCCCCAATCATCGTCAAACCGACGGCAGCAGCTTCGGCTTGCCGGCCCTGGCTGGCCCCACCGTCTCGCCCCGGCGCAGGTTGTGGGACAGCAGCGTCGGCGCACGCAGGCTCTCGGCCTCTTCGCCGCCGGTCATCAGCTTGGCCAGGAGCGCGAAGGCTTCGCGGCCCATCGTTTCCGTGGGCTGCACGATGGTGGTGAGTTGGGGCCGCAGCGCCGCTGTCATAGCAATGCCGTCGAAGCCGACCACCGAGAGGTCGCGCGGCACCTCGAGGCCCAGACGTGTCGCCGCCCCCATCACAGCAACCGCGATCAGGTCGGTGGAGCAGAACAGCGCCGTCGGCGGCTCCGGCACCGTCAGGGCGTCGCGAATCTCCTGCGTCAGATCCGTCGCTTCGAAGGCCACCTCGATGACCGGGTCGGGCTCCAGCCCAGCGCGCAGCATGGCATCGTCGTAGCCCAGCCAGCGCAGGCGCGCGCGGTCGCTGTCGCAGAACTGGCCGGCGACCATGCCGATCCGATGGTGGCCGTAGCTCTTGAGCAACTCGACCACCTCGCGGGCCGCCGCCACGTTGTCGACCGTGACCGCCGCGCGGTGTCGAACGCTCGGCTGATTGTAGACCAGCACGTAAGGTACCTGCCGCTCGTCCAGCTCATCCAAAAGCTCGCTGTCGTCGGACTTGGCGACCGTCAAGACCAGTCCATCGACGTAGTGACTGAGCAGCGTCTCGACAGCGCCCGCTTCCTCGCCCTTATCGTAGTTGGTCGCCGTCAGCAGCACGCCGTAGCCGGCGGCCCGAGCCGCCGCCTGCACGCCCTGAACGGAACCCGCGAAGACGGGGTTGGCTAAAGAAGGTATCACCAAGCCGATGGTCGAGCTGCGTGCGGTCTTGAGCCCGCGGCCCAGCCTGTTCGGCCGAAAACCCAGCTCCTTGATCGCCTCTCGCACCCGCTGGGTCGCCGGCGAGTGGGGCGGTGCAAGGCCATTGACCACCCGGCTGACGGTCGCAACCGAAACCTCGGCGCGCGCGGCAACCGTGCGGATCGTAGGCGGAGTCTTGACCGAGCTCATGGGGTCGCCGAGCCACGTCGGAGGAACTTTGACGTCCCCTTTGAGCGAGCCCCGCGATAGGGTCACGTAAACGTTTTCTTACGGGCCGTGAAACAGCATGTAACGCCTTGACGTTAAATGAGAAACGCCGCTGGCCGGTGGTATGAATTTTTGATGACGCCGTCTCTCCGGCGAAGACTCAGAGGCGACCCGGCAACCAAAGGGTGAGGGCCGGTACCGCAACCAGCAACAGCAGACGCAGCCCGTCGGCGGCGAGGAAAGGCAGGATGCCGCGAATGATGGTGGCCTGGCGCAGACCCGGGACGACGCCCTGTATCACGAAGAGGTTCATGCCGATCGGCGGCGTGATGAGGCCGATCTCCGCCGCCGTGACCAGCAGGATGCCGAACCACACGGGATCGATGCCTAGGTCCGCCACGACCGGAAAGACGAAGGGAACGGTCAGCAGGATCATGGAGAGTGAATCCATGAAGCAGCCGAGCAGCAGGTAGAACAACATGATCAGCAGCAGCACGGCCAACGGCGCCAGGCCGGCGCCCTCGACCCAGCCGGTCAGCAGTCGCGGCAACCCGCTGGTCTCGATGAAGTAGTTGAACAGCGCCGCGCCCACCAGGATCAGGAAGATCATGCCGGTGGTTCGCGCCGTCTCCTCCGCCGCCTCCAACAGCACCCGCCAGGTCAGCTGACCGGTAACAGCCGTCAGCAGCATGGCGCCGAAAGCGCCGATCGCCGCGGCCTCGGTCGGCGAGAACCAGCCCCAGTAGATGCCGCCAATCACCACGAAGAACAGCAGTGCCACGGCCCAGACGCGCTTCAGCGACGCCAGGCGGTGGCCGCGCTCGGGCTTCGCTGTGGCCGGCGCCAGCTCGGGGTTCAGCCGCGTCTGCACATAGACGGCCGCCATGTAGAGCAGGGTGGCGAGCAGGCCCGGGATCAGCGCTCCGACGAAGAGCTGCCCGATGGAGGTCTCCGTCAGCAGCCCGTAAATCACCAGCAGGATCGAAGGCGGAATCAGCACGCCGAGCGTCCCGCCGGCAGCGATGGAGGCAGCGGCCAGAGAGTCCGCGTAGCCGAAGCGGCGCATCTCCGGCAGGGAGACCTTCCCCATCGTCGCGGCCGTGGCGAGGCTGGAACCGCAGATCGCGCCGAAGGCGGCACAGGCCCCGATGGTCGCCATGGCGAGCCCGCCGCGCGCCCGGCCGATGAAGGCGCCGGCGGCCTGATAGAGACTCTGCGACAGACCGGCGCGCGCCGCGAAGACGCCCATGGCCACGAACAGCGGTACGACCGAGAGGCTGTAGGGGAAGACCGCTTCGAAGGGCGCGGCGCCCAGCACGAAGGCAGCACCGAACCAACCATTCAGCAGGGCGAAGCCGCCGACGCCGACGACCCCCATGGCAATCGCCACGGGAACGCGCAGCAACACCAGAAGCAGGGCGAAGAAAAAAGCGAGCAGGCCGAAAACGGGATCGCTCACGCCCGCTCCTTCCCCAGCGCAGCGCCGCGCAGAGCCGCCAGCAGTGCCGTGACCGCAATCAAGGCCGTCGCCAACACCGAGAGCGCGGCGCCGAACAGCAGCGGCGCCCAGTACCAGGTTCTCGGCAGGCCGAGCGTTTGAGACACATCCCCGAACTGAGCCTGCTGGGCAGCCGCCTGCCAGCCGTAAAACAAGATCAAGGCCATCAGGCCGGCGGCAAGGCCGGCGCCCAGCGCCTTGAGCAGAGACGCAAGTCGGGAGGGAAGGTTCTGCGCCAGCAGATCGACGGAAACGTGAGAGTCGGTCAGGAAGGCATAGGGAATGGCGAGCCATGCCGCCGCCATCACCCCAAGCTGCACCAGATCGACGACACCGAAGATCCCCTCATCGAGGGGCCGCAACCCGACATCGAGCACGGTTGCCAGCATGGCGCCGCCCAACCCCAGCATGCCAAGCAGGGCGACGACACGGGCGAAGCGAGTCAGCCAAAGGTCCAGGCGCACCAGCCCTCGGTCGGTTCGGCGCTCGCTCACCTGACGGCCGGTCAATTGGCCTCGAACTGCGCGACGTACTCCTGCGCCTTGGCGTAGATCTCACGGGCATTGTCGACGCCTTGCCCTTCCAACTCGTCCAGGTAGGCTTCGATCATCGGCTCCAGCGCCGCGCGCCAGCGGTCGCGCTCGGCATCGCTCAGCACCGCAACGGCGTTGCCCTTCTCCGTCGCGGCCGCCAGGCCCGGTGCGTCCCAGGCATCCCACCAGTCGCCGAACCTGGGGACCAAAGCATCGCCGGAGGCTTCGTCGATGCAGGCCTGCACCTCGGCCGGCAGACGGTCGTAGCTGCGCTGATTCATCACGAAGAAGAAGGAAACCGTATAGGCCCGGGCATCCAGATGATGATCCAGCACCTCCGCGAGCCGGAAGGAGCGGACGGGGTCCCAGGGAAAGACGGTCCCGTCGATCACGCCCTTCTCCAGGTTCTCGTAGACCTGACCCGGCGGCATGCCCTGCGGGATCGCCCCCAGGGACTCCAGCATCATGGAAATCGCGGGGCTCGGAGTCCGGATCCGCAGGCCGCGCATATCGTCCATCGTGGCAACCTGAGTGCCGCGCGTGTGGATCAGACCGCCGTTATGGGCGTGCAGCGCCAGCACCTTCAACCCCCGGTACTCTTCGGCCAGATAGTCCGGCAGAAGTGCCCAGAGCGTGCGGCTGGCCGCGTCGGCGGACTCGGTGAGGAAGGGCAGATCGATCACCGAGGTGCGCGGGAAGCGCCCGCGCGGAAGACCGTGCAGCCCGTGCGCGATATCGACCACGCCCGCCAGCACCTGCTCCTGCTGCTTGGCGACGTTGCCGAGCTGCGTGCCGCCCGGGAAGATCTCGACCCCGACCTGTCCGCCGCTGCAGGCGGCCAGATCCTCGGCCCAGGGCTGCAGGAAGTCGGTATGGATGCCATGCACCGGCGGCAGGAAATGACTGAGCTTGAGCTGATACTCCTGCGCCGAGGCGCGCTCCGTCGCCAGGCCCAGCGCCAGAACGCCGGACAGGCCGGCGGTCAGAGCAGCGCCGCGGAGAAGACGTGCGATCCGCATGGTATGGAGAACCTCCCTGTTTTCTCGTTGTTTGCCGCTTAGGCCTCACCGAAGGCGATGGGATAGGAAAGAAAGCCGCGAAAGCGCGCCCGCCCGCCGCGCCGGTAAGGGCCCGAGCGATGGAACTCCGGCATCCGCGCCAGCAGCCGGCCAATGGCGATCTTGCCCTCCAGACGCGCCAGCGTCATGCCGGCGCAGGCATGAATGCCGCCGCCGAAGGCCAGGTGGCGGTTGGGATTGCGCGCGACATCCAATCGGTCGGGCTCGGGAAACTGATCGGGGTCCCGGTTGGCCGCCCCAATACCCAGCGTCACCAGAGTGCCGGCCTCGAGGGAGACGCCACTGATCTCCGCCGTCTCCAGCAGGCGGCGGTTGCCAAGCTGGTTGGAACTCTCGAAGCGCAGGAACTCCTCGACGGCCGAGACGATCAGATCCGGTTCGGACCGCAGACGTACCATTTGATCAGGGTGATCCAGCAAGGCCGCGATGCCGTTGCCGATCAGGTTGGTCGTGGTCTCATGGCCAGCGTTGAGCAGGAAGATGCAGTTCTGCACCAGCTCCACCTCGCTCAGGCGCTCGCCGGCGTCGGTCTTTTCCGCCAGCAGCATGCCGAGCACCTCGCCGCCCTCCGGCAGCTTGCCCTTTCGGTAGCGGTCGATATGGAACGTCAAGTAGTCGCTGAATTCGGTGACGGAGCGATTGCCCCAGTCGAGCGCCGCCGGGCTCGGCACCGGTTCCAAGGCGCCGAGGATCGCCAGCGACCAGTCGCGCAGGGGGCCGCGCTCGCTCTTGGGTATGCCCAGCATATCGCCGATGATCTGCACCGGCAGGCCGGCCGCATATTCGGTGATCACGTCCATGCCGCCGCGGGCTTCGGCCGCATCCAGCATCTCCTCGACCATCGCGACGAAGCGCGGCTCCAGCAGCTTCAAGGCCCGCGGCGTAAAGGCCGGCGCCAGCAGCCGACGCACCCGCGTGTGCAGCGGCGGATCGTTGAAGACCAGACTGGTGGTGTGGTGCAGATAGAGCGGGGTGTCGCCGTACTTCGGCTCGAACTCGACCCTCTTGTCGGAGCTGAAGCGCCGATCCCGGTAGACCGCCGCGACATCGTCGTAGCGGGTCAGAAAGACGCTGCCGTCGGCTTGACGATGCACCGGGTCGACTTCGCGCAGCAGCCGATAGGTCGGATAGGGGTTGTCGAGAAAGCCGGCATCGATCTCGCGCAGATCGAACGCGAGCGCGCGGGCGCGCGCTTCCTGCTCGCTCAGCTCGGCCGCCACTGCGACCATGCCGCCTCCTCCCAGTACTTTATCCCTTTTTCGTTGGCGCTATTGTCGGCGGACGAACGGCGGCGGTCAATCGTGTGCGACGAGAACGCCGTCGTCGAGCAGGCGAGCGATCGCCTCCGTATCGTAGCCGATCTCCTGCAGAACCTCGCGGCTGTGCTGGCCGTAGAGAGGTGCCGGGCGGGTAACGCCGCCGGGCGTTTCGGACAGCTTGATCGGCAGACCCAGCGTCTTCATGGCGCCGACGCTCGGATGATCCAGATCGACCACCATCTCGCGCGCCAGCGCCTGGGGATCGCGGTGCATCTCACCGACGCTCAGCACCGGGCCGGCCGGGAAGCCGGCTTGCTCGAAGATCGCCAACCAGTCGGCCGTCGTCTTGGTCTTGAAGTAGACCTCCAGGGCGGCGACCAGCTCGTCCAGATGCGCCATGCGGGACTTGTTGTCCGTGAAACGCGGGTCTTCGGCCAGCGCCTGCGCCCCCAGCGCCTCCAGTAGGCGCAGCCAGTTCGCCTGGTTCGCCGCGCCGACGTTGATGTAACCGTCCGCCGTCGCGAAAGCTTGGTAGGGCGCGTTGAGCGGGTGGGCCGAGCCGAGCGGACCAGGCGAGCTTCCGGTCGCGAAGGCGATGGCCGACTGCCAGTAGGTCTGCACGATGGCGGCCTCGAACAGCGAGGTGTCGACGCGCTGCCCCTGCCCTGTCTGCGTTCGCGCCTGCAGTGCCGAGACGGCACCCAGCGCCCCGAGGATTCCGGCGACCACATCGGACACCGGGGCCCCGACCTTGACCGGCGGGCGACCGTGCCCCTCGCCGGTGATCGACATCAGACCGCTCATACCCTGGGCGATGAGATCGAAGCCCCCACGCTCGGCATAGGGGCCGCTGCGTCCGAAGCCGGAGAGCTCGACGTAGATCAGGCCGGGATTTTCCTGGCGGAGGGCCTCGTAGCCGAGCCCGAGCCGCTCCATGGTGCCCTGGCGGTAATTCTCGATGACGATATCGGCATCGGCCAGCAGCCGGCGCAGCACAGCCTGCCCCTCCGGCGCCTTCAGGTTGACGGCAATGGCCCGCTTGTTGCGGTTCACCATCATGAAGGCCGACGACTCCCCGGCCTGCTCCGGCGGCGTCATGCGGCGCGTATCGTCGCCGCCCGGCACCTTCTCGACCTTGACCACCTCGGCGCCCAGGTCCGCCAGCATCAGGCCGCAGACAGGACCCGCCATGATGTGGGCAAGCTCGATCACCTTGACGCCGTCGAGCGGCCCCTTCATCGGAGCGTCGGTCATCGGCCTTCGAAGTCTGGGTCGGTCTTGGCGAGGAAAGCCTTGTAGCCGATCTCGAAATCCTTGGTGCCGTAGCAGGCGAAGCCTTCGTCGAATTCCGCCTCGCTCAGCGGCGCCGGATCTTCCAGACGCTTGAGAAAGGCCTTGTGCCAGCGGGCGACGAGCGGGGCTCCGGCCGCAATCCGCGTCGCCGTCTCGGCCACTTCGGCCGCAACCCGTTCGTCCGGCACGACGCGGGTAACCACTCCCTTCGCTTTCGCCTCGGTCGCGTCGAAGACACGCGCCTCCAGCAGGATCTCGAGCGCCGTTTGCCGGCCGACCAGATCGCGCAGAGCCTGGATTTCTGGGTAGGCCATCACCAGGCCGAGCTTGGCGATCGGCGCACCGAAGCGGCTCGACTCCCCGCAGATCCGCAAGTCGCAGAGCCCGGCAATCTCCATGCCGCCGCCGACGCAGATACCGTGGATCTGCGCGACGGTCGGATGGCGCATCTCCCGCAGCGCCGTCAGCGTCCCGTGCATCAGCCGACCGTAGTCCTTGGCCTGTTCGGGATTGGAGCGTTCGGTCTCGAACTCGGAAATGTCATTGCCTGGCGAAAAGGACTTCTCGCCCGCCCCGCGCAATACGACGCAGCGCAGGCTGTTGTCGGCCTGCAGCTCGCGCAGCACATCGCCCAGACGCCCCCACATCGGCTTGGTCATGGCGTTGAGCTTGTGCGGGCGGTTCAGCACGACGGTGGCAATCGCCCCGTCGCGTTGCAGCAGAACGGTCTCTTCGGGTGCGGACATGTGTCTCCTTAGCGGTACAGCCACTCGACCAGAGTCATCGGCACGGCCGGGACGTAGGTGACCAGCATAAGCACGGCGAGCAGAACGCCGATGAACCAGATGTTGGCCTTGCTGACCTCCCAGACGTTGGCGCGAGCGATCGAGCAGGCGGTGATCAATACCGAGGCCACCGGCGGCGTCTGCTGACCGATCGCCAGATTGAGACAGACGATCAGGCCGAAGTGGACCGGGTCGATCCCGACCAGAGAGATCAGCGGCACCACCACCGGCACCACCAGGATGATGGCGGCCGCCGAGTGCAGGAACAGGCCGATGATGAGGAAGAAGACATTCATCATGGCCAGAATGGCAACAGGGTTCTCGGTGATTGATAGCACCCACTGGGCCAGTTGCTGCGGCAATTGCTGTTCGGTGAGATAGACCCCGACCAGGGCCGACGCGGCCACCAGCAGCATCACCACCGCCGTCTGCATGGCGCCGTCGAGCAGCGCCGCGCGCAGGAAGCTCAGGTTTAGATCCCGGTAGATCACGCCGCCGATGAAGAGCGCCGCCACGACGGCAAGCCCGGCCCCTTCCGTCGCCGTGACCACGCCGCCGAAGATCGAGCCGAGGATGATGATCGGCAGGAACAGCGCCGCCAGCGCTTCCTTGAAGGTCACCCAGACCCGGCGGAGATTGAAGATCTCCTCGACTGGCCAGCCGTAGTTCCGGGCCAGCAGATAGGAGATCAGCATCAAGGAGAAGCCGCCGAGCACGCCCGGCACGACTCCGGCCACGAAAAGCTGCACGATCGAGGCGTCTGCCATCACCCCATAGAGGATCATGGGGATCGACGGCGGGATGATGATGGCGAGCGAAGCCGAGGAAGAGGTGACGGCGGCCGCGAAGGCCTTCGGGTAGCCGCGCTTCTTCATGGCCGGGATCAGGATCGAGCCCGTGGCCGCGACGTCCGCCACGGCCGAACCGGAGATTTCTGCGAAGAACATCGACACGCCGATGTTGATCATCGCCAGGCCGCCGCGGATGAACCCGAGCAAAGCCGAGGCGAAGGCGATCAGGCGGCGCGAAATGCCGGAAGCGTTCATGATCGCGCCGGCCAGCACGAACATCGGAATAGCCAGCAGCGGGAACTTGGTGGCGCCGTCGTACATGACCAACGCGACGTTCACCAGCGCATCGAAACCGTCGGAGTACCAGATGGCGCCAACGGCCACGAGACCGAGCGCGACGGCAATCGGCACGCCCATGAGGATCAGGGCGAAGAGCCCCGAAAGCATAACGCCGAGGATCATGACTGAGCCCTCCGGACCGGCGCAGATGCCGTTGCTGTGACCGCTGCGGCCTCACCCCGACCCAGCGGACCGTCGGCGGCAGCCTGACCGCTGTTTTCCTCCATGTGATGCCGCGCGATCTCCTCGATCTCCTCGCGCTCGTGGCTGACGCCCGCCGCGATCCGCTTCCAGTGCGTGGGGAGGCTCAGGAGTTCGCAGAGGATGAAGAGCGCGCCGCCGATGGGGATGACCGACTGGGTCAGTTGGATCGGGACCCAGGAGAGGCTGACCAGGGACATGCCCTCGAGCACGACCAGCACCTTCCAGCCCATCCAGGCCATCAGTGCGAAGAAGAAGATCACCAACACCTCGGAGAGAGCGGCCAGCGGCAGGCGGATCGGGCGCGGCAGCGCGAGCAGTAGCCCGTCGAAGCCGATATGGCCCCGCTTCAGCGCGGCCAGCGCCGCACCGTAGTAGGTGAGCCAAGCGAGCAGGATCGACGCCACCTCATCGGCAAAGCTCAGCGAAGCGTCGAGCTTGCGGTAAATCACCGAGACCACGATCAGGGCCGTCAGGACCACCATCAGGCCGATCACCACGATTTCGAGAAAGCGTTCGACGACCTTGGAGATCCGATCGAGCAGACTCGGAGACGAAGCCAGGACAGACGACATGGCGCAGCACTCTTCGAAAGCGGATGGTCGTGAGGGCGGGTCGGATGGCCGGTCGCCGCGGCGGGGAGTCCCAGCGACCGGCCGTTCCGTGCAAAGCGCTCTCTGCGCTAACCCCAGCCCTGACACTCAGGCCCAGTGAAAAGGACCTGACGGGAAACGAGCGCCTCTGCGCTCGCGCGCCATTCTAGGAGCCGGCGCCCAGGCTGATCGCAGCGTCCACCATATCCTTGCCGCCGTCGACCTGCTCGGCGAAGGCGTCGTAGATGGGTGCACTGGCATCGATGAAGGCCTGCTTGTCAGGCTCGTTGACCTGCATGCCACCCGCCTTGAGCTGGTCGAGCAGGTCGATATCCATCTGCGCCGCCGTCTCATAGACGAAGCCCTGCGTCTCCTGCGCCGCATCCTTCAGCACCGCCTGCACGTCCTCCGGCAGCTTGCCGAAATGGTTGGCGCTGACGGTGACATAGGCCGGCGTGTAGACGTGGCCGGTCATGGAAAGATAGTCCTGCACCTCGTGGAACTTTGCCGAGGCGATCTGCGCCAGGGGGTTCTCCTGGCCGTCGATGACACCGGTCTGTAGAGCGACGAAGACCTCGGAGAAGGCCATCGGCGTCGGATTGGCGCCGTAGGAGCGGAACATGTTCACGCGCCATTCGCCATTCGGCGTGCGCAGCTTGACGCCCTCCAGGTCGTCGGGCGTGTTGATCGGCTTGACATTGTTGGTGACGTTGCGGAAGCCGTTTTCCCAAAGCGCCAGGATGCTGTACCCCTCTTCCTCGGCGGCGGGCACCAGCTTCGACCAGACGATCTCCTGCTCGATCCGCTGCATGTGCGCACGGTCTTTGACCAGGTAGGGCATCTCGAACAGCCCGAACTCCGGTGCCACCGACGACATCACGGTCGAGGGCAGCGCGAAGTCGATGGTGCCGAGCTTCAGCTTCTGGAGCATCTCCCGGTCCTTGCCGAGCTGGCTGGAGCCGAAGACGGCAACCGACCAACCATCGGGCAGATTTGCGTTCGCGACCTCGGCGAAGTGCTCGGCGGAGACGGCGAAGAGCGATCCAGGCGCCCCGACGTGGCCGAACTTCAGCTCCTTTGCGGCGGCCGGCGCCACCAGGCTGGCAGAGACCAGCACGGCACCGGCAAGTTTCAACATCTTCATAGCAATTCCTCCCTTGGTGTTTTCATCACACTCCGAGCCGTCGTGCGGCCTTCTTTGTCTTGGCGAGGCTCCGGCATCCGCTCCGCAGCCCCTACATCCTAAAGCATCGTGCTAGTCGCCCGCCGCAGCGATTTTTGGCGCAGCGGTCTCTTCGGCGCCGCTCAGATAGTCCATGGCAGCGAGCACACCCCCGGCCTTGTGCGGAACGCCGGCCGCGGACAGCCCCATCTCGACGCCAGCCAGGGTGCCGGCGAGCATCAGGTCGTTGAAGGCGCCGAGATGACCGATGCGGAAAACCTTGCCGGCGAGCTTGGTCAGACCAGCACCGAGCGACATGTCGAAGCGCTCGAGAATCACCTGACGCAGGGCGTCGGCATCGTAGCCCTCGGGCATCAGCACGGCCGTCAGCGAAGAGGAGTACTCGCGCGGCTCCTGACAGAGCAGTTCCAGGCCCCAGGCCCGCACGGCCCTTCGGCTTGCCTCGGCGTGCCGGTCGTGCCGGGCGAAAACGTTCTCCAGCCCCTCCTCCTCCAGCAGCATGGTCAGCGCTTCGCGCAGGCCGTAGAGCAGATTGGTCGCCGGCGTGTAGGGGAAGAAACCCTTCGCGTTCGGGCCCAGCATGTCCTCCCAGGCCCAGTAGGAGCGCGGCAGCTTCGCCGTCTTGCTGGCGGCCAGGGCCTTGTCGCTGACCGCGTTGAAGCTGAGCCCGGGCGGCAGCATCAGGCCCTTCTGAGATCCCGAGACGGTGACGTCGACGCCCCAGGCGTCATGTCGATAGTCGATCGAGGCCAGCGACGAGATGGTGTCGACCAGCAGCAGGGCCGGATGGCCGGCGGCGTCGATGGCCTTGCGGACTTCGCCGATGCGGCTGGCCACGCCCGTCGAGGTCTCGTTGTGCACGACACAGACCGCCTTGACGGCATGGCCGCTGTCGGCGCGTAACTTCTCCTCGACCAGCGCCGGATCGACGCCGCGGCGCCAGTCGCCGGGAACGAACTCAGCATCCAGGCCCAGGCTGGTGGCCATCTTCATCCAGAGCGTCGCGAAATGACCGGTCTCGAACATCAACACCTTGTCGCCGGGCGACAGGGTGTTGGCGAGCGCGGCTTCCCAGGCACCGGTGCCCGAGGCCGGGTAGATCACCACCGTCCCCTCGGTCTGGAACACCCGTTTCATGCCG
Source organism: Kiloniellales bacterium (assembly GCA_052168175.1). Classification (GTDB taxonomy): domain Bacteria; phylum Pseudomonadota; class Alphaproteobacteria; order Kiloniellales; family DSM-21159; genus Algihabitans. The sequence continues at coordinate 164,507 of JBQLZH010000011.1, forward strand.
GCCAGGACTTCGGCCCCCAGATCCGCGAACTCCTGACCGCGATGATCCATGGTTGGGTAGTCCATCGCCCGCAGCACCCGGTCGGGCACGTTGGTCGGCCCCGGGATCTGTAGAAAATGACGGCCGGTGTGCAGAGCCATGATCGCGGCGAGCCTCCCTCTTTATCGTCCTGGCCTTGTCGGCGTGGCGGCAGCTTTGAACGCTACGAATGATCATTATGCATGCAAAATGCAAAGCGGCAAGGTTGTTTTTAATCCAAAATGCGTATCCGGAAGCCATAATAATCCAACTTATTCAATCCTATCGCAAATTTCAGAACAGGGAGCCGTCCACGTTGCATCTTGCATGCAATCTCAGCTATCTTGAAGTCGTACGGTAAAAAGAGGGAAGTCCATGTCCGTCGCTACAGCCAGCAGGCCTGCGAAAGCTGCCCCGGAGTCGGCTCGCACGCCCTCCGTCGACGCCCGCCCAGCCCGACGTGGCGACCCGGCGCTGGCCCGGCGACTGGACGCGGCGATCGAGGGCAAGGTGCTGTTCGATGCCTTCAGCCGCGGGCGCTACGCCACGGACGCCTCGATCTACCAGATCGAACCGCTCGGCGTGGTGGTGCCGAAAAGCGAAGCGGACGTGCGCGCGCTCCTGGAGATCGCAGCGGAGGAAGGCCTGCCCGTATTGCCGCGCGGCGGCGGCACCTCGCAGTGCGGCCAGACGGTCGGCGAAGCGCTGGTTCTCGATCTCTCCAAGCACCTGACCGACGTCGTGGAGCTCGACGCCGAGAACCGCCGCGCCGTCGTTCAGCCGGGCCTCACGCTGGACCGCCTGAACCGGCAGCTCAAACCCCACGGCCTCTGGTTCCCCGTGGACGTCTCCACCTCCAGCCGCGCGACGCTGGGCGGCATGACCGGTAACAATTCCTGCGGCGCGCGCTCGCTGCGCTACGGGCCGATGCGTGACAACGTGATCGCGGTCGAGGCGTTTCTGCCCGACGGCACCCCGATGCGCTTCGGCAGCGTCGATCCGACCGGCCTCGCCTCAAACGAACCGGACCGCCTGCGCGACCTCACCGCCAGCCTGCTGAACCTGGGCGCGCGCGAAGCCGAGGAGATCAAGGCGCGCTTTCCCGATCTGATGCGCCGGGTCGGCGGCTACAACATCGATGCCCTGATGCCGGATCAGGAAATCAACCTCGCGCATCTGCTGGTCGGCTCCGAAGGCACACTGGCCTACTCCAACCGCATCGAGCTGAAGCTGTCCCCCCTGCCCCGCCACAAGGTTCTGGGCGTGGTGCACTTTCCGACCTTCTATCAGGCGATGGACAACACCCGGCACATCGTCGAGCTGGGCCCGACCGCCGTGGAGCTGGTCGACCGCACGATGATCGAGCTGGGTTTGGAAAACCCGCTGTTCCGCGACACCATGGTGCAGTTCCTGCGCGGCGAGCCCGACGCACTGCTGCTGGTCGAGTTCGCCGGCGACGACGCCGAGGACAATCTGCGCCGTCTCAAAAAGCTAGTCGAGCTGATGGGCGATCTGGGCTTTCCGGAGGCCGTGGTGGAGGTGACCGAACCTGGCTTCCAGCAAGCGATCTGGGAGGTCCGCAAGCAGGCCCTCAACATCATGATGTCCATGAAGGGCGGCGGAAAGCCGATCTCCTTCGTGGAGGACTGCGCGGTGCGGCTGGAGGATCTGGCCGAATATACCGACCGCCTGACCCAGGTGTTCGAGAAGCACGGCACTCGCGGCACCTGGTACGCCCACGCCTCGGTCGGCTGCCTGCACGTCCGCCCGGTCCTCAATATGAAGCTCGACCAGGACGTCAAGGCCATGCGCGCGATCGCCGAAGAGGCCTTCGAGATGGTGCGCGAATACAAGGGTTCGCACTCGGGCGAGCACGGCGACGGCCTGGTGCGCAGCGAGTTTCACGAGGCCATGTTCGGGCCGCGGATGGTGCAGAGCTTCGAGGAGGTGAAGACGCTGGTCGATCCCGACTGGCGGATGAACCCCGGCAAGATCGTGCGTCCGCCGAAGATGGACGACCGCAGCCTCTTCCGCTTCAAGCCCGACTACGAGGTGAAGCCCTTCGAAACCGGTCTGGACTGGTCGGACTGGGGCGGCTTCAGCGGCGCCGTTGAGATGTGCAACAACAACGGCGCCTGCCGTAAGTTCGACGCGGGTGTGATGTGCCCCAGCTTCCGGGTTACCCGCGATGAGCGGGACCTGACCCGCGGGCGCGCCAACACGCTGCGTCTCGCCGTCTCCGGTCAGTTGGGCCCCGATGCGCTGGCCAGCGACGAGATGCTGGAGACCCTGAAGCTCTGTGTCTCCTGCAAGGGCTGCAAGCGCGAATGCCCGACCGGCGTCGACATGGCCAAGATGAAGATCGAGGTGCTGCACCAGCGGGCCAAGACCAAGGGCGTGCCGCTGCGCGAGCGCCTGGTCGCCTACCTGCCGCGCTACGCTCCCAAGCTGCGGCGCTTCGCGGGGCTCGCCAACCTGCGCAACCGCGTCGGGCTGCTGCGGCGCCTCGGCGAAGCCTGGCTCGGCTTCGCCGCCGAGCGGCCGCTGCCGGAGTGGCGCTCGGATGCCTACTACCCGGCCGAGACGGCCGTCGGGCCGGAGGACGGCATCCCGATCGTGCTTTTCGCCGACACCTTCAACCGCCACTTCGAGCCGGAGAATGCCCGGGCCGCCGTCAAGGTGCTGACCGCCGCCGGCTACCGGGTGCATCTGCCGCGCGCGGCGAGCCAGCCGACTCGGCCGCTCTGCTGCGGGCGCACCTTCCTGTCCGCCGGCCTGGTCGAGGAGGCCCGGGCCGAGGCCAGGCGCACGCTGGAAACGCTGCTGCCGCTGGTGCGCCAAGGCATGCCGGTGGTCGGGCTCGAGCCCTCCTGCCTGCTGACCCTGCGGGACGAGTTCCTCTCGCTGCTGCCCGGCGAGGAGGCCCGTGCGCTGGCCGACAAGGCGCTGCTGCTGGAAGAGTTCCTGGCCCGCGAGGTCGAGGCCGGGCGCTTCGCGCCGAAGCTCAAGCCGCTGGGCAAGAGCGCCCTGCTGCACGGCCACTGCCACCAGAAGGCCTTCGGGGCGGTGCGGCCGGTGGAACGGATCCTCGGACTGATCCCCGGACTGGAGGTCGCCACCGTCGAGTCGTCCTGCTGCGGCATGGCCGGCAGCTTCGGCTATCAGGCGGAGACTCTGGAAGCCTCGCGGGCAATGGGAGAGCTTGCCCTGCTGCCGGCGATGCGTGCGGCTCCGCCCGATGCTATCCTTGTCGCTGACGGCACCTCCTGCCGCCACCAGATCGCCGACGGCGCCGGCCGCCAGGCCCGGCATGTCGCCCTGATCCTCGAAGAGGCACTGGATGCATGAGTGAGCAGATCTCCGACCTGCAGAGCGTCACACCGATCGCGCGGCGCTCCCTGCACGACGAACTGGTGGCGCGGCTGCGCAACATGATCGTCGAGGGAGAGCTGCGGCCCGGCGCACGCCTGCCGGAGAAGGAGCTCTGCAGCCAGTTCGGCGTATCCCGCACTCCGCTGCGCGAGGCGCTGAAGGTGCTGGCCTCCGACGGACTGGTGGAGATCTCGCCGCACCGCGGCGCCACGGTGGTGCAGATCTCCCGCGCCGATATCGAGGAGATGTTCCCGGTGATGGGCGCACTGGAGGCCCTCGCGGGCGAGCTGGCCTGCGCCAACATCGATGCCGCCGGTATCGCCGAGATCACCGCCCTGCACCACCAGATGGTCGCGCACTATCACCGCAAGGAACGCGCCGAGTACTTCCGCCTCAATCAGCAGATCCACGAGCGCATCCTGCAGGCCGCCGGCAACGCCACCCTCTCGGCCCTGCACAGCAGCCTCGCCGGCCGGGTGCGGCGCGCGCGCTTCATGGCCAACATGAGCCCGCCGCGCTGGCAGCAGGCGGTTGACGAGCATGAAGAGATCCTGGCGGCCCTGACCCAGCGCGACGGCCCGCGCCTGGCCGGCATCCTGCGCCGGCACCTCGAGCACAAGGCCGAGGTGGTGATCGCCAACATGACCGCCGCCGACGAAGAAGCCGAGGCAAAAAGTGCCGCCGGCTAGCTTCGGCAAAGGTCTCTGTTTGGCTACACCCGCTTGGCAATCTGCACAATCTCACTGACGGCGAAGCTCTTCGCTGGATTGCTCTGCGTGGCCTGCGACCAGACCAGGGAGATCGTCCAGGGTTCCATCGCGATCGGCATGGGGTGAAGGCTGCAGCCGGCCCGCTCCGCCAGGGCTTCCGCGACGCTGCGTGGGATCGCGGCGATATAGTCGGTTCGACCGACGATGTCGGGGATCACGATGAACTGCCCGACAGTCAGGGCGACGCGTCGTCTCAATCCCAACTTCTGCAGCGCCGCGTCGACGGCACCGCGTTCGTCGGCGCGCAGGGTCATAAGGACTTGGGGCAGCTCCGCGAAGCGTCGCGGCGACAGATCCGCAAGCGGTGCCGGGTGGTCCCTGCGGGCGATGCAGACGAAGTCGTCCTGCCATAGAGCCTGCTGAAGGAAGCGCGGGGGAAGATCGGGAAACCGGCCGATGGCCATGTCGACGCCCCCCGCGTCCAGCTCCGCGAAGATCCGGTCCTTGTCCAGCGGCCTCAGATGGAGATCGAAGTTCGGCGCCGCCGCGCCGAATTGCCAGGCGAGCCGCGGACTCAAGGTCAGATTGATGTCGTCGCTGGTGGCGATCACGATCTCGGCCGCCGCACGTTTCGGGTCGAAGGGCGCGGGCGGCTCGACCGCCTCCTGGATCAGGGCCAGGGCCGCCGCGATCTTCGGCGCGAGGCGTTCGGCCTGCTCCGTCGGCGCCATGCCCCGAGGCGTCCGGATAAAGAGCGAGTCGCCGAAGAGCTGACGCAGGCGGGCAAGCGCGTTGCTCATGGAGGGCTGCGCGAGACCGATCCTCGTTCCGGCCCGCGTCACGCTGCCTTCCCGATAGAGCGCATCGAAGGCCTTGAGCAGATTGAGATCGACTGATGCTAAATTCATCCAGTCAATGAGGCATATAGCGATAATCCATTTCAACAATTCATATGGGCCACCCAGATACCCGGTACAGCATTCGGGAGGGTGGGATGGATCGCAAACGCAGAGTTCTGGTGGCCGGCGGTAGCTCGGGGATCGGTCTGGCCACGGCCCGCGCCTTCGCCGAGGCCGGCGACAACGTCACCATCGCGGGCCGTTCGGCGGACAAGCTGGCAGCGGCGCAGAAGACCTTGCCGGATGGCGTTACGGCCGAACGGGTCGATGCCTTGTCGGACGCCTCGGTCGCCGAGCTGTTCGGGCGTGTCGGTCCGCTCCACGATCTGGTCCTGACCGTCGGCGCCGGCGCGGCGCTGGGGCCATTCGAGACCGTCGGAGTCTCGGCCATCGCGCAGACCCTGGAGACGAAGCTGATGGCGCAGGCGCGCCTCGCCCACGCTGCGCTGGAGCATTTGAGCGACGATGGCACCATCACCTTCCTCGGCGGCGTCGCGGGGCGCCGGCCGCTCCCCGGGATGGTCGCGGTCGGCGTCGCCAACCTGGGCCTGCAGGCCCTGGCATCGGCCTTGGCCAAGGAGTTGGCGCCCCTCCGGGTCAACCTGATCGCCCCCGGCCTGGTCGACACGCCGGCCTATGCGGGCATGCCGACGGAGGCGCGCGCCGCCATGCTGCAGGCCACCGCCGACGCCCTGCCGGTCGGACGTGTCGGGCAAGCGGAGGACATCGCCGCCGCCATCTTCGCGGTCGTGCGGAACGGCTACATCACCGGCGCCGAAATCGAAGTCGACGGCGGCGCGCATCTTTGACGCGACACTAGGATCAGGAGCAGCCTTATGAAGATCGGCATCCTCGGAAGCGGAAACATCGGCGGGTCGCTCGGGCGGCTCTGGGCGAAAGCCGGGCACGAGATCTGCTTCGCCTCGCGCAGCCCGGACAGCCTGGCGCCTCTGGTCGCGCAAGCCGGTGCCGGCGCCCGGGCCGGGACGCTGGACGAGGCGACGGCCTTCGCCGACGTGATCCTCGAGGCGCTGCCCTTCAGCGCGACGATGAACCTGCCCGCCGAGGCGCTGGCGGATAAGATCGTGATCAGCGCCGCCAACTACTATCCCCCGCGAGACGGACAGGTCGATCTCGGCGGGCTGTCGCAGACCGAGGCACTGGCCCGCCATCTGCCCCGGACGACGCTGGTCAAGGCCTTCAACATGATGTTCGCGACCGAGATGGAGGCCCTGGCGAACGGCCAGGGCACGCCCGGACGCGCTATCTTCCTTGCGGGCGACGATGCGGACGCCAAGTCGATCGCCGCGCGACTGATCGAGGCCGCCCACTTCGTTCCCATCGACGCCGGCCCGCTGCGCAACGGCCGCTACTTCGAAAACGAGGCGCCGCTCTACGCGAAACTCTGGGACGCCGAGACCGCCAAGGCGGAATTGGCGGCGCTGGAGGCCAAGGCGTAAGCCCGAGCAAACGACCGGAAGCGTCGCCGCGCGGTAAACGTCACAGGTCCTGGCTATGCTATCGGCGGCCAGCTTGTGGCAAGCTGGCCCTTCAGGTCGATTCCCTTTCTGACGAGGCTCCATGACGGAAGCTTGCGCAGGCGCGGCTGCCCGGCCGATGCCGACCAGGGAGGCGCACTGCGCCGAGCGGGCGCGGCCCTATGTGCTGACGGCCACGATCCTGGCGTCGGCCATGTCCTTCATCGACGGCTCCGTGGTGATCGTCGCCCTGCCGATCATGCAGCAGGAGTTCGGCGCCGGCATGGCGCAGCTCCAATGGATCCTGACCGGCTATACCCTGATGATGGGGTCGCTGGTGCTGACCGGCGGCGCGCTGGGCGACCGTTTCGGCCGGCGGCGTATGTTCGATCTCGGCGTGGTGATCTTCGCGCTGACCTCGGTCGCCTGCGCCCTGGCACCCAATGCCGAGACCTTGATCGCGGCGCGGGCGGCACAGGGCGTCGGCGGCGCCCTTCTGACGCCCGGCAGCCTGGCGATCATCAGCGCCAGCTTTCCGCGCGAGCTTCGCGGCCGGGCCTTCGGAACCTGGGCCGGGGCGGCGGCCATCACCACGGCCGCCGGGCCGCTGGTCGGCGGCTGGATGATCGACAATCTCTCCTGGCGGGCGATCTTCTACATCAACGTTCCCCTGTCCCTGGCCGTGCTGCTCATCAGTTGGCGCTGCATTCCGGAAAGCCGCGACCTGGAGGCCGCCCAGCGGCTGGACGGCTGGGGCGCCGGACTGGCGGTGCTCGGCCTCGGCCTCGTGACCTACGGGCTGATCGCGGTCGGGGAGCAAGGCTTCGCCGCCCTGCAATCCGGCGGCATCCTGGTCGCGGGTCTGGCAACGCTGGCGATCTTCCTGGCGGTCGAGGCGAACCGCAGCAACGCCATGATGCCGCTGTATCTCTTCCGCTCCTCCGACTTCAGCGGCGCCAACGGCCTGACGCTGTTTCTCTATTTCGCGCTGGGCGGCGCGCTCTTCCTGCTCCCCTTCAACCTGATCCAGGTGCAGGGCTATAGCGCGACGGAGGCCGGCGCCGCCTTCCTGCCCTTTGCCCTGCTGATCGGGCTGCTGTCCCGCTACAGCGGGACGCTGGTCGGGCGCTTCGGCAGCAAGCGCCTCCTCACCCTGGGACCGCTGATCGCCGGCGCGGGCTATGCCCTCCTGGCAGTACCGGGCCAGGGCGGCAGCTACTGGACCACCTTCTTTCCGGCCATGGTGCTGATGGGTCTCGGCATGGCCGCCTGCGTCTCGCCGCTGACCACGACGGTGATGAACGCGGTCGAGGATCGTCACGCCGGTCTCGCGTCCGGAATCAACAATGCCGCCGCCCGCGTCGCAAGCTTGCTGGCCGTCGCCATCGTCGGCGCCGTCGCCGTCCTGTTGTTCGAGCCGGCGCTGCAGGTGGAGCTGTCGGCGCTCGCTCTGCCGCCCGATATTGAAAGCGGTTTGCTCGGCAGGGCGGGCGAACTCGCCGGCCTTTCGGTTCCCGAAGGTCTGGCGCCCGCGCAGAGTGCCGCAACGGAGGCGGCGATCCACAGCGCTTTTCTTCAGGCCTTCCGCATTGCCATGCTGGCCATCGCCGCCATGGCCGTGCTAGCCGCTGTCGTCGCCCATCTCACCATCTCCCACGAGCCGCAAGCATGACGGACCAGGCTGCCCTGGCGGGCCAAGCCGCCAAACTCCCGAGAAACCTCGCCGCCGTGGTGTTCGACCTGGACGGCACGCTGGTGGACTCCGCGGCCGAACTGGCCGACGCGCTCGACCGCCTGCTCGCCGAGTACGACCTCCCGCCCGCCGGCGTCGAGGCGACCAAGCGCATGGTCGGCGACGGCGCGCGGCTGCTGCTCGGCCGCGGGCTGCAACGGGCCGGCGTGGAGTTGGCGCCGGCCGACTTCGAGACAGCCTTTACCCGCTTCATCGACATCTACGAGAACGAACTCTCCGACTCCTCGACGCTCTATCCCGGCGCCCGCGCCTGCCTCGACGGTCTCGCCCGGCGCGGCCTGAAGCTCGGTCTCTGCACCAACAAGCCGGCACGGCCGACGCGGCAGCTGCTCGCGCGTCTCGATCTCACCGACCGATTTTCGGCGGTGGTCGGCGGCGGCGACACGGCGGAGCTGAAGCCGCATCCCCTGCCCCTGCTCACCGTGGTGGAGCGTCTCGGCGCACGGCCGGAGACGAGTCTATACGTCGGCGATTCCCGCACCGACCTGGAGACGGCGCGCGCCGCCGGCCTGGCCATCGCACTGCTGCCCTCCGGCTACGGCATGCACCCCGTGACCCTCGCCGAAAGCGACCTCCCCGCCGCCACGCTGGACGACCTGACAGCCTTGCTGGTCCCCGCCTGACGTCTCAAGCGATTGCGACCGCGCCAACGGCGCCTTACGCTGCGGGCAGGTCGGATTTTCGCCGGAGATCGTCGTGCCTGTCGCTTTACCCGCGCTCGTGCTTGTCGCCGCGCTGTTTCTGGCCGCAGTCGCTCCCGCTTCGGCTGCCGGCGAGCCTCCGAGGCGCTGGCTGATCGGCTATCACAAGGCGCTGTTCTGGATGTCGGAGGTCGAGGTTCGCTTCTTCTACGACATCGCGGAGGCCTTCACACCATCGGCGGCAGCCGATGGCCGCGATCTCAAGTTGATCGCCGCCTCGACGGCGCCCTTCGCCGGCCGCGAGTGGCAGATCGACTTCCTGCTGCGCCGCGGTCGTTTGGCCGTGATCGGCCTGGAGCACAGCGAGCGCGCCACGGCACCCGAGGCCTGCACCGCTCAACTGAACGACTGGCTGCGGGCGCTCGACCGTCTGCACGGCGAAGTCAGCGAACGCCCGGCGGCCGGCGAGGATGCCAGCCGGGCGGCCCTGGTGTTCAACTGGGGCGCCCGCTGGGAAGTCGCCACGGCTTACGAAGGCGGGCTCTGCCACTCCCGCATGGACCTCAAGCGCGCACCGCCGAGCCGCGGCTGAGGCGGCACGCTGCCGGCCACGCAGGCCGCTTCGCCGGGAACACCAGGACCACAGTTTCCTGCCCGGTAGGCGCATCTCTGTGAATCTGCGAGGTGCTGCCGAAGCGATTCCACCCACCGCAGGCTTCGACCTGATCGTTGTGACGGGACATGTTTCTCAGCGACAAGGTGGTCGCCGGAACCACTCTTCGCTTTATGGGAGCCGAAGAGGTGGCAAGGTTCCTGAAGCACGCCGACCTGCGGGAGGTGACTTGGTACGGTGACTGGACCCGCAGCCCGCTGACGCCCGACAGCCCCGAAATCCATGCTTTGGAGGGCCTCTAGCTCAATCGAGCGGGTCGAGAGCGGGCAGCGGATTCAGGTTGCGACATTTCTCCCCGTCCCGCGGCGCATTTTTCTCGCGCCGCGGAATGCTGGAATGATATGTAGGCTGACGTTCTAGCTATGGTCGTATATGCCGAGCGTTTCGGTCGAGATCCGGAGACGGTTCGGTCGGGGGTGTAGGGGCATGACATCTCTCCGGACAACCGGATGTGCCGGCGCGGCGCGGCGCCGCTCTAAGGCACGGCGGCGCCCCCTGCTCGGCGGCACAGCCTTGTGGATCGCGGTCGCCGCGGCAGGACCCCTGGCGACACCGGCCTGGGCGATCAACAACGAGACCGACCTGCGCAACGCGATCTTCAATGCCAACGATACCGCCGGCACCCAGACCATCACGCTGACCGGCAACATCACCCTGACCCAGTCGCTGCCGATGATCACCGACAGCATCACCATCGTCGGCGGCGGCAACACCATCGACGCCAACAATGCCGGCCGCGTCTTCTTCGTACAGGGCGGGGCAGCCAACATCTCCGACGTGACCGTGAACAACGCCCGCGCCCAGGGCGGCGACGGCGGTGACGGCGTATTCGCCACCGGCGGCGGCGGCGGTCTGGGCGCCGGGGCGGCGGTCTTCGTCAACGCCGGGGCCAGCGCCAGCCTCTCCAACGTCACCCTCGGCGACGCGGCGGCCCAGGGCGGCGCCGGCGGCGGTGGGCGGACGGGCAGGGGCGGCGGGGGCGGCGGGGGGGGGGGGGGGTCCTTCTCGGCGCGGTCGGCATCGCGTTCTCGCCGATCTTCG
>JBQLZH010000012.1:0-149469 GCA_052168175.1 Kiloniellales bacterium
CCTTTGATCCTCTTTTTCTCGCTGATCGGCGTCTACTTCGTCAGCTTCAATACCTTCGACATTCAGTTGATGGTGATCTTCGCGATTGCCGCCGTCGTGCTGCGCTTCCTGGACTTTCCCATGGCGCCCATGATCCTGGGGTTCATCCTGGGTGGAATGATGGAGGAGAACCTGCGCCGCGCGCTGCTGATCAACAACGACAGTTGGTCGTTCCTGTGGGAGCGGCCGCTGACTCTATCCATCTTGTTGATCGCGGCGGCTTGCTTGGTCGCCCCGATGATGACGTCCTATCTGCGCCGCTTGAAGCGGCAGGTCTACGACAAGGCCGGCGAGGGCGGATAGGCAGGCATGGGGAAGCCTCTCGCGGGTTTGCGCGTCCTCGATCTGACCAATGTCCTGGCGGGGCCATTCTGTTGCCATCAGTTGGCGCACTTCGGGGCCGAGGTAATCAAGGTCGAGGCCCCGGGGCGCGGCGATCTGGCGCGGCACCTGGGCGCGGATGCGGAGCTGAACAGGCGCGGGATGGGCATCTCGTTCTTGGCGCAGAACCCCGGGAAGAAGTCCATCACTCTCAACCTCAAGACCGCTGAAGGCGTCGCACTGCTGAAGCGGCTGGTCGAGACGTGCGACGTTCTGGTGGAGAACTACCGTCCCGGCGTCATGGACCGGCTGGGTGTTGGCTATGAGGTGCTGAAGGAGGCCAATCCGCGCCTGATCTATTGCGCCATCTCCGGCTTCGGTCAGGACGGACCTTGGGTCGACCGCCCGGCCTACGACCAGATCGTGCAGGGGGCGTCCGGCGTCATGTCGATTACCGGAGACTCGGAGTCGGCACCCTTGCGGGTCGGTTATCCGGTCGCCGATACCATCGGCGGTCTTACGGCTGCCTTCGCCATCTGTGCGGCGCTGAACGCACCGGAGCGCGGCAGCTACATCGATGTTTCCATGCTGGAGGCGACCATCGCTACCATGGGCTGGGTTGTCTCCAACTATCTGATCGGTGGAGTCGTGCCGGCACCGCAGGGAAATGAGAATATCACCTCTGCGCCCTCCGGCACCTTTCGCGCCGCCGATGGACTTCTCAATATCGCCGCGAACAAAGACGAGCAGTGGCAGGTTCTGGCCCGACACCTCGGGCGCGAGGATCTGCTGATGGATCCTGCCTATGCTACACGCGAAGACCGCAAGGCAAACCGCTTCGTGCTCAAGGCGGAACTGGAGCATAGCCTAGCGACAGGCTCTGCCCGGGTTTGGGCCGATGAATTGAACGGACTCGGCGTGCCCGCTGGCGTCGTTTACAGCCTCCCGGAAGTGCTGGCGCATCCGCAAATCGCCGAGCGCGGCCTGCTGGCAGATTTTGCCGAAGTGCCGGGTGCGGAGCGTGACATCACGGTGGTGCGCACCGGTGTAAAGTTGGATGGAGCCGCGCCGGCCGTCGAAACGCCACCGCCGCAGCTGGGTGCGCACAACGATCAGGTTTATGGCGCGCTCGGGCTTTCGAGTGAAGAACTCCAGCGGCTTCGTGAGGAGGGTGTGCTTTGAGCGACGTAGCCGACTGGTGGCGGACAGAGATCATCGACATGAAACCGGGCGCTATCCGCATGCGGGGACAGCCGATCGAGGACCTGATCGGCAATGTGACCTTTCCTCAGATGATCTGGCTGATGGTGCGAGGAGAGTTGCCCGCGCCCGGTGCCGCTAAGCTGCTGGAGGCTGCGTTGGTCGCTGCTGTCGACCATGGCCCGCAAGCCCCGTCCATCGCTGCGGCGCGGATGGCGGTGACCTGTGGGCTGCCGCTCAACGGCGCGATGGCAAGCGCTGTCAACATGCTCGACGACGTGCACGGCGGGGCCGGGGAGCAGGCCGTGGAACTCTATGGTCTGATCGCTGCGGCGGGCGGACCCGACGCGGCTGGCGACTGTGTTGATCGCTGGACGGCCGAGCGCTCGACCTTCGTGCCGGGCTTCGGTCACCGCTTTCACAAGCCCGTCGATCCTCGCGCACCCCGGTTGCTCGGTCTCGTCGAGGCCGCTGCGCAGGAGGGGGTCTGCAGCGGACAGTTTGCTGCCATCGGCCGAGCGGTGGAAGCAGCGTTGCTGGCCAGAAAAGGTAAGCCCGTGCCGATGAACATCGACGGCGCCACTGCCGTTATCTTCGCCGAACTGGGGTTTCCGCCACCGCTCGCCCGAGGCCTTTTCTGTCTCTCCCGTTCTGTCGGCATCCTCGCTCACGCCTTCGAACAGATGAACCAGGGCGGCCGGAACAAGGGCCCGACACCGCCACAGTATCGCTGGACTTACGATGGTTCGAATCCGATCGAGACCGAGCAAGCCGATTAGCCGGCTATCTCCTCAGGAGATGGCCGGCATCTGATCGCGGCATTATCGCTGCGCTGGCTGCTGCCCTAGTCTTGCTGGGGTCTAAGGAGCGATGGGGCCATGCAAGTTAGAGACCAAGGCGGTTTCAGGCAGTCGCTCCGCCTTGCCACAGGCGGGCTTCTGGCCATGGCGGCGGCGCTAGGTATCGGGCGCTTCGTCTACACGCCGATTCTGCCCGAGATGATGGCTGCCATCGGCTGGAGTGCGTCCAGCGCCGGCCTTGTCGCTTCGGCGAATTATCTCGGTTATCTGCTGGGGGCACTCGCCGCGGCTCATAATCGCTTCACGCAGTTCCCTCGGCGTTGGCTGATGATAGCACTATTGGTCAGCGCGGCGACCACCATGGCCGTAGCCTTGGTCTCCGCTGTGCCGTTCGTCGCTCTGTTGAGGTTTTCAGGCGGGTTTGCCAGTGCGTTCGTCATCGTCTGCGCTTCGGCTATTGTGCTGCAGAAGCTGCAAGCGGTGGGCCATGTGCGTCTCTCTGCAGTTCACTTCGCCGGCGTAGGGGCGGGGATCGCGGTCTCGTCGGTCGCGGTTGCGGCACTGCTCGCGATCGATGCGGATTGGCCACTGCTCTGGCTGACGACCGGAGGGCTCGCTCTGTTGGCCATTCCTGTCGTGGCGCGCTGTATTCCGCCGGAAGCGAACAGCGGAAAAGTGTCTCCGCCGGATCAGATTGGAGCTGGAAGGCGCGCGCCGCTCTGGCTGCTGATCTTGGCCTACGGCTTGTTCGGCTTCGGCTATGTGGTCACCGCAACCTTCTTGGTGGCGATCGTCCGCGACGCGCCGGCGACCGCTGCCGCCGAGCCCTGGATCTGGTTGCTTGTGGGCCTGGCGGCGGTGCCTTCGGTGAGTCTCTGGTCGTGGCTCGGTGCACGGCTTGGCCTGTTCACCGCCTTCGCTGCCGCTAGCGGTCTCCTGGCGCTCGGGGTGGCTGCCAGCGTCGAGTGGCAGACGCCGCTCGGCCTCTGCGTCTCTGCTGCGGTGTTGGGCGGAACCTTTATGGGTTTGACGGCGCTGGGTTTGATGGGAGCCCGCGTCCTGTCGGCGGGCCGGGCACAGCAGGCGATCGCCCGGATGACGGCGAGCTTCGCTATCGGCCAGGCGGTCGGTCCCACGACAGCGGGCTTGTTGGTGGATCAGTTGGGCAGCTTTCGAGCGCCGACGCTCCTGGCTGCTGCGGCATTGATTCTGGCCGCTTTGCTGTCCCTGCAAGCTGGTGCCTGGGCTCGCTCGATGTCGTGATGACGATTGGCGCCTCGCCTTCAACTTCAGGCCGGAGCCTGGCCAAGTGTCGCGAGTTTCGGCTGTCGACGATTAGGTCGATGCGGTGCGTTTTGCGCGATCGGCTTTGCATCTGTTATGCAAAGCCTTCCGACGGTCGGGGCCGCCTAGGATAGAAGGTGGGGCGAACGCCGCATCGACACGATCGCGACACCTGCGCCTCCGCGGCACCAGTAATGCCTTGGGTTTTCGGTCGAGACGAAATAGGCCCCTATGCTCCGTGACATAAAGAGCGAAGTCGCCATCTTCCTATTGGCGGTACAGTTCTTGACTCGCTTGCCGCTGCCGGCGGATGTCGGCTACACGCCTGAACGACTCGCAGCGGCCGTGCGCTATTACCCGGCCGTCGGATGCGCCGTTGGTGCCATCGCTGCCTTGGTCTTCTGGGCTGCATTCCAGGTCTTTCCGCCGCTGCTGGCGCTTCTGCTCTCGACCGCGGCGACGATCCTGCTAACCGGCGCCTTTCACGAGGACGGCTTGGCAGACACCTTCGACGGTATTGGCGGCGGCACAACGCGAGACGCGGCGCTGGAGATCATGAAGGATAGCCGGCTCGGTACCTATGGTGCGGTCGCCCTAGGTCTGGTGCTGGCAATGAAGATCGCAGCCTTGTTGGCGCTTCCAACGGCGGCTGTTGCGGCCGTGCTGGTTGCCGGCCACGGCCTGAGCCGCCTGTCGAGTGTCGCCGTCATCGCGACCAGCCGTTACCAGCGCGCGGAGGGCACCGGTAAGCCAACGGCCGATGGGATTGGTCGGATCGGGCTCGCCGTTGCCTGCGCAACCGGGTTGGTCGTGCTCGCGGTCGCTTTGATCTGGCTGCCCGCTCTCGCGCTGCTCTGCGGTTTCTTTGGTCTGCTTGTCGGGCACCTCGCCATTCGCCGGCTTTTCGAACGTAAGCTTGGGGGCTATAGCGGCGATACCCTGGGGGCGACCCAACAAGTCAGCGAGGTTGCCTTCTATCTGGGCCTGGCGATCTGGGTGTAAGGCCGTGGTGGGGGTCGACCTCGCCTTCCGCGGATCCTGCCGGCCCGTTAGAAGATCGAGCCGCTATGGCCGTGGCGATAGCTTCAGGAGCCGGTTTGGTGAGCGTCTGCAGGCTGGACGCGTGCCAAAGAACTGGGCGTTTTCGCGGCTGCCGGCCGAATGGGGGAGGCGGGTGCTGAAGGGGACACCGCAGCCGCCGGCTGGGCTCTAGGCGTGGCGGGTGGCAAGGAGGCCGCTGTCGGACCCTGCCTTTCACCAATCTCGCGTGCATCTTGCATCAGGCTGGCCAGTTGGCCGGTTCCTATGCTGCGCCAAACGAACATGGCGATTTTCTCCTGGGCTTATCCTGCATGCAGGATATCGAGAATGCGAACCATTCGCAAGTGAGTTTGGCAGAGCTACTCGATCACTCCCTGAGAGCTACCGTGGCTTAAATGAATGAGATTGAGAGGCGTTCGCATTGATCTGCATCATGGCAACCCACAAGCGGTTCGCCCGTTTTTAAGGGCCAGATGCGGCGACGTCTTCGTACAGCCGTCTTGACAAAACCGCCGCCTCTGGCCTCAATGATATTGAGAGTCATTCGCAATATTAGATCCCAAAGTTACCGGCTGCCTTCAAGTGCCCGGTGGCGACAAGCGACAAGACTGAACGCGACGCAAGGAACCAAAAACGCATGAACACCGCGAAAACGACAATCGCGACGAAACTGGGGTTGCTCTCCGGTGGCGCATTGCTAATCGCAAGCCTGCTGACGGCTGCCGCCAGCAAGGCGGCCGAACCGGCGGCGGTGCTGGAGACCTACGCCGATATCGCGCAGGCCGGTTACGAAGATTCGTTGATCACCGCGCACACGCTCCGCGCCACGGTGCAGGCCTTGATTGAGAACCCGAGCGACGCGACCCTGATGGAGGCGCGGGCCGCTTGGTTGGCCGCACGCATTCCCTATCAGCAGACGGAGGTCTATCGCTTCGGCAACGAGATTGTCGACGACTGGGAAGGGCGGGTGAATGCCTGGCCGCTGGACGAAGGGTTGATCGATTATGTTGCCGCCGATTACGGCACGGCTTCCGATGAAAATGCCTTCTACAGCGTCAACGTCATTGCCAACCCGAATTTGACTGTCGGCGGTCGTGCGATCGACGCCACGGCCATCACGCCGAGCCTGTTGAGCGACGTGCTGCATGAGGCGGATGAAGTCGAAGCCAATGTTGCGACCGGCTACCACGCCATCGAGTTTCTCCTCTGGGGCCAGGATCTCAACGGCACGGGCCCCGGCGCCGGAAACCGCCCGGCCAGCGATTTCGACACGTCCAACTGCTCCAACGGCAACTGCGACCGGCGTGCCGAGTACCTGATGGCCGCAACGGATCTTCTGATCGCCGATCTGGAAGAGATCGTCGAGGCCTGGAGTGCAGACGGCGCTGCGCGCGAGGCGCTGACGGCACACGGCGAGTCGGCAGGCCTGATTCGTATCCTGACCGGTCTCGGTTCCCTGTCCTATGGCGAGTTGGCCGGTGAGCGCATGCGGCTCGGTCTGCTATTGCACGACCCGGAAGAAGAGCATGACTGCTTCGCGGACAACACTCACAACAGCCACTTCTACAATGTCGTCGGCATGATAAATGTCGTCACCGGAACCTATCAGCGGGTCGACGGATCTCGGGTCAGCGGCCCGAGTCTGGAGGCGCTGCTCGCGGCCGCCGATCCCGCCGTGGCCGAGGAGCTGCTTGCTGGATTGCAGCGGAGCTACGACGCCGGGCAGGATATGGTTCAGCGCGCTCAGCGCATCGAAAGCTACGATCAGATGATCGCGGCCGGCAACGCTGACGGGAATGCGACGGTGGAAGCGATGATCGATGCCCTGGTGACGCAGACCCGGAGCATCGAGCGGGCCGTCGCTGCCCTCGATCTGCAGCCGATCGCTTTCGAGGGTTCGGACAGTCTCGATAATCCGAGTGCTGTATTCCAGTAAACTACCGCAAAAAGCAGGCGAAATTATTCAAAATTACAGGTTCTTTTCATCTTCCGAATAAAATTAAAGGCTCACAAATTACTTGAGGTAGAGCTTATGAATAAGTTTTCGCGCTGCTTTTGTATTTGTATGTTTGCACCTGTTATGCCAGCGGCGGCGGCTGAGGAGAGTTATCCGAGGATCTCGGGCGAAATCGCCGTCGAAGTGGAGAACGACTATGTCTTCGACTCGGATGACTCTAATGCAGAGTTGAACGACCTCTTTACCACAGTGGAACCCAGCGTCCGCGTCGAACCGGTGGAGCATGTGGCAATTGAGGCCGGTCTCGTGTTCGAACCCGTTCGGGATGCCGATGACGACCGCTATTTTGAGGATCACGGTCTTTACGTCGAGCAGCTCTTTCTCGAGTACAGCGACGACTGGGGCCGAGTTTATGGAGGCAAGTTCAATCCGTCCTTCGGCGTTGCGTGGGATTTAGCGCCGGGTATCTTCGGTGTCGATTTCGCCGAGGACTACGAGCTGACGGAACAGCTTGGTGGCGGCGTGGCGCTCGGGTTCGGGAATGCGCACAGTGCCTTCCTCGGCGTCGTCGAGCTGTCTGCCAACATTTTCCTTGCGGATCGCAGTCTCCTGTCCGAGAGCGCGATCAACGGCCGTGGGAATCTCGATCTCGATGAGGGCGGAGCCGGTAACACCGAAGGCCCGGGGGCTTTCAGCTTGACGCTCGACGGCAGTGACGTGGCGGCGCTGCCGGGCCTGTCCTATCACATCGGTCTCCGCTTTCGCGCCGGTGGCGATGAAGACGAGGGAGACGAGGCAGGTCTGGTCGTCGGTTTGTTGCAGGCTATTGAGATCGCCGACGACCAAACGCTCGAGTTGATCGGCGAAGCGGCCTACTTGTCCGAATTCGATGCCAGCGAAGAGGACGCTGTCTTTGTCACGCTGGGGGCTGCCTACTATCTTGGCAAATGGAACATCTCGTTAGCCGGCGCTCTGCGGGACACGGCAATCAACGACTCGGATGTTGAGACGGATCGTCTGCTGCAGGTTTCGGGCGGCTACGCGTTCGACTTCGGACTCGGCTTCGACATCGGCTATCGCTATGGGCGAGAGGAAGAAATCGACAATCACACGCTGGGAGTCCTGACCAGCTACACGCTCGAGTTCTAACCGGGAATCGCAGTCTTGAAGCCTCTCGCTCTCGTCGCGTTGCTAACCGCCTGCGCTTTCGGCAGCATCGCCGCTATGGGTGCCTCTGCCGATGGGCCTTTAAAGCATCGCGACGACCTGAGCGCGGAGGACCGGACACGTATCTCTGGCGTTTTGGCGCTGCCGCAGGACTTCTCCAAAGCCGAGGCCTTCGAGCGCTGGCCTGGCGGTGCAGGGACGTCGCGTAAGCTGATCAACCGCGATGCCTTCTCTCACCCCCTGGCCAATCTCGACTTCGAACAGGAGCAACTCTTTCGGGTTGGGAACGGCATTTTCAGGAAGCTCTGGGTCAGTTCACCTGCTTCGACCCAGGCGTCCGACGGGCTGGGACCGCTGTTCAACGCACGCTCCTGCCAGCGGTGCCACCTCAAGGACGGCCGTGGCCATCCCCCGACGGCAGGCGAGCAGGCGGTCTCCATGTTCCTTCGCCTCTCCATCCCACCGCAGGACGAGACGCAGCGGGAGGCGCTCGAGGCGGGGCTGACGGGCGTAATTCCCGATCCGGTTTACGGCGGTCAGCTGCAGAACTTCGCCGTGCCCGGCCATCTCGCCGAAGGCCAGATGACGATTGCCTACGAGGAACTGCCGGTGGAGCTGAATGGCGGCGAGACCGTCATGCTGCGCAAGCCGGTCTACGGCATCGAGAGCCTGGGCTACGGACCGACACATCCGGAGCTGATGGTCAGCCCGCGCGTCGCCAATCAGATGATCGGTCTCGGGCTGCTGGAGGCCATTCACGAAGGTGACATCCTGGCGCAGGCCGATCCGGAAGATGCGGATGGCGACGGTATCTCCGGGCGGCCCAACTGGGTACGTGACGACGTGACCGGCGAGTTGGTACTCGGCCGCTTCGGCTGGAAGGCCGGTAATCCCAACGTGCGGCAGCAGTCTGCCCATGCCTTTACCGGCGACATTGGAATCTCGACCAGCCTCACGCCTTACCACGCCGGCGAGTGCACCGCGGAGCAAACGGCTTGTCAGGCTGCACCGACCGGCGTCCAGGCTGCGCTGGGCGATGTCGAGGCACCCGACCAAGTGCTCGATCTGGTGACTTTCTATGCCGAAACCCTCGCTCCGCCCGCTCGCCGGGATCTGGAGGAGCCAAATGTTCTGCGCGGGAAAGCCCTGTTTCACGAAAGCGGCTGCGCCGCCTGCCATACGCCGAAGTACGTCACCCGCCGCGATGCGCCGATCGAGGCGACAAGCTTCCAGTTGATCTGGCCCTACACCGATCTGTTGCTGCACGACATGGGGGAAGGGTTGGCGGACGGCCGGCCCGAATGGCAGGCGACCGGGCGCGAGTGGCGCACGGCTCCGCTTTGGGGGATCGGGCTGACGGAGACGGTCAACGGCCACACCTTCTTCCTGCACGACGGACGCGCGCGCAATCTCTTGGAAGCCATCCTCTGGCATGGCGGCGAAGCGCAGGCGGCGCGTGATGCAGTGGTCGCCATGACGCCGGAGGAACGCGACGCCCTTCTCGCCTTTATCGGATCTCTCTAGTCATGCTTCTCCTCCGCACCGCAGCCGCTCTCCTGCTTATGGCGACCGTCACCCCGGCTTCGCTGGCGCAAGAGGCGAACGGTTACGCCGGACTTGTGGAGCAGGCCGTCGCTGCCAGCATCCGGCCAAGCTACGTTGTCGCTTCGGAGCGTTTCGCCGAGCTTGAGCGCGCGGTTTCCGGCCGCTGCGACGTGGCGGATCTGCCCGATGGACCCGAGGTGGAACGCGCCTTTGCCGGCGCGGTTGTGGCCTGGGCGCGTGTGCAGCATCTGCGCTTCGGCCCGGTCATGGAGCAGGACCGCTACCTCAGCATCTTCTTCTGGCCCGATCCTCGTAACTTCACGGGTCGGCACCTTCGGGGGCTGGAGGCCGCGCTCGGTGAGCGTCCGCTGAACGCCGAATCCCTGACGCAGATGAGCGTAGCCGTACAGAGTCTTCCAGCGTTGGAGCGAATTGTAACAGGGGCAGGAGAAGCGGCGGACGTTGCCTTGCCGCCGTGTCCTTTGGCGTCCGCGATTGCCGCGAACCTCCACAACATGATGGCCGAGACCGCTGCGGCTTGGGCGGAGGGGGCTGCCTATCCGCAACTACTTGCACAGCCTGGTCCGGAGAATCCGCTCTATCGGGATCATCGCGAGGCTGTTTCGGAAGTCTTTAAGGCGCTCAGCAGCGGTCTACAGTTCATGTCGGAGCGGACGCTGCTTCCGGTCGTAGGGGACTCCGTCGAAACGGCGCGGCCGCGCCGGGCCGTCTTCCGGCACAGCGGTCTAACGATGCCGCATCTCCGTGCGTCCTTCGAAGGGCTGGAGTCCTACTATCTCGAGGGCGGCTTCTCCGCCGCTGTGGCGCAGCGCGCACCCGAGGTGGATGCGCGTATCCGAGATCGCTTCGAGCAACTTGGGACGACGTTGGATGCGATCGAGGGCGCTTTCCCGGACTCAGTGGTCGATCCGGCACAGCGCGCTCGTTGGCAGTACGTGCAAACGCTCGCTGACCGGCTCGTCGTCGAGGTCAACGGCGGCGCATCGGCGGCGCTCGGTCTCTCGCGCGGGTTCAACGCCTTCGACGGAGACTGATCCGGTGGCTTTGTCCCGGCGCGCCCTGCTCGTTCTGCTCGCTACCGGGGTCGTTCGGCCAGCTTCTGTCCGGGCCGGCACCGACCCCTCTGCGGTTCCGTCCTTCGTGGCGACCTGGCAGACCCCCGAAGGCGGCTTTCAAGCCGGTCTGGTCTCACAGACAGGGGACGCTCTGCAGGTCCGGGACCTGCCGGCCCGTGGGCACGGCATGGCTTCGGATCCAACAAGGAACCGCGTAGCGGTGTTCGCCCGGCGACCCGGGGATTTCGCCTTGGTGTTCGATAGCGTGACGGGCCGTCTCATTGCGGACATCTCTGCGGCTCCGGAGAGGCACTTCTACGGTCACGGCTGTTTCGCGGCAGACGGAAGGCTCCTCTTTGCGACGGAGAACGACTACGAGGGCGAACGAGGGGTGATTGGCGTCTACGATGCGATGGAGGGGTTTCGTCGGATCGGCGAGTTCTCCAGCCATGGCATCGGCCCGCATGAGATCCGCCGTCATCCCGACGGCCGCACGTTGGTGATCGCCAACGGCGGTATCCTGACTCATCCGGCTGCGCCCCGCGCTAAGCTGAACCTGGCGGAGATGGTTCCGTCAGTTGCCTTCGTCGCCGCTTCGGACGGCCGCTTGCTGCATGCCGTTACGCCGCCTGCCGATCTGTACCGGCTATCCCTACGTCATCTGGATATCGCACCCGATGGGGAGGTCGTCGTAGTCGCCCAGTGGGAAGGCGATCCGCTCGAACAACCGCCGCTCATCGGCCTGACCCGTCTTGGTGCGCCGCTGACGTTGATCTCGGCGCCCGAGGGCGTACAGCGGCGTATGAAAAACTACTGCGGTTCCGTCGCTTTCTCCGTGAACGGAGGCTCGTTTGCCGTTACCTCGCCGCGTGGGGGCTTGGCGACTCTCTGGCGGCATGACGGAAGCTTCATTGCGAGCAGCGAACTGCCCGACGTCTGCGCCGTCGATGCCATGCCGGTTGGTTTTCTGCTCGCTTCCGGCGAGGGATGGCTCGCGCGACTGCAGCATGGCGCCTTGCAGCCGATCGGGCATCATCCGCGCCGCTTCGACAATCATCTGCTTCGCCTGCCGTCCTGACCGACCGAGCTGCAAGCGCTCTTGATCAGTGTCAATGCGAATGCGTCTCAGTTGCGAAAGAGTCATCTGGATAGGAAGGCCAGTGGATGGAGCCGGCGACGGTCGGCGCTTATCGGGTATCGCATCAAGGGACGGCACGACAGCTTATGGCACAGGTATCTCAGCTCTCCCGCGGGCGGTCTTTGGCGGCTGTGGCTGGCGGCCGACTCGTTCGGATCGAGGCATTGCACGCTGGACAGACTTTGAACCACAGGTTGACAGAGTTGGGTTTGCGCAGCGGCGTGGTGGTTGAGGTCCTGCAGAATCATGGTCGTGACGGTGTGATCGTCGGGCTGGGGAGCGAGCGATTGGCTTTGCCCGTAAGCCTCGCGGTCTGCATCGGAATCGCGGAGGAAGCGCGAGACACCGGTCGAAGTGTGTGAGAGCGCTCATGACCTCCATAACCGTTGCCCTGATCGGCAATCCAAATACAGGGAAGACCTCTTTGTTCAATCGGCTGACAGGCCTTCGCCAAAGGGTGGCGAACTGGCCTGGCGTAACGGTCGAGAAGCGCAGCGGCTCTTTTCAGCTAGGGGCTTTGGAAGGTACGGTCGTCGACCTCCCCGGTATCTATTCGCTTGCCCCCGCCGAGACGTCGGAAGACGAGCGTGTCGCCCGCGCCTACCTTGCTGCGGGCGAGGCAGATGTTGTGGTCGACATCGTGGATGCATCCAACATCGAACGGCACCTCTATCTGGCAGTGCAGTTGCTGGAGCAGGGGTATCCCGTCATCGTCGCGCTCAACATGATGGATGTGGCGCGCGCCAACGGGATCGAGATCGATGTCGCCGGGCTGGCGCGACGGCTGGGCTGCCCGGTCGTTCCTTTGGTCGCGTCGCGCGGTGATGGCCTTAGCGCGCTGGAGGTCGCCATACGCCAAAGCCTGCGCGGCCGTGCACAGCAGCGGTCGGATCTGATCGATCACGGTTCCCCGGTGGAACGAACCCTCGGCGATGTGGCGGTGGAGCTTGCGCGCAGCGGCATCGAGGCCGTACCGGCGCGGCGTGCCGCTATCCGCCTGATCGAAGGGGACGCCGCAACGCTGGCCAGTCTTTCCGCCGACGTTGCGGCGCCCGTCTCGGCACGTTTGAGGGCGTTGGAGCAGGAGAGCGGAGAGCCGGCGGATCTGCTGCTGGCCGAGGGCCGTTACGGCTTTATCGTCGATGTGACCGGTGAAACGGTTCGCCGACGCAACAAGCTGTCGCGGGCGATCTCCGATAGAATCGACCGCGTCGTACTTCATCGAGCGCTCGGTTTGCCGATTTTTCTGGCGCTGATGTATCTGATGTTTCTCTGGACGATTAGCATCGGCGGCGCCTTCATCGACTTCTTTGATATCTTTGCCGGCACGTTGTTTGTCGATGGCGTGGCACAGCTGCTGGCTGGCATCTCCGCGCCGACTTGGCTCTCGGTGATCGTGGCCGATGGGATCGGCGGTGGGATACAGACCGTCGCGACCTTTATCCCAATCATCGGGTGTCTCTTTCTGTTTCTCGCCGTGCTGGAAGATAGCGGTTACATGGCGCGCGCGGCTTTCGTGATGGATCGCTTGATGCGGGCCGTCGGGCTGCCGGGTAAGGCCTTTCTGCCATTACTGGTGGGGTTCGGCTGCAGCGTGCCGGGTGTGATGGGGACCCGGATCCTATCGGATGCGCGGGATCGCAAGACCACGATCATGATGATCCCCTTCATGTCCTGCGGTGCGCGTGTACCCGTCTACGCGCTGTTCGCCGCGGCCTTTTTCCCGGTGAATGGTCAGAACCTGGTTTTCGCCCTCTACATGATCGGGATTCTTGTCGCGGTGCTGACGGGCTTCGCCTTGAAGCGTACGTTGCTGACCGGCAGCACTGCGGGTGCCGCCGTCATCGAGTTGCCCCGCTATCACCTACCGACATTCCGCAACGTGATTCTGCGAACCTGGGATCGACTCAAGGTCTTCGTCCGTGGGGCAGGTAAGGTCATCGTTCTGATGGTCATGGCGCTCTCGATTCTCAGCGCCGTGAACCGGGACGGCAACTTCGGCGACGTGGC
The DNA here is from genome assembly GCA_052168175.1 of Kiloniellales bacterium. Lineage (GTDB taxonomy): Bacteria > Pseudomonadota > Alphaproteobacteria > Kiloniellales > DSM-21159 > Algihabitans. The sequence continues at coordinate 13,579 of JBQLZH010000012.1, forward strand.
GGTCGAGGAATCCCTGCTTGCCGATGTCGGGCGTGCCATTACCCCGGCCTTTGCACCGATGGGTATCGAAGAAGACAACTGGCCGGCTACGGTGGGGATCTTCACTGGCCTGCTGGCAAAGGAAGCCGTGGTCGGTACGCTCGACAACCTCTATGGAGCGCTTGCTGACGGAGAGGCGGGGCTGGCTGAAGAAGAGGGGGAGTTCAGTCTTCTCGCCGGACTCCTCGAAGCGGCCGGTACCGTTCCCGAAAACCTGGGAGGAATCGCCGCCGCCTTGCTGGATCCGCTCGGAATCTCTATCGGTGATGTTTCGGACACTGTGGCGGCGGCCGAAGCGCAGGAGGTCTCGACCGGAACCTTTGGAGCCATGGTCGAACGCTTCGACGGTCAGATCGGCGCCTTCGCCTACCTGCTGTTCGTACTGCTCTACTTTCCTTGCTTTGCCGCCATGGGGGCGATCTATCGGGAGCTGGGTTTTGGCTGGACCGCTTTCGCAGGCGTTTGGACCACCGGTCTGGCCTACGGTGTCGCAACCTCTTTCTATCAGGCCGCCCGTTGGCCCCAAGACCCCGTTGCGGCTGCGACCTGGATCTTCGGGGTATTGGTGATCTTCACTCTGTCTCTCGCGATGATGCGGTGGCTCGGTCTCCGCGGAGAGACGGCAGTCGTTGTCAAACCGGCGGAGTGAGACAGGGATGCTGGTCGCGCTACGGGAGCACCTCAGGGCAAGCGGTCCCTGCACTTTGAGTGAGATTGCTGCGCATCTCGATATCGAGCCTGGCACAGCCGAAGGACTGCTCGAGGTTCTGGTGCGTCGCGGTGATGCGGTGCGGGAGCCTTTTGCGACCCAATGCGGAGGCTGCGCTGGTGCCTGCAGCGGTGCTTGCGGGCTGCAGGCCCTCTCGATCTACCGCGCAGGCAGAGCGTCTTAATCGTCAGCGTAGCCGAAGGGTTGCGGGGCGTCGGTTGCGGTTTCGACCCAAACGCTCTTGGGCTGGGTGTACTCCAGCAATCCCTCGTAACCGCTGGACCGGCCGTAGCCCGAGCCGTGCATGCCGCCAAACGGGGACATGACCGACAGCGTCCGATAACCGTTGATCCAGAAGCTGCCGGCCCTCACCTGAGCCGCGACACGATGGGCGCGGCCGACGTCGGCTGTCCAGACCGCGCCGGCGAGATCGAAGGGGCTGTCGTTGGCCAGAGCCAGGGCTTCCTCTTCATCGTCAAACAGCAGACAGGACAACACCGGGCCGAAGATCTCTTCGCGCGCCACCGCCATGTCGGCGGTCACGCCGCCCATCACGGTCGGTGCGTAGAAGTAGCCATCGCCGGCGCCGTCGGGCTTACCGCCTCCTGCAAGCACTTCGGCGCCGTCATTGCGGCCGGCCGCGACCATCCGAGTGACCCGCTCGAACTGCCGTGCATTGTTGATCGGACCGACTTCCGTGGCTTCGTCCAGAGGTGCGCCGACCCGTAAGCGCCGGGCACCTCCGACGACGAGATCCAGCAGCGGCTCTGCGACGCGGCGATGCACCAGGAGACGCGATCCGGCCGTACAGCTTTGCCCGGCTGCGGCAAAACAGGCAGCTTGGGCGCCTTTGGCAGCCCGCCCTAAGTCGGCATCCGGAAAGACGATGTTCGCCGATTTGCCTCCGAGCTCGAGCAGACAAGGCCTCAGGTTGCGGGCCGCCGTTTCGGCTATGGCCCGCCCTGTCTCCGGCGAACCGACGAAGATCGTTTTGGCAATGCGGGGATCGGCGACCAACGTATGACCCACCGTTTGACCAAGGCCGGCAAGGACGTTGACGGTCCCGTTGGGCAGGCCGGCCTCGTGCAGCAGCAGGCCGAGGCAAACCGACGTGACCGGCGTGAGCTCGCTGGGTTTCAGGACGACGGCGTTGCCGGCCGCCAGAGCTGGCGCCAACTGCCAACCGGCCGTGAAAATCGGGGCGTTCCACGGCGTGATCTGTGCGACCACACCCAGCGCCTCACGACGCGTGTAATTGAGATGGCTGGTCGGAACCGGGATGACTTCACCGTGCAACTTGTCGGCCCAGCCGGCGTAGTAGTCGAACATCTCGGCGACCTTGAGCACCTCGACCCGGGTGTCGCGGATCGGCTTGCCTGCGACGATGCTCTCCAAGATGGCCAGGCTGTCAGCACGCTGGCGTACCAACTCGCCCATCCGCCAGAGTACGCGGCCTCGGGCACTCGCGGTCACCGCCTGCCAGGCCAGAAATCCACGTTGCGCGTCCTCGATGGCATCGAGCGTTCCGGGTGCGGCACAGTCGCGATAGTCCATCAGAGGGGTTGCGCTGGCGGGATCGATGATCTCGACAGTCGCGCCGTCGCCCTGCAGCAGCTCGCCGTCGATCAAGGAGCCGAAACGCTCGGGTGTGCCAAACCAAGCGGAGAGATGTTTGTGAAGAAGCCCGCTCATCGGCGGCTAGTCTCCTTTGCATAGGGAACCATGCGATTGAAGTCCTCTGCATCCGGCACGCTCGCGCTGGAGTCGGCCCATATCGCTCCGGCGGCGGTGGCTAGCTGGGGCGCAAGTCCAACCTCCGAAGCCAACTTCAGAGCAAGGCCTACGTCTTTTCGCATCAAGCCCATGGAGAATCCGGAATCGAAGCTGTTGGAGAGAACCCAGCGTGGCAGGTTGAGTTCGGTCACGCCGCTACGGCCGGAGCCCACGTTGAGCGCAGCCAGCAGGGCTTCAGGCTGCAGACCCCCGGCCTCAGCGAGGGCCAGTGCCTCGCCCGCCAAAGTCAGATGGGCGGCGCAGAGCAGATTATTAATGAGTTTGGTCACATTGCCGGCGCCTGGCCCGCCGCAATGAACTACCTGTCTCGCAATGGCTTGCAGCATCGGCGCGGCACGGCTCAGGTCGCTCTCTGCGCCACCGGCCATCACGAGAAGCTGCCCGTTGCGGGCAGCTGTCGGTCCTCCGGAAACCGGCGTATCCAGATAACCGATCCCGCGCGCGGCCATCTCGGCCTGCAATCGTCTCGAGGAGGCGGGTTCGGCAGTCGAGGTGTCCACGATCAGACGGCCTGGTCGCAGCGTTGGTGCTGCCTCCGCGACAACTTTTTCGATGATGCCCGAGGTTGGCAAGGACAGCAGCAAGACATCACTCGCAGCCGCCAGATCGCTTAGGCTCTCCAGATTGGGTGAGAAGGCGGCACGCCGCTCCTCCATGGTATCGAAGCCTATCACCTCGAAACCCGCCGCAGCGAGAGTCCGCGCTATCGGCAGCCCCATGTTCCCGAGGCCGACGACACCGACTCTTCGGAGCGCTTGTGTCATCAAGCGTGGCTCGGCAGAGATAGGGATTGCAGACGCAAGGCGCGGCCCGGTCTGGCGCCGGTCGTGGCGCCATCGCGCCAGACGCTGCGGCCGTTGACCCAGACCTCAAGAATTCCGCGCGCTGGCGTTTTGGGCGCTTCGAAGGTGGCGGCGTCTATCACCTCGTCAGGATCGAACAGGACCAGGTCTGCGGCTGCCCCGACGGCCAGTCGACCGCGGTCGGTCAGTCCGAATTCGGATGCTGGCAGCCCGGTCATCTTGCGCACGGCCTCCTCCAGGCTGAAGAGCTGAAGGTCGCGGCAGTAGTGGCCGAGCACCCGAGGGAAGGTGCCCCAGAGCCTGGGATGAGGTTGCGTATCGTGTGGCAAACCGTCGGATCCGATCATGGTCTGCGGATAGGCGAGGATTTGCTGTACGTCCGCCTCGTCCATCATGAAGAACACACCGCCGGCAGGAGTCAGCCGCGTAACCGCCTCCTCGACGTCGACGCCCCAGTCGGCAGCAATCTCCTGGAGGTCGCGCCCGGCTGCGTCCGGATGCGGTACCGACCAAGTTACGATGACCTTGCTGGCGTCTTCCAGAAGGTTGGAGTCGAGCATGGTCGAGCCGGCCACATAGGGATAGGCGTCGAGCCCCACGTGTTGATGCGCTCGGGTCTCCTCGATCAGCTTCAGGGTTTCGCGCGAGCGGCCATGGTTTCGCTGACCGGCACATTTGTGATGGGAAACGATCACCGGGACCTGCGCTTCGCGGCCGATCCTGAAGGTTTCTTCCAGGGAGTCTGTCACCTGGTCGGCTTCGTCGCGCATATGGGTGGTGTGCAGCGCCTTGGCCTGATGCAGTGCTTTGGCGAGTTCGATAACCTCGTCGGTCGGCGCAGCGTTGGCTGGCGGATAGAACAGACCGGTCGACAGGCCGATCGCGCCGGCCTCGAGGCTTTGCTCCAGCAATCTGCGCATCGCAGCAACTTCGCTGGTGCTTGCCGGACGTTCGAGGTCGTCCAGAGCGCCGACGCGCAGGCTGGAGTGACCGACCTGTGCTAAGGCGTTGGTGGCGGGTGGTTCCTTGTCCAGGAAGTCGAGATAGCCCGCAAAGTCGGCGAAGAAGCCTCGTGGATCCTCGCTGATCAGGTCGAGCGGCGCCGGCGGGCGGCGATCGATTGCCAGCGGTGCGAGACTGACCCCGCAGTTTCCTGCGACCACCGTGGTGACGCCTTGGCTGACTTTGCAGTCCATGGTGGGATTGTCGATAAGTGCCCGGTCATCATGGGTATGGACGTCGATGAAACCCGGTGCCAGCACCTTTCCCGCGGCGTCGACTTCACGTGCAGCTGCCCAGCCTTTCAGATCGCCCAGGGCCACGATCCGGTCGTCGCGGATCGCCAGGCCGCCCTGCTGTGCCGCCGCCCCCGTGCCGTCGATCAGCCGGGCATTGCGAATCACCAGATCGGCCTGTCTCGACTCTTGGCTCATGCGCACGCGCTCCCCTTTGTTTTTAGCGGAAGATCCTGTGAAGAAGTTAAGAATAGCCCGGCTGCATCGGCTCTCGCTACGGTAACCGCTGTGGATCGGATACAACAAAAGAGGGGTCGAATGGAGCTGGCGGATAGAACGGCCGCTTGGGTGCTTGCCGAGAGCGCAGCCGGACGGCTGACACGCGGCGACTACCTTGAGGCCTGCTTGGCGCGGGTTGCAGAGCGCGAGCCGGAGGTGAAGGCCTGGGTCTGCTTCGAGGCCGATGCGGCACGGCGTGCGGCGGAGACGGCTGCCGGTCCTTGTGCCGGTCTGCCGCTGGGCGTCAAGGATGTCTTCGATACGACCGATTGGCCGACCGGCTACGGTTCGCCGCTCTACATAGGCCATCGGCCTGGGCAGGACGCAGCCGCAGTGGCACTGGCACGGGAGGCCGGCTGCGTGGTGCCGGGCAAGACCGTGACCACCGAGTTTGCCTATTTCCATCCCGGGCCGACCGCCAACCCGCATAACCCCGCACACACGCCGGGCGGTTCGTCCAGTGGTTCGGCAGCGGCGGTGGGCGCCGGCATGGTGCCTTTCGCGCTTGGCACCCAAACCGCCGGCTCGATCATCCGACCGGCGGCCTTTTGCGGCGTTGTCGGCTACAAGCCCACCTTCGCAACGATCTCGACCTTCGGAGTGAAGCAGTTCGCCTGGTCGTTGGACACCGTGGGAGTCTTCGCCCGCGACGTTGCCGATGCTGCCTTGCTGGCGGAGGCTCTGTCAGGTTTGCCACTGCGCCCAAGTTCGCCATCCGGCACGCCGCGGATAGGTCTCTGTCGAACGGCGCAGTGGGCGGCGGTCAGCGCGCCCATGGCGGCGAAGATCGAGGCCGCTGCGGCCGCAGCGCGAGTGGCCGGCGCGCAAGTCATCGAGGTCTCTCTGCCGGCGGCCTGCGACTCCCTGCTCGGTGACCAGAAGCTGGTGATGGCCTACGAGGGCGCCCGCGCCCTGGCGCATGAACGGCGGACCGCAAGAGAGGCCTTGAGTGCACCGTTGCTGGAGCTAACGGATGCCGGCGCTGTGGCAGATTCGGACGCCTATCTGCAGGCTCGTGCGCGCACCCGCACCGCTCGGGCCGCGCTTGCAGAGCTTTTCACGGAGGTGGACATCCTCCTGACCCCGCCTGCGCCCGACGCGGCGCCTGAGGGCCTGAAGGCGACCGGCGATCCCATGTTTAACCGCATTTGGACGCTGCTGGGGCTGCCTTGTCTGGCGTTGCCTGCCGGCACCGACCCAGCGGGTTTGCCGCTCGGCCTGCAACTGGTGGGTCGCTTCGACGACGATGCCCGGCTGTTGGCAGGCGCGGCGTGGCTGGAACGCGTTCTGGCAAAGTAGAGCAATAGAGGGGCCGGGGGCGCCGACGCAGCGCGATCTTACTTGGCCGCGTCGGGAAGTCGCTGCTGTACGCCTTTGGCCTCGACGATGAGGCGATAGTGGTCCGGTTCCCGGTGGCGGGCGAAATCGAAGACGCTCTGCTTGTAGGACTTGCCGAGGTCGAGATCGCAGGCTGCGGTGATCAGCTCATCCTCCTCGGTGACGGCGATGGCCAAGCTCTCGCCTGTCGGGGCGATAATCTGGGTTCCGCCGATCATCGGCACACCCTCCTCGTTTCCGGCCTTGGCGACACCGACCACCCAGGTCGCATTCTGATAGGCACCGGCCTGCATCACGAGCTGGTTGTGAAACCAGCCGAGACGATCGTGCTCCGGCGCGGGCGGATTGTGCACCGGCGTATTGTAGCCGAGCAGGACCATCTCCACGTCCTGTAGGCCCATCACCCGGTAAGTCTCCGGCCAGCGCCGGTCGTTGCAGATGCACATTCCGATCCGACCGCCCAGTGCGTCGAAGACGGGGAACCCCAGATCACCGGTCTCGAAGTAGCGCTTCTCCAAGTGCTGGAAGGCGCGCCAGGGTTCGTTTTCGGCATGGCCGGGCAGATGGATCTTGCGGTACTTGCCGAGGATAGCGCCTTGCTTGTCGACCAGGACGGAGGTGTTGAAGCGGCGGGTCTGTCCCTTCTCCACAGTGAGCTCGGCATAACCGAGGTAGAATGCCAGGCCGAGGCGCTTCGCTTCGTCGAACAGGGGTTGAGTGTCCGGTCCCGGCATTTCGCGCTCGAAGAAGCTGTCGATCCTGGTCTGATCGTCCATGAACCAGCGTGGGAAGAAGGTGGTCAGTGCCAACTCCGGAAAGACGACCAGATCGCAGCCGCGCGCCGCGGCCTCTCGCAAGTGAACGATCAGGCGCTCCACAACCTGGGCACGGGTCTCCGCCAGGGCGATCGGGCCGAGTTGCGCGGCGCCGACGGTGAGGATGCGGGGCATGTAGCCGTCCTTCCTTCGGTTCAAGTCGAGCTTAGGATGTCAGTTCAAGCAGTGTGTGGAGCAGCACGTCGGCGCCGGCGGCGATGTCGGCTGCCTCCGTAAATTCGCGGACATTGTGGCTGATGCCGCCGACGCTAGGGACAAAGATCATCGCGGCCGGACAGATTCGCGCGAGCATCTGGGCATCGTGACCGGCGCCGCTGGGCATGCGTCGCACCGAATGCCCCAGATCGCCGGCGATCCGCTCGATCCGGGCGACCAACGCATCGTCGAACAGCACCGGCGCGAAGCGTGCGAGTTGGCGATGTGCCACCGTCAGACCTTCGGCTTCCGCCGTTTCCGCGACGAAGTCGTGCAGACGCCGTTCGGCCTCTTGCAGGACCGCCTCGTCGGTGTTGCGCAGATCGACGGTGAAACGGGCCCGATTGGGGATGACGTTGACCAGGTTGGGCCCGAAGTCGATGGCGCCGACGGTCGCGACCTGATCGCCACCCAAATCGCGGGTCAAGGCCCGCACGAAGTTGATCGTCGCGCCGGCCAGGTAGCCGGCGTCATGGCGCAACCGCATGGGTGTCGTTCCGGCGTGGTTCGAGACGCCTGCAACGGTGAACTCGGTCCAGGAGATACCCTGAACCGATTCGACGGCGCCCAAGGTAACGCCCTCCTGCTCCAGTACGGGCCCCTGTTCGACATGCAGCTCCACGAACGCTCTGACTTTGGTTTGCCCGACCGCTGCCTTGCCCCGGTAACCGATGCGCTCCAGCGCCGTATCGACGCGCGTGCCGTCGATTCCTTCGGTGGCGAGCGCTTCTTCCAATGCCAGGCCGCCGACATACACCAGACTGCCCATCATGTCGGGGGCGAAGCGCGCGCCTTCTTCATTGGTGAAGACGGCGACCGACAGCGGATGCTCGGTCTCAATACCGGCTTCGTTCAGGCTAGCAACAACCTCCAACCCCGCAAGCACACCCAGGTTGCCGTCATAGCGGCCTCCCGTGCGAACCGTATCGATATGCGATCCGGTCATCACCGGTGGACCCGGGATCCGACCGGGACGCAGACCAAGGATGTTGCCGATGGCGTCGACTGAAACTTGCAGGCCCAGGTCGCGCATCCAGTTGGCGACCAGATCCCGGCCTTCCTTGTCTTCCTCGGTCAAGGCCAGGCGGCAGACGCCACCGCCCTCGATGGCACCGACCTGGGCCAGTTTGGCAATGCGGTCGAGCAAACGGGCGTGGTCGAGCCTGAGATGACTCGTCCGCTCAACAGTCTGGCCCGTCATTCCGCAGACATCCTCGTCCGCACCTGCTCGCCGGAGTGACCCACGATTTCCTGGTAAAGCGCAGGATCGGTGTCACCTTCGCTCCCGAACAGCAGCACCCGGCTGTGCGGCCCGAGTCCCAAGCTCTCTCGAACGTCTGGCTTTGACAGTGCCCCGATCAGGGCACAGAGCCCAGCGACCGCGGACTCTCCAGCGACCAGCGGCGGATCGCCGTCGGAGCCTTCTGCGAGAAGACGCATGGCATGGCGCGCGGCGCTGTCGGTGACAGTCATGAAGGCGTCTGCCCCTTCGTCGAGAATCTCCCAGGCAAGCAAAGAGGTCTCGCCACAGGCGAGGCCGGCCATGATGGTGTCCAGCTCACCGGCGACATGGCTGGCGCGACCACTGCGCACACTGGCGAGAAGACAGGCGGCTTCGTTCGGTTCGACGGCAATGAAGCGCGGGCGACGGCCGTTCAGTGTCTCCCAGAGATGGGCGGAAATCGCTGCGGCCATGCCGCCGACACCCGCCTGCACCAATACATGGGTCGGCGGGCGCTTTCCGCACTGAGTCAGGGCTTCATCGGCCATCAGGGTGTAGCCCTGCATAACATCTCGCGGGATATCCAGGTAGCCGGGATAGGAAGTATCGGAAACGACGGTCCAGTCGTGCGCATCCGCTTGACGCGCGGCTTCGCGAACCGCGTCGTCGTAGGTGCCGGGCACACGGCGTACGTCGGCGCCAAATCGGGCGATTGCCTCGACCCGACCTTGGCTGACGGTGGCATGGACGAAGATCACGCATCGGCAGCCGAAGATCTGTGCGCCCCAGGCGACCGAGCGGCCGTGGTTGCCATCTGTCGCACAGCAGACCGTTAGACCCGCCATCAGATCGGCATGGGTGCCGTTCAGGACATCTGCGGTCGATGGCGCCTCACCGGTCGCCTCTGTGATGTGGCGTTTCAAGAGGCGCAGCACGGCATAAGCACCGCCGAGGGCCTTGAAGCTGCCGAGCCCGAAGCGGCTGCTTTCGTCTTTGTAGGCGATCTCCGCCAGACCCAGCCGGCGTGCCAAGCCTGTAAGCCGGACCAGGGGCGTCGGCTGGTATCCGGGCCAGCTCGAGATCTCGGCCCGAGCCGCTTCGAAGGCGGTTCGGTTCAGGACGGCGGTCTGCCGGTCTCCATAGGGTCTTGCCGGGTCGTATTTCGAGTTGATCTCGATTTCCAGCGGCTCGGCGGCGAGCGCGTTCAAGCTGGCACTTTGAAGGTCTGTCATGGCAGCGGGAAACCGACTCAGAGGGATGCAGGGTGATCGGGCGGCAAAGCCAAGCAGTATTCCGGCCGTTCGGTCAACGCTCCAAGGAGAGGAACACGATCCCCAGTGCGACTGCCGTTCGTTGGATACAATGCAGGCATGTTAGGCAGTCAATAGACAGACTGTCTGATTTTTCATCACACTGATCGGGTTTGTTGGATGCCATTGGCTAAACTTCAGTATGACAGTTCGCAGTCGTAGAACGCGGTATGCGGGCTTTTCCGGTCAATCTGGGAGTTCGGACTCGCATCCCATGGCAGGCTGGCACAGGATTTGAAAGTCGAACTCAGGACCAAAGGCGACGTCGAAGGTACGACGTGTCTTCCCGCTATGTCCTGCGGGCTGCCGTAAAACGGTCCCAAGAGATAACAAGGAGGCTCTCGATGGTGAGTATCACAAGGCGACGCCTCGGCGTCTTGACCGCTGCGGCGGTGGCGTTGGGCGCAGCGATCGGATTGAACGTTCAGGCTGCGCAGGCCGAAACGGTCTTGCGGGTCATACCGCATGCCGACCTGAAGAACGTCGATCCGATTTGGACCACGGCCTACATCACCCGCAACCACGGTTACATGGTTTACGACACGCTCTTTGCGATGGACGAGAACCTGGAGCCGCAGCCCCAGATGGTTGATACCTGGGAGGTGAGCGAAGACACGCTGACCTGGACCTTCGTCCTGCGCGACGGCCTGATGTGGCACGACGGGACCCCGGTGACCGCCGAGGATTGCGTGGCCTCCCTGAAACGGTGGGGCGCGCGCGACGGTATGGGGCAGAAACTGATGGACGTGGTCGCTTCGCTGGAAGCAACCGACGACAAGACCATCGTCATGACCCTTTCGGAACCTTACGGTCTGGTGCTGGAGTCGATTGGCAAGATCAGCTCCAACGTTCCCTTCATGATGCCCAAGAGGCTGGCTGATACGGATCCCTTCGAGCAGGTGCCGGAGATCGTCGGTTCCGGTCCCTTCATGTTCTCGCAAGAAGAGTGGGTGCCGGGGTCGAAGGTCGTCTATCTCCGCAACGAGGCCTATGAGCCGCGCGAGGAAGCACCGAGTGCCGCTGCGGGCGGCAAGCTCGCCGAAGTCGACCGGGTGGAGTGGCTCTACATCCCCGACCAGACCACGGCGCTGAACGCTCTGCTGAACGGCGAAGTCGACTATTGGGAGAACCCGCCAGTCGATCTGGTGCCGATCCTGCAGCAGAACAGCGACATCGTCGTTGAGGTTCTGGACCCGCTGGGCAACCAGGGCATGCTGCGGATGAATCATCTGCATCCGCCGTTCGACAACGAGAAGATCCGCCAAGCCGTGGTGGCTGCGGTCAATCAGGAAACCTACATGCAGGCGGCGATCGGCGATCCCGAGTACTTCAACGTCTGCACCTCTCTCTACGCCTGCGGCTCGCCGCTGGAGACGACGGCGGGGGCCGACCTGCTGGTTAACCCCAATATGGAGACGGCCAAGAAACTGCTGGAAGAGGGCGGTTACGACGGTACGCCGGTGGTCATCCTGCAGGCGACCGATATTCCCGTGCTGAATGCCGCCAGCCTGGTGACGGCTCAGACCCTGCGCGATATCGGCATGGAGGTCGAGCTACAGGCAATGGACTGGGCCACTCTGACCTCGCGCCGCGCGGTGCAGGATCCCGTGGCGGACGGCGGTTGGAATGTCTTCCACACCTGGTGGATCGGCGGCGATATCTCCAACCCGGTGACCCATACCGGCCTTTCGACAGGCGGAACGGAACGGGCCTGGTTCGGTTGGCCCGACGATCCGAAGCTGGAGGAGCTGCGTGACGCCTTCTCCAAGGAGACCGATGCCGCGACACAGAAGGCTTTGGCCGATGAGATCCACGCCCGTGCCTTGCAGGTGGTGACGCATGCGAACTTCGGCACCTGGTTCAATCCGGTGGCCTACAGGTCCAACGTCTCCGGCTTGATCAAATCGCCGGTACAGTTCTTCTGGAACGTCGCCAAGCAATAGGAGAGGCAGGAAGAGAAAGCTAACCTAAGCGATGCTTGGCTTCATCGTTCGGAGGCTATTGGCCACCATCCCCGTTATGGGGGTGGTGGCTCTCTTCGTCTTCTTGATGCTGCATCTCAGTCCCGGCGATCCCGCCACGGTGATCGCAGGCGACTACGCCAGCCCGGCCGATATCGAGCGGATCCGGGCCAAGCTGGGGCTCGATCAGCCCCTGCATATCCAGTTCGGGACCTGGATCTGGTCTCTGCTGCAAGGCGATCTCGGCATCTCGATTTTCTCCAACCTACCGGTCACGCAGTTGATCGGCCAACGGCTCGAGCCGACGCTTTTGCTGGCTCTGACCACTCTGATCATCACCGTCGTCGTGGCGGTACCGATGGGGGTGATCGCAGCCTGGAAGGCGGGTACCTGGATCGACCGTTCGATCATGATTTTCGCGGTGGTGGGGTTCTCGATTCCCGTCTTCGTGCTGGGGTACATCCTGATCTACTTCGTGTCGCTGAAGCTCGGTCTCCTTCCGGTTCAAGGGTACAGGCCGATTTCCGAAGGCTTCTTCCCGTTCCTCAGATCGATCACGCTGCCAGCCCTGACCCTCAGCGTGATCTACATCGCGCTGATCGCCCGTATCACCCGCGCCTCCATGCTTGAAGTCCTCGACGAGGACTACGTGCGCACTGCACGGGCCAAGGGTCAGCTCGAGTGGAAGGTGCTGATCGTCCACGCCTTGCGCAACGCGGCTGTGCCCATCGTCACCATTATCGGTATCGGGATCGCGCTCCTGATCGGCGGCGTCGTAGTGACCGAGAGTGTCTACAATATTCCCGGCCTCGGGCGGCTGGTGCTGGATGCCATTCTCAAACGCGACTATCCGATCATCCAGGGACTGATCCTGATGTTCAGCTTCGTCTACATTCTGATCAATCTGGCGATCGATATCCTTTATACGCTGATTGATCCGAGGATCCGCTATTGACGCTTTCCGTTGAACGCGACTCCTTCGCCGGCAGCTTCCGTGCCAACGTCGCGGCCCTGCGCCGGCAGGCTTTTCAGCGCTATCCCACCATCGGGATCGGTGGCAGCCTGCTGGTCTTCATGATCTTTATCGCCGTCTTCGCGCCAGTCGTGGCGCCGAACGATCCGATCGCTCTGAACCCGATCGAGCGGTTGCAGCCGCCCGGTGCGGATCACTGGTTCGGCACCGACATGTTCGGCCGCGATCTCTATAGCCGCACAGTCTACGGGACGCGCATATCGCTGATTGTCGGACTGTCGGCTGCGGGGCTCAGCGTCTTGTTCGGTCTGATTATTGGTCTGATCGCCGGCTACATCCGATTGCTCGATGCGATCCTGATGCGGGTGATGGACGGTTTGATGGCGATCCCCGGTATCCTGCTAGCGATCGCGCTGGTCTCACTGTCGGGAGCCAGCCTCGTCACCGTCACCATCGCGATCACCATCCCGGAGATTCCGAGGGTGGTGCGACTGGTTCGGGCGATGGTGCTGTCGGTGCGGGAAGAACCTTATGTCGAAGCGGCGATTTCGATGGGCACGCCGTTGCCGAAGATCCTGCTCCGCCACGTTTTGCCGAACACTGTCCCGCCTCTGATCGTGCAGGCGACCTACGTCTGCGCTTCAGCCATGCTACTGGAGGCCTTGCTTTCTTTCGTGGGTGCCGGCACGCCACCGGAGGTGCCCAGCTGGGGCAACATCATGGCCGAAGGCCGTGCCTTCTTCCAGATCACGCCCTGGATCATCTTTTTCCCCGGTATCGCTCTGGCTGTGACGGTCCTTGCGGTCAACATTCTGGGCGACGGCTTGCGCGATACGCTCGATCCTCGCATTGCGAAAAAGATGTGAGGGGGCTGACGTGAGCAAAGATCAACCAGTCCTGGAGCTGGAAGGGCTGTCGGTGACGCTGCCTGCGGGCGCCGATCGTCCCTATGCGGTGGAGGATGTTTCTTTTGCTGTAGGCAAGCGGGAGATTCTCTGCGTTGTCGGCGAGTCCGGTTCCGGCAAGTCGGTGACGGCGCACACCGTTATGGGACTGCTGCCACGCAAGCAGTTGAACCCGGTCAGGGGGGTGATCCGCCTGCTGGGCGAAAACCTGCTGGAGAAGACACCGCAAGAGCTCCGGGATCTGCGTGGCGCGCGCATGTCGATGATTTTTCAGGAGCCGATGACGGCCCTGAACCCCGTGCACCGGGCCGGCGACCAGATCGAGGAAGTGCTGCGCATCCACACCGATCTGTCGGAGAAGCAGCGTCTCGCGCGTGTTCTGGAAGTCATGGAGGCCGTGCGTCTGCCCGATCCGCAAAAGATGCGGCATAGCTATCCGCATCAGCTGTCGGGCGGACAGCGCCAGCGGATCATGATCGCAGCGGCGCTGGCATTGGAACCGGCCCTCCTGATTGCGGACGAGCCGACGACAGCTCTCGACGTCACGACACAAGCGCAGATTCTCAAGCTGATCAAAGACATTCAGCGCGAGCATGACACCGGCGTGCTCTTCATTACTCATGATTTTGGCGTGGTCGCCGATATCGCAGATCGCGTGGTCGTAATGCAGACCGGGAAGGTTGTAGAGGTAGGGCCGACGGAGCGCTTGCTCAAGTCACCGCAGCACGCCTACACGCGCATGCTGATCTCCGCCGTGCCCAGCCTGACGCCACGGCACAGGGACGAGGCGGTGCGCAGCCAGGTCGTGCTTTCGACCCGAGACCTCAACAAGATTTATGGCGGCGGAGGATTTTTTCAGAAGGCGCGCGAGGTCCATGCCGCCAAGGATGTGACTCTCGATGTTCGTCGCGGCGAAACCCTGGGAATTGTTGGGGAGTCGGGCTCCGGTAAGTCGACGGTGGCGCGCTGTATCGTCCGGCTGATCGACCCGAGCAGTGGTCGGATCTTCATCGACGACGACGATATCGCATTGCTGCCCACGCGCCTGCTGCGTCGCCACCGTCGGCGGGTTCAGATCGTCTTTCAAGACCCCTACCGCTCGCTCAACCCACGCCTTACAGTCGGGAAGTGCCTCGTCGAGGGTCCGATGAACTTCGGGCTTCCCAAGAAGGCTGCCTGGGAACGGGCGCAGGATCTGATGCAGCTCGTCGGCTTGGACCCGAAGGCCGTGGAACGCTATCCGCACCAGTTCTCCGGCGGACAGCGTCAGCGGATCTGTATTGCGCGCGCGCTGGCTATGGAGCCTGAGGTTCTGGTCGCCGATGAAGCCGTGTCGGCGCTGGACGTCTCCGTTCAGGCTCAAGTGCTGGAGCTACTGGACGAGGTGCGCGAGAAGTTTGATCTGGCGATGCTGTTCATCACCCACGATTTGCGCGTTGCTGCACAGGTTTGCGACAGCGTTGCCGTGATGCATCGGGGTGTGGTGGTAGAATACGGTCGCACGGCGGCTCTCTTCGCGGATCCGCAGCACGCTTATACAAAGAGCCTGTTCGAAGCTGCGCCTGGTCGCGATTGGGCCTTTGGTGAGTTCGAAGAACAGCCTGCTGCACAGGCGGGAGCGCCCTAGTCTTAGGAGAGAGCCGGGCTGTACGACCCGACTTACTCGGCCGCTCGGGGCGGTTTCTCGACTCTATGGCGGCCGCCATCGGTCGCCTTCAACCACGCGACTGCTGTTCGCAGCGACTCCTCGAGCGGCCGCAGCTCGAGCCCGAGTGCGCGCGCGGAGTCTTCGAAAGGCAAATCGATCGGTTGGGCCGCCATGCGCACGCCTTCCAGCGAGGCACGCGGCGGTCGTCGCGTGACGTGATCGGCGATCAGCTCTGATATCCAGGCGACGGCCAGTGCGAAGGCGGGCGGCAAGGTGCGCCGCGGCATGGCGATACCGCTGACTTCGCCCAGCAGAGCGAGGAATTCGGAGAAGCGAATGGGCTTTCGCCCCAAGACGTAGCGATGACCGGACTTGCCCTGGTCTGCCGCCCTGATAAGCCCTCGCGCCAGATCGCGCACGTCGATGAAGCTGACCTTGAAGTCCAGATAGGCAGGTGTGCGGCGGTTGACGAAATCGCGGATCATCGCCGTCGGCGGCGTCATGTGCCAGTCGTCTGCCCCGATCGGCAGGGTGGGACTGACGATCATGACCGACAAACCGTTTTGCGCTGCGGCCAGGGCAGCCTGTTCCGCAGCCAGCTTTGAGCGTGCGTAAGGTCCCGGCATCGCTTCCGGAGTCAGCCTTTCGCCAAGGCTGTCGGGCTGGAGCGTCGAAACCTTGCCGAACGAAAGAATCGCGGCGCTGGAGGTATGAACGACGGCGCGTACCTTCGCGGCGGCGGCTTCCTGCAGAACCAACTGGGTTCCGCGATGATTGATCTCATCGAAGGCCCGCTTGTCGGCGCGCCAAAGGTTAGGGTCGCCAGCAATGTGGAACACCCGCTCGACACCTCGCATCGCATGGGCAACGGCCGCCGGATCCATGACGGACCCTCTCAGCGTTTCGACACCGGGGCCCACAGGTTCTATCGGTGCGGCGAGATCGAGTATGCGTACGCTTCGGCCATCGCGCCTGAGCTGTTGGACCAAATGCCGGCCGACGAAGCCGTGGCCGCCGGTAACCAGATCAACCCCCGCGTTATTCTCGTGGCGGTTCGGGGCGCTCTGCGGCGCTTCACTCTCACGCATTGTTCTAACTCGGACAGAAAGCCAGACCGTCAGCGGTGACGGAGCCAATCAGCAGTGCGCCCGGCACCTCGGCCGCAACCGTTCCCGCCGCCAATAGAGTACCTTGCGGATCGAGCCATTCCAGTCTCGATTCTATGGAGCCGCTTTCTTCATGCGTTACTCTGTCCACGCGCGTACCTGACCCGCTCAACTGCAACCATGCGGCGCGATGAAGCGCCAAGCGCAGCAAGGAGGGGTGCTGCGTAACCAGCAGGCCACCTTCGGCATCTATCGTCAGATTGTCGGGAGCGGCCGAAAGGGGATAGCGGATCGGCGGTGTCGTCGACGCGGCCGCGGAGGTGCCGTCCCTCTGCAAGGCGGCGTCGAGCGACAGCCGCATCAGAGCCTGGCCGCGGGTTTCCGCTACCCAAACCCATTGCCCGTCAATGGCAATGCCGTTGGCGAACCGCAAGCCATTTGCGACGGATGTTAACTGTGCCGATTGGTCGCCTTGGCCGGGCGTGTCGCCGATGTCTTCGTCTGACAGGGTCAGATGCAGCACGGCCCCGGCCGGAGGGCCCAGTATCAACTCGCGCCATCGTGCCCGGCCATCGCAGGCCGAAGTATCGAGCGTGATCAACGCATGGCGATCGTCGACGGCCGCGATGTCGTTCGCCCGGCAGAGCCTCGGATCGGCGATCCGTTCGACGTGGCGAAGGCGCTCGTCCTCCAAATCGAAAACGTCTACTGCAACCTGGTCTCCTGCTGGCCCCGTCGCGCGGTTGACCGCAAAGATGCGGACCCCGTCATCGGTCTTGGCGACGGCGTCGATACCATGCGGGCGAACCTCTGGGAAAAGCTCGGCAGTCAGATTCTCGGCTTCTACTGAAACGACTTGGCTGACAGTCCCGCGGTCAGTCGGCCAGCTGGCAGGAGCCGCTAGGCGGTAGAGACCGCCCGGCGCTGCGTTTTGCAATCCGGCCGCGCGATTTTCCACCGGCCAGCGGTCGTAAGTCGACAAAATCAGGGAATTGTCTGGCAGAACGGCCAGATCCTCGATTCCGCGCAAAGGCAAGCCGGTTTGAGCGTCGGTTACCTGGAGTTGCCGGCAGGCCGCGGCCAAGCGGCCGTCGGGTTCAGGCGAGAAGAGAACGCCCGGCCGTAGCAGCCACAGAGCAGCGGCCACGCCAAAGCCCAAGGTTATGAGCGCCGTGATGGACGCGGCCAACCTCCAGGGCCGGCGTCGCGCCTTGACGATCAGTCGATCCGGCCGTTCGATCAACCGATCGCCTCGGCGGCTTGCGGCTGTGGGACGGAAAAGTTCCAATGCGCGATGCTGTCGGCGCAAGCCTCGGAGACACGGTCGATTGTTCGGGCATCGAGCGTGAAGCTATTCTTCCGGTATCCGCTCACCGATTGCAGATAGGCTGCGATTCGTGGCTCGGCTTCGGGAAAACCGGGGAGGTTCAGTCGCTCATAGACCTGGCGCATTGTCCGGCTCGGATCAGCTTCCAGCGCGTCGTAGCGCACTTCTATTAAGTCGTTCGCTGGAATCTTCGCGCTGGTAAGTCGATAGTCTCGCATCAGTCTGGTGTGAGTCTCCAATACGAAGCTATCGATGTCGATATGGTCATACTCGGCTAGCGCAAACTCTTTAAACAGTTTCACATAAAAATTCCGCATTGAGACAAATACTTCGAAAGGGCTGCGAACGGCGTGAATGAACTTAGCGCCGGGATAGAGTGCTTTAAGTCGATCGATGCGCCCCGTATACGCAGGGTTCTTAATCAGCAGTTGCTTGCGTCCCTGCTGTAGCCAGACGTTGCGTAGGAAATAGTCCAGCGCCCATTCCCACGATTCGATGTCTTCCGGCTTTGCGTCATCGAAAAATACGGCACGCCGAAAAGTCGTCTCAAAATGCCTTGGAAAGTAAAGCGCGTGATACAGTGACAAGGTGGTCATGTTTGCCAGCGGCACCTCGTCTTCCTGCGGTGACTGTGGTGTGACCGGAATGTTGTCGATGAAGCGCTGCTTCGGCAGTAGAAGTTCCAGCAGCGGTCTAAGGCCGGTCGCGAGACCAGCTTGATCCCAAGGCAACCCTGCGGCAATCGGCGTGACGTAACCGAAGTTTCCGTGACTCAAGGTGTTGTAGAGATGTGTCGTGCCGCTGCGCCAATGGCCGACAATGAAGATTGGCTGGATTTGGCCTTGTGCTTCAGCCAGCCGCGGTGCGCGGATCACGCGCTCCGTCAAGGACAATGGCCAGCGCAGGCCGGTTGCGAGCAGAAGCAGCGCCAGCATCGGCCAGCGGCGTCGCGCGACGCCGCCACCTTCGGCGGCCGCTCGAACCAGAATATGCGGGGCACTCCCGAACAGCGGGTGCATACGAGCCGTTAGTCCTCTTGGCTGCCCAGCCAAAGATCGATAACGCCGGTCGACCCGGATGTCTGCAGCGGCATGCCGACAGACCGAGCCCTGCGTAGCGACTGGACGGATCTTTGTACTCGACCACTTTCATATGGCCTGCAATGCCGCAACCGCAAGGCTCTGCGCAGGCGACCTTCCGGTAACAGGGCTGTGGCCGAGATCTACAGTGTCTTCGCGCTAGCCCCAAAGGATTGTTTGAACCCTATTCAGCCAACCCTCGACCAATAAGGACAACGGCCGTCCAGTCGTCAGGCTGGCGCTGATACATCACGTGTCGATGAAGCTGTCGTCATCGGGACAACGGATTTTGCGACCGGTCGATGCGCAGACCGTTTCGGTGTTCCGGCATGCGGCCTTTGACCCATTGGTGCGAGTGGACATGGCTGGAGCCAACATCGCCGCACCCAACTCAGGAGGAGATGCATGGCTCGTCACATGAAGCTCGCTTGCCTCGCCTTATCTTCTGCAATCGCCTTGGGAGGTCCGTCCATGTCGGCGCACGCCTGTGAGGAAACCCTTAGTATTGCCTATCAAACGGGTGGGGAGGGCCGATTACACATCCTCGTCAACGAAGCCACCATTCACCCGAACCTCGTCTCGTCCGAAGGTAACTGGGTCGCGCCGGACCTGCTGCTGCCGGGTGAGAACCTGCTGGAGATCGAGCTGACCGGCCCCGAGGGCGCTGCCAGCGCCAGACTCGAGGTCTTCAGCGGCTGCGAGGTCGCGTTTCCGGCGGCGCCGGGGGCGAACGCGAACAGCTTGCTAATTGTCGAGATCGATACGCCCGGCCGCGTGTCGGAGACGTTTTCTTACGATGATGTTCCCGACTATATTTATGTGAATAGCGAGCCGACGGACAAGGCAGGTCTCGATGCGGCAATCGACCATCTGCGCGAGCTGGCTCAAGCCGGCGATGTCGACGGCTTTCTTGCCTATCAGGAGCCCTTGCTCCACGACGCAAGACTTAGCCACCCGGAACGGGCTGGAATGCTCAACCACATGGCCATGGTTCTCTTGGCCGGCGGCGAGTTCGACGTGGTCGAGCCGGAAGAATGGACGATCAAGCCGGTTCTGGGCGGCCGCGCCTACCAGGTCATGGATGCGAGCGGCCAGGGGCCTCTGCAGTTCATCGGCAAGGACGGCAGCCAGAGCGCAGGTCAGACGCTCGCGCAGGCCCGCATCTGGATCAAGACGGCGGAAGGCTGGCGGGTGCTGCGCAACTGATCCGGCAGGCGTCTGTGAAGATCCCTTTGTGACGAATGCCCGGCGAGACTCGCCGGGCATTTCCTTTTTTGTCGGCTTTGCAGATTTCCTTGAACCCTTTCGAACCCGCCTTCGACCAAAGGGAAGACCGCGGCTTGGCCGCCTTGTCTTGATGGAGCAGTGCGATGCCGTCCAAGATCTCCAGTCTACTTACAGGCGCGGCCCTAGCGGCGCTGACCGGCTCTCCGGCATTGGCGGGAGACGCGATATTCCTCTCCAAGAGTCTCGATCCGGAACCCCTGGTGGTCGCGAGCAACGGCAGCGAATACACCAAACTGCAGGACCCACCCTCCTGGACTAGGCTCCATGTCAAGGTGGATATCGACAACTTTGGTGGTGGCCGTGTGAAGAGTTGGCGTTTCTGGCCGAAGATCGTAAACGGCACCACGATCGCCGCTGAGATCCAAGGGCTTGAGCCTTACTCGAGATCGGAGAACTATCCTGTCGGCAGTCGACCGAAGGTCGTCGATGAGATGCATTCGACGATCTTTCCGACCTCGATGGTTGAGGCGAATGCCACCTTCATGTGCAATACCCTGGCGAACGGACTTCGCGCCGACGGGCTCTCGGACCAAGCGATCTTCAGTGTCGACCGCGAGGTGCATTTCGACGTCACCGTCGGAGCAGAGGCTGAGAGGACTGGGCTGGCCTCGTTCTATGTTTGGGGCGGCGATCCCCTTTCTTGGACCGTCACGTGCCAGCGGTGGACCGGCCCGCAGCTTCCGGGTGGCATGAGTCAGATCGATCCGACCGTTTTCGAAGCGGACGACATTCTGGATCAGGCCGAGGACATGCCAATCGACATCGCTGGCGGAACCATCGTCGCGCTGGATCCGCCCTATGTCGGGCAGTGCCCGGCCACGGCCAACTTCCGGGTCGTGTTGCAGGCGACGGGACAAGGAACCATTCACTTGGGGTTCCGTGATGGAGCCGGCGAGCTCCATGAGATCACCGACCCTGGCATATCCTTCTACAACAAGGCCGGCGATTGGACGCTCGACTTCCCTTACACGGTGGCATGGGAAGGCCCGAACCCGACGGCGACCAAGGAGCATTCCCTGCAGCTCATCGTGAACGGGCAGAACAAGGACGAGGCTCTGGATCACCTGAACACCCTGGAGCTCGGTCACGTCACTTGGGCGTCGCGCTGTCTGCCGAAGACGACGGTCGACCTTGGCGGTACGGATGACGCGGGTATGGGAAGCTTCGGCGCAGCGCCACAAGCCAACGCGCCCGGCGGGCTGACCTTCCAGCCCTCCACTGGCCAATCCCAGCCAGTGCTGCAGCCTCGGCGGAGCTTGCAACTGCAGCCGGCGAGGCCCGCGCAGACTCCAACCGCGACCTTCCAGCGCCAGCCGGCTTCGTCTGGCAGAGTGATGGCGCCACCTGTCGGCAGCCCCGGGGAGCCTCCGCCACGAAGCCTGCAGCTCCGCCGCCAACCCGTCCCGCAGTAGTCCCCCTTCTGTCGGATGGCGGTGGCCCGCACCCAAATGCCCTCGGGGGCGGGCCGCCCTGCCATTGGCTGGTTGTCCGCATTTCTTTGAACCTTATCCGCCAAGTCACCGACACATGGCGGAACCGCGGCGATGCCGCCTGCATGATAAGGAGCAAAGAGATGATCGGACGCATGTCGAAGGCTCTTGCCGGAGTCGCCGCCGCAGCCTTTCTGGCCGGCATCGGGGCGGCGCCGAACGCGGCCCAGGCCTCCTTCTATTTTCACATCGGCGGACATGTAGAAAAAATCGCTTATACTTCAACCGTGGAGATCCTCTCCTCCGACGGCATCTACGCCGGCCTCTGGATCGAGCAGCCGGCTTTGATGGTCTGGGTCAGCATGGGGTTGGACGCGGCGAACAACCGCCGCCTGAAAGGCTACTCCGCTCAGCCGATCATCTATCCCGATACGGGGACGCCCGGACCGGAGGTGCCCGGGCTCGAAAGCTTCGGCCGATCTCACACCTGGCCGGTGGGTCTGCGACCGAAGGTCTGGCAAGGCTGGGAGGGTCTGCCGGTGGATCTTCAGGCCGGGCCGGCTGACTTCTTCGCCGAGCGCTGTAACGCGCAGGCTGCCGTTCTTGCGAGCCAGGGGATGAGCGAGACAGAGATCTTCAGTCAGGACCGTCCGCTCCACTATCGGGTTGGCGCGCGGCTTAAGGCCTGGCAGACCGGTCTCATCGGCCTGAACGAGGTCGAGATGTCGACGGCCGACTGGCATCCGAGTTCCGACGAGATGTACCAAGACAAGCCGCTGACCGTGATCTGCAAGGCCACCGCGCCGGCGGACGGACCCGTTGCAACTGAGATCGATCCCACGGTCTTTGCGGCAGACGACATCCTCAATGAAGCGGAAGACATGCCGATCCAGATTACCGGCGGTACGATCGAAGCGCTCGATCCGCCCTATGTCGGACAGTGCCCGGCGCAGGCAGACTTCCGGGCGATCTTGCAGGGCACCGGACATGGCGAGGTGCGGGTCTGGGCCTTCAACGAGAACCAGGATCCAGTTTACGTCTCGGGCCCGTTGCCCTTCTACAACACCGAAGGCGCCTGGAGCTTCGACTTTCCTTACGACATCAAGTGGGAGGGTCCTCAGTCGCTGGAAACCAAGGAGCACGTGCTGCAGCTGCGCGTCACCTACAAAAACAAGGATGAGCCATACTTCCCGGCCAACCAGGTTGTCCTCGACCACACCTCCTGGAGCGCCCGTTGCCTGCCTAAGACGACTGTCGATATAGGCGGTTCGGACGGGGGCGGTCTGGGGGCTTTCCAGCAGGCGCCGGCCGCCGGCGATGCAGCGTCCGAGCTGACCCTGCAGCCGGTCACCGATCTGCCGAGCGCAACGATCCAGTTGCCCGCGACCGGACAGCGGCCGTCTTTGCAACGCGACCGCATCGAACGGCAGCGCGAGACGCCGTCGCGTTTGCCGGAGCGGCGACCGCAAGCACCAACTCAGCCCATCCCGCAGTAACGGGCTGATGGTCGATGGATCGGCAGCAGCCTCACTTCTCCGGTCGGCTGTAAGCCACCACCCGCCGACTGGACGGCGGCCCGGGATCTCACGGTCGACTCCCGGGCCGCCACCGTTTTTGTTGCCGATGATCTCCGTTCGACCTTTGGGAGCCGTTTCTGCGGAGCTTGGTTACAGAGGTTGAAGGCTATCTGTTCTGGATAGACGAGTATTGGACTTGTCGAATACTCACCGGAACGGGTAGAAATTCTGTGGGAAAACCGCATGCCAACGGTTGGGGGAATCTGGCATGTTGTGGATGTTCGGGCCGAAGGTCCGTGAGGTTTTGGGCCGGCGTGTCTCGCCCGTGTGCTTTGGCGGCGTTCTTGTGCTTGCCTGGCTGGCCTGCCTGCCGTTGTCTCCGAGTTTCGCTTTCGCGCAGGATGTCGAATTGATCCATCCGAGCGAAGACCCCTATCGCAATCAAGAGCCCTTGCGACTCCGCATTCCTCCGGATCTGCCAGACATCGACTACGGCACGCTGCAGATCGAGATCGATCAGATCGATGTAACGGCGTTAACCGAAGTCCAGGGCGATCTCTATTTCGTGACACCGCCCGAACCGCTGACGTCCGGGGTCCATTTGCTCAGTGTGCTGGCCTATACCAACGGTGGGCAGTTCGTCGAGCTCGGGAGCTGGACCTTTACAGTCGAGGCCCTGCCAACTGCAGAAGTGGCGCTCGGCGACGATCTCGATGCCGAATTCGAATCCAACAATGCGCTGGAGGTCATCGGTCGCTTGTTGGACGGCGGACCCGGTGGGTCCAGTGATCGCTTCGCGGCCTCTGGCGGCGGCGGCAGTCAGGTCGAGGTCTATGGGGAGGGCAGGTGGCGCTTTTCCAGTGCAGCCAACTATTTTTTGGAAAGCGATCCGAGTGCACGCCTGACTGACGAGGTCTTCGATATCGGCGAGCACAGCAGTCAGCTCCTTTATGATGGAGAGGATCTCAGGGCCGCGTTCACGGCCGGCAACCACGACCTGGGTTTCGACAACTTCCTGGCCTCAGGATTCTATCGTCGCGGCCTCTCGGCCCACGGCGGGCTGGAGACGGGGCGGCTGAGCGGTCAGGTCTTTACCTTCGGTACCGAAAGCCAGGTAGGTGCGCGCGATCCCTTCGGATTGGGTGATCGCAACGGCCATGTTCACGGCGGTGCCATCACGGCGCGACCCTTCGAACTGATCGAAGACGATTTTGCAATCACCGGCTTTTACTATACTGGCGAGGAAGGCTCGACTGACTCTTTCGGCATCGCGGACGAAGACTTCGGTCAGGCTGAGGGTAACGGCTGGGCACTGTCTCTTGACTCGCTTTGGATGGAAGGGCGTCTAAGCCTGAACGGAGAGTTCGCGCGCAGCCACTTCGACGTTGACGGCGACTCCGGGAGCGTCGGGCAGGAGAGCAGTAGCGCCATGGCTCTGCGTGCCGGCTATCAGCTCCTGCAGGGCGAAATTCTGGCCGGCGAAACCATGGATCTCCGGCTGGGGGCCGGTTGGGAACGCGTGGATACCTTCTTCGGATCCGTTGCCAATCAGGGGGTGGCTCAAGACCGTGAGAGTCTCTTCGCCTCGGCCGAACTGGCTTGGGGCGGCTTCTTTGGGACCTTGGCCGGGCGCGATGAAACCAACAACGTCGACGACTTATCGGGCCTTCCGACCGACCGCTTGCGCAGCTTCGACTTCAACGGACAGTACAGCTTTCTGCTCGATCCCAATGCCGTCCAGCTTCGGGAGTGGTTCGGTTCGCCTTTCGCGACCTTTGGGGCATCGCACTCGACGCTACGGCGCAAGGATACGCCCAACGCCTACAACGGTCCCGATAGCGACAGCGACCTGCTCTCCTGGTATCTCGGCGTCGGATCCAGTTATGACGACTGGAGCTGGCAGCTGCAGCACCAGCGAAGCTCACTGAAGGACCGCGGCGCAACCGATGGTGACAGCGACAGTGCGACGACCGATCTCTCGGTTTTCTGGAGCGTCACCGACCGGCTCGGGGTCTCGCTCGGCGCCCAGTATAGCGGTATCGACGATTCCGGCGGTGACGGCAATACGGTCAACGGCCTGATCGGTTTCGATGCCGAAGTCGTTCCGGAGCGGCTCAATCTCTCGCTTGACTATAATATGAACCTCTCCAGCGGAGACGCCGACTTACCCGACAGACACCTGGTGAACGGGGAGTTGGCGTGGACGCTGCGTGCTGCGGAGGCGAACGAGGCTGGGCTCGAATTCGCGCTGCGCGGCTCCTTCGAGACGGGGGACAGCAGCAGCGATGAGGATCAATCCTATGAGGCTTTCGCAGTTATTCGGCTCTTGGCGCCGGTCTCCTACTAACGAAGTGTCACTTCTGCCGCGCCTTTCGCTTCCCCTTCGTGCTGCAGCTCTGCTGCTCGCACTGACCGCAGGGATTCTTGCTTTGCCGACTGCCGGACGAGCGGATGTGAATGGTGTCAGCGTCTCCCCGTCTCAGGTCACGGTGGGCCCGAACGGTGGCTCCGTCTCCCTGACGTGGCGGGTCAATCGCAGCCAGCCGCGCGATCCCTTCGGGTCGACGGTTCCAGTTCCGGACACGACCCGCTCGACGGAGGTGCGGATTACGCTCGGTGGACAAACTCTGTTGAGCCAGCCCCGCTTGCTCGCCCGTACCACCAGTATTCCACCGGATAGCAGCGAAACCCTGGTGTTTCGCGAAACCTTGCCGCTCCCGCCTTCGGTGGCAAGGGCTTTGGCTCAAGGCAGCGGGCAGTCGGCCTTGATTATCCGAACGTTCCAGGACAGCGGAGCTGCTGCGACGCAGACGGCGCGCCTAAGTCCCGGCGGCGGCCAGGCTTTGCTGGCCGTTCAGCGTATCGATCTGCAGTTCGAGACTGGATCGCGGACTCAGGTGGTGGCTCTTGACGGAGGCTTGCGGGCCGTGGCCGATGTCCGCTTCTCCGGCAGCGGGCTGCTGCAGGCGGAATGGCAGGTGAGTGTTGCCGACGGCTTGCGCGGTAGCGGCCGTTTCCGCACCTTGTCCTTGGTTCGACGGCCATTGCTCAGTTCGGGAACCGGCCGCCTGCGCTTGTTCAGCCCCCCTTTACCGACCGAGGCGGCCGGTCTCTACGAGGTTGCGCTGGTGGTGACGGAGCCCGACAGCCTGACCGAACGCTCGGCCATCCGCTACTTCGTCACGCCGAACTCTCTGCCGCCCGTTGCCGACATCGATCTCTTGTCGCCCGCCGACGGTTCGGGTCTGACCGAGTCGACGCTCTTCTCCTGGCGTGGTTTGCCGAACGCTGCGGCCTATCAGATAGAGGTCTTTGCCGATGACGGGGTGCCCCCGGGCGAGACGCCGCAGGTGCCGTTGTTGCTGGATGGATCGCCGTCTGCGACGGGCCCACTGTCCGGTCGCGTGGTGTCCGGTACCGAAACGCAGACGCGTCTGAGCCAACTCAGCCTGCGGCATTTGCCGCTGGGGCAAGATTACCGTTGGCGCCTGCGCGCCCTTGGTTCCTCCGGTGAGGTGATCGGAATATCGCCGTTCCGCCGGCTCTCACGGCAATGACCCGACACGCGGTTTCTCCCGAAGAACTGAACCACCGTGACCTGCTGCGTCGCATCGCGCAGCAGGATCATGAAGCCTTTGCGGAGATCTATCGGGCGTACGAGGGCCGGGTCTTTCGTTTCATCCAAAAGAAGTTGAACGATCCTTTCGAAGCTGCCGACGTACTCCACAACGTCTTCCTGGATGTCTGGAGGACGGCCGCAAACTTCGGGGAGAAGTCACGCGTGTCGACCTGGCTCTTGGGGATCGCCTTCAATAAGACGATGGATCGGCTGCGTAAAAAGAGTCCGGCGACCAACCTCGACGACGGCGAAGGCACCGAGATCGCCAGCGACGATCCGAGCGCTCTGGACCTGATCGAGGTGGCTGAGGAGGCCGCGGAAGTGCGCCATTGCCTGGAAAAGCTGTCTGCCGAGCAGCGCACAGTGGTGGAGCTGGCGTTCTACCAGGAGCTCTCTTATGCCGACATCGCCCAGGTCATCGGACGCCCCGAAGGTACGGTGAAAACGCGCGTGTTTCACGCCAAGCAGTCTCTGAAGCGCTGCCTGACCCGCCGCCTGAGGAAGAGCGCATGACCCGCCGCACTGCACCCTTCGATCGAGAAATCGAGGAGCTTCTGCCCCTCTACGTCAACGGGACGCTGGGAGAAGCCGACCGCAAGCGGATCGATGCGCTGCGGGCCGAGAATGCGGAGTTAGACGCGGAGATCGCTTTTCTCTTCGCCCTGGCGCGTGGCGTCAAAGCCGTGGAGGGCGAGGATCAGGAGGTTCGCAGTCCCGGCGAGCTCGGATTGCGCCGGTTGCAAAAAGAGTTGCGGGAGCGGAGCGAGACCAGCGGCCAGAGGCCTGTGCCGCGCGCTGCTGCTTCCACTGTTGTGGCCAAGGGCGGTTCATTCGGACGCCTGGCCCTGGTTGCCAGTGTCGCTCTCATGGTTGGGCTCGCTGCCGGAATGCTGACCATGAACTTCGTCCAACCCGACCGCTTTGTTGCCGCTGGAGGCGACCGAGGCGCCGAGCTGGAGCAGCGGGGTGCTAGGCTCCACTTGGTTTTCCGCTCCGAGGCGACGGCGGCTGATATCGAAGCGCTGTTGCGCAGTGAAGGACTGGAGATCGTGGCTGGCCCGTCGGCGCTGGGACTCTACACCGTCTCAGCCGAGGTTCCTGCCGATCCGCGGAGTGACGGGTTACAGGCGCTTTTGAATAGTCTGCGCGCTCGTAGCGATGTGGTCGAACAGGTGACCCTCGAATGAGACCGTGGCTGGCTCTGCTCGCCGGCGCCTGTATCGCGGTCTTCGCGGTCCAGGCGTCTGACGCCCTCTCACAGTCCATGACGCAGCACTCCGATGGTGGTCGCGTTTTGCCCGAGCGGACCGGCGCACCGCCGACGCTGCGGCCGCTGAGACCTGACGGACAGCCGACCGCCCCACCAAGACTCCAGCCGCAAGGCGCCCCTGTCGATCCGACACGCCCCTTCGCCATTCAGCAAATCGTTGCAGGCTGTCTGAGACCCGGTAGCCTGATCGTGGCGCGCGGCCGGGATCTGACCGAGGGGCTTGCCACGGCCTCGTCCGATCGCGAGCCGTCCTTGGTCCTTCGTTCGGGCGAGCAGTCGATTGCCTTGGAAACGCTGCGGCGCGGCCCGTCGGAGTGGAGCGTACGCATTCCGCTTCAGGCCGATTTGCTGGTCGACCGCAGTTATCGTCTTGCGCTTGTCCGTGACGTCCGCCTGCGCGACGCGATCGACCTCGGTGGTCCCCTCCGTGTCTGCCCCGATCCGTCGTCTCCCGCAGTGGCTGATGGCGATTCCGGGTTTGAGATCCTGGCCACCGCCCGTTTACAGGGTACGACAGCGCTATCACCGCTTTTCCTCGGCTCTGTCGATGCGCTGGTGAGCGATCTCGTGCAACGCGATCTGATCTTGATCGAGCGCTTGGATTTGGATGGGCTTGGCATGGTGCTCCTCAGGTTGGTGCCGCGCGATGCCACCGCCTTGCCAGGCGGGATCGGGGTTTTGTTGGACGAACTGCGCACCGCCTTTCCGCAAGTCGTGTTCGATCTCAACACAGCCTTCCGTGCCGCCGCGGCCAGGACCTACGCGGCGGCAATGACTGGGCTTGCGCGACCGCCACCCGGCTGTCGGTTGCCGGCGGGATCCCTGGAACTCGGACTGTTGGACGGCGTGGTCGATTGGAGTCACCCGGCCTTTTCCGGTTTGGCAGCCCCCTCTGCGGCGAACTTCCTGGCGGTAGCCGAAGCGGCTCAAGTCAGCGATCATGGGACCGCACTTGCGGCCCTCCTGGTCGGCCGGGACCCGCTGTCTGATGTCCCTGGTCTACTCGAGGGGCAGCGCCTCCATGTGGCGGCGGCCTTAGCGGACTCGCCGCAAGGGCTCAGCACAACCGCAGACCGTCTGATTGCCGCGCTCGACTGGCTCGGGCGGCAGAAGGCCGATTTGGTGCTTATGGCGCTGGAGGGTGAGGAGAATGCGGCGCTCGAAACGGCGCTTCTCGCCGCCGCCGACCGTGGCATGCTGTTCGTTGCGGCGACCGGTAACGGCGGGGCCGACAGTCCGGTGGCCTTCCCCGCCTCAAGTCGATGGGTTTACGCGATTACCGCCGTCGACGTAGAGGGAGCAGTCTACTCCTTGGCCTCCAGGGGACCGGAGGTCGCCTTTGCAGCGCCCGGTGTTGATATCTGGGCGGCCGCGGCGGACGGTAACGGCAAGTACTATTCCGGTACCTCCTTTGCACTGCCTTTCGCCACGGCGGTATTGGCCGAGGATCTGGCGAAGACGCAACGGGAGGAACGGCGTGGCCTGGCCGCCCTGACGTTACGTGGACAGTTGCAGCGTTCGCTGGCCGAGCGGGCTGTGGATCTCGGCCCGCCTGGGCGTGATGAAATCTTCGGCTGGGGTCTGGTAAAGGCCGAACCGTGCTGAGAAGCGACCGGTCGGCCGGACGCTAAAACACCGAAGCGCTCATGCGCGGGCTAAGGGGCCTTCGCGGAGAGGGCGTCTATCTGGCGCAGGAGGTCGCCGTAGTCCGGGGAGGCTTCGGCTGCGTAGTTGAAGTTCTTGAAGAGACCGGTCAGGCGGGTGAAGTGGTCGCGGGCCTCGGCCTTGTCCTTGAAGCGGTAGCTGCGTGTGACCGCGCCGTACACTTTGTCGAAAGCGAGCTTCTGGCGCTCCAAGGGAACCGAAGCATCGACAGCATCGAAGGCATCCTGCTGCAAGTACACCATGTCCAGGAACAGGGCCTTCTGGTGTACGACGAAGTCCTCCAGAGTCACGCCCTCTTCACCGGTCACTTGCATCATCTGAAGCACCGCATCGCCACGGCCCAGCAGGTCCTGCATCTCCTCAACCCGTGTCGCCCAGCCCGCACCCATCTCTGCGTCGAACCAGGACCCGAGCTGGCCGAGATAGCGCGACCAGGAGAGAAGCGGATCGACCGCCGGATAGAAGCGTTTGTAGGCGCGATCGGCGGAGAGGCCGAGAAAGCACTTGACGGTCGAGAGCGTCGACTGCGTGACTGGCTCGTCGAAGTTGCCGCCGGCTGGAGAGACGGTTCCGATCATCGTCAGGCTGCCGACCGAGCCATCGTTCGTCTCCGTCACGCCGGCGCGCTCATAGACACCCTTGATCGAGGATTCCAGGTAGGCCGGGAAGCCCTCTTCCCCGGGAATCTCTTCCAGGCGGCCGGAGGTTTCGCGCATCGCCTGCGCCCAACGCGACGTCGAGTCCGCGATCAGCAGAACGTCGTAACCCATCTGGCGATAGTACTCACCGAGCGTAATTCCGGTGTAGATCGACGCCTCTCGGGCGGCGACCGGCATGGAGGAGGTGTTGCAGACGATCACCGTCCGGTCCATCAGCGTGCCGCCCATCTTGGGATCGGTCATTTTCGGAAACTCGTTGATGGTCTCTACCACCTCGCCCGCGCGCTCGCCGCAGGCCACCACGATGACAACGTCGACAGAGGAGTGGCGCGAGATCAGACTCTGCAGCACGGTCTTGCCGGCACCGAAGGGGCCGGGAATGCAGGCGGTGCCACCGCGTGCGATGGGAAAGAAGGTATCGATCAGGCGTTGGGTCGTGATCACCGGTTCCTCCGGGTAGATTCGCCGCGACAGGCCGCGCTTCAACAGGCTGCCGTTCAGCGGTCGGCGGACCGGCCACCTCTGCGACAGCGAGACGCTACGTTCGCGTCCGGCCTTGTCCTCCAGGCGAGCGACGGTTTGATGGACCTGGAAGTTGCCTTCCTGAATCCAGGAGACGCGATAAGGACCAGGCCAGCCGAAGGGCACCATGATCTTATGCGTAAAGCGGCCCTCCTGGACCGTGCCAAGCGTATCGCCGGCCACCACCTCGGCACCGCTCTGGACTTTCGCTGCGAAAGACCACTTTTGCTGTCTATCAAGAGCCGGAACGGCGGCGCCGCGCGGCAGAAAGATCCCATAGTGTGCTGCGACCTTCGGCAGCGGGGCCTGCAGCCCATCGTAAACCTGGCCCAGCAACCCCGGGCCAAGTTCGACTGACAGCATGTCTCCGCTCTGTTCGACGGCGTCGCCGACGGCCACGCCTTGGGTACTCTCGTAAACCTGTGCGTCGGCGGTCGCACCACGCACACGCAAGACTTCGGCCTTTAAACGCTCCTGCTCTCCGCGGTCGTTCGGAACGCTGGGACAGATATAGATCACCTCGTTTTTCACCAGGTGACCGGGTTGGCCGTTACCGCTCTCCATCGCTTCGATCTCGACGAGATCGTCCTGTACCGCCACGATCCGTGCGGTGGCTTGTCCTTCGTTCTGTGACTGCCGTTTGGCCGTGTCGCTTTTGGCGCCGGCGCCCGCCGTTTTCTCCGCCATCAGGCGTCTCCTTCAAAGGACAGGGTGGCATAGCCCGAGAGGCCGGCTTCCGTCAGATCGTCGAAGCGCCGAACTGCGACTTCGGCGTTGTAACGAGCCCAACGATCCACAATGCTCCACTTCAGTACGTAGATCACGACCGCCTCGAAATCGAAGCTGTGCTCTCCAGCCAGGCGTTGCAGCCGACGGTAGGACTGCTCCAGCAACAGGCGCTCCAGAGCGATGCTGTCGTTTTCGGCCATCAGGCGGTTGGCCTCGCGCAGCCAGGGAAAAACGCCGTCCAGGCCGAAGCTCGGGTCCGTCCAGTTGCGGGTGATCTGGCCAACCCAGCGTCCGAAACCCCAGACCCGGTCGATCGGCGGAGAGCCTTCGCCGTGGGCACGCCGCCGCAGGGCCGCGACGCAGGTGCGTATCTCAAGTCGGTCTTGCACGATTGTCTGCAGGGTTTCGTTCTCGATCCGCGACAGGGCTGCGCGACCGCGCTCGATCACTTCCCGGTCCGACAGCGCCATCGGCAAGCGGCGCCAGTCCAAAACGTTTTCGACCAGCTTCAAGGTGGCTGCATCTTCCGGTGTCAATACACGCAGCCGTGCGTCAAGCTTCAACCGAGACAAGGGCGGTTGCTTGGCGAGAAACAAGGCCTCAGGTTTCGGCAAGCTGGAGATCAGCATCACATAGGCGTCGTCGCTGCTCATCGTGCGCGCCGGCCTACTTCACGATGCCTTCGAGCACTGCGCGAAACCGTGGCTGTAGGTGTTGCAGTAAGAGAGCCGCCACCGCCTCGTCGGTCAGGTCGAGGGCAACGCTCTTGTCTTCCACCTTGACCCGGATGCCTGCTGCTGAATCGTCCGATACCGAGAAGGTGACACCTTTCCTCAGCATCTCACCCGTCAGACCGAGAACGAACTTCGTCAGGCGCCCCTGGCCCAGCTCCTCCGGCTTGTTGCGCAAGTCCTCCAGACCTACGACGGTTTCCGGCAAGACCACCTCCAGCGCGTCGTCGTCCTCGATATCGGCGCGGTCGCGGGCGCGGCCGGCGATTTCGAGCACCATCTTCTGCAGGATGTCGGGATCGCCGATCTGTTGCGAGACCAAGCGCTTCACATCGGCACTGAATCGCTCCATCAGGTCCGCCTTCATGCTCAGCACGGTGTCGCGGACGGCGGTCTTCAGTGCTTCCTCGCCTGCGGCGCGATAGGCGTCCGCTTCCCGGCGTGCCGTCTCCAGACGGCTTCGCGCTTCGCCACTGGCCTTATCGAGAATCTGCGCCGCTTCAGCTCGGGCGTCGGCAACGATGCGCTCTGCCTCGGTGCGGCCGGCCGCAACGCCCTCCTCACGCAGCTTGGCGATGAGTTCGTCGACACCGCTGGACGAAGGCCTGTCTTCCGTCGCCCGCCGTGCCATCAGACCGCCCCCGGAATGCCGGCGCTGATCACCAGGGCAAAGACGAAGGCGAAAACGCCGAACCCCTCGATGATGGCAGCTGGCGCAAGCGACAGGCCGAAGATCTCCGGCTTCTCCTTGGCTGCATTGATTGCGGAAGCGCAGGCCCGGCCTTGCCAGATGCCGCAATACAGCAACGCGATCCCGGCGAACAGGCCAACGCCGAATAGTCCACCGGCGTTCTCCGGCGTGACCTCGCGATTTAGGGTGAACATCACGACGATGCCATAGATCACGAAGGTCGAGGGGAAGGCGGAGATGCCGATATAGCGGCCGTAGCCTCCTTCCGTTTCCAGGATCGCGCCGATACCGGCCTGACCGGCGATACCACAGCCGATCGCGCTGGCGACGGCGCCGATCGCCATCGGCGCGAAGATACCGACCCAGCCGAGGGCGATGACGAGTTCGTTCACGGTTGCACCTCCTTTCGGGCAAAGCGCCGGAAGGGCGTTCCTTCCTCCGGCAGCCCCCATTTGTAGAACTCGATGAAGTTCAGCCGCAGGCCATGGACCACACCGCTCATAAGTGCCAAGGCCAGGTTGAGTGCATGGCCCACGGCGAGCAGGAGGATGGCGAAGAGCAGACCGACACCAGGCAGCGCCTCGTACACCCCGCGTGCCAGGTCGTTGAAGGTAATGGCCAAGGATGCGCTCGCGAGGCCCAGGGCGAAGAGACGCATATAGCTCAGGACGTCGCCGAACGCTCCCATTGCACCCGTTAGACCCTTGAGACCGTCGAAGAGGCGCAGGACATGATCCTTCGCCGTTCTGGCGGGGCGTTCGCTGGAGAAGAGGAACACGGCCGCCAGGCCGACAGCCAGCAGAGTATGGCTGAGCGACGCGAAGCTGCTTTCGGGTGCGGCCAGCCACAGCAGCAGGCCGCCGCAGAGAGCCGCGATCCAGCCGAGTTTCGCCAGCGCGACCAGGCGCATCCTGTTGAGATAGGCGGCGATGGCGTTGGCGAGGACGATATGAAAGACGCCGATGCAGATGGACAGCTTCATCATCGTATCGAAGTCGTCCAGGTTCATGACGTGCAGTTTACCCAGGACGGAGTCCGGGGGCGGTGTCACGCCGAAGTAGCTGCCGACGACGGCACCATAGGCAATGGTGCAGCTGCAGAGAGACAGCGCAAGCAACCGGTAGGCGCGCCCCTTCTCACTTCGGCCAAATCTTCTCCAGAACGCGAAGAGACCGCCCAGCAGCAGAAGTCCGTAGCCGGCGTCGGCCAGGATCATGGCGAAAAAGATCGAAAAGGATCCGAACAACAGCAGGGTCGGATCCCAGGAGCGGTAGCTGGGTACTTGATAGAAGAGAGCCAGGTCGACGCCAGCGCCCATATCTTCGGACTGTTCGATCAGGGTCGGCGGCCAGTCGTCGGGACCGGGTTCCTCCACGAGGTACGCGAGCTTGGTGTCTTTGGCATAGTCCTCCACCCCTTCGACGGCCTCCACCGGTACCCAACCCTGAACGGCAACGATGGCGTCGTCGTCGCGGGTCTGCTGTTCGGCATGAGTCAGAGAGGCTCTGTTCTCCGCCTCAGCGAGATTGGCGCTCAAGAGATAGATGTAGCGGGTGAGAGCCTGGCGCTGGGCGGCCAGATCTTCAATCTCGACCTCCAGGTCCTCCAACTGAGCGCGCAGCTCCGCCACCGGCAATGCGCCGGTATGGGTACGTGGAACCGGCAGCAGGTCGCTCGCCGGTTCTTCGGGGGCGATCACGACCAGGTAAGCGACACGATGATCTCGATGAACGATCTGCCAGGGCAGGTTGATGGCGTCCAAAGCCCCGAGATCCGCGAGCGGTAGGACATAGAACCAGAGGCGGTATCCGGCCAAGGCTTCGTGCGGCGGGAAGTTCAGATCGCCCCAGGGCGATACGGCCGCGATCCGGTGCACCAGGAAGTCCCGGCGATCTGTCGCCAGGCGAAGTTTCTGTTTCAGTGCCAGTGCTTCTTCTGCGAGCCGGTCGACATCGAAGTCCGGATCGCGAATCACCTGCCGACGCTTCTGCGGTACGTCGGTCAGGAAGCGCAGAGCCTTGTACGCGGCATCTGCGCGCGGCGAAGCCACTTTCTCGACTTCCGGCGGCGGCGGACGCAAGGGCACAAGATGCATGCAGCCGAGGCTTTGCAGAGCTTCCAGGACCTGCGCCTTGTCTTTCAGGAGACCGCAAAGGGTGACTTTCTTCAGGGGGGCGATGCTCACACCGACCTCGCCGTCGCATGCTTGTTCTTGGCGATCTTCGAGCGAACGACCGCCGCCATGTCCTCGTCCGAGAGATAGATCTTGATCTTCTTGATGTTCGCGCGCGTCCTCGGGATCAGCACCTTGTCGAAGAGATTGACCCGCTGCGTGATGGTCTTGACGGCCGCCTCGAGCAGGAGGAGCCGCTGCGCCTCGACTTGTCGCCGAATGCGCAGCTCCAGCATGCTCTGCAATAGAGCTGCGGTATCGTCGACCCAGTGAGGTTTGGTCATCGGCGCATAAGCGCCGATGGCAACCTCGACGCCCTCCAGCACCGGTAAGTGCGTGCCCACCAGGTTCTCGCTGTCTATCGTCACACCTATCACCCGGGCTAGATCGGTGAGGTCGACATTCAGGTTTGCCAGCATCGGGAGCCGCTCGCCGACCTGGCGTTGAAGGCCTTCGATCTCCCGGTCGGTGCCCGCCAGCGTTCGGGCCGCCTTTGCCCGTTCAGCCATCAACTGCTGGCGTTTAAGATCGAGAGACGGCAGGAAGCGCTCGTAGGTCTGTAGGTTTCGCCCCTCGCGCGCCAGCGAGGACTTATTGAGCTGCAGTCTCGCCATGGCGCCCCGCATCACTCTGAGGCAGGTGTTCCTGCACGGCTGTATCGTTTGCGGGCGACAGGTCCTTCGGGAAGTATTTGTCGACCAGTTCCTGCTTCATCAGCAGTTCTTCCGGCCGGAAGCAGACGGCCAGGGTTGCCCAGCAAAGATCCAAGGCTTCCTCCAGTGGCAAGGAAACCTCGATATCCATGAAGCGCTCGCGGAAGAGTTCACCGAACTTCAGCAGCTTATGGTCGAAGTCCGATAGATCGAAGGCCATGGCCTGTTTCTGCTCGGCGTCGCGGGCGCCGGAATAGAAGCGGATCATAGTGTTCATGATCTGACCGTGGTCTTCGCGCGTCACTTTGCCGATCACGTTCTGCTTCAGGCGCGAGAGCGAACCGAAGGGGTCGAGCACGCCGTCGTGCAGATAGAATTGCCCTTCGGTGATGTAGCCGGTGTTGTCCGGCACAGGGTGGGTCACGTCGCCGCCAGGCATTGTGGTCACTGTCAGGATCGTCACCGACCCGCCCTTGGCGTAATCGCAGGCTTTTTCGTAGCGCCGCGCGAGTTGAGAGTAGAGGTCGCCCATGTAGCCGCGGTTCGAAGGCACGCGTTCCATGGAGATGCCGACCTCCTTCAAGGCGTCGGCATAGGCCGTCATATCTGTGAGCAGGACCAGGACCCGCTTGCCTTCTTCCACCGCGAAGCGTTCTGCCACTGCCAGGGCCATGTCGGGCACTAGCAGCCGCTCTACGATGGGATCCGACGCCTGATTGACGAACATCACCGTGCGCGAGAAGACGCCAGCGTCTTCGAAGGTCTTCCTGAAGGTATAGTAGTCGTCGAAGATGAGTCCGAGCCCGCCGAACACCACGATGTCCGCATCGGCCTGGATCCCGATGCGCGCTAGGAAGGGGTTGAAGGGTTCTCCCGACACCGAGAAAATCGGGATCTTCTGGCTTTCGACCAGACAGTTGAAGACGTCGATCATCGGCACGTCGGTTCGAATCATCCGCTGGGGAACGATCCGCTCGCAAGGGTTTACCGAAGGTCCGGCGATATCGACCTTGGAGTCCATTGCGAGATCCGGGCCGCCGTCGATCGGATGACCCGTGCCGTCGAACACGCGCCCCAGGATGTTGGAGGAATAGGTCACCTGCATCGGATGGCCCAGAAAGGTCACCGTCGAGTTGGTGGAGACTCCCTTCGTCCCGGTGAAGACCTGCAGCGAGACAACATCCCGGTCGATGGCAATGACCTGGGCGAGCGACTTCTCGCCCTCGGTCTGCTCCAGTACCGCGAGATCGCCGAAACGCACGGCGGCTCCCTTGCCGGTTCCAGCCTCGGCTTCGGGAACGCGCACTTTCAGAATATCACCGACGATCTCCAGGATGCGGGAGTACCGCACCAGATCGAGAACCATCGCCTACCCTCCGGTCGAACATGCCAAGCTCTACTCCATCCAACGGGAGTGCACCACTGGTCAAACTGTTACAGCTGTCACAGCCAAGCGTGGCCCCGCCGGTAGAGCTGCTCTAGTCGGTCGGATCCGGGCTGGGCTGCTCTTCTTGCACGGCCTGGTCGTCAAGTGAGTCCTCCTTTTCGATTCTCAGGATAACGAACTCACCGTCGCGGCCGGTCAGAACCCCCGGGCCTGGGCGAATCTCCCGATAATTCCGAACCTGGTCGCCGGGTTTCATTTCGATACCGCTGCAACCGGCAAGCGCGAGCCCGACCAACAAAGCCGTCGCAGAGCATGCCAGGCGGCCCATCAGAACTTCGCCCGGCTGCCAAGGGTGAAGACGTGCAGGTCGTCGGTCCCTGGCACTCCAGCCTCCGTATCGAGCGTGAACCAGCGATACTGAGAGTAGAACTCCAGCCCCCAGTCCTCGACGAGTTGAACGGCCGCAATGCCTGCGGAATAGCCTTCGTCGCACTGGGTGCAGACGTTATTTCCACGGGTGAGATCCACACCGAAGCCTGTCGGCCCGAAGTCGAAGAACTGCGTATCCCAGGCCACCTTGCCGTAAAGGTTATAGGGGTTCTCGTCACCGTCCGTCTGGTCCATGCCGGCCGAAAGCGTCAGGCTCAGGCCGGTCGGCATGTGCAGGATGGACCCGGAGCTGCTGAGTCGGAAGTCGACATCATCCGCGTTGGTATCTGAAATGGCAACGGCGCCAAGGGTCAGAAAGTCGCCGATCTCTACGCCGGTCCAGTCCCCGTAGTCGCCGCCCCAGGTGATGGCCAGATCGTAGCGGTCTCCCGCAGCGGCAGCGCCCGAGACCTGCAGCCCGGGGCCGAATACCGGCGAATCGTAGAGCACGCGATCACGGCGGCCATTGCCGTCGAAGTTGGTGAAGGCGTCGCCCAAGGTGATCCCCGTCAGGTCGCTGCCGTCGGTGAACTGCAGACCACCCACAATGTCGGACACGCCGGAATACATGATCGGTCCGGCCACCAACGAGAGATCGTACTCGGCCGTGTCTTCGGAAGCCATGTTGCCTTTACCGAAGGACAATTGGCCGTAGCTGTCGTTGCGCGCAAAGACCTCTACTTTGCGCTGGTCGAAGAAGTCGCCGGACTCTTCATTATCTTGGCTGACATCGAAGGAGTTGTTCGGGGATACGGCCAGCTCGATCCGCGTGCCCAGAGTCGTGCCATCCCCCAGGTCGCCGGTACCTTCGAAGCGGACGCGTGAGTTTGAGGTGTCGTTGTCGACGAAGAAAGCATCGGTACCTTCACCGTCGTTGGCCAGATTCACTGCCCGGTTGATTTGGCCCGAGATACTGAGCTTCACGCGCGGCTCGCCGGAGGTCACCAGCGGCTCGCCGTCGGCGTTCCGCTGAGCAACTGCGCCCTGGCCCTGCAGCTGCCGGACTCCCTCGGCCTGTTCCTGGGCTTCTTGAGCCGTGTCTTGCGCTCTTTGCGCCTCTGCGCGCGTTTCCTCCAGTTCACGCTGGATTGCCTGGAGTTGCTGCAGGACTTGGTTGAGCTGTTGCTCCAGGGCATTGACGCGCTCGTCCGTTGCGGTCTGGGCATGGGCCGGGGCTGCGGACACCGTCAAGGCCAGAGCCAGCGCTGTGCAAAGCGTCGCCGAACGGCCAGGTGTGGTCGTGGTCATCGTTCCTTTTCCTTCCGGTATGTCTGAGGCAGTGTCGACCGATCGAAGCCCCTTGCTCGGTCGTTCCGCCTGACAGTCAGCCCTGGTGCCAGATGGTCTCCTTCGTATCCTTTGTGACAGTCGTACCTGCTGTGCCCTTGACGATCTTCCGCAGGTCGGCCAGGGCCCCGATTGCTGCAGCCTTGCCGGTCCGTTCGGCGAACTGGCAGGCCGCCTCGACCTTCGGCCCCATGGAACCTGCGGGAAAGTCGTAGCTGCGAGCGGCCCCAGGCGAGATCCGTTTGATTGCTTTTGCCTCGGGAGTCCCCCAGCCGACGTAGACTGCATCGGCGTCGGTCGCCATGATGAAGAGGTCGGCGCCGAGATCGCGGGCGAGCAGCTCGCTGGCGAAGTCCTTGTCGATCACCGCTTCCACGCCGTGGAGTTTCCGCGCGCTGTCATAGACGGTCGGGATGCCCCCGCCGCCGGCGCAGATCACAATGCTATTGTGCTCCAGTAGCCAGGTAATCGGGCGGATCTCGAAAATTCTTTTGGGGAGCGGTGAAGGCACAACTCGTCGCCACTTGTCGCCGTCTGGCTTGATCGACCAGTTCTTCTCCGCGGCCAGCCGACGTGCCTCGGCTTCCTCGTAGACTGGGCCGATGAACTTCGTCGGATCCTCGAAGGCCGGGTCGGCCGGGTCGACCTCGATCATCGTCAGGATCGTGGCGAAGGGCGTTTCGGCAGGTAGCAGATTGCCCATCTCCTGCTCGATCATGTAGCCGATCATGCCCTCGGTCTCGGCGCCCAGGACGTCGAGCGGATAGACTTCTTCGGGCTTGTAGGCCGCGCCCTGCAAGGCGAGCAGGCCGACCTGCGGCCCGTTGCCGTGCGAAATCACGAGCTGGTGCTCTTCAGCGATCGGGGCCAGCGCTTCGGCGGCGACGCGGACGTTCTCACGCTGATTCTCCGCGGTCAGCGCTTGTCCGCGGCGCAACAAGGCGTTGCCACCAAGGGCGACGACAACGCGCATGATTTAACTCCCGATCGTCGCCACGAGGACGGCCTTGATGGTGTGCATGCGGTTCTCGGCCTGTTCGAACTGAACGGCCGCCGGCGATTCGAAGACGTCTTCAGTCACCTCCATCTCGGTGACGCCGAATTTCTGGAACATCTCTTCACCGACTTTGGTCTCGCGGTTGTGGAAGGCCGGCAGGCAGTGCATGAATTTCGTCGAGACGATGCCAGTGGCCGCCATCAGTGCGCGGTCGACCCTATAAGGGGTCAGCAACTTGATCCGCTCCTCCCAGACCTCCGCCGGCTCTCCCATGGAAACCCAGACGTCGGTATGGATGAAGTCGCACCCCTTGACCGCCTCCTTGGGATCTTCGGTCAAGGTCAGGCGCGCGCCGTAGGTTTCCGCCAGATCTCGTGCCGGCTTCAGATAGTCGTCGCTCGGCCAGTTCGCCTTGGGCGCCGCGATGCGGACGTCCATCCCCATCAGACAGCCCGCGATCATCAACGAGTGCCCCATGTTGCTGCGTGCATCCCCTACGAAGGCATAAGAGACATCGTGCAGCGGTTTGTCGCTGTGCTCCCGCATCGTCAGGAGATCGGCGAGCATCTGCGTCGGGTGAAACTCGTCGGTCAGGCCGTTGAACACCGGGACGCCGGCGTAGTCGGCAAGCTCTTCCACCACGTCCTGACCGAAACCGCGGTATTCGATGGCGTCGTACATGCGGCCCAGCACCCGGGCCGTGTCCTTCATCGACTCCTTGTGGCCGATCTGCGAGCCCGAGGGCCCGAGGTAGGTGACACCGGCACCCTGGTCCATGGCCGCGACCTCGAAGGCGCACATGGTCCGCGTCGAGCTCTTCTCGAAGATCAGACAGATGTTCTTGCCTTTGAGGTGCTGTTGCTCGGTACCGGTATACTTGGCGCGCTTCAGGTCGCGCGACAGATCCAGCAGAAACCGCATTTCTCGCTGGTTGAAATCCAGAACTTTGAGAAAGCTGCGTCCCTTCAGATTGAAGGCCATGAGGTCGTCTCCCCTATCGGCATAGAGTCCGTGTTTGGCCAGAGCTCAGTAGTCGACCGGATCTCGCAGGATCGGGCAGGTCATGCAGTGACCGCCGCCGCGGCCGCGACCCAGCTCACTCCCGGCGACGGTGACGACTTCAACACCGGCCTTGCGCAGCAGCGTGTTGGTGTAGGTGTTTCGGTCGTAGGCCATGACGACACCGGGCTCCAGAGCCACGACGTTGTTCCCGTCGTCCCACTGCTCTCGCTCGGCCTCGTAGGCATCGCCTCCAGTGTGCACCTCTCGCAGTGACTTCAGCCCCAGTGCCTTTGCTACGACAGTCGGGAAACCCTTCTTCTCTTCCACCACCGAGAGCTCGCCTTCGGCATTTCCTGGTCTCAAAGAAAAGGACCGGATGGCGTTCACGACTTCGGGGTAGATATTCACCAGATCGCGGTCGCAGAAGGTGAAGACAGTATCCAGATGCATGGCTGACCGTTCCTTCGGCATCGCCGCTGCGATGATGTGTTGTGCCCCTTCCTTGGCGAAGAGCCTGCGGGCGATCTGCCCAACCGCCTGCGGCGTCGTGCGTTCTCCCATGCCGATCAGCACGACGCCCTTGCCGAGCGGTTGGATATCGCCGCCTTCAACGTGGGCCTGGCCATGATCGTTCTCGACGTCGTCACCCCACCAGAACTCGAAGTCGTCGTCTTTGAACATCGGATGGTGTTTGTAGATGGTCGCCATGTTCAGCGTCTCCTGTCGACGCGCCGGCCAGAACATCGGATGCAGTGTCACTCCGCCGTAGATCCAGGCCGAGGGATCGCGTGTGAAAAGCTGGTTGGGCAGCGGCGCCAGAACGAACTCTTGGGGCTCCAGCAGTTTCCCCAGCATGCCCTTGGGCTCAAAAGGCAACTCCGCACGGCTAATCCCGCCAATCAGGTGAACCGAGAGCTGATAGGCCTGCATCTCCATCAGGCAGGCGTGCAGTTCATGCGCCATGCCGACGCCGACGGTGTTCGGGGAAATCCGGCGGTCGAGCAGCCATTTGCGCGCCGTCGGATCGCGCAGCGTTTCTTCCAGCAACTCACGGACGTGGAAAACTTCGATGCCCCGGGCGCGCATCTCGTCGACGAAAGCCAGGTGTTCCTGGCGGGCCCGCTTCACCCACAGGACGTCGTCGAACAGCAGGTCCTGGCAATTCGAAGGGGTCAAGCGTGCGATGGCAAGGCCCGGGCGGTGGACGATTACCTTGCGGAGCCTGCCGATCTCCGAATGAACTCCGTAAGCGGTCATCATGGTCCTCCGGCAATGGTCGCGACTTTCCTGCCGCTAATCCGTTTGTCTGATGCCAGCTCAGCTTTCGGAGACACTCCGGACATCGGAAAGACAAAACCGGGCCCGACGTTCCTCAGGCTGATGGGCAAGACTGTCCCAATAAGTGCTCACTCCTCTTCAGGAGAGCGGGCAGTCTCAGGCCCTGCTCATCCACACCAAGTGCGCTAACCGAGAAAGGTACCTGCGCTGAGCGT
Organism: Kiloniellales bacterium; assembly: GCA_052168175.1. GTDB lineage: Bacteria > Pseudomonadota > Alphaproteobacteria > Kiloniellales > DSM-21159 > Algihabitans. The sequence goes on from JBQLZH010000012.1 coordinate 55,879, forward strand.
CACCACGATGATGGCGCTCAGGATCAAGAGTAACGGCCACATGAAAGCCAACCATCGTTCGTAGGGAACGCGGCCGAGTGCCAGGCCGCCCATCACTACGGCGAAAGTCGGATTGATCAGGTTTACCAGGCCGCTGGCGGACTGGTAGGCGGTTACCACCAGATCCCGCGACACGCCCGCGAAGTCTCCGAGTGGCGCCATGATCGGCATGGTCAAGACAGCCAGACCGGACGAGGAGGGAACTAGGAAAGACAGGACGGCCTGCAAACCGAACATGGTGTTGATGAAGCCGATCTCCGACAGGCCGCTGACGGCGTTCTCAGCCCAGAACAGGATCGTGTCGGTGATGTTGCCGGCGTCCATTACCACGACGATGCCGCGTGCGATGCCGATCACCAGCGCGACCCCGAGCAGGTCACGCGCACCATCGACAAAGGTGTTGGTGAAGTCTTCCTCGCTCATGCGCCCGATCACGCCGACCACGATTGAGGAAACCAGGAAGAGGGCCGACATTTCGGCCATCCACCACCCCCCCATCGAAACACCCCAGATCATCACGCCGAAGGTGGCGGCGAAGATCGTCAGGATGATCTTGCGCGTTAGCGTCAGCTCGAGCGTTTCGGCATCGTCGGAGGGTGTGCGGCCCTTCAGGAAATGCGCTTCGTTGGCTTCGCGCCGATCGGCAACGATGGAGTGGTCCGGGTTCGCTCGGACCCGCTCGGCATAGCGCATGACGTAAAGCACGCAGGCAAGCCAGCAGAGAAACAGAATGGCGAAGCGCAGAACGATACCGTCTGTAAAGGGCACGTCCGCGGCGTTGGACGCGATCACCGTAGCGAAAGGATTGATCGTCGAACCGAGGGTGCCCACACCGGCGCCGAGCATGATGATCGCCACGCCAGTTGCTGCGTCATAGCGCGCGGCAATCATCACCGGGATGATCAGGGTGTAGAAGGCCAAGGTTTCCTCGGCCATCCCGTAGACTGTGCCGCCTGCGGCGAAGAGCGCCATAAGGATCGGGATCATCCACTTCTCGCGCCCTCGCAGTGCGCGCATGGCTTGACCGATTCCTGCGTCGATGGCTCCTGTCTTGGTCACGATACCCAGGAAGCCGCCGATGATCAGCACGAAGAGAGCGACGTCGATAGCACGCGCTTCGTAGCTGACGGGGTCGAAAAATCCGGCGATCGGTGCCATCACCACATCAAAGAAGCCCTGAGGGTTGGGCTCCACCTGCCGATAGGTGTTGGGAACCGGGACTTCTCGGCCCAAAGCCTCGTTCATCTCGCGGCTGTACTCGCCCGCAGGAACGAACCACGTCGCAACGGCCACAGCGATAATCAGCCCAAAGAGAATCGTATAGGCGCTGGGAAACTTGAATTTCATCGTCCGACCCTTTGGCCTTCTTGATTCTTAGGCGATCGCATCACTGGACTGACTAAAATCTGGGGCCGATGCGAGGCGTCATATCATTCTGGCGTGTCTCTTTGCCGTGTTTGCCTCCGTCCTGTCCTTTCACCGTTCATGACCCGAAACACATGTATGAGAAGTCCCAATTGCAGAGGGCTGCACGTTACATTTCCTCGTGCAAAAATAGAATTTTAATTATATATGCTAGCGCCACACGGGTGAGAAAATAGTTGGTACACACATAAAAATCAAGGTCATTGTTGTGACATCACGACCTGCGATCCAGGCGACGGAAGCTTGGCCTTGGATAAATTGAGATCAAAGGCGAGGGGCCGCATCGCACCGCGGCCTCAATCTGAGCCTCACGCTCCAGGTACTTTTGTGCCCCGAGACTGAACGCCGGAAACTCAGATGCGTAAGTCCACTGCCGAGACATACTGCTTCTGAAAAGCAAATATCGTCGCCTGCCGTTCGATGATCGGGTAGTTTTCCAGGATCCGGCATCCAGTGCCTGGATCTGCACGGAGGAGGTGGCGATGCCTTTTGGTATGTCCGGCCGTCATACGTTTGTGTGCGGTGCTTTCGGCTTGGTCTTGGCGCTGGTCGCCTGCGACGAGCAGAACACCTATGCACCGCCGCCGCCTCCGAGCGTGACGGTCGCTCAGCCGTTGATCCAGGACGTCACGGAGTATCTTGAGTTCACCGGAACGACGGCCGCTTATGCCCGTGTCGAGGTCCCGGCACGTGTCCCAGGCGTCCTGCGGAGCATTCATTTCGAAGTCGGGACGGAGGTCGAGGAAGGCGATCTGCTCTTCACCATCGATCCCCTGGAATACGAGGCCTCTGTCCAGGCAGCGGAGGCCGAGCTGGCACGGGCACAGGCACGTGTGACCGAGGCGGAGAAGTCGCTCGGGCGCGCCCGAACGCTGATCCAGCGCGGTAACATCTCCCAGGCCAGCCTCGACGAGGCGGAGGCGAATTTTCTCTCGGCGCAAGCCGAGGCGATGGTGCGCGAAGCCAATCTGACGAGGGCGCGGATCGACCTCGGCTATACCCAGGTAACGGCCCCCATCTCGGGACGCGTCGGCCGCAACATGGTCGACATCGGCAATCTCGTGGGGCAGGGAGCTGCGACGATCCTAACCGACATCACAGCTTACGATCCGATCTACGTCTACTTCGAGGTCAACGAGCGGGATCTGCTGCGTGCCATCGAGCGGACTCGCGGCGAGGGCGGGAACGGCAGGGAAGCCAGAAACAGGGCATCCGTGCCGATCGAGATCGGCTTGACTACGGATGAAGGCTATCCTCATAGCGGCATTACCGACTTCACGGACTCGCAGGTTGATCCCGACACCGGCACGCTGCTCGTTCGCGGCGTTTTGCGAAACCCGGGCCCGCAGCCAGCCTTGCTCCCAGGCCTCTTCGCGAGGGTACGCGCGCCGATCGCCGAGCGTCCCGACATGCCGTTGGTCAGCGAGAACGCGGTCGGATTCGATCAAAGCGGCCGTTATCTTCTGGTCGTCAACGACGAGGAGGTTGTCGAGAAACGCAACGTCGAACTCGGCGCGCTCGTCAACGGTTTGCGGGTCATCGAGCGCGGCATCGAGCCGGGTGACCGTATCGTCGTCACGGGTGTGCAGCGTGCACGCGAGGGGATCGCCGTGCAGGCGCAGGAGATCGACATGGCCTCGCTGCAGATTTCATCCAACCCTGCCACAGGGACTGCCGATCCTGATCATGCAGGGGGCGGTGCCGGTCAGACAGCCGAGGGCGGACAAAGCGCAAGTCCTCCCGCTGCTGCAACTGACTGACCGGCAGCCAACGAGATGTCTTCGAAGTTCTTCATCGAACGGCCAATCTTATCGAGCGTCATCTCGATCGTGATCGTCATTGCTGGGTTGGTGACGCTGTTTGGTCTACCAATTGCCCAGTATCCGGAGATCACGCCACCGACGGTCCAGGTCAGCGCGGTCTATCCCGGCGCCAGTGCGGAGGTGATTTCGCAGACCGTCGCCGCACCGATCGAACAGGAGGTCAACGGCGTCGAAGGCATGATTTACATGTCCTCGACCAGTGCCAGTGATGGCTCTTACAGTTTGACCGTCAGTTTCGAGGTTGGAACGGATCTCGATCTCGCGCAGATCCTCGTTCAGAATCGCGTTGCTCTTGCCGAGCCTAGTCTGCCCGAGGAAGTCGTCCGGCAGGGTGTCAGCACCAAGAAGCAATCGACCAACATCGTTATGATCGTCTCGCTCTCCTCGCCTGACGGGCGTTATGACGAGCTGTTCCTGAGCAATTTCGCCACACTGCAGCTTCGCGACCGTTTGAGCCGCGTCGAGGGCGTAGGCGAGGTGTCGGTCTTTCCGAGCAGCGACTACAGCATGCGGATTTGGCTTGACCCACAGCAGCTGAGGTCGCGCGAGATCACCACTCAGGAGGTTCTGGCGGCCGTTCGTGAACAGAATGTCCAGGTCGCTGCCGGTCAGATCGGCCAGCCTCCGGCACCGGAAACCCAAGGCCTGCAGCTTTCGGTTAACGTGCTTGGGCGCCTGAGCGAAGTCGAGCAGTTCGAGGACATCATCGTCAAGACGTCGGCCGACGGGCGCATCGTTCGTTTGCGGGACGTTGCACGGGTCGAGCTTGGCGGTCAGAACTACAACCTCACCTCCACTCTGGAGGGCGCAAACTCCGCCAGCGTTCTGATCTATCAGCTTCCCGGCGCCAACGCCCTCCAGGTGGCGACCGACGTCCGGCTCGCTATGGAGGAGATGTCGTCTCTCTTCCCCCAGGGTGTCGATTACGCCATCCCCTACGACACGACCCTGTTCGTGCAGGCCTCCATCGACGGCGTCGTGATGACCTTGTTTCAGGCTGGCGCTCTGGTCTTCCTGGTCTTGTTCATCTTCCTTCAGGACTGGCGGGCGACTCTGGTTCCGGCGGTCACGATTCCCGTCGCCTTGATCGGCACGTTTGCCGTCATGGCGAGCCTGGGCTTTTCGCTGAACATGCTGACCTTGTTCGGTCTCGTGCTGGCAATCGGCGTGGTGGTCGATGATTCCATCGTCATTGTCGAGGCCACGGCCTCGAACATCGAAAAAGGTCTCAGCTCGAAGGACGCGGCGATCAAGGCGATGTCGGAGGTCTCCGGTCCGGTTGTCGCGACCAGTCTGGTCTTAATGGCCGTCTTCATCCCGGCGGCTTTCCTGCCCGGCATCACCGGCGAGATGTATCGGCAGTTCGCCCTGACTATTGCGGCTGCGACGATCTTCAGCACCTTGAACGCGCTGACCCTGAGCCCCGCCCTCTCAGCACTGCTGCTGCGACCGCAGCCGGAGCGGAAGAACGCGTTTTTCCGGGGATTCGACAAGGCCTTTGCAGTCGCTGGTTCGGGGTATGCTGGAGTGGCGCAATCTCTGCTGCGCCGCTCGTTCCTTGCCATGCTGCTGTTCGTTGGCCTGCTGCTGCTCACCGGCTGGCAGTTCGGGCGTGTGCCGACCGGGTTTCTGCCTCAGGAAGACCAGGGCTACCTGTTGGTCAACGTGCAACTGCCGGACGGTGCCTCGCTCGGCCGGACCAATCAGGTGCTCAGGCAGATCGATGACATCGTCGCGGGCACGGACGGCGTTGAGTCCTGGGTGTCACTCGGTGGATTCTCCCTGATCGACGGCACGGCAGCCTCCAATTCGGCCGTCGTTTTCGTGGTGCTGACTCCCTGGGAGGAGCGCACGGACCCCGCCTTGAGTGCGGATGCGATTCTTGCCGGACTGCAGGGCCGTTTGTTCGGTATTCAGGAAGCGGTCGTTTTCGGCTTTCCTCCGCCGGCTATCAACGGCCTCGGCGTGTCTGGCGGTTTCCAGATGCAGTTGCAAGCCCGCGGCAATGCCGGCCTGATGGAACTGGGCACCATGGCTCAGGAGCTGATCGCCGATGGCAATGCCCAGTCCGGCCTGGCCAATCTCAACACGACATTTCGCGCATCGGTCCCACAGCTCTTTGCGGAGGTGAACCGCACGCAGGCCAAGAGGCTTGGCGTATCCCTCGACGAGATTTTCGGGACTCTGCAGGCCTATCTTGGCTCCGCCTATGTCAACGATTTCAACCGCTTCGGTCGAACCTGGCAGGTCAAGCTGCAAGCCGACCATCAGTTCCGATTGACCCCGGAAGACATTCGTCAACTCGAGGTCCGCAACTCCAGTGGCGAGATGGTGCCGGTCGGGGCGTTGGTCGACGTGGACTACATCACCGGTCCGCAGACGATCCTGCGCTACAACCTCTATCCCACCGCCTCCATTACCGGTCAGGCCGCCCCTGGATTCAGCTCCGGGCAGGCGCTGTTGCTGATGGAGGAGATGGCGGATGCCAAGCTTCCCGTGACCATGGGTTACGAATGGACCGGTGTCTCCTATCAGGAACGGCAGGTGGGGGGTGAAGCCATCGCCATCTTCGGGTTGGCGATCCTGCTGGTGTTTCTCGTACTTGCGGCGCAGTACGAGAGCTGGACCAGTCCCGCCGCGGTTATCCTTGTGGTGCCTCTGGCGATCCTCGGGACCGTAGTTGCTCTGCTGATCGGCGGCTCGGACAACAACGTCTATACCCAGATCGGGATTGTTCTCCTGATCGGTCTCGCGAGTAAGAATGCCATCCTGATCGTTGAGTTTGCCCGTCAAGAGCGCGAAGGCGGCCGGGGTATTCTGGAGGCCGCGGCCGAGGCGGCGCGGCGGCGCTTCCGCCCGATCCTGATGACGGCCATCTCCTCCATCGCCGGCTTCATGCCGCTGCTGCTTGCCGCTGGTGCAGGTGCCGCTAGCCGTCAAGCCGTGGGTAACGCGGTGGTCGGCGGCATGATCGCTGCCACGATCATGTCTCTATTGTTCACGCCGGTATTCTATCTGGTGATGCAGCGGCTAAGCGAACGTTCCTGGCGGAAGAAATCTACAGGGGATCGAGCTGAAGCACCCGCCGAGTAAGGCAGGAAAGTGCTCTGTCGATAGCTTGCAACGTAGCAGGACTGCTGTGAGAAACCGGAAGGCGAGACAGTCCCGCCTTCCGGTTTTGCAATAGTCTATTGCTGCGATCGGGTGACGGCAGCGCTACATAGCCTTCCAGTCACCGCTTTGCTCGAAGGCATAGGCTGCTTTGTAGACGGTCGACTCGTCGAAATGACGACCGACCAGCATCATCGAAACCGGTAGGCCATCGGATAGACCGCAGGGCACAGCCATGGCTGGATGGTGGGTCAAATCGAAAGGCGCCGTGTTGGTGATCATCTCGAAGGCCCGCTGGACATACTCTTCGCGCGATGCATCCGCTGCTGGGATCGGCTGAGCCTTCTGCGGCGTGGTCGGCATCAGCAGCAGATCGTAGGTTGCCAACTCGGCATCGTAGGCCGCGCGCAGCCGACGGACGATGTTCATCGCCTTGCCATAGAAGCGGCTGCCATAATACTTGCGAACGTAGGTCCCCAGAAGGGTCAGCAGTTTGGTGGTTTCGCTCAGTTCATTGGCTCTGGTTCGCCAGTTGCGATGGAAGTCCATCAGGCCGGTGACGTAGAGATCCGGACGCGACACGCCGTAGCCGTCGCCATGCATCATGGTCTGGGTCAGGCCTTCGACGCCGATCGGTATCCAGATGGCGGTGCCGACGCTGTGCATCGGAATTGAGACCTCCTCGACCGTGGCGCCGAGCGCGGCAAGTTTCTGCGCCGCTGCTTTGACTTTCGCGTTGACGTCATCTTCGGCTCCTTCTTGCAAGAAGCCCTCCGTTACGACGCCGATTTTCAGGCCCGCAAGTTCGCCACCCAGTGCCTCGGTATAGTTGGCCGTCTTCACGTCGTACTGACGCGGGTCGTAACCGTCGGGGCCGGCAATAACCTCAAGCATCAGCGCATTGTCGGTCACGCTGGCCGTCATCGGTCCGGTGTGGTCGACGAAGATCTCGATCGGCATGATCCCGGTGTAGGGCACCAGGCCGTGGGTGGGCTTCATGCCGTAGATGCCGCACCAGGCTGCCGGCATGCGAATGGAACCGCCCTGGTCGCCGCCGATTGCCATGTCGACTTCGCCGGCCGCAACCAGTGCGGCCGAACCGGACGAAGAACCGCCGGCCGAGTAGCCGTGCTTATGCGGGTTGTGGACGGGACCGGTGGCGTTGGTGTGGCTGCCTCCCGACAAACAGAAGAACTCGCAGTGGGCCTTGCCCTCGATCGTAGCGCCTGCATCCAACAGGCGCTCCACGACGGTCGCGTCGATATCGGGTACGTAGCCCTCGAGTGTGCAAGACCCGTTCATCATCGGCACGCCGGCTACCATCACATTGTCCTTGATGGCGACCGTCTTGCCCTTGAGCTTACCCGAGGGCGCGCCCTCGATGGTCGATTTCACATACCAGGCGTTCAAGGGATTGTCGTCCGGCGAGGGGCGGCTGCCGCGGGTGCGGGGATACCTGACCTCGGGCAGCTCGTCAGGCATCGCGTCGACGAGGTTGTAGGCCGCGATATTCCCCGCCATCAGATCGCGGAAAGAGACCGCGTCGTCGGGGTCGAAAGACAGGCCGAGCTCTTCGGCGACGTCATAGAGCTGATCGAGCGTTGGTACCTTGACATTCATTTCCTGTGCTTCTCCCTCGTTTTGGAGTGAGTCGACGTTGACCGTTCGGTCGCCAAAGAAGTGACGCGCAAGGTGGCGCTGCTGCTATCTGACGCCTCGGTCCCAGGCATTTAGGGTGCGAGGTAGCGTAGCAGACGGGGATCGTCCTTGATCTCCGCTGCCGGTCCTTGCAGGGCGATCGTGCCACGATCCATGACGTAGGCGTAATCGGCGACCCGCAGTGCAAGCTCTACATGCTGTTCGACGAGAATGACGGACATCTCTGCCGTCAGAGCGCGCAGACGCTCGGCGATTTCCTCGATCACGCCGATCCAGACACCCTCCGTCGGCTCGTCGAGCATGAGCAGGCGTGGTTTGCCAAGCAGCGCCCTGCCGATCGCCAGCATCTTGCGTTCGCCGCCGGACAGCGTGCCGGCGGTTTGCTCGAGCCGTTGACCTAGCTTGGGAAAGAAGTCGAGCACCATGTCGATGCCGGATTTGTCTTTCTGCCGGACAGCGCCGAGCAGCAGATTCTCGCGCACAGTCAGCTTGCCGAAGACCGACTGCTCCTGCGGAACGTAGCCCATGCCGCGCCGAACGCGCCACTCGGTGCCGTGCTGGTGGGCATTCTGACCATCGAACCAGATCGTTCCCTGCATCGGCTGGATCTCGCCGATCAGGGTCTTGAGCAGCGTGCTCTTACCCGCACCGTTGCGGCCGAGCAGTGCGATGCCGCCGGTCGCCGGCGCCTTGAAGTCCACCTTCGCCAGCACTTGGCTGCGACCGTAACCTGCATCCAGCTCCTGCACATCGAGGATCGTCGCCTTGTTAGACACGGGTCGTGTAGACCTCCTGAACACGGGACGACTGTTCGATTTCGGCCACCGTGCCGTCGTCGAGCACTTGACCCTGATCCAGCACCGTCAGGTGGTCGCAGATGTCCTTGATGAAATCGAGATCGTGTTCGACGATCACCAGGGCACAGCTCTGCTTGATCGGCATCAGCAGTTCGCCGGTCACGCGGCGTTCTTCCGGACTCATGCCGCCGGTCGGCTCGTCGAGCAGCAGCAGCTTCGGTTTAACCGCCATGGCCATGGCGATTTCCAGCCACTGCTGCTGACCGTGGCTCAGCTCCCCGGCCAGATCCGTCGCCAGATCGGCCAACAGGAAGCGTTCGAGAAGCTCCAGAACCTCCTCGTGCAGCGCGGCTCTGCTCTTGGAGCGCAGCAGAGTCCAGAGCGGCTGGTCGGCCTGCACCGCGAGCAGAACGTTGTCGTAGACGGAGAGCTCCGGAAGGATTGCAGTGATCTGAAACTTCAGCGAGAGGCCGCGCTTCGCCCGCTCCGCCGGTGTCGCTGTGGTGATATCGGTGCCGTCGAAGGCAATTGCGCCCTCACTTGCGAAGTGTGCGCCGGCGATGGCCTTCAGGAGCGTCGATTTTCCTGACCCGTTGGGGCCGATCAGCCCGTGGAAGCTGCGTGCTCGCACTGTCACATCGACGCCGCCTAGCGCCCGTAGGGCCCCGAAGGTCTTGCCGAGGCCGCGCACCTCAAGTAGCGCCATCGCCGGCCCCCGTCTTCTTGGGTTGCACTGACGAGTGGTCCGCGCCGCTTCGGTTCTTGCTGCGGTCGACAATACCGAAGGAACCGATCCGCTCGCGTTCTGAGAGGACCAAACCCAGCAAGCCGGTTGGCCGGTAGGCGACCACGACCAGCATGATCACGCCCAGCGCCACCGGCCAGTAGTTCTTGATGGCGTCGATATCGGACAGGAACAGTCGCAACAGCTCGATCACGCCAGCCCCGATGACGGGGCCGATCAGCGTACCGATGCCGCCGAACAGCCCGTAGAGGACGGCGTAGGTCGAAGTCACTATGCCGACGCTGGAGGGGCCGACAAAGCCCTCGTGATAGCTGTAAAGCGCGCCGGACAAACCGGCGATCATGCCGGCGACGGAGAAGACGATCGCCTTGTAGACCTGCACCCGGTAGCCGAAAAAGGCGATGCGTTCCTCATTCTGGCGCATACCGGCGAGGACCAGGCCAAATTGGGAGCGAACGAGATAGCGGCTGCCGAGATAGGCGAGGCACAGCAGCAGCAGTGCCACGTAGTAGAAGACCAAACCCGGCTCCAGTTCGTAGCTGCCGATCATCAGAAAGTCCCAAATCGACAGCCCGTTACCGGCACCGACCCACAGCCAGCCGCCGACCAGGCGCTCGGCCGCATAGGAGGCCGTCAATGTGCCCAGCGCGACGAAAATCACTGTCGGGGTGCGTTTGCCCAGCAAGAGGAACCAACCGACCAGCAAGGCCGCAAGCCAACCGACGAGCATGCCCATGGGAACGACGAAGAAGATCTGCAGCCAGCCCAGTTCTTCTGCGAACTTGGCGACGACATAGCCGGCCAGACCGAAAAACAGGCCTTGGCCGAAGCTCATGATGCCGGAGTAGCCCCAGCAGAGATCAAAACTGATCGCCAGCTTGGCGAGAATCAGAATGGTCGTGATGCGCACCACCCAGAAATTGTCGAAGTCGACGGGGCCATCCCCTGCCGTCAGGAAACTGACTGCAATGGGGTAGAGCAGAAGAAAACCCAGCAGCCCCCATTCCACGATGGGGATTACGCCGAAGCGCGATTGCGGGGCTTGCTTGCGGAGCGGCCTTGGAAGGGACGCATCTGCCATCGGGTCGGCGTTTCCTTTTGGGAAGGAGTGCGGCGGGTGGCCTACGGCCGAGAGGTCGGTCCGGCAGCCTCTCGACCGCCGGACCGGCATCGCTCAAGTACGGAGAATCAGGTGCATTCGGCCGGATCCACCATGTCGTACTTGGAGATCACCTCGTATTCGCCAGCACGAGAAACGGCGATGTACATGTTCATCGCGCAGTGTCCGGTACCGGGGATCATTTTGGCGCCACCGCCCGGGCCCTGGGCGATCTCAGCCGTGTCCAAGGCAGCGGAGACTGCGTCGCGGTCCAGATCGCCGCCCGTCGCTTTCACGGCCTCCTCATAGAACTTGACGCCGCGGTACATACCGGTGGCGGCGGAACCGGCGGTGAAGAGGAAGCGCGTGTCCGGGAACATCGCGTCATAGGCTGCCTGCAGCTCGTTGCTGAAGGGGTCATCAACCGCCTTGAAGTAGTCGAGGCAGCTCGACAGCCCCTCCATCTCGCGCGCCGGAACATAGTTTACCGAGTTGTCGTCGAAGTAGACGCAGCTCACGTGGCCGCCGCGCTCACTGAAACCGCTCTCGTGAAGCTGCTTTAGGAAGGCCTGAGTGCCTGGCGGTATCACTGTCTTGAAGACGCAGTCGACGTTCTCATTGTTGATCTTCGCGACCGTCGCCGAGTACTCGATCTGATCGAGCGGATAGTATTCCTCGAACACCACTTCGCCGCCGTTGTCCTCGATCACTTTGCGGGCGTACTTGTTCAGCAGCTGCGGCCAAAGGTAGTTGGCGGAGGGAAAGGCGAAACGCTTGTGTCCTTGGCCGATCAGCCAGGGGATCAGTTCGTCGCACTGCTGCGCCGGCGTCGGCCCGGTGCAGTAGAGATCGGCCGTGCACTCCTGACCCTCGTAGAGCTGCGGGTAGATGTAGAGCGTGCGGCCGCGCCGGACGATCGGGTTCTTGATCGCCTCGCGCATGGCGCTGGTAATGCCGCCGAGCACGACGTCGACATTGTTCTGCTGGATCAGGCGGCGGACGTTACCGACAGCGACACCGGGGTCGGAGGCCGTGTCCTCCAGGTAGAGTTCGATCGGGCGGCCCAGGATGCCGCCGCCATCGTTGATCTGCTGTACGGCCAGTTGCGCAATCTGCCAGTTCGCATTGCCAGAGGGTGCGATAGCGCCGGTGATGTCGGTTGCGATGCCCATTTTGATCGGGCCTGCGGCGTGACTCCACTTCGGCCTCAGCACCCAGCCTCCGGCGCTTCCGGCCACCCAGCCGGTTGCCGCCAGCGCTCCGGCGCCTTTGAGAAAGCCCCGACGGGTCAATCCACCGCGCGCGGGCGCGGCCTTGTTGCGATCGATGGTCACTAGATCCTCCCTTTGCTGACAAAGCCCTGTGGACGGAACTTGACGATGATCAGGGCCACGACGAACACCAGCACCTCTGCGACGATTGGCTGGATCAAGGCATTCAACAGCGGCAGCTCGCGCAGCCACTGGAAGCCTGGGACCATGGCGCCGATCAGGGCGCCGCCCAGCACGGGGCCCTCGAAGGTGCCCACGCCACCGAGCATCACGGCGAGGAAGGCTTGCACCAGGAAGCGTAAACCCAGATCTGCAGACAGCGAGAAGAGCGGCACCATCAGGGCACCTGCCAGGCCTGCGAGCGCGGCGCCAAAGGCGAAGGTGAAGGCGTAGAGACGAGCGGTGGAAACCCCGGAGGCACGGGCCAGCATCGGGTTTTCCAGTGCGCCGCGAATCTGCAGACCGAAACTCGTACGGGTCAGGAAAAGGTAGCAACCTGCCATCACCGCGACGGTGACGAGAATGATCACGGTGCGCCAGGCGGAGAGACTCACGTCGCCGATCTGGATGAAGCCTTGGATCGGTTCGTCGATGGAGTAGAACTGACCGCCAATCAAGCCGCGAACTGTCTCACGAATAATCAGACCTACGGCGTAGGTCGCCAGCATGGCGATCACGGGCGCCACATAGAGCCGTCGTATCACCGTGGCTTCGACGAACAGACCGACGATTGCGACGAGAAAGGGCGCGGCCAGCATTCCTGCCCACTCCGGCAAACCCAGCTCGCGGAAAACGAACACCGTGTAGGCGCCGAGCAGGACGAACTCACCATGTCCGAGGTTGAAGATTCCCATCATACTGGCGATGACCGCCAGCCCGAGCACGACCAGGACCATGATCGAGGAGAAAGCCAGGATGTCGAACACCAGCTTGGCGATCGCATCGAGCTCCATCTTGGAACCTTCCGATAGTGAGCCGGGCTCGCGATCGTGGAGACCGCTCGCCCCTGTGTGACAGACCTATTTCAGCAAGAAGCATGCCAGTGCGGAAAAGGCCGAGAGCTGACCTAAGGCTATACCACTGGTCAGAAAATTGCATAAAATCTGCCCAATAACAGATCACGAGCTGCCTAAAGTTTTGGCGAAGAGTAACGATCTATCGCGTTACGACTGTGAGGCAGCATAGAGTTCGCGCCTTGGATGAATCGCGACGTGATGCCATCCGAAGCGAGACTGCTCGAGCGGGTAGGTGCAAGCAAAGGAGGTTTCGGTGAGCGAAGAAGCAACGCACGACAGCAAGGGAGCGGCCGTTACCGTCGCCTGTGTGCAGATGGAGCCGCAGGTGGGCGACCTGTCCGGCAACCTAGAACGAAGCTGTGCGAAGATCGAGCAGGCGGCCGACGCTGGCGCAACCCTCGTCGTGCTGCCCGAGCTCGCGAACTCCGGCTATGTCTTCACGAGCCGCGACGAGGCGTATGACCACGCCGAAGCAGCGGGCACCGGACCGGCCTCGACCGCGTGGTCCGAGCTTGCACGGCGCCACGGCCTCTATGTCGTCGCCGGCCTGGCCGAACGCGATGGAGCCGCCCTGTACAATGCTGCAGTGGTGATCGGGCCCAGGGGTTACATCGGCACCTACCGCAAGATGCACCTTTGGAATGAAGAGAATCTCTATTTCGAGCCGGGCAATCTCGGCTTTCCCGTGTTCCATACGCCGATCGGCCGGATCGGGTGTCTTATCTGCTACGATATCTGGTTCCCGGAAGCCTTTCGCCTGCTGGCCGTCCAGGGGGCCGACCTGGTCTGCGTGCCGACGAACTGGGTGCCGGTACCGGGCCAGACGCCCGAACGACGGGCTATGGCCAATGTACTCTGTATGGGGGCGGCTCATAGCAACAGCTTCTTCGTTGCCGCCGCCGATCGAGTCGGAACGGAGCGGGGTCAGCCCTTCATCGGTCAGAGCATCATTTGCGACGTCTCCGGTTGGCCCATCGCGGGTCCGGCAAGCCGCGATGACGAGGAAATCCTCACCGCGACGGTCGACCTCGCAGATGCCCGGCGAAAGCGGAACTGGAACGCCTTCAACCAGCCGCTTCGCGATCGACGTGTCGACGTCTACGACACGGTCCTAGGTGCGGAGGTTCGGCCGGGATGGTTCTAGAGTGCGGCCGGACTGCCGTGGCGATTCCACCTGAAGCGATCCTGCTCCGGGTGTTTGATCCCGGTTTTGATGGCGCAGCCTTTTCGCAGGTTTGGAGAGAAGCCCCCTAGGCCAGGTCTTGAATGGGCGCGCCACGACGACAGAGTCGGTCCGGCGGAGCGGAAGCGGGTCAGCCTGCCCGCACGTCTCCGAGGAAACGGTCCACCTGGTTACCCAGAAGTTCTGCGTCTTCTTCCAACTTGCGCGAGGCAGTGAGCAGGTCGTCCGAGGCCGCACCGCTGGCCCTGGCCGCTTCGCGCAGATCCTCCATGGCCGAAGACACGGAGTTGGTGCGCTCCGAGGCATCCCGCGCACCGCGCGTGATGTCCTGGGTCGCGGCATTCTGTTCTTCTACGCTTGCCCGGACGGCGGTGGAGATGTCGCTGATCTCGGAGATGGTTCGCGCGATGGCGACGATCGCATCGACCGCGTTCCGCGTCTCCTTCTGGATTTCCCCGATCTGTGTGGAGATCTGATCGGTGGCTTGAGAAGTCTGCGTGGCCAGAGACTTAACCTCATGCGCGACCACCGCGAAGCCCTTGCCAGCATCCCCTGCGCGGGCTGCCTCGATGGTCGCATTGAGCGCCAGCATATTGGTCTGGCTGGCAATGCCTGAGATCAATTCGATAATGGCGCCGATTTCGTCCGCCTTGGTCGACAAGCCGTCGACGATCCGGTTGGTGCCTTCCGCTTGGCTCACTGCCTCCCGAGCCTTGTCAGTCGAGGACTGGATCTGGTCGCCGATTCGCACGATAGATTCAACCAGATGATCCGCCGAGGCGGCGACCGTACCGACGTTGCTGGATGCCTCTCCCGCCGCGCCCGTCGCTCCGTCCACCTTCTGGCGAGTCTCGGTGGCGCTGGATGTCACGGTCTCGGCCGAGCCGCGCACCTTCAAGGCTGCGGAAGACAAGTTCTTGACGATGCCGAGCACACTGTCCTCGAAGGATTGAGCGATCAATGCCAGCTCCGCCTGGCGCGCCGTCTTGGCCTCACGCTCCTGGGTCTCTTGACGTTCGCGCAGGGCCTGGGCTTCAAGAGCATTGGACTTGAAAATCTGGACGGCGCGCGTGATGTCCGCCACCTCGTCCTTGCCGGAAGGCTCGGGAATGGCGACCGACAGGTCGCCGTCGGCAAGGCGCAGCATGTCGGTGGTTAGGCAGCACAGAGGCCTTATGGACAGGACGTTCCAGGTTGCAAAACCGATCCCGATCAAGACGCTGACCGTGGCCACGCCGATCATCAGCAGCGCGAAGCCGGAGGCGATGCTGCGGGTTTCCGCAGTAAGAGTATTGTTCTTGCTCTCCTGGTAGTCGATGAAGGCGTTGATCCGCTCTAGCCATGTCATGAAGCGAGGGCGCGCGTCTTCCATCAACACCTGCAAGGCCTGATCGGCCTCGCCCGTCCGCCGCAGGGCGCGAACCCGGTCGATCATGGGGAGTGTCTCGGCCTCGATCCGCTTGATCGACGCGAGGATCTCCAACTCCTCCTTGGTCGTACCGGCCGCCTCCATCATGGCATCCAGCGGACCGGCGGACTGGGCGTAGAAAGCCGCCAGTGCGTCGATCGTTTCGCCGGCCTCTACGGCGCGCGTTTCGTTGGCGAACAGGACCACGTCCCGCAGCTCGATGGCCCGGTCGTGCACGCTGCCGCGGAAGTTGATGGCATAGCGCTGTTTGGCGCTGTTTACCTCATTGATCGCTGTGAGATTGCTGTCGATTGCATTGACCCGCCACACTCCTACAGCGGCCAGAACGACGATTAATGCCAGGATACCTCCGAACCCAATGATGAAACGTACCTGGAGTGTCATAAAGCTCTCTCCGAACTGTGAGTTAGCCCCCATCTATGGGCGAACGTATAAAATGTTGCCTTGAATCAACCCTTAACGGGTTCGATGCGATACGGCAGCTTGCTGCAGGCGTTTCAAGGCGAAGATAAGGGGGCTTTCGAAGGGCTTGGGCAGTCCTCTGAAGGTCGTGCCTGGGTACTGGCGCGGAACGCCCCACGCCGGCGAAGCCGGCACGATTGCGGGTGAGGGTGAGAAGTCGGAGAGATAACTTGAACGTCGTGTGCTCGACCGGGCGAAAGACCGTGCTGCCGGAAGTGCTGAGCTGCGACAGAAAGCCTGGACGCGAAAGACGGTGGAGCCGCCCGAACGACGTTCGAACCGATAGATCCGAGGTGATGGCGATCCGCTACTAAGGAAACTGGTGGAGCCGGACGGAATCGAACCGACGACCTCTACAATGCCATTGTAGCGCTCTCCCAACTGAGCTACGGCCCCGAAACCAGTCTACGGCGAACCCTTGGGACGGCTCGCTCGGTCGCCTCGCACCGCCGTGCCACCACCTTGGGAGCATATAGCTCCTGCGTGGTCCGGCTGCGGAGCGCGGAAGTTAGAAAGCGTGTTCCGGCTTGGCAAGGGGAAAATCGTGCTGCTTCCTCGCCGGTACGGGCCGTTGCAGAGGGGCGTTACGCCGCGGTCGCGGCGGTCGGCACACCTCCCCAAGGCCCTCTATTCCTTATCGTCTTTGACGGCGACATCTCCCAAATCGTCGTCGCTGTCGTCCTCATCGTCCTCAACGACCAGATCGCTATCGTCGTCGTCGACGATAACCTCCTCTTCTTCTTCCTCTTCGACGGGCTCAGGCGCCTTCTTCTTAGGCGGTTCTTTCTCCTTGGCCGGTTTGCCGCGTCGCGATTTCAGGAAGGCTTCGGGGTCGAACTGGGTGCCACAGGACGGGCAGTCGACGGGCGAGCGCTGGAAGTCGTAGAACTTCGCGCCGCAGGCTTGGCAGATACGTTTGACGCCCCACTCGGGTTTCGACACGGGCTCGGGTCCTCCAGAACGAAAAAAGACAGCGCGCGGACGCCAGAGTGCGGGACGCGGCAGTTTAATCCAGGGGCGCACTTGCCATGCAGCGCTGACGAAGTCAAATGCTGACGCTGATCCGCCAGTTCGGCGGGCCCGCCGCTGCCGCCAGATCGTCCCCCGCGCAAGCAGGCCCTGTCGGGTCAGTCTGACCGCCAGCCCCTACCGCTGTTGCGGCAATCGTGCTAGGGACCGCCGCCCAGGCCCGACGTCGCCGGGCTCTCTTTCGCCGCTCTTCGCCCCGCTTTTTATAATCTAGCCAGACGTTCCGTGCCGCGCCTGTGACCCGCCTCGTTGCCCATTCATCGACCTCCCTGTCCGGCCAGGTGTCTGTGCCGGGCGATAAGTCGATCTCCCACCGCGCACTGATTTTCGGTGCTTTGGCGGTCGGTGAAACCCGGATCGAGGGTCTGCTCGAAGGCGAGGACGTTCACGCCACGGCCCGCGTTCTCGGCCAGCTGGGTGCTGAAGTACGGCGTAAGGCATCCGGCGTGTGGCAAGTCTTTGGCCTGGGCATCGGCGGCCTCGGTGAACCCGACGACCTGTTAGACTTCGGCAACTCGGGGACCGCGGCGCGGTTGTTGCTCGGTGTGTTGGCCGGCCAGCCCATCACCGCTTTTGCGACCGGCGACGCGTCTTTGCGCCGACGCCCCATGGGGCGCGTCGTCGAGCCGTTGATCCGCATGGGGGCCAGCTTCGTCGCACGCTCGGGCGGGCGCCTGCCTTTGGCGATCACCGGCGCATCCGCCCCGGCGCCCCAGGTTTACCGTTTGCCGGTTGCTTCGGCGCAAGTGAAGTCGGCAGTGCTGTTGGCCGGTCTTGCCGCACCTGGCGAAACGACGGCCTTGGAGCCCGAACCCACCCGCGACCACAGCGAGCGGATGCTGCGTGCCTTCGGGGCGGACGTCCGTGTCGAGGACACCGAGAACGGACGCGCGGTGACCTTGACTGGCCAGCCGGAGCTGGCGGGTACGTCGGTCACCGTGCCCGGCGATCCCTCATCCGCTGCCTTTCCGCTGGTTGCGGGCCTGATTTGTCCAGGCTCCGATTTGCTGTTGCCCTGTGTTGGCGTGAACCCCTTGCGGGCCGGCCTGTTCAAGACCCTGATGGAAATGGGGGCGGACCTGGTTCTGGAGAACCGGCGTGAGCTGGCGGGCGAACCAGTCGCCGACCTGCGGGTGCGGAGCAGCGCACTGAGCGGTATCGAGGTGCCGCCCGAGCGCGCGCCCGCCATGATCGACGAGTATCCGGTGCTGGCCGCCGCGGCCGCCTGTGCTGAGGGAACCAGCGTATTCCGTGGGCTGGGTGAGCTCCGGGTCAAGGAAAGTGACCGCTTGGCCGCGGTAGCGCGTGGATTGGCCGCCTGTGGCGTTTCGGTGGAGGAAACGGAAGACAGCCTGACGGTCCATGGCCGCGGGCCAGGCGGCGTTGCCGGCGGAGCCGAGATCGCAGCCGACCTGGATCACCGCATCGCAATGGCCTTCCTGGTGTTGGGTTTGACCGCGCAGGCGCCGGTCGCAATCGACGATGCGCGAACCATCGAGACCTCGTTTCCGGCCTTCGCCGACCTCATGCGGGGCCTCGGCGCCGACATTCGTGCTGGAGAGACGGCAGGAGATACGGAATGAGCCTGGTGATTGCCCTCGATGGTCCGGCGGCCTCGGGCAAGGGTACTTTGGCTCGGCGCCTCGCTGCGGCGTTTGACCTGGCCTATCTGGACACCGGCAGCCTATACCGGGCCGTGGCAGCGCGCGTGCTGGCCGCCGATGCCGATCCGCAGGACGAAGCAGCAGCAGCAGAGGCCGCCGAAGCGCTGGAACCGGCCGATCTGCGGCGACCGGATTTGCGTAGCCAAGCGGTCGGGGCGGCAGCCTCCCAGGTTGCGGCGCAGCCGCGCGTGCGACAAGCGCTGCTTGACTTCCAGCGCCGCTTCGCCGCCCGGCCGCCGGACGGCCTTGCAGGAGCTGTCCTCGATGGTCGTGATATCGGAACCGTGGTTTGCCCCGATGCCGACGTGAAGATCTATGTGGTGGCCAGCCCGGAGATCCGAGCTGAACGGCGGCATCGAGAGTTGATCGCGCGCGGCGAGCCCTCTATATACCCGCAGGTTTTGGCGGAGATCCAGGAGCGGGACGCGCGCGACAGCGCAAGAGCGGCCGCGCCCCTGAAGCCGGCAGACGACGCGGTTCAGCTCGATACCAGCGAACTGGACATCGAGGCGGCCTTCCAGGCGGCCCAACGCATCGTCGCCGAAACGCTGGCGGCCGCTAAGGCAGAGTGACGGCTCCAATAAGCCCGGTTTGGCAAACGCATGGCCCCCGTCGTGCGGCCGGGAAGACCGCCGGAGACAACCGGCCGGCCTGGATAGCGATCGATACGAAAGGAAGACGAACCGCATGTCCGATATCCAAGCGAGCGCCGCTGCGCCGCAAGAGAATTTCGCCGCCTTGCTCGATGAGCAGCTTGGCGGTGGCTCGACCCTCGAGGGCTCTGTTCTCCGGGGTCGCGTGGTCGCCGTCGAAGGCGACAATGTAATCATCGACGTTGGCCTCAAGTCCGAAGGCCGCATCCCGATGAAGGAATTCGCCAAGGCCGGCGAAGACGGCGAGATCCAAGCAGGCGCCGACGTCGAGGTGTTCCTCGAGCGTATGGAAGACCGCCACGGCGAGGTCATGCTGAGCCGGGACAAGGCGCGCCGCGAGGAAGCCTGGAATCTGCTGGAGAAGGCCTTCGAGAAGGCCGAACGCGTGACCGGCCATATCTATGGCCGCGTGAAGGGTGGCTTCACCGTCGATCTCTCCGGCGCCACCGCCTTCCTGCCCGGCAGTCAGGTCGACATTCGCCCGGTGCGCGATGTCACGCCGCTGATGCACAAGCCGGAGCCGTTCCAAATCCTCAAGATGGACCGTTCGCGCGGCAACATCGTGGTCTCGCGCCGTGCGGTGCTGGAGGAGGATCGGGCCGATCAGCGCAAGGAGCTGATGGAAAGCCTGAAGGAAGGCCAGGTGCTGACCGGCGTGGTCAAGAACATCACCGACTACGGCGCTTTCGTGGATCTGGGTGGTGTCGACGGCCTGTTGCACGTCACCGACATTTCTTGGCGGCGCATCAACCACCCGACAGAAGCTTTGTCGATCGGCCAGCAGGTCCAGGTGCAGGTTATCCGCTTCAATCCGGAAACCCAGCGTATCAGCCTTGGCATGAAGCAGCTGGAGGCCGACCCCTGGGAGGGCGTGTCCGCCAAGTACCCGGTCGGGACCGCCTTCACCGGCCGGGTGACGAACATCACCGACTACGGTGCGTTCGTCGAACTAGAGCCGGGAATCGAAGGCCTGGTCCACGTCTCCGAGATGAGCTGGACCAAGAAGAATGTCCATCCGGGCAAGATCGTCTCCACCTCTCAGGAGGTCGAGGTGATGATCCTGGACGTGGACGAGAACAAGCGCCGCATCTCGCTGGGCCTCAAGCAGGTTCAGGCCAATCCCTGGGACGACTTCCTGGAGAAGCACCCGATCGGCAGCACGTTGTCCGGCGAGGTGAAGAACATCACTGAGTTCGGCCTCTTCGTGGGACTGCCCGGGGACATCGACGGCATGGTCCACCTGTCCGACCTCGACTGGGAGAAGACGGGCGACGAGGCGGTCAAGGACTACACCAAGGGCCAGAACGTCGACGTCAAGGTTCTCGACGTGGATGTCGAGAAGGAACGGATCAGCCTCGGTATCAAGCAGCTGGCCTCCGATCCCTTCGAGTCCGCGATGGAAGGCCTGAAAAAGGGCGAGGTGGTGACCTGCACGGTGACCGAAGTGAACGATGGCGGCATCGAAGTCGCGATCTCGGACGGTGCGACCGGCTTCATCCGAAAGTCCGACCTGGCGCGCGACCGCAGCGACCAGCGGCCCGACCGCTTCGCCGTTGGCGAAAAGGTCGATGCCAAGGTCACGCAGATCGACCGCAAAACCCGCAAGATCTCTCTTTCGATCAAGCAGCTGCAGGTCGAGGAAGAGAAGAAGGCCATGGCCGAGTATGGTTCGACGGACTCCGGTGCCAGCCTCGGCGACATTCTGGGTGCGGCTTTGACCAAGGCAAAGGACGAGGCGGCCCAGGCGGAAGCCACCAAGGGCGATACCGACCAGCCGGACGCCACCGAGAGCGAAGAAACCAAGTAGGCTTTCGCTTCTCGTGTGTGTAATGGGACCCGGCCTGCAGGTTGCTGCAGGCCGGGTCTTCGTTTTATGACGCAGCTCTGCGCCTATCGCACCAGTCCGATGGCGGTAGGCTATCTCTTTGTTCATACAAGGTTTCCTTGATTCCCCCTTCTGGGTCTGGCACTTTTTTTAGGCGGACCCAGCACAAAGACGGCTGAGACGTGGCGCAGCAATCCCAGTCGGGAGCGTCGTACGGGAGTGACAGGCGATGTGCAGGCGAGTCCATCCGGACCGCAGCGCAGCCGGGTCGGGGGGCGAGCCAGATGACGAAGTCCGAGCTGATCCAGCGTCTGGCGGAGCGCAATCCGCATTTGACGCATCGCGATGTCGAGCGGATCGTGTCGACCGTGTTCGACGAAATCACGGCGGCGCTCGCCCGTGGCGATCGGGTCGAGTTGCGTGGTTTCGGAGCTTTTTCGGTCAAGCACCGTGAGGCACGGACGGGCCGCAACCCGCGGACCGGCGAACAGGTCGAGGTGGAAGAGAAGTCGGTTCCCTTCTTCAAAACGGGCAAGCAGTTGCGCGAGCGGCTGAATACCGGTTGACTGGTCGCCGGTCCGTTCGGAGGAGGCCACAGCGCGGCTCGCCCCGACTCAGGACATATGCGTCGCCCATTACGCCTAGCCTGTCGGAGCCGCCATGCCTCTGATCCGTCTGATCATCTCACTGGTGTTGCTGGCCTTTGCCGCTGCCTGCGTACTCTTCGCTATCCTGAATCATGAAGCCGTTACGGTCGATTTGGTGATCGACCGCGTACCGGTTCCCTTGTTCCTGCTGACTCTCGTACCTTTGGTGCTGGGTGTACTGATCGGCTGGTTCCTGGCCTGGGTGAAGGCCGGCAAAACGCGCCGCGACAAGCGTCGCGAGGAAAAGCGTGCGCGTGACCTGGAGCGGGAGGTCGGTAGCATGCGAGCGAGGGAGACAGAGGCGAAACGTAGGCAGGCAACGCCGGCCATGACGCCGGCGGCGGCGCCGGGCATCTCGCCGTCCAATAAGCAGCCTCAACTGACGGCGCCTGCCGGCGGACGCTGATGCGCGTCATCTCCGCCGCCGAGGTGCAGGCGGCGCTGGATTTCGAGACCTTGGTCGGTCGCCTGCGCGATGTCTTCCGGCGCGATGCCGAGGCCCCTTCGCGTCAGCAGTACGATATCCCGATCACCGGTGAGCCGGATCAGAACTTGCTGTTGATGCCCGCCTGGCAAGCCGGTCGCTATGTTGGGGTCAAGATCGTCACGGTTACACCGGGCAACGGGCGGCGTGGCCTGCCGGCGGTGATGGGTGCTTATCTCCTGATCGATGGGCGCAACGGCTCGCCTTCGGCATTGATCGACGGCCCGATGCTGACCCTGCGTCGGACTGCGGCGGCTTCCGCCTTGGCCTCCGCCTATCTCTCGCGTCCGGACAGCGCGAGGCTGCTGATGGTCGGCACTGGAGCGTTGGCGCCACACCTGATCGCTGCGCATGCTGCGGTGCGGCCGCTTCGTGAGGTACTGATCTGGGGACGGACGCCCGCCAAGGCACGTCGTCTGGCCAGGTCGGTCAAGCTCAAGAGGATCCGGCTGGAGGCCACTGAGGACCTGGAAGGGGCCGTGCGCGGTGCGGACATCGTGTCCTGCGCCACCCTCTCAAGCGAGCCGCTGATCCAGGGGACTTGGCTCTCGCACGGTCAGCACCTCGACCTGGTCGGGGCCTTTCGTCCGGACATGCGTGAGACCGATACCGAGGTTTTCCGTCGCGCGCGTGTTTTTGTCGATACCCGGGAAGGTGCGTTGGTCGAAGGGGGCGACCTGGTCCAGGCGATCGCGGCTGGGGCGCTCAACCCTTCGGACGTGGCGGCCGATCTCTTCGAACTGACGCGTGGTCAGAAGGCGGGTCGGCGCTTCTACGATCAGATCACACTGTTCAAGTCGACTGGCAGCGCGCTCGAGGACCTGGCTGCGGCGCAGCTGACGGTCGAGCGGATATGAAGGAGGGAGATCGGTCTTGCGCGTTCTAGTAATCGGCGGCGGTATCGTCGGCCTCTCGACGGCCTGGGCGCTCGTCAAGGCCGGGCACGAGCCGCTGCTGTTTGAGACCGGGCCGCTGCCCAACCCTGGCGGTGCGTCTCACGATCAGCATCGTCTGATCCGCTCGCTCTATGGGGCCGAACGCGGCTATGCTCGCATGGTGGGCGACGCCTATGCAGCCTGGGATCGGCTCTGGGCCGATCTCGGGCGGCAGCATTATGTGGAAGCCGGTGCACTCGGCATATCGCTGCAAGCGCCCGAGCGCGCCGATGATCACCTCGTCGCCTCGCTGGCCACCCTGCGCGACCTGAAACTCGAGCACGAGCTGCTGGATAGCGCGCAGCTTGCTGAACTCTGCCCTTACTTTCGTGTTCCGGAAGGGGCCTGGGGGCTGCTGTCGCGGCCCGGCGGCATTTTGCTGGCGGATAAGATCGTCGGGCACCTGACCGGCTGGTTGCGGCGCGAGGGTGTCGATCTCTTCCCGGAAACCCGCGCCATCGATATCGACACCGACGCAGGGGCGGTGCGCTTGGCCGACGGGCAGATCGCTCTGGGCGATGCTATCGTGGTTGCTGCCGGCGCCTGGACCGGCAAGCTGGTCCCGGCTTTGGCGGATCGGCAAACGCCGCAACGCCAACTCGTGGTTTTCCTGACGCCGCCGGAGACGCAGGCGGCAGCCTGGGCCGAGGCGCCGGCCATCGTTCAGTTGCCGACCGCCCTAGACAGCTACTGTTGTCCGCCGGTGTCGGGTACGCGCCTCAAGCTGGGTGCAGTCGCGGCCCGCCGCGCGGGCGATCCCGATGCCCTCGCGGAAGGGAGCTACGAGGAGGCTGAGTCTCTCTTCGCACCCTTCCGAGAGACGCTGACCGACGGTGCCGACTACCGCGTCGTCGGTTACAAGACCTGCCCCTATGTCGTCAGTCATGATGCGGAGCGGTTTCTCAGCCATCGCGAAGGCTGCTTGACCGCCATCACGGGCTGCACCGGGCACATGTTCAAGTTCGGGGCCTTGATGGGTGAGCGGCTCGCCGCGACGGCGACCGGCGATCTGGCCTTCGAGACCTTCGCTCGCTGGGCTGCCGGCGAGGAGATGGCAGCTTAGATCGAAGAAGTTCGCTCCAAGGTCTACTTAGCACTCCCAGTGTAGATAGACTTATCCGCTTTCGGGTCCGATTGACTCGTTTCTCGACCGCAGATACCGTTCTGATAGGTATTCTGGATACCTTCGGTTCGCGAAAAGGGTCGAACCCACCAAAAGACATATCACCAGACCACCTTTTTCTGCCCGTGAAACGCGAACGCCGGGCGCCATTGGAAAAAGGTGCTGCATGAGCAAGATACTTCCTCAAAATGCTAACCTTGCCTGGCTCAAGAAGACGGCCAAGCAACAACTGCGCCTCTGGCGAGAAGAAGGTCGGACTGTCAACTTGGCAGATGTTCAGCTGGCGCTCGCCCGAGACTACGGATTCTCAAGTTGGCGGACGCTACGGGCAGCTTTGCCTGAACCCGGCGAGGGCGGGCCTGCTGCGTCCGAGACGCTGTCGGACGCGCGTGTAGAACAATTGCTGCGGTATGTCGGCGAGGGACGGATGTCCGACGTAGCCGACCTGCTGGAAACTTTGCCTGATCTCGTGAATGCAGTCGGGCCGCATCCTTTCTGGGGCGGGCGACCACAGGCGATCCATGTAGCCATCGAGACCAAGCGTGATGAGATGTTCGACCTCCTGCTGGCGGCCGGAGCGAACGTTGATGGTGACAACGGGCTCTACGATCACTGGTCGCCTGTGATGTTGGCCGTAGCCTGGGATCAGCCTCAGATGTGGAGGAAACTGATCGAGAAGGGTGCGAGAACGGGCCTGCTCGAAGCCCTGCTGCTCGGTAACGATGACCTGGTCGAACGGTTGTTGCGCTTCGGCTTGTCGGCAGTACCGTCGGATCGCCCAAGTGGCTCCATTCTGGGGCTGGCACGAACGCCCTTCGCGGTCGACCGGTTGCTGGACATCGGCGCATCTCCAGACGGGGTTGACCGCTGGGGTGCCTCGGCCATTGAGAGCTTGAGCCGGCTGGGTCCGAGAGGTCGTCCGCTGGTTTTACAGATGATGAAGCGGGGCGTCAGGGCAGAGCCTCAGGAGTATGCCAGATTGGGCGACCGGGAGACGTTGGTTGCTCTCAGTGCAGCAAACCCCGAGATCCTCAGCTCCGAGGCGGTAACGATGGGCGCCGTCGATTTTGGACATCACGCCCTGCTCGAGTGGCTACTGGCTTGCGGCGCAAACCCCAATGCGCGGGCTGTCGGCGCTTCAGGGCAAACTGCGTTACATTCCGCTGCGTGGAATGGCGATCTCCGGATGGTGGAGATTCTCGTCTCCCATGGCGCCGATGTTTCGGCTCTTGATCAAGAGCACCGCAGCACGCCCAAGACCTGGGCAGAGGTCTCGATCAAGGTTTCAAACAATCCAAAGTGCGCCGAGGTTGTCGCCTATCTCGAGAAGATGGCAACTTAGTCCTACTCCGCCGCTTTTGCTGCCGAGGGGGCGAAGCGCCGCTCCATCTCGCGGCGGATCTGTACGGCCTGGGAGCTCTCGTCGACCTGCACATCGGCCCAGCCGACGGTTCCGCCCTCCGGGATGTCGCGGGTCAGCGTGACTCCGTGAGCGAGGCCGATGGGCAGCGCGCCCTGGGCCAGGGAGGCGTCGGCGGGCAGGAGCTTGCCCCAGACGCAGTACCCCCCCTCGCCGTCCAGCGTTTCGCCGGCCTTGAGGGCGCGTTTGGCGGTTGCGGCGACGTCTCCCCGAAAGCCGTTCGCCTGCCCGGTGGCTTCGCCGCGCAGGGCGGCCGAGAGGATCGAGACGTTCAGTTCCAGCCCGATCAGGTGGAAGGGCTTGTACATGGCGGCATAGCGTCCGCTCTCGTCGGTGTTCATCCCGTACTGGCGGAAGCAGGCCGCGGCATAGTCGTTGGGGGCCTCCAGGACCACATAGACGCCCCAGCGCAGGTCGCGGAAGACCGGGCGGCCGTCCCGCTCCAGGCTGGAGATCACCTCCACCTGGCCCTCGTGGTGGAGTTGTCCGCCCGCCTCGCGTGGCCGCAGCACCTGGGCCAGGTCGTCGACGCCGCAGGGCGGGAAGGCGAGGCCGTCTGGCGCCGGCGCCAGGCCGGTGCCGTTGGCGATGGCCGCCATCTCAATCCCCGATTTGGTACCGTCGAGGAAGGAGTTGAACATCTGCGGGTTCATCCCGGCTGCCTTGGCCTGCTCCGGTGTCAGGCCGTAGTGCGGCCACACGGTGTCCGGTGTGGAGGCGTGGTAGCTGGGCAAGTACTTGGTGCCCTTGCCGGCGGCTGCGACCGAGAAGCCGCAAGCGCGCGCCCAATCGACCAGTTCGCAGGTCAGCGCCGGCTGGTCGCCATAGGCCATGGAGTAGACCACCCCAGCCTTCCGACAGGTCTCGGCCAGCAGCGGGCCGGCCAGCACATCGGCCTCCACGTTGACCATGACGATATGCTTGCCCTGCTCAGCGGCTGCCAGGGCATGGGCGATGCCGGCGGCCGGGTGACCGGTGGCGTCGATCACGACCTCGACGTCGTCTCGGGCTATCAGCTCCAGACCGGATTCCACGAAAGCCGTGGCCGCGATCCGGTCTTCCGACCAGCCGACGTCGGCGCAGGCGCCCCTGGCACGTGCCGGCGACAGGTCGGCAATGGTGGTGACCGTCAGACCTATAGTGGTCGGCACCTGGCTCAGGAACATGGAGCCGAACTTGCCAGCGCCGATGAGGCCAACCTTGACGGGTCCCTTATCGGTGTTGGCACGGGCAGCGGCGAGGGCAGCGAGATTCATGGTCTCACTCCGCCGCGTGCTTGCTGGCCAGTTCGCTCAGGCAGTCGTCCGGCAGCGGCTGGATCGGCGTGAAGTCGCGGTGGGCGATCCAGTCCTTCCGGGTGAACTTGCGGATGTGGTTGTCCACGTGACACAGCGAGAGATAGACGATGGTGCGGTCCCAGGGGCTGATGTTGGACGGACTGGCGTGCACCAGGTTGGCGTGGAAAACCAGGATCGAACCGGCCGGTCCGGTCGGTGCGACGATGCCGCCCTGTTCTGCCAGGCGGGTTACCGTGGCGCGGTCCAGAGTCCAGAGCGGGTAAGAAGTGGTCTCCAGATCGTGCCCGGCCGCTTGGGTGCCTTCCTTATGACTGCGCGGTATGAACATCAGCGGGCCATTGACGGAGGTCACCTCATCCAGGAAGAGAGCGATGTTCATGGCCCGCGGTTCGGGCATCTCGTCATCGCGATGCCAGGTGCCGAAGTCCTGGTGCCACTGCCAGACCTCGCCGTCGAAGGCCGCCTTGGCGTTGATCTTGAACTGATGCATGTAGACCGGGCCGTCCAGGAGCTGGGTCACCGGCTCGACCAGCCGCGGATGTGCGCCCAGGCGCCGGAAGGCTTCGTTGTAGGTGTGGGCGGCGAAGGCAGTGCGGGCGACGCCGGAGGACTCGCGCCAGACTTCTTCCCGATCCGTGGCGTAGATCGCCCGCGCCTCGTCGCGTAGCAGGCCGATCTCCTCGGATGAGAAAACGTTCGGCAGGAACAGATAGCCCTCGCGGTCGAAGGTCTCGAGCTGTTCGGGGGTAAGTTTCATGGCGCATCCTCCGGCGGTCTATTCTCTGTAGGTCCGTTCTGCGCGGCGCAGAGGCCGCCTGCTCGTGCCGCGCAGATTCCTATCTCGTCGCTGGCGCCGAACGCCTAGGCGCTGAGCGCTAAACGATCCTCCAAGCGACCGATCAGCATGTCGGCAGCGGCCTCCACATGAGCCTCGGCCAAGGTCCCGGCACGCTCGACGTCGCCGGCAAGGATGGCGTCGGCGATAGCGGCATGCTCGCGCCAAACCGTGTCGCGCTGGTCGTGATCGCGCAGCACGGCACCCATGATTCTGCGGATATGGAACCAATGCACCTCCGCCGATTGCGCGATCAGAGGATTGTCCGCGAGGTCGTAGATCGTCTGGTGAAAGGCGATATCCGCTTCGATCAGTGTCGGGACGTGACCTTGCGCGACCGCGCGCCGACCCGCCTCCAGGGGGTGTTGCAGGCGCTCCCCCGCTCGGCGTCGCTCGGCGCTGTCGGCTGCCGCGTCGGTCAGAGCTTGAGCCGCCGCGCGTGCTGCCAGCCTGTCGAGAGCACCGCGCACCGCGTAGACCCGTCGTGCCGTCTGCGGGTTGAGGCGCGCGACCTGCAGGCCGCGCCGACCGGCTGCCTCCACGAAACCTTGCGTTTTCAACAGTAGCAGAGCTTGGACGATCGGCTGGCGCGAGACGTTCAGTTCGGCGGCCAGCCGCTCTTGCACAAGCGGCATTCCGGGCACCAGCTGACCGCTGCCGATGGCATCGAGCAGAGCTGTGTAGACCTGATCGGCAAGCTGCGGCTGGGTTGAAATCGGCTGCATGCGATCCTCGAAAACGCTCATTCGAATACTGTATTCAAAGAGTGGGAGAGTCAATCTTGATCGTTGCGGGCGCGCTCTGGGATCCCGGTTGAATCAGCAGCCGTCAGCTGAAGCTGCGTCCCGAGGGGGCCGGCAGCGGCGCCACTTGCGGAAAACCGGACAGGACGCCGTGGCGGCTGCGCTCGGCTGCGCGCAACGGCGTCGGCGCGTAGAGCTGCTTGCTTGCTTCAATCAGGTTGACGCCGCTGAATTGGGGAAACCAGCGCTGTCCTGCACGTTCCCACGCGGTCGCCGAGCGCAGCAGCGTCGCCGAACGGGTCGGCGGGATGAAGAGCGCGTGCTCGTGCCGCTGGGGCACGAAGAGGTTGTCCCGCAGCAGGCGTTTCAGCTGGTTCGGGCTGTAGGGGTGGCCGTGGCCGAGCGGTGTGCGCTCCAGCCGGGCCCAGATGCCGCGTCGGTTGGGGACGACGACCAGTAGCCGCCCCTGTCCCGTCAGCACGCGCCAGACCTCACCCAGCATGTATTTCAGGTAGTCGGAGTTCTCGATGCCGTGGACGATCAACACTCGGTCGACCGAATAGTCCTGCAGTGGCAGCTCGGTCTCGTCCACCAGAGAGGTGACGAAGGGTCCCTCTGCCGGCCAGTGCATCACGCCCTGGGGTGCTGGCATGAAGGCGATGACCCGCTCGGCATCCTGGCGAAACTGGCGCAGATAGGGGCTGGCAAAACCCAGGCCGAGAATTGCCTGGCCGTGCACGTCCGGCCACATCTGGCGCACCGCGCGGCGGACCAGGTGGCGCGCCACTTGGCCCGTGCGGGTCTGGTAGAACCCGTGCAGATCGATTACGTCCTGCCACATCGCAGCTCGACTGCCCCCTTTGGAACGGCACCTGTTCGATCTGCCACTGTTTGACCGGCTGAGCCCGAATGCTAGCTTGGCCTTCAGGGCGGGATCCTCGCCTCACACCACGAGATACTTAGGAACAGACGGGACTTTGGCATAGATGGGGCCACAGACGATGTCGCAGCTCGACGTTCATCAGATTCCGGTGTTGAACGACAACTACGTCTATCTGGCGCGTTGTCGGGCGACCGGTGCGACGGCTGTGGTGGACCCGGCCGTTGCGGCGCCGGTTCTTGCGGAGGCCGAGCGCTTGGGCTGGGGGATCACCCACATCCTCAATACCCATCACCACGGCGATCACGTCGGCGGCAACCTTGAGATCAAGCGGGCCACCGGCTGCACCATCGTCGGCCCGAAACCCGACCGTGATCGCATCCCCGGCATCGACGTCGAGGTCGACGAGGGCGACAGCTATCTCCTGGGTGAGGCGCTGGCCCAGGTCTTTTTCGTACCGGGACACACGCGCGGCCACATTGCCTACTGGTTTGCGCAGAGCGATGCGCTCTTCTGCGGCGATACGCTCTTTGCGCTGGGCTGCGGCCGGCTGTTCGAAGGCACGCCGGCGCAGATGTGGAGCTCGTTGTCGAAGCTGAAGGCCCTTCCGCCGTCGGCGCGAGTCTACTGCGCACACGAGTACACCCAGGCCAATGCCCGCTTTGCGCTGACGGTCGATGGGGCCAACACGCACCTTCGGGAGCGGTCGCGGACGATCGACCGTTTGCGTGCCGCCGGCACGCCCACCGTCCCTTCGACCCTGGGTGAAGAGCTGGCCACGAACCCCTTCCTGCGTGCCGATGTGCCTGAGCTGGCGGTCGAGCTCGGCATGGCCGGTGCCGACCCGGTCACGGTCTTCACGGAGGTGCGGGCGCGCAAGGACGCCTTCTGATGACGCCTGAGAAGATCATTGCCACGCTCGGTATGCAGCCGCATCCGGAGGGCGGGCATTATGTGGAGGTCTACCGCGACAGCCCGCCCGACGGCGGGCGAGGGGCCGCCACCGCGATCTATTTTCTGCTGCAGGCGGGCGAGATCAGTGCCTGGCACCGGGTCGACGCGGTGGAGATCTGGCACTGGTATGGAGGTGCGCCGCTGGTTCTGACGATCAGCGAGAACGGTCACGACGCCAGCGCCTGCTATCTCGGGCCCGACCTGACGGCCCGTCAACGCCCTCAACGGGTGGTTCCGGCCGGGGCTTGGCAAACGGCCGAGAGCCTCGGGGCCTGGACCCTGGTCGGCTGCACCGTCTCGCCGGCCTTCGAGTTCTCGGGTTTCGAGCTCGCTCCGCCGGATTGGCGCCCCACGCCGCGGCAAGCCTGACGTCGCCGCTCCGCTCGAGCGCTTTCGTGCGGTCTACTCCTGCAAGGCTTCGAGATCCCTGTAGAGTTCCAGCGCTTCCGGATTGGCCAGAGCTTCCTTGTTCTTGACCATGCGGCCGTGGACCAGATCGCGGACGGCCAATTCGACGATCTTGCCCGATTTGGTGCGTGGGATGTCCGCCACTTCCACGATCTTGGCTGGGACGTGGCGTGGCGTGGCGCCCTCGCGGATGGTCTGTTTGATGCGTTTTTCCAATGCCTCGTCGAGTCTCGTGCCCTCGCGCAGATGCACGAAGAGCACCACGCGCACGTCACCCTGCCAGTCCTGACCGATGACGATGGCTTCCAGCACTTCGGGCAGTTTCTCGACTTGGCGATAGATCTCGGCGGTGCCGATGCGAACGCCGCCGGGATTGAGCGTCGCGTCGGAGCGGCCGTAGACGATCACCCCGTCGTTGCGGGTCAACTCGACGAAATCGCCGTGGCACCAGACACCGGGGAAGCGCTCGAAGTAGGCGGCACGGTACCGCGCACCGTCGGGGTCGCCCCAGAAGTAGAGCGGCATGGAAGGAAAGGGTTTCACGCAGACCAGTTCGCCCTTCTGCTCGCGAATCGCTTTGCCTTCGTCATCCCAGACCTCGACCGCCATGCCCAGGCCGCGGGCCTGGATCTCGCCGCGATGGACAGGTCCGATGGGGTTGCCCAGCACGAAGCAGGCCAGGATGTCGGTGCCGCCGGAGATGGAGGCGAGGTTGAGGTCGTCTTTGACCTTGCCGTAGACGTAATCGAAGCCCTCGGGCACCAGCGGGCTGCCGGTGGAACACATGGTCCGCACCGTCGAGAGGTCGTGGGTTTGCTTCGGTGCGAGCTCTGCCTTGTTGCAGGCGTCGATGTACTTGGCCGATGTGCCGAACAGGGTCATGCCCTCGGCCTCGGCATAGTCGAACAGGATGTTGCCGTCCGGCGCGAAGGGCGATCCGTCGTAGAGCAGCAGCGTCGCCTCGCAGGCCAGGCTGGCGACCAGCCAGTTCCACATCATCCAGCCGCAGGTGGTGAAGTAGAAAACCCGGTCGCCGGGCCTGACGTCGGCATTCAGCCGATGTTCCTTGATCTGCTGGATCAACGTCCCACCGACGCCGTGGACGATGCACTTCGGCTTCCCGGTGGTGCCGGAGGAATACATGACGTAGAGCGGTGCATTGAAGGGCAGCCGCAGATAGTCGATCTTGCCGGCGGTGTAGGGCGCGATGGCATCGTCGAGGGCGGCGGCCTTCGGAAGCTGCGTGGCGACCTCCGGACGGCCGAGCAGCGGGCAGACGACGGTTTTTACGACGCTGGGAAGCTGCGGCAGAAACTCCTGGATCTTCGGCAGGGTGTCGATCTCCCGGCCGTTGTAGAAATAGCCGTCGGGCACGAAGAGCACCTTGGGCTCGATCTGCCCGAAACGGTCGAGTACGCCTTGCACGCCGAAGTCGGGTGAGCAGGACGACCAGATCGCGCCCAGCGATGTTGCGGCCAGCATCGCCGCCACCGTCTCGGGCATGTTGGGCATGAAGCCGGCCACCCGGTCGCCCTGGCCGACGCCTTCGGCCTTCAGGAGCTGCTGTAGCCGGCTGACCAGCGCTTCCAGTTCGCGCCAGGAGAGCCGCCGTTTGACCTTGTTTTCAGCCCAGAAGACGAGGGCGTCACTGTCGGCCTCGGGGTGGTCGGCGCCCCTGCGCAGCAGGTTCTCGGCAAAGTTCAGCCGCGCCTCCGGGAAGAACTGGGCGCCGGGCATCTTGTCCGCGTCGACCAGTACCGTCTTGCCGGGCGGCGCGTCGCCGATCAGCTCGCCGTATTCCCAGATCGCCGTCCAGAACTCCTCCAGATTCTCGATGGACCAGGTGTGGAGCTGTGCGTAGTCGGCAAGCTCAACGCCTTCCTTCTCGTGAAGGTATTGCAGGAAGTGGGTAAGCTGCGCGTCGGCAATTCGCTGCGGCGAGGGCGTCCAGAGCGGCGGGTCGGCGAAGGAAGAGGCAGGGGACATCGGCAGTAGGCTCGCAGTGAGATGTCATAGATAAGGCGCCGCGACACTAGAGCCGCCGCCGGTCGAGACGCAAGCGAGCCATGCGGGGCCGGGTCTACTCCTGCGGCAAGACAGCCTCTAGATTGCTCAACCTATGCCCGACGATCCCAAGATCACCCAGTCCACCGCTAGCGACCCCGCTGCCGGCGCGTCCCCCCCGTTGGCCGAACGTGGGGCTGGACACGAGCCCGAGGGCAGGTCCGCGCGCCGTACGGTTAGTCCCGCCTTGGCCGGCGCCCTCTATATGACTGCGGCTTCGCTCGGATTCTCGGTGATGAACATCCTGATTCGCGAGGTTTCGGCCGAGCTGGAAGCGGCGCAGATCGCCTTCTTCCGCAATCTCTTCGCGGCTGCAGTGATGCTGCCCTGGCTGCTTTACAGCGGTGTGGGAAAGGCTCTGGCGACGAAGAGCATCAAGCTGCACCTGCTGCGTGCGGGTGTCGGACTGACGGCCATGCTCTGCTGGTTCTACTCCATCTCGCTGTTGCCCCTGGCGCAGGCTGTGGCGCTCAATTTCACGGTGCCGCTCTTTGCAACCATCGGGGCGGCCTTGATTCTGCATGAGGTTGTGCGGGCGCGCCGTTGGAGTGCGACCTTGGTCGGTTTTCTCGGGGTTCTGATCATTCTGAGACCGGGCACTGCGGAGATTTCGCTGGCCACCGGCCTGCCGGTCCTGGCGGCGCTCTTCATGGCTGCATCTGTGATGGTGGTGAAGACGCTCTCGGCCCGCGACGCGCCGGCGACGATCGTCCTCTGGATGAATCTGCTTCTGACCCCCTTGTCCCTGATCCCAGCCCTGTTCGTCTGGCGTTGGCCGAGCCTGGAGGTGCTGGCCATGACGGCGGCGATCGGTGGCGTTGCCGTGCTTGCTCATATCGCCCTGACCCGGGCCTACGCTCGGGCCGATGCCTCGGCTGTGCTGCCTTTCGACTATATGCGCTTGCCCTTTATCGCGCTCTTCGCCTTCGTGCTCTACGGCGAGATTCCGGATCTCTGGACCTGGATCGGCGCCGCGGTGATTGCCGCCTCCACCGTTTACATCGCGCATCGCGAAGCCAAGGTCGCGCGGGAGCGAGCCGCCAGCGGCGTCGCTGCCGCGGGACCCCAAGGGCGAGAATAGGATGGCTGTGGTCGGCAGAGTCTTCGGCGGAGTCTGGTGCCACGGCGATACGATGGGGCGCGTCTAGGCCATGGCGTTGCAGGCAAAGACCCGGACCTTGTCCCCCAATCTGGAAGGCGCGCTTTGGATGCTGGCGTCGGCGTTGGTCTTCACGGCTAATGGCGTGCTGGTCAAGGCCTTGGCCGAGACCGGTATGTCCTTCTTCCAGATTGCGCTGGCCCGTGCCGGCTTCGCGTTGCTTGCGATCCTGCCGTTCGTCTATCTCGCGGGTTGGCGGGCGCTCCGGACCGCCTATCCCGGCACACATGTGATTCGCGCGGTCTGCGGTGCAGGGGCGATGCTTTCGGGGTTTTACGCCCTCTCGCACCTACCGCTGGCCGACGTGACCGCCATCGGCTTCACCACGCCGCTTTTCGCGACGATCCTGGCGATTGTGTTTCTGGGCGAAGCGGTGCGGTGGCGCCGCTGGACGGCGACTCTGGTCGGCTTCGGCGGCGTGCTGATCATGCTGCGCCCAGACGCGCTCTTGAGCGGCCAGGGCATCGCGCTCGACGGTTTTCTCGCGGCGCTGGGCATGGCCGCGGGCATCGCGGTCGCCGTGATCATGGTTAAGCGCCTTCCGAAGAGTGAGCATCAGGCAGTTATGCTGCTGTGGTTCTGCCTCGCCTCCATCGCTCTGGCCGTGGTTCCGGCGATCCAGGCCTGGCAAAACCCCAGCTTGGAACAGTGGCTGATGCTGGCGGGCGTCGGCGTGATCGGGGTTTCAGGTCAGTCGTTGATTATCCGGGCGTATCGCGCCGGCGAGGCCAGCTTCGTGGCTCCCTTCGACTACTCCAAGATCCTTTTCGCCATGGCTTTCGGCTTTCTCTTCTTTGCCGAGGTGCCTGAGATCTGGACCTTGGCCGGCGCCGCCGTGATCGTCGCCAGCTCTCTCTACATCGCCCAGCGTGAAGTGAAACTCGGCACGCGCAAGGAACGCGAACGTGCCGGTGTGGGCGAGTGACGCCGCCGGCCGCTCACAGCCGGAGATTAATGTTGGTGTCGCCGCTTGGCGGTTCGCCGCTGTCGACCAGCGTATCGCGCAACTTGCGGCGCGGCGGCTCGCTCTACTCCAGCACCACGGCCGTACCGTTGGCGCTGACCATCAGCATGGAATCGCCGACGGTTTCGTAGTCCAGGTCGACGCCGACGATGGCGTTGGCGCCGAGGGCTTCGGCTTTCTCCACCATGTCGGCGATGGCCTCGTCCTTGGCATCGCGCAGAGCCTTTTCATAGGCGCCGGCGCGGCCACCGACGATGTCGCGGATCCGCGCGAAGAGATCGCGGAATATGTTGGCGCCGATAATGCATTCCCCGGCGACGATGCCCTGATAGGCGACGATCCGCCGTCCTTCGATTCCGTCGGTGGTGACCACCAGCATGCTGCCCTGCGCTCCCTCTCTGTCTGGACTTTCCGTGTAACCCCAACACGCGTCACGATAGCGTGCTTGTGCACTTCGGCAATAGCGGGCAGGGTCGCCGGCGATGAGCTTCGCCGCGCCGCCAGAGCCCACCGTCCCGCAGGCCACCCCCGAAGGGGCGGACCGGCGCGGCATCATCGCCTGGTGCCTCTACGACTGGGCGAACTCCGCTTTCCCCACGGTGATCGTCACCTTCGTCTTCGCCGCCTACGTGACCAATGTGATCGCGGAGACGCCGGAGATCGGGACCTACCAGTGGGGACTGGCCATGGGGCTCTCCGGTCTGGTCATCGCTTTGCTGAGCCCGGTGCTGGGGGCAATCGCCGATCAGAACGGCCGGCGCAAGCCCTGGATCGCGGTCCTCTCGCTCCTCTGCGTGGCTGTGGGGGGGCTGCTCTGGACTGTCGAACCGACGGCGGGCGCACTGGTCTGGGCGCTTCTGCTGGTGGCGGCGGCCAACGTCTCTTTCGAGATCGGCACGGTCTTCTACAACGCCATGCTGCCCGAGGTGGCGCCGCGTGGGAAGATGGGCCGCATCTCCGGCTGGGCCTGGGGGGCGGGCTATGCCGGCGGTCTGGCCTGCCTCGCGGCCTGCTTGCTGCTGTTCGTGCAGCCCGAAGTACCGCTCTTCGGGCTCGACAAGGACGCTTACGAGCATGTTCGCGCCACCGGCCCCTTCGTGGGCCTGTGGTTCCTGATCTTCGCACTGCCCTTGTTCCTCTTTACGCCGGATCGCCCCGGGTCCGGGAAGCCGACCGGGGAGTCGGTGCGAACCGGACTGAAAACTCTTTGGGAAACCCTTCGGAAGCTGCCACGCTACGGCAGCATTCTGCGCTTCCTTATCGCCCGGATGTTTTACACCGACGGACTGAACACCCTTTTCGCCTTCGGCGGGATCTACGCCGCCGGCAGCTTCGGCATGAGCTTCGACGAGATACTGATCTTCGGCATTCTGCTGAACGTCACGGCGGGTCTGGGGGCGGTCAGCTTTGCCTGGATCGACGACTGGCTGGGCCCGAAACGCACGGTGCTGATCTCCGTGGCGTGCTTGATCGTGCTGGGGACGGCGATCCTGCTGGTCGAGTCGAAGCTGTGGTTTTACGTCCTGGGCTGTGCCATCGGCATCTTCATCGGCCCGGCCCAGTCGGCCAGTCGCACCCTGATGGCACGACTGGCTCCAGCCGAAGTGCGCACGGAAATGTTCGGGCTCTACGCCCTATCGGGCAAGGTCACGGCCTGGATGGGTCCGATCCTGGTCGGTTTCGTCACGGTTGTGACCGACAGTCAGCGCTGGGGCATGGCAACGATTTTGGTGCTCTTCATCGTGGGCGCTTTGCTGCTGTTGCCTCTCCGGGAGCCGCCGCAGGACAGGAGTTAGCGACTTGGTGCCAAAGGGCAGAGGCGCAACAGGGCGCCTTGGCACGACCGATTACGAAGCCGCGTAGGGACCAATCGGAACCCGAGCATAGCGCTGTCGGAGGCGCCCGTAGTTGCCGAAGATCTTCGTCAGGGGGCGGACGGCAGCAGCGAGGCTCCGGCGCAAGGCCCGGCCTTGCAAGGCCCGACCCTGGGCCAGATACGCGGCAAGCTTGGCGTCGCTGGTGATCGCGCCGGGGTGGTACTGGATCACCGGTTGGTGGATGATTCCCAAACGGGCGCTCCCGGACTTGACGGCCCTGGTGGCGGTGGACTGGACAGAAACGGTCATGGCGGGCTCTCCTGTGGACCGGGAGAAGGTGGGTCGCAACAGGGTGCTGCGGCCTGACGTTTAAGCTATTCCCCTCTCTTGTTTCACAAAACACCCCTTATAAGCATAGTATCTGAGATCCATAGGAATAGATCGATGGCGGCGGTGAACAATATCAACGAGATGGAGATTTTCGTTCGTGTGGTGCAGGCCAAGTCCTTCTCGGCCGCCGCCCGTGCGCTGGATCTGTCACCCTCTGCAGTATCGAAGCAGATCGGGCGGCTGGAGGACCGTCTGGGCGCGCGCTTGCTGAATCGCACCACTCGCCAGCTCTCGCTCACCGAAGTCGGGCAGGCCTTCTATCAGCGCGCGGAGCGCATCATCGCCGACATCGCCGAGGCGGAGCAGGCTGTTGGCGATCTGCATGCCGCGCCGCGCGGCCTGTTGCGTGTCAATGCGCCGGTCGCTTTCGGTCGTCTGCATATTGCCCCGTTGCTGCCGAAGTTCCTAAACGCCTACCCGGAGATTTCGGTCGAGCTGACGGTCAACGACCGCTTCGTCGATCTGGTCGAGGAGGGGATGGACCTGGCATTGCGTATCGGCGAACTGGCGGATTCTTCCCTGATCGCCAAGCGGCTGGCGCCGAACCACCGGGTGGTCTGCGCGGCGCCGGCCTATCTGGCGGCGCGGGGTACCCCACGGCTGCCGGCGGACCTGCAGCAGCACAACTGCATGACCTACACTTTCCGAACCAACCGGCACGACTGGCGACTGGAAAAAGACGGTGTCGCCGAATCGGTCACCGTCTCCGGTAACTTGGAGACCAACTATGCCGAGGTCCTGATGGCGGCTGCCTTGGCCGGCAGCGGTATCGTGTTGCTGCCGCTCTGGTTGGCCGGGCCTCAACTTACCTCGGGCGAGCTGGTCGAGGTTTTGCCAGACTGGCAGGCGCAGGATAGCGCGATATATGCCGTCTACCCGCACGCCCGGCATCTCTCGCCGAAAGTCCGGGTCTTCGTCGACTTTCTCACCGAGCAAGTCGGCCACTTGGCGCAATGCTGGGAGCGGCAACCGCTCGATAAGACGGCTAAGCACTCTGCGGCCTAGCGCTGAGCTACCTCGGGCTGTGGCGCGAGGCGTTGGTCAGGCCATGCGCAGGCCGCCGTCGAAGCGGATGGTCTCCATGTTGAGCATGGGATTGCCGGCGATATGCAGGACCAGCTCGGCGAACTCTTCGGGCTTGCCGAAGCGTTTGGGGAAGATCGGCTGCTGCGCCAGATTCTCCTGCACCTCCTCCGGCATGTTGAGCAGCAGCGGCGTTCCGATCAATCCCGGTGCGATCGACAAAACGCGTACGCCGAAGCGGCCGAGTTCGCGTGCTGCCGGCGCGTTGAGGCCGTTGATCCCGGCCTTGGAGGCGGCGTAGGCGACCTGGCCCACCTGACCCTCTGTGGCCGCGACGGAAGATGTAGAGACGATCACGCCGCGTTCGCCATCCGCATTCAGGGGCTCGGCCGCGGTCATCTCGGCTGCGGCCAGACGCAGCATGTTGAAGCTGCCGATCAAGTTGACTCTGATGACCGTTTCGAAGTCGGCGAGATCCATCGGGCCGTCGCGACCGACAATGCGCTTGGCGGGCGCGATACCGGCGCAGTTGACCAGCAGACGGCAGGGACCGTGGGCTTTGCTGGCTTCCTTCACGACAGCTTCGGCACCGGCGGCGTCGCCGACATCGCAGGCCAGGCCCAGTCCGCCGATCTCCTTCGCCACGGCTTCCGCGGTTTCGCGGTTCATGTCGATCACGCCGACCCGGGCGCCGGCGGCTGCTAAGGCCCGCGCCGTCGCAGCCCCCATGCCGGAGCCGCCACCGGTAACCAGAGCGCCTATGCCTTTGACGTCCATGGAACCTTTCCTCCCCCTGCTTTCGGAACTCGAGCCGGCGGGCCTATAGCACGGGTAGGTACCGCAGCAGAAGGGCAGCGACTGAACGCTGTAGAGGGTCGAAAGCCTTTCGTTCATCGCCCTAGAGGCTATCTTGGCGCCCATGTTGATGCCTCAGGTTCCTCGTCCCGCTCTCTGGCTCGGTCTTGCCGGTTTGATTCCCTTCGCCGCAGGTGCGGTTGCGATCTGGTTTGTGGAGCCGCGCTGGAGTGGTGTCGCGCTGATCGTGCAGATGGCGTATGCCGCCTGTATTCTCTCCTTCATGGGGGCGGTGCACTGGGGCCTGGCGATGGCAGGCACGGGAGTGACCGGGCCGGGACCGTCTACGGGCGACAGCCACGCCGGCATGACCTGGATGCGCGCCGGCGGTTCGGTGATACCGCCTCTGCTCGCTTGGCTCTCCCTGATCATGGCGCCTTTGCCCGGGCTGATCCTGCTCATCCTCTCCTTCGTCGGATTGTTTTGGGCCGACCTGAAGGCCATCCGTCTTGGCCAAGCGCCCACCTGGTATCTGCCGCTGCGCAAGACATTGACCATCGGTGTCGTGATCTGCCTCGGTATCTCGCTGATGCGACTGGTCGTGCAGTAGAGCTTTCGAAGCGCTGCGCCTGCATTGCGCCTTTCCCTGGCGTCGGTTCGGCGCTACATCCCGGCGCGATGTCTGTGTCCAAACTTGCTTCCGCCGCCCCATCCTCCCCGCCTGCAAACCCGCGTCGGATTGCCCTGGATCTGCTGCGCGCGGTGCTGAGGGGGCGCCACTCGCTTGACGAGGCCTTGGCCAACGAGGTGCGCCTGGCGCAGCTCGAGGTTCGCGACCGCGCCTTTGCACGCCACTTGGTCGCCACCTCCCTCCGCAGACTGGGAACGTTGGACGCCTTGATCGCCCGTTGCCTGGACCGGCCGTTGAAGCGCGAGTTCGGCATTGTCCAGGACCTGCTGCGCCTCGGGACCTGTCAGCTCCTGATTCTCGGTACGCCGCCTCACGCCGCGGTGGCGGAGACGCTGCGCCTCGCCGAGAAGGGCAAGCAGGCCGGATTCAAAAAGCTGATCACTGCCGTGTTACGACGGCTGGAGCGCGAGGGTGCCGGCTGGCTGGCCGATCTCGACACGGCTCAGGAGGATACGCCCGCCTGGTTGTGGGACTCCTGGGCTTCTGCCTACGGCGAGTCGACGGCCCGCGCCATTGCCCTGGCGCAGGCGGCTGAACCGCCGCTCGATCTTAGTCTGGTCAACGCCAGCGACACTGAGAGCTGGGCCGAGCGGTTGGGGGCGACTGTTCTGCAGACCGGATCGCTTCGCCTCCCGACGGGCAGCGGCGAGGTGGCCCGCCTGCCCGGTTTCGACGAGGCTGCCTGGTGGGTGCAGGATGCCGCCGCGGCACTGCCGGCGCGCCTGCTGGGGCCCGTTGCCGGCAAACGGGTCCTGGATCTTTGTGCGGCGCCGGGCGGCAAGACGGCGCAGCTCGCAGCTGCCGGGGCGCAGGTGGTCGCTGTCGATGCCGATCCGGAACGCCTGAAGCGGTTGATCGAAAATCTCAACCGCTTGCGTCTCGCTGCGGCCACGGTCGCTGCCGATGCCAGCCGTTGGCGCCCGCCGCGCCCGGCTGAAGCGGTGTTGCTCGATGCCCCCTGTTCGGCCACGGGAACGCTGCGCCGGCACCCCGATATCGCCTATCTCAAGCGCGCCGAGGATCTCCCGGCCATCGTGGCCGTGCAGAAGCGCCTCCTCGCCAATGCCATCGCCTGTGCCGAGCCGGGCGCGCCTGTGGTTTACGCGGTTTGCTCACTGCAGCCGGAAGAGGGGCCGGAGGTCGTGGCAGCGGTCTTGGCGGCAGGGGCGCCCGCGAACCGCGAGCGCGTCGATGCGTCAGAGGTCGGCGGGCTGGCGGAGTTGATCGATAGCGAGGGCGCTTTGCGCACCCTGCCGTGCCATTTGGCGCAACAAGGCGGTCTCGACGGCTTCTACGCTTGCCGGCTCAGAAAAGCGGTTTGAGAGGTGGCCGAACGGCTGTGCTTCCAACAGCGGTGACACGCAAACTTCATGCGCGGTGATGATTGTCCGGCGCTAAAACGTCCCAATGCTGAGCGGCCTAGATGACATATTTGCTCTCTACGAGAGACGTGGGAGCGAGCGTTACGGCGAAGATGTGAGCCAGCGGCAGCATGCGCTGCAGTCCGCTCTACAGGCCGAGCGGGCCGGCGCCACCTCGGCACTGATAACCGCCGCACTTTTCCACGATGTCGGCCATCTCTTGCATCGCGACGCGGCTGCGGCGTTCGAGGCTGGCGTCGACGATCGTCACGAGACCTTGGGCGCCAAGGCGTTGGCGAAGCTCTTCGGCCCTGGTGTTGCCGAACCGGTGGCTCTGCACGTGACGGCCAAGAGGTATCTCTGTCACATCGACCCGGATTATTGGGATGGCCTGTCCGCCGCTTCGAAGGCCACGTTGGAGTTGCAGGGCGGGCCGATGACCGAGGTGGAGGCTGCAGCTTTCCTTGCTCGACCTTTTGCCGAGGATGCTGTGCGTCTGCGTCGTTGGGACGACGCTGCCAAGCTCGCCGATCAGCCAACCCCCGATCTTGCCTACTACAGAAGGATCGCCGAGTCCTGTCTCCGCAAAGACTGACGTCTCTGCGTATCTGAGCCGCTTCGGCATGATCCGGTTTGCGCCGAGTCGCGCTCGACCATTCGGCTAAATGGTCTAGAAAATCCGAAAAAAGTGCTGCTCTATCCTGTTCGTTTGGAAATTCTTTTGGTGGAGGTGCACAACTACCGACGGGTAGTCATTCTAAGCATGCGTGTTTCCGCTGCTTAGCCTAAAACATAAAGTGACATTTATTCAAGGTCTTATCGGTCTTCTCATATCGGAAGGCAACGGCATCACGGAATTGTTAAGCTCTGACCTGTGATATCGATTTCTTTACTGTTTGGCTGCAGCCTGCATAGTCTGTCATGAAATTGTAATGCAGGAGCCTGGCATGACGTTTTTCAGTCTCGTTGTCGTGACGTGCCTGTCAGCACCGCTCTGCCACTTCGACTCTGCGGACAGCTTTGGATTGCTGGTGCGCTCGGCCGATGAGTGTCGGACCGTGGCGCAGCAGATTGCCGAGTCGCGCGCCGTCGGCGGCAGCTATGAGGCGGAATGGCAATGCTCGGCGCCCGAAGTGGCTGGCAGCTGGCACGTTTTGAAAAAAGGCGAGTCCTCGAACGGCCTTTGGAGTGACGCCCAGGCGCAGCGCTGATTGCCAGCTGGCCTAGCCCGCAGGTCGGCGGGTCAGGCCGGACCGTCTTGCTTCGAACTCGAGCTCGGTTCCTCCGCTGACGGCTCTGCCGGCTTGGTTCCGGCAAGCGGGTCGGGCTCGTCGCTCTTGGAGCGCTCGACCAGTTTGGCAACCTCCTCCTGACGCAGGTGAACGGGCGGCGCCGAGCCGTCCTTGTTTTCGCCCATGTAGAGCGTCAGGTGCGGGAAGGGGATCTCAATCCCTGCAGCATCGAAACGGCGCTTGATGATCTCGTTGTAAGCCCGGCCAACTGCCCATTGATCGCCACCGCGGCATTTGATGCGCGCACGCACCACAACGGCGGAGTCGCCGAACTGGGTGACACCGTGCATCTCCAGAGGCTCCAGGATACCGGACGCGTGGTCGCCAGCTTGGAGCTCGTCGAAGGCCTCCTGCATCACCCGTTTCACTTCGTCGATGTCTTCGCGATAGGCGACGCCGATTTCAGCCAGATGGTAACCGAAGCCCTTCACGAAGTTCGAGACGCTATCGACCGCACTGAAGGGGATCAGATGATAGACGCCGGACAGGTCGCGCAGCGCTACCGAGCGAACCGTCAGCTTCTCGACCACGCCGGTGGTGCCGG
The DNA here is from genome assembly GCA_052168175.1 of Kiloniellales bacterium. Lineage (GTDB taxonomy): Bacteria > Pseudomonadota > Alphaproteobacteria > Kiloniellales > DSM-21159 > Algihabitans. The sequence continues at coordinate 98,936 of JBQLZH010000012.1, forward strand.
CTACGGTAACGACATCGCCTTCGTTCAGCGCGTTCTCGAACTGAATGAAAGCGCCGGTGATGATGTCCTGGACCAGTTTCTGCGCGCCGAAGCCGATTGCCAGACCGACGACGCCAGCACCGGCCAGCAAGGGGCCGATGTTCACCCCCAACTCCGACAGTGCCAGCATCACCGCGACCACCAACAGGGTGATGGTCAAGGCGTTGCGGAACAAGGAAAGCAGGGTGCGCAGTCGCGCCGTCGGCGCATAGCCGTTCTCGACGTTGAGCCGATACTCGATCCAGGAGGTGACGGCCATCCAGATCGCGAAGGCGGCGAGCAGAATCGCTGTCGCAGCAAGAAGGCGGCCGGCGATCTCGCGGCCCAGTTCGCTCGCCAGCCAGTCGACAACGGCGACAATCCCCCAGGCCTCGGCAATAGCGATCAGAACGGCGATCATCACCAGGATGCGCACCGCCTTCAGAATGCCCGGTACAAAGGCGTTCAGTCGGCGTTCCAGGAGAGGAAGGTTGCGCTTTATGTCGTCAGGCAAATGCAGGCCGCCACTGATGGCGCGGGTCAGCAGGCTGACGACGATTACGCCGATGACCACGGCAGCTGCCGACTCCAGCGTTGCGGTCATCATGAAGGAGAGTGCGTCGAAGGGCCGTGCCAGCCAGATGCCAAACAAGGCGAGCACGTAGGCCAGCGCCAGGAAATGCCAGATGCGCGCCAGGAAATTCAGGACTCGCGCCGTGAGATCGCCGCTCAGACGCGCCGCGCGCCCACTTATGGCCCGCCGCACGCTGTCGCGGTTCTGAAGGATGATGGCGATTGCGATTAGGGTGGCGGCCAGGGCGATCAGCACCTTAAGGCTGCTGCCCACCGTCCAGGACAGCGTCGCGGTGACAAGCGGGACCACCAGCAGAATGCCGTAGCCAAGCAAGCCGACCAGCCGCGAAAGCCAAAAGTACCAGTAGTTCGCCGTTTCGTCGCTCATCTCCGGCAGCCGCAAGGCACCGTGGCGTGGTGCGAGAATCAACCTCAGCACCACCTTGATCATCTCGATCAGCAGAAAGGCGTTGAGGAAGAGGCTCTGGTTAATGTTCATGCGCCCGGCGTCGCCCAGCGCCAGCGCGAGTGCGTAACCGCCGCCCCAGGCGATCAGGATCACCAGCGCGTCGACCAGGCCTTTGCCGATCAGCAGCAGCAGGCGGCCGAGCCAGCCTTTCTCGACTGCGGAGCTGGCCATGACTGTAAGCAGGCGCTGTCCGAGTCGTCCGACGATCCACCAGGTGACGAGGGTAGCGCCGGCTACGATCCCGAGCGACGTCAAGGTCTCCATGAAGCGCGGCCAGTTGACGGGCCGTTGGCCGCTGGCCACCTCGATCAGAGCAGTAACGGCATCGGTCAGGCGCTGGCCAAGAAACAGCGCCTCTTCGGCCATGTCTTTCGTGGCTTCCGCGATCTGGCGCGCCACGCTGGGGTCGCCGCCGTCCGTTTGAGCGGTGGGCGTGGTTTCGCCAGTGCTGGCAGCATCGGTTCCGGGAGCGCCTGTTGCGTTGGCGGCGCGCAGAAGCTCGTCGATCAGTGCCTGCCGTGTGGCCGGGTCGGCCAAGGCTTCCGCCAAAGCGCGAGCGAGATCCGGCGACAGGGCCTCTGCGCTGCCTTGCTCGCCTGCCTGCTCGGTCGACTCGCCGCTACCACTTGTGCCTTCGCCGCTGCCGTTTCCTGCTGGTTGACCGAACGGCAGGGTTTGGGCCTGCAGCGGCACGGCTGTTGTCAGGGCCGATGCAGCCAAGAGCGTAAGAGCGATTGCCAGCGCCGCCAGAAGACGGGTCATTTCTTCCTTGCCTCCTTACGGAAGAGCAAAGCCCTAGGGCCTACGATCTCGGTTGTAAACCGGACAGACGTCGAGGTGAGCCTAGGTCGTCCCCGAAAGGCGCTTGCTGGTACACCTAAATCAGCCGCTCGGCGGAACTACAAGTCTTGGCGATTACTTCGCCGCCGCGATGCCGCTGGGGCTGCGCTCGGAAAGATAGAATTTATCGGTCGGCGACAGAGCGGCGTTCAGACTGTAGGCCAGAGGGGTGCCGGTGGGGATCTCTACCCCCGGGATGTCTTCATCGGAGATACCATCCAGATACTTCACCAGACCCCGCAGGGAGTTGCCATGGGCGGAGATCAGGACCTTGCGACCAGCCTTCAGTTCGGGCGCGATGACCTGATGCCAGTAGGGCAGCACTCGGTCGATGGTGTCTTTCAAGCTCTCGGTACCCGGACGTTCCTGGTCGGAGAGCGCTGCGTACTTGGGATCGCCGTTCGGATGTCGGGGGTCGTCCGGCTGTAGTGCAGGCGGGGCGGTGTCGAAGCTGCGGCGCCAGATATGCACTTGCTCTTCGCCGACTTTGGCCGCCATTTCGGCCTTGTTCAGGCCTTGCAAATCCCCGTAGTGCCGTTCGTTGAGCCGCCAGTGCTTCTGCACCGGCACCCACATGCGATCCAGCCCGTCCAGAGAGATCCAGAGCGTGCGAATGGCCCGCTTGAGATAACTGGTGAAGCAGACTTCCGGGAAGAAGCCATGGGCGGCCATAAGGCGCCCGGCCTCTTCTGCTTCCGCGCGCCCGGCGTCGGAGAGGTCGACGTCGGTCCAGCCGGTGAAGCGGTTCTGTTTGTTCCAGTCGCTCTGTCCATGACGCAGCAGGATCAGATCGGGCATCGCTAGAGGGTCCTTCGGCAGTAGGGCAGATCGGCAAGGAGAAGCGGTGAAGCCATAGGGGCTGTGTAGCAGCGCCTGTTTAGCAGATCGAGATCGGCAAGACTAAGGGCGCTGCAGATCGCGCAGCCGGGCTCGCCATTCGACCACTTGTCGGCGCAGGCGCGAGCGAAGATCGCCGATCCGCTCTTCGCCGCCGGCAATGCGATCTTCGAGGTGCAGGCTCGCGATCAGCCTGAGAACGGCGACATAGCCGGCGATCAGCAGGCCCAGAATGATGATCAGCGTGATGATGGCGGCCCAGGGGAAGTACTCGTACCCCTCTTCAACCTCCGTCAGTTCGACGGCATTGGGGAACATCGAGAGCATCTGGATACGCCAGCCATAGTGCTCGACAAGCACCCAGCTATCACGCCTGGCGAGGTCCTGAGCCTGAGCCGTAATGTCGGCGGAATCGAACTTCAGGTAAGGTGGGAAGCCCCAACGGGTGTCCTCATTGCGGTAGACCCGCGTGCGGCCATCGGCCGTCACGGCATTAATGAAGCGCACGTCCCTTGTGGCACCGGGCTGCCCTTCGGTGCGCAGCTCGCCGCTGTCGACGTCCATGCGCTTGACCTCGGTGCCGTTGATCCGCACCACGTCGCCCTGTGGCAGGTGGTAGTGCAGCACTGCCGCGACGATCGCCAAGGCCAGACCGCGGAGGATCCAGGGCAGCAACTTCCAGAACACGAGAGGACTCCACTCCTCGCTAGAGGGCAAATTCGGTTTCATCTGTCATATGGGGCGCCGTGACACGGCGCGCAAAACTCTACTCGATCTAGGCTTCGTTCGGGAGCGTGACTTTAGCCGGGCAACGGCAAGGTGTCGGTTGCTTTGATCTCCCCGAGCGAAAGGCTGGAGCGCACGGTTGCGACGGCCGGCAGCGCCAGCAGCCGTTTCAGAACGACGTCGGAGAAGTCCTGCAGATCCGGCGCGACCACACGCAGCAGATAGTCGGCATCGCCCGTGATGGCGTGGGCTTCCAGTACCTCCGGCATCTCCTGCAACGCCCGATGGAAGTCTTCGGCCGGATCTCCGCCGTGGCGCATAAGGGTGACCTGGACGAAGGCAACCACATCTAGCCCCAGACGCTGCCTGTTCAGACGCACGCCGTAGCCGGATACCAGGCCGGCATCTTCCAGCCGCCTCAAGCGGCGTTGGCATTGTGAAGGTGAGAGATGCACCCGCTCTGCAAGGTCCACACCACTCGCCCGCGCGTCCGCCTGCAGGGCAGCAAGCAGTCGACGATCTGCCGCATCGAGTTCCAATTTTTGCACGATTCGACCGCATATAAGCGTTTCTGCACTCAATTATTGTAAACGCTGACTGTTTCTTGCGGAGAATGCAAGGATCCTGCGGGTTCGAAGAGCTACTCTGGTGGTGACAGCAACAGGCGCCGGAAGGAGAAGTCATCATGTCTGCCGCACAGGCTGCCAAACAGGCCGCTGCTTCGGATCGCGTGGCCCACTGGGAAAATCCCGCCGGCACGGACGGTTTCGAGTTTGTCGAATACACCGCGCCCGATACCGCGGCGTTGGCCGGGCTTTTCGAAACGATGGGTTTCCAGGCCGTGGCGCGTCACCGCTCGAAAGACGTGACGCTCTGGCGTCAGGGCGACGTCAACTTCATTGTCAATGCCGAGCCTGAGTCCTTCGCTCAATCCTTCGCCCGCGTACACGGACCGAGCGCCTGCGCTATTGCCTTCCGTGTTGCCGACGCGGCTGCAGCCTACGCGCGCTGTCTGGACTTGGGTGCTCAGCCGGGCCAGACGCAGGTCGGGCCGATGGAACTAAACATCCCGGCCATCAAGGGTATCGGGGACTCGTTGGTCTATCTGGTCGATCGCTACAGTCAGAACGAGGGGCCGTCGATCTACGACGTCGATTTCGTCTGGGCCGAGGCAACGAACCCTGCACCGACAGGCGTAGGGCTGACGCATATCGACCACCTGACCCACAACGTCTACCGCGGTCGCATGGATCGCTGGGCACAGTACTACGAAAAACTCTTTGGCTTCAGGGAACTGCGCTACTTCGACATCGAAGGCAAGCTGACGGGTTTGCACAGTCGCGCCATGACCAGCCCCTGCGGCAAGATTCGCATTCCGATTAACGAGTCGGCCGATGATAAAAGCCAGATCGAAGAGTATCTCAAGGCCTACAAGGGTGAGGGAATTCAGCACATTGCCCTGGCAACCGAAGACATCTTCGCCACGGTGGCGGCCCTGAAAGCGCGCGGTATTCCCTTCATGGACCCACCGCCGTCGAGCTACTACGAGCAGCTTGACGCGCGCGTGCCGGGCCATGGCCAGGATCTCGGCAAGTTGCGGGACCTTGGCATTTTGGTCGATGGTGCACCCACAGAGGACGGCGGCATCCTGCTGCAGATCTTCACGGGTTTGGCGATCGGGCCGATCTTCTTCGAGATCATCCAGCGCAAAGGCGATGAAGGCTTCGGGGAGGGTAACTTCAAGGCCTTGTTCGAAGCGATGGAGGAAGATCAGATCAAGCGCGGCGTGCTCAAGCGCGATCAGAGAGGTGTTGCTTAGATAGAGAGGCCCTTAACGCTCGCTTTACCGCGCCTGCGCTAGATCCCTCGGTTGCTCGGCTGCCTCGTCCTGGCTGTGGACGACAACCCTGAAGGTGAGGCTGATCTATGGCGTCGCCTGATCCGACGCGTCGTGATGTGGAGGTGTCGCTTCCTCTGTGGATGCGGCTGAAAGCCTGGTGGCACGGCTACGATCTACAGGCGACACGTAGACTAAAAGAGCTAGAAGTTGGCCACGATGTGAGTTTCGAGGCCGAGCCGGAGCCCTGGGAAAAGGCGGAGTACCTGGTTCCGCAACTCATCTGGGGCGAGGGGTTTCTGACTCCGGGCGGTGCCGAGCGTGCGGCAGAGTTGGTCAAGCCCTTGGCTCTCGACAAGTCGATGTCGGTCTTGGATGTGGGTGGTCATCTCGGGGGGCAAGCGCGCCTAATCGCCAGGGACTTCGGAGCCTGGGTTACGGCCGTGGAGGCCGATCCGCAGTTGGCCGAGGTTGCCGGTCTGCTGTCCGAGCGCGAGGGTTTGGGAAAGAAGGCGGAGTTCCACAGTTTCGAGCCGGACAGCGTGGAGTTCCGCAACAACGCCTTTGACGTTGCGATCTCCACGGACGCGCTCTACCGCGTGGAGAGCAAGCGTGCTCTGCTGATCGCGGTCGGTAAGGCACTTAAGAAACGCGCACAGTTCATGCTGTCCGACTACATTCGGGATGAGAGCGTAGCGGACACTTCAGCGCTCGATGCTTGGATCAAGATCGAGCCTGGTGTGGTTCACCTCTGGACCGAGACGGAATACCGTGCCTGTTTCAAGAGCCTCAAGCTGGACGCGCGGGTTGTCAGCGACGTTTCCGTCCAGCTTCGGAGCACGATCGTGGCTGGATTTGCCGGATATCTCAACGAGGCCGCCAAATCTGGGGTCGAGGACCGTCTGCAGGAAGCTCTGGTAAACGAGGTGGAGCGCTGGTTGCGCTTTGTTGCTGCATTGGATAGCGGTGCGCTCAAGGCTGTTCGCATTCACGCGCTGCGGGGGTAAGGATGCGTCGCATAGGTGAAGCGGTGCCGAGAGCTGTTGGACCGGCTGCTTGACGACTGGCCAGCCTCTGCCTATAACCCCGGCCTCCACTGCAGGAATGCACGTCGGGATGGGGCTCTTGCCCGACTATCCTGGTGCGAACAACCCAACAAACGAATGTTAGATCGATGAAGATTCGAAACTCGCTGAAGACCGCCAAGCTGCGTGAGAAGGGCTGCCGTGTGGTGCGCCGCCGCGGCCGAGTCTACGTCATCAACAAAAAGCAACCGCGTTTCAAGGCCCGGCAGGGCTAAACAGGTTCCTTGAACAAGGGTCCGCATGTTTCGTCGCGGACCATGGGCATCGATAGGCCGCACCCCGAGGGTTGCGGCTTTTTCGTGTTATGATCCAACGATTGTGGCTGTCTCCGGATTTTGCCGGTTTTTCGGTTGACCCGCCATCGCCCTCCCGCCATATCATCAAATTGGTAATACCAATTACGGTGCAGTCCCTACTGCTGGATGAAGCGCCGAGCGAGATAAGAGGGAGGTCGGCCCAATGCTGATGCCGCAGCCCAATCAGGAGGTAATCGCACGTAAGCGCGAGCTTGTTGCGAAGCTTCGGGCGATTGTCCCCGGGGAAGGCGTCATCGTCGATGAAGACGAACTGCGCGCTTACGAGACCGACGGTCTGACGGCCTATCGCCAATTGCCGCTGATTGTCGTGTTGCCGGAGACGACGCAACAGGTCAGCGACGTGCTCAAGCTGGCTCAGGCCGAAGGCGTAAAGGTGGTCCCGCGTGGCGCAGGCACGTCGTTGTCGGGCGGGGCATTGCCGCTCGCCGACGGAATCTTGCTCGGCCTCGGAAAGTTCAATCGCGTCCTGGAAGTCGACTTCGACAACCGTTGCGCAGTGGTCCAGCCAGGCGTGACCAACCTGGGCATCACCAAGGCGGTTGAGCATGCCGGCTTCTACTATGCGCCTGACCCCTCCAGCCAGATCGCCTGTTCCATCGGCGGCAACGTGGCGGAGAACTCAGGCGGCGTGCACTGCCTGAAGTACGGGCTCACGACGAACAATCTCCTCGGCCTGGAGGCCGTGCTGATCGACGGTACGATCATCCGGATCGGTGGCAAGTACCTGGACAGTGAGACCTACGACCTTTTGGGCTTGCTGACCGGTTCGGAAGGCCTGTTGGCCGTCGTCACGGAGGTCACCGTGCGGCTGCTGAAGAAGCCGGAGACGGCTCGCGCACTGCTTCTGGGCTTCGAAACCAGCGAAGCGGCTGGTGATGCTGTGGCCGGTATCATCGCCGCCGGCGTCATCCCGGCTGGTATCGAAATGATGGACAAGCCGGCGATCCATGCAGCCGAGGACTTCGTCCAAGCTGGTTATCCACGGGACGTCGAGGCCTTGCTGATCGTCGAACTGGATGGGCCGGCGGCGGAGGTCGAGCACCTGATGCAGGTCGTTCGAAGTATCTGCGAGGCCAAGGGCGCCACCTATGCCCGCGCCAGCGAGAACGAAGAGGAACGCCTCGCCTTCTGGGCTGGCCGCAAGGCGGCCTTTCCGGCGGTCGGACGAATCAGTCCCGACTACTATTGTATGGATGGCACGATACCGCGCCGACAGTTGCCGGCCGTGCTGCAGCGCATGCGGGAGCTCTCCAGCCACTACGGCTTGCGGGTTGCCAATGTCTTCCACGCCGGTGACGGCAACCTCCACCCGTTGATCCTCTACGATGCCAACACGCCAGGCGAGTTGGAGAAGGCCGAAGAGTTCGGTGCCGACATCCTCAAACTCTGTGTCGAAGTTGGCGGTGTGCTGACCGGCGAGCATGGCGTCGGAGTCGAGAAGCGCGACTTGATGGGAACGATGTTCGACGAGGTCGATCTCAAGACCCAGCAGCGGGTTAAGTGTGCCTTCGATCCTCAGCAGTTGCTGAACCCTGGCAAGGTGTTCCCGCAGTTGCACCGTTGCGCCGAATTGGGGCGTGTTCACATCCACAAGGGTCAGATGCCCTTCCCCGACCTGCCGCGGTTCTGAAAGCGGTTCGGGTCATGACGGACACCATCAAGCCTGAGACGGCCGAGCAGCTGCGTGACGCGGTCGCCTGGGCGGCCGCCGAGGAAACACCCCTGGAGGTGGTCGGTGCCGGCAGCAAGCGTGGCTACGGCCGGCCGATCCAGACCGCTCATACGCTCGATCTCTCCAGGCTGACCGGCATAACTCTCTACGAACCCGACGAGCTGGTGCTGTCGGCACAGGCCGGCACGCCGCTGGCGGAGATCCGGCAGGCGCTCGAGGAGCGTAACCAGCAGCTTGCTTTCGAGCCACCGGACCTCAGCATGCTTTACGGGGAGCCGGCTGGTGTCGGGACCTTGGGCGGCTTGATTGCCACCAACCTGGCCGGGCCGCGTCGTGTGATGGCAGGCGCTGCGCGTGATTACTTTCTCGGGTTTTCCGGCGTTTCCGGGCGTGGGGAGACCTTCAAGTCGGGTGGTCGGGTCATGAAGAACGTTACCGGCTATGACCTTTCGAAACTGCTCTGCGGATCGTTCGGCACGCTGGCGGCCATGACCGAGCTGACTCTGAAGGTGCTGCCGGCACCGGAGAAAAGCCGCTCTGTGCTGGTGTTCGGCCTTGATGATGCCGAGGCCTGCAGCGCCATGACACGCGCGCTGGGTTCATCCTACGAGGTATCGGGCGCCGCGCATCTGCCGGCAGCGGTCGCCGGCGAATCCGACGTTTCCTATGTTGCACAGGCAGGCGGTGCGGTCACGGCACTGCGTCTGGAAGGATTCGGTCCCTCGGTGGAGTATCGTTGCTCGAAGTTGCGATCGCTCCTGGCTGACCTCGGGCCGACAGAAGAGCTGCACAGTCACAACTCCAATGCACTTTGGCGGGAGATAGGCGATCTCCGGCCTTTCGTCGCCCGACCGGAGCTGGCCGTTTGGCGCCTTTCGGTCGCGCCGCAGGCCGGACCGGCCGTAGTTGCAGCGCTGCTCGCCTCGCTGCCCCAGGCTCTGTACTATAGCGACTGGGGCGGTGGCCTGCTGTGGGTCGGCGTGGCGGCGCAGGACGATGCTGCTGCGGCGCAGGTGCGGGCCGCCCTCCCGGCACCGGGAGACGGCGCCGGCGGTGGCCATGCCACCTTGCTGCGTGCACCGGCGGAGTTGCGGGCCGGGCTGGAGGTCTTTCAGCCGATGGACGCAGCGAAGCAGGCATTGGTGGCGAGGATCAAGGATGGTTTCGACCCTCGGCGCGTGCTCAACCCCGGACGGATGTACGCAGGCGTCTAAGGCGCACGGGGGAGGGCGGTTATGTTTCTGTTGGCTCTTGGTTTGCTTCTGACGGTCGCATGGCTCTGGGCCGGCTGGTACTACGTCTCGGTCTACTTCGGGCAGGAAAACATCTTTTACCTGCTGCCGGCCGAGCTTGGATTGTTTCTGATCGGTTTCTTGGCGCCGCTCGGTATCTTCTGGCTGCTGGTGTCTCAGTCTTTTACGCGCCGCCGTCTCGCTAGACTCGAACGGCAGGTCGGCGAGCTGATCGCGCAGCCGGCTCCGATGCGGCAAGAACCGAGCTTCGACGTTGAGCCGACGACTGAGCCGGCGGAGGTTGAAGGGGCCCTGGTTGAAAAAGTTGGGGCTGAGACGGCGGGGGCCGAGCAGAGCTCACGGGCCGAAAGTACGGCTCCCGACACGGCAGAGGGTGAAAGCCCCCCGCCGCCGCCAGCGGCTTCAAAGCCGCCGTCTGCGTCATGAGGCGTGGAGCGGACAACCGGTCTTAATCTTGCGAGATGCCCGACGGAGGGTGTGTCGTCGAGAAGGGCCGTAGGAGAGAAAGCGGATGCAGACAAATTTCACGCTTGCCCAGCTCGCCGATCCCGACACGCGGGAATCTGAGAAGATTCTGCGGAGTTGCGTTCACTGTGGCTTCTGTACTGCGACCTGCCCGACCTACGTGCTGCTGGGCGACGAGTTGGATTCGCCGCGCGGACGCATCTACCTGATCAAGGATATGCTGGAGAACGACAAACCGGCGACCGAGAAAACCGTCAAGCACATCGACCGCTGTCTCTCTTGCCTGTCCTGCATGACGACCTGTCCGTCCGGCGTGCATTACATGCACTTGGTCGACCACGCGCGAAAGCATATCGAGGAAACCTATGAGCGGCCTTGGGCCGATCGTATGCTGCGGCGTCTCTTGGTCTGGCTGCTGCCGAGACCCGAACGCTTCCGCCTGGCCTTGATCGGCGCTTGGTTCGCCCGTCCCTTCGCCGGACTGGCCGGCGAACTGTTCGACGGGCGCCTTAGGGCCATGCTGTCGCTGGCGCCGAAATCGATTCCTACCCCGTCGCCGGTCGACCGGCCGCAGGTCTTTCCGGCGGACGGACCGCGACGAGCGCGGGTGGCGATGTTGTCGGGCTGCGCTCAGCAGGTACTGGCGCCGCAAATCAACGAGGCGACGATTAGGCTGCTGACTCGCCACGGTGTCGAGGTGGTGGTGGCAAAGGGGGCCGGCTGTTGCGGTGCGCTGGTTCATCACATGGGTCAGGAAGAACCGGCGCTGCGATCGGCCAAAGCCAATATCGATGCCTGGCTGACGGCAGACGCCGAGGCCCCGTTGGATGCCATCGCGATCAATGCATCGGGCTGCGGCACCACGGTCAAGGACTACGGTTACATGCTGCGCGAGGATGCGGCCTACGCGGACAAGGCGGCAAAGATCTCCGCCATCACGAAAGACATCACCGAGCTGTTGCACGAGCTCGGTCTATCAGAGCCGCGCCGAGCGACCGGGCAGACACTGGCCTACCATTCCGCCTGCTCGATGCAGCACGGCCAGCAGCTTCGCCTGCCCCCCAAGGCACTGCTTCAGGCTGCCGGTTTCTCATTGGTCGAGCCGGCGGAAGGTCATCTCTGTTGCGGTTCGGCCGGCACCTACAATCTGATGCAGCCGAAGATCGCGGTGCAGCTGCGCGACCGCAAGGTGAGTAATCTCGAGCGCACTGGGGCGGTCGCAATCGCGACCGGTAACATCGGCTGCATGACGCAGATCGCGACAGGCACCAATACACCCCTGGTTCACACTGTCGAGCTGCTCGATTGGGCGACCGGCGGTCCGCTTCCGAAGTCACTGGAAGGCAATGCCGACTTCCCGGATCTTCCAGCGAAGGGCATACCGGCCTCGGCAGTTGCGGCGGAGTAGCGTCGACGACTTAGCCTTCGTTCAGGCCGCGGTACATCAACTGGACGGTCTCCTCGGCACGCTCCCAGACCTGCAGTTTCCAATCCCGGCTGTCGGGATAGAAAGCGGCACGGATCTGCTGTTTGATCGCGCGACCCTTGGCGCTATCGAGCTGCCCGTGAAGGTGAAGCCAATTGTCGGCGCGCACAGCAAGGCGTACGTCCGGGGTCGGGACCGTGCCGTACTCGAGAGCGATGCCGACGAAGATGTCGGTATCTAGTCGGTCACGGACGGCCGGTAGGCTGACCCCGTGCAGGTCGGCGACGTTGACGTGGGCACCGGCGGGGGTGTCGGTGCAGTCGCCGCCGAACCAGTCGTGCGCGCGCAAGCTGACCGGGTCGTCCGGCGCAAAAGGCAGCAATCGATCGCCGAAGCCATAGGGCCCTAGGCCGGTGTGTATGTCGATCAGGCCGATACGCTTGGCGCCGGCCAGGTGCCCGTCGAGCACCTCTTCCAAGTTGGTTTTGGCCCAGGTATCGCGGGTTCCGCCGAAGAAGATACCGTCTGCACGGCTGTACTGTCCGCCGGAGACAGCGGCCCGGAAGGCGGCTGTGCCGTGCGTTGCCTCCCAAGTGTCCAGTGCTGCCTGGCTTTCGGCGATCGCCGCATCGCTCCAGTCCCTGGGACAAAGCAGCGGATGCAGCGCGTCATAACCCGGATTGGCTGGATGGGCCGTGCCGTGATCGAGCCAGTTTCGGTTGAGGTCCACATTCTCCTCGGTCACCCGCCGTTGCCAGGCGAAACCGAAGGGGTTGATCGCATGCACCAGCAGGACGGCCAGACCGCTTGGCCGGGCAGCGATCAAGCCTGACTGCAGCAGGCCCAGCTGTATGCCGGAACCGCAGAAACCCTCGATCCCATGCGTCCCCGAGAGGACGACCAGCACGGACTCGGCATCCTTCGGTCCGATCCAGGCGACGTCGCTGTATAGCGCTTCGCCTTCCGGGCCGGCATTCGGGTTCGGTCGCTGCTCGACCGCGATCTCGGCATCGGCGCAGGCCGCGAGGAAGCGAGCGCGGGCTTCGGCGTAGCTTTCAGGAAAGTAAGTCGCTGCCGTCGTCATATCGTGCATCAGCTCCCGGCCAGGGCGCTTAGCGCCCGGTCTTCCGTTTCAACCGCGCGATCCCAGACCGAGCGGCACCACTCCGGCGTGCCGGGATAAAAACAGCGACGGATCTCCGCCTTGATCGGCTTCGCTGCCGTTCCGACGGGGTCGCCGTGCGCGTGCAGCCAGTTGTCGCCGCGCAAAGAGTTGAGCACTTCGAACAGCGGTTGAGTGCCGTACTCCAGTGCGATCTGCGTGACTTCAGCGTGAGCCAGTGCCCGCTCGATCCCGTTCTGGTTGGTCCCGACCAGGGGGGCCGAGCTGGAGCTGCCGTCGTCCGTTGAGGTGATGTCGCCGCTGAACCAGTCTTCCGCTCGCTGGCGGCCGGCGCTGCCCGCGGGATGCGGGCAGATCCTTTCGCCGTAACCGAAGGGGCCGAGGCCCGTGTGGTAGTCGATCACGGCGATCTTGCGCGCGCGTGCTCCATGTTCTCGCAGCACGGCGTCGAGGGTGCGGTGCGACCAGGTCGGGCCACGACCGCCGTAGAAGACCCCGTCTGCATAGGCGTACTGACCCCCGCTGACCGCCTGCTGCAGCGCGGCCATGGAGTGGGTCTCGGCATAGCCCATCAGGTCCGCGAAGGTCCGCTCGATCGTCTCGGGATCCCACGACGGCGGACAGATCACGTCATGCAGGTCCTCGTAGCCGGGGTTTACCGGCAGGGGCGCCTCGAAGTCGGCGAAATTACGGTTGAGATCGACGTTGTCCTCGGTCACGCGCCGGGTCCAGGCGAAGCCGTGCGGATTGATCGCGTGGATCATCAGGACGGCCAGGCCTTCAGGCAAGTTGCGGTAGCGGCCCGTACTCAGCGAACCGGTCTGTACGCCCGAGCCGCAGTATCCCTCAACGCCGTGGGTGGCGGAGATGGTAATCAGCAGCCGTTCGGCGTCGCGCGGTCCGACCCAGGCCAGATCCGTGGCCAGAGCTTCGCCGTCCGGCCCTTGCAGCGGATGAGCCGTGCTTCCCAACGTCGCATTTTCAGTCGTCGCTGCCTCGGAGAACAGGTTGCGCGCTTTGGCGTAGCTGGTGGCGAAGTAACTGGCGGGGTCCGTCATGCGGTGAATCATCCTTCGCAGCTTCGGGGGGATGAATGTGGCGGGCGGGGTCCAGAAGGCTTGGCGGCTGGCTCCAGCTGCATCATAGTTAGGCGGGTGATGGGTAGCACAGCAAGAGCCGCAATAGCCGCGTTGGCGGCGCTCTGGGTCGCAGTTGCCGCTGGACCGGCTGCAGCGGACCAGAACGATCCCCGTCTGAACCGCCTGTTCGACCGCTTACAGACCGTCGACACGCCGATCAATGCCCAGGGTGTCACCAATGCTATCTGGCTCGTCTGGCTGGAACATGAAAACCCTCAGGTTGTCGAACGGATGCACAGCGGCATGGACGCCATGCGGCGGGGCAATCACTTCTTGGCATTGGTCATATTCGATGATCTGGTGGCGCGCGTTCCCGATTACGCGGAAGCCTGGAACAAGCGGGCTACGGTTCACTACCTGATGGGTAACTACCCCGACTCGCTTCGGGATATCGAGAAGACTCTGGAGTTGGAGCCGCGCCACTTTGGGGCCCTGGAGGGGCGCGGTCTGATTTTCGGTGAGATGGGGCTCCTGGAGGAAGAACTGGAGGCCTATGAGGCAGCGCTGGAGGTCAACCCGCACCTGCCTGGCGCCAGGAGCAAGCTTGAGGCTTTGCGTGGCGAGAGCGAGCGCATTTGAAGGCGCCGTGCTTTTCTGCTGCTGCCTATTCTCTGGCGGCCAGGCTGGCCGGTGAGAAGAGCACTCCGAACTGGTCGCACCAGATGACCACCGAGTGGTAACTGCTGATCGGCGTGCCCTCCGGCACCGGGTAGATTTGATAGCCCTTGTTGCCCTTGAGCGGTCCGAGCGAAAGCCACTCGCTCGCTTTGACGTCATCCGAGGAGGCAGGATCGGCCGCCTCGACCAGCCAGACCTCGAGGTCGGGGCCGTTGGTCACTTCGAAGTCGCTCTAGCGGACCGGCAGCGCGCCGCCGCGCGTTTCCAGAACTTCGGCGAGCCATTGACCCCAGTGAACCGCGTCGGCATCGCGAAAGCGGCCTTCCTTAAGCAGCGTAACCGCGAGTTCCTCGGGCAGGAACTCGGAGACTTCGCAGGCGATCCAGAAGGGCGAGACGAGGTATCAAAAGGCATTGCCGGCAATAAAGCCGATCACGAAGACCGGCAGGGCGATCTTGAGGAAAGGGATCACGGCATAGTCCTTTCCGGGTTGGCGGCCCTCACGCTGATGCCAACGCACTGTCGGCACAGAATGGCAGGTTTGCAGCAGATGTGCAGGCGCCAAGGGCACGACCAATCGTCTTGGCAGCATAGTCGTAACCAGCAGGGTCGCATGTCTGGACTACATCCGTGAGAATTGCGGATCTGTAGGCATGGCAGCCATGATCCGCAACGTCTGGGCGGCGCCCGTCGGCCGCGCTAGGGTTTAGCCCTGCAATCGTCAGGGGAGTCTGCTCGGGTGCGTTTCGAGCCCTGGTATCGTCAGCCGATTTTCGTCTTGATCGCGGCCGGGGTGATCCTTGGGCTGGGCATGGGCGTGCGCCAGACCTTCGGGCTTTTCATTCAGCCGATGTCGGTGGCGACCGGGCTCTCGGTTGCCAGCATTTCTCTTGCTATCGCATTCCAGAATCTGTTGTGGGGCGCCGTAACACCCTTCGTGGGTATGGCGGCCGACCGCTATGGCAACGGGCCTTTTCTGGTGCTGGGTGGCCTGCTCTATGCGTCCGGCATGGCCATCACGGCCTATGCCGACAGCTTGTTTCTTGTGCATCTTGGCAGCGGCGTCCTGGTCGGCTTTGCAGTCGCCGCTGCCGGCTTCCCACTGGTGCTGGCGGCGGTGGCGCGCGCCGCGCCGGACGACAAGCGCAGCACGTGGCTGGGCATCGCCTCGGCCGGCGGTTCCGTCGGGCAGTTTCTGCTGCTGCCTGGCGCGCAGTCGCTGATCGCCGCCTTTGACTACCAGATAGCGCTTCTGGCTCTTGCGGCTCTGTCGTTCCTGATCGTTCCGCTCACGGCGTCGGTTGCCGATCGCCGGCTGCGTGAGGGGGGAGAGAAGGCCGTCGCCGCCTTGTCGAGCCAGAGCATGACGGCAGCCCTGAGCGAAGCGGGCGGACACCGCGGCTACCTGCTGCTGACGGCGGGTTTCTTCGTTTGCGGTTTCCACGTGTCGTTCATGACGACGCATCTGCCGGGCTACATCGTCTCCTGTAATCTTTCGGCCGAGACCGGTGCCATCGCGCTTGGCCTGATTGGTTTCTTCAACATCCTGGGCGGCCTGCTTGCCGGGTGGCTCGGGGGGCGTTATCGCAAGAAGTATCTGCTCAGCTACATCTACTTGGCCCGTGCAGTAGCGATCGCACTGTTCCTAATCGGGCCGAAGACGGACTGGGCCGTTTGGATGTTCTCCTCCGCCTTCGGCTTTCTCTGGCTCTCCACTGTGCCGCTGACCAGCGGTCTGGTCGCCCAGATTTTCGGCCCGCGCTACATGGCCACGCTGTTCGGCATCGTGATGATGGGCCATCAGGTCGGAGCGTTCTTCGGTGCGTGGCTGGGTGGCCTTTCAATCGATCTGCTCGGCTCCTACGACCCGGTCTGGTACATCTCGATCCTACTCGGTCTGCTGGCAGCCGTTCTGCACTGGCCGATCGCGGACCGCCCGATCGAACGCCCTGCCGCCGTTCCTGCGCAGTAGGTCCGTCGCATGCACGATCCAACGGATCGGGATGCTGCTGCCGATGCCCGTGTCGGCGTAGCCTTTGGGCTCGGCGCCTTTCTCTTCTGGGGACTGGCGCCCCTCTACTTCAAAGCGGTCGCGGACTTACCGGCGCTGGAGGTGCTGGCGCACCGCATTCTCTGGTCGGTCGTGCTGCTGGCCGGACTGCTCCTTGCCCTCGGCCGTTTCCGAGCGGTGCTGCTGCAACTCTCGGTCCCGGGCGTGGTGCCCCGCCTGCTGGCGTCTACCGCGCTGATCTCCCTCAACTGGCTGGTGTTTATTTGGGCGGTTGGTCAGGCACGGGTGCTTGAGATCAGTCTCGGTTACTACATCAACCCCCTGGTCAACGTCCTGTTGGGACTGGTGATCTTGCGAGAGCGGCTCAGCCCAGTTGCCCTGGCCGCCGTGCTGCTGGCAGCGGCGGGTGTGGTCAATCTCACTTGGCAGGCCGGGAGTCTTCCTTGGGTCTCTCTGGCGCTCGCGTTTTCCTTCGGGATTTATGGCTTGGTCCGGAAGCTGACGCCTCTCGGACCGATCGACGGGCTGTTGATGGAGACGGCGCTGGTGGCGCCGTTGGGACTGGGTTACCTGCTCTGGATCGCCTGGAACGGGACCGGCTCTTTTGTCACTGGCGGCTTTTCGTTCAGCCTACTTCTGATGGCCGCTGGCCCGGTCACTGCGATCCCCCTGATCTGGTATGCCGCTGGGGCTCGGCGTCTGCGCTTCGTCACCATAGGTTTTCTGCAATACTTGGCGCCGACCTGCCAATTTCTGCTGGCCGTATCTATCTTCGGCGAGCCCTTCGATACGGCTCAGCTCGTTACTTTTGCCTGCATTTGGACGGCAGTTGTGCTGTTCACCGCAGATGGCCTGAGACGGCATTGCCGTGTTACGGCGTCTGCTCCTGCGGTTCGCGAATCAGAAAGCTGACGGCGAGGCCCAGCGCCAAGAAGCCGATCAGGACCGAAAGCGATCCGGTATAGGCGCTGGCGGAGTAGAGCCGTGCGCCTTCGATCAAGGCGCCGTCCCAGGAGCGATCAAGCAAGGCACCGATCAGCGGTTGGAATACAGCGCCGGAACCGACGCAGGCGCCATTGAGCAAGCCATAGGCGGCTCCCGTAACCTGCGGTTTGTTGACTCGACGCAGAATAGCGAAGCCGACAGCCATAGCGCCTAGGCCTGCCCCGGAAGACAGAAACAATACAGCGCGCAGGATTGGCGGGACATCCGGCAGGTAGAGCAGCGCCGTCAGGCTGACGAGGCCCAAGGCCGCACCTGCCTGTAGCACCGGTCGCCTTGCACCCGTGCGGTCGGAAAGCCAACCCGAGGCCGGTGAACCCACTGCCCAGCCGATCAGCAGAAGCGACGCGGTACCCGCCGCTTCTGGCCGTTCCAGGCCCTGCGCCTGCATTAACCAGGCAACGCCCCACAAGCCGGCGAAGGCAAGCAACGGCGCCGTCATCGAGGCGCAGACCAGCGACACGATCCAGTTCTGCCGTTCCCGTACGACGATACGTAAGCCGTCCAACAGAGCCGCCAGACCACCGCTGCTTGCCGCGTCAGGCTCCCGTCTGACCGCTCCTGCATCGGCAGGCGGGTGGTCGCGGACAAGCAACCAGATGGCTGCAGCCAGCAGACCGCCGACTGCCGCTGCGCCGAACAGCGCCTCGCGCCATCCGGTTACTTCCACCAAGGCAGCAAGCGGTGCCTGTCCGCCGATACCGCCGATCATTCCGGCCATCATGGTCATGCCGGTCAGCTGTGCGAAACGGTGCGCCGGGAACCAGTTGGTCGCCAGCTTCAGGGTGCCGACGAAGCCGAAGGCAGCCCCACCGCCGATCAGCAACCTGCCCGCATAGGCCAGGGTCAAGCTATCGGCGGTGGCAAAAAGCGCGGCGCCGGCTGCGCAGAGCGTGGCACCGATCGCCAACATGCGACGAGGGCCCCAGCGATCGACCATCAGGCCGACCGGAATTTGGAGGCTGGCGTAGGCGTAGAAGTAGAAGGCGGAGAGGTTGCCGAGGATTGCGCCGCCGACCATGAAGTCGCGCATCAGCGCATCGATCATCACACTGGGCGCATTGCGATGGAAGAAGCCGTAGCAGAAGAGTGCGGCGCCGAGCGCCCAAACCAGCCAGGCCCGGTTCGGTGCGGCTTCGAAAGCTCGTCCTGTCGGTTGGCTCATACGGTCGGAATGCCAAGCCGCCCGCCGTGCGAGCTGTCATCCTCTCGGTAGCGCGCTTTGACGTGTGCCAGGTGCTCTTCCATGGCTTCGGCCGCTCTGGTGGCGTCGCCACTCTCGATCGCCGCAGCAATGCGTGCGTGATCTTCCAGGAACAGTTGATCGTCTTCCGGCTGCGCATAGAGAGCATAGCGATGATAGGAGAACATATCCTCCAGGATATCGCTCAGCACCGACATGAGATGCAGATAGACCGCGCTCCCGGACGCCTTGGCGATGGCCAGGTGAAAGTTCAGATCGTCTTCGGCTTTGTGCTTGGACGGTCGGTTGGGGTCGCGCATCACATCCAGACGCCGGGCAATCTCCGCCTTCTGGTCCCCATCGGCTCGTTCCGCGGCACGACGCGCCGCCCAGACCTCCAGACTTGCGCGCAGCTCCATCAGGTCACGCAGGTTGGCCGGGTTAACACGAACCAGGGTCGCCAAGGAGGATTCCAGTTCATCGACTGCGGCGACGACGCGGGTGCCGCCTCCCTGTACGGCACGAACCACCCCTCGCGCCTTGAGCTGTTGCAGCGCGGCCCTTACGGATACGCGGCTAACGCTCATCATCTCGGCGAGCTGACGTTCGCCCGGTAGTCGTTCGCCGGGGGCCAATTCGCCCGTCGCGATCAGCCTCAACAGTTCCTGCGCGACTCGGTCGGAGACGCGCTCCCGGGGAATCTCGTGGAAGCGCGGGTCTGCTGCGAGGGCAGGAGTGGCTCTTGGGCGCATGGGATGTGGTGCTGACATCGCGGGAGGTGATTGAAGCTCTTAAACTTACTGCGAATGCAGGTCCTTGGCGGACTGGACTGTTGGTAAGACCACTTTGCCTTGGCCGCACCGTCAGCGTCAAGCGGCCAGCTTTTCGCTTTCACGTAGTGTTAGTTTCGTGGCATCGGCTTCTCTTGTGCTTGGCGAGAACGATATCCTATGCCTAACTTCCATCAATTAGCTCCGCATCTTGGAGGTTGGAAGAGGGCTCCGGGGGCCATATGTCGGTCGCCCGCGGACCGAAACCGGGAGTGGAAGCAACGCCTAGGCGGATAGGAATTGGAACCCCAATGAATCGGACCCATGACAAGCAAACCGTCACACAGGTGGTGACGGAGCAGGTACGGCAGAAGATTCTCTCGGGCGACTTGCCCGCGGGGTCTGTGCTTCGACAGGATGCCATTGCCGCGGACTACACGGTAAGTCGCATCCCTGTACGCGAGGCGCTACGACAGTTGGAGGCGGAGGGCTTGGTGACTTTCTATGCTCACCGTGGCGCCGTCGTATCTTCACTGACCCCGGAAGACTTGAACGAGCTCTTCGAACTGCGTGCTCTGATCGAGCCTGAGTTGCTCCGGCAAGCTGCCCCCAACCTCACGCAGCGTGACCTGAAACAGGCCGAGCGGTTTTTGATCAGCAGCTGGAAGATGACTTCGCCTGATCGGATCATTCCGGCCTGGGACTTCTACGCCACACTCTACACGCCGGCCGGAAAGCCTAAGAATCTCGATTTGGTGCGCAGTCTGCATAACCAGACGAACCGCTACTGGATCATGATAGCCGACGGTCAATCCGAGCGGGACGGCTCTCGCAATCGCCGCGAGGCGGTGCTGGCGGCGTTGCGTGCTGGCGATTTCGAAGGGGCGAGCGATCTGTTGCGCCTTCACTTGCAGACCTGCGGCCTGATTGCCGTAGAGGCGTCACGCAACGGTGCTAGCGAGCGCACTCGCCATCGTTCCGTTGGGCCGCTGAAGGCGGCAGGGTAAGCTGCCTCCCTGACGAGCCGATTTCAGGCGCAAGGACGCTTGGAAGGATGGCCGAGGTTCGGATAGGGAGGAAAAGGCTATGCCGAGCGGCGACTATGGGTCCGAATGGTCTGGAGTCTTTCCGGCGGCCACCACGCAACTGACGACCGACGAACTCTTGGCGTTGGAGGCGACTGCGGCACACTTCCGGCTGCTGGTGGAGGCCGGTGTCGATGGCATGGTGGTTCTGGGCACGCTGGGCGAAGGCGCGGCGCTCGAGCCAGCCGAAAAGCGTGACCTGATCGCTTGCGCCGTTGAGGCCGTGGCAGGGCGTGTCCCGCTGCTTGTCGGTATCGCCGAAACCGCGACGCGCGGCGCATGCCGGCTCGCGGAGGACGCCAAAGCTCTTGGCGCTGACGGCTTGATGGTGCTGCCTGGGCTGGTTTACACCGCTGACAGGGTGGAGTCGGTTGCCCATGTCCGCGCAGTTGCCCAGGCCACGGATCTGCCGATCATGGTCTACAACAATCCGGTCGCTTACGGCGTCGATCTGACAGCTGAAGCCTTCGCCGATCTCGCCGACGAGCCGACCTTGGTGGCCATTAAAGAGTCTTCCGACGATCCGCGCCGTCTGACCGACATCATCAATACGACCGGCGAACGCTATCGGCTGTTCTGCGGTGTCGACGACTTGGCGTTGGAGTCGGCCTTACTCGGATGCCAGGGATGGGTTGCCGGGTTGGTCAATGCCTTCCCAATGGAATCCATCCACCTCTGGCGCTTGGCCAGCGAGGGGCGCTGGGACGAAGCGCGCGATCTCTATCGCTGGTTCATGCCGTTGCTGCACCTGGATACCGAGATGAAGCTGGTACAGGCCGTGAAGTTCGCACAGGCGCTGGCTGGATATGGCAGTGAAACTGTCCGCTTGCCGCGCCAGAAACTGAGCGGCGCGGAACGGGCCCGCGTCGCTGCTGTTGTAGAAGCCGCTTTGGCTGATCGCCCCGACCTGGCTGCGGCGTAGAACGCACCGATTAGGCTTCGGCAGAATAAAGAACGCCCCGGAAGTCGCTTTCCGGGGCGCAAGTGCGGCGTAATCGCCGGCGGAGTGTGGTGACTATTCGATGTTTGGCCAGACCTTGTCGGCCGTCGCAATGTAGCCGGGGATGTCTTGGTTCCAGCGCTCCTGGGTCGGTAGGGTGTAGTTCAGGTAGAGCTTGCCGTCGACGATCGACCAAGCTTCCGGAACGGTCTCAATCTTCCTCTCCGCTGCAGCGACGCCGAAGGCGCAGAAGCCGCCATACTGCGGTGCATAAGCCTCGGGATCGGCAGTGAAGAGGTCGCGGTGCTCTGCGTTGGTGAAGTGCCAGGTTGCGCCCATGTACTCGGCGCTGAACTCGGACGAACCCTGCACCGGCTTGCCCTTGGTAAAGTAGGCGACCGGATCGGTCCCGCCGATGGCGATGCCGTTACGGGTGAAGACGCTTTGACCGGCGTAATCGTCGCTGGCTATCGCGGCCTGCGCGCTCATCACGATAGCCAAGGCCAGAAGAGTGAGGCCGACCAGCAGACGAGTCGGCAGGCTGTGGAGTGGGAAGTCTTTCGCGGTGGATGCAGCTGTCCGTGTCATCGCGGAGGTCCTCTCTTTTGTCGGCCGAGCGCGTTTGGGAAAGCGCCTTGCGTTGAGAGGATGGTCAAGACGACGGAAAACCGCCAATCACCCTTGCCTCGCGGGCGATCACGGCTTTGAGAGACCGATGAAGGTGATGCATGCGGTCAAAAACGCGTTTCCGGAACTGGGGCGACCAACCTCAGCGCGGCCTGGTCGCCCCGGTCGGAATCGCCTCGGCCGGGAAGACGGCGATTTGCCACGGGCGCGTTGTCACCTGGGTTACCACGGCATCTTGCGGCGGTGTGCGCTCGCGCCAAACCACGGCACTGCTGGCGGGTTGAGCCCGCAAGCCGATGATTTCGATGCCGTAGCCTCCGGTTGGGCGCTCGCCGAGGAAGATGCCGGCTGCAACCTCACGCCCGACGGCCAAGGCACGTGGCGGCCGTAACCCGACCAAGCCCCAAAGCGTTTGCCATTCCTCGGCGGTTACCGCCCGCATGCTTGACTCGATGTCCACCTCGCCGCCCGCGCCACCCCAGCTTTCCAGAGGGCGAACCAGTTCGATCCTCTCGGCTGGTTCGGTCGGCTGCGGGGGCGGAATTGCACCTTCGACCGCAGTTGGGGGTGCCGGCTCCGCGGCGCAGGCAGCCAGCGCCAGCATCGCTGTCAAGGCGGCAGCCCGACCAGTGGTGCGGCGCAGATCCATCATTGCATGACAATCCTTGGCGCTTCGCGGCGCGTACTCACGCCGCTCAGCTTCTCCCACACGCGGCGGGCGATCGCGAGATAGCTCTCCGCATAGGCGCTGTCAGGGTGCGAGACCACGATGGGTTGGCCGCCGTCCGACGTTTCGCGGATCTCGATCGTCAGCGGCAGTTCGCCGAGGAACTCCATGCCCAGCTTCTCCGCTTCGCGCTTGGCGCCGCCATGGCCGAAGATGTGAGCCTCATGGCCGCAGCTCGGACAGATGTAAAGCGACATGTTCTCGACAATGCCCAGCACCGGGACGTCAACCTTGCGGAACATGTTAAGTCCCTTGCGAGCGTCCAGCAGCGCAATGTCCTGCGGCGTCGAAACGATCACGGCTCCTGACAGCGGCACCTGCTGTGCCATGGTCAATTGAGCGTCGCCGGTGCCCGGCGGCATGTCCACCACCAGAACGTCCAGCTCGCCCCAGTCCACGTCCCGCAACATTTGCTGCAGAGCCGACTGCACCATCGGGCCGCGCCAAATCATCGGCGTATCCTCGGCCACCAGGAACCCCATCGACATCACCTTGACGCCGTAGTTCTCAAGTGGCGTCAAGGTCTTGCCGTCGGGCGAGTTGGGTCGGCCGGCGATACCCATCATCCGCGGCTGACTCGGCCCGTAGATGTCGGCGTCGAGAATGCCGATCTTCAGTCCCTGGGCTGCCAGGGCCAGCGTGAGATTGACGGCGGTGGTCGACTTGCCCACGCCGCCCTTGCCGCTGGCGACCGCGACGATGTGTTTCACCCCCGGTACCAGGGCGCGCGCTGCCCCGCCGGGTGTCTGGGCTTGGCGTTGTGCCGAGCTGGGCTGGGTGCTCGGGGCCGCAGCGGCACTGGACGCGCTGCCGTTTCCACCTTTGCTGCCGCTGCCGCCCGCTTCGGCGGTCAGCACCGCTGTCACGGATAACACCCCGTCCAGCTTATCCACCGCAGCCTCGGCCGCTTTGCGCAGAGGTTCCAACTTGGCGCCGCGTTTCGGATCGACCTCGATCGCGAAACCGACGTTGCCATCCTTGACGACCAGGCCCTGAATCATTCCCAGCCCGACGATATCTGCGCCGCGGTCGGGGTCCTGCACCTGGCGAAGGGCGTCGAGGACCTGATCCTCGGTAATGCGGCTCATGCTTGAATTCTCCGCGGTTGTGCCGATATCGAGCGAAACCGAAAGGCCTGCATGGCCCGCGGTTACGGTCCAGCATATAGGGGGTGGGCCAACCGCTTGTCCACGGTACGGCCGGGCGAAGCCCGGAGTTTGGCGCCGAAAGCAGGTAACGAGCGGTTTTGGAAAGAAAAAGCGGGTCCGGCAGGCCAGCCGATCCGGCATTCACTGGGGTTCAGGGAGACAGCAAAGCATGCCTTGGCAATCGGGTAGCGGCGGGTCCGGCGGCGGTTCGGGCGGCGGCGGCCCCTGGGGCGGCGGGTCCGGCGGCGGTTCGGGCGGTGGTTCCAGCGGCGGAGGCGGCGGCCCGTGGGGCGGTCGCGGCAGCGGCGGCGGCGGCAACAACGGCGGCGGCTGGGGATCCGGTGGCTGGGGCCCAGGGGGCGGAAACCGCCCCCCTGACTTCGAGGATGTCATTCGGCGAGGTCAGGAGCGGCTGCGGGGAGTGTTGCCCGGCGGTATGAGCGGAGGACGCGGTCTCGGTATTCTGATCGCGGTTGCCATCGTTCTTTGGCTCGCCTCGGGCTTCTATCAGGTCCGCCCCGGTCAGCAGGGCGTCGTGCTGCGCTTCGGCGAGTGGGTGAACCAGGCCAACTTGGCCGGCCCTGGCCTGCACTGGCATCTGCCCTGGCCGATCGAGACGGCGGTGACCCCGAACGTCGAGGAAATTCGCCAGATCGAAATCGGCTACCGTGGCAATGCCGGTCGCGGCAACGACATTCCCGAAGAAAGCCTGATGCTGACCGGTGACCAGAACATCATCGACATCGACTTTGCGGTGCAGTGGCGGATCAGCAACGCCGGCCAGTTCCTCTTCAACATTCGCGACCCCGAAGCGACCATCAAGATCGCTGCCGAGAGCGCGATGCGCGAGACCATCGGCCGCACCGACATTCAGCCAGCGCTGACCGATGCGCGCTTCGAGGTCGCAGAACGGACTCGCAACACGCTTCAGGAAATTCTGAACGAGTATCAGGCCGGTATCGCGATCACGGAGATCAACCTGCAGGACGTGCAACCGCCGGAGCCGGTGATCGATGCCTTCGAGGACGTACAACGCGCCCGCCAGGACCTGGATCGGCTGCGTAACCAAGCCGACGCTTACCGGAACAAAGTGATCCCGGAAGCACGCGGTGAGGCGCAGCGGATGATCCAAGAGGCGGAAGCCTATCGTGAGCGTTTGATCAACGAAGCTCAAGGTGAAGCTCAGCGTTTCCTCAATGTTTACGAGGCCTACTTGCAAAACCCGTCGGTCACAACGCGGCGCATGTACCTGGAAACGGTTCAGGGCGTTCTGCGCGACACCGACAAGGTGATCATGAGCGGGGAGTCGGGGGCCGTTCCATACCTGCCCCTCAATGAATTGCGCGGGCGCACGGCCACCGGTAGCGGTGGTCCGCTCAACCCGCAGAACCAGCAGTAGCCGGGAGACTCGAGAAGATGCAAAAGCGCTTCGCCTTGATCGGCGGTATCCTGCTGGTTGTGCTGGGATTCCTCGCCTACAACGCCCTCTTCGTCGTGCATCAGACGCAGCAGGCTCTCGTATTGCAGTTCGGCGCCATCAAGCGGGTTGTTCAAGAGCCCGGCCTGAACGTCAAACTGCCCTTCATCCAGAACGTGCTCTTCTTCGATCGGCGCGTGCTAAATCTCGATCCGCCGCCACTGACGGTGGTGTTGTCCGACCAGCGGCGCCTGATCGTCGACGTCTTCGTGCGCTACCGGATTACCGACCCAGTTCGCTTCTACGAGACGGTGAACAACGAAAACCAGTTGCGCGACCGTTTCGCACCGATTGTGAACAACCAGGTTCGGTCCGTGCTGGGTGAAGTAACCTTGACCAGCGTTCTCTCGGAAGAGCGTCTGGAGATCATGCAGCAGATCCGCCGATCCGTGAACGCCGCGGTCCGGCAAGCAACGGTCGATGCCGGGCTCGATACGACGGCAGCCGGCACAACCGTCGAGGTCGAGGGCGAAACGGAGGCGGAAGACGTTCAGTTGACCGACACGTCTCAGCCCGCAGATCGACGTCGCCGTGGCTTGGGCATCGATGTTGTCGACGTCCGCATCGGCCGTGCAGATCTGTCGTCCGACGTTAGCCGTTCCGTGTACGAACGTATGCGGGCGGAGCGCGAGAGAGATGCCGCAGAGTTTCGCGCTCAGGGTAATGAGCAGTTCCAACGCATCACGGCTTCGGCCGATCGCGAGGCCACCGTCATTCGCGCAGAAGCCCAGCGCGATGCGGATATTCTTCGCGGTGAAGGCGAGGGTGAACGGACGCGTTTGCTGAACGACGCCTTCGGGCAGGATCCCGAGTTCTTCGACTTCTATCGCTCGATGCAGGCCTATACGGAAGCTATCCGTGGCGAGAACTCGATGCTGGTGATGCCGCCGGATAACGATTTCTTTCGTTTCTTCAATGAGTTACCGGCAGGCGTGATGAATGCGGAACGCAATCCGGAACAGCGGGCGCAGTCGCTTCCCGCTCGCCCGGGCAGTGTTCCCGCCCCTGCTGTGGAGCCTTCGGCGCAGTAAAGTTCCGTCGCTCGATTGCTTCCTCGTTCAGAACAGCTGTCCGTCTCACTGGCGGGCAGCTGTTTTTCTTTGGCTTGCCAACCTGCTGTGTCTAGCTTTCGCCGATGTCCGACCTGCTGACTGCCTTAGCGCTCGTCTTTGTGATCGAAGGTTGTATCCTGGCGCTGTTCCCCGGCGCTCCGGCCGCACTCTACGAACGGCTGGCCCAACTTCCGCCTGAAACGCTGCGAATTGCGGGGCTTGTTGCCGTCGCGCTAGGGGTTTTGGCAGTCTGGTTCCTGCGCGCTTAAGTTCCGCTTACGCGGTTCTTCGCAGTTGGCCGTTTCCTCCTCGCGAGAGTTTGAGGCACACTGCGGATTGCCGGCGCCGCCCGGCACGCCAAATTGAAGGCTGAGGGCCTCGCCCGCGCCTGCCGGGCCGAGAAACCTCACCGCACAAGACCGCCGAGAGGACCCGTGGTGACCCGAGCCGAACCCGCTAGCTTCTTTTCTCCGTCGCGCTTGCGTGCGGTCGCCCTGCTTGCCAGTGGCATCTGGGCGCTCGCTGTCTTGGCTGCCGCTCCGGCGGCTGCGCAGCCGCAGGGCGCGCCGATTTCCTTCGCCGATCTGGCCGAAGAGCTTCTGCCGACCGTGGTCAATATCTCCACCACTCAGGTTGTCGAGCGTGGCGACCAGGAGGACTTCGAGGAGATGTTCCGCGAGTTTTTCGAGCGCCGCGGGCAGGGTGCCCCGCCGCCGCGCCGCCGGGCCAATTCGCTCGGCTCCGGGTTCATCATCGATCCCGAAGGCTACGTGGTGACCAACAATCATGTGATCGCCGAGGCGGACACAGTGGAAGTGGTCCTGTCCGACGATACCACCTATCAGGCGGAAATCATCGGGACCGACCCGGAAACCGACTTGGCACTCCTCAAGGTCAACCCGACGTCGCCGTTGCCCAGCACGGTATGGGGTGATTCCGACATGGTCCGTGTCGGTGACTGGGTGCTAGCGGTCGGCAACCCCTTTGGACTGGGCGGTTCGGTGACGGCTGGCATACTTTCTGCACGCGGCCGTGACATCAACGCGGGTCCTTACGACGACTTCTTGCAGACCGACGCGGCCATCAACCGGGGCAACTCGGGCGGCCCGATGTTCAACCTCGACGGTGAGGTGATTGGCGTCAATACGGCCATCTTCTCCCCTTCGGGCGGCTCGATCGGCATCGGCTTCGCCGTGCCTTCGGCCATGGCGCAGAACGTGATCGAGTCTCTGCGCCGTTTCGGCGAAGTGCGGCGCGGCTGGCTAGGTGTCCGTATTCAGACGGTCACCGGCGAACTGGCTGGTGAGCTGGACCTGCCGGACCCGGCCACCGGCGCATACGTGGCCAGTGTCATCGACGGCGGACCCGCGGAGTCGGCCGGCATCGTACAGGGCGACGTCATCATCACTTTCGACGGGCGCCAGGTGGAAGACACGCGAGGGCTGGTCCGCATGGTTGCCGAGACCTCGGTCGGCCGCGATGTGTCTGTGGTGGTCTGGCGTGAGGGCAACCGTCAGACGGTCCAGGTCAATCTTGGCCAACGCGACGCCGAGGCGCTAGCGGCCGCTGCTCCGCCGCCGCCGGATCCGGAAGAGGTTCGCGATCTGCCAGCGCTCGGGCTCAGTCTTGGTGCGATCACCGACGAGCGGCGTGAGGCCTTTTCCTTAGAGGAGGGGGTTGGCGGCGTCGTGGTGACCGACGTCGACAGCGGTGGCAGCGCCGAGGAAAAGGGGCTGCAGGCGGGCGACGTCATCGTCGAGGTGGATCAGGAGCGGGTGGCGACGCCGGACGAGGTGGAGTCCTTTGTTGAGCAGGCCCGCGAGGCAGAGCGTCGTAGCTTGACCCTGCTGGTCTACCGCGGCGGTGAGTATCAGTGGATTGTCCTGCGGATCGGTCAGGGATAGCGCCGTTTAGGAGAGCCCGCTACACGACGTCGGCGAAGTCTTCGCGTCGATAACCCTGATAGAAAAGCAGGCCAGTTAGGTCGGCGACGTCTAGCGCATAGCGTGCTGCGGCACGGACAGACGGCTTGCCGCGGTAGGCAACGCCGAGGCCGGCGGCATTGAGCATTGCCAGGTCGTTCGCTCCATCTCCGACCGCGCAGGCGGCCGTGGGTGTGACGCCGAGGTCGGCACTCAGATGCTCCAGAGTCTGGCGCTTCGCCTCACGGCCCAGGATCGGCTCTCGCACGCGGCCGGAGACGGCTCCCTTCTCGATTTCCAGATGATTTGCATGAACCGCGGAGAAGCCGCAGGCTTCGGCGACTAGGTCGGCAAAGATCGAGAAGCCTCCCGAAACCAGGGTGCAAGGGACCCCCGCCGCCGCTAGCGTACGAATCGTCTGCCGTGCGCCGGGATTGAAGGTCATGCGCTCGGCGGCTTTCTCCAGCTCTGCCAGCGGCAGTCCGGCCAGCTTGGCGACGCGTGCGCGCAACGCCTCTTCGAAGTCGAGCTCTCCTGCCATGGCACGAGCGGTGACCGCGGCGATTTCGGCCCGCAAGCCGACCGTCTCCGCCAGTTCGTCCAGCATCTCTTCGCCGATGATGGTGGATTCCATGTCGGCAAGCAGCAGCGCCTTGCGCCGCCCGGCCTGCGGTTGCGCCGCGAGATCCAAGGGCAGGTCGCCCAGGGCTTCGCGCACTAGCCGCTCGCCGTCCCGTGGGCTCAGTCCTTCGAAAGGTAGATCGCAGGCTTCTTCTTGCGACAGCCAGTCGCTGGGACCGACCTCTGCGCCACCTGCTGTCATCGCCGTGCGTGCGGCTTCGACTGCGGATGTGGAAAGCTTGCGCCGGCTCGGGTCGGCAATCAGGGTGAGGACAAGCGACATGGCGCGCCTCTCATAGCGAGCGCACCGAAGCGACACAAGCCGCTAGAGATGACGGAAACCGACTCCTCTTCCCGACCGCTTGCCCTGATCGTTACGGGCCCGACCGCAAGCGGTAAATCGGCCTTGGCGGCGGCTCTGGCCGAGCGCCTGTCAGGCAGCGTGATCAATGCCGATTCCATGCAGATCTATCGCGATCTGCCAATTTTGACGGCACAGCCCGATGCGGCCGTTCGGGCAAGCGTACCGCACCGTCTCTACGGTGTGCTCGATGCCGCTGAACGCTGTTCTGCAGGTCGCTGGCGCGGCTTGGCCTTGGATAAGATGGCGGCGGCGCAGGCGACGGGGTGGCTGCCGGTGCTCTGCGGCGGAACAGGACTCTACCTCAAGGCACTGACCGAAGGCATTGCGCAGCTCCCGCCTATCTCGGCCGAACTGCGCCTTGCGGCGGCTGCACGTCTCGCCGCTCTTGGCCCGGCAGCGCTGCATGCGGAGCTGTTGCTGCGTGACCCGCGGACAGCTGCCAAGCTCCACCCTAACGACGCTCAGCGTCTGCTGCGGGCTTGGGAGGTCCTGGAAGCGACGGGCCGAGGGCTGGCTGACTGGCAAGCGGCCTCGAACGCCACCGGGCCCGCCCCTTGGCGCTTCATCTGGTTGGTCTTGCTGCCGCCGCGCGGCGATCTCGTGGCGTCCTGCGACGCCCGCTTCGAGGCGATGATCGAGGCAGGGGCACTGGAAGAGGTGCGCCAGTTGCTGGCGCGGGGGCTAGATCATCGCCTACCGGCCATGAAAGCACTCGGTGTTGCTCAACTGGGCGAGTATCTCGCCGGCAAGATCACGCTAGATCAAGCGGTTCTTGCAGCGCAGCAAGCGACTCGCCGCTATGCCAAACGGCAGAGAACCTGGTTGCGAACGCAGGTTTTGCGACATATTGAAAGTGTCTGCGTTATGGAAACGAAATTTTCAGAACGACTGATGCCAGAAATCTTTTCGAAAATTGACGAGCTTCTATTGACCATCTGAGCCTGCAAGGATAGCCTATCCAATCTGAGCTTGATCGGCCCTCATTGGCCCGGCCTTTAGAAATCTCATAACAAACGTGGGGCTTACCGCGCCCGCGAAGCTTTGCGCGAGGATGTAACCGCGATGTCCGCCACCGCCCCTCAGGCCGCTTCCGAGGCTGCCACCCCTCAAACCGCTTCCAAGGTTGCCACCAAGCCGTCGGCCGAAAGCCAGGTCGACGCTTACAGCGGCGCGGAGATGGTCATCAAGGCGCTGGTCGACCAGGGCGTGGAGGTCGTCTTCGGTTATCCCGGCGGCGCGGTGCTGCCAATTTATGACGCTTTGTTCCAGCAGAACAGCTTGCGCCACATTCTGGTACGGCACGAGCAGGCGGCGGTGCATGCGGCGGAGGGTTACGCTCGCTCGACCGGCAAGCCGGGCGTGGTTCTGGTCACCTCCGGACCGGGTGCGACCAACGCGGTGACCGGTCTGACCGACGCGCTGATGGATTCCATTCCGATCGTCTGCCTGACGGGGCAGGTGCCGACCCACCTGATCGGCAACGATGCCTTTCAGGAGGCGGACACCACCGGCATCACGCGGCCCTGCACGAAGCACAACTATCTCGTCCGCTCGGTCGAAGACTTACCGCGGATTCTGCACGAGGCCTTCTACGTCGCCGTTCATGGTCGACCGGGACCAGTGGTGGTGGACCTGCCGAAAGACATACTGCAGACCAAGGGCAGCTATCTGGAGAAGGAACAGGTGGTTCATCGCAGCTACCGCCCGCAGACCGAACCTGACCCCTCCGCCATCTCCAAGGCTATCGATCTGCTAGCAGCGGCGAAGCGGCCGATCATCTACGCCGGCGGAGGTGTCATCAATGCCGGCCCGGAGGCTTGCCGCCTGCTGACGGAGCTGGTGCACCTGACCGGGGCGCCGGTGACCAATACCCTGATGGGCCTTGGGGCGGTGCCGGGCAGCGATCCGCAGTTTCTCGGCATGCTGGGCATGCACGGGACCTATGAGGCCAATCTGGCCATGCACGACTGCGACGTGATGCTGAACGTCGGAGCGCGCTTCGACGACCGAGTGACCGGGCGCTTGCCGGCTTTCTCGCCTGACTCGGTCAAGATCCATGTCGACATCGACCCGTCCTCGATCAACAAGAACGTCGTCGTCGAGTTGCCCGTCGTGGCCGATGCCGAAGCGGCGCTGCGCGCTCTGATCGCGGAGTGGAAGCGCCGCAAGCCCCCCAGCCGCAAGGCGCAGGAGGCGTGGTGGAAGCAGATCGAGGCCTGGCGTGGGCGCGACTGCCTGAGCTATCGGCAGACCGGCGAGATCATCAAACCGCAGTACGCGATCCAGCGGCTGTATCAGCTCACGGCCGAGCAAGAGGCTAAAGGGGGTCGGAAGACCTACATCACCACCGAGGTCGGCCAGCACCAGATGTGGGCCGCCCAGTTCTTCAAGTTCGAGCAGCCCAACCGCTGGATGACTTCAGGCGGTCTTGGCACCATGGGCTACGGCCTTCCGGCGGCGATGGGGGTGCAGATTGCCCATCCCGATGCGCTGGTGGTCGATGTGGCCGGCGAGGCCTCGATCCTGATGAACATTCAGGAGATGTCGACCCTGGCGCAGTACGGCCTGCCGGTGAAGGTCTTCATCGTCAACAACCAGTGGATGGGCATGGTTCGCCAGTGGCAGGAATTGCTGCATGGTGCGCGCTATTCCGAGAGCTACAGTGCCAGCCTGCCTGATTTCGTCGCCCTGGCCGAGGCCTTCGGGGCCGTGGGCATTCGCGCCGAGAAAGCGGCGGAACTGGACGACAAGATCCTGGAGATGATGGAGGTCCCGCGCCCGGTGATCTTCGACTGCTGTGTGGCGCAGGAAGAGAACTGCTTCCCCATGATTCCCTCCGGCGCGGCTCACAACGAGATGCTCCTGGGGCCGGACGACAAGGCAGCCAAGCCGATCAGCGAAGAAGGCATGGTTCTGGTTTAGCTCGCGCTTCCGGTGTGAGAGCGCCGGGCGGCAAAACCGGTTTCCCGGCGTGCGGGCTTGCCCTTTTCTCGCCTTTGCGGCTAGGAACGCCGACAGTTTCTTCTTGGCGCCAGTCGAGGGGCGCCCTTCCAAGACCCGAGGCGAGTTTTCCAGTGTCACCCCTGCAGGATAGCGTCGAACGGCGTACCATCGCCGTTTTGGTCGACAACGAGCCCGGCGTGCTGGCGCGCGTCATCGGCCTCTTCTCCGGTCGCGGCTACAACATCGAGAGCCTGACCGTGACCGAGGTCGAACGCGAGATGGGGCTGTCGCGGATCACCGTCGTCACCACCGGCACCCCGCAGGTGCTGGAACAGATCAAGGCGCAGCTCGACCGCCTGGTGCCGGTCCACCGCGTCGCCGATCTCAGCCTGCAGGGACCCTACGTCGAGCGGGAGTTGGCGCTGGTGAAGGTGTCGGGCATCGACGACAAGCGGGTCGAGGCTCTGCGCATCGCCGGTATCTTCGACGCCGAGGTCGTGGATGCGGGGCTCGACTTCTTCATCTTCGAAGCGGCCCATCGACCGGACAAACTGGACCGTTTCATCGAACTGATGAAACCCTTGGGCATGGTCGAGATGAGCCGCACCGGTGTCGTCGCAATCGCCCGCGGTAAAGAGGGCCTGTAGAGGCGCGTATGAGGCGGCTGGAGCAGGAGCCGGCCCGCGTCGTTGAAACATCATGGGCACCCCGACTGGACTCCGCCATACTCTTGGGCCTCCGATACGGGACCTGATGCAGGAAGGAAGATCCGATGGCCCATGGGGAGATCGCATGGAACGAACTGGCAACCAGCGACGTAGGGAGCGTGACAGGCTTCTACGGTGACCTGCTGGGTTGGGAGGCCAAGGCCTGGCCGATGCCGGGTGGCGGTACATACTGGGTTTGGAGACGGAACGGGACCGACCTGGCTGGTGCCTTCCAGATGGAGGGACCGCAGTTCGAGGGGAAGCCGCCGCAGTGGGTGGTTTACATCACGGTCGACGACTGCGATGCCGCTTGCGAGAAGGTCGGGGCGCTGGGCGGTAAGGTCATGCAGCCGCCCTTCGACGTGCCGGAGGTCGGCCGTGTCGCCATGGTCGCCGATCCCAGTGGTGCCGTGTTCGGCATCATGACGCCTGTGGCGCGGGACTGATCTGCACTTCAGATCTGCGGCTTCTGCAGGTTGCGTCGTCGCGGCCGGACGGCTAGAACCCGGCGCAGTTTTTTTGCGTCCGCATCACGGCGTGCGCAATTTCCTTAAACGCGCTCGATGGCGGTCGGTCCGTTGTCGCGCTTAGCCAAAGACAAGGTGGAGGACAGGGTACCCATGCGCGTCTACTACGATCGCGACGCCGACGTAAATCTGATCAAGGGCAAGAAGGTGGTCGTGGTCGGCTACGGCAGTCAGGGCCATGCCCATGCCATGAACCTGCGCGACAGCGGTGTCGGCGAGGTTCGGATCGCACTGCGCGCCGGCTCCAAGACCGCGCAGAAGGCGGAAGGTGCGGGCTTCACAGTGATGACGCCGGACGAGGCTGCAGCCTGGGCCGACGTCGTTATGATTCTGACACCGGATGAGCTGCAGGCGGATCTCTACCGGGACTCGCTGGCGCCGAACCTCAAGGAAGGGGCGGCCATCGCCTTCGCGCATGGTCTCAACATCCACTTCAGCCTGATCGAGCCGCGCCCGGACCTCGATGTCTTCATGATCGCGCCGAAGGGGCCTGGCCACACCGTGCGCAGCGAGTATGTGCGCGGCGCCGGCGTACCTTGTCTGATTGCCGTGCACCAGGACAGCAGCGGTAACGCTCACGAGCTGGGGCTTTCCTACGCCAGCGCCATCGGCGGTGGCCGCGCCGGCATCATCGAGACCAGCTTTCGCGAGGAATGCGAAACCGATCTCTTCGGCGAGCAGACGGTGCTCTGCGGCGGCCTCTCGGCGCTGATCGTCGCCGGCTACGAGACCCTGGTGGAGGCCGGTTATGCGCCGGAGATGGCTTACTTCGAGTGCCTGCACGAGGTGAAGCTGATCGTCGATCTGATGTACGAGGGCGGCCTCGCCAACATGCGCTACTCCATCTCCAATACGGCGGAGTATGGCGACTACGTGACCGGTCCGCGGATCATCACCGAAGAGACCAAGGCGGAGATGAAACGCGTGCTGGACGACATCCAGGCGGGCCGCTTCACTCGCGACTGGGTCGCCGAATGCAAGGCCGGCCAGCCATCCTTCAAGGCCACGCGCCGCCGCCAGGCGGAACACGGGATCGAGGAGGTCGGGCAGCGCTTGCGCGGCATGATGCCCTGGATCGCCGAGAACGCCCTGGTCGACAAGTCGAAGAACTGACCGGCTGTCTCATGGCCGGCGAGCCGCTGGTGTCGTTCAGTGGCTCGCCGGCGACAGCTTAGGGCACTTGTCCGAAGAGTGTTTGGTTCCGAGCCTTTCGAAGGGCTTTCTTATCGGGAGATCCTGTTCGGGAGAGTTGGACAGTGGTCGTCGATCCTCAGACGCTCCTGATTTTCATTCCCATCGCGCTGGCCCTCAATCTGACGCCCGGTGCGGATATGCTGTTCTGTCTCGGTCAGGGCATCAAGTCTGGGCCCAAAGCGGGTTTCGCCGCGTCGCTGGGGATTGCGACCGGATCCTTCGCTCACGCTCTAGCGGCCGGCCTCGGGCTTGCCGCAGTGATCGCCGCCCATCCCTTGGCTTTCGAGGCGATCCGCTGGGCCGGCGTCTGCTATCTGCTATGGCTTGCCGTTGCGGCCTTGAGAGAACCGATCCGGATACTCGAACCCGTGGCAGTCAAACGCACGGGGGCGGTGTCGGCGTGGCGGAACGGCATCTTCGTCTGTCTTCTCAATCCCAAAGTCGCGTTGTTCATTCTCGCGCTGGTCCCGCAGTTCGTCGATCCATCGCAAGGCTCCGTGCTGCTCCAGTTTCTGATTTTCGGGGCCATACTCAACGTCGGCGGAACGGTGATCAACGGGCTGGTTGGGGTCTTTGCCGGTGGGATCGGTCAGCTCCTCGCGCGCAACGCCTCCGTTGCGCGCGGCCTACGGTATCTTACGAGCTTCGTGTTCTTCAGTCTGGCCGCGAAGTTGGCTTTTGATCGACGCTAGAGCACCGCAAACCCGGTCAGTAGCCTACGGCCTTGTCCACCACGTTCGGAATGAGTGCACCCGAAACGGCGGCGCGGGCCGCAGCGAGGGTCTGTGCCGCCACCAGGCCGGTTGTCACGTCGCTGGCGCAGTGCGGCGTCACCAGGACGCCCGGATGCGTCCAGAAGACATGGTGGGGCGGCAAGGGTTCCTGTTCGAAGACATCCAGCGAAGCGCCTGTTAGATGGCCGCTGTCGATGGCCGACAGAAGATCCGCCTCGACCAGATGGGGGCCGCGGCCCATCTGGATCAGATAGGCGCCGGGCTTCATGGCCGTGAAGAAGTCGGCGTTCAGCAGCCCGTTGGTTTCCGTTGTGAGGGGCAGGAGATTGACCAGGGCGTCCGCGCGCGTGAGAAGGCTGTTCAAGCCCTCTGAGCCGGTCACCACCTCGACGCCTTGCAGGTTTCTCGGGCTGCGCGCCCAGCCGACGACCGGATAACCGAGCCCAGCCAAGCGCTCTGCGGCAACCGCGCCCATCCGCCCTAGACCGAGAATGCCTACAGTCGTCTCCCCTGCGCTGCGCTGAGGTTGACGCTGCCAGACGCTTTTGGCCTGCTGTTCCAGGTAGAGATCGAAGCGGCGTTGGTACCAGATCACATGCCAGATGACGAAAAGCGCCATGGTCTCGGCCTGCTCAGGATCCACCATTCGGACGACTGGCACGTCGGGCAACTCCGGGTCGGCCAGGATGTTGTCGACCCCTGCGGCGATGGAACAGATCACCTTGAGATTGGGATAGCGTTTCAGGGTTCCGTGCGGCGGCCGCCAGGCCAGGGCGAAGTCGATAGTGGCGGGGTCGCGAACCTCTTCGGGCATGAAGAGCTCGACCGAGGAATCCTCTGCAGCGATGGCCTGCTGAAACAGGCGGTCCAGCTTCAGAGTGGCGCTGACCAGAACGCCTTTCATGCGGTACCTCCGAAGGTCTGAAGCGGGATGGTTTGAAGCTCTATGTCGTCGAGCGGGTAGATCGGGCGGGCGTGGCGGAAAGGAAAGTCAGCGGGCTGGAATCGGCTGAGGCCGGGGGTATCGACCACCAGCGGTGTGGCACGTCCGTCGAAGGCGAGCTTGAAATGATTGCCGGATTTGGCGACCACGGCGTGGAGATCAGACAGTAGCAGTCCATGGCTTTCGTAAGCTGCGGGATCCTGCACGAAGGGCGCCTTGTGTGTGAGCAGCAGTGTCAGCTTGCCGACGTCCAGTCTCGCCGTGGGACCGAGATCGACCGGTACACCGCTCATGTAACTGCCGCTGTGCGTGAAACGACCCGTTCCGAACCGGACAACGCGGCCCACCACCTCCAGAGGCGTTTGGCCCGGTGTGACTCGCCCGCCGACCGCCAGTGTGATCTCGGCGCCTTCACCGGCGGCAACACAGGCCGCAACCGCAACCGGATCGAAGAGAGGCAGCGCAATGCGTAACTCGGGAAAGCTCTCCAGAACCAAGCGCGCGAGTTCCGTGCTGTCACCCGGTGCGCCAGCCAGGACCCGGTCGCCCTGGTCGCCGAGCACGAAGGGCCGCTTGGCCGGCTCCGCGCGCACGCGGGATAGTGCCGCATGCATCGACGGCAGCTCCTGGACAAAGGCGTCGCGCAGGTCCCACAGACGTTCGGCCAGTCGCCTTGCAGCCTCTTCGGCAGCGCTCAGGTCGTCGTTGGACGTGACCAGCACCGTTTGGCCGGCACCAGGGGCGTCGACGAAGGGGTTGACGTTGCAGAGGGAGATGTCGCGCAGTTTGGGCTGAGCGGCCAAGATGGCGCGTGCCTCCTCATGCAACTCCGCTAACGGGCCTCGGCCCGTCTCGTCGTTACCGCGCGTCAGGAAGGGGAGTTGCGCGAGTGCGCGGACGGGCCGTAGACCGTCGGTCATCATCTCCTGCAGCAAGGCGAACGTCTTGGCTCCCGTCTCGGCCATGTCAGCGTGAGGGTTGGTCTTGTAGGCAATCAGAACGTCGGCGGCCGCGGCCATCGCCGGCGTGACGTGAGCGTGTAGGTCGAGTGCAACGGCAATCGGCACCTCTGGCCCGAGCTTTTGACGCAATGCCGACAGCAGATCGCCCTCGCAATCGTTCCGTTCGCTGGACAGCATGGCGCCATGAAGCTCCAGGCAGACGGCATCGGGCCTTTCGGTCGCCAAGATCTCCTCGGTCAGGTCTGCGAAGATGGTCTCTTCCACAGGACCGCCGGGCCGAGCTCGCGCAGCGACACTGGGCAGCCAATCGACGCCGGCCGCGTCACCGGTACGCAGCATACCGCCAAGCGCTGACCCGGCTTTGCCGTTGGCGGAAATCAACGCAGCTCCGCGTTCGATAGTGAAGTCGGTAGTCGAGGTCAGAAGCGGATTGAAGGAGTGGGATTCCTGCCAAAGCTGGCCGACGAGGATACGCGGTCGGCCTCTCATTTTACGCCTTTTCCAGCCCGCACCACTCGGCGATGAAGAGTGCAAGGGTTCCCGTCACCCGTTTGACCGATGCGAGACTGACGCGTTCGTCGAAGCCGTGAATTGCTTCTGCGTAAGGTCCGTAAACGAGGCAGGGCGTGTCCTGGTAGAGCACGAAGACTCGACCGTCGAGATAGCCCGGCGTCACGAAAGACTCGAGCGCCTGACCGTAGCTGATTGCATGCGCGCGACCGAGAGTCTGTTCGGCGGCGCTGCCTTCCTCCAGGACGTAGCCTTCTGCGTAGAAGCCATTGTAGACCACCTCCGGCGGATTGTTGGCCAGGAAGGGCACCTGAGCTGCGGTCTTGCGCAGGCAGTCCTCAATCTCTCTTGCCGCCTCCGCAGGGTTTACGCCGGGATAGAGCGCGATGCGGCAATCGAAGGTGCACCAGGCAGGCACGGAGGACGCCCAGTCGCCGCCCTCGATCTTGCCGACGTTGAAGTTGATCGGATGATCCAGGTCTTCGAAGTATCGGTGCTGGCCCTTGCGGGCGTTCCAGAGATTGGCGAGCCCATGCAATCCATCGATCAATCGATAGGCTGCCTCGATGGCGTTGGCCCCACGCCCGGCCTCGCGGACATGAACCGGCACGCCGCGAACCTTGACCTGGAACCAGATCACGCCGACGTTCGCACGCACCAGCTTGTCGTCTTCAGGTTCCGGTATGATCGCGGCGTCGGCCTTGTAGCCGCGTACCAGGCAGGCCAGGGCGCCGTTGCCGGTACATTCCTCTTCGACTACGGATTGCAGGTAGACCGTCGCTGCCGGTTGGTAGCCCAGGCGTTTCAGTGCATCCAGGGCGAAGACATTGGCGGCGAGGCCGGCCTTCATGTCGCCGGAACCGCGGCCGTAGAGCCAGTCGCCGTCGCGGCGTGGCTCGAAAGGTGGGGCCGTCCAGATGTCGGTGGGGCCCGTTGGCACCACGTCGATATGGCCATTGAGGATCAGCGAGCGGCCGCTTTCGTCTCGCGGCCGGTGAGCGCCGACAACATTGAGCGCCTGGCTGTAGTCGACCTTCACCGGCGAGAAGCCGGGATGGTGCCTAATGTCCTCGACATCGATCGTCCAGCGGTCCACGGCATAGCCGCGCGCGGCGAAGGCGCGATGCATGAAGTCCTGGGCCGTTTGCTCTTGCCCGCGCAGGGACGGCAGGCGGATCAGATCCTGAGTGAAGCCGATCTGATCTTCGAATCCGGCTTCGACCGCGGCGAGGATGTCTTGAGATAACTGCGGGTCCAGTGACGTCATGACTGGGCTGCTTGCCGCTCGTGCTCGACCGCCACCTCGGGAATGCTCCAGTGCCGGCCGGGCACGGCGGAGAGCAGCTCCTGAGTATAGCTGTGCTGCGGGTCTTTGAAGACCTTGCGGGTCGGACCGTACTCGACGATGCGTCCCAGCTTCATCACCGCGATGTTGTCGCAGATCTGCGCTGCGACACGCAGATCGTGGGTGATGAAGAGCATGGAGAGCTGCAGTCGTTGTTTGATCTCGGCAAGCAGTTCCAAGACCTGTGCTTGCACCGAGACGTCGAGCGCGGAGACCGGCTCGTCGGCGACCAGCAACTCGGGGTCGAGCGCCAGCGCGCGGGCGATGCCGATACGTTGGCGTTGGCCGCCGGAGAACTCGTGAGGGAAGCGCTCGGCGGCTGTGCCGTCGAGGCCGACCAGCCTCAGCAACTCTGTGGCTCGTGCCAGAGCCGTGGCACGATCGGTGCCATGGGCCATCGGCCCCTCGGCGACGATGGTGCCAATCTTGCTGCGGGGGTTCAGTGACGCATAAGGGTCCTGAAAGATCATCTGCACATGCCGTCGATGCGGACGTAACGCCTTACCTTTCAGACGCGCCAGGTCAACTTCGCCGAAGCGGATCTCTCCACTGTCGCTATCCAATAGGCGAACGATGCAGCGTCCCACGGTGGATTTTCCGGAGCCCGACTCGCCGACGAGCCCTAGAGTCTCGCCCTTCTTGATGTCGAAGGAGACGGCCTGCGCGGCTGGAACCCGTCGGCCTGATGTAAAGAAACCGCGCTCGGTCACATAGGTCTTCTCCAAGCTCTTGACGGAGAGCAAGGGAGGGCCTTCCAGGCTCTGCCGTTCCGGCGGTTCGAAGTGGGGCACGGCAGCGATCAGCCGGCGGGTGTAGTCGTGCTGCGGATCGTTCAAGACCTCGCTCGCCGGGCCCATCTCGACGATCTGGCCGAACTGCATGACCGCGACGCGATCGGCGATCTCCGCCACCACGCCGAAATCGTGGGTGATGAACATCACCGCCATCTGGTGCCGTTCCTGCAGCGACTTGATCAGCTTAAGGATCTGCGCCTGAGTGGTCACATCGAGCGCCGTGGTCGGCTCGTCGGCAATCAGGATCGCCGGTTCCAGCGCCAGTGCCATAGCGATCATGACGCGCTGGCGCTGGCCCCCGGACAGGCGGAAGGGATAGGACTCTCCAAGCGTCTCCGGATCGGGTAGGCCGACCTCGCGCAGCAGTTCAACGACTCGCGTCTTGCGTTCGCGTTTGGACAGTAGACCGTGGGCGTCGAAAACCTCCGAGATCTGCTCGCCGATCCGCATGAGAGGATTCAGCGCCGTCATCGGCTCCTGGAAGATCATGCCGATGCGGCTGCCGCGCAGATCGCGCAACTCGGCTTCGCTAAGCTGCAGGAGATCGCGTCCTTCGAAACGAATCGCCCCGGCCACAGGTTGGACGTGCGGTCGCGGCAGCAGTCCCATGATGGCGTTGGCGGACATCGACTTGCCGGAACCGGACTCGCCGACGACGCAGAGGATCTCGTTGCGTGCCAACTCGAAGGAAATCTTCTCGACCGCCAACGGCCGGTCGGCGCCAGGAGGGAGGGAGATCGAAAGCTCCTTCACCTGCAGCAGCTGCTCTTCACCCATGTCGGCCTTGCTCATGCTAGCGCCCCTTCCGGGCGAGGCGCGGATTGAGGGCGTCGTTCAGCCCTTCGCCGACGAGGTTGAGCGCCAGCACCGTGAGAAGGATCGCCACGCCGGGGAAGAAGGACATCCACCAGGCCTGGCGAATCACCGTGCGGGCCGCGCCGATCATATAGCCCCAAGACATCGTGTTGGGGTCGCCCAGGCCGAGGAAGGAGAGAGAGGACTCCAGCAGGATCGCTTGAGCGATCATCAGCGAAGCCATAACGATCACCGGCGAGAGGGTGTTGGGCAGGATCTGGCGCGTGATGATCTGGAAATTCGACTGACCGAGCACCACCGAAGCCTGAACGAACTCGCGGCTTCGCAGTGAGAGGAACTCGCCGCGCACAAGGCGTGCGATCGGCGGCCAGGAGACGATGCCGATCGCGACGATGACCGAGGTGATCGAGGGCTGGAAGATCGCAACCAGCACGATGGCCAGGGCGAAGTTGGGAATGGTCTGGAAGAACTCGGTGAAGCGCATCAGCGCGTCGTCGAGCAAACCGCCGTAGTAGCCGGCCAGCGCACCGATGGTGACGCCGATGGTCAGCGCCACCACGGTCGAGACAATACCGACCAGCAAAGAGATTCGAGCGCCATGCACTAATCCCGCGCCGATGTCGCGGCCGAGGGTATCGGTTCCGAACAGGAAACCGTCGACGCTGAGCGGTGGCAGAAATGGCCGCTGCACCATCGACCAGGGACTCTGCGGATAGATCAGCGGGGCAATCGCGGCCAGCACCACGACGGCCAGCAAAATGATGACGCCGACCACCGCCCCCTTGTTGCGCGCAAAACGTTTCCAGAAGTCCCGAAAAGCCTGAGCCCGGGCGGAGCGGGGGGATGCAACAGCGGTCGACATCACGTCAGCTCGATCACTTCAGTTCGATGCGGGGGTCCACCAGCGTATAGATAACGTCGGTGACCAGGTTGAAGAGGATGACCATCGCCGAGGAGACGAAGAAGACACCCAGAAGCAGGTTGTAGTCCCGCTGCAACAGAGCGTCGAACATCAGCCGTCCGATGCCGGGCCAGGCAAAGACGGTCTCCGTCAACACGGCGCCGCCGACCAACTGGCCAGCCTGAATACCGGCCAGCGTGATGACGGGCAGGATCGCGTTGCGCAGCACGTGCAACCGGGTGATCCGACCTGGCGGTAGGCCTTTCGCGCGCGCAGTCTTGACGAAGTCCATGTCCATCACCTCCAGCATGGAGGCGCGGGTCAGGCGCGCGTAGATCGCCATGAAGAAGAGACCGAGCGTCGCCGCAGGCAGGATCAGGTGCTGCAGCACGTCGAGGAAGCGTTGGAAGCCGCTGTAGCCGGCGCCGACGGATTCCATGCCGAAGCCGGGCAGCCACCCAAGCTGCACGGAGAACAGCAGGATCGCCATCAAGGCGATCCAGAACAGCGGCGTCGCATAGAAGACCAGCGCCACCACGGTTATCAGGGAATCCGTCCACTGTCCGACTCGTGCGGCAGCCAGTGCGCCGAGCAATACGCCGAGCAGAATCGAAATCACGAAGGCTGTGCCGGTCAGAATCAGCGTCGCTGGTAACCGGTCGAAGATCAGATCCGCCACCGGTTGTTGCTGGCGGTAGCTGTATCCCATGTCCAGGGTGACAATGCCGCCGACGTAGACCAGCAGCTGTTCGTGCAAGGGTCGATCCAGCCCGAATTGCTCGCGGAGCTGCGCGATGAAGATCTCGTCGGCAGCGCCCGCTTCCCCTGCCATGACCTGTGCGGGATCGCCAGGTGCCGCCCGGATCAGGAAGAAATTGAGCACCACGATCGCCAGCAGCACGAAGACCGCTTTGACCAGACGCTTGGCAATGAATGAGAGCTTCTGCACGCCGCCCCGACGAGAGATTACGGAAGAAAAGGGATTGCGAAAGACGTGGGGCCGCTTCCTGCTCCTTCGCCGCAGCTACCTGCCGGGCGCGAAGGAACAGGAAGAGCCTAAAACGGCCGACTTACCGGTCGAGCCAAGCGTCCACGAAGCCGTCGTTCACGCCGATCGCCGTGCCGACGAGACCTTTGACGTCGCAGCGATAGATCGTCGGAAACTCGATCTCGAGCAACCAGGCTACCGGCACGTCCTCTACCAAGACCTGCTGCACTTCGGTGTAGAGCGACTGACGAGCATCGTCGGGGAAGGCGACAGCCGCCTCAGCGAAGAGCCGGTCCACCTCTTCATTGGCATAGCCCTGAACATTGTTCCAAGGCGATCCCTTGGCGATGTTCGAGGAGAGGTAGGTGCGAGCTACACCGAGGGCAGGATCGCCGTACTGGTAGAGATAAGTGAACGCCAGGTCGTAGTCCCACTCGTTCAGCTTCTGATTCCAGCCGGCGACGTCGGTGGCGACCATCTCGACCTCGATACCCACCTCCTGCAGGTTTTGCCGGACCGCCTCGGCCCAGCGTTGCCAGGTTTCACCGTAGGGCAAAGGCAGCAGGCGGATTTCGGTGCCGTCGTAACCCATCTCCTCCAGCAAAGCGCGGGCTTTGTCTGGGTCGTGGGGGAACTGCCGGACGTCGTCGTCGAAGAAGCGCGTTTTGGAGCTGACCGGTCCGGACGGCACGTTGCCCAGACCGTTCCAGATCACCTCCTTGGCGAAGTCGCGGTCCACCGCGTACATGATGGCCTGGCGGAAACGCCGGTCGGCCATCGGGCCTTCGCGGTTGTTGACCCAGAGCCAAGCGTGCGGTGCGAAGTACTCCCAGCCCTTGCCAGTCACGCAAGAGTTGTCGAGCTCAGTCAGGCGCTGCACGTCGAAGTTTTCGACCGAACCGCCGGGCAACACGTCGACCTTGCCGGTTTCGTAAGCGACCGCACGGCTCGCCGCATCGGGGATCACATGCCAGTAGATCTCATCGAGATACGGTTGGCCTTCGACGTGGTAGTCCTCATTCTTCACCAGGCGAATGAAGGACCCACGCTCCCACTCGGCGAACTTGAAGGGGCCGGTACCGATTGGCGTGTTGTTGGCCGGATTGTTCTTGAAATCGGTGCCTTCGTAGATGTGCTTCGGCACCATCGGCATGGTGCCGACCTCGAAGATGCCCATGAAGGGACCGAAGGGCTGCTTCAGCGTGAAGCGGACAGTGGTGTCGTCCAGGGCTTCAATGCTCTCGATGTGCTCTAGCGACACGCGGAGCCGCGGATGGGTCTCGCGCAGGAACACGTCAGCCGAGAAAACGACATCGGCGGCGGTGAAAGGCTCGCCATCGTGCCAGGTCACACCGTCCTTCAGTGTGAAGGTGTAGACGGTGCCGTCCTCGTTCACCTCCCATGCGGTTGCAAGGCTCGGCATGGGATTCAGTTCTGTATCGTAGCGCAGCAGGCTTTCGTAGATGTTGCCGGCGACCATCTGGGTCGGGCCGTTTTGGGTGACGCCCAGCATCAGGCCCGGCGGCTCCGGCTGAATGACCACGTTCATGACGCCGCCGGATTTCGGCTCCTCGGCGAGGGCCGCCGGAGTCGTCAGCGCCGTCGCCGCGGCAAGGGCCGCGAGCGTGCAGAAACGCTTCAACATTTTAAAAGTCTCCCTGTCCCAAGATAAAGCTCCCTGTTATCCCCCGGCGCCGATCTTCTCAGCTGTCGTAGCCGGGGCTCTTGCGATCG
Source organism: Kiloniellales bacterium (assembly GCA_052168175.1). Classification (GTDB taxonomy): domain Bacteria; phylum Pseudomonadota; class Alphaproteobacteria; order Kiloniellales; family DSM-21159; genus Algihabitans. Next base: position 143,361 of record JBQLZH010000012.1, read on the forward strand.
AGTAGACGGCGGAAAGCCGCCCACTCGATATCCTTTCGCGTGCCAGATGCCATGGCATCGTAGGAGTCCCAGTATTGTTTGGCGGTCTTGGCGCAGACCTCCTCCGGCACCGGCGTGATTGCGGCGCCGCTCGCTTGGAGCTGAAGCTGGGCCTTGCAGGTGCGCTCCAGGTTGAACATCAGCTTCCAGGCTTCGGCAATCGAACGGCCAACGGTCATCAGGCCATGGTTACGCAGGATCATCACCGGCTGTTCGCCCAGATCCGCGATCAATCGCTCACGCTCGTCCAGGTCCAGGGCAATGGCCTCATAGTCGTGGTAAGCCACCTTGCCATAGTACTGCAGAGCCCACTGATTGACCGGCAACAGGCCGCCGGCCTGGCAAGAGACCGCGACGCCGGCTTCGGTGTGCGTGTGCAGAACGCAGCCGGCATCGTGCCGGGCCATGTGGACGGCGGAGTGGATGGTGAAACCGGCGGGGTTGATGCCCAAACCGGACGGATCGTCGATCACTTGCCCGTCGATATCGATCTTGACCAGGTTCGAGGCCGTCACCTCGTCGAACCAGTTGCCGTAGGGATTGATCAGAAAGTGTCCCTTCTCGCCCGGAACCGCCGCCGAGATGTGCGTGAAGATCGAGTCGTGCATCTCGAAGAGCGCGACCAGGTGATAGGCGGCGGCAAGATCTACACGCGTCTGCCACTCTGCTTCGCCGAAGCGCGTCGAACCGCGTAGGGCTGTCGATGCCAAGGTCATACAGCTCTCCTGTCGATGTGTCGCAGATCCAAGTGCCGATGCCGGCTTCCCAGACCTTAGGCCTTCCTAAAGCGTGCCACAGGCTTTGCTATTGGATAAAGGCTAAACTGTCGACAGTCGGCAATTGGCTGCCTAGGGTTGAGGCTGGGGAGCGACGAGGTGGGTGAGTATGAGTGGAGAGCGCCGAGGGCTGAGTGTTGCGCCGACGGCCACATTCGAGGCGCTGGAGGCGAACGATCTTGTTGCCCAAGTGACCGATCGCTTGGCGCGTGCGATCTGCGAGGGGCGGCTGGCACCCGGCCAGCGGCTGGTCGAGGCGGCGCTCGCCCGGCAGCTGGGCATATCGCGCGCACCGGTCCGTGAAGCGGCACGCCGGCTTGAACAACGCGGTCTGCTGGTGGCCCACCCGCGCCGAGGCTTCTTCGTGCGCGACTTCTCACTCGAAGAGATCGATGATCTCTATGGCCTCCGGATCGCCTTGGAACGCTATGCGGGCGAACTGGCCTGCCAGCGCGCCACAGATCAGGATCTGGCGCGGTTGGAAAACCAGCTTCAGCTCTTGTTCCATCTCGCAGAAGAGGGCGCGGCCGCAGCGCAGGTTGAAGCGGATTTGCGATTCCATCTTCTGTTCTGTGAAGCTTCGGGCAACCGAAAGTTGCTCAAGCTCTTTACCGATATTGCCGGCGAAATCCGGATGATCATCGTTCTGATCGGGCAGCTCTACGAAGACCCCCATCGCATCGCCGAAACTCACCGGCCGCTGATCGAGGCCCTGAAGAGGCGCGATACCGCGCGGCTTGATGCCGAGATCGACCATCACATTCGGGTCGGATGGCAGGAGGTTCGGCGCTTTTTCGCCGAGCGCGGTGCCCCCGAAACCCGTAACGACTCCGCATCAGACGAGAAATCCCCAGCAGAGGAAGGCGGGATATGAAAATCGTCCAAACGGACAAACACAGACTGCACGATCCGCAGTTCTTCTTGGTGCGTGGCGTTCCTAAGCCGAGCGCGGAACAGCCGGAACGGGCCGAGAAGCTTCTGGCCGCAGCGACCGTAGCCGGGCATGAGGTGCTTCGATCTGAGAGTTTCGGCGCCGCTCCGCGCGCGGCAGTCCACACACCGGAGTATCTGCAGTTTCTCGAAACTGCCCATGGGGAATGGCAGGCACTCGGCGATGCTTCGGCGGAGATCGTCGCCAACATCCACCCTAGCCGCTATCCTCCGACCTATCCGCAGTCGGTTATCGGACGGGCCGGCTGGCACATGGCCGACACGGCCTGCCCGATCGGCGCCGGAACTTTTGAAGCGGCCTGCGGTGCGACTGACGTGGCCGTGACGGCGGCCGAATTCGTTCTCGACGGTGGAGATCACATCTACGGTCTCTGTCGGCCACCTGGCCATCATGCCTATGCGGACATGGCTGGCGGTTTCTGTTTTCTCAATAACGCGGCCATCGCCGCCCAACATCTCCGTCAGGCGCACGATCGGGTGGTGGTTCTCGATGTCGATGTGCACCACGGCAATGGTACCCAGGGTATCTTCTGGCGCCGGTCCGACGTTCTCACCGTCTCGCTGCACGCCGATCCGCAGAACTTCTATCCCTTCTTCTGGGGACATGCTGCGGAGCGCGGGGAAAGCGACGGCGAAGGCTATAACCTGAACATCCCTCTGCCGCTGGGCACCGGAGATGCCAGCTGGTTATCGGCCCTGCAGCCTGCCCTTGCGGCGATCCGGGCCTTCGCGCCTGGTGCGCTCGTGGTGGCGCTGGGGCTTGACGCCTACGAGGGCGATCCGCTGCGGGGGTTGGCTATAACGACCCCAGGTTTCGCGCAGATCGGCGGGGCGATCGCCGCGCTCGGCCTTCCCACGGTTCTGATCCAGGAGGGCGGTTACCTCGCGCCGGAGCTTGGCGACAATCTCGTGAGTTTTCTCAAGGGTTTCGAAGGCACTAGGTGACGTGGGCGGCTTAGATCTCCAGGTCTTTGGTAAAATACACGCGCTCGAAGCCATTCTCGCGGATTCGCTTTATCTCGCGCCAGCCGTAGCGCCTATAGATGGCTTGGTTTTCCGTCATGGTGATGTGGGTGTAGAGGGTCAGGCGGGAGAAACCTCGTGCTGCTGCTATTGCTTCCGCGGCGGCCAGAAGAGTACGGCCGTGTCCTTTGCCCTTGGCCGCCGGGTCGACGGCGACGTTGTCGATCAGCAGGCTGTCCAGGCGGTCGATCAGGACCAGCAGGCCGATCACGCTGCCGTTCTCTTCCAGCACCTGGAGTTCACCGGCCGACAGCCGCGCCCGGTAGTCGTCCAGCATGGGCTGTGGCGGCTGCCCCATGCGGGGGATGTAGGGGCTGTAAGCCGCCTCAACGATCTCGCGGACGCGGGGCAGGTCTTCCGAAACGGCAAGGCGCAGACTGCTCATCTCCGGCAGGCTAGAGCGCGAAAGGTCAAGCTGTCACCGGAGATGTTTGCATGACGTCGAGGGGACCCGGTCACATTGGCTGGAAAGAGTTGGCGTTGTTGGTGTCGATCGGCCTGTTCTGGGGGCTGAACTGGCCGGCGGTTCGCATCATTCTGACGGAGATTCCGCCCTTCACGATTCGCATGTTGGCTTTTGTCGGCGGCGCGGCGGTTCTGCTCGGGCTGGCCAGGCTGCGTGGCGAGCGGCTGCGGCCCGCAGCGGGCGAATGGGGCCCGCTGATCCTTGTCGCGCTGCTATCGGTGTTCGGGTTCAACATTCTGGCGGCCTTCGGTCAGCTCAATACCGAAACCTCGCGGGCGGCCATCATCGCCTTCACCATGCCGGTCTGGGCAACCCTGCTGTCGATCGCCTTCCTCGGCGACAAACTGACTTGGGAGCGAGCGGGCGCACTCCTGCTTGGTATGGCGGGATTGGGATTACTCCTCGGCGAAGATCTGCTCGACGTGACTCGCTCGCCGCTTGGTTCGTTGCTCACGTTGGGCGCGGCCGTGTCGTGGGCTGTCGGTACCGTGCTGCTCAAGCGCCGTACCTGGTCACTACCGCCGTTGGCCCTGGCCGGCTGGATGGTCGCGATTTCGGCGCCACCTGGCGTTCTCGGCGCGGTGCTGATTGAACAACCTTGGACTCTCCCCGTGCCCTCGACGCAGGTGTTTCTGGTCTTCGCCTACCACATTCTGTTTCCGATGGTTTGGTGTCACTATGCCTGGGTGACGCTGGTCGCCAGCTTGCCTGCGCCCGTCGCGGCTATCGGGACATTGATGATCCCCGTTGTCGGCGTGGTCAGTGCCATTCTGCTGCTGGGCGAACCGCCTGCGCTGCAAAAGTTCGTTGCGCTTACCTTGGTGGTTTTGGCTGTCGCGCTGGTTCTGATCGTGCCCGGTCTGAAGGCCCGCAAGGACCGTACGATCGCCGCCGCTACACCTTCGAAAACGAACTCCCCATGATTCGTAAGTCGAAAGGAACGACGTCGCCATGAGCCAAATCCTCTGTCGCCCACCGCTTGCCGCCGACAAGGATCGTTGGGCGGAGCTGTTTCGCGGCTACATGACCTTCTACGATGTGCCGCCCGACGAGGCGGTGGTCGAGCGCGTCTGGGGGTGGCTGTTCGACCCCAATCACGAGGTCGAAGGCTTGGTCGCCGAGTTCGAGGGACGGATCGTCGGCCTCGCCCACTACCAACCGATGGCGCGGACGCTCGGTGCCAACGAGGTCGGTTATCTCTCGGACCTCTTTACAGATCCGGCGGTGCGTGGACGCGGTATCGGCCGTGCCTTGATCGACGCGACGCTGGAGGCCTCTCGACAGAGAGGCTGGCCACTGCTGCGCTGGCTGACCCAGGAGTTCAACTATGCCGGCCGTCAGCTCTACGACAGCTACGCACCGCGCTCCGACTTCATCGTTTATGCGACAACGACACGGCCTAAGACAGACGCCAGCTAGCCCTTCGTTTCGTCACACCGGTTTGATAGCTGTGATCACCTTGGTCATGCCGGGGATCAGCGGTTTCACCTCGGCTCCTTCGAAACCTGCGTCGCCTATCAGGTGCGTCAGTTGCGCAGCGGTTAGAGACGCGGCGCGCGGCGTGAAGACCATGTGCTGCAGTGCCCAGAGCGCTGCAAGCGGCGGGCCGCTACGGTCGTCGTCGACCATGAAGTCGTGGATGATCAGAAGACCGCCAGGTTTAAGCGCCGCCTCGGCACGTAGCATCAGGTCGGGAATCGCGCGACCCGGTACACCGGAGCAGAGGTAGGACATCAGCACAGCGTCCTGACCGTTCGGCCAATCGCCCTTGAGGGCGTTGCCGGGTCGGAAGGCGATCCTGTCCGACAAGCCTTCTTGCTGAACGAAAGACTCGCCCAGCTTCGCGACGTTGGGGAAGTCCAGGACGGTAGCGCAGAGCTGCGGGTGGCGCTTGCAAAACATGATAGAGAAAGCACCGGTGCCGCCGCCAACATCGAGCAGCCGTTCGCGCCCGCTCATGTCGACTCGTTTTGCCAGGACGGCACCGGGTCCGAGCGATCCGCTATGCTGGCTTTCGGAGAAAATGCGCGCCTCGCGCGGATTCCCCATCCAAGCCTCGTAGTCCTGGTAGGGCACCTCTTGAGTCTTGCCTTCGACCACCTTCGGCAGATGCTGCATGAAGGGATACATCTGCTGGTCGATTTGCATGCGCAGATAGTCGCCGTAGTAGTTCGGTGCGCCGGAGACCAGGTAGAGCGCAGCATCCTCTGAGTTGCTGAAGTCTGTGTCTTGCGCCTCGACCAGATCGAGCGAGACCAGACTTGTCAGCAAGGTCTGTAGGGCATCGCGTTCGAGGTCCATGTTGGTGGCCAACTCCTCAAGCGTCTGCGGTCGTTCGGCGAGGGCGTCGAATATGCCGAGATGCAGTGCAGCGAACAGGGCCTTGGATGCCATAAAGCCGAACGCGATCCCAGAAATGCGTTTGACGTCACCAAGTGGTTTCATGGTTTTAAGGTTCTCCATTCGCTATCTATAGTCAAAAACCTGATTTTTATAGTTTTCAGCCAAGAATGCAAAATCATAATAGAGTATTTTAGCGGATCAGTTTTGCATTTTCAGCTGTTTCGTTGCGCCGCAACGAAATCATTATCGCAGATGAAGGGCGGGTCATTAGAAGGCGGAAAAACAAATCTCATTTCAAGCTTGTTATGGCGCATACTATTTTCTATGGTGTTGAGCCGGTGTCTGTTCGGCTCGAGTGCGCTGCGGTTCAACCTCATTCCAGCTTCCCTGGAAGCTCGCGGGACGAAACCCTACCTGCATCGAGCATTTGGCCGCTTCGGGGCGAGACATGCTGCATCCCGTAATTTTGTCTGGTGGTTCAGGGACGCGATTGTGGCCTTTGTCGCGTGGG
>JBQLZH010000013.1:0-136079 GCA_052168175.1 Kiloniellales bacterium
AAGCGACGACAACTCGCCTGCAAAAAATCCCTCGTAATCCACCGCTCTTCTCCCCACTCTAGGCGTCTTTCTGTCTGCCGACTTGCCTGTTTTCTCTAATGAGCCCTCGTGTTCTCAACCTGGGTCCCGATCTCTCTGCCAGCGTTTCTCAGCCGGCGGCCGTGATCCTGCGTGGCACGAGAGAGACTCGAGCCTGTCTCTTGCGCGCTGTCTCGTGATCAAGCTCCGATGCGGAGCTCTGGGTTTCCAGACGCAGCGGTGCTGTCTCTGAACTGCCGGCGCCATCTGACAACAAACCCGGTGCCGCTTCGCGTAACGCCCAGCGCCAGAGCGCTGCATCGCGCAGTGGCAGGACGAGAAACCAGTGCTCTATGACGGCCAGCAGAAGCAGTGTGCCAACCATCACTAGGCCCGCCGTTTCGGGGAGCGGTGTCCCGGGATCCAGAGCGCGCCAGAACATCAGAGCGACACCCACAGTCCCGCCCGATACCGCTATCGCAAAGAGCGGCGTTACGGGCCCCTTGTGGAAGTAGCTGGTCAGGTAGTCGAGATGCGGCTGTAGGAACTCTTCGGTCATGTTCGGCACGCCGAAGTAAACGTTGAGCTTGGCGCTCAGGCGCATCACCCAGAGCACCAGGAAGGTCCAGGCGCCCACTTGGTTCGGGGCGCCCCAAAGCAGCCAAACCAGCAGTCCGGCCGTCAGAGCCAAGGCCAGCTCGTGATAGATAACCGTGCCACTGGCCGATAGCAGGCGCCTCAGGCCTTTCGCACCTGGCGCGCAGGGCTTGGTGTTGGGCCCGGTGACGTAACCGAAGAGGAACGTCATCTCGTGCCATGCCCAAACAGCTATGGCGCTGGCAAAAGCGAGATAAACGCCCAGCACACCGACATGCGACGCGCTCGCGAACAGGCCCCAGAGCGATATCGGAAGCAATAGCGTCGCTCCGGACATCACCCAACGATGGCGACGTCTCGGCGTGCCGACCAGCCAAAGGATCGCCCCGGTGGACCACCACCAGAGGAGCAGGGCAAACAGAGCTGGAGCGGCGTAGGCTTCCATGGCGACGGACGTGATCCCCTTACCAGGCAGGCGCCAGTCGGCTTTCGGCCGGCGGCGTATTTGGTTTGGTTGGCAGCAGGTAAAGCTGTGCGATGGTTGCAGCCGCTACACCGGCAAGGCCAACCCGCGCCAGAGAGCCGGCGATCCCGCCGCGCGCCTTCGCATGGTCGATTCGCTCGGCGGTGCGGAACAGCCGGTCCATCAGAAGCTTGAAGCGCGGGTTGTCGATATCGAGGGTCAGCGGAAATACCTGCTTGGAAATCTCCGAGGTGATGCGAAACACGCGCATGTCGTAATCGTCGATGTCGAAGCCCAGCGCGGCATGGAACTCTGGCCGCGCATGGTCGCGCACATACATCGTCGCGAAGACGGCGAGCAGGAAGAAGCGGATCCACAGCTTGTTCAGACCCCGCAAGGTCTGGGGCTGCGCGCGCATCAGCAGCGCGAAGGCCTCGCCGTGCCGGAACTCGTCGTTGCACCACTGCTCGAACCATTTGAAGATCGGATGGAAGCGGCGGTCCGGATGACGCTGCAGATGGCGGAAGATGGTGATGTAGCGGGCGTAACCGATCTTCTCGGAAAGATAGACGGCGTAGAAGATGAACTTGGGCTGGAAGTAGGTGTACTTCTTCGTCTTCGTCAGGAATCCGAGATCGACGCCGATGCCGAAGTCTTTCAAGGCATCGTTGATGAAGCCGGCATGCCGGGCTTCGTCTCGGCTCATGTACTTGAACAGGTCGATGATGTCTTGATTGGTGCCGCGCTTGCGCATCTCGGCATAGAGCACGCAGCCCGAGAACTCCGCCGTCAACGAGGAGATCAGGAAGTCCATGAACTCCTTACGCAACTCCTCAGGCAGCTCACGGATCTGCGCCGCCCAATCGGGATCGCGTTTGAAGTGCCCTTTGTTGCGGTCTTCCGCGAGCTCAGCAATCAGTGCGTCCCACTCCGTGCGCACCGGACTGACGTCCATTGCGTCCAATGCATCGAAGTCGGTGGTGTAGAAGCGTGGGCTGAGCAGGGTATCTTCCTGCGCACGAAGCGTTGAGTCGCTGGGCGCGGTCTGACTGGAGGTATCGATACCGTTCTTCGCCAGCTCCGCCTTCACATACTCGTTGTCTGCCGGAACGATATGACGTGCTGCGCGGCTGCTCATAGCTTCCTCCTGTCGCTGAAGCTGATGTCCAATAGCTCCATGAATTCGAGATTTCCGACCACGCGGGTCCAGACGCGCTCCAGCCAGCCGGCGCGCGTCACTGTTGCGTGACGCTGCAAGGTGAAGCTCTCGCCGTAGCCGGCCTGGATGGTCTCGCCATGGACCTGGACGCTGTCACCCGGGTTCAGATCGTTCTCGCGGGCAAGCTCCACATGGGCGTGCAGGCTGTCGAAGGTATTGGCGACCTCGACGGTACAGGGGACTTCGACCCGACGACGACGGAAGGTGGAAATCATCACTGCGCCCCTCCTTCTCCCGAAAGCGACGTAATTGGCGTTCCCTTGACCGCTGCGGCCTCGGCGATCTTCGCAAAGGTTTCGATCTGGGTGGGACCGAAGGCATTGACCTCGACCACGCGGCCGGTCGTGGGATCTTCCAAGGTCAACCTTCCGTCGGACCAGCTGGTCAGGTGGAAGGGAATGTCCCGGCTGATGGCTTCCAGCTTGCGATCCCGTGCCAGGCCGCGCAGGACACCGCGCGCGAAGCCGTTCGTTCCAGGCTCTAAAGCGATCACCAACGCGCCGGTCGACGCATCCGCAATGGCCACCGCGCCATCCGCTCGATCCGCGAAGGTGAGCGCGTAGGCAGCCCGCGGCGTTGCTTCAGGATTGCGCACGGTGCCGAAGTCCGTGAGTCGTCCCACCAACGCGATCACAATGGAGAAGGCGATCAGCGCTGCAGCTGCCCATAGCATGCCCTTCGGGAAGGGCTTGTGGTGGTGCAGGTGCTGGCTCTGCGCGGTCATGGTCGCTCGTTCCTTCCTTGGTCCGGGCCGTGGGCTCCGACCTACTCCGCAGCCGCAACCGCTACGGCGGCGGGAACAGGTTCGGGAGGACGTACCGAAACATCCTCGATCTCATTGACCTTCGGCTGATCTTCTCGGTTGGAAACGGCCCGCTCGACGGCCCGCCGCTCGGCTACCGCTGCGGCCAGGGCGTCGCCAAGAATCCGGCCGGTTTCCCGTACCTGAGGCAGGCCGCGCAGCATGGGTTGTACCCGGGAGAAGCGCCAGGGTCGGACATGCGGCCAGAGGTGAAGATAGGCCAGACGGTCGCGCCCCAGCAGAGACAGCACGATATCGCCGCTACCGTCTCCGTAGCTTCTCATATCGGCAGAAGAAATCCGCGAGAAAGGCAGATTGATCGTCATTGGCAAAGCGATGCCAAAACGGATCGCGACCCGGCGGCTGGTGATGCTGTAGATCGTCGTTCGTGCGGTGAGCCAAGCGAGCAAACACAGAGCGCCAAGGGCCAGTGCCGCAATCGGTACGAGAGCGAGGCCTTCCAGGAGTGCGGCACCCAGCGGCGCGCCGTCAGTCAAGGCAGAGACAGTCCACCAGCCGCCGAAGACTGTGAAGTAACCAGCGACCCAGCGCAGCTTGAAGCAGCGCCGCCCCAGATTCTGCCACGTCGGACGGCCTTGCCAGAGCAGCCGCTCCCCCTCCGGCAGCTTTCCGGGAAGGCCCGGGGTTTCCTCGATCTCGATCTCGCACATTGCGCTTGCTCCCTTACCGCCTCGGGCAGCGGTGCCCTAAAACAGCGGTCCCATACGGGACGGCTCGGCATAGAGGTGACCGCCCGCGTAGTAGGCCACCACCTTCTCTTCCTCGAGCAGAGTCACCTCGTCGGGTGTCTTGAGTCTCGGCACACCGGCAAACTGGTCGCTCCGAATAGAGACAACACGGACGTAGGCCGGGTAGCCGGTCAGCTTGGCCATGGCCATCGGCAGCAGAACGGTACCGGGCGACCCTCCCTCCCCCAGAGACTCGCTGTCCAAATCGACCTCCAGGTAGCGGATCATCTGTTCGCCGTGATCGATCCAGAGATCCCTGACCGTTCCGGCGATCTCGCCGTCGCACCCTTTAACCGGCAGGCCGCGCGGATCGGTGTCGCCCTCGACGACCCAGAAGTCCGGCAGGTTGCGCATCGGCGCGATCTTGGCATGGCCGTCGGCCGTACGTTCGACCACGTCGCGGCGTTCGGCCCAGGAGGCCGGACCGACGCCATCCACCATGGGGTCGCCCGTCGGCTCGAAGGGCGAACCTGACCAGCCCTGTGTCGGCGTCAGTTTCAGCTCGCGACCGTCGCGACGCATGGAATCAGTCACCTCGCCGCTGGCGAGGCGGAAGACCTTCTTGCTCGGGATCAGGAGCGAGTCTTCATCGATGGGCTTGCCCGTGAGCTCCGACTCGAGCGGATAGCCTTCGCGACGATCTTCGCGGCGCAGGTAGAAGATCAGCCCTGCAAAGAACAGCCAGAACGTATAGAGGACGACCTGCGCCACGTCGATGTGGCTGGTGATGCTGGCTGACATGATACCTGATCTCCTTGATCTAAAGTGGATCGATTTGGCCGTTATCCTGGGAACTCGGCCAAACCGAACCTCCTTGGCCTTTGCGACGGAGCAGATGAGACAATCCCAATGGTGCGCACCAGGGGGCCGATAGCCACCAAGGCGGCGAACAACAGAAGGATTTCCAGGTGATAGACCACCGAATAGCCGATCGATGGGCTGGTCAGGGCGGGCCCGAGCGCTCCGGAGGTCGCCAGATAGCCGACCGTGTCGCGCAGCAGGCCGCCGAGCGCTATACCTCCGCCGGCCGCCGTTGCCTGTACGGCGCCCCAGACGCCCAATGCCATGCCGGAGCCCGCGGTTTTGCTATCCGCGATCGCCATAGCTGCGGTCAGTGTACCGACCGCCAGCAGGCCGGCTCCGAAACCGATCAGAGCCGTACCGACGCGAAACAGACCGTTTGACTGCAGAGGGTCTGCGAAAATGACGGACGAGAAGGCGGCGATACCGACCAGCATTCCCCAGGCCGCCAGACGGAAGGGGTCGGCACCGCGGGTCAAACAGCGGGCGGCAATCGCGAAGCCGGCGAGAGACCCCACTGCGAGGATTGCGGTGAGCTGGGTGGTCGCGCCGACTCCCAAGCCCAGGATCTCGCCGCCATAGGGCTCCAGCAGGATGTCCTGCATGGAGAAGCCGGCGGTCCCGAGGAACACGGCTATGAGCAGTCGTTTGGTTCGGCCGCCGTCGCGGATCGCATGCCAGGCTTCGCGGAAGCTGGGGCGTGGCTGGTCCTTGTGTGTCCGTACCGGGTCGCGCGCCTCTTGCTTCCACAAGGCGATTACGTTGAGTACCACCGTGGCGACCGCGGCAGCCTGAACGATCTGAATGAGCTTGGTTTGACCGAAGTCCGACAGCAGCAGACCGAAAAGGAGCGCGCTCGCCGCCATCCCCAGAAGTAGCATGACGTAGAGCAAAGCCACGACGCGCGGGCGCGTTTCAGCCGGGGCGATGTCGGTGGCCAATGCCAGTCCGGCCGTCTGCGTCGTATGGAGGCCGGCGCCGACCAGCAAGAAGGCGATGGCTGCTCCCAAGTGGCCGACAATCACGGGCCCGTGCACGACCTCAGCCGAGATCACCAACAAGGCGAAAGGCATGATCGCCAAGCCGCCGAACTGCAGCAGGGTGCCGATCCAGATGAAGGGAACGCGCCGCCAGCCGAGCGCTGAACGGTGTGTATCGGAGCGGAAACCGATCAGTGCGCGCAGTGGTGCAAAAACCAGGGGCAAGGCGACCATCACGGCGACCAAACCGGCCGATACGCCAAGCTCGACGATCATCACTCGATTGAGCGTACCGGTCAGCAGGACAACCGCCATACCCACCGACACCTGGAAGAGCGATAGGCGCAGCAGGCGGCCCAGCGGCAGTTCCTTGCTCGCAGCATCGGCGAAGGGCAGGAACTGCGGGCCAAGCCGCATCCAGGACTGCGCAAACTGATCGCTCAGTCGTTTCATCAGTTGTGCAGCTCTCCGCTCGCCAGTTCCTGAGCTTGCGACGTGTAAAAGCCGCTGACGATCCGCTCACTGCGTCCGTTGCGCCAGCCTTCGAGCTCAGACGAGCCAGCGAGGCGGCGGCGCAACTCGCTTACGCTCACGGGTTCGATGGCAGGTGCTCGGTCGCTACGCGGAAAGATCTGTCCAACCGTATGCATGGCGCTTAGCAGTGCCGTGCGCGGCGCGAAGGTGAAGAGAACGGATCCTGCCGTGCGCTCGGCCAGCCGCTCCAGCGCCCGAACCGTGTCGGCAGGCTTATAGTGAATCAGCGAATCCATCGCGACCACGTGGTCGAAGCGCCCGAGCGCCGGGTCGAGCATGTCGCCAACCCGGAAGTCGAGGTGCGCGCCCTCGACATCGGTCGGCAGTCTCTCCTGCGCCAAGCCAACCAAGGTGGGCGAGACATCGACTGCGACGACATCCGCGCCGCGCCGTGCCGCTTCGACCGCTAGTAATCCGGTGCCGCAGCCGGCGTCGAGCAGGCGTAGGCCGGTCATGTCGGACGGTAACCAGGACAGTAAGGTGGCGCGCATCCGCTCGCGTCCCGCACGGACCGTCGCGCGGATCTTGCTGACCGGCGCATCCGATGTCAGTCGCGCCCAGGCATCGACTGCGGTACGGTCGAAGTAAGCCTCCAGTTGGCCACGGCGCGTGGCAAAGGTCGCGGTCGGCATCAGTTGAATCCCAGCAGATCGAAGATGTCGCGGTCCTTCATCGGTGTCGCGAGCAAGGGATCACGGCCGTCCCAGAGGATTTGAGCCAGGCGCAGGTACTCGTCCTGCACGGCCTCGACCGCCGGTGTCGTCTCCATCTCGAAGAGGGTGCATTTGCTCAGACGGGAGCGGCGAATCTCATCCAGATCCGGCAGGTGGGCCAGAACATCCAGGCCGACCTGCTCGTTGAACTTGTCGATCTGATCTGTAGCAGCCGAGCGATTGGCAATTACGCCGCCGAGACGAACGTCGTAGTTGCGTGATTTCGCCAGGATCGCGGCGACAATACGATTCATCGCGTAGATCGAGTCGAAATCGTTGGCCGTGACGATCAGCGCGCGATCCGCATGCTGCAGGGGTGCCGCGAAGCCGCCGCAGACCACGTCGCCGAGTACGTCGAAGATCACCACATCCGTGTCTTCCAGGAGGTGATGCTCCTTTAGGAGCTTCACGGTCTGGCCGACCACGTAGCCGCCACAGCCCGTTCCTGCTGGCGGGCCGCCTGCCTCGACGCACATCACCCCGTTGAAGCCCTCGTAGACGAAGTCTTCGACACGCAACTCCTCGGAGTGGAAGTCGACCGATTCCAAGACATCGATCACCGTCGGCATCAGTTGCTTGGTCAAGGTGAAGGTGCTGTCGTGCTTCGGGTCGCATCCGATTTGGAGCACCCGCTTGCCCAGCTTTGAGAAGGCGACCGAGAGGTTCGACGAGGTGGTCGACTTGCCGATGCCACCCTTGCCGTAGACGGCGAAGACCTTGGCCTTCCCAATCTGCAAGTCCGGGTCCATCTGCACTTGCACGCTGCCTTCGCCGTCGGCGCGCTTGGGAAGAGCTGTTGTCATGCTGCCCATGAAGGGGACTCCTCAGCTAACGGTTACGCGGCCACCGGTTATGCGGCGGCGCCGCCGGTCACTTGCTTCGGCAGGGCGGTTCCGGCCATGCCATCTCCAATTCCCTCCAAGCGATCTTCAAGCTCTTCGCCGGCCTGACGGAGGGCTTCGAGGGTCGACTCGTCGGGAGTCCAGTAGTTTCTGTCGTGAGCTTCCAGTAGGCGATTGGCGACCTTCGCCAGTGCCTTGGGATTCAGGTCCGCCAGGCGACGCCGCATCTCGGGATCCAGAACGAAGGTCTCGCTGACCTGATTGTAGACCCACGGCTGTACCTGACCGGTCGTGGCGGACCAGCCAACGGTGTTCGTCACCGTGGCCTCGATCTGTCGCACGCCTTCGTAGCCATGCTTGAGCATTCCCTCGTACCAACGTGGATTGAGAATGCGCGTGCGTGTCTCCAAAGAGACTTGCTCGCTGAGTGTGCGGACCTTGCCTTCGCCGCGGGTTTGATCGCCGATATAGACCGGAACGCTTGTGCCCTGAGCCCGCTGCACGGCGCGGCCGATACCCCCCAAAGTGTCGAAGTAGTGATCCACCGTGGTCACCCCGACCTCGACCGATTCCAGATTCTGGTAGGCGAAGGAGACATCGGACAGCATCGACTGCAGCAGGTCGCTTTGCCGCTCCGGCTGGCCCGAGCGGCCATAGGCGAAACACTTCCGGCGGCTGTAGGTTTCAGCCAGCTCGTCTTCGTCGTTCCAGGCGCCGCTTTCGATCAGCTGGTTGACGTTTGAGCCATAGGCACCGTCGGCGTTGGAGAAGACGCGAAGCGCTGCCGTCTCCAGGTCGCAGCCGTGCTGCGCCTGATAAGCCAAGGCGTGACGGCGCACGAAGTTCATCTCTTCCGATTCGTCGGCGCTGGCTGCCAGCCAAGCTGCTTCGGCCAGTAGCTTGGTTTGCAACGGCAAGAGGTCACGGAAGATACCCGACAGCGTGATCACCACGTCGATCCGTGGCCGGCCAAGGGTCTCCAGTGGTTCCAGCTCGGCACCGCAGAGCCGACCGTAGCCGTCGAAGCGCGGCTTAGCGCCGATCAGCGCCAGGGCCTGGCCGATCGGGCCGCCCTCGCTCTTCAGATTATCGGTACCCCAGAGCACGAAGGCGACGGAGCGGGGTAGCGCGTTGCCCTCTGCCTGGTGGCGGTCGAGCAGCCGCTGTGCTTGCCGCTTACCGTCAGCCAGTGCGAAGGCACTGGGAATCCGGAAGGGATCGAAACCGTGCAGGTTGCGGCCAGTCGGCAGAATCTGCGGTGTGCGGAGCAGGTCGCCGCCCGGGACTGGCCGGATATAGCCGCCATCGAGTGCATGCAGCAGCCCCTGAAGTTCGTGGTCGCCCTGCATCTTCGCGTTCGCCTCTGCCAGGTTGGCCAGAACTTCGATGCGCGCGGCATCTTCGCCGTGACCGTCGAGTCTCGCGGCTTCTTCCGGTGCCCGGCCGGCAATCAAGGCTGCAACGGCCGCTTCCGACGGTGCGGTTGCGGGTTCCAGCTCTGCCATCGCATAGAGCAGTTCCTTTCGCTCTTCGTCGCTCGGCGCTTGCCCCACCACGTGCAGGCCGTGCGGGATCAGTGACTGCTCGATCTCACTCAGCTCTTCGGCAAGCCGCTGAATGCGTTGCCCGGCGTCGCCGTTCCACAAGGGCTCCACGTCTGCTAGGTCGACTTCGGCCGCCTGAGCCTGAATGAGAGCTGCCAGATCAGATTGCTCCGCCTGGGCGTCGGGCGAGAGCTTACGCCAGTGGTCGAGAGACGCCCTCAAGTCGCTGAGACCACGATAGAGTCCCGCGTGAGTGACCGGCGGCGTCATGTAGGTCACCGTGGTGGCCCCCGACCGACGCTTGGCGATGGTTCCTTCCGAGGGATTGTTGGCCGCATAGAGATAGAGATTCGGTAGATCGCCGATCAGCCGGTCTGGCCAGCAAGCTCCCGACATTCCTGTCTGCTTGCCGGGCATGAACTCCAAAGCGCCATGGGTTCCGAAGTGCAGCACCGCATGGGCGCCGAAGTCTTCGCGCAGCCAGCGGTAAAAGGCGCTGAAGGCATGGGTCGGTGCGAAGCCCTGCTCGAACAGCAGGCGCATAGGATCGCCCTCGTAGCCGAAGCTGGGCTGGACCCCGACGAACACCTTTCCAAACTGAGCACCCAATACGAAGAGGGTGCGACCGTCGGTTTGCTGTCGGCCGGGTGCCGGCCCCCAAGCTGTCTCGATATCCTTCAGCCAAGGTTCGCGGCGGACGTGATCGTCGACCGGAATACGCACCGCGACGTTTGCGTCGGCGCCGTGCTGCTGGGCATTGCCCTCCAGCAAGTGTGCACGAAGCGCCTCCTCGGACTCCGGGAGTTCGACGTCGTAGCCTTCGTTCCGCATGGCGCGCAACGTGGCATAGAGGGAGGCGAAGACGTCGAGATAAGCCGCCGTGCCGGTGGCCCCGCTATTCGGCGGAAAGTTGAAGAGCACGATCGCAACCTTGCGCTCGGCAATCCGAGCTTTACGCAAGGCCACCAGTTTGGAGACGCGGGCTGCCAGGGCCTCCGCCCGGTCGTGGCAAACGTGCATATCCTGGGCGCCGGCTGCTTCGAAACAGCAATGACGATGGCAGCCCTGACAGAGTTCGCCTGAGCCTGAGGAGCGTCCGCCGAAGACCGCCGCGCCGGTCGCACCGTCCAGTTCGGGGATCGCGATCTGGATGGTGGACTCCACCGGCATCAGCCCGCGGTTCGAATTCCCCCACTGCTCCAGGCTTTGGAACTCGACGGCTTGGGCGGCGATGTAGGGCACATCGAGCGTTGCCAGCATTTCTTCGGCTGCTTCGGCATCGTTGTAGGCCGGGCCGCCCACCAATGAGAAACCCGTCAGCGAGACCACGGCATCGACCGTCGGTCGGCCATTATGCAAGAAGAAGGCTTCTATCGCCGGGCGCTGATCGAGGCCCACGGCAAAGGCGGGAACGACCTCCAGCCCCTGTGCCTCCAGCGCTGCAATGGCGCCGTCGTAGTGGCCGGTGTCGCCGGCCAGAACGTAAGAGCGCATCAACAGCAGCCCGACGCGGCCTCGACGTTGCGTGGGCTTCAGGCGTGGCAGCTTGCTCGTCTGGTCCGCGATTCCGGCGGTCAGTCGCGGGTGATAGAGGCCCAGATCGGGGTAGTCGCGCGGCGGTTTGGCCGGCAGGGCACCGCGCAAACTACTGCGCGGGCCGGCGGCGTAGCGGTCGACCAGGAAGCGAACCAACTGCACGACGTTGTGCTCGGACCCGGCGAGCCAGTATTGCAGCGTTAGGAAGTAGGCGCGCACGTCTTGCGCCGTTCCGGGAATGAAGCGCAGGATTTTCGGTAGACGGCGCAGCATGGCGACCTGCTGTGCACCTGCGCTCATGCCCTTGGCTTGTCCCTTCGACTTGCCGCCACGCAAGCGCTTCAGCAGCGCCAGCATGCCCCCTTGATTGTTGCCGTCCATGGAGAAGCGGCCGAGACGCGTCAGCTTGACGATTTCGCCGGCCGAAATGCAGCCCACCATGGCATCGCAATGGTCGCGGCGAGCCCGAAGATCCGGCAGCACGGCCTGAATGTGCTCTTCGACAAACAGCATGCAGGCGATCACGATGTCGCCGCGCGCGATGCTTGCCTTGCAGCGTGCCAGAGACTGTGGGTCGTTGGCCCAGTCGGTGGCGGCATGGAAGCAGAACTCTAGCCCGGGCAAGTCGCGTTTCAGCGTTTCTGCCGCGCGCTGAGCCGCGCTGGCCAGATGCCGGTCCAGCGTGACCAGAACGACGCGAACCGGGACACCCGTGGCCGCGGAGCCTGAAGTAGGGCTTGCGTTATTTGCCGAAGTGAGCTTTGGCATCGTAAAGCGTCTCGACAGTGATGGCGGGGATGTTGCGCTCGCTGGCGAAGCGTTCGGTGTTGCGACGAGCCTTGCCGCGAACGAAGAAGGGAATCTTGCCGAGTTCGGATTGCGCTTCGGCGGTCCAGACCGGTGCTCCGGCAGCAACTGCTGCTGGACCCGATATCGTTTGATCCGCATCGGCTTGATCGGTATCGGCGGTCGTTTCGGAAGCCGAGCGCTTGCTGCTGTGACCCAGGTGCGAACCGCCGGCTTCGTCGTTGAACTCGAAGTCTTCGCGGAACATGCCGAGCAGGTGCTCTTCCAGGCCCATCATCAAGGGATGGACCCAGGTATCGAAGATGACGTTCGCGCCCTCCCAGCCCATTTGCGGTGCGTAGCGTGCCGGGAAGTCCTGCACATGTACCGGTGCGGAGATCACGGCGCAGCCGACGCCGAGCCGTTTGGCGATATGCCGTTCCATCTGGGTGCCGAGAACGAGCTCGGGTTGCAGCGCCTCGATCTGCTCTTCGACCTCCAGATAGTCGTCGGTGATGAGCGCCGTAAGCCCATAACGCTCGGCCGCGCTGCGGACGTCGCGGGCCATCTCGCGGCTGTAGGTGCCGAGGCCGACAACCTCGAACCCCAGCTCCTCCTGAGCAATGCGTGCGGCGGCGATGGCATGACAGCCGTCGCCGAAAACGAAGACGCGCTTGCCGGTCAGATAGGTCGAGTCGATAGAGCGCGACCACCAGGGTAGCCGGGACGGGGCGCCCGCCAGCGCGGGTGTTGGATCAACGCCGGTCAGTTCGGCGACCTCCGCCAAGAAGTCGCGGGTGGCGCCGATACCGATGGGGACCACCGTCGTATGCGGCTGTCGGAAGGTCCGCTTTAGCCAACCGGCGGCGGTTTGTGCGATCTCGGGATAGAGCACCACATTGAAGTCTGCGTCTCCAAGCCGCGCCAAGTCTGCCGGTGTGGCGTTCAAGGGCGCGACAACACGAACCTCGACACCGATCGACTGCAGCAGTTTCGTCACCTCCAGCACATCGTCGCGATGACGGAAGCCCAAGGCCGTCGGGCCCAGGAGGTTGCAGCTCGGTCGTGCGGCGGTCGGGCGCTCCGGACGTCCCGTACCTGGCGCCGGCGCGTTAGGGCCGGCCAGGGTGCGGACCATCTGATAGAAGGTTTCGGCCGCTCCCCAGTTCTCTTTCTTCGAATAGGAGGGCAGTTCCAGCGGTACCACGGGCAGAGACAGGCCGAGCGCCTTGGCGAGACCGCCGGGATCGTCCTGGATCAGCTCCGCGGTACAGGAGGCGCCGACCATAAGAGCCTTGGGCTGGAAGCGCTCCACGGCTTCGGCGGCCGCGGTCTTGAACAGCTCTGCCGTGTCGCTTCCCAGATCGCGCGCCTGGAAGGTGGTGTAGGTCACCGGCGGGCGCCGGTCGCGCCGCTCGATCATCGTGAAGAGGAGGTCTGCGTAGGTGTCGCCCTGTGGCGCGTGCAGCACGTAGTGTACATCCTGCATCGCCGTGGCAATCCGCATGGCGCCGACATGCGGCGGTCCTTCGTAGGTCCAGACGGTCAGCTGCATGTCTCTAGACCTCCAGCCTTGTCCGGCGCACCAGAGGACGCGCGAAGAGCTCGGCAAGATCTCCGGCCTGCTCGAAACCCTGGATCGGTGTGAAGACCAGTTCGATCGACCATTTGGTCGTCAGCCCCTCCTGCTCGAGGGGGTTGGCCAAGCCGAGACCGCAGACCGTCAGATCAGGTCGCGCGGCGCGGCAACGGTCGATCTGGTTGTCGACATGCTGGCCTTCGCTGAGCTGCACACCGTCGGGCAAGAGCGCCAGTTCTTCGGCCATGTGTTGCCGATGCAGATAGGGCGTGCCAACCTCGATCAGGTGCATGTCCAGTTCGCGTGCCAGGAAACGTGCGATCGGAATCTCCAATTGAGAGTCCGGGAAGAAGAAGAGGCGCTGCCCGGCGAGACGGTCCCGGTAGCGAGCGATAGCGACGCGCGCCCGCTGCTGCGCTGGTGCGGTGACCTCGCGGAAGCGTTGATCCGAAACCTGCCACGCGTCGGCTGCTGCCTTCAGCCAAGCCGTCGTGCCTTCCACGCCGAGCGGGAAGGGGGCTGCCAAGCGCTTGGCGCCCCTCTCTTCCAACAGGCGCGCTGTCTCACCCAGGAAAGGTTGGCATAAGAGAAAGCGCGTGTTTGGTCCCACGGCCGGCAAAGCCGTGGAGCGGCGCGGCGGTAAAACCGAGACTCTGTCGATGCCAAGTGCCTTGAAGCTGCGTAGGAATTGGTCTTCGACCACGTCGGCCAGGGCGCCCACCAGTAGTAAGGAGGGCCTAGCATCCGGTGCCTCAGGTGGTAGTTCTGGCGCAAGCGCGGCCAGACACATGTCTTCGCCTTGCGTGAAGGTCGTTTCGATGCCGCTGCCGCTGTAGTTCAACACCCGCACGTCCGGCATGAACTGTTTGGAGAGGCGCTGAGCGGCCCGTGAGAGGTCGAGCTTGATCACTTCCGACGGGCAGGAGCCGACCAGGAACAGCAGCTTGATGTCGGGTCGGCGCGCCAGCAGCCGCGTGACCACCTTGTCAAGTTCGTCGTTGGCGTCGGCCATGCCGGCCAGGTCGCGCTCCTCGATGATCGCCGTGCCGAAGCGCGGTTCGGCGAAGATCATCACGCCCGCCGCCGACTGCATGAGATGCGCGCAGGTCCGCGAACCGACGATCAGGAAGAAGGCATCCTGGATCTTGCGGTGTAGCCAGATGATCCCGGTCAGACCGCAGAAGACTTCGCGCTGACCGCGCTCGCGCAGTACCTCGGGCGCACTGCAGGCACCTGGCTCGGACGATGCCGGGAGCGTTGTTGCCTGGCTCATTTCGCAACTCCCATCGCGGGCGTTGCAGCCGCAACCGACGATCCTCCGTCGCGCTTCGTGCGGGCCTCGTCGAGGCGTGCGCACCGCAGCTTCCAAAGGAACTGTGCTGCGTTGACGACGTACAGGAGGTAAGCGGCCAGGGCGAGTAGGAGCAGGCCTTCAACGCCGAGCCAGCCTGTGGCGAGTGCGATCAGATAGGCTGTGTGCAGGGCGATCACGCCCATGCTGACGACGTCTTCCCAGAAGAAAGCCGGCGCGAAGAGGTACTTGCCGAAGACCTCCTTCTCCCAGATCGCTCCTGTGACCATGATGGTGTAGAGCACCAGGGTTTTGATCACGATCGAGGTGTGGGCCGCGACCAAGCCTTCGCCGGTTGCGAGTGTGTGCAGCACCAGTCCCAGCGAGATCAAGAAAACGAAAAACTGCACCGGGGCCAGAACGCCTTGCACGAGCGTCCACCTTGACGCGTCGCGCCGCAGACGCTGTTCCGGCGTGTAAAGTATCCGCCGCTTTGAGTCATCCGCAGTCCGCGGCACCTCGCCGGCGATATTCCCCACCTGGCCAATCTTGTGGCGCATTCTCCGCGTCTCCTTACGCGCTTTGCGCGCGTTGTTCGCGTTACGGAGAATTTACGCCCGGCTTTCCCAGAGTGTCAACTTAGTTAGACGTAAATTTATCTTTACATAGAACCTTGGCCCTACTTAGACTGTGGGGACTCTGTTGGTTGCTCTTGACCTGAATCAAAAGTGAGTCCCGCCAACGTATGGTTACCGGTTTCGATTGATCAGTTGTTCGACTCGTGTTGGGCTTGGTTATGGTGAATAAAGGAATTCTCGCAAAGCGAGAAGCATAGAGCCCAGGGGAGGAACCCATGGCCGAATTGGGTGGACACAGTGACGAGGCCCCTTCATTCCGTCGTACCGACGCATTTTCAGCACAACTGAGAGTTCACGAACAGAAGTGCGGTTTCGAAGCGCCTTCCTGCGCAGCGGTCGGGGAAGCTGTCGCCGAGATCGATATGGCCCGCCGACGCGCACGGCTTGCCCGTACGATCGAAGGTGAAATCATTCCTAGGTTGAAGTTGGCTCATGCAATGGACGGTACCTGCCAAGCGCAGAACGATGCGCCGGTTGTGCTCGGCACACACACCCAGCCGAATGCTGCAGACATCAAAGCCTTTGCCAAGCTGGTGATCGCCCAGGACGTCGGAGTCGCGTTGGCGCATCTGGAACTGTTGCGCGCCAACGGGATCTCGCTCGAGAGCCTATTCCTGGATTTGCTGGCACCTTGCGCACAGTTGCTGGGCGATCTTTGGCTGGCGGATGAATGCAGCTTCATCGACGTCAGCATCGGCCTTGCCCGGCTGCAACAGATCCTGCGTGAGTTGAGTCCCGACTTCGAGCCGGGCGCTACAGACGAGGCGCATCCGAACCGACGGATTCTCCTCATGCTTGCTCCTGGAGAGCAACACGCTTTCGGTTTATCGCTGGTCGAGCATTTCCTCCGCCGCTCCGGTTGGGAAGTGACGGTGGCCTCCAGTGATGGCAGTGCTGTGACGGGGCTCCTCCGCAAGGAATGGTTCAGTGTCGTTGGCCTGTCCATGAGCTGCGTTGGGTTGCTTGATGGCCTACAGTCCTGTATCCGGTCTCTGCGTCGCGCATCGCGCAATCAGGGTCTCACGATCCTGGTAGGGGGGGCTGCTTTCAACGAGTGCCCAGACTTGGTCTCACATGCCGGTGCTGACGCGACCGCAGGTGACAGTCGGTTGGCCGTGTCTGAAGCCGATCGTCTGTCGAGGCACCCAAGCGCATCGGCCAGTTCGGCGTCGGTGGAGAAAAACTGGAAGCACGATGGAGCCGCAGGTCTCGCACGACACGGCAGTTCAGTTTAGAGCGCCGGAATCCTCGTTAGGGGATATCGATGCCGAAGTTGCGGCAAAGCTCATCGCGACCGCAGCCGACATCGCCCTCATCGTCGATCCCGACGGAACCATTCACGATGTCGCGTTAGGCGCCGAGTCCGCAAACCTGGAAAGTGTCCGCTCTTGGGTCGGGCGTCCCTGGATTGAGACAGTCACAGTCGAAAGCCGCGCCAAGGTCGAGAACCTTCTTCGCGAAGCTCAGCATCATGCACCCCCGCGCTGGCGCGAAATCAACCACGCTCTCGCCGGCGACGGTTCGCTGCCGGTCCGCTACGCCGTTTTACAGGCGGGCCGGGATGGCCGCATTGTAGCTATCGGACGAGATCTGAGCGTGCTGGCCACAGCGCAGCAGCGTTTGGTCGGATATCAGCAGTCGATGGAGCGGGAGTATGCGCGTCTTCGTCACGCGGAGACGCGATACCGATTGCTGTTTCAGATCTCATCCGAAGCGGTGCTGATCGTTGACGCCAACACCGGTAACGTCGTCGACGTCAATCCTGCCGCAACCGAACTGCTCGGTGCCGCAGAGAAACGCGTGACCGGCAAGCCGGTTGCCGATGTCTTTGCGTCGAAGTCGCGCCATGACATAGAGGCGCTGTTGGCGACTGCGCGCGCCGTTGGCAAGAGCCAGCAGGTAGAGGCCACACTGTCTTCCGCCGCTCGGCCGATTACCGTCTCTGCGACCTTGTTCCGTCAGGAAAAGGCGATTCACTTTCTCGTACGTCTGGCCCCGGTCGCAGCGCCGGAAGCGGGTGACGAGTCGTCTGGGACGGAAACGCGGGTGACTCATGTTATGGAGAATCTCCCCGACGGTTTCGTCGTTACCGACCTGAATCGGCGGATCTTGACGACCAACTCCGCTTTTGTGGAGATGGCCCAGTTGGCGAGCGAGGAACAGGCGCTTGGCGAGCCGCTCGAGCGCTGGCTTGGCCGGCCAGGTGTCGACAGCCAGGTGTTGGGAAAGTCTCTGCGCGATCATGGATCGGTCAGTAACTACGCGACAGTCCTCCACAGTGAACTGGGAAGCACCGATGAGGTGGAGGTGTCTGCCGTGGCTGTGGAGAACGGTGAAGAACCCTGCATGGGGTTCGTGATCCGCTCGGTCGGCCGGCGCGTGGCAACCAGCTTCCGGCCTGCCGAGGAGCTGCCGCAATCTGTCGAGCAACTAACGGAGTTGGTCGGCAGAGTGCCGCTGAAGGATCTAGTCCGCGATACCACGGATATTATCGAGCGGCTCTGCGTCGAGGCCGCTCTGAAGCTGACCGGCGACAACCGCGCCTCGGCGGCGCAGATGCTGGGGCTAAGTCGTCAAAGCCTCTATGCCAAGCTGCGTCGCTATGGGATTGGCGAAGAGAGCCAGGCGGGCTAGTTCGTCGGTCGTCGTCTCCCCCTTTCCGTGCCGCTTCTGAACAGTTTGCTTGCTCTTGCCGGCCTTCAGGTCGCAGCGAGGATTGATGCGGATCAAACCTGTCGTTCTGGGGTAAGCTTCGTGTCGTGTTTGCTTGACACTTTGTAGTGTCAATACAAAAATACACCCATGAGCGACCGCACCTTCGAGCCCACCTTTCGAACGCGGACCTACCCGGCGCCGGCGACAGTTCTGGAGCTGCTGAAGCCGATCACGTGGTTCGCGCCGATGTGGGCTCTGATGTGCGGCGTCGTGTCGTCCGGTGTGCCGTTGCTGGAGCGCTGGTGGGAGATCCTGCTGGGGATCGCGCTTGCCGGCCCGCTGATCTGCGCCACCAGCCAAGCCGTTAACGACTGGTTCGATCGCCATGTCGATGCGATCAATGAGCCGAACAGGCCGATCCCGTCAGGCCGTGTGCCGGGCCGCTGGGGGCTCTACATCGCCGTTGTCTGGTCGTTGATGTCGCTTATGGTCGCCTGGGCTCTGGGTGTCTGGGTGTTCTGGGCGGCATTGCTCGGCCTTCTGCTCGCCTGGGCCTACTCGATGCCCCCAGCGCGGCTGAAGCTGAACGGTTGGTGGGGCAATACAGCCTGCGCGTTTGCCTATGAAGGCATCCCCTGGTTTACCGGTGCCGCTCTGATGATGGCTGTGGCGCCGGACTGGAAGATCGTGATCTTGGCCGCGCTCTATTCTATCGGCGCCCACGGGATCATGACGCTCAATGACTTCAAGGCCGTCGAAGGCGACCGACAGACCGGTGTGCGATCGCTTCCGGTGCAGCTCGGCGTCGACCGTGCCGCGAAATTCGCTTGTCTCGTCATGGCGTTACCCCAGGTCGCCGTGGTCTGGTTGCTGTTCGATTGGGGTCATCCGGTCTACGCCGCGGCGGTTGCCGGACTGCTGTTTGTACAGTTGGTGCTGATGGCCCGTCTGGTTGGCCGGCCACGGGAACTTGCACCCTGGTACAATGCAACCGGCACGACGCTCTATGTCATCGGGATGCTGGTCTGCGCCTTCGCGATCCGTCCAGAGATGGCAGCACTGGCTGCGGGGAGCGCGTCATGAGCGGCACGGCACCCCTGGGCTGGTTCGGGATCCTTCGCCTGGGTCTGGTGCAGACTGCGCTGGGCGCCATCGTGGTGCTCACCACCTCCACCATGAACCGGGTGATGGTGGTGGAACTGGCGCTGCCGGCCATGCTGCCCGGCGCCTTGGTCGCGCTGCACTATGCCCTGCAGGTCTTGCGTCCACGTTGGGGATACGGCTCCGACAGGGGCGGGCGGCGCACGCCCTGGATCCTCGGTGGCATGGCCGCTTTGGCACTTGGAGGTCTGGGGGCGGCCGTCGCAACCGCCTGGATGAGTACGAATGTGTCTGCAGGCATCGCGCTGGCAGTCGGTGCCTTTATTCTGATCGGTGGCGGAGTTGGTGCGTCCGGTACGGCATTGCTGACCTTGCTGGCGACTCAGGTACCGGCAAAGCGACGCGCTGCTGCGGCAACGGTCGTCTGGATGATGATGATTGCCGGCTTCGTGCTGACGGCCACCGTGGCCGGCCATTTTCTCGATCCTTTCTCGCCGCAGCGGCTCGTTCTGGTCTCGGGCACGGTCTCGGCTGTCGCCTTCTTACTGACGGTCGTCGCCATCACAGGGGTTGAAAAGCGTCGCAATGTCGATGCTCCAAGCCCTCCGTCGCAGCAGCGTGCGGACGGCAGCTTCCGGGAAGCCATAGCCCATGTCTGGGCCGAACCGGATGCCCGTCGCTTCGCGATCTTCGTCTTCGTGTCCATGCTCGCATACAGCGCTCAGGATCTGATCCTCGAGCCCTTCGCCGGTACGGTTTTCGGCTTGACGCCGGGTCAGTCCACTCAACTGGCCGGTGTGCAGCACGCCGGCGTTTTTGTCGGCATGCTGCTCGTCGGCGTGCTGGGGAGCGCCGCTCGCCGCCGCCGTATCGGATCTCTGCAGACGTGGATTGTCGGCGGCTGCATCGCTTCGGCCCTGGCACTTGCCAATCTCGCGTTTGGTGGACTGATCGGCGGTAGCTGGCCTCTGCAGCTCTCTGTCTTTGCGCTCGGCGTTGCAAACGGTGCGTTCGCGGTCGCCGCCATCGGCTCGATGATGAAGCTGGCGACGAAGGGCGAAGGCGCGCGAGAAGGCGTGCGTATGGGACTTTGGGGGGCGGCGCAGGCCGTCGCCTTCGGTCTCGGCGGCTTTTTGGGAACGGCGGCTATCGACCTTGCGCGTCTGGCGATTCCCTCGCCGGAAGCGGCCTATGCCACCGTGTTTCTCGCAGAGGGCCTGTTGTTCCTGGTCGCGGCGCATCTCGCTATGGGACTCACCCGAAAGTCGGAACGCGAGCTCAGCACCGCAGGTGTGAGCATGCCCGCCACAGGCTGATGAAGCGGGTTGGAAGGAGGAAATTATGGCGCAGGCAGAGAGTGCGGCAGAGGGACGGCGGCCGGAGACCTACGATGCGATTGTGGTCGGCGGCGGGCCTGCCGGCGCCACTGCTGCCAGTGAGTTGTCCCGGGCCGGGCGGTCTGTGTTGCTGCTGGATCGTGCGGGACGAATCAAACCTTGCGGTGGCGCGGTGCCGCCCCGGCTGATTCGTGACTTCGCCATCCCTCATCACCTGCTTAAAGCGCGGATTACCAAAGCGCGCATGATCTCGCCGAGTAATCGCGGAGTGGATATGCCGATTGACGGCGGCTACGTCGGCATGGTGGACCGCTGCGAGTTCGACGAATGGCTGCGCGAGCGTGCGGCAAAGGACGGTGCCGTTCGCCGAACCGGCACCTTCGAGTCCTTCGAGCGAGATGCTGAGGGGATGGCGACGATTGCCTATCGTCCCGGGCCTGCACCTGGTGGCAGGGATCTCCAACGCGTCCGGGCGAGGTTGGTGATTGCTGCCGATGGCGCCCGATCGCAGGTTGCTAAACAGGCAGGAATTCCGAATGCCGAGCGGGTCCCCTGCGTTTTCGCTTATCACGAGATCGTCGCATCCCCAAAAGAGGAGAGCGATAGCTTCGAGAACGATCGTTGTGACGTCTATTACCAAGGCAAGTTGTCTCCGGACTTCTATGCCTGGGTTTTTCCTCATGGCGACTCGACCAGTGTCGGCGTCGGATCCGCGAATAAGGGCTTTTCGTTGCGCGGTGCCGTCAGTGCGCTGCGCTCGACAACCGGTATGTCCAGTAATGAGACAATCCGACGCGAAGGCGCCCCGATTCCTCTGAAGCCTCTGAAGCGTTGGGACAATCGGCAGGATGTCATCGCTGCTGGCGATGCCGCCGGAATCGTAGCCCCCGCGTCCGGCGAAGGTATCTACTACGCCATGCTTGGCGGTCAGCTGGCTGCGCAAGCGGTCGAGCGTACGCTGGCGACAGGCGATGTCAGAGAGCTGGCAGGGGCACGCAAGCGTTTTATGCGTGAGCACGGCCGGGTCTTCTGGATTCTCGGGATAATGCAGAAGTTCTGGTACTCGAACGACCGGCGACGCGAGCGCTTCGTCTCTATCTGCCAGGACCCGGACGTCCAGTACCTTACCTGGCAGGCCTACATGGAAAAGAAGTTGGTGAAGGCGCGACCGGGCGCCCACCTGCGGATTTTTCTAAAGGACATGGCGCATCTTCTGCGGGTGGTTTCGCCGTGACTCACGGCCAAGGGACGATGCCCCGTTCTACCTTGCGAAACCAAAAGCTCTTGCCGATTGCCGTTGCCGCTGCCTTCGCGGTGACGGTCGCGGCTGTGGGCGGTACCATGACGGACCTGGGGCCTTGGTATCAGTCTCTCCAACAGCCGAGTTTCAAACCGCCCGATTGGGCTTTCGGGCCGATCTGGACCGCTGTGTTGGCTCTGGCCGTTCTGTCTGCGGCGATGGCGTGGCGTGCGGCCCCAAACCGCGGTGTCCGCGATGCCGTCCTGATACTGTTCCTGCTCAATGGTTTCCTGAACATCCTCTGGTCCGCGTTGTTCTTTGCCTTCCGTAGGCCGGACTGGGCAATGTTCGAAGTGCTGTTTCTCTGGGCCTCTATCGCGACCTTGATCGTCGTCCTGTGGCGTTTTGCCCGGATGGCCGCCTTACTGCTCGTGCCCTACGTCGCTTGGGTCAGTGTTGCTGCTGCCCTCAACGTGGCAGTGGTGCGATTGAATTCCCCTTTCGGTTAGAGACAAAAGAAGAAGGAAGAGACCGTCATGTCCATCTGGACGGAAACTGAAGGACGGGCCGTCCATCCGAACCGCGGCAGTGCCTCGCGACAGCGCCGTCAGGCTGCTGTCCGCCCTTTGCTGCGGCTTGAAGCTTACTTTTCGGGCCACACCCGTGCCTGGGGCGTATTCCAGGATCGTTTCGGCAAGCTGCGTCGCCAGTTCGAGGTGGAGGTCGAAGGCGACTGGGACGGTCGCCGTTTGACCCTGACGGAAGACTTCCTCTACGACGACGGCGAGACCGAAAGGCGCGTCTGGCATATCGAACCGCAAGGCCGTAGCGGTTATCGCGGTACGGCCGACGACGTGATCGGTGAGGCACGTGGCCGTGTCGTCGCCAACCAATTGCATTGGCGCTATCGTTTTTCCCTGCCAGTGGGTGCCAAGCGCCTGCTTGTTGATTTCGATGACCGTATGTTCTTGCAACCCGATGGCAAGTTGATCAATCGGGCGCGGGTGAGCAAGTTCGGCATTCTTCTCGGCGAAGCAACGATCGTATTCACGAAAACCTGAAGGTTCGTAGAGTCGTCACGGGATTCGGTTCTCGGAGCCGCCGAACGCGGTCTTTGCGCCCGGCGATAGTCCCGGAAAGCGCCGCAACGTTACAACCGGTGCCCACCCCTCAGCGCAGGATTGATCGCGTGACACTGCTGATCGCACGGTCGCTGCCGGCCGACAGTCTATTGAGTTTCGCTCGGCTAGTGAGTTTCGCTCGGCTAGCGCCATCGTGCGTGGATCAATGCGGCCGACTGAAAGGCGGTACCCTCTTCCAGTTCAACTCTGTCTCAGCGCATCTGCAAAAAAGAAACGGGCCACCTTCATGATGGAGGAGGCGGCCCGAGTGGAGGGTCTGTTTCGCAAGGCACTCAGTCAAGGAGACCGCTGGTCTGCCGGGTGGGCGGATCCTGTAGGTTGGCCGGACCTGGCTGCTGCAGGCTTGGGTAGTCGATCACCATCTGTGCGCCGAACAGAGGTTTGTAGACTCCCTGGTGGCAGGTGGCGCAGTTCGCCTTCGGTGCATCGCCCAGGGGCCCGAGGCGAATCTCCGGATAAACCGGTCCGAGCGGCTCCAGATAGCTGACATTGAGGTCCCGCATCATGCGTATACCATGCCAGGCGACGGCTCGGCTGGCCGGAGCTTGATCCCACGATCCGAAGTTGCTGCTGTTATGGCAGTAGGTGCAGTTGACCCCGAGTGATTCGGACATGTGAATCATCAGGCCATAGGTCCATTCGGTCTGCTTGATCGTGCGCTCGTTGCCGTTCGGAAGCGCTTCGTTGCCGATCACCCGAATGTTGGCCTCGTCGTGCAGGAAGGGCCGGAACATGTCCTGGGGCAGGGATGTCATGCCGACTTCCGCTGCGGCGATGTTCTGTCCTGCGCGATCGCCGATCAAACCGCCCGCGTAAAGCGCGTCGGGATCGTCGAACCAGATATGTTCTGGAACAGGTTGCCCTCGATGGCAGGTGTAGCAGGAAACACCGGTCTCAGCGACGTGGTTGGTCCACTGGCTGTTCACGTGCTGCGTCATCTGAATCATGCGCCGAGAGACGACCTTGGTGTAGATGTCATCGGAGGCGAAGTTGCCATCTTCGGTGTGGCAGTAGGTGCAGCCTTGTTCCGGCGAAACCCATTCCGTCATCGCGGCCATCAGCCGGTCGAAGTTGCCCGCATTGAGATGACCGAGGACCTGCACGTTTTCGTAGACTTCAGACGCCAGAGGCCCATCGCCTTCCTCCAGTGGCCAAGGCTCCGCGGGTACCTGGCTGGCTTCCAACTGGCGCTCGATCGTATTGGCGTTGAGCACCAGCTCCTTCCCGGTGCCTCGATATCCTTGCTGAACTGTCTCTGTAGAGATCGGGATGGCAAAGAACGCCAAGATGACCAGAATCCCACCGACGAGAACGGCGAAGCGACTGACAAACTTTGGGATGTGGAAAGTCATTGCGCTGCTCCCGTTGTCAGAGCCGGATCGGGCACCGTCGGGAAGACCTCGGGATACGTCGGAGCGAAGTCATGCTTGACGGCCCAGAGGTACCAATTGTCCACCACGGTTCCGGTCAGGAGTATGCCGATGCCGCCTGTCAGAGTAGTTAGGACGGCAAACCACCAAGCCCAGCGGTGGATGGACTCCATGGTGGCGTTGAAGCCCATGGTCCAGCGCCAGAACAGCCCAGCGCGTTCCGAGGCCGTGCCCCGATCAACGATCTGATCCAACTCCCGATCTCCGCCCAGGCGTGAGACGGCCAGGATGGTCGCGCCATGCATGGCGAACAGCAGCGTGGAACCGTAGAGGAAGACGATCGAAAGCGCGTGGAAGGGGTTGTAGAACAGGTTGCCGTAGCGGATCGAGAAGGCGGCCGTCCAATCCAGGTGTGGGAAGATGCCGAAGGGCACCGCCTCGCCCCAACTGCCCATCAGCAGCGGACGGATGAAGCCGAGCACGAGGTAGAGCCAAATCGCCGAGGCAAAAGCCCAAGCCACATGCGTGCCCATACCAAGGGCAATGGCCCGTCGATAGGTCCGTATCCACCAAAGAATGATGGAGGCTGTTAGAAAGAAGCCGGCGAGCAGCCACCAGCCGCCTTGATTGAGCGGTGGCAGGCTGAGCCCGTAAGACGGTGGCGGCGGCTCGAGCGCGAGCCAGGGGAGTTGCCGCACGAACTGGACGGGATCCCAGCCGACTGAGGCCCACATGTTCAGTCCGATGATCTCGATTGCGATGAATCCGCAGATCAGCGAGGCGAGGCCGAACCAGCCCAGATAGATCGGGCCGATCTGGGCGTTGCCAATCCGTCCCATCAGGTGATTGAAACCCGGCGTGCCGCGCCGAGGCCAGAAGCTCTCGTCGATCGCCACGCCTTGTTCCGCTGGCCCGCGCACCTGGGTCTGGGTGAAGAGATTCAGATATTCAGCCATGCTGCGGGACCTCCTAGGACCAGACCGGCAGATCGAGCCACCAGTTCCACCACTCCGGCCAACCACGGGTCCAGAAGGGGCCGCTGATGACGATGCAGACGGCGCTCCAGAAACCGGCGTTCAGCGCCAGGAACAGGCCCAACCGATGGATGCCGAGCGTGCCGACCGAATAGCCTATGAAGTCGCGGAAGAAGGTGTCTTCGTGCTCAGGCGTCTTGACCACCTCCCCCTTAGGTGGATTGGCTGCGGACAAGACAAGCGAACCGTGAAGCGCCAGCGCTAGTGTCGTGGTGAAGAAGAAGCTCACCGCGATCATGTGTGCCGGGTTGTAGTGGAAGTGCAGATACTGGTAGCCGACGTTGGAAACCCAATCGAGGTGACTGAAGATCCCGTAGGGAAAACCGTGCCCCCAAGCCCCCAGGAGGAGAGGTCTGATCACGACGAGGGTGACATAGGCTAGAATGGCGAAGCTGAAGGCGACTGGGACATGATAGCCGATGCCGAGTTTTCGGCAGATCTCGACTTGGCGCAAAGCCCAGGAGACGAAAGCGCCGATGGCGCAGATCGTGATGAGTTGCCAGAGGCCGCCTTCCTTCAAAGGCGCGAAGCCGAGCCCGTAGGAGAGGTCTGGCGGTGCGATGTTGATGGTCCAAGGGTTCCAGGTCGGCCCGATTGCTGCCCCGTAGAGAATCAGCGCCGTACCAAGAGCCGAGAAGAAGATTGTCGTGACTCCGAAGAAGCCCACGAAGAACGGGCCGACCCAGAAGTCGAAGAGATCTCCTCCGACCAGTGTACCACCACGGACGCGGTACTTCCGTTCAAAGCTGAGCATGGCCATTGGTAGAGACCTCCAGCAACCTGCCGTTCCGGTTTTCGACCTGCCCGGTCCGGCTGTCGTAAATCGAGCGGCCGGGTATCAACCCAGGTCGGTGGCGGAGGGACGACCGGGTAACCGCCGGGTTCCTCCTCCGCCACCGCCGAGGTCGATGCCTGGCGCCTGTCTATGAACGCAAGACGTCGTTCGACGGCAGGGCCGACATCTGAGACACGGCATCCGCCGCACCCGAGGGACCTTCCAGCCAATTGAACCGATCGGTGCTGAGCAAAATGAAGTGGATCAGCAACGCCAGAATGAACAGGAAGGTGAAAAGAGCGACCAGCGTTCGACGCGGGTCGAAGATCATCCAGATTCTCCACATCTCTCTTCTCTCCCTATCCGATCAATGTCAGCGCCTGCAGTGCGATATCCTTCGCACCATCGAGCATCGCCGCATCGGAATAGCCACCCGGTCCCGGCAGCCAAGGGCGCCACAACCAAGCGAGGATGTGCGCAAGCACGGCAATTCCGGTGAAGATCATGAAGCTCTTCACAAAAATACCGTGGAATTCACGAGCCTCATCCTCGTTGAGACCCGTCAAGGAACGTTCGGACATGAACGTAACCTCCACTTACATGGCCTTGCGGCCGCCGCCGTACCCTTCCCGTACGACTGGGATCGACGGGGCTGCGCTCCTAGCCTAAAGAGACACAGCCGTCGTCGCCTCGTCGCCCGGCCCTACGCCGGGCAAGCTCCATGTCCGCGTCGTCTTCAGCTCATGAAGACGAAGGGTAGAACTCTGTTCGTCGCCGCTTTGGCCTCGCCGAAGACGGAGCCTTGGCCCTGCATCGCCGTGATGCCCGGGCGCCAGGGCTTTGGCAGCAGGCGCGCCAGAACGGCGATGGTCAGAAAGATCGGGAAGCTGACAGCAAAGTAGAGCCAGAACTCGTAGCGTCCCGTGTTTCGCCGGCGGCTGTGAGTCGGCGCAGATCGAGCGTCGTAGTCGTGCAGCCCGTTATGAGAGGCCGTGCTATGGCGAAGGGCGAAATCAGACATCGAAGTCACTCCGCTGTGAGGCTGTTGAACGGCTCGTCCCGCTAAGCGGAGCGAATCCCCGTCGTGCAGCAGCGGCGACCGCCTCCCGTCGCCGTGCTGTGAAAAGAATGTCACCGGATCCCCATTCCCGTTGCTTAGCGCCGCGAAGCGGGCTGGCAGCGCTGGTCAGGGGGGCTATGAGGAAAGCCGTCGTCATGCCGCTTGCCCCTGCGAACCGGCGCCCTGCAAGGCGCTGACATGGGCGAGTGTGACTTCGCTATCGCCGGCTCTCCGGGCCGCCGCTTCGGCTCCGTCGCGCAGACGTTTGACG
This sequence comes from Kiloniellales bacterium, assembly GCA_052168175.1. Lineage (GTDB taxonomy): Bacteria > Pseudomonadota > Alphaproteobacteria > Kiloniellales > DSM-21159 > Algihabitans. Next base: position 27,078 of record JBQLZH010000013.1, read on the forward strand.
AAGGAAATTCGGGTCAGCACGGGGTGAGCGGCCGCCAGTTCGTCCAGGGCAACCTGCGCCTCGGCCTGCCATGCCAGCTCGCGGTGCAGCCTGGCGGGTGTCGCCTCGACCCGGTCCAGCTCCGTCGCTAGGGGCAGGATGTGGAAGAGCGCGTCGAACAGCTGATTGCAGACCTCCTGTACGAGGTAGGTCGCGCCGCCATACCCCATGAAGGGCGTGCCTGTGTGCCGCCGTACGATCGCCCCGGGGAAGGACGCCGGGATGTACATGGCCTTGGCGCCGATCTCGGCCAGATACATGCGTTCGTTATAGCTGCCGAACAGAATTAACGGCGTTTTGCTACGCACTGCCTCGCGTACGGCCTCGTTGTCGGGCTTCACTCCGGCCGAACGCCGGAAAGAGAAGCTGCAGGGCAGCCCCAGCTCCGTCTCCAGGAAATGCCTGACTCCCCGCTCATAGGTCTCATTTGCGACGATGGCAAAACTGGCGGTGCCAAAGAAATCCTGAGTCACCGAACGCCAGAGATCCCAGATCGGCTTGATCGTCGTGTGCTTCTCGCGCGCGATAAAGGGCTCCGGGTCAAGCCCGGTCAGCTCGCCCAGCGCCCGTAGGAACTTCGTCGTTGAGTGCAGGCCGATGGGGGCCTGGAGATAGGGTTTATCGAGCGCTTCACAGAGCAGCCGCCCGAACTCCCGGTAGAGACAGATGTTGACATCCGCATCCACCAGCCGTCCAACGTCTTTGAGATGGCTGCCGAGCGGGAAGACCATGTTGATCTCGCAGCCGATGCCTTCCACCAGGCGTCGAATCTCGGCGAGATCGCTCGGCATGTTGAACATGCCGTAGATGGGTCCAATGATATTCACGCGGGGCTTGGCGCCTTCGGCCCGAGGGCTTGCCTTGGGCAGCTTGCCTTTGCGCAAGCCGAATTCCGTCCACAACCAGTTCATGGCGCGGTTGGCGCTTTGCCATTGATCTTCGTCGATGGTGCGCGGCAGGAAGCGGCGGATGCCGGTTCCCTCGGGCGTTACGCCGCCGCCGATCATCTCTGCGATCGATCCGGTAACGACCACCGCCGGCTGGTTGGGGTCGAGAGTTTCGTGGGCGCGTTTCATGGCGCCCTCGGTGCCTTTCTGTCCCAGTTCGTCCTCGGCCAAGCCAGTGACCACAATGGGAAGCTCGTGCGGCGGCAGGGCGTCGGTGTAGTGTAGCACCGAAGTGACCGGCAGGTTTTCGCAACCGACCGGGCCGTCGATGATGCACTGTAGGCCCTTGATCGCCGTAAAGACGTAGACCGAGCCCCAATAGCCGCCTGCGCGGTCGTGATCGAGGACTAGCATGCGCCGGCCTCCTTCACGGATCGATCCTTGAGGGACTTGTCTGCCTTCGGCCTGGCGGCCGGCCTTGTGGTTGTTTTCGGTTCGGTCGGCCGGTCTTCCCAGATGCCGGCGGCATAACCCTTGCCGACGCCGGCGAAGAAGCTGTCCATTTCCTCGAAGCGTGCCTTATTGTCGAGCGCCGCGTTGATCACCTGGCCGAGCGACCCGGCCCCGGCCGGTCCCATGAGCGGGCGGGCAGAAATGAGATTGGTGAAGTAGAGCGCGGGGACCGCTTGTTCCTTGGCCTTCTGCACGACGGGTGTGGTGCCGATCGCAAGGTCCGGCTGGTACTCCGCCATGGCGGCGAGGTCGTCTTCCAGCGAGGCGCGATAGTTGACGACGACGCCACGAGCCTCCAGCCATTCGCGATCGGGATCGGACCAGGGTGTTTTCGGGCAGGCCGAGCCTACGTAGCGGACGTCCGCGCCGCTTTCGATCAGCAGTCGGGCCACGATCAATTCCGAGCCCTCGTAGCCGGACAGGGTGATACGCCCTTCAATCGGAACGCTTGCCAAGGCGCTCTGGATCGCCGGCAGGAACTGTGCCTTGGCGGCGTCGACCTGCTTCTCGGCCACGTTGCAGGCCTCGCCGATCGCCTCAAGCCAAGCCGCGGTGCCATCGACGCCGATCGGAGCCGAGCCGACGACCGGCCGGCCGGCGGCGGTGAACTCCCGCACCGCTGCGGTGTAGAAAGGATGGATTGCCGACACGACCGCGCAATCGAGCGCTCCGTAGAGTTCGCGCCATTCCCGCGTCGGCACTGTGGGGCCCGCAGCCAGGCCAAGCGGCTGCAGAAGTGCAGCGAGCGTGACAGGGTCGGCCGGGAACATTTCACCGAGCAGGGCGACCGTCGGTGCTTCGCTGAGCCCGCCCCGCGGCGCCGCGACGGGGCCTTGCTCCGCCTCGTTGCGCGCGTAGTTCAGCATGGCACCGGCCAGCACGTCTTTCGCTTCAGCGTGGGTCGGGACGCCGAACCCCGGCACGTCGATGCCGATGATGCGCACGCCATTGATGTCTTTGGGCAGGAGCTGCAACGGCACACCGGAGGCCGTCGGGACGCAGAGGTTGGTCACGACGACGGTGTCGTAGAGCTCAGGGTCGGCGAGCTCGTGAACCGCGTCACGGATGTCCTCGAAGAGTTTGCCGGTGACGAGTGTTTCGGAGTTGAACGGCACATAACCGACGGTGCGGCGGGCCCCGTAGAAATGCGAGGTGAAGGTGAGGCCGTAGACGCAGCAGGCCGAACCGGACAAGACAGTCGCGGTGCGCCGCATGCGAAGGCCGACCCGCAGCGACCCGAAGGCCGGGCACATGGACTGCGGCTGGTCGTGCGGTCCGGTCGGGTAGTCCTGGGCGTAACGCTCCAGGGTCTCGGACTTGCCGGCTTTCTCCGCGGCTGCCTTCAGTTCCGTCTTGCCGGCGTGACAGCCGAGCCCGTCGGTCTTGGTGGCCGCAAGGTTGATGTCCGGCGCGCTGCGACCGTTCCCTTGCTTAGGCGCAGGACCGCCGGCGTCCGGTGCCGCCGTCATCTGTGGGTCGGTGGCCTTGCGTGTCATCTCGATTCGTTCCGTTTCGCTCAGACCTCGTCGTAGACCACTTCGAGAGACGGCTTGTTCACCGCCGAACTGCCGCACATGTCCTCGAGTGTCGCAGGCTGCAGCACCACGTCGCGTCCGGTTTCGGAGGCCGAGAAGAGGGCGAGGAGTCCGTCCTGATCGAGCGGTGCCGGCTCGCGGGGCGGCGCGTCCGCGACGTTCTGTGCAAGCTCTTCGAACAGCCCGCCCCACTCGCTGCCCGGATAGCCGATGATCTGGTAGTTGGCCGACTTGCGGCGGATATCGTCGTGCGCGGGAATCGAGGCGAGCACCGGGATGCCGACGGCACTGGCAAAGGCCTTGGCCTCGCCCGTCCCGTCATCCTTGTTCACCACCAAGCCGGCAACGCCGACATTGCCGCCCAGCTTGCGGAAGTACTCCGTCGCGGAGCAGACGTTATTGGCGACATAGAGCGACTGCAGGTCGTTGGAGCCGACGACGATCACCTTCTGGCACATGTCCCGGGCGATCGGCAGGCCGAAGCCGCCGCAGACCACGTCGCCCAGGAAGTCGAGCAGCACGTAGTCGAAGCCCCAGTCATGGAAGCCCAGCTTCTCCAGAGTCTCGAAACCATGGATGATGCCGCGCCCGCCGCAGCCGCGTCCCACCTCCGGACCGCCCAGCTCCATGGCGAAGACGCCGTCACGTTTGAAGCAAACATCACCGATCTGGACCTGCTCGCCGGCCGCCGTTTTCTTCGAAGAGGTATCGATGATGGTCGGGCAGGCCTTGCCGCCGAACAGCAGCGAGGTGGTGTCCGACTTTGGATCGCAGCCGATCAGAAGCACTTTCTTGCTCTGCTGCGCCATCATGTAACTGAGGTTGGCGAGTGTGAAGGACTTGCCGATGCCGCCCTTGCCGTAAATCGCGATAATCTGGGTTTCCTTGGTGACAGGACCTGTGCTGGGTGCGGCAGGTTCGATCTTCGCCTCGTCGCGAAGGCGCTGATGCATCTGGGTTGCCGCGTCGGCGGACGTGGCCTTACCGAGCTGAGAACCGTTGGGGGTCGCCGTCATGAGCGCTCACTCCAGTCCAGGATCATTTTGAGACAAGTTGGGTCTTCGAAGGCGGTGCGATAAGCAGCCTCGGCGGCCGTCGCCGGTGCGCGATGTGTGATCAAGCCCTCCAGAGACAGCTTGCCTTCGTCGATCAGTCGCTTGGCCGCCAGCAAGTCGGGACGCGCCCATTCTGCTGCGATCCGCAGCCGCGCTTCGCGCAGAAAAGCCGGTGGAAAGGCGAAGCTGAGCGGTTGGCTGTAGAAACCCGCGAGTACGATCTCGCCGCGCGGTGCGAGCTTGCCGATCAAACCGTCGAGCAGGCCTTCGGCACCGCTGACGTCGTAGATCGTCTCATAATTGCGGGTTTTGTCTTCGGCTGGATCTATGACGAGGTAATCTCGAGCACCCTCACGCCTTTCGGAGTTGACCTCCCAGACGGTTGGGTGACCGCCTTCGGCACAGGCTACACGCGCAAGCAGCCGGCCCAGTACGCCATGACCCACGATCAAGTCGGGCAGCCGATGGTCACCGCCGGCAATAGCATGGTATGCGGTGGCTGCAAGAGCTAGGAGCGTGCCGTTCTCGGCGAGATCTTCGCCCAACGGAACCGTCTTATCTCCGGGAACCACCAACTGTGCTGCCGCGCCGCCGAACAGGCCTCGTACATCGCGGTAGGCGCTGGTGCCCGGGACATAGACCCGCTCGCCGATGGCCCGACCCGACTCGGATCCGGCTTCGATTACGCGCCCCACCGTTTCGTAGCCGGGCACCAGAGGATATCCCATTCCGGGAAACGACGGCATTCGACCGCTATAGAGCAGGCGCTCCGTACCCGTGCTAATGCCGGACCACTCGGTCTCGACGACAATGTCGCTGGCGGTCGGGTCTTTCAGGCCGACGCGGTCGATCGTCAGCTCTCCAGGTTCCCTTAGCACGACGGCTGTCGTCTCCATCTTCCCGTCATCTCCCCAAGGGTCTCGGCATCTCTGTCGGGATACCTTGTCCTCCTGCCTGTCAGCGTAACTTTACGAGCAGACATGTCAAGTAAACATTACACTCATAATGTCAGGTTTGCGCTACATCAAACGTCCCGTTTTGCACCGCGTACCCTGGGATTTGAGTGCTCACGCCTCGGCGACGATCAACCGCATGAGCAAAGGCTGACGGGTCGCGACCAGGCGGCTGCGGCGATACCCAGCTGCGGCAAGAAGGGCTCTGAGTTCCGCGGGTGTGCGTGGCCGGCCACTCCCCATCGCCAGCAGGTAGAAGCCGAAGTAAGCCGCCCCGGCGGCTTCGGCGCCCGGCGTTCCGCTCATCGGCTCAGCCAGCAGTAGCTGCCCGCCCTTGGGCAGGACGGCGCGGACGGCTTTCAGCAACGCCAACGCCGCCTCGTCGTCGTGATCGTGCACGATGCGCACGAGGGAGATGGCATCGGCGCCCTGCGGAAGCGGATCGCAGTGAAAGTCGCCGCCTATGGCCGTGGTTCGCTCGGCCAGCCCCTCCATCGCGAAGACTGTCTCCGCTCGCTTTGCTACCGCTGGAAGATCGAAGAGTCGCAACCTCAGATGCGGCCACCGCCGCGCTGCGGCCAAAAGAAAGGTTCCCTGCCCACCGCCGACGTCCATCAAACAGTGGCAGGTCGCGAGGGAGTAGGCTGCCAACAGCTCCTCGGCGATCATCGCTTGGGAGGCAGACATGAGATCGGAGTAGCCAGTGACGCCTGTCGGCACAGCCTCTGCCGGCGCAGGGCTGCCTGCATAGCTCCAGAAACCTTGTAAGCAGGTCTCTCCGGACTCGCCGCGCAATAGGGCCAAAGGGTCGGTCAAGTCCTTGTAGAGCAAGGCATGATGGCTGACCATCTCGGCCACGCCGCCGTTGCCGAGTAGGGCGGCGCCGTGCGGGCCGAGGCCGTAGCGCCCATCGCTGCGCCTCTGCAGCAATCGTAAGGCCACCGCAGCCTCCAGCAGTCGATATGCCTGCGCTTCGGTCATGGAAAGGCGCGGCGCCAACTGCGCCGGCGTCTGCGGATCTTCGGCCAGCTTTTCGAAGAGCTTTAGCTGCACGCAACAGAGCAGGATTTGGGAGTAGACGAAGCCGGCGCAGAGATCGAAGAGCGCAGCGGCCCGGCGCCGCGCGATGGGCCGTGTCGGAGGAAAGGCTGCGGCCCAGCGTTGGAATCGGGAGTTTGAGAGCAGCCGGTCGCGCCAATCCAGCCAGCGGTCGTGCAAGGTCTGCTGTCTACGATCACCCTTATCGGCGCCGGACAGCCTGGCCGGCTCGCTTCGGTTCGGCTGGGCGACCTCAGGCAACACTCGCTGGCGCCAAGCGTTTCGGCGTGAGCCGTTTGGCCTGGAGCAGTACGAGCTGCTGTAGCTCTGCTGCACCAGGGGCATCGGGGATTGAGTCCACGGCTTCGTCCAAGAGCTGTTGCAGGCGGGTACAAGCCCCTTCCAGACCGAACTCAGAGACGGCAGTGGGGCGGCCCAAGGCTTCGTCCTGACCAGCCGGTTTGCCCAGCTCCTCGGGGGTGCAGAGGGCGTCGCGCAGATCGTCGGCGACCTGATAGGCCTCGCCCAAGCGATCTCCCAGGCAGCGCCAGGGACCGGGGTCGGCGCCTGCAGACACTGCGCCGGCAACACTGGCTGCGACAAAGAGGGCGCCAGTCTTGGCGCGTTGGTACTGCCCGAGATCCGGGTCGGGCTCGCTCTCCCAGGCTTGGCCGGCAACCAAGCCACTCGGGGCGCCGACGGAGCGTGCGACCGTCGCGGTTAACGCTGGCAGCCGTTGGGGCATGGCAGCGCCCGCCAAGGCCAGGCATTCGAAAGCCATCACGATCAAGGCGTCCCCGGCCAGAACGCCGAGCGCTTCGCCGTAGGCAGCGTGAACCGTCGGCTTGCCACGACGCAAATCTGCATCATCGAAGCAAGGCAGGTCGTCGTGGACGAGGGAGGCACAGTGCAGCAACTCAATCGCCGCTGCGGCCGAATCGCTCATGGCCGGCGTATCGTCGCCGCAGGCCCTGGCTACGGCAAGGCAGAGTTGCGGGCGTACCCGTGCGCCGCCGGGGAAGACGGCATAGCGCAGAGCCGCGGCCAGTTTGGGAGGGGCGCTGGAAACCTCTGCGCGGGCGACGGCGCTGTTCAGAGCCTGTTCGATTCGCGTCGCAGCATCCATGAGAGCCTCCTCCCTGACCGGCGTTTTATGTAAGGTTATATTGTCGTTTATAACTGTCAAGTTTGCTGTACACTTCCGATCCGTTTTCTCAAGCCCGCCATCGGGAGCACTTGACGAATGCCCACACCCACTTCTGTCGCAGCGGATCGCGTCGTGGTCGTGGGAGCTGGCGTCGGTGGGCTGGCGGCAGCGATCGCAGCGGCGTCGCGGGGGCTCGCAGTCACCCTGGTGGAGCGGGCCGCGGCCCCCGGCGGCAAAATGCGGGAAGTGCCGGTCGGCGACGCTCTGCTCGACGGTGGCCCCACGGTTTTCACCATGCGGTGGGTGTTCGACGAGCTCTTTGCGGAGGCGGGTAGCAGCCTGGAGGAGCAGGTTGCGCTGAGGCGTACGGAGGTCCTTGCCCGGCATGCCTGGACCGACGGCAGCCGCCTCGACCTCTTCGCCGATCCTGCCCGGAACGCTGCAGCCATCGGTGACTTCGCAGGGGCTGGCGAGGCCCGGCGCTTCGAGAATTTCCGCCGCGATGCGAAGCGCATCTTCGAGACGCTGAAGGACAGCTACATCACAGCCCAGCGTCCCAATCCCTTGGAGTTGACCCGCCGCGCCGGCATTCCGGACCTAACCGCGATCAAACCTTTCTCCAGCCTTTGGACTGCTCTTGGCAGCTACTTCAGAGACCCGCGACTGCGCCAGCTTTTCGCTCGCTACGCCACCTACTGCGGCAGCTCTCCCTTCGATGCGCCGGCAACGCTAATGCTGGTGGCGCATGTCGAGCTGGACGGTCTGTGGCTTGTAGACGGCGGAATGCATCGTTTGGCCAGAGCGATGAGCGACTTGGCAGTTCAGTGCGGCGCAGAGCTGCGCTACGAGAGCGAGGCTGCGGAGATCCTGGTCGACCGCGGCCGGGTCAGCGGCGTCAAACTGGCGAGCGGCGAGGTGCTGCAAGCCGGCTCGGTGATTTTCAACGGTGACGTTTCAGCGCTCTCAACAGGCCACTTGGGCGCCGTGGCACGCACGGCTGTGCCGAGCTTGCCGGTCGACAAGCGCTCTCTTTCCGCAATCGTCTGGACGCTTCTCGGGCGTGCGCAAGGCTTTCCGCTGCTACACCACAACGTCTTCTTCTCGGATGCCTACCGGGCGGAATTCGACGCCATCTTCAAGCAAGGCCGGCTCCCTGAGCAGCCGACGGTCTATGTCTGCGCTCAGGATCGCACCGATGGCGATGACTACACCGGCATCCGTCCCGACGGCGAAGAACGCCTTTATCTGTTGGTGAACGCGCCGCCGCGCGGCGATCGACAGCCCTTCAGTTCAGAGGAGATTGCACAATGCGCGGAGCGAACCTTCGCCCTTCTGCGCGGCTGCGGCCTGGAGATCGAGAGCCGACCGGATATGACGGTGACGACCGGCCCGAACGACTTTCATCGGCTGTTCCCGGCGACGGGAGGCGCACTCTACGGCCGGGCCTCGCACGGCTGGATGGCCAGCTTCCAACGGGCGGGCGCGCGCACGAAGCTGCCGGGCCTTTACCTGGCGGGCGGCAGCGTTCACCCGGGTCCGGGGGTGCCGATGGCGGCGCTGTCGGGCCGCTTGGCCGTGGAGCGGCTGCTGAGGGACTCGACTTCCAGGCGCCGGTCGTCCCGGGCGGCTATCGCTGGTGGTATCTGGACGCCCTCAGCGACGACGGGCGTCATGGACTGACGATCATTGCCTTTATCGGCAGTGTGTTCTCGCCTTACTACGCCTGGTCCGGCCGCAAAGATCCGACGAACCACGTGTGCTTGAACGTCGCGCTTTACGGCCCCCGGACTCGCTGGGCCATGACGGAGCGTGGGCGTAGCGCGTTGCATCGGGACGGGGAGCGCTTGACCATAGGCCCGTCGTCGCTGAGGTGGGACGGCGATGCGCTGACTGTCGAGATCGAGGAGATTGCCGTTCCCTTGCCACGCCGGATTCGCGGTCGCGTCAGATTGGTCCCCGAGGCCCTCACCAGACGTGATTTCATTCTGGATGCGAAGGAGCGCCATCGTTGGTGGCCCCTTGCGCCGGTCGGTCGTGTGGAGGTCGAGATGCGATCTCCTGATCTCCAATGGTCCGGTCCGGGATACCTGGACAGCAACGCCGGAGACGAGCCGCTGGAGACTGCTTTTCAGTTTTGGAGCTGGGCGCGTGCGGTGCATGCGCAGGGTGCAACGGTTGCCTATGACGCGCATCGCCGCGACGGCGGTAACATCTCCTTGGGTTTGGACTTCAACCGTTTCGGCGAGATCAGTGAAACCGAGCTTCCGCCCCCGATCGAACTGAAATCGGGGCTGTGGGGCGTGCGGCGCCCGGCGCGTGGCGATAATGGCCAGATTCAACTGGTCCGCACTTTTGAAGATGCGCCCTTTTATACCCGCTCGCAGCTTTCGGGCCGGCTCTGCGGACGCTCAGTGGCGGCGGTGCATGAGAGTCTGGATCTCGACCGTTTCGCCAATCCCCTGGTCAAGCTCATGCTGCCGTTTCGAATGCCGCGGAGATCGGGCTGAAGCGGAGTTAAGGCGCAGCCGGGTTCCCGTTGCTGTCTCCAGAGGCTTGCGCCGTTCGAGCCTTCTTCTCGGCTTGGCGCTTCTGTTTGTCTTTTCTTAGCTTGTGCAGCTCCCAGAAGCCCCACGCGAAGACCAGGGACGGAAGGATAATCAGCTCCAACAGCTTCAGCCCCGCACCGCTCATGGCCTAGGCCTCAGCCTGCCTGGCGGCATCGGGATTCAGTTTTAGCATCGTGTAGTTCAACGCGAAGGCCAAACCGACCCAGCAGAGGTAGGGGACAAGCAGCAAGGCCGCTCCGATATCGAACTGTGCGAACACCACTATGTTGGCGGCCACCGCCAGCCACAGCAGTCCGGCGTCATAGAGCGCCAGGCGCATGTTCCGAAGGCCGAAGAAGGCTGCAGACCAAAGGGCATTGAGCGCAAGCTGCGCCACATAGACGGTAACGGCCGCTGGTTGAAAGCCGACCTTCTGCCAGACCAACCAGCCTGACACGGCAATCATGCCGTAGAGCACCATCCACACAGGCCCGAAAAGCCAGTTCGGCGGAACCCAACGCGGCTTGCGCAGCCCTTCGTACCATGTCCCTGGCTGGAACACGGCCCCGCTCATCGCCACCACGAAGTTCGCAGCGACAAAGCCCAGAAGGGCGAGATTGATAGGATCGGTCAGCGTCTCGAACACGTCAGATCCAGCGCCTAGCTGTATAAATCGTCACCGCTAGACTTGGGTCGATCCGCTTCGGGTGCAAGCAATCAAGCTGCCGCAACGGAGCTGTTGCTGACCCAGGCCGGCATCTCAGGCCCGGTGCGCCGAAGCGGCAGTGCTCCCTGTCGATTGTGGCTCGGCGTGACTTTTTCGCTCGCGTTCTTCGAGCCGGGCCAGGATCTCGATGCCGTATCCGATGTTCGCACCCATGTTCCACCAGGGTATCTCTCCACTAAAGGGAGGGCGCCGTGGCACGGTGCGGCTGACGGCCTCAACGAGATAGCGCGCTTCGGGTAAGGGAGGGCATTCGGTCGGTTTGCCTGGCTGCATTGCGGAGGCCAGGGCGCGCAGGAGCAGGGCTCGCTGACGGCTGCGCGGAACCACGGCACGGGTTGATATGGAATCGTAGCCGCGCCGCGCGACGTCACGGCCGATTTCTGCATAGAGATAGCGGGCTGCATAAATACCTGGCCGACAGCCTGGCGGAAGTCCGGCGATACCCGGCTCGGCTCTCACGTAAAGGGCTTCGGCGGCGCTCAACAGCTGCGCCACAGTCTCCCGGACGGCAGGGTCGAAGGCGGGTGCGGCCAACCATTCTTCGGGATCGAGGCCAGCCTCTCGCAGCCAGGCCAGCGGCAGGTAGAGACGGCCGGCACGCGCATCCTCACCCACATCGCGGGCGATGTTGGTGAGCTGCATTGCGACGCCCAGGTCGCAGGCTCGGCCCACTGCTTCGGGCGAGCGCGCACCCATCAACAGCGCCATCATCGCGCCGACCGAGCCGGCAACCCTCACGCCATAGTCCCGCACGTGGCTCAGTGTCTCATAGCGACGACCTTCGGCGTCCCAGGCGAAGCCTTCGATCAGGGCCTCGGGGAGAACGCGCGGGATGACATAGCGCTCGACGACTTCCGTGAATGCCCGGTCGGCGGCGATGTTCTCTGGGCGGCCGTCGTAAACCTTGTCCAGTCGGGCACGTAGACGTTCGACCGCTGCGAGACTGCCCGCGCCGACCTGCTCGTCGACTGCATCGTCAGCCAGGCGGCAGAAGGCGTAGAGCGCGAAGGCGGGCTCGCGCACCTTCGCCGGCAGTAACATCGAGGCGAGATAGAATGACTTTGAGCCCGTGCGGATCAAGCTGCGGCAGGCGGTACGGTCGGCCGCACGCGCGAGCATGGGGCGAAAGCCAGGTTCAGACCAGTGCGGTCGCATTGGGAACCACGCTGTCGAGGATGCGCGCCGACGAGAGCACGCCGGGCAGGCCGGCGCCCGGGTGGGTCCCCGCGCCGACAATGTAAAGCCGTTCGATATCTTCGCTGGCGTTGTGTGGGCGAAACCAAGCGGACTGAGTCAGCACCGGCTCCATGCCGAAACCCGCCCCCTTGTAGCTCAGGAGCCGGGTCTGGAAGTCGGCCGGCGTCATCATGCGCTGACTCACCACCGCCTTGCTGAGGCCGGGTAGGAGCGCGGCTTCCAGATAGGCTTCGACCTTGCGACGGTAGACTTCGGCTGCAACGGCCCAATCGGTGCCACTGTCCAGGTGAGGCACCGGCGAAAGCGCGTAGAAGGTGTCGCACCCCTGCGGCGCGAGGGACGGGTCCGTTGCCGTCGGACGGTGCAGATAGAGACTGAAGTCTTCAGCCAGCACCTTGTTGCGAAAGATATCGCGGATCAGGCCGCGATACCGAGGTCCAAGTAAAATGGTGTGGTGCAGGACTTCTTCGTAGCGACGGTTGGTGCCGAAATACCAGACGAAAAGGCCGTTGGAGTAGCGGGCGCGCTCCAGCTTGCGATCGCGCCAGCGTCTGCGCGCCCTTTGCGGCAGGAGGTGTTTGTACGTCCAGGCCGTATCGGCATTTGAGACGACGACATCTGCGGCAAGGGTCTCGCCGCTGCGCAACTTCACGCCGACGGCGCGGCGGCCCTCCAGCAGGATCTCCGCGACTTCTGCATTGCAGCGAATCGGATTGCCTTGATCGGCGATCAATCCGGCCAGACCGCGGACCAGGGCATTGGTGCCGCCCATGGCGAAGTGGACGCCCCACTTGCGCTCGAGATGATTGATCAGCGTGTAGACCGAGGTTACGGCGAAGGGATTGCCGCCGACCAGCAAGGGATGGAAGCTGAAGACGACGCGTAGCCGCGGATCGCGGATGTATTTTGCGACCATGCCGTAGACCGACCGGTAGCCTTGAAGTCGCACCAGATCGGGGAGAACCCGCAGCATGTCCGTCAGTCGTGCGAAGGGAACGTGCCCGAGCTCTTCGAATCCAATGCGGAAGACCGTTTCGGTTTCCCTTTGGAAGCGCTCGTATCCTTCGACATCATTGGGGGAAAAACGCGCGACTTCTGCGCGCATCCGCTCCGGATCGCCGCAGTAGTCGAAATGCGCCCCGTCGTGAAAGCGGATGCGATAGAAGGGGTCCATCGCCTTCAGCGCGACATCGTCGGCGAACCGCTTGCCGCAGAGCTCCCATAGCTCTTCGAACAGAAACGGTGCCGTGACGATCGTCGGCCCCGCATCGAAGACGAATCCGTCCTGACGAAAGGCGTAGGCTCGACCGCCCGGCGCGTCGAGTTTCTCCAGCACCGTAACGCGGTAGCCGCGCGCGCCGAGCCGTACGGCGGCCGCGAGCCCACCAAAGCCGCTGCCAATGACGATGGCATGGGGCCGTTGGTTCTGCTCTCCCCTTGACCCAACGACCGATGGGGCCCCGCCTCGCCCGCTGATATCCATCGTCCACATGACGCAAGCTTAGCAGGTTGAATGTCCATTCGTCACGACATAAATAACCGTCAAGTAACCTTGACATTCGGCTGAACAGCGATGCCGCGCTTGCGAGCCACCGTCAGGATTGCGTCCGCGGTGGCAACGGGATCCTCCTCATGCGCCAGATGCCCCAGCCCCTCGAACAGGATTAGCTCTGCGTCAGGCACCTGTCCGAGAATTTGGCGCGCCTGATAGGGGCGTATTGCCCGGTCCTCGCTGCCGACGAGCTGCACCAGCGGCACCCCCAGTTTCGGTAGAACCCGCCGCAAGGACAGCAAATCCCAACCGGCCATCATGCCCAGGGCGCCAGCCACATGGACCGAATTGCGCGCCAATCTGCCGTAGAGCTCGATCCCCCGCGGGTCCAACTTGGAGCCCGTCCCGGCAATCAGCCGCCGAACGGTCGGCTCGTCCGCGCGAGCGGCGAAGACGCGCGGAACCACCGGGTTCCAGACCGCGAGCTTGACGGTGGGCGCGAACCACGGGCTGGAGGCGCCGGGGTAGGGCAACAACGCGCCGTTGAGGGCGATCGCTGCAGCCGGTGCGATCTGGTCTCGCTGACACATGTGCGCCAGGATCGCCGCGCCGGCCGAATGCCCGGCAACCAGACAGGGTGCGAGAGAGAGCTCACGCAACAGCGCCTGCAGTCCGCGCGCCATGGCTGGCAGCGACAAGCCGCGGAGCGGCGGCAGGTCTGTAAAGCCGTGTCCCGGCAAATCCGGAACGATGCAGACGAAATGCCTCGCCAACAGGGGGGCCAGATCGCGAAAGGAGTGGCTGGAAGCGCCCGTACCGTGCAGCAGCAGCAGCACTGGCGCTGACTCGTCGCGCTGCTCGGGCCCGAGCAACTGGACATGCCAACGCAGACGTCCCGCCCCGACGAAGCGGCTGGCCTCCCGATTTGGCCAGTCTCGACCGTCCCGTTCCCACTTCAGGCGCTCGCCGAACATTCCTTTCGGTCCCGTCCTGCCCGTTTCTGCGACCTGACTTTGCGCTTGACGACCCGAAGCGGTTCGACAACGCGGTCATCATACAACAGAAATTCAGCCTGTGAGCGTGGCACGGACGGCGGCGTCGAGTTTGCGCGCATCGGCTTGGGGCAGCGGCAGATATAGCGCCTCCATAGCAGCGGCCAGGGTTCGCGCCTTATCGCTGGGTCGTGGCGAGGTGTCGACCAGCAGGGCCGAAAGCCGCTGGCTCGCCAAGTGTCTGGCGGCCTTGTCCGCGTCCGCCTGCGCTTGTTGACGACCGGGCTGACCATCGCGAGCGATGTTAGCCTGACCGTCGGTCAGGAAGACCAGAAGCGGTGTGATGCCGCGCCGAAGCAACGTCACGCCTAGTGCGGAGGCGGATTCTATGGCGGCGGCGAGCGGCGTTCCGCCGCCGCCGGGCAGGGCTGCCAGGGCGCGCTTGGCCCTTACCAGAGAACGGGTCGGCGGCAGCAGAAGCTCGGCGGTGGTGCCGCGGAAGGCCAGCAGTGCAACTTGATCGCGGCGGACGTAGCAGTCGGCCAACAGCAGTTCGACCGCGCCCTTGGCTTCGGCGAGGCGGTGGAAGGCGGTCGAGCCCGAGGCGTCCACGGCAAACACGGTTGCCGTCTCGCTCTTCTGCTTGAAACGGGTGACGCGGAAGTCCTCGGCGCGGATCGCCACCCTGCCGTCGGTGGTGCTCGTGCGCCGGAGCTGTTGCCAAGGGGCCGCCGCCCGCAGCGTCTCCACCAGGTTCAGCCGAATGCCCGACCGCGGCCGGCCGGCGCGTGCGCCGATCGGGCGACCGCGGTTGAGAGACGCCTTGGCGGCGCCGGCCGCGCCGGTCGTTTGGGGACCGCGCGGCGCCTGTCCTGTCAGCTTGAGCTTGTCGAGCAAGCCTCTTGGGATTGCTGCTGTGGTGGCTTCCAGGACTCGGTCGGAGAGATCCAATTCGTTTTCGTCATTGGAGGTCGCGGGCTCTTCCGGCGATGTCTCCGGTTCGCCTGCCGCAGTCTCTTCGTCGGACTCTTCAGGCTCCTCGGCCATTGGCACTTGTGTCGCGCGCGGGGCGAGGATGAGTGCGGCGGCGAGCTCTATGTCTGCTTCCTCGACCGAGGTCCGTCCGTTGAGCGCCGCGGCCGCGCAAGCGGCGCGCAGGGCCTGTAGCGGCGCACGCAAAGAGGCGATGCCCAAGGCCGCCGCAGTTGCGCAGAGCGCTTCGAGCGCTCCATCGCCGGCTTCGACGTCAGGCAGCAGCCGACGTGCCGCTGCGACGGTTTCGACATCGAACGGCCAGTCGACCAAGTCGCGTTGCGATATCCCCGCGAGGTCGAGATACAACCCCAGTCGCTCCGTCAGAACTGTGGGGGGCGCTTCCTCCGCGAGCCCTTCGTCTTCCGCGACAACGCCGAACCGTGCCGGCATCCGGGCGGTCAGCCCATCCCGCTCCACCGCGACCTCTCCGGTGTCGAGTGCCACGGCGATCCGTGCGGCGGCGGAGGGCGACAAGCGTTCGGCCATGGCCAACAGCAGAACGCCGCCGTCCGCTTCGGCAAGCAAGCCTCGTTCGGCGACCGGCCGGCCGCTGCGCAGCGTCGCCGTGAGGTCGAGACCCCCGATCAGGCGGTCGTCGGGAACGCCAGCCGGCATCCGGCGGACAGGGACGTCTTGCGGCAGCAGCGCCCTCAAGGATGTCATCCAGCGCTGGCGAGCGGGGCCGACCTGAGCGCGCAGCACGACGCCGCCCAGGCCTGTCGGGTTAATTGCAAACAGGGCCGCAGTCAGCCCAGCACTGCGCCAAGCCTGCAGCGCAGGGCCTGGGGCCTCGACCAGCGGAGGGAGTGCCAGGTCAGGCAGCGAAGACCTCCTCCAGGGCGCGGTCCACCCGCACACCGGAACCGGCCTCGTCCAAGGGGTCACGGCGCAGACGGTGGCGCAGCGCGGAGGGCGCGATCCGGCGCAGATGGTCGTCGGTGATGGCTTTCTTACCGTCCAGCGCCGCCAGCGCCCGGGCCGCGCGGACCAGAGTGAGCTCGCCGCGTAGGCCGTCGGTTCCGAGCGCAATGCAGAGCGTCGCCGCGCGGCGATAGGCGGCTTCCGACACCTCCACGTCGTTCAGCTTTTTACGGGCGGAGACCAGGCGCCGGCGCAGCTTGTCGTTTTCCTTCGCCCAGGCTGCGCAAAAGCCAACGGGATCGCGCTCGAAGCTGTCGCGGCGGCGCACGACCTCGATGCGGGTCTCCAGATCCTCGGGCGTGGTCACCTCGACCGAAAGGCCGAAGCGGTCGAGCAACTGGGGCCGCAGCTCGCCCTCTTCCGGGTTTCCGGAGCCGACCAGAACGAAGCGCGCCGGATGGCGAACCGACAGGCCTTCCCGCTCCACAAGGTTTTCGCCGGAGGCAGCCACGTCCAGCAAGAGGTCGACGATATGGTCCTCCAGCAGGTTGACCTCGTCGATGTATAGGAAACCGCGGTTCGCGCGAGCCAGCAGCCCGGGCTCGAAGGCTTTTTCGCCGTGTGCCAACGCCCGCTCCAGATTGAGCGCGCCGACCACGCGATCCTCCGTCACACCCAGCGGCAGGTCGACCACCGGGACCGGCATCTTGGCCGTCTTCGGCTTGAGGCGTTCGTGACCGTGCGCCGGGTCGGGTGGCTCGCAGACAGCGCAGAGGCCCTGTGGTGCGGCAGGATCGCAACCGTAGGGACATCCCAGGATCACCTGCTGCTCCGGCAGGAGAGCGGCCAAGGCCCGGATCGTCGTCGACTTGCCGGTTCCCCGATCGCCGAAGACGAGGACGCCGCCGATGCCGGGGTCGACGGCGGCGATAAGCAAGGCCTGCCGCATCTCCTCCTGTCCGACGATGGCGGGAAAGGGGAAGGCCAACCGCCTCGCCTCTGAGCTCATCTGTCCACCCCGGTTACCTGTCGAGCGACAACGATCTTTGACAGATCATCCACCTGACCGGCCGTCTTGCAAGGGGGGCACGTGGAATTCGTGCAGAGTTCTCTCCTCTAGCTGAACGAAACCGGAGGTCAGAACGACCGACCCTACAAACCGCAGCAACCTTCATGCGACACGAGAGACCTGGAAATGGCCATGGGGAGGCTTGCGCGCATTGCGGATGTCTTCAGGTCGCAGTCACGCCGGCACATCGACGAACACGAGCGGGCGATGGTCGCAGCAGCTTGCAGCGCCGCAGATCGCGAGAGACTCGGTTAATAGGGAAGAGGTCGATCCCGGGCCGCGCAAAAACGAAAACTAACTGTTCGCTACGGCGCTACACTAAAATGGTATATGAACGCAAATACATATCCGTTTCTGTGATATGCGGTGCTGCTTTATTGTGCACGTTCTCAGCATGTTTCCGGAATCTCAAGAATTCAGCCTATGCTCTGAAAATCCTGCTGACCGGCATCACTCATATCTATTCGAAGCTGTAGCGGGATCGGCCAAGCTGCTCATTCAAGCTGTTCGGGAACTGAGTGCTTACAGCTTGCTAGCAGCGGTTTCGAACCCACCCGCGCAGTGTGGCTCTTCCGCCCCGACGGAGTTTTTCACCAAATCCCGCAACCATACGATTGCTTCGTCACTTTTGTGCCGCTCGTGCCAAATCTGAACGATGTCAAACGTCGGTAGATCGAACGGCGGCGGAGCAGACAGCACTCTGTTGTCCCGTTCCGATCCCTCAAGACCGCGACTTGCCAAGGTCAGAACCAAGTCCGTTCCCGCGACAATGGACGGCGCCACTCGGTAGTGTGGGAGCGTCATAACGATTCGGCGGCGCTTTCGAAGGCGTCGAAGTGCGACGTCGATTTCTTCGGTTGCACTGCCCTGCATGGAAACGAGGACGTGCGGTGCGGCCAAGTAGCTGTCAAGCGCCAGATTTCCGTCTGACAAGTGGGGATTGGCGCGATCCAGAAGGCATTGGAAATGCTCTTCCATAAGCGTTTCGGCATGCAGTCCGTCGGCTAGCTTGGGAAAGACTCCGATGGCGAGATCGACTTCGCCCTTCATAACTGCACCAGCCATGGCGTCACGACTACCTTGAGATACGGCTAGAGAAGCATTCGGCGCCTCCTTGCGCATGTGCCTCATAAGTTTCGGCAGGATAAGCGCGGCGCTGTAGTCCGACATAGCCAAGCGGAAGCGCCGCTGGACGGTCTTATGATCGAAGCGCTGTGTATCGACTACTGCGCGAACAGCCTCCAGAGCGCGAGCAACGGGTTCGCGCAATGCTGCGCCCCGTCCCGTCAGCGCCATGCCGTGGGCGTCACGAACGAGAAGAGGATCGTCAAACTGCGCGCGCAGTCGACTTAGCGCGTGGCTAACGGCGGGCTGACTCATGTTGAGAGTCGCGGCTGCTCGGCTGACGTGGCGCTCGCGGAGAAGCGCCTCCAGAACCACAAGCAAGTTGAGATCGATGCCTCGAAGATTATGCACATCGCGCATAATGGGGATCACAACATTCGATTGGAATAAGATTTTATAATGACCAATCTTCCAGGGGCAATTGAGATCAAACCTGGAACATTCTGATGCAGCCCCTCACTTCACTGTTCCTAGGCGTCGCGCTGGTTAGCGGGGCGATGATACCGATCCAGGCTGGGATGAACGCAACGCTGAGCCGTCATGCCGGGCACCCTCTTTGGGCGACCGCCGTTTCCCTCGCTGTCTCCGCGGTCTTCGTCGCTGGGGCCCTCGCCGCGCTGAGACCGGCTCTGCCAAGCCCTGCAGCCCTCCTTCAGTCGCCTTGGTGGGTCTGGTTTGGCGGATTGGTCGGCGCAATCTACATCACGGCAACGCTCATTCTGGCGCCGAAGCTTGGCGCGGCGATGTTTCTCGCCGCGGTGGTGGCAGGCCAAATGCTTGCTGCGATTCTGCTCGATCACTGCGGATTGGTTGGCTTTCCGGAGCGCAGTGTTACGCCGCCACGAGTGCTGGGTGCCACGCTGATCGTCGGCGGAGTGCTTCTTATGCAGCTTAGCCCACGTGGAATGGAGCCACCTGCGAATTCAAGCGGAAACCCAGCAACCACTAGCCCGGAGTCAAGCCGATGAGGACCCCAATCCTTAGAGTTGCACGTCCGACAGACAATCTCGACGCCTTACTGCCATTCTACCGAGACGGCCTGGGGCTGGATGTTCTGTTTCGCTTTGAGAACCATGATGGGTTTGATGGCGTAATGATGGGACGTTCAGATGCACCATGGCATTTTGAGTTCACACATGCCCGTGATCACTCGGCCGGAAGAGCGCCGACGCAGGACAACCTACTGGTGCTCTATCACCCCGACCGAGCCGAATGGCAGACGGTCGTCGATCGAATGCTGTCGGCGGGTTTCGAAGCGGTCGCTTCGTTCAATCCCTACTGGGACAAGGATGGAGTGACCTTCGAAGATCCCGATGGCTACCGTGTGGTCATCCAGAATGCGGTGTGGGACTTGTAAGTGGCCGAGCGAGAACAGGAGATCCTCCCAAGGGCGGTGCCTGGAAATCATGTTTGCTGCGCAAGTGGGGTGGCTGCCAGACGAAAAAAACTCGCCCTACAGCACGTTGCTGCGACGCCTAAAGACTTCGCCTTTTTGATTTGCCAACTCCGGCGTCCTCAAACGCCGTGAAACCGGCAGCGAACGGCGGGTGCATTCAGGTTTCTGACTGGCGGAGAGGGAGGGATTCGAACCCTCGGTACGCTCACGCGCACAACGGTTTTCGAGACCGCCCCGTTCGACCGCTCCGGCACCTCTCCGCTACGGGCTCGTTACGCCTGCCGATTACGGCGTCTTCTGGTGTAACGAAAACCCTGCTTCCGCGGGGGCGGCCCCGCGGAAGCAGGGTTATCTAAAGGGCCTCTTGCCTGAACGCAAGCTCAGCCGGCAGACGGGCGTTCAACTCCGACTGCCTTTCGTGCGATCCTTCGGCATGACCTCCGAAAACCTCGTCGAGATCCCGCAACACTATCTCTCCGGCCCGCACTGGGCGTTCGACCTCTTGCTAGCCGAACGCGAGCGGGCGCTGGCCCTGCTGGAGCAGGGGGTTCGCCACTGGCCTGCCGCGGTGGTACGGACGGCCGATGCGCTGTCGCGGCGCTGGCTGGCGCGCAGCGACAATCCCTACTTGCTTTCCATCGACAGCTTGGCGGCCGAGATCGGGCGGCCGGGCGGCTACTTCCTCAACATCAATCACGAGTGGGGCTGCACCACCCGGGCCGGGCCGACGCCGGATGGCCGGTCGGCGCAGCTCCTCAGGGTGCTGGACTGGCCCTACGAGGGCTTGGGTCGGCAGGTGGTCGCGGCCCATCTGGACGGGCCCGTCGGACCCTGGATCAATCTGACCTGGCCGGGTTTCGCCGGCGTTATCCAGGCTCTGGCCCCCGGTCGTTTCGCCGCGGCCTTCAATCAGGCGCCGTTGCGCGAGGTCACCGGGTTCCTGCCTTTCGACTGGGCGGCGGCACGCCGCCGTTGGTGGCGCAACGACGGCCTGCCGCCGGCTCATCTGCTGCGCCGCGCTTTCGAGACCTGCGGCAGCTACGCTGAAGCTAAGGCTCTGCTGTCCAGTGCGCCGCTGGCTCTGCCCGCGATCTTCGTCTTGGCAGGCTGCGCGCCCGACGAGAGCTGCGTGATCGAACGCCTGGAGACCGATGCCCGGGTGCACGAAGGTCAGCCTCGAGGCTCGGCCTACGCCGCCAACCATTTCACGGCCTTTCCCGGGCGCTGGCGCCCGCGTGGCGCCGAGAGCGAGGCTCGCGCGGCCGCTCTGGCCGCCTGGCATCAGCCAGAGGGCGGGGCGAAGAGGGGCGCGATGGCGGACGACCTCGCGTTTCTGGAGCCGCCGGTGCTGAATCCGACCACACGCCTGGCCCTGGTCGCGGAAGCGGCCAGCGGCCGTCTGTCCGTTCTCGGCCTGGAGCACGACGGGCCTGCGACCGAGGTGCTGCGCCTGGGCTCCGATGCGGATCGTCGGCTGGCGGCTGCAAAATGAACCTCATAGACTCTAGACCGGGAGTCCGCGCTGACGGCCGCGTCTGTCCCTTGACAGCGGCGCACCCGTCCCTATAGTCCCGGCCTTCGCGCGCGACTGTGACGTCAGCGCGCGTTTCACGTTGATCAGCTTTAGCCGAAGAGCGCAAACGATGTTCGCAGTCATCAAGACGGGCGGGAAGCAGTACCGGGTCGCCAAAGACGACCGCTTGACCGTCGAGAAGCTTGCCGCCGAGCCCGGCGAAACCGTCACCCTCGACGAGGTGCTGATGGTGGGTGGCGATCAGGGAACCACCCTGGGCGCACCGCGCGTCGAGGGTGCCAGCGTCACCGCAACGGTGGTCGAGCAGACCCGTGGCGAGAAGCTGATCGTCTTCAAGAAGCGTCGCCGTAAGCACTCGCGCACCAAGAACGGCCACCGTCAGCAGCTGACCGTGCTGCAGGTGACCGACATCGCCTTGGACGGCGCGAAACCGAAGAAGGCGGCGGCCAAGAAGAAGGCCACGGCGACCGAGAGTGCCGAAACCGCGGCAGAGACCTCCGCCGAGGTGGCTGCCGACGCCGGCGGCGAAGCGAAAGCGGAGTAAAGTCCAATGGCACATAAAAAGGCAGGCGGTAGTTCGCGCAACGGCCGCGATACCGCAGGTCGGCGGCTGGGCGTCAAGAAGTTCGGCGGCGAGCAGGTGATCGCCGGGAACATCATCGTGCGCCAGCGCGGGACCAAATGGCGCCCGGGCGAAAACGTCGGCCTCGGCAAGGACCACACGATTTTCGCTCTTATCGACGGAAAGGTTTCCTTCGCGAAGAAGGCCGGTAACCGCACGTACGTTTCGGTCGACCCGATGCCGGAGGCTGCGGAGTAGGCGCGCCACCGTCGCAGGCGACCGAGCCGACAGGGCTCGAAGATCACGGACGGGGGAGCGCCAGGTCGCTCCCCCGTTTTCTTTTGAGGCTGTCGGAAGAGCCGGACTGACCATGAAGTTCCTCGACGAAGCCAAGATCTACGTGAAGGCCGGAGACGGCGGTAACGGCGCCTGTTCGTTCCGCCGCGAGAAGTACGTCGAGTTCGGCGGTCCGGACGGTGGCAATGGCGGCAAAGGCGGCGACGTCGTGGTCGAGGCTGTCGAAGGGCTCAACACTCTGATCGACTTCCGCTACCGCCAGCATTTCAAGGCGCGGCGCGGCACCGACGGCATGGGTCGTGACCGGACCGGCGCAGGTGGCGGCGAACTGGTGATCCAGGTGCCGGTCGGTACCCAGGTGCTGGACGAGGACAAGGACTTCCTCTTGGCCGACCTGACCGAGATCGGAGAACGGGCGCCGCTAGCCCGAGGCGGGCGCGGCGGCCTGGGGAACGCAGCTTTCAAGTCCTCGACCAATCGCGCGCCGCGCCGTGCCGATCCCGGCCAGCCCGGCGAGGAGCTTTGGGTCTGGTTGCGTCTGAAGTTGATCGCCGATGCCGGTTTGGTCGGCCTTCCGAACGCCGGCAAGTCCACCTTTCTGTCGCGGGTCTCACGTGCCCGGCCGAAGATTGCCGACTACCCCTTCACCACGCTGCATCCCAACCTCGGAGTGGTCGGGGCCGGGGAGGAGGAGTTCGTTCTGGCCGACATTCCCGGTCTGATCGAAGGTGCCCATGAAGGCGCGGGCCTGGGCACGCGCTTCCTGGGACATATCGAGCGTTGCCGGGTCCTGCTGCACTTGATCGACGGTACCCAGGAGGATCCGGTCGAGGCTTGGCAGACCGTGCGCGCCGAGCTCGCCGGTTATGGCGCCGACCTGGATCGGAAGCCCGAAGTTCTCGTCCTGAACAAGGTCGACGCCTTACCAGGCGATGTGTTGAAGGAGCGCGCCGCCGAACTGGAGGCGGCGACCGGCGTCCAGCCGATTCTTTGCTCCGGCGTCAGCGGCGACGGATTGCAGGCGGTTCTGGCGGCGCTGTTGGAGCGGATTCAGGAGGCCCGCGCCCTGGATGCTGCGGAACTGGCAGCTGAGGCGCCGGCGGAGGAAGGCTGGCGGCCATGAGCGAGCTGCCTCGCCAAGCTCCCGCGTCGCCGACGCTCGATCAATCCCGGCGACTGGTGGTCAAGATTGGCTCCGCTCTGTTGGTCGAGGAGGCGACCGGTGAGATTCGCCGCGATTGGCTGGGGGCGCTGGCGGAAGACCTGGTCGCTCTACGTCGACGCGGTTGCGAGGTGTTGGTCGTTTCCTCCGGCGCCATCGCCGTTGGCCGCCACGCGCTCGACCTGCCGACAGGCAAGCTCAAGCTGGAGCAGCAGCAGGCCGCCGCCGCCACCGGCCAGGTTCTGCTGGCCCACGCTTACCAGGCAGCCCTGCAGCCGCATGACGTCACGATTTCGCAAGTTCTGCTGACCCTGGAAGATACCGAGGAGCGGCGACGACATCTCAACGCCCGTGCCACCTTGGCGACCCTGCTGCGTTTACAGGCTCTGCCGGTGATCAACGAGAACGACACCGTCGCCACCAGCGAGATCCGCTTCGGCGACAATGACCGCCTGGCAGCGCGCGTGGCCGCCATGATCAACGCCGACACCCTGGTTCTGCTGTCCGACATCGACGGGCTCTACAGCGGCGATCCGCGGCGCGACGCGGCGGTTGAGCATCTGCCACTGGTCGAGCGGATCACTCCGGAGATTGAGGCCATGGCGGGTGAGGCGCCGGCGGGTTACTCCTCGGGCGGGATGATCACCAAGCTGGCGGCTGCCAGAGTGGCCGTCGACGCCGGCTGTCGTATGGCGATTGCCAATGGTCGAATTCTGCATCCTCTGCGTGCGCTTATCGATGGCGCTCGCTCGACGTGGTTCTTGACTCACGTGAGTCCGCGTGCGGCGCGCAAGCAATGGATCGCCGGGACCTTGCAGCCGGCCGGGCGCGTCAGGGTCGACCAGGGTGCGCTGGCCGCGCTGAGGGCCGGTAAGTCGTTGTTGCCGGCGGGCGTAACCGGCGTCGAGGGCCGCTTCCAACGCGGCGATGCCGTGCTGGTGACCGGGCCGGACGGGCAGGAGGTGGCGCGTGGTCTCTCCGCCTACGATGCCGAGGCGGCGCGCCGGATCGCGGGCCAGAAGAGCAGAGACATCGAAACCCTCCTCGGCTACCGTGGCCGGGAAGAATTGATCCACCGCGACGATCTGGTCGTCACGCAACTGCAACGGGTCGACTTATGAGTGCCGAAGCCGCCGTTAGGGATACCTTGGAAGCCGACATGCTGGCGATCGGTGCGGCCGCCCGAGAGGCGGCAGCCTTGCTCGCGGTCGCCTCGGCGGAGACCAAGCGGACCGCTTTGCGTGCCGCCGCCGCGGCCTTGCGCGCTGATGCCCCGTCGATCCTCGCCGCGAACCGTCAGGACATGGCGGCGGCGCGCGCGCGCAACCTCACCCCGGCGCTGCTCGACCGGCTGGAGTTGACCGAGGCGCGCGTCGAGGCCATGGCCTCGGGCGTCGAGGAGATTGCCGCACAGGCCGATCCCGTCGGTCGGGTGCTGGCCGCAGAAGAACGGCCGAACGGGCTGGTGATCGAGCGGGTCGCCGTGCCGTTGGGTGTGATTGGCATCGTCTACGAAAGTCGGCCCAACGTCACGGCCGACGCCGGCGCGCTCTGCCTCAAGGCCGGCAATGCCGCGATCCTACGCGGCGGTTCCGAGTCTTTCCACTCTTCCGGTGCTATCCTGGCGGCACTCCACAAGGGGCTAAAGGCCGCTGGCCTGCCCGAGACCTGCTTGCAGCGTCCTCCGAGCACCGATCGAGCGGCCGTCGGGCATCTGCTGCGCATGCACGACTATGTGGATGTGATCGTGCCTCGTGGCGGCCGCGGACTGATCGAGCGGGTCATGCAGGAAGCCACCGTTCCGGTGCTGGCGCATTTGGACGGCAACTGCCACACCTATCTTCATGCGGCGGCGGACCCGGCAAAGGCTCAAGCGATCGCGGTCAACGCCAAGATGCGCAGAACCGGCATCTGCGGCGCGACGGAAACACTGCTTGTCGACGGCAAGGTGGCGGAGCGGCTGCTGCCGCCAATCCTCGAGGCCTTGGCGGAACAGGGGTGCGAGTTGCGGGGTGACGCGGCCGTCCAGGCGTTGGACGGCCGGGTCGTTCCGGCGGTCGAGACGGACTGGGATACGGAGTTTCTGGCGCCCATCCTGGCGATCAAGACGGTGGAGGGTCTGGAGGCGGCAATCGATCACGTCAATCGCCATGGGTCTCACCATACCGATGCCATCGTGACCGAGGACGCCGCAGCCGCGGAGGCTTTTCTGGGCCGCATCGATTCGGCAATCGTGATGCATAACGCCTCGACTCAGTATGCTGACGGCGGCGAGTTCGGCATGGGGGCGGAGATCGGTATTTCTACCGGACGATTACACGCCCGTGGCCCGGTCGGAGCCGCCGAACTGACCACCTACAAGTACCGGGTGCGTGGCCAAGGCCAGGTTCGGCCCTAGAGGCTGAGCTCGGCTTTCCGTCATGGCGCTTTCGCTGCGGCCGCCTCCCTTTGTGACCCGGCGTCGCCTCGCGGCGGAGCTGGGCGGTTGGCTGCCGCCGCCGGGCAGGCGTATCGGGCTGCTTGGCGGTTCCTTCAATCCGGCGCATGCATGGCACCGCCAGATCTCGCTACAGGCACTTAGGCGGCTGCGCCTCGACGAGGTCTGGTGGCTGGTCAGTCCACAGAACCCTTTGAAGCCCGTCGCCGGCATGGGCCGGTTGGGCGACCGGCTGACCCGGGCTCGGCGGGTGGCGCAGCATCCGCGCCTGCGAGTCACGGCCGTGGAACGCTTGCTGCCGGGCACGCTGACCGCCCACACCTTGCGCGCCTTGACGCATTGGTTTCCCGGCACCTCGTTCGTCTGGCTCATGGGGGCCGACAATCTCCGCCAGGTTGACCGCTGGGCTGCATGGCAAGAAATTTTTCACACCGTCGGCGTTGCGGTTCTCGACAGGCCCTCCTATTCTTTGACCTCGGTGGCCGGGAAGGCCGCGCAGCGATTCGCTTGCGCACGCATTCCGGAGAAGAGAGCCGGAAAGCTGGCGTGGGCAGCGCCGCCGGCATGGACATTCCTTCATATTCCCAGGTCTGCGCTCTCGGCCACGGCGCTGAGGGCCCATGCGCCGTCGGCTGTCCCGGGAAGCGGGGCCGGCCAAAGCGGGCTACACGGCGGCCGTGACGCGGTTGCGGCCGTCAGACAAAGGTGAGGGTGAAAGCCATACTCGACCGCAGCGCGACGCAGAGCGTCATGGATCGGTCGGCCGAACGTGCGGCCGGCCACCCCGGCGACAGCCGACATCTGGTCGAACTCGTTCAATCCTCGCTCGACGACGACAAGGCCGAAGATATCGTCGTTATCGACCTGGCAGGCAGGTCCTCGATTGCCGACTTCATGGTTGTCGCCAGCGGCCGTTCGAGCCGCCAGGTGGGTGCCATAGCCGAAAAACTGCGCGAGCGGTTGAAAGCGGCAGGCTACAGCCGTGTCTCGGTAGAGGGTCAGCGTACCTGCGACTGGGTCGTGATCGATGCCTTGGATGTGGTCGTGCATATTTTCCGGCCTGAGGTTCGCGACTTCTACAATCTTGAAAAGATGTGGATGACGCCGACCGCAGCGGCCGTGCCGAAGGCTAAAGCTGCCAACGCCTGAGGGGCGGCCTCCCCGACCGGGCGTGCCGGTGGGCCGGAGCGAGGACGAGGATGCGATCTGTGCTGGCGGCTGTCGGCCGCTTGAAGCCAGGACCTGTGCGTGACCTCTACGCGGACTACGCCGGCCGTTTGGGGCGCGGGCCGCTCGGTCCCTTGGAGCTGCGCGAGGTGGAGGAACGCCGCCCCTTGCCGGCCGCCGATCTGATGGCCCGAGAAGCCGATCTTCTGCGCGGGGCGCTGCCGGTAAATGCCGTGCGGATCGCGCTGGACGAACGTGGCAAGGCGCTGGACAGCGAGGCCTTCGCCCGGCGACTCGAGGACTGGATTTCCGAGGGGCGACGTGCTTTCGGCTTCTGGATCGGCGGTGCCGACGGGCTGCATCCGGATCTGCGGGCCGAGGCGGATCTGCTGCTGTCGTTCGGGAGTATGACCTGGCCGCATATGCTGGTGCGTGTCCTATTGGCCGAGCAGCTTTATCGAGCCGAGACGATTCTGACCGGCCACCCCTATCATCGAGCGTGAACGGTCATGCGTGATGCGCCCCCAGTCGCCGCAATTCGGACGCAACTCTGCGACAAGCTGCGCGTCATGGCGTCGGTTTTTCTTGGCTTTCTGACCGCTGCCGGCCTGATTGCGACGTCGGCGCTTGCGGATGAGCCGACGGCCGCGATCGAGCGATTGGAAGAACTGCAGCGCGAGATCGAGGCTGGAGAGGCGGCTGAAACGGAGGCACAGGCTCGTGCGGCGTTGCTGCAAGACGAGGTCGAACGCTTGCGTCGTGACTCCATTGTGTCCGCGGCACGCGCCCAGGAACTGGAACGGCAGCTATCAGTCGTTGAGATTGCCGTCGCGTTTCGGCGTGCCGCCGAAGTGCGCCAGCGCGCCCGTTTGGCCGAGCGAAACGTTCAATTGACGGTCACACTCGGAGCTCTTCAGCGGATCGCGCTGCAACCGCAGGAGACCCTTTTGGCCTCGCCTGGCGGGGCTCTGGGAACGGCCCGTTCGGCTCTGCTGCTTTCGGCAACCGTTCCGGAACTGGAACGGCGTGCCGCAGAGGTCCGGGTCGAGCTGGACCGCTTGACGGCGCTTACGGCCGCAACGGCGAGAGAGCGCAGCACCCTGCTGGCGACACGCGATGCTTTGGCCGAAGAGCGCAGTACCATCGAGGCTTTGACGGAGCAGAAGATCGAGCTGCAACAGGCGGCCTTGACCGCCGGTGCCGAGGCCGCCAACCGGGTCGCGCGGTTGGCGACGGAGGCGGAGGACCTGCAGGAACTGGTAGAACGTTTGGCGGCCCAGGCGGAAGAGAGACGGGAGCGTGAAGCTGAGGCGGCTTTGGCGCTCTTACAGCGGACCGAGGCGTTGCGCGACAGTCAGGTTACGATCCCGGACGAGCAGGACGTAGCGCCGCCAAGGGATTTGACAGCGGAAGCGCCGTCAGATCCCGCGCCCGATCGTCGAAGTCGTTCCGCTGCAGAGGCTCAGGCGGTTCCGCAAGTCGCCAGCTTGCCGACGGCGCCTTTGGCTCGGCCCGGCAGTGTCCGCCCCTTCCCCGCCGTCCAAAGCAGCTTACGTCTTCCGGTGGCCGGTCACGTTGCCGTTAGCTTTGGCGAACGATTCGTCGGCGGCATCGACGGCCGTGCGCGCGGGATCTATATGGAGTCCAGGCCCCGGGCGCAGGTGATCGCACCCTTCGACGGCCAAGTGGCTTTCGCAGGGCGTTTCCGGCGCTATGGGCTGTTGTTGATCATCGAGCACGACGGGCGATACCATAGTTTGCTGTCTGGACTTGAGCGGATCGACGCCGTCGTGGGTCAATGGGTTCTTGCTGGAGAGCCTGTCGGTGTGATGGGCGGGCAAGAGGGCAGTACGGAGGCGCCACGCCTCTATTACGAACTGCGGCGTGACAGCCAACCGATCAATCCCCTGCCGTGGTTGGCGATGGACGAAGAGAGAGCGAGAGGCTGATGCGCTTTGCAAAAACGGCGGCTGTGGCCGCCATCTGTGCCGCCGTTCTGCTGCCGGCGGGTGCCAATGCCCGCAGCGGCGATGACGAAGAGATTTTCCGCCAGCTCAAGGTCTTTGCCGACGTGTTCGAGCGTGTGCGCGCCGAGTACGTCGAAGAGGTCAGCGACGAGACGCTGATCGAGGCTGCCATCCAAGGCATGCTGAGCGATCTGGACCCCCACTCCAGCTACCTGGATGCGGATAGCTTCAACGACATGCAGGTGCAGACCCGCGGCGAGTTCGGCGGGCTGGGCATCGAGGTCACGATGGAGAACGGGCTGGTGAGGGTCGTTTCGCCGATCGACGATACGCCGGCGTTCCGTGCCGGCATCGAGGCGGGAGATCTCATCACCCATCTGGACGGCGAGCCGGTTATGGGCCTCGATCTGTCCGAGGCGGTCGATCTGATGCGTGGACCGGTTGGCACGTCGCTCACCATCACGGTGCGCCGGGGCGAGGAAGAGCCCTTCGATGTCGATATCGAGCGCGACATCATCACCGTTCAGTCGGTGCGTTCGCGCTTGGAGGGTAATATCGGCTACATCCGGGTCACGGCCTTCAACGAACAGACGACGCCCGGTGTGGAGGAGGCTGTTGCCGAGTTTAAGGAAGAGCTTGGCGACAACTTCGGTGGCGTCGTACTCGACCTGCGCAACAATCCCGGCGGGCTGCTCGACCAGGCGATCGCCGTTTCGGACGCTTTCCTTGAGCGTGGCGAGATCGTCTCCACGCGCGGGCGCTACGAGGAGGACTCCAGCCGACACAACGCACGTTCGGGCGATCTTATCGACGGCTTGCCTGTCGTGGTGCTGATCAACGGGGGCTCAGCCTCGGCGTCGGAGATCGTGGCGGGTGCGCTGCAGGATCATCGGCGCGCGATCGTCATGGGCACGAAGTCGTTCGGCAAGGGATCCGTCCAGACGGTCATGCCGCTTGGCAGCGCCGGGGCGATGCGTCTGACGACGGCGCGCTACTACACCCCCAGCGGTCGATCGATCCAGGCGAAGGGCATCGACCCAGATATCGTTGTGGAGCGAGCGCGTCTCGAGACCATCGATGGGCCTGCTGGCCGAAGCGAAGCGGACCTGCGTGGCAGTCTCGAGGCCGAAGAGGCGCCCGGCGAAGACGCCGGTCCGGAGGAGGCAGGTGAAGCGGCCCAGGATCAGGCGCTCGAAGACTATCAGCTGGCACGGGCACTCGATCTCTTGCGCGGGCTGGTGCTCTACAGCGAGCGCAGCGTCAATTGATCGGTCGACTGATCCTTCGGCGTCAACTGCAGCGTGCTTGATCGGGTCTAGGTAGTACGTACTCGGTGGCTCGTGGACGAAAAGTAGGTGGTCAAGGCGGCGCGATTGGGTCGCCGCGCCAGGTTATCGGTCCAGGTGCGACCAAGGGGCGTTCGGGCGGTTCCGGTCGCAGCCTTGGCGGTCGTGTACTTCTGGCCGCTTGGCTGTGCCTACTTGCCATGGTTGTTGGTGCCGGTCTGTACATCTATTGGCCTGCGGTCCAGTCGCAGATCGCGGGTCCAGCGACAGAGCAAAACGACGAGGCGCAACTGGACGTGGAGGTTGCGCCTGCGCAGCCCGTTCCTGCGATCTCTGCAGGCTCTCAGGAAGAGGGAATGCCGCCGGCCCCGGCTGAGCAAGAGGCGGGGTTGGACCTCGCCGAGCCGCAGTCCGCGCCGTTGCCGGAGATCGGTTCCGAGGCCGACTCGACAGGTTCTGCATCACCAACCCTTGACGCAGTCACCGAGCCAGCCCAAACGCCGCAAGAAACATCGCTGAATGTCGAGCCAAGCAGGCAACAGGAGGCAGCGCCAGCGATGGGCGAGGGTGCGTCGCCTCCACCGAGCGACACGCAGACAGCTGCTGTGCCACGAGGTCCGGAGACTACGCCGCTGGCACCTGCGCCGCCCGCCGTGCCCGCGTGGCAGCGATTCGCGAGACCCTTTACGGCGCCGCCCGACCGGCCGCTGATCGCGATTGTCATCACTGGGCTCGGCCTCAATGGTCCTCGGACGCTGCAAGCTATTGAGCAGCTGCCACCGGAGATGTCCCTTTCCTTCTCCCCCTATGCGAAGCAAACGGAAGAGTTCATGCGCACCGCGCGTGCGTTCGGTCATGAGGTGCTGGTCGATCTGCCGATGGAGCCGGCAACACGAGACGACCCCGGTGCCATGGCATTGCTGACCAGTCTGGAACCCGACGCCAATCTCGATCGCCTCGGCTTGGTATTGGGCCGAGGGCGGAACTATGTCGGTGTGGTCGGAACTCTGGGCTCGCGGTTTGTCGGTGATCCAAACGCCCTCGAACCCGTCTTGAACGCGCTCGTAAGCCGGGGTTTGCTTTACGTCGACAACCGCCCGGTCGATACGCCGCACGCTGCCCAAAAGGCCGCAGCGTTAGGTCTGCCTGTCGCGATCAACGATCGCAGCCTCGATGCAAGGATGGCGGCCACGCCAGCCGTCGATGCCAGTCTGGCGCAGGTGGAGCGGATCGCGCGCGAGCGTGGTGTCGCCGTTGCCTTGGGGCAGCCAAACCCCACAACACTGGCTTTCCTGGTGGAGTGGGCCAAGACGCTGCCGGGGAAGGGGCTGGCCTTGGCCCCGGTCTCCGCGGTGGTCAACACGCAGC
The DNA here is from genome assembly GCA_052168175.1 of Kiloniellales bacterium. Classification (GTDB taxonomy): domain Bacteria; phylum Pseudomonadota; class Alphaproteobacteria; order Kiloniellales; family DSM-21159; genus Algihabitans. The sequence continues at coordinate 58,465 of JBQLZH010000013.1, forward strand.
CCATACGATAAGGAGGGCCGATGAACGAGAGCGATACTGTATACGACCCAGACGCCTCGGCCCCCAAACCAACCGCGGCGGAGGCGGCTCGGCTGCCGTTTCGCCTGGGCGTCGGTGCGGTGCTGTTCAACCGCAAGCGTAAGGTCTTTGCCGCCCAGCGTGCCGATATGATCAGTGCTGCTTGGCAAATGCCTCAGGGCGGCATCGACAAGGGGGAAGCGCCGGACGTTGCCGTCTTTCGGGAACTGGAAGAGGAGATCGGCACCGCCAATGCCCGCATGCTGGCGGAGAGCCGCGATTGGCTAAGCTACGATCTGCCGTTGGACCTCGTTCCGAAGCTCTGGAAGGGCCGCTATCGCGGGCAGAAACAGAAGTGGTACGCCCTGGAGTTTCTCGGTACGGACGAAGAGATCGATATTTTTGGCCCGCACGCAGAGTTCAAAGCCTGGAAATGGGCTGACTTCAGAGAGCTGCCTGCGCTGATCGTACCCTTCAAGCGCAGCCTCTATCAGGCGGTCCTGACGGAATTTGCGCATCTGGCCGAGGACTGACGGCCTGCGTCGCGCGGCTCCCGAACTACGCAGCTAGAGCCCCACTGCGAACCAAGCGGCGGTGGCGGTGTTGCATGATGCGGTAGGCAAGACTTGCAAACCAGGAGACGGCGCGACTCTGAGGGTTGAGACCGGCAGCCTTCCAAGTCATGGCCGTGGCCAGCTCGACGCGTGGCAGGCGGTAGTAGCCGTAGGCACGTCCCATGTAGGCATTCGACCACTTCCGAAGGTCGTAGGGTTCGCCCGCCTCAGAGTTTGCCGCCCAAAAGGCGCAGGCCAGCTCGTCGTCCTCGGTCTCGTGCATGCGGCTGAGCGCGATCAGGAAGCGCTTGCCCTTTCCGATGCTTTCGGCCTTGAGATAGCGGCGCAGGAAGGAATAGAAGAGCTTGTAGTGGCGGAGCTCGTCAGCAGCGATGCGCTTGCAGATCTCCTGCAACAGCGGCTCATCGGTGACATCCGCGATCGAACCGTAGAAGCTAGAGGTCCCAACCTCGACGATGCAGCGGGCCACCAGCTCGCCGCAGCGTGAGCCGCGGACCGACTCAGTGGCCTCTAGCGGCAGCCGAAATCCATCGAGAAACCGCTGAAAGGCGTCATCGAAATCGAAGTTTGGGTCGGCAAGCTGAGCCCATTTGCCCAACGCTTCGCCGTGCTGAACCTCTTCGCGTGCCCAGCGCTGCGCCTCGGCGCAAAACTCGCTGTCTTCCGGGAAGACGTTGCAGAGATAGGTGGCGTAGTCGCCGCCGTTGTATTCGACCAGGCTGGCGGCCTTAACGACCTTCAAGGTATCCGCATCGACCTTACTCGGGTCGAAGCGGTCCCATGGCAAATCGTCCAGCGTCCAGTGCTTGGGTGACATATCCCTTCGTGCCCTCTGCTGCAGCTTGCGTGCCCTCTGGTGTGACCCGTGCTGAGTCTGGCATTGGTTTTGGCGCAACTTCCGCATTGCGGGAATGGCCGCGCGCGATCTTCATTTTGGTACCAAGCTTTGCGGCTGCAAGGTTTCTACGGCTTCGCAGGCGCAAAATCTCCGAATCTCTTAGGATCCACAGGCGCTTAAAAGCGGTACGGGCGGCTCGGAGGCCGCCCGTACCGCCGTCTTTTAGACTGCGATGTTAGGCCGCACCGACAGCCTGCAGCATACCCTCATAGCGGGCGATTCGGCGTTCGAGGATTTTGCGCTCCGCCTCCGACGTCGCATCGGACAGATCCTCGCGGGCATTCTTGAGCTGCTGCTCGGTTGCGCTGCGGTCGATCTCTTCGACCGGCATGGCCTGTTCAGCAAGCACCGTACAGCGTTCTGGCGTGACCTCGGCAAAGCCGCCGTCGACGAAAATTCGCTCGCTGACGTCACGACGATTCTGGCGATAGACGGCGATGACACCGGTACGCAGGGAAGAAATCAGTGGTGCGTGGCGTGGCAGAATGCCGAAGTCGCCGTCTGCCCCAGGCACCACGACCATCTCGACACTCTCCGAAAGCAGTAGCTTCTCCGGAGAAACCAGCTCGAATTCCACCTGTTCGGCCGCCATCAGGCGTGCTCCCTAACCGTCGTTCCGCCGTCCTAGGCCGCTTCCGCTGCCAGCTTCTTCGCCTTCTCGACCGCTTCCTCGATGGTGCCGACCATGTAGAAGGCCGCCTCCGGAAGATGATCGTACTCGCCGTCGACAAGGCCTTTGAAGCCCTTGATGGTGTCTTCCAGCTTCACCTGGATACCAGGGGTGCCGGTGAACACCTCGGCGACGTCGAAAGGCTGGGAGAGGAAGCGCTGGATCTTCCGGGCGCGCGAAACCGTCAGCTTATCTTCTTCCGACAGCTCGTCCATGCCCAGGATCGCGATGATGTCCTGCAGAGACTTGTAGCCTTGCAGCGTTTCCTGCACGCGGCGGGCGACGTTGTAGTGCTCCTCGCCCACGACACCCGGCTCCAGGATACGGCTGGTGGAGTCGAGCGGGTCGACGGCTGGGTAGATGCCCAACTCTGAGATCTGACGGCTCAGCACCGTCGTTGCGTCCAGGTGCGAGAACGAGGTTGCCGGGGCCGGGTCGGTCAAGTCGTCAGCAGGCACGTAGATAGCCTGGACCGAGGTGATCGAGCCCTTGGTGGTGGTGGTGATCCGCTCCTGCAGGGTGCCCATGTCGGTAGCCAGCGTCGGCTGGTAGCCCACCGCCGAGGGAATACGGCCCAGCAGCGCCGAGACCTCGGAGCCCGCCTGAGTGAAGCGGAAGATATTGTCGACGAAGAACAGCACGTCCTGGCCTTCTTCGTCACGGAAGTACTCGGCTAGCGTCAGGCCGGAAAGCGCCACGCGGGCACGCGCGCCCGGCGGTTCGTTCATCTGCCCGTAGACCAGCGCCACCTTGGAGTTACCGCCCTCCAGGTCGATCACGCCGGCATCCATCATCTCGTGATAGAGGTCGTTGCCTTCGCGGGTCCGCTCGCCGACGCCGGCGAAGACCGAGTAACCGCCGTGGGTCTTTGCGATGTTGTTGATCAACTCCTGAATCAACACCGTCTTGCCGACACCGGCGCCGCCGAACAGGCCGACCTTACCGCCACGTGCGTAGGGGGCCAGCAGGTCCACCACCTTGATGCCGGTGACCAGGATCTCGGCCTCGGTCGACTGTTCCGCGAAGCTCGGCGCGGAGCGGTGGATCGGTGCATTCTGCTTGCTCTCGACCGGGCCGCGTTCGTCGATCGGTTCGCCGATCACATTGAGAATCCGGCCCAGGGTCTCGGGGCCGACCGGCATGTGGATCGGCGCGCCGCTGTCCTGCACTTCCTGACCGCGCACCAGACCTTCGGTGCCGTCCATGGCGATGGTGCGGACCTGATTTTCGCCCAGGTGCTGCGCAACCTCGAGCACAAGGCGCGTGCCGTTGTTGTCGCACTCAAGCGCATTCAGGATCGGCGGCAGGTCGCCTTCGAACTGCACGTCTACCACCGGACCCATCACCTGGGTGATCTTGCCCACCAGATTCTTGGCCATCGAACCTCTGCTCCCTGGCGTTTCGCCATCTCGGCGCCGACGTGGCGGCTTGCCACGCGCGCCCTTTGCTTACTCTCGGTTACATCGCTTCCTTGGCGGAGATGATCTCGATCAGCTCCGTCGTGATCGCGGCTTGACGCGTGCGGTTGTATTGCAGCGTCAGCTTGTTGATCATTTCGCCCGCGTTGCGGGTCGCATTGTCCATCGCCGTCATGCGCGCGCCGTGCTCGCTGGCGTTGTTTTCCAGAATCGCACGGTAGACCTGAACCGACAGGTTGCGCGGCAGCAGATCGGCCAGGATCTGCTCTTCGCTCGGCTCGTAATCGTAGACCGCTCCCTGAGGCGCGGCTTCTTCGGCTTTTTGCTCGTCTTCGGCCAGTTCCCCGGCTGCGAAGGGGATCAGCTGCTGTCGCGTGACGATCTGACTGATGGCCGATTTGAAGCGTGCATAAAGCAGGGTACAGACGTCGAACTCTCCGGCGTCGAACATCCCGCGGATCTTCTCGGCAATCCCATCCGCCTTCTCGAAGGTGGGATAGGGGCGGCTGACGTCTTCGATCGTTTCGACGATCAGATTGCCGTGTGTGCGGCGAAGCTGGTCGCGGCCTTTCCGACCGACGCAGAGCACCTTGACGTCCTTGCCCTGCCCCTTGAGCTCGTCGATCAGGCGTTTGGCCTCACGCACGATCGAAGAGTTGAAACCGCCGCAAAGACCGCGGTCGGCCGTCGCCACCACCACCAAGTGAAGCTGATCGCTGCCGCTGCCGACCAGCAGTTTTGGGCCCTGGCCCGCCATGACGCTGGAGGCGACCGAGCCCAGCATGCGGCCCATGCGCTCGGCATAGGGGCGTGCCGCCTCCGCCTGTTCCTGGGCGCGGCGCAGTTTGGCGGCCGCGACCATCTTCATGGCCGAGGTGATCTTCTGCGTCGACTTGACGCTGGAGATGCGATTGCGCAGGTCCTTGAGGCTGGCCATAGGGTCCGCTTCGTCTCTAATCGGCTACCGGAAAGAGCTGCCGTCGGCTCAGCCGGCGGCGTAGGTCTTGGCGAAGCCTTCCAGGAAAGACTTCAACTGTCCCTCGAGCTCTTCGGTCAGGTCCTTCTGGTTGCGAATGCCATCCAACAGGCTCTGTTGCGTCTCACGCAGCTCGGCCAACATACGCTGCTCGAAGTCGCCGACCTGATTCACCGGGACCTTGTCGAGGTAGCCACGCGTTCCGGCGTAGATGGCGCAAACCTGCTCTTCCACGGGCAACGGCCGGTACTGGGGCTGTTTGAGCAGCTGCGTCAGGCGCTGGCCGCGCTGCAGCAGGCGCTGCGTCGAGGCGTCGAGGTCGGAGGCGAACTGGGCGAAGGCTTCCATTTCGCGGAACTGTGCCAGCTCCAGCTTCATGGTGCCGGCCACTTTCTTCATCGCCTTGATCTGTGCAGCCGAGCCAACACGGCTGACTGAGATGCCGACGTTCAGCGCCGGGCGGATGCCTTTATAGAAGAGGTTGGTTTCCAGGAAGATCTGACCGTCGGTGATCGAAATCACGTTGGTCGGAATGAAGGCGGAGACGTCACCGCCCTGGGTCTCGATCACCGGCAGTGCGGTGAGAGAGCCGGAGCCGTTGTCCTCGTTCATCTTCGCTGCGCGCTCAAGCAAGCGGGAGTGCAGATAGAAGACGTCGCCGGGGAAGGCCTCGCGGCCCGGCGGACGGCGCAGCAGCAGGGACATCTGGCGATAGGCCACGGCCTGCTTCGACAAGTCGTCGTAGCAGATCACGGCGTGCATGCCGTTATCGCGGAAGAACTCGCCCATGGTGCAGCCGGTATAGGGCGCCAGGAACTGCAGCGGGGCGGGGTCGGATGCCGTCGCCGCGACGACGATGGAGTATTCCAGCGCGCCGTTGTCCTCCAGCAGCTTCACGAACTTCGCGACCGACGAGCGCTTCTGTCCGACGGCCACATAGATGCAGTGCAGCTTGGTGGTGTCGTCGTTGGCGACGTTGACACTCTTCTGGTTGATGAAGGTGTCCAGGGCGATGGCGGTCTTGCCGGTCTGGCGATCGCCGATGATCAGCTCGCGCTGACCGCGGCCGATCGGGATCAAGGCATCGATGGCCTTCAGGCCGGTCTGCATCGGCTCGTGCACCGACTTGCGCGGGATGATGCCCGGAGCCTTCACCTCGACACGGCGACGCTCGGCACCCTCGATCGGGCCCTTGCCGTCGATCGGGTTGCCCAGGCCGTCGACCACGCGGCCGAGCAGCCCCTTGCCCACAGGCACGTCGACGATGGCGCCGGTCCGCTTGACCGTGTCGCCTTCGTTGATGCCGCGGTCGTCGCCGAACAGCACGACACCCACGTTGTCGTGCTCAAGGTTCAGGGCCATGCCCTTCACCCCGCCCGGGAACTCGACCATCTCGCCGGCCTGGACGTTGTCCAGACCATAGATGCGCGCTACGCCGTCACCGACCGAGAGAACCGTGCCGATCTCTGCGACATCGGCCTCGGCGCCGAAATTCTCGATCTGTTGCTTGAGGATCGAGGAGATTTCCGCGGCCCGGATGTCCATCAGCCAACCCCTTTCATCGCGAACTTAAGTCGTTCGAGCTTGCTCTTCAGGGACCCATCCACCATGCGGCTGCCGACCTGAACAATCAGGCCGCCGAGTAGAGAAGGATCTACCTGGGTGTCTATCTGTACCTTGCCGCCAATCTTCTGCTGCAGGGTTTCTGCCAGTTCGCTCTGCTGCGCATCGGACAGCGCGCGGGCGGAGATCACCTTTGCGGTGACTTCGCCGCGGCGTCGGCGCAACTCGGCGATAAAGGCCTCGATCATGCGCGGGAGTGCGAAGAGACGGCCGTTTTCCGCAACGACGCCGACGAACCGGCGCACTAGATCGCTGGCGCCAGCCTGTTCCAAAACCGCAGCGATCGCCTTGGCTTGTTGATCGCGACCGTAGAGCGGACTGCGGATCAAGCTGTGGAGATCGCCGCTGTCGGCGATCATGGACCGCAGCGCGGTGAGGTCACCAGCAACCGCGTCGAGCTGCTTGTTCTGATCGGCCAGTTCGTAGAGCGCGAGGGCATAGCGCCCCGCCAGACCGCCTACGGTTTCGTCTGTGCCTGCCAAGCCCGTCGGCTCCCCAAGAAACGTAAAGACTTCGGCGGGATGACAGCGCAGTGCTGCGCTGGTCAGCCCCCGTCTGCGTGCCGAGCGGCCCGCCCCGAGATTTCGCTCACCCCGGATCGCGCGCGGAACCGCAATTGACAGAACAAAAGTCTGAACGGACCGCACGGCGTGAGGTGTGCACTGCTATCGCGCGAGGGGTGCCCCGCGTCGAAAGCGAAGGGTAGGTATCACAGGCCTATGGAGGGTGCAAGCCGAGCTGCGCCGGGTTTTTGCAGTGCAAGGTTCGCTGTCGGAGCTGCGAGCCTGTACAGCAGTTCTGGGTGGAATTTGCCGGCGCTGCCGTAGCTTCACCAAAAGCTGTAGGGGTCGATGTCGACAGTGAGGCGCACGGCGTTGGGCAGCTCCAGTCCCGCGAGCCAGCGACGCAGGACCTGTTGCAGCGGTAGAGTCCGCCGAGCCTTGACCAGGAAGCGCCGGCGATGGCGACCGCGCAGCACCGCGAGGGGCGCCTCCGCCGGTCCGAGTATCCGAAGGTCTCGAAGAACGGGCGCTGACCGGGCGACGAGCCGTGCCGCCCGGTCGGCCATCTCGGGGTCGGGTGCTGACAGGATGAGGGCAGCCAGGCGGCCGAAGGGCGGCCAGTCGCCGGCTTGGCGCTGTTCGGCCTCCAGCGCCAGGAAACGGTCGCGGTCGCCCTGGACCAGCGCCTGCATCACCGGATGGTCGGGGTCGTAGGTCTGAATCAGAACGCGGCCAGGTCGTTCGGCCCTGCCTGCACGGCCGGCGACTTGGTGTAGCAAGTGATAGGTGCGCTCGCCCGCGCGCAGGTCGCCGCCCTTCAAGCCCAGGTCAGCATCGATCACGCCCACCAGAGTCAGCAGAGGGAAATGGTGGCCTTTGGCGGCGAGCTGCGTGCCGACCACGATATCGAGTTCATGCGCCTGGATGCGGCGGATGAGTTCCGACGCGTCGCCGGGTCCGTGAATGCTGTCCGAGGACATGATCTGCAGGCGTGTGTCCGGGAAGCGCCTCTTTACCTCCTCCGCCAGGCGCTCGACGCCTGGACCGACCGGCGTCAGCGCTTCGGTTTCGCCGCAGGCCGGACAGGCGTCCGGCATCCGCATGGCGTAGCCGCAATGGTGGCAGGTCAGGCGTCCCAGAAAACGGTGCTCTACCAGCCAAGCCGAACAGTCCGGGCATTCGAAGCGATGACCGCAGGCGCGGCACAGGGTAAGCGGCGCATAGCCGCGCCGGTTCAGGTAAAGCAGTGCCTGGGCGCCTGATTGAAGCGTTTCCTCCAACGCATGCAAGAGGGGCGGCGACAGCCAGGAGACGCCGATATCGGGATCCCGCCGAGGGGGGTCGCGGCGCAAGTCGATCACTTGGACCTGCGGCAGTTCCGCGCCGCCGTGTCGGTTAGGCAGGCGCACCTCGCCGTATTTCCCACTCTGAACGTTGACGATCGACTCCAGCGAGGGCGTGGCCGAGGCGAGTACGATCGGAAAATCGCCCAGGCGTGCACGTACGACCGCCATGTCGCGGGCGTGATAGATCACGCCATCCTCCTGTTTGAAGGCGGCTTCGTGCTCCTCATCGACCACGATGAGTCCGAGCTCGGCGTAGGGCAGGAACAGAGCAGAGCGGGCGCCGACCACGACCCTGGCCCGCCCTTCCGCCACGGCACGCCAGGCGAGGCGGCGTTCCGTGCTCTTGAGATCGCTGTGCCACTCGACCGGCGGTGTGCCGAAGCGTCGTTCGAAGCGTTGCAGCCATTGGGCCGAGAGTGCGATTTCCGGAAGCAAGACCAGAACCTGGCGTCCCGCGGCCAGGGCGGCGGCGACGGCTTCGAAGTAGACCTCGGTCTTACCGGAGCCTGTGACGCCGTCCAGCAGTGTCACGGAAAAGCCGTTGGCGACCTTCCCTCGTAGATCGGCTGCTGCTGCTTGCTGGTCTGCGGAAAGCTGGGGGCCGCTGCGGTTCGGATCCGGTGCGCCGACCGAGAGCTGGGGCACGATCTCCAACTCCTCGAGTGCGCCGGCCGCGATCAAGCCCTTGACCACACCGACTCCGACGCCGGCTGCACGCGCCAGCTCGGCTTGGCTGCGGGCGAACCCGTCGTCTGCCGTGGATAGAGTGCGATGGCGGGCAGGCGTGAGCTTCAGATCCGCGGGCGCCGGCCGGCCGGAGTGGCGAACGCGCCGTACCGGTTTTGGCGGCGTCAGTGCTCCGGGTGAAGAGAGCGTCATGCGCAGCACCGCGCCAGGGGGTGCGAGGCTGTAGCCGGCCACCCAATCGATGAAACGACGATGATCCTCTGGCAGAGAGGGAAGGTCGAGACGGGCGGTTACCGCCTTCATCTTCTCGAGCGGTATGGTGGTCTCCTCCGGCGGCGCCTCCCAAACCAAGCCAACGACTTCGCGCCGGCCCAGAGGCACTATCACATAGTCGCCCGGCGAAAGCTCGAGGTCGGGCGGAACGGCGTAGCTGAAGGCGCCGCTCAAGGGCAGCGGCAAGAGGACGCGCAGGGATTGCGGCCTGGTTGCCTCGTGAGGTTCGGCCGGGTGCGCCAAAGGGCTCCGCTCGCCGGCAATGGGGGCGCTGGTGGCGCGACGCTCGACCATAAGCTAGACTCTAGTCGTTCGGTTGGAGTCTCCGGCAGCCGCCTCGGCAGATGGGCTCTGGACGGACCCTCTGGTGAGTGTCTATCTCCAGCATAGGCGCCCCGATAGCGACCCGCATCCCGCAACGAGGGGACTGGATAGAGGACGAGAAAGACAGCCGCCATGAAGTTTTTCATCGACACGGCCGACGTTGCCGAGATCCGCGATCTGGCCGCCACCGGGCTGGTTGACGGGATCACCACAAATCCGTCGCTGGTTGCCAAGACCGGCCGGCACTTCCTGGAAGTTGTCAAGGAGATCTGCGAGATCGTGCCGGGACCGGTCTCAGCCGAGGTGACGGCCACCGATCATGCCACCATGCTGGCCGAAGGACGCAAGCTGGCGGCTCTGGCTCCCAACGTTTGCGTCAAGGTGCCGCTAACGCCCGATGGCTTGAAGACCTGCAAGGCGTTGAGCGACGAAGGCACGCAGGTCAACGTCACGCTCTGCTTCTCGGCCGGTCAGGCTATCCTGGCCGCCAAGGCCGGCGCCAGTTTCATCTCGCCCTTCGTCGGGCGTCTCGACGACATTGGTCAGGACGGCATGGAGTTGATCGCCGAGATTGTCGAGATCTATGCGGCCTACCCGCAGATCGAGACCGAGGTGCTGGTCGCCAGCGTGCGCGGTCCGGCACATGTCATCGAAGCGGCCAAGCTCGGCGCTGACGTAGCGACCCTGCCGCCCGCTGTCCTTCGCGGCCTCTACAAGCACCCTTTGACCGACAAGGGGCTCGAGGCCTTCCTCGCGGACTGGGCCAAAACGGGCCAGACGATCTTGAACGAAGAGGATGGCCATGGCGAACCGGCGCGACGCAGCGCCTGACAGCCCGGAGCGCGCTGAGCGTTCGGTGCAGGAGGGAGTCGAAGGCCCGTCCCGACGTGCGCTCGGCGCGGCTGAGGTGGCTGCCTACCTGCGCCGTCACCCCGACTTTCTAAAGCGCCACCCGGAGCTTCTTGATGCCATGGTACCGCCGGTCCGGGCGACCGGAGACGGCGTGGTCGACTTCCAACAGGCCATGGTCGACCGTCTTCGCCGCGACGTGGCGCAGGCACTCGAGGCGCGTAACGAGCTGATCTCGTTGAGTCGCGCCAACGCTCTGGCACAGCAACGGCTGCATCGCGGTTTGCTTGGTTTGCTTGCTGCGCGCTCTTTCGAGCATCTAATAGAGACCTTGACCACGGACCTCGCGCTGGCGCTCGACATCGATGCGGTGTCGGTCTGTGTCGAGCCGTCGGAGGTGGCGTTCTCTCCGCCGAAGCGTCCGCTCGGCGTCTACCGGCTGGAGGCTGGCGCGGTTGAGGTGCTGCTCGGTTCTAGCAGGACCGTTCGTCTGATCGGCGATACGCCGGGTGACGCCGCACTCTTTCCGACTGCGGCCGGGCTGGTGCGCTCGGCAGCGTTGATCCGTCTCAACATCGGTCTGACCACTCCGCCTGCCTTGATTGCGCTCGGCAGTCGCGATCCGGCGCACTTCGAGGAAGGTCAGGGGACCGAACTGCTCACCTTCCTCGGCCACGTCGTGGAGCACCTGGTGCGCGCATGGCTCGATCTGCCCGAGTAGCGGAAAGTCCGAGCGCCGGGCTCATCGGTTTTCCCGGTGAGGCCGGGGTCGAGGCTGCCGTTCGGACCTGGCGCAGTTGGCTGGCCGATGAGAAACGCGCCTCCGCCCATACTTGCGCGGCCTACGACGTCGATCTTCTCGACTTTCTGTCTTTCCTAACCGAACACTTGGGGCGGAGGCCGAGCCTCGACGACCTGCGCGGCCTGCGCCAGGCGGATTTCCGTGCGTGGCTTGCCCGGCGAACCTTGAGGGGCTTGGCCCGCAGTTCGACAGCCCGTGCGCTCTCGGCGCTGCGCAGCTTCTATCGCTGGGGCAGCAGGACCGGCCGGCTCGACAACAGCGCGATTGCCAATCTGCGCGGACCGAAGCTGCCGCAGGCAGTGCCCAAGGCACTGACGGCTACTGAGGCGCGGGAGACCGTCGCGACGGTCGGCGACCTCTACGACGATGACTGGCAGGGCTTGCGCGATACCGCCATTCTGCTGCTGCTCTACGGCGCGGGTCTGCGCATCGGCGAGACGCTGGGACTGACCGCTGGCGACGCTCCGGTGCCTGGGCAGGACAGACTGCGCGTGCTGGGTAAGGGTCGAAAAGAACGCATCGTGCCGCTGCTGGCGGCGATCCCGGAAGCCGTTTCCGCCTATCGGGCGGCCTGCCCACATGCGCTGCCTGCCGAAGGACCGCTGTTTCGCTCTCAGCGAGGCAGGCCGCTGTCGGCACGCCAAGTGCAGCTCTCGCTGCAAAGACTACGCGGTTTGCTCGACCTTCCCGAGACGGCCACACCCCATGCGCTCCGCCACTCCTTCGCCACCCATCTTCTGGCGGCGGGGGGCGACCTGCGGGCGATCCAGGAACTCCTGGGCCATGCCAGCCTCTCGACGACGCAACGCTACACTGCGGTCGATGGAGCCCGTTTGCTGGAGATCTACGACAGCACACACCCGCGGGCGCGGCGCTAGAGCAGGATCGTCTTGGGTGGCACCGCTTTGGCGATCCCACCTGAGGCGAAGGCTCTCTAGCCGGCTGCTGCCTTGCGGCCAAGCCTGAGCGCCAGCGGTCCCAGCAGAGCGCCGAACGCTAGCAGTGCGAAAGCCCAGGCCCAGGCCCGTGGTTCCGTAGTGCCGCCGGCGGCGTCCAGTACCGTTCCAAAGGCGAGCGGTGCGACGAAACCGGCACCGAAGCCGAGCAGTGTGTGGATTGCCATCAGCGCTCCGCGACGCTCCGGCTCGGCTGATGCCACGGCACCGGCGGTCAAGGAGCCGGAATCGCCCATCACGGCAACTCCGACGACGAAGACCAGCACAAGCAGAAGCCAGGCTGCTCCATCAGCTGCCAATCCGAGAGATAGCGTGCAGATTGCCGATGTGAGCATCACCACGGTGAGCACGCGGCGACGGCCGAAGCGAAGCGACAACTCGTTACCCAGAACCGAAGCCGGCAGCCCGATGATCAAGGCCACGGTCGCCAGACGGGTCGCCTCGGCTTGCGCGAGACCGCCGAGCGCGGGCGCCGCGACGAGGAAGGTCACCAGCCAAGCCCGCCAGCCGAACAGCTCCCAGATGTGACAGGTGTAACCGAGGGTATAGCCCATAGCGGCTCGGCTTTTCAGCGCCTCTAACCATCGCAACGCTTTACTTGATCCCTGCGCTCCCTCGGGTCGACGTGCCGAGGTACCGAGCCAGACCAGCAGTGCGGCTGCGACACTGCCGCCGGCGCCGAAAACGAAAGCCGCCTGCCAACCGAAACGACTGGCCAGTTCTCCTGCGGCGAAGACCGATAAGCCGATCCCGACCGCGAAGTGTGCCGTGTACCAGGCGATTGCTCTGGATTGTTGCGGCCCCTCGATTCGGTCGGCGAGGATGCGCGCACCTACCATATAGCTTCCGGCCAATGCGGCCCCTGCCAGTAAGCGCCAGGGCAGCGCGGTCCAGAAGTCTCGGGCGAAAAGCGCAAAACCAAGCGTTGCTAAAGCGCCGAGCAGATTGGCGGCAATGAAGATGCTGCGCGCATCGATCCGATCCGTACGCCCGACCAGCAGCGGTACCGCCGCAGCATAGCCCGCATAGTAGAGGCCGCTTACCCAGCCGGCTTGGCTCGCCGAGAGTTGCCAGGATTCCTGAAACAACGGGATCAGAGCTGGGAAGGTCGAGTTTCCCAGCATTGCCAAAACCAACGCACTGCAGATGAGACCGGTTAAGTGGAACGGAGTCGAGACAGCCATACCAATGCTTGTTCAATTCTCAATATCTCGAGCTGAAAGCGGCCGCGAGTCGAGGTCAATTGTTCGAAGACGTACGGTCAGTACTATTACTTCGTATGATCGTTTCTATACTACATTTTTTTCTGGTGATCCGGCGCTTAAGGTCTTTCGTAGAATTGTTCGAAAAAGCGAAAAACCGCCCCGGGGAGCAACCTGCTATGGCTCATTACGAGAACCCTGAAGCGCAGCGGGCCGGTTCGGCCTTTATCCGCCGCTCGATGGCGGAACCTTTGCTGGCGCGCGATCGCGAATTCGAGCTGGCACGGGCTTGGCGTGAGAACGGCGATCAAACCGCTCTGCACACCTTGGTGCGTAGTTACACGCGCCTTGTGGTGTCGATCGCCGCTAAGTTCCGGAATTACGGTCTGCCCATGAGCGATCTGGTGCAAGAGGGATCGGTCGGTCTGATGCAAGCTGCGGCGCGTTTCGAACCGGAGCGGGACGTTCGCTTTTCGACCTATGCCGCCTGGTGGATCCGCTCGGCGATCCAGGACTTCATCCTGCGCAATTGGTCGATCGTCCGGACCGGCACGACCGCTGCTCAGAAGTCCCTGTTCTTCAATCTGCGCCGCCTCAGGGCGCGGATCGAGGAGAGTAGCGGTCGTCGGCTCGACGACGAAGGTCGCCGCAAGATCGCCGAGGAGCTGGGCGTACCCTTGGCCGAAGTCGAGGCCATGGAAAGCCGGATGTCGGCTGCAGATCAGTCGCTCAACATGACCGTCGGCGAAGACGGCGAAGATGAGTGGCAGTCTTTCCTGCCGGACGAAAGGGCGACACCGGACGTCAACGTGCAGACCTTGCATGATCGCGATCTGCGCAGCCTGTGGCTGACGGAAGCGCTCGGAACGTTGGACAGGCGCGAGCGCATGATCATCGAGGCGCGCCGTCTGACGGATGACGGCGCCACCCTCGAGCAGCTCGGCAGTCAGCTCGGCGTAAGCAAGGAGCGCGTGCGCCAACTGGAGCATCGGGCTCTCGGCAAACTGCGCAGTGCCATCATGGCCCGCACCGACGCGCCGCGCGATCTTCTGATCGAGGGATAGAAATCGGCCCGACGGTTTTAGGCCGGGGATGGGCGATCTTCGCCAATGTGTTGGCGAAACAGTTCGCATAGGATCCCATGCGCTCTGGTCATTGTGCTGTCACGCCGCCAGACCAAGTGGGTCTCGCTGACCGCGAAGGCGGACGGCAGGGCAGTGACTTGGAGAGCATCTGCATTGCGATAGGCAGTGACGGCAACCCGGGGCGCCACGGCGAAGCCGATCCCGGCCTCAACGCAACCGAGAATGCCGTCGAGCGTTCCCATATCGAGGATACGCGTGTCGCTTTTGCCTAGACTGCGCAGCCAAGCTTCGGCCACCGCGCGGTAGCTGCAGCCGGTCCTGAAGGCCAGCAAAGGGGCTGTCTGAGGCGGCTCCGCCGCTTGCGCCATAACCAGCGTTTCGCGAAACCCGGTCATGCTTTGAAAACGGCTGGCGTCCACTGGGCCTGCAACGAAGGCTGCATCCAGCTTGTGCTGCCAAACGAGAGACAGCAGCTCGGCCGTCGGGCCGGTATGCAGTGATATCGGTGCCGTGGGGCAAGCTTGGGTGAGCGCCTTCAAGAGGGTCGGCAGCCGGACCGCCGCCGTACTCTCCATGGCGCCCAAGCGGAGAGGCGCGGAACTGCTTGCCGCGTCCAGCAAATCACGCTCGGCAGCCTCGAAGCGGGTCAGCAAGTCTTCGGCGTGAGAGCGTAGGCGCTCGCCGAGCTGCGTCAGCTGCGCGCCGCCCCTTCCGCGTTCGAACAGGACTCCGCCGAGTTGGTCCTCAAGGCGTTTGATTCGCGTGGTGACGTTCGACTGGACGCAGTGCAGGCGGGGCGCGGCGGCCGAAAAGCTACCGGCTTCCGCCACGGCAACGAAGGTCTTGAGGAGTTGTCGATCCATCTATCGAAAATGCAGATATAAAAATATCATATCAATCGATTTTATTCCAAGCCGTGATCTGGGAAGCTCCGGTCATGGAACAGATCATCAAAACGCGCTTTACGGACCGCTTCGCCGTTGCCCACCCGGTAATGTTGGCGCCGATGGACAAGGTCGCGGGCGGTAAGCTTGCCGGTGCGGTCTCGCAAGCCGGCGGGCTGGGCTTGATCGGTGGCGGCTATGGCGATGCGGCTTGGTTGGAGCGCGCGTTTGCCGAAGCGGGCAATGCGCCGGTCGGCGTCGGCTTCATCACCTGGAGCGTGATGCGTCAGCCTGCCTTGATCGAGCAAGCCTTGGCGCACCGACCTGCAGCCTTCTTGGTCTCCTTCGGCGATGGAGAGGAGGCGGTCGCTGCAGCCCGCGCCGCCTCCGTGCCGACCATCTGGCAGGTGCACAGGCTCAGTCAGGCAGAGCAGGCCTTGGCTGCTGGCGTCGACGTGATCGTGGTGCAGGGTCAAGAGGCGGGCGGTCACGGCATGGATCGCGGACTGACCGCGTTGCTACCCGCTGTCCGCGACCTGGCCGGCGCGCAGCAGATCATTCTGGCTGCCGGCGGGCTCGCTGACGGTCGTGGGCTGGCCGCAGCACTCATGCTAGGTGCCGATGGGGTGATGCTGGGCACGCGCTTCTGGGCGAGCTGCGAGGCGGAAGGGTCCGAGGCGGCGAAGGCGGCGCTGGTCCGAGCCACCGGCGACCAAACCCTGCGTTCCAAGGTTTTCGATGTTGCGAGGAATGCCGACTGGCCCTGGCATTTAACCGGTCGGACTGTGGACAACGCTTTTTCGCGCCGATGGCACGACGACCTGGAGGGTCTGCGGCAGAGTTTCGAGAGCGAGCGGGCCAGATACGACGCTGCCGATCCGGACGACTACGACATCCGGGTGCTGATCGCAGGCGAATCGCTTGATCTGATCCGGGAGATCGCGCCGGCCGAAACCATCGTAACGGACGTCGTTCGCCAGGCCGCAGACTTGCTCGGGCGTAGCGGCAGTTTTCTGGCTGAGCCGTAACGCAGTGTCGGCTTAGCCTTCGAGCGCTTCCAGAGCGGGCGTCGTGCAGCCGACTCTCACGCGATAGACCTCGACCGGGTCTTCACGTCCGCGTAGATCCAGTCGTCCGAGATTCTCGCCGATGTCTATCGCCTGCGCGGCTGAGAGCGTGTCTGAGCTGGCAAGCAGAACGACATCGGCACCATCGTTGCCGCCCCTCTCCTTGCCGAGCGCTTCGAGGCGTTGGGCGACATTCACGGTATCGCCGATAAGCGTGTAGTTCATGCGACTGGGTGCGCCGATATTGCCGACCACGGCCGGGCCGCTATGCAGGCCGATACGTAACTGTACCGGAGGTTCGCCGCGTGCCTGGCGTTTGGCATTATCTTCGGCGACGGTTGCGACCATATCTTGAGCGGCACGCAGGGCGCGGGCCGCATGATCGGGCTGTGCCTCCGGTGCGCCCCAGAAGGCCATCAGCGAATCCCCTATGTACTTGTCGATTGTCCCCTCCTGGGCATCGACGCAAGAGCCGAGCAAAGCGAAGTGCTCGTTGAGGAGCGCGGCCAGCTCTTCGGGCGAACGCCGTTCGGCCAGCTTGGTAAAGCCAGAGATATCGGTGAAGAGGACCGTGATCTGCCGTTCTTCCGAGTGGGTTGCGCTGGGGCCGAGCTGCATGAGACGGGCGACGAGTGCGCGCGGAACGTAGATCTCGAACCAGCCGAGTGCGGTGCGCATGGCGGCGAAGGTGCGCTGTGCCGCATCCAGTTCACGCAGGTGAGAGCGCTCGAGCGGTGGCATCTCGTCGAGCTTGAGTCGGGCGACTGCTTCTGCGGCAGCCTCCAGCCGGCGCACAGGCCTGGCAAGTGCACGACCAAGGAGAATGGAGAGCCCGATCGAGACCAAGAGGATGACTACAGCCACGGCTCCAGACCCGATCAGGCGATGCAGCGGCTGGATCACCTCGTCCAGAGGCAGGTGAACTCCAACGGTCATCGGCTCACCTCCGATGGTACCGGCCTCCCGGTAGACGAAGAGGTGTTGCTCGTCGCCAGTCTCGATGACGTGCGCCTGCGCATTTCGGGCAAAGACGATCTGCTGGAATGTTCGGTCCAAAACCGGCTCATCCCACATGGCGGCCAGCACCTCGTCGCCGAGGTCGCTTGGCCGTGGCAAGGGCCGATCCGGTGTAAGCTCCGTCGCGATCTTCGCCATGTCGGCGTGCGCCAGAACCCGATCACGGCCCAACAGTACGAAGGTGTGCCCTCCGTCTGAGGAAAGGGAGGCAACGAATTCGCTGATTGCCGTGATTGCCACGACGGCGCTAGCCGCGCCCTCGAAGCTGCCGTCGGGGCCAAACAGCGGGACCGACGTACTCACATGCGGAGCGGCCAGATCCTCGGCCCAGACCACAAAGTAGGTGTCGACCATCGTGCCGTTGCGCGCGTTTTCGAGCAGTGTTTCGATATCCGGCCTGCCGGACCAGTCGCCGCGAAGTCTGACGAGTTCGTCGCCGACGAAGCCCACGCGCGTGGCTGTCCCGTCAGCACGAACCAACGCAATCCCATGAATTTGATTGCCAGCAGCAAGGCTGCCGGTGAGGACATCCGTTAAGGTCTCCTCATCGTCCAGATCCAGGGCGCCCGTGCGAACCAGGCGCGCCAGGTGTTCGACCTGGAAGCGTCCGTCCTCCTGGTGCTCAAGCGTCAGGCCGGCGAGCGAGTCGAGATAGAGTTCGGCGGTCCCGCCCATCAGCTCAAGGGTATTTCGCTCGTTGGCACGCCAGGTGACGAAACCGACCGCGAGTACGGCGACGGAGAGCAATCCGCCAAAAGCTAAGGTAATCGCGCTGGCGATCGGCAGACGCCAGATGCGGCTGCCGTCCGAATCGAGGTCGTCGCCCGTCTTCATGTCCAGCTGCTGTCGCGCCTCCTCATTTTTCGAGTTCTTACTGTACTACGATCTTTATCGTTTGCCCCGCTTGCAGTTCGCTCTCAGCCTCCAGTCCGTTGAGAGCGCGAAAGCGGGCTTCTTGGTGATTTGCGAAGGGGAGGCGGCGGGCGAGGCTCGTCACGGTCTCGCCAGGTCGAACCTGCCGCACCATCAGACGCAGCGGCCTCAACTCCTCGGCTTCGGCCTGGCTCAGGCGGCGGAAGCTGTAGAGCGTATCCACGAAGGCATCAGCGTAGTCCCGGCTCTGCTGCGGTGTCGTGGCGAAAAGGAAGCGGTAGGCTGTGCCGTCGGGCATGCGAATTGCGGCTAGCCGCAGATGGCGAGGCCCCTGTCGGGTCTCGATCTTGGCCAATCCGGTTGCCGCGGGCAGGCCGTCGACGACAAAATCGGCCAGTTGATCAAGCGCCACCTCTTCGCCTGCCCACTCGCGCTGCAGATAGGTCAGCAGGTTATCGCTTTCCGGCCGGTCGCGGTCGAACACCAGGCGGGCGCCCTCGCGATCCACCGCAATCACGCGAGTCTGGCCGTTCAGGAGTCGGAAACCTGCGGGAACCTCAAACGCAAAGCGCAACTGCGGGTGCAGAAACTTGCGGTCGCGGACGAAACCTTCTTCCGGGCTGTCGCCATAGAGCAAGCCGTCGATTTTGCCGAGGTAGAGATCGCGGGCGGTCATTGGCTCCGCGACCTCGGTGAGCCCGGCCTGACGGATTGCCTGTTCGATGCGGTCGGCGGTGCGCGGATGGGTTGCCATGATGTTGAAGGCGTCGGGCGCACCCGGATTGCCGGCGATCTCAGCCTCCAGCCGACTATGGCGCAAGAGGTTGTCGAGAAAGCCGGCCATGGCACCCGGATCGTAGCCGGCGCGGGCCAGGTACTGCACGCCCAGGACGTCGGCCTCGTATTCCTGATCGCGTGAGTAGGCGCGCATACCAAGCTCGGCGACACTGCTGCCGAACTCCGCGGCTTCTTCGCCCAAAAGCAGGCCCAGGCCCAAAGTGGCGAGTTCGCCGAAGATACCGGCGCCCACGCGATTGAGCCCGTGGCTGGCGTTCACGTGGCCGATCTCGTGCGCCAGCACGCCGGCCAGTTGCGCCTCGTTCTCAGCCAGCGCAAGCAGTCCGCGGGTGACGTAGACGTAGCCGCCGGGCAGGGCGAAGGCGTTGACCACCGGGGAGTCCAGCACAGTGAAGGTGTAGTCGAGATCCGGCTGTTCGGAGGTGCGGGCCAGAAACTGCCCAAGCGAGTCGACGTAACTTTGCACCTCGGGGTTTTCATAGGCGCCGCCGAAGGCCTTGACCATCTGCTCATGCTGCTGCGCGCCCAGGCTTTTTTCGAGACCTGATAGCCAGTCGGCACTCGCCGGACTTGGCGTCGCGAGGCTGATCGCCAGAAAGGCGGCCGCCGCACAGGTTAGGAGATGATGCAGCGTGTTACGGATCATGGCTCCTCCAGCAGCTCTATCTGATCCGGAGTGTGGATCTCGATCATCGGGCCGTTAAGGGACTGTAGCCAGCCGCGCAGACGCAGGTGTCGTCCGGCATAGCTGCGCGGGTCCACCCCGGCTGCCCGAAACCGCCGCCGTCCCTCGGGCGACAGCATGGCCGTGAAATCAGTGCGCCAGTCGGCCCCGAAGTTCAGATAGGTCCGATTGCGCACCACCGCGACCTCGACAACCCTACCCTCAACGATCAGGAAGCGGCCGAGACTCAATTGCTGCAACTCGTTCGGCAAATCCTCCGCAGACCGTACGGCATAATACGTGTCCGACCAGAGCCCGCGTCCCTCGGCCCGCGCCTCGGCCTCCAGCCTCAGCCATTCCGAGCGATTCGTGGGCCGTTCCGACCCGCCCGGTATCTGGTCCAACCCGGCCACTTGAGCCCAGCCGGCGGTCAAGAGAACCGAGGCCAGATCGCGTCCGTCCGGCAGTAGGGCGCGCCCTCGCGCGTGTCCCCAGCGGTCCTGCCCGAGAGGGGTGAGTTGCAGCGGCACCTCGACAGCCAAGGCCGTCAGGCCTTGGCGCGCCCGTTCCGCCGTATGCCAGACGCCCAGGTAACCGAGGGGCGGTTGCGGCGGCAGCACTCCGGCGAGGCGAAAGACCGTGCCGTCTTCCAGGCGCAATGTCGTGCTGTTTTCCGCCGCCGTGGCGGTGCGGGGGACGGTTTCCGCCGTTGCAGGCAGGGAAATCAAGGCGAGGAAGATGAACGGCACCGCAAGACGCATGGCCTCTCGCATTGCGGACCGGAGTGGCACGACGTGAGGTCGCCTCTAGGCCCCTGGCGCGCGATGGCCCAGGTGACTGAGCCGTTCGCGCATATCCTCGGTAAAGGGCCGCGATTTGCGCGTGGCGTCGTCGATCAGAACAAGAACCGTTTCCGCTGTCGCGACGCAGGTGTCGTTGACGAAGAGGCCCTGGCCCAGCGTCATGGAGCTCTTGCCGATGCGGGTCACACTGCTCCCGATTTCCACCTCTCCTGGCCAATGCACCTCGGCACGGAAATCCAGGACCAGTCGCGCGATGACGAAGGAGGCGCCCTGCGGTGCCAAGGGCCGCTGAGAGTCGTAGAAAATCGCCACCCGGCCGGATTCCAGGAAGGTGGCAAAGACCGCGTTATTGACGTGCCCCTGACGGTCCGTGTCGCGGTAACGCAAAACGTCGCGCGTCCAGCTCGCGTATAAGCGGCGGTCGGTCGGGTCGGGCGCGGTCGTTGCAGTGTCGCTGTTTGTCATGGAACGACTAGGTAGCACGAAGGGCTCATTTCAGCCAAAGCGTGACGCGCACGGCAGGATTGAGGTTCGCTGGGGGTGTTGGTTGCACGGGCTGGCGCGATATAAGGGCTCTCGCGGCCCAATGTGCGCAGGTTCCAGTCTGCACGTTCCTGGCGATTCCCCGGCGGAGACTCAATGGCAGCCCACGACCTCTTCCCCTCCACCGAGGCTTACGAGACCGGGATGCTGCCGGTCGACAACCTTCACACGATCTATTGGGAGCAGTCGGGCAATCCCGAAGGCCGGCCTGTGCTGTTCGTGCATGGTGGACCGGGTGCCGGTGCATCGCCGGATCATCGCCGCTTCTTCGATCCCGCGGCCTATCGCATAATCATCTTCGATCAGCGGGGTGCCGGACGCTCGACCCCTCTGGGCGAGACGAAGGCCAATACTACCCAGCATTTGATCGCCGATATGGAGCTGCTACGGGCACGTTTGGGGATCGAGCGCTGGCATCTCTTCGGCGGATCCTGGGGATCCACGTTGGCTCTGGCTTACGCCCAGGCGCATCCCGAGCGAACCTCCGCCTTGCTGTTGCGTGGCATCTTTCTGTGCCGCCAGAGCGAAGTGGATTGGTTTCTCTACGGCATGCGGACCTATTTCCCGGAGGTCTGGGCGCGTTTCTCCGGTTTCATTCCGGAGGCCGAGCGTGACGATCTGCTGCGTGCCTACTATACCCGCCTGATGAGTCCCGATCCGGATGTGCACATGCCGGCGGCGCGCTCCTGGAGCACCTATGAGGGCGCCTGCTCGACCCTGATGCCCAGCCCGGAAACCGTCGCGGCCTTTGGTGAAGACAGCATGGCGCTCGGCCTGGCCCGGATCGAGGCGCACTACTTCGTCAACAAGATCTTCTTGCCCGAGGGCGCCTTGCTCGAGCGAACTGCGGCGATACGCGATCTGCCAGGGGCGATCGTGCAAGGGCGTTACGACACCGTCTGCCCGCCGGCCACCGCCTACGATCTGCATCGTGCCTGGCCGGCCGCCAGCTTCCGGATCATTCCCGATGCCGGCCACTCCGCTATGGAGCCGGGGATCCGCCGTGCCCTGGTGGAAGCGACCGAGCGGTTCAAGAATCACGTCTGAGTGCAGCCCGAAAGACCTCGAAAGCAATGAGCCTATTCGGCCTTGCTCTCTCTCGGCGACCAAGTAGACTCGCGGGTGGTCGGGGTGTTTGGGGGATATGTTCGATGCCGCGTTCTTTTCTGGCCGCCGTTCTGGCGCTGCCTTTGCTGTTCCTGACGACCGATGTTTCAGCAGAAGACGACCCGAGCCTGCTCTCCTTCGGGGTCGGTTGGTGGGACTTGGTGGCCGGCGACGACGATCAGGCCGATTTCCGTCTCGAGTACCGCCACGGTCAGCGTTTTCTGCATATCGTCAAACCCTGGGCGGGGCTGGAGGTGACCACGGCGGGCGCCGTGTGGGGCGGCGCCGGTCTGCTGGTCGACATCTACTTCGGTCGCCGCATCGTCCTGACCGGCAGTACGGGCGTCGGGGGCTTCTACGAGGGCGACGGCAAGGATCTGGGCAGTGCGTTGGAGTTCCGCTCTACCATCGAACTGGGTTACCGCTTCGACGACCGCTCGCGCCTCTCGCTCGCCTTTGGCCACCTCTCGAACGCTGGGATTGGGGATAGCAATCCCGGTACTGAGGTCCTGACCCTCTACTACCATCTGCCGATCGACAGGCTCTTCGAGTAGGCGGCGGCTTCCCTTTCGGACGGGACGGTCTGTCCTTTCTGCCAGTCGCAGAGGAAGCGCTGTCCGGCCAAGCTGAAGGCTGTTGCACCTTCAGTCAGGCGCAGGAGGCGTGTCGTGTCCCGCAATGCGCTCCGCAGGTTGACGATCGGGTTGCTCGGTATTGCCGGCCTCGTGACCGCTCCGCTTGCGGCTATGGCGGAGCAACCCGGCTGGGACTGGAGTGCTGCGTCACGAGACGAGCGCACAGCATCTCCTGCAGAGGGTGCGTCTGCTTCGAACGGTCCGAAAAAAGGGCGGATCAGCGAAGCTGTTTCGAGCGACGAATCGGATGGGACGGCGGGAGTCGACTCCGGCGTGGCCGGTGCGATCTCCAGCATCATGCAGCCGAACCGCGGGCCGGCCCTCTCCAACGACGCCGAAATCGAGGCGCTGCGCCGCCGTGCACAGACCGGGCAACCCCTGCCGCGCTGAACCGCGTTCTCCACCTCACGTCGCCGCTCACCGAGGGGTGATTGGACCTCCGCGGCCGAAGGCGGTGTCATTTCGGACATGCGTCGCGCCGCACTCCTTCCCTTCTTGATGGTTGCCGCCGTCGGGCTGCTGTTGCGGCCCGCCGGGCCGAGCGAAGCGAACATCTTCGAGGTGGATGATCGGGTGACGGTCGAACGCTTGCCCGGCACGGCCTGGGCGGCGGTCGGTCTGATCACCCAGACGACGCCTGGACGGGATTTCCGCTTCGGGACCGTGACCTTGGTCGGGCCCTGTCATGCCCTGACCGCGCACCACACGGCCTTTCGCCGCATCGCGGATGCCGGTACCGAGGAGCCAAGCCACCTCTGGTTCGGACCGCCGCGGCCGGCCGCCGCCGAGGGGCAGCCCGATTTTCCCTGGACCTGGCAGGTGACGGCGCGCGCGGTGGCCTGGGGCGACCTGGACGCTCACGTGCACGGCGACTGGGCACTGCTGGAGCTCGAGCACTGCCTCGGCAGCGAAATCGGCTGGTGGGAGTTGGCGCCGCTCGGCTTCGACGAGACTCGGGCGTTGGGCGCCAAGGCGCTCCAGCTGGTCGGCCATCCAACCGAAAGCCCGCGCGAGACCGCATTGCTCGACCCCGGCTGCGATGTTTACAGGGAACTGGGCTCCGTGCCTGGCTGGCGCATGGACTGTGCCGTGCGGGTCGGCAATTCCGGCGGGCCGGTGTTCCTGGATCCGCTGGAGGTCTCAGGAGGGGCCTCGACGCAGGCCGCAGGTGGCGCCGCCCTTGCCGGCCCTGGCCCGCTGGGCCCCCGCCTGATCGCCATCGTGAAGGGCGACTTCTTCCCGCAGCCGCGAGGGGTGGTGATTCCCCAGTGGGACGAACGCGCTGCCAATGTGGCGCTCCCGGTCTATGCCTTCATCGAGGCCCTGCGGCCTCATCTGGAGGCCGGTCGGGCCCGCGCCACCCGCGAAGCCAAGGACGGCCGCGCAATACCCACGCCGATACTGGAGTAGCGCAGACTCGTTTGGAGAGAGTTATCCTCTTTGTTGAAGAACTCGCGACGCTGCCGCGCAAAGGGATGGTCTCGTTCTCCTTCTCGCGACGGAGGTCGGGCGTGCGGACCGATTTTCTCTTACTCCACAACCACCGGAGCGTTCTCGATCTGGTCGACTCCGTCCACCGCAACCGTTTCGATCACGCAACCCTGATCGGCGGCAGCCGTTATTAGGGCTTCGGACTCGCCTTTTAGACGGGCGAGCTTGACTGACACATAGTGGCCAAAGGGTTGAACATTACTTTGCCTGGGTCCAACGAGTATCGAGAGAGCCATGTTCTGGGCATCTATGCTCGCCGCAGTGTCTTGCCTTTCGCTGACATCGCTCAGGCGGGTCGACACGCGGGTAAACTGCCTCTCGATCCTGGCGCAATCGAAGTCAGCGAAAATCTCGGGAGATACGAACTGGGTCTCCACCTCCTCTGCTTTCTGGGCACAGCCAGCCAGCAGGAGCAAGGCACCAGACAGTGCCCCAAACGGACGAACAATCGCTATCACTGTAGACCTTCCTCCCCGAAAGCTTCCGACGCGCAATAGTAGCTTAGCTATACATATCACCACGACTTAGTTGCACCCTTTAAAATCGCAAATGGCACTTTCAAATACACTTGAAGATGGGGGAATTTGACGAGACTTCCTCGACCCACTGCCGGGGCTCAGAGGGTGTCCGTAGCACTTGTGGACCGATCTCGTCGCTTTCGCTCAAACCCTTGTGTCGGCGTCCACGAACCCGCAGATTGCCCGGACCGGCCGACGCCGTTCCAACTAAAGCCAGCGTGCCACGTCGTGGGCCGCCGGACCGCTAGGTACGTCCCCGTAGCTCAGCCGGATAGAGCACAGGATTCCTAACTCGGCTGCGCCGCGTTTATTAGGCCATATTCAGCCTAATCATGGTTCGCGCCCCCCCCCCCTGAATACACGACACAATCGACCTGTTAGCGCTTGTTGCTGCCTGCCAGAAACTGCGCGCTTTCCGTGTCTGCAACGGTGTTTTCAGGAGCTTGCCAGCAATGGGCGTCATCAACCTCACCGAGGCCAGGATAAGGGGCCTCGCATTCGGCAGCGGCATCCACCGCGACCAGCAGGTCAAGGGCCTGATGGTAATCTGCCACAAGACCACGAAGACGTATGCGGTCCAGGGCGACGTGCGGCGGAACGGCCGCCATGCCAGGACCGTGCGCGTCAAGATCGACCGCGTCGACAGGATAGGACTGTGCGAAGCCAGGAACCGCGCCCGGCAACTGATGTCCACGATAGATCTAAGAAAAAAGGGCGTATGCGTCCCCTGTCGCAGAACCATGCGGTCGAAGGTGGTAAAAGCTGAAACCCCTCAACGCCCCTAACTAAATCCGCCCGTATCTGCCGTCTGAAATGCTCAGCCGGCTGCACTCTCTCGCACCGCCTTATAATTCAGCTCGTTTTGGGCCGCTGTAAGAATACCTTCGATGAGTTCGAAGCGCCCCTTCTCGAACCAGATACCGGTCAAACCAATCCCAACCAAGAAAGCGTTTCTCTCGACGATTTCGCCCACGTTCTCTGGACACTGCTCAATAACAAAGTGCTGTGGCAGGTCCTCTCCAATGTGGCGTTGCTTGATCGCATCAAAAACCTGAACTGTTCTGTCGTTCTGAAGGCTACACCCTAGGAACAGAAGGCTATTGTTCCGAAAATGGTAATCGAGCACCTTCGGGATCGGGAGTTCGAGGTCGATGTGCTCGTTTCCATAAGCGGCATCATATTGGTTCTTGCTGAGAATACACTGTTGGGGTTGCCGGATGTCCCCATGCAGTTTGATGACGGTGACCTTATCGGGTTCAGGTAGATCGGTCGCGTTCGCGCTTGTGATAATCTGAACCGGATCAGGCTCCCCAACGTCGTACGCCTGTTCTAGTAAGCGGTCATAGTTTGTCGTGATGACCGTGTCCTTGAAAAGTTCTGCCAGCAGATAGACCGTTGAAGGGATACTCCCAGTGCGATCAAATTCGTCGCGGATATCTTGGACAAACACGTCGTGGCCAAGGCTCGCTTCGATTTGATCAATGATCTCTTCGTAGCGCCCTTCTCCCAGCGCCTTTGCGACGTCCTCAGCGTTCAATCCTGCTGTTTGGCCTTGATGTTTGAGATGATCTTTCCACGAAGAAAATCCACCGGACACTGATACTCCAGCACCAACAAAAGGAAGTACATCACCGCTATAGAGACGTTCCACCAGCTGATCGAAACGCCGTACGTTTATCTCAAACCAATGATCATCGCCGAAGCTATCTTCAATAAACTGCTCGCCCAGGACCTCGTGGCGCCTTTCTTCGCGATATTGCTGGAATGCCTCGTCATACGCCTCCCTGTCACCTGCAAAAAAGGCCTTGCTTGGGTTCGAAAGGCGGTTCAGGGCGTAGGCTGTTCGAACTGTTTCGCCATCTTCGTTGTCCAGCCAATTGTTGAAGTCGGCAAAGTGCTCAAAATGCCTGTGCTCGTCCTCATCGCACCAAGTTTTTGCTGACATAGTCATACGAAACCTATGCAGCCATAATTTTTATGGTGATGTCAGCCAGCTTCGTTTTTAGTTTCGAAGCTTCGGCGATTTGCTCACCAATTTGATCGCACACTTGGATCAAGCTACTTACGCGAGAAACTATCCGGTATTGCTCGGCCAATGGCGGAAGTGGGATCAGCATGTTTCGCATGATGGTGCCATTTACATTGGCTTGCCCCGTTTGCTTCCTTATATGCGGAACAATCTGTGTCTGCCGAAAGTACAGGGCATTCATGGCTAGGTTGACGTACTCGGCCGATACCAATTCATGAGGAACCCGAATGCGTATCAGGTAAGATGCAAAGGTCGCACTGTCGTCCTCTCCACGAAAAATTCCTGTCTTACCAACAAGTTCAGCACTATTTGTGCGATTGTAGAGAAGATCGTTTTTCTTCAAGAACAGATCTGGCAATTCATCGGAATCGAGCGGAAGTCTCTTCGATGAACTTCCAACGACTTCACCATTTTGAATATTCCCCATCGCTAGAACGGGTATGCCTTTAGGGTTCTCACCGGCTTTCGTGGACGTACCATATTGAGTGAAGAGCGCTATTTGTCCGATTTTTGCCCATGACCAGGGCCTCGGAATAGGAAACGGACATTCTCCATCGTTAATCTTCGAAAGCGGCTTTTCTTTTCGTATCCTTCCCGCCGCTACTTCTTCTAATCGGCGAGCCGCGACCTGCTCCAATAAATCATCGGCTGATGCTTCCTCTGACTCGGGTACTGTGAGACGGCCCAATACCGCTAACTCCAGAACCGTTCGCTTGAAAACTTCGATACTCTCTTCAGTCGCTAGAAGTGTGTCGAAGTTCTCAGATATCCGTCGCCAATTTACGGAAAACTCTTCAGACGACTCGCTGCTTGTGAGAGTACTAAAAAGGGTTTCAACCAGGGCCTGGTGCGCATCTAGGCTGTCTTTCGACTGTTGCTCTAAAGCATCGCAGAGCGCCATGAGTTCATCGACCATAGCAATGATTCTACTTTGCTCCTCAATCGGCGGAATTGGCACAGGCAGTGAAGCGACAAACTTACCGGAAACTTCTTTGAACGTAGTACCTGGAGCGACGCGGTTGATCTCGGGCGTCAAAAAGCGAAGAACTAACGATAAATAAGGCGATAGCTCAGGGATGTATGGAACAATGGATTTAAAACCCTGGTTTGTCGCTATCTCATTTGAGGCAATCGCAACGTAGCCAATTGGCGCCCGGCTAGTAAAAAGAACCGTTCCCTCAGGCATTAAGGTTGCAGATGATGATTTTAGTCCATCTATACTTAAGTCGCGCGTTCCACGAGATATATATCGGCCTGTATGATTGCTTAGATCAGCTGGCGTTAGCCAAGGTATTCCCGCACCGGGGGTTTCAAAGTTATCTAACGCATGAGCCGTTGGCGTGCCCCCGCCAATAATTGCCCCAACAGAATCCATCCGAACCACTTTCCAATACTCCGGTATTCTAAAAGTGATGCCGACGGAAAATTCTGAATCAACTCTACGTGGTTTTTTTATTGTATTACTATAAACTAGATCTTCTTTTCCCTTGCTTATTCTCTTCAATTGGTGCGGTACGGGTTCATCTCCAGGATCCCGGCGCGATAAGTTTCCATTTACCGCAAGATTGAGAATGAGGTTCCTTAGTTGTTGTACTCCATAAAACGAAACCTTGGATACGCCCCCTCGACCAGCTCGACTTTTTGTCTCGATTGCAGACGTCCAGAGGTCAATCTGATCTATGACGAGGTTCGTTGCGCCAGTCATGAAGTGGCCTCGTCGAGGGCATCAGATAAGAAGGCTTTCAACTGGTTACGAAGGGATTGGATGTTGGCCTGAGTATCTGCATAGGCTCTCAAGATCTCATCTGGATCACGGTTTTCCGCTTCGATTTCGTGTGGATTCTTGATGTCAAAGTTGTAGTTGCTAGCGATCAGATCCTCGACGCTGACTTTCCACGCCTGCTCTGTCGCGACGCGGCTAGCAAAACCATCCGATTCATCTCCCCACCAGGCAATTTCGGTCTCAAATTCTTCAAAGCGCATTGGCTTGGTTTTGCTGTAGCTGGTGACACCTTCGGGATAGGGATGTTCGTAGAACCAAACATGCCTTGTCGCCGCGACCGGGTCCTCGCTATCCTGATCCTTCACTTTCGTAAAAAACAGGATGTTTGTCTTGATGTTAGTGTAAGGCGCGAAAACTCCATTCGGCAGTCTCACGATCGTGTGGAGATTGCAGTCATCGAGAAGAGACTGCTTCAGTCGCGTCTTCAGCCCCTCTCCGAAAAGAAAACCATCGGGTAGAACGACAGCGGCCCGCCCACCTTTCTTGAGCAAGCGGATGATCAACGCGAGGAACAAATCGGCTGTTTCACGTGTCCGCAGATTTGCTGGGAAGTTCTTCTCTATGCCGTCTTCTTCCATGCCACCAAATGGCGGATTGGTGACGATCACGTTGACGCGGTCACTGTCGCTGTAGTCTCGATAAGGGCGAGCGAGTGTGTTGCCGTGAATGATGTTTGACGGTGTGTCGACCCGATGGAGAATCATATTCGTCACGGCAAGCATATGGGGCAGTGCTTTTTTCTCCACCCCTCTAATAGAACCCTGAAGAACCTCTTCATCAGCATTCGAAGTCACATACTTTTCGCGTTTATGATCGACGGTGCAGGTCAGAAAGCCACCCGTGCCACAGGCCGGGTCCAATACAGACTCGTTCAATTGTGGATCGACGCGGTTGACGATGAAGCGCGTAACGGCGCGAGGGGTATAGAACTCGCCCGCGTTTCCCGCACTCTGCAGGTCACGCAAAATTTGTTCATAGATGCTACCGAAGGTGTGCCTGTCCTCGGTATTATTGAAGTCCATTTCGCAGATTTTGTTGATGACCTGACGCATCAACGTTCCGGACTTCATATAGTTGTAGGCGTCCTCGAAGACGCTTCGGATTACCTGAGCGCGCTTTGCCTGGGGGCCATGCGCTGGTAGCTTTTCTTTAAGGGTCGGGAATAGCTGTAGGTTGACGAAATCGGACAAAGCCTCGCCTGTGATCCCTTCGGGGTCCTTGGCCCAGGAGCGCCAACGAATGTGTTCCGGAAGGGGCGACTTGTAGTCATCCTCAACCAGTTCCATCTCGGCTTCGCGGTCGTCGAATATCTTGAGGAAGAACATCCACACCATCTGACCGATGCGTTGAGCGTCCCCGTCCACGCCGACATCCTTCCGCATGATGTCTTGGATGGACTTAATTATATTCGTGATATCGCCCATTAATTATCGGCCTGCATATAGAGTTGTTCCTCTAGTTCTTTGATTGCTTGTTCGTATTCTGTTTTACCACCGAAGACATCATTGATGATCTCTACAGGCGTGCCAATCTCATCGAACGGCTTGAGGCGAAGGACCTTAGCGCTCTCGATCGTGACTACCCCTTCATCCGCATATTTTTCCAGTAGTCCTGTTAATACTGCGCGAGCCTGCTCGCCATATTTTGTGAAGTAGTTTCTCTTCTTGACGTTGTTCGCCCGCTCCGCCCGGGTAAGCGGAGGCTGGTCGTAGGCCACGTGACACAGAAGATCGAAATCGCCGAACTCCTTGCCGACTTCCGCCGCAAGGTTCTCCAAGAGCACTCCATGTTCTTCGAGTTCCTCGATGATGGCCCTCTTCTTATCCGCCTCGTTCCAAGTACGGATAAAGTCATCCAAGGATGCAAATTCTGACCGCATCTGCTTTCGGGCGAACTCTTTGTACGACTCGGTGATCAGGTTGCCATCTGGCCCGATATACTCGATGCGCTCAGCGATGATGTTCGCATCGACGCCGCTGACGCGTATCTTCTGGATGCCACCTTCCTCGTCGTCATCATCGTCGCCATCTCCGCCCTCTCCGTCGGGGTCGTCCGGGTCTGGCGGTACCGGGTCGTCATCGTCATCCGGTTCGTAAATGACAACAGGGTCACCATCAAAATCTGGGTCGCGAAACAGCTCGGTGGCCTTCTTGAAGTCCATGATCGTGAAGAAGAACTTATTGTGCTCTTCATCGACGCGGGTCCCACGCCCGATGATTTGCTTGAACGTGGTCATGGAAGAGATCGTCTTGTCCAACACGATCAGTTTGCACGTCTTGGCGTCGACCCCGGTCGTAAGAAGCTCAGACGTTGTGGCGATGACTGGGAACTTGCTCTCGGGGTCTATGAAGTTATCCAGCTCGGCTTTGCCCTCAGGACTATCGCCGGTGATACGCATCACGTATTTGGGGTGGTCGATCGCTAAGTGTCCTGCTGCGTTTACGATGGCCTTCCTCATCCGCTCTGCGTGATCGATGTCCTCGCAAAATATGATTGTTTTCGAGAAAGGGTCAGTTGCGTTCAAGAGTTGCATGACTCGATTGGCGACCAACTTGGTTCGCTGGTTCAAAACGAGAATTCGATCCATGTCCTGTTGATTGTATTCTCGCCGCTCTATCTCCTCTCCGAGGTCGTCAAGCATGCCCGGCGGAGGTGTCCAGCCCTCAATGTCACGGTCGATATCTATACGGACGACCTTATAAGGTGCCAGGAAGCCGTCATCGATGCCTTGCTTTAGACTGTATGTGTAGACCGGCTCGCCGAAATAAACTGTGCTCGAGATGTACTTCGTTTCCTTGGGTGTCGCAGTAAGGCCGATCTGAACTGCGCCTGAGAAGTACTCGAGTATCTCGCGCCAAGCCGCATCGTCAGCAGCACTGCCACGGTGGCATTCGTCGATGACCACGAGATCGAAGAAGTCCCTGGAAACGGACTTGAAGATCTTGTCGCTTTCATCCGGTCCCGTGAGAGCCTGATAGAGGCCCAAGTGAATTTCGTAGGACGGATCGATCTTCCGATTGCGGATTTTGGTCATGACCGACCCAAACGGCTTGAAGTCATTAATCAGCGTTTGGTCGACAAGGACGTTTCTGTCAGCAAGGAACAAAATCCGCTTTGCGACCCCCGCCTTCCAAAGTCTCCAAATGATCTGGAACGTCGTGTAGGTTTTGCCTGTCCCGGTGGCCATGACCAGTAGGGCACGCTGCTGCCCCTTCGCGACCTCTTCGATCGTTCGATTAATGGCCTCTATCTGATAGTACCTAGGCTGCTTATCGCTGGAGTCGGTGTGATAAGGCTGGACAACGAGGTCCCCGTCGTCGTCTTCAATTGAGCGATGTTTCTTGTAGCGCGCCCATAGTTCTTGAGGATTTGGGAATTCATCGAGTGGAATTTCGGTCTCGATCTCTTCACCATTTTCCGGTGCCTTATTGTGGGACGCGAAGGCATCGCCGTTCGAGCTAAAGGCACTCGGCACCCCGAGAATGTCTGCGTATCCTAGCGCCTGCTGCATCCCGTGGCTGACTGAATGATTGTTGTCTTTAGCCTCAATGACGGCGACGGGCACACCTTCAGTCCATGACAGTACGTAGTCCGCAAATTTGCGCTTCTTCTTGTTGCGGGAAGAAAGGTTGCCACGAACGATTATTGGTCCAGGCGTTAGGGTGACCTCGCGCCTAATTTGGGTCATCGGGTCCCATCCCGCTTTATGAATAGCGGGTGATATGAACAGATCGCAAATATCGATCTCACTGAATTCTTTCTTGTTCATACACATAGCCCCAATAGCTCAAGCATTAGAGGTGCTAAATCTTGAGCATTATTTACGCGGCATCCTCAGTACACCGGGGACCCCGCATTCCTTCCATCTAGCATGCGTCAGACCGCTCAGCCAGAAGTGAGTATAGGGCTCTCACAACTATACCGGTAAATGCATTTCTCGGTGTTGTGGCGAAACACCAGTCACAACTGCCAAGACGTTTCCTGAAAATACTCTTGAAATATGAAAAATAGTAATTATAGTTATTTCAGCATTGGAGATTGGTATGGCTGAACACCGGCAAATTGACATCGACCTTGACGTACACAAAAGGATCGAACTTGAGAAACGGAGCTTCTCGGAAAGCGACAACGAGGTACTACGTCGCTTGTTGGGAATTGACTCTACCCAGTCGCTTATCGGCCGGGCTTGGTCGGGCAAAGGTGTAAGCCTGCCGCACGGAACAGAAATCCAGATGGAATATAACGGTCGCCAACATCAAGGGCGCATCGACGAAGGTAACTGGCTCGTTGAGGGAAACTCGTTCAGCAGCCCTTCGGCCGCAGCTGGCGGTGTGGCGCTGACCAAGGCCGGCAACCATCCGAGTCTCGATGGTTGGATGTACTGGCATGTTAAGCGGCCCGATGACAACAAATGGGTGCCTCTCAAACGGTTAAGGCAGCAAGCGACTTAAGGTCTGAAATAGTGGTGACCCCGACAGGATTCGAACCTGTGACCTACAGATTAGGAATCTGTCGCTCTATCCTGCTGAGCTACGGGGCCACTGTAATCTGCTTATCAAAGGCACCGAATAATCGCCACCCAATTCCTTAAATGACTTTCCGTTCGGTACTTATTCGGCACTCGGGCACGCGCTCCTCGACGCAACGCCTTGATCCGGATACGCTTCTCGTCCGGCGGTCGCCTGATTCCTAATCCTGGGGTCGCAGGTTCGAATCCTGCCGGGGACGCCAGCGCCGAACTGTCCGACTTGCTCTTAAGCCTTCGGTCGGATCGCCTTGGGTGGCGCACTTCCTTTGCTGACGACAGCCCGCGGGAGTCGTATCATCTGTTGTAAAAGCAGCCATAGGGGGTGTGGCGAGATGCGATGCAGGGCTGGCTGGGCTTGGCTTTTGGCCCTGATGTTAGGGGGCTTGGGGGCATCTGCGCCGGCTTTGGCCGTCGAGCCGACCGAGCAATTCTTCGAGTCCTTACGCGAGAGCATTCCGCGGTATGTCGAAGAGGACCGCGTCAAAACCCTGGCGCTTTGTCTCGACTTCGATCGCTCGACGGCCGATCGGCCAGTCTGGCAGAGTCACAACTGGGCCTATTCTCCGGGCAATCCGCATACTCACGCAAGTTTGGCGAACCACGCGTTGGAGCGCTGTAACAGCCTCAAAAGCCAGCGCGGCTATCGCGCCTGCGACTGCGTGATCGTGGCGCGCAATCACCGTTACCGCCTCGAAGCCAGCTCGGAGCAATTGACCAAGCTGGCGACGCCGAGAGCGCCCACCCTGCCGCTCGCCCGGCGATCTCAAACGGAGCAGCAGGCCGACCATACGCCCATTGCCGAGCCCGAAGCCTATAGCGGCACGATGGTCTTTGGACGGGGCGCGAGTCGGGAGTGGTTCTGGACCTCGCTCACGGTGATCCCGACGGTTGCCGGAGCGACCTTTGCTGGCACGGTCGGCAGCCATCAGTGCCGCGGGTCCATTCTGACGGAGGATCGGAAGAGTGGGACCTGGGACGGGCACTGTGACGGTCGCGGTTCGCTCTGGGGCACGCTCTCGCTGGAGAATGGCTTCATCCGCGCTTCGGGTTTGGAGGCGGACGGCAAGTTCATCACGGCCAATCTTCAGCGGCAGTAGCCGACTATCTGCGACCCTGTGCGCCCGAAGACTGTTTAGACGCAGGACATAGGAGACAAGGGTGACATCGCCTCTAGAGTCCGCGCGCTGATGAGACTGCTGAGTCTGTTCCTCCTCATTGCAGGGTTCGGTGCCGTGTCTTTGAGTGAGCCTGCGATGGCGCGCGAACCCGAAGCCTCCTTCTACGCCGATATCCGTTCGGCTTTTCCGAAGTACGATCAGACGAGAACCATCCGCGCCCTGGCCGTCTGCCTCGACTTTCATCGCTCGACACACAGCCGCGCCAGCTTTCCCAGCGGCACCTGGTACTACAAGGAGTCGGGACCGGTCTTCACCACGACTCTCGTACGGGAAGCGCTAAACGACTGTGTCCAGGAGAAGCGTCGCCAGAGCTTGCGTGATTGCGACTGCGTAATCGTCGCCCGCAACGACCGCTATCGCCTGGAAGCCACGCCCGAGCAGTTGGCGAAGCTGAACCGGCCCGTGGAACCGCCCTTGTCCGCGACCGAGCGGGCGCAGGTCTATAGCGGCAGCTTCTATCTCGATGGCGAGCGCGTTGCGGCCAATCTCACGATGGTGCCCGGCGAGGGCGGTGGCACCTTTAGCGCCACCCTTGGCAACGACTTCTGCCGCGGTGCCTACAATTCCCGCCCGGAGTCGGGCCTGACGTGGAGCGCTGATTGCGAGAGGAACGGAGCTCTCGAAGGCAGGCTGGATGTTGACGGCAGCACAGTTACCGGTGTCGGCACAGGCGCAAACGGAGAGGCGGTTCGTTTTAAGGTGACGCGCCGCTAGAGCGGTCGGGGATCGGCCGCAGGCTTATTGCACGCCATCGATCTCCCGACGTCTCAACCAACGTAAGCCGGCAAGGCCGCCGAGACCGGTCAGGAGAAACCAGGCCGCAGCGGGCAGGGGCACCGGGGCGATGGAGGCGACCTCGCCCGCCTGTAAGGTCAGCGCGTGCTTCGAGCCGCCGCCGGCCAGCAGCGCCATGCGGCCGCGGATGTTGAAGCCGTCGGCGAAGCCGGCGCTGGCAAAGATCGCCGTCTCGGAGAGCTTCTTGTCGCTGGCATCGCCGATCTGGAAGTTGACGGCCTGGCCGTCGAACTCGGTGATCTCAAGCTGCGCCTGCCGCTTGGCGTAGATGCTGACCGCGTTACCGGTCAGCAGCCTGCCTGTGTAGGTCAGCAACGGGTCGCTCGAGCGCGCCGAAGCCGGGTCCCAGAGCCAGAGCTGGGCCGAGCCATCACCGGCATAGATGTATTCGAAGGCCCAGACATCGAGGGACTTGCCCCAGCCGAACTGTGCCTGGCGGAAGGTGTTGCGAACGCTTGTTTGCGCGCCCAAGCCGACTTCCCAATCGCCACGAGTCCCTTGACGCCCGCCGCGGAGCTCCAGCCCGTGAACGCCCGGTGCACCCGGCGTGCCGAAAGCGGTGAAGCTCTTGCCGACGGCCGTATCAGTGACGTCGAGGAGGGCTGCCTCGGCCGTTTTGCTCATATGCGTCGCGGCCGTGACGGTAACGGCCAGAGCGCCGGCCAAGATCAGGATGTTGAGGGCTCGCATGTCCATCTTCCTAGGTGTGTGTCGTTCGGACGCTTACCTAGGCGGGAAAGGAAAACCCAAAACGGGCGCTCGCCTTCGTTTTGTAAATCCGGAGTAATTACGTCGCTGGTTGCGTTCACAGATCGGCTTGCCGGCCCGTCAGCAAACGTAGGTCCTTGTCGCTCACCCGGACAGAATACATGACGCTTAGGCCTGAGGTCACAGCTTGCAGTCCTGCTGGGACACCAGGACTGCATGTTCAAGCTCAGAGTTTTTGCTCGAACTCAGGAGAGATGGTTTAGTTTCGGTTCTGGTGCGGCTTCTATTTCGGGGGCAGTTATTAAAAGTCTGTTAATAATAATGAGCTCTGACTCAGAAATACCACTCTATCTTTTTTGACCACCTGCATTAAATCCGAACTTGTTCATGAGAGAGTCCATCAGAGGGCTTGGGCACGATTCTGTGTTTTCTAATTTGATTCCAGACAATCTATCTGCTGGATTAAATAACAACTGATTGAATGCTTCTGCTGCAATTGCATCTGCGTATTCTGGAGCCTGTTTTTTAAATCCGTCAACTGCCATCGCAACAGAGTATTTATACTGATAATGCTCTCTGAGTTTGAAAATTTGCTGATACTTTGACGCGGAGAATTTTGCCCGCCATATTGAAGGTATCATTATAAGGAATAGTGCAAGCGTAGCAGATAAAGTGAGACCGTCGCTCCGGATTGCTTGTGTCAAATCATCTAAGAAGCCAGAGGTTTGTTCAGAAGCATCCAGTGCGGAAAAATTAGGAGAGATTGCCATAACTGTTACAGTGATTACATAAGCCGAAAGTGGAAGAGCAGAAAGAAAGACAAACCAGATTGCTCCGTAAAACTCACTCTGAGCCCTTCTGAGTTTCTCATCAAGATCATCTAAGTTTGATTTAAATGTTCCTGATAAGCCTGCATTCGTCGCACCTACTAGCATTTTCTCAGCGGTTTCAGTCGTTATTTGAATTTGTTTTTTTTGATCTGATAATTGTGAGTAAAGATTTTCAGTTTTAGCCTCCCATTCAGAGAAAGATTTGTTGCGTTCATTTATTTTATCTTGAAAGTCGATAAAATCATTCTTATACTGCTCAACTTTTATGGTAAGCGCGTTAGCGTGTGTATTTAATTCCTCAATTTTATCGAGCTGACTTATGATTTTTTGGCCGATCGCCTCCGCCTCGGAAAGTTTACCGTTTGCTGTATTCAGGGCTTCTGCAATGGAAATCTGATCGATGTTGGCTTTTTCTTTGAGTTCAAGCGTCGCTTTCTGCGCTTCTTCAGTTTGCCTCGCCGCATTCAAGGCGGCGGCGGCGTTATCACGGAGCTGCTTTGCATTTTTCGAAAGCTCATGAATTCCTTCGGAAAAACCAGAAAAGCTAGCATCTTTAAGTACAACCGATATTGTCAGGTATTGCTTGAGTTGAATTTCAAGATAATTCATCAAATTTTGCAAATGAGATGCGATATTGTATTCATTATTATTGGATTTAATGATTATAATATAGTTGCTAGGATTGAGACTCTCGATCCCATTTTCATTTATTTCTTTTGATATTGACTCTAAATCAACTATTATATTCCGAATTTCAGTGGAATTGGTATTTAGATTAGAAGCATAATCGAGGGGAATAGGTGGATTCGCACCTGATTTGATTTTATCTAAACCAGAAACCAACCCACAAACAGCAATAACTCTCTCGTCAAACCATGAGAGCTCAACACCAGTGCCTGGAACTTCTGTTTCTTGATTAAGGCGCTCGCCACCTGGTCCTTCAGCAGTCTGTAGAAATTTGATTATATGCGGCCACTTCTCGATGCATATTTTTGCTGTATCTGCTGCTTGATAAAAAACACCTACCATCAGAAATTCGTTCCTGTTCAGATTTCTATGATAGAAATCATGTGTTTGTACTCTTGGTAGCTGATTCATTAAGGCTGTGTGCGTGATTAGCTTTAGTATGATACGAGCTTTCCGGCCGAGTCGCCTAGGATTTACAATTAAAACGGGCAGCGCTGGGATTGACTTTCATAGACTATCAATCCTGAGGCCGTGGAATTGATCATGCTGCGAACGCTGATGCTCAGGCATTGATTGGTAACAGGCTGTTCCCAAGGCATGGGCGACGGGTCATATCGCAGTTCGCTAGGGGTAGCTGTGGTAGCGCAGGTTGCAGGCCGTTCCTCGTCCCGCGTTGCAGGTCTTCGATGGATCGATGCAGGTGTTGCCGCAGGCCTTCCTGGAACTGCAGCGCGGATAGCCGTGCCGCGCTCGGGAGCACATCAAGGGCTTCTCGTAGGCGTATTTGCGGTTCTTGTAGCTGCGCTCCGACTCCCGGTCGCTTTGACTGAGAGCATAGGCACTCGCCGCGAGCGCACCTGCGGCAAGCACCCCGAGCAGAACCGTCTGTCCGGCCTGCGAGGTCTCCGCTGCGGCCTGCTGCGCGATGAAAAGATCGAGCTGATCCATCGCCTCTGTGTGGGAAAGTTCTTCCCGGTTCACTTGCGCGCGCAGCGACGTGATCTTCGAGAAGACGGCTGTCGCCTGGGGATTTGGATTGCCCGCGGCGGCTTTCTTCAGGGCTGCATTGATGCAGTATGAATACCCGACGAAACCGCCCGATCTGCTGCAGGATTTGGCGTCTTCCTGCAGCGGTCCCACTTGTGCGCAGGCCGTGACCATGATGCACAAGAAGAGCAAGGTCTTTTTCATGTCCCCTCCCGATCGGCTTTGAAAGC
The DNA here is from genome assembly GCA_052168175.1 of Kiloniellales bacterium. Classification (GTDB taxonomy): domain Bacteria; phylum Pseudomonadota; class Alphaproteobacteria; order Kiloniellales; family DSM-21159; genus Algihabitans. Next base: position 96,825 of record JBQLZH010000013.1, read on the forward strand.
CTACGGGATCTGATACGCAATTTTCGGTAGCGCTATCCACGCCTCTGCAGCTCGACCGCGTAGGCTTCGCGACGGCAAGCGCGCGGTCTCGTCTGCATCGGAGACAAGGAGGGATGGGCAACCTGGATTAAGCCAGCGGCGACGGGCTGGCTCTGCGGATGCTGCTTGCCCCCGGTCCTGCAAAAGGAAAACGGCGGCTCGCAAGGAGCCGCCGTTCTCGTCTTAAAGCTGTGGTAACGCCAGAGATTTATGCGGTCGTGCCGGCCTGTCGGCCTTTCAGCCAGCGCAAGCCACCGAGGCCGCCGAGCGCCGTCAGCAGGAACCACGCGGCTGCCGGCAGCGGAACTGCCGGGATGTCGGCCGGTCCCTTGGTCACTGGATCGAAGGTGGCCGTGCCGCGAAAGACGACGCGTCCGGTGAAGGCGAAGGCCACCGCCCGGAAGAGGTTGCCGTTATCCGCGCTGCTCTGCTCGAAGGTTGTGGTTCCCAGCGGATCCCAGAGGCCGCCGGTATAGGTGAGGAACAGCCCGTTCGGATCGATGCTGCCGTTGAAGTCGGCATCGATCGGGCCGTTGAACACGCCGAGCACGTTCCCCACGCCGGAGGTGATCGAGTTCAGCACCGAGGCGGCGTTGAAGGTATCGCCGGCACTCCAGCTTACGCCGTTGCCGGAGCGAATGCGCAGCAACCCGATCTTGGTGGCAGCCGGCGTACCGAGATAAGCGGCCTGGCCGCTGGTCAGCGAAAAGACGCCGTCGTTGGTCGCCCGGTTGAACTGCGAGATCAGCGCCGCCTGCGAGGCGCTCGCCGTTGCGAAAGTCAGGCCAATCACGATGGCCGCGGCTCGAACGCATCCCTTGAAAGTGAGCATCGCTCGACTCCCCACTGTTGCCCCTATTGGAAAAGTGCACCCAGCCAAAAGGAGGGGGTGCTTACCTCAAATTTTTTGTATCCAATTTCAGGTCAACGGTCCAGAGACTCATTAACGTTTGTTTAATTTTTTAAACCGACCGGAGACCGACAGGAAAACGGCGGCTCCTAGCGAGCCGCCGAAGTGGTCGTAACCTTCGAAGCGCTTCCCAACTCGTCCGCTTTCTCTTTGTCTGGCCAAAGCCGCTTGGCGCAAGAGTCGCGCGGTCTCCGACCGGATCGGATCGCCATCCCCTCCCCAAGAGATCGCCCCTGCGGGCTATCAGGCGATTCGATCCGGTCGGAAGACTGCGCTAGCCCCACTTCCCCCTTAACTCTGCAACAACACTCCTAAGCCGCTTCCGCCGTGCGGTCCTTGCGCAACCAGCGCATACCGGCCAAGCCCCCCAGCCCGGTCAGCAGGAACCACGCTGCGGCAGGCAGTGGCGTCACGGCCAGTCCGGCCACCGCATAGTCGCCCACACCGACGTTATCGTTGGCGCCGGAGTAGGACCACTCGATGGCCTTGACGGGCAGATTCACGGCCACGGCCAGGAACCCGATATCGCCGCTGTTGACCACTTCATCGCTATCTGCGGTGAAGTCGATCAAATTGCTCCAAGTCGTGCCGTCGAAGGTACGGTACGAGCCGACTTCCTGGCTCCGGCCGTTGCGCGACGTAAAGAGGTCCAGCACATAGAACTCCACCACGTTGATCAGGCTGGAGAACTCGATCGTGATGCTTTCCCGGTCACCGTCGATCTCGTCATTGCTGACGCCGAGCCCGTCGCGGTCGCAAGCGAGAGACAGTCCGGAGCATTTGCTGGCATTGATGCCGTCAGTCCCGAAGACCGACCCACCCGGCTGAGAGGTCACCTGAAAGCTGCGGCCGTAAACGGAACCGGTTAACGGTTGCGCATTGATGCTCGGGAACTGCGTAGTGCTGGTGAAATCGATAACGGCCGCGTCGGCCTGAGTCCAAAAGCTGACTGTTGCAACCACCGCAGCAGCTGCTCCAAGAATTCTCAGCGTCTTCATGACACCCCCTTCGCGATCTCGCCTGACCGCCGTTGCACCTCAAGACGGGCGCAAATTTACGAAAATTTAAGATTTTGTCAAGCATTTGACTGAAAATAGATCCTTATGCATCTCAAAATTATCACAGATCAAAGGGTTAGCGTTGCCCATCGCGATGCTGTTTCACCGTTTGGAGCGGCCTCATGGTCAAGGTTTGTCGATGGGAAGTGCAGGACAACGCTTTCAGCGCGGATTGCCGTTCCTGCCTCTCCCGCTGTTGGAACTGGATCCGAACCGCTTGACGATAGCCTGTCCGTTATCGCCGTTTCGGCGCCTTAGCTCGAGGGCATGTCGAGCGACAAGCGACAGTTCGACCTTCTCTAGTTTCGGGTCGCTGGCAGCAAGTAGGCAATGGTCGTCGGTGAGCCGATCAAGCAAGACCTAAGGCGAAAAGCAGGTTCAGAACGGCGGCGGCACAAAGCACACCAAAGGTCAGGGACATCCCAGCGACGCGAAACTGGAACGGCTCGGGATCCCGGCTCACGCCGACCGCATGTGCAAGGCGGCCGGTCAGGAGTGCTAGGCCCATGCTGTGCAGAAGCCAGCCCGGTAACCCCTGCAGCTCCGCCAGGGTCATCAGAAGGAGACAGAAAGGGACATATTCGGCGAAGTTGGCCTGGACGCGCAGGCAGCGCAACAATGCTTTCTCGCCGCCGTCGCCTAGCGGAACGTGGCAGCGTCGGCGGGTGCGAATCACCCGCAGGCTCAGGAACGTGAACAGCAGGCCAAGAAGGCCGGCGTAGAGAGGCGTAACGACTAAGATCATAGGCTCCGGTTCGCCGTGCAGAATCCTCTACGCGTTCTGCGCATGCGAGGATCAGTGCCGTTGCGAGCGTCGCCGTCCCGGTGCCTTTCCGGCCAGTTCCAAAAGCGTTTGAGCGCAGATCGCCTGGTCTGGTAGGCCGGTGCGCTTGCAGGCGGCTTCGGCATCGAGCAGGCGGGAGAGTGCTCGACCGAGCCAGGCCGGGGGCCAGCTGCGTGCTTGAGCCAGAAACGTATCTTTCACTTTCCAGAAGACCGGTGGGCGCAGTTGCCTCACTGCGCTCTCCGCATCTCGGCCCGCCGCCAGAGCGGCGGAAGTCAGATGAAGCTGCTGAAAATGCCGCGCGACTGCCCGCAGTATCGCGACCGGCGACTGTCCCTCGGCGAAGCTCCGCGCCAGCGCGCGGTCGAGTGCGGCCGGCTGCCCGCCGGCTACCGCGTAAACGACATCTTGCAGCGACAGTGCCGCTGTGTCGCTGACCACCGCCGCAGCTTCGATCAGATCGACTGTGCGCCGGGGCCCGTTCGTTTGACCTGGTTGCCTGTCGAGCGATGCGTCACCGGACTCCGCGCTCCGCTGCCCCATGTAGGTAACGAGCTTGTCCAGTTCGCTGCGCGAAACCAGGCGGTCGCCGCCGAGGTTGGCTGCGAGATAGGCTTTGGCATCGGCGGTCGCGGTCAGGCCGGCGGCACCCAAAACCTGATCGATCAGCTTGGGCAGACCGGCGCCCTCGTCCCTGTAGCAGGCGACCGCCGCGGCGCGGTCGCTGGCCTCGACGATCCGGACCAAGCGCGAGGATTTTGCCGAGCCGAGATCGCCGGCCTCGATCACCACCAGGGCATCGCCGGGCGGCGCTGCCAGGAAGGCCTCGATCTGCTTAGCGTCGTCATTGCCTAGATCGCGCAGGCGAACCACTCGACGTCCACCCGTCAGCGCCATGGCGGCGGCTTCGTCGTTGAGCGTTGCCGGGTCGCCGCGCAGCTGTTTTGCGCTGATTTCCGCGAGGCGGAAGGGGTCGTTGGGATCCTCCAGCACTGACCGGGTGGCCGCTTGGGCGCGCTCGCGCACCATGCCCTGGTCGGGCCCGTAGAGCAGGATAACACGCAGGTGTGTGTCCGGCTTGGCGCAAAAGGCATCGGCCCTGGCAGGCTGAACCTTCACCTTCTGGACCTACTCGCCGATGTAGAGCTTGCGGGCCAGTGTGCCGTCGGCCCGTGCCTCGATGAACCAGGAGGCGAGGCGTGCCCTGATCTGTCGAGCCAGTTCCTCGGCGCCGCGGTCGCGGGCGTCCAGTTCCGCGCGATAGGTGGCGTATTCCGTTTCCACGATATCGTAGGCGGAGATGGAGGTGGCGCTGCCGCTGGCCAGCGTGGTTCCATCGGTCGCCAGGCTCAAGGTGTAGTTGGCCGTCAGCCGGAGTTGCGCACGGGTCGCGGTGGCGTCAGTGGCCAGCAGACGTTCGCCGACGTTCTCGCTGACGTTGGTCGTCAGGATGTAGGCAGCGTTGGCCGGCTGACCGCTCGGCGTCAGTTCGTTGCGCAAGGCATTGTGGACCTGCTGCCCGAGACGGTTAGGGATGGGCGTGAGCCGAATGGCCTGCAGATCTTGATCGCTTTGATAGGAGTCGAGCGGTCCGACAGGATCGAAGGTGCCGTAGAGCGGCCGCACCCGGCATCCGGCCAGCGCCACAGGCGCGGTGAGCAGGGCAGACAGCAGAAGGAGACGGCGTGAGACGGCCATAACTCAGATCACTAAATTGACGATTCGATTCGGAACCACGATGACCTTGCGCAGAGCCTGTCCCTGCAGTGCCCGTTGCACTGCGGGGTCGGCCAGAGCTGCCGCTTCCGCAGCCTGTTTATCTGCATCGCGCGGCAACTCGATGGTCGCGCGTTTCTTGCCGTTTACCTGTACGGCCAATATCACCGATTCCTCGATCAACAAGGCCTGTTCGGCGTCGGGCCAAGCGGTATCCGCCAGCAACGCGCTATGGCCTAGGCGCTGCCAGAGCTCCTCGCTGAGATGCGGCATCATCGGGCCGCTCAAGCGGACGAGCAGCTCCAGCGCCTCGCGCAAGACCCAGGTTCCGGCGGCGTCCTTGGCTTCGTAGCCCGAGAGCGCATTCGTGAGCTCATAGAGGCGCGCGACCGCTTTGTTGAAGTGGAAGGCCTCGATATCGGCTGTGATCGCATCGACGGTCTTGTGCACCTGACGGCGGAGATCCAGGGCGGGGCCCTCGATCACGGGCGGCATCGGTGTACCATGGGGCGGCAAACTCCCAAGCGCGCCGTCGATCAGCCGCCACAGGCGGTTGACGAAGCGCCAAGCCCCCTCGATTCCGGCGTCGGTCCACTCCATCTCGCGCTCGGGCGGCGAATCCGAAAGCATAAACCAACGTGCGGTATCGGCACCGTAGGCCTCGATGATCGCAGCCGGGTCCACCGTGTTGCGCTTCGACTTCGACATCTTCTCGACGCGCCCCTGGGTTACGGCGCGGCCCTCCGACGTGGTCAAGCGACCATCCTCGGCCTGCATCACCTCCGTCGGTTCGACCCAAGTGCCATTGTCGGCGCGATAGGTTGCGTGGGTGATCATCCCCTGGGTGAAGAGCCCGGCGAAAGGCTCTGCGGTTTCCACGTCACCGAAACGCTGCAAGGCACGTGTGAAGAAGCGCGCATAGAGGAGATGCAAAACGGCGTGCTCGATCCCGCCGATGTACTGGTCGACGGGCAGCCAGTAGCGGGTCGCCGCGGCGTCCAGGGGACGCGCGGCCTGTGGCGAACAGAAGCGCGCGAAGTACCAGGAGCTGTCGACGAAGGTGTCCATGGTATCGGTATCGCGCTCTGCCGCACTGCCGCAGATCGGGCAGTCGACCTTCTTCCAGGTCGGATGGTGAGCCAAGGGGTTGCCCGGGGTATCAAAGTCGACGTCGTCGGGCAGGGTCACCGGAAGCTGCTCGTCGGGCACCGGGACCGAACCGCAGCTCGGGCAGTGGATGACCGGAATAGGACATCCCCAGTAGCGCTGGCGGGATACGCCCCAGTCGCGCAGGCGGAACTGCACCGTGCCGCGTCCGGCGCTCAGTTCCTCCAATCGTTCGATCACGCTGCGCTTGGCGTCCTTGACGCTCAGGCCGTTCAGGAAATCGGAGTTGTAGATGCTGCCTTCGCCCACGTAGGCCTCGTCGCCGATCGCGAAGGTCGCGGGATCGGCATCAGAGGGCAGGACGACCGGCCTGACCGAGAGGTCGTATTTGCGCGCGAAATCCAGGTCGCGCTGATCGTGCGCCGGACAGCCGAAGATAGACCCCGTGCCGTATTCCATCAGCACGAAGTTGGCCACATACACCGGCAAGGTTTGGTCGGGGATCAGAGGGTGGCGCGCTGTCAGTGGGGTCTTGTAGCCACGCTTCTCGGCCGTCTCGATTGCCTCTTCGCTTGTGCCGAGGCGGTCGCACTCCGCGACGAAAGCGCGAAGCTCCGAGTCTTTTTCGGCGAGTGCGGCGGTCAGCGGATGGTGCGGTGAGAGTGCGCAGAAACTGGCCCCGAACAAGGTGTCTGGCCGCGTGGTGAAGACTTCCAGCGGACCGTGTGCCTCGGCGACTGCGTCGCCTTCCAGCGGGAAAAAGACGCGCGCACCCTCCGAACGACCGATCCAGTTGGCCTGCATGAGGCGCACCTTTTCGGGCCAGCGCTCCATGCGCTGTAACTCGTCCAGCAGGTCTTCCGCATAGGCGGTGATCTTGAAGAACCAGCCCGGCAGATTGCGCCTCTCGACCGGCGCGCCGGAGCGCCAGCCCTTCCCATCGATCACCTGTTCGTTTGCCAGAACCGTATGGTCGACCGGATCCCAGTTAACCCAGGTCTCCTTGCGGTAGACCAGATCGTGGGCCATGAACTCCAGAAACAGGCGCTGTTGCTGGGCGTAATACTCCGGATCGCAGGTGGCGAACTCGCGGGACCAATCCAGCGACAGACCCATCGACTTGAGCTGATCGCGCATGGCCGCAATGTTCGCGTAGGTCCACTTGGCAGGATGAACCTTGCGCTCCATCGCAGCGTTTTCCGCAGGCAGGCCGAAAGCGTCCCAGCCCATAGGGTGCAGCACATTGAACCCGCGCGCTCTCTTGTAGCGCGCGATTACGTCGCCAATCGTGTAGTTGCGGACGTGCCCCATGTGAATGCGTCCGGAGGGGTAGGGGAACATCTCCAGGACGTAGTACTTGTCGCGCCCTGGCGCTTCCTCGGCGCGGAAACAATCGGCAGCGGCCCAAGCCGACTGCCACTTGGCTTCTATTTCTTTAGCGTTATAGCGGTCCATCTGGGCGTGCGGTCGCTCCGGCGTCGGTCAGGTGCCAGTCAATCCTAAGAGAACGATCCCAGTCTTACGGGGACAATCCTGGGCGGTCGGTCCCGAGGCAGGTTGTGTTTGGAACGGCGTTAGTTCAGAGCGGCGATCCGAAGTTCCCGCGCGCGGGTCAGGATCGCATTTTCCAGGTCGATACCCGTGGTGTCGCCGACCTGCGCGTCCTTCCAGTCTCCATCGCCGTTGATTTGGCGAAACACCCGAGCGCGCACGCCGTCTGCGCGCAGGTCCCGGCCCAAGATGAAGACGTTGACCTTAAAGCGCTCGGCCGGGCTCTCGGGCGGAGAATACCAGTCGGTGATGATCACCCCGCCGAAGGGGTCGGCCGAAGACAGCGGCATGAAGGACACCGTGTCCAGCGACGCGCGCCAAAGGAAGGCATTGACTCCGATCCCTGTTCCGCCACCGGCAGCCTCGGGCGTGTCGTTGTTTCCGAAGAGGTCGAGCCCACTGGGGCCGAAGACGCTGCCCTCGCTGGCGACGTCGTAGGCGTTGCTGCCCGTCTCGCGCCGATCGTCGTCGGGATAGATTGTCCGCGTTCCGCTACTGCCGCCGCAGGCCGCGAGGCTCAGGCCAAGCAGAACGGTGAGTACCGCTGCGCCGATCCGACGTCGGCCGCCTATTTGAATCGTGCCACCTGGAATCATACCTGCGCTCATCGTCCGATGGATCTCGACTGTTGCGTTCGACTGTTCCGGTCGTCGCGGCCAGCGGCAAGGCCTCCCGACTCGACCTACGCGCGCCACACCGGCAGCCCTCAACCTAACGTCCGAAGCTGCCTGAATCCAGGGGTACCGCGCGGTTCCTCTGGGATCGTCCTTGCGACCCTACGCCAGCGAGTCGATCTGCACAGCGGCTTGTCGGGTGAAAGGACTCAGCGCCACCGTACGGTATCTGAGCCCGCATTGCTCGACCAGTTCTTGGAAGGCTTTGTACTCGTGGGCCCGCCAATCGGGATAGGCGAAGTACTCATCGAACACCAAGATGCTGCCCGGTTTCAGCCGCGGGGACAGGGCCTGGAGCACGTCGACCGTCGAGGCATAGATGTCGCAGTCGATGTTGGCGAAGGCCAAGGCGTCGGGCGCAGCCTCCAGGAAGAGGGGAAGGGTATCGGCAAACCAGCCGATGTGTAGAGTCACGCCCTCCGGCATCTCCGGCAGACGACCCCTTGTCGAGTAGGCGCCGGCACCTTCGTCGGGCAGCCAGGCCTCCGGCAGTCCCTCAAAGGAGTCGAAGCCATGCCAGCCGCCGCAGCGCGCTGGCGGGCGGGTTTCTGCCAGCAGGCGGAGCGAGCGCCCGGTGAAAACGCCGAATTCGCAGTGTAAGCCTCGATCTGGCGCTTGGGCCAAGGCGAAGCGCAGCAGGCTGGGCTTGAAGCCGAAGAGTGCCGGCGCGCTCCCCTCACGTCGAGTCGCTTCATGGCAATAGGTGACGGCTTCGCGGAGCGCGATTTGCCCGGGATCCAGGCGTTCGGCCTCCTTCCAGGCCGCTGCGGCGCCTTCGAGGCTCGCGAGGTCGAGCACGGCCGCGTGATAGGCGGTGGCCACCGCCATTTGCGGATTGCGCTGCCGCGCCGCGGCGAAGTGCTCGGCCGCTGCGCCCAGGTCGCCACGATCGATCGCGCAAAGTCCCAAGTGCCAGTGCGGACCGGGAAGCTCCGGTAATCTGGCGAGTGCCTCTTCCGCCGCGATCGCCGACTCCTCGATTTGCCCCAGATCGGCCAGACAGGTCGCGCGGTTGTGCAGAGCGAAAGCGCCTGGCGGGCCGGGTAGGGCAGCTGCGACCTTCAGTGGTGTCAGGGCTTCGTCGGGTAAGCCTGCAGCCAGCAGCGCAGCGCCGAAGGCGAGCGATAGCTCGGAATCTTGCGGCTTCGCGGCCGAGAGCGGCGTGAGCAGATCGACAGCTGCGGCCGAGCGTTTGGCTTCCACCAAAAGTTCCGCCAACAGTAGCGCCGGCTCGCGTGCCTGCGGTGCAGCAGCATTTGCAGTCTCGGCTGCCTTGAGAGCGGCGTCCGAGCGGCCGAGATGGCGCAAGAGCTGTGCACGGTCGTAGTGGAGCCGACCGTTGTTGGGTTCGGCGGCGCTGGCAGCCTCCAACGCCTTAAGCGCGCGCTGTGGTTGCCCGGCCGCGAAACGGACTTGGGCAAGGGCGCGTAAGAGACCGACATCTTTGGGGCGTTGCTTCAGCGCGGCCTGAAGATGGCCGCTTGCCTCCGCCCACTGCCGCTGACTCATGGCTCGGCGGGCGGCCGCTAAGCGGGCGTCGAAGCTGTTCGGATCGGGCATGATGGCAAGACGTGCCGTTTAGCGGGCGGTTGACAGGTGAGGGCGGCGGCGGATTGATGACGCCATCCTATGCGGTCGAATCGCAGACTTAACAATCCCTGATACACAGAGGACCTGCCGATGCAGCTCGCCAACGCCGACGGCCCCGTGGTGCTGGCGTTCCCGACGCCGATTTATCGTCACCTTTGGCCGGCGAGCGGCGATCTGAATACAGCTCTTAAGACACTGATCCTGGCGCGCAGGGCTGCGTCGCCCTCCACGGCGCGCAGCAATGTCGGCGGTTGGCAATCCAGTCATGACCTCATGTCCTGGGGCGATCCTCAGCTCGCCGAACTGGGCCGGTACATTAACGAAGCCTTCGGGGCCGCCATGGAGGCCGAGATCGGGACCCGTGCCTTTACCTGCAAACTTGCGATCACTGCCTGGGCCAATGTCAACGGTAGCGGGGACTACAATCGGCATCATACCCACGCCAACAACCATTGGTCGGGTGTCTACTACGTCGATCTCGGTCATCCCGACCCCGGCGTGATACCGAACGGTGCCATCGAGTTTCTGGACCCGCGGCCGGCGGTCGGCGTCTACGATCTGCCGGGCGTTCAGAACGTCTCCACCTGGACAATTCAGCCCGCGGCCGGGGAGATGTTGCTGTTCCCCTCATGGCTGCGGCATGGCGTGCTGCCTTTCCGCGGCAGCGGAGAGCGGGTTTCCATTGCCTTCAACCTTCGGGTGGGCGATCTGAAACTGCAGGCGGGCGGCACCTGAGGCCCTTGCCGTAGCTGCAGTGTCAAAGTGGCCGCACGCATTGCCGCGGGATCAGCGTGGTTGGGGTGGGCGTTGGCCGCCGGCTGGCTGTGCATCGGCGCCGAACAGAAAAGCCAGCAGGACGTAACGTCGGCCTTTGGTTACCGGTAGGACCTCGTGCAACAGCGAGCAGGAGAAGACCACGGCGTCGCCGGCAGCCGGGCTGAAACGATCGCTGCTGTACTCCGGAAAACGCAGTTCGCCGCCTTCGTAGGCGCCCGTGTTCAGATTCAGCGTCACCGCGAAACGACGATGGGCGCCGGACAGGGTGTCGTTGTCTCTGTGGGCCATGAAGAACCCGCCGGTTTCGGCATCGTAGCGGGCGATCTTGAATTTCTCGAAGCCCGCCACCCGGTAGAAGGTGGCCTTGTTGATCTCCGGCAACATGCGCCGTTCGAACCGCGTCTTGAGCGTTGCGATCAACGCACGGTCCTCCAGGAAGTGATCGCGGCGCGATTTGACGTCGGTGTCGGCAAGCTCCGTGGCGCTCGCCGCGCGATCGCGGAGGACGCCCGAGGCAACATTATGCCCTTCATGGATCTCTATCAGCTTCTCGCAGAGAGCCGGCTCCAGCACCTGAGGGACATGAATCACGGGGGGCATGTTGCGCTGTATCAGCAGGTCGCCTTCGACGGCGACCTGCTTCGCATGGCTCGCGATGAAAGCGACCGGATCGTCGAGATCGCCGCTGGCGATCTCGACGATCCGTCGGTTGGCGTTGCAGATGACGAGCACGGCATCCGAGGCACTGAAGGCATCTTGGCTCTTGCGCCACTGCCGACCCAGTCCGCGCAAAATGAGGCCCTGGGGGTCGGACAGCACTTGGAAAGGCCAGTTGGCGAGTTTGGCCGCGCGTCCGTTATCCGCTGTGTCGTTGGCGGTGATCACGAAGAAGTGGGTGTGATCCGCGACGTCGCTCCAGTGCTGTGCGATGGCATTCAGCTGTTTGGCGGCAGCCGGATGCTTTGGGTCGGCGACGAGGAAGAGGACGATCGGCTTGCCGCGCGCATGAAGCGAGAGCACTGAGAAGCGGGATGTCTGGTCGCGCAGCTTGAAGTCGGGAAGGAGATCGCCCTCAAGCAAGGGCGGTATCGCTTGGCTCATGCTCTCGGAAATCTCCTGCGACATGTCGATCCTGTCCAGCGCGACGTAAGTAGCAGTCGAGCCCAGCCTCGGCAAACGTCCGAGCTCTTATCGAGATAAGAGAGGCTGTCCGGCTAAACCGCGGCGGTGTCTTGCAAAATCAAATCAGGTTCACTTAACTATCTGATATTCAGACATTTTCTATGGACCCTGAAGATTTGAGGATGCCACGACCATCTTAGCGCACCCGGGCGCGATGCCTTTGGGTGTTACGTTGGTCCTCCAGTATGAGAAGAAGGTGTTTCAAATAGTTCATGTATTAAGTAATAAACTAATGATTAAGTCTTTCGTGCTTTCTCAATCACGCTAGGGCAATATCAACACAGGTTCTGCCAAGTCTTTGTTGCATCGTATCTTCGCAAAGCTAGAGTGCCGGCCAGCACGGAGAACGATTCCTGTTGTTCTCTCTGTGCATTCGATCACCCGGGGGGCTCGAGAGGACGCTGTTGGCCTTGAGCGGTCTTTGGCGGTTTCGACAGAGGGAAGCCGGGTGGGGTGTCAATGGCATCTGCGCTTTGATGGAGGAGCAACAGATGAAAAAGGTCCTTATGGGCACGACGGCGATCGGCGCTGCTGCGCTGATGGCTGGCCCGGCGGCCGCTCAGGACGGGAAGATCTCCCTGGGCGTCGGCGGTTACTACGAGAACTTCTTCAGCTTCGTCGAGCAGGACTTCGACGGAGATGACAACGACTACAACCAGTTCAACGTCCGCCACGAAGGTGAAATTCACTTCACCGGCGAGACCACGCTGGACAACGGCCTGACGGTCGGTTTCCAGGCTCAGCTCGAGGCCATCACCCAGGGCGACCAGATCGACGAAACCTACCTGTACTTCACGGGTAGCTGGGGTCGTCTGATCATGGGTGCGGAAAACTCCGCTCCCTACCTGATGCAGTACACGGCGCCGTCCGCCGGTCTGGGCCTGAACTCGCCGAACATCTCGCCGTTCAACGACATCTCGGCCGCCGGTACGTCGACCCTGTTGAACCAGGTGTCGGACGCCAACAAGATCACCTACTTCACGCCGCGTTTCGCCGGCTTCCAGCTGGGTGCGTCTTACACGCCGAACATCGATGCACTCGGCGGTGACCGTCAGTCGTCTGACCTCAACACCTCCGAGGACGAGGACGACTACAACAACTTCCTCGGCATCGGCGCCAACTTCGTCGAGTCCTTCAACGGCGTCGACGTGGCCATCGCCGGTGGCTTCGAGTACGGCCAGGCGGAGAACAACGAGCTGTTGGCTCCCGCCGACATCGACGACTTCGTCGGCTACTCGGGTGGCGTGAACGTCGGCTACGCCGGTTTCACGGTCGGTGGCTCGGTGCTGCACAGCAACGGCGGTCTCGACGATGACGGTGACGAACTGGTTTGGGATATCGGCGTGACCTACGGCCAGGGCCCCTGGGAAATCGGTGTCACCTACCAGCAAGGCGAGACCGAGACCGGTGCCGACGGCGGCGAGGACGAAATCCAGCAGGTTGAGATCGGTGCCAACTACCGTCTCAGCCCGGGCGTCCGGGTGATCGGTGCGCTGCAGTACACCGACGAGGAAGACGACTCGGCCGATCGCGAAGAAGACGCCTGGGGCGTCATCATCGGTACCCGCCTGGACTTCTAGTCCGGCAGGATCGACGCGCTTCGCTCTTGAGCCATCGAGAGTGTAGCCAAGTCTGAGAAGGGCGGGTCCCAAAGGATCCGCCCTTTCCTTTTTGCGGTTCTATCCCGGCTGCTAAGCCAAGCACACCGCTTGGCGGTGAAAGCTCCACATGCTAGTCAGCGCTCTTCCGGCCCAACAGCGGTCGACAGCAATTGCCTTCTTGGAGTGTGTTCGGTCTCATGGGCGCGATCATCTGGCTCGCCTCCTTTCCGAAGTCGGGCAATACTTGGATGCGCGCGTTTCTGCACAACCTACTGCGCAACCCCGACACGCCGATGCCGGTCAATGAGCTGAACAAATTCACGCTCGGCGACAGTCAATACGCCTGGTATCGGCTTTTCACGGAACAACCAGCCACCGAACTCGGTCTCGAGGACCTCGCGCAACTGCGACCGAAGGTGCATCGCGCCATGATGGACGCGCACCCCGACTCGGTTTTCGTCAAGACGCATGGCTACCTTGGCGCCAGCAAGGGCGTGCCTCTTCATACGATGGAGTGTACTGCCGGCGCAGTCTACGTCGTGCGCAACCCCTTGGATGTGACCTTGTCCTATGCCGACCACTTCGGTCTGAGTTTGGACGAAGCGATCGAGGCCATGGCTGTGGAAGGCGGTTTGAGTCAGGCGACTGATGACCAGGTGATCGAGTTCCTGAATTCCTGGTCGACCAATGTGAAGTCTTGGACGCAGGCTCCGAACCCGCACCTGCATGTGGTGCGGTACGAGGACATGCTAGACAAGCCGCTCAAGGCCTTCACAGGTGTCGCGCGTTTCCTGGGGCTCAATCCGCCGCGTCGGCGGATCGAGAAGGCGATCAGATTCTCATCCTTCAAAACACTCAAGAAGCTCGAAGAAACGCAGGGTTTTCAAGAGCGCAGCGAGCACTCCAAGGCGTTCTTCCGAAAGGGCAAACGCGATCAGTGGAAGACCCAGCTCAGCGCTGCACAGGTGGCCCGTGTCGTCGAGCTCCAGGGCGATCAGATGGCGCGTTTCGGCTATCTTCCGAAAGGATCGCAAGCGAGCGTTTGAGCCTGCGCGTCGCATCCCGGTTCGGATGCGGTGTAGGACTAGCTGACGTCGGCGGCCGGAAGAAACCGCTCTCCTTGAGCATCGCCTTGCAAGCCTCCGGTGTTGCGGAGAGCGCTTAGGTCGCCTGCATAGCTCGTGATGCCAATCAAACCGTCTGCGTTTGCAACAGGCCTCTCGTCGTCGCCCTTTCCACTGGTAAGCGGCAGGATCAGGCGGAAACCAGGAACGCTGGCACCTGAGCGAAAGACGATGTCGCCGTCGACCCCCAGAATGGCCGGGTCGCCCAAAACCCGGCCGTAGCGTTCCGCCACCTTCGGGCGGATCTCGAGAGGAACCACCTCCTCCAGCAGACTTCCCCGCTCCCAGTTTCCAATGGCCCGCTTTGCCTCCTCGCCGACAAGGCGCAAGCGCAGTTGGCCGTCTTTGTCGAGCGCCCAGAGCCAAACCCAAGGCAGTGCAGGCACCATATCCAGAGGATCGAGATCGCACAGCGATGGCAAGACTTCGGAAGTACCGCGACGGTCGCGGGTTCGCTGTCGCCAGGTCAGCCAGGCTTCCGCGAGGGTGCGAACATGCGGATGCTCAGTACTGCGCCGTCCGAGCCATGTAAAAAGGTCCACACCCTTGTTGCCGTTCGCAACATAACGAGGGGCGCAGTTTCGATTCGGTACGTCGGCGTCCACGTCGCTGCCCCTCGCTCGGCATGTCCCGCACACTTGTGCCCGTCTTTAGCGAAACGGTGACATCGGACCAAGCATACACTTCGAAGCCTTAAGGCTCTCTCAGTTGCCGTCTTTTCTCTGGGAGTTGCAAAGGTGAAGTTCGAGTCATGCAGCCGGCAGTCTGCTAGCCTGCCTGTCCGCTTCTAGAGCGTCCGGCGGTCGGAAGAACGCTTGAGCGCACACCGATCTTGGGATTGATCGCATGCCCCTCCGCGCCAACCGCCGCAAGCGAATACAGGTCGTCCTCACTTTGGCGCTCGCAGGTATTGCACTTGTCGGTTGGTTGGCCTGGAAAGGCTATCTCGGGGAAACCGGATCAGCCGACCCTTGTCTGGGCCTCGATGGTGAAGAGCGTGCCACCTGCTTGCAGCAGCGGTGAGCTGTTCTCTCAACCCTGTCGTGCTCTATGCTGCCGCCTTTGGGCCAAGTATGGCCCTCGCGCGCTCGATCTGTTCGCTCGTCGGTTCCGAGGTCTCGAACAGTTGATAGGGCCGGCCGAGTGCGCGCCACTTGGCTTCACCCATTTTATGGAACGGCAGGATTTCGATCCGCTCGACGTTCGTCAGGCTCTCGGCGAAGTCGGCGAGCCCTTGAATGTTGTCCTCCGCGTCGGTCAAACCCGGAACCAGCACAAAGCGGAGCCATAGCGGGATGTGGCGCTCGGCGAGGCGGCGGGCGAAGTCGAGTGTCGGTTGGAGGCTGACGCCGGTCACGTCCTTGTAGGTCTCCGCGTCCCAAGACTTGATGTCGAGCAAGACCAGATCGGTGGCCTCCAACAGGGCATCGTCCGCTCGTGCGCCCAGGAAACCCGAGGTATCCAGCGCTGTGGTCAGGCCCCAAAGCTTAGCGGCCTTGAAAAGGGCGCGCGTGAAGTCCGGTTGTACAAGGGGTTCACCGCCGGTCACGGTCAAGCCGCCGTGGCTCCCATAGAAGCTGGCAAAGGGTGCGACGTCGCCCATCACCGCGCCCACCGTGGTCGCCTCACCGTCCTTCAAATGCTGCGCGTCCGGATTGTGACAGTACTTGCAGCGCAGAGGACAGCCGGTCGTGAAGACAACGAAGCGCACACCCGGGCCATCGACTGTACCGGCCGTTTCCAGCGAGTGGATGCGACCTGAGACCGAGGCTAACTCAGGCGGTAGCGAAGCCAGTCCTTTCTGCATCCCGCCGCCCATGTCTAGCGCCCGCCGGCGACGCGCAGAATGGCGCCATTGATATAGACCGCCTCCTCCGACAGCAGCCAGAGGATCGGCGCGGCAATCTCCTCCGGTGTCGCGACGCGGCGCAGCGGGATTGTCGGCGCCACTTGGGTCGGACGGTCAGGATTGCCCGCTGCGGCATGAATCTCCGTATCCGTCATTCCCGGCGCAACAGCGTTCACCCGGATGCCCTCCGGACCCACTTCCTTGGCCAATCCGAGAGTTAAGCTGTCGATCGCCCCCTTGCTGGCGGCGTACCAGACATACTCTCCGGGACTGCCGAGTGACGCCGCTGCGGACGAGAGCGTGACGATGGCCCCACCCGACCCGCCTTGCGCCCTCGACATGCGTCGCACCGCCTCGCGGCAGCACAGCAAGGTGCCTGTCACGTTCACCTTAACCACCGTGGCGATCTCTGCCGGAGAGGCATCGGTCAGCGGCGAGATGCGGCCCGTCAAGCCGGCCGAGGCGACCAAAGCATTCGGTTGACCAAGGCCGCGCTCGCAGGCCTCAAAGAGGTCGGCGACCTCGTCGGCATGGGAGACGTCGGCCTGAATGGCGAGCGCGCGACGGCCGGCAGCGACGACCTCCTTGGCAACTGCTTCGGCGGCCGCGGCGTCACGCTGATAGTTGATGCAAAGATCCCAGCCGCGAACAGCAGCCAGCCGACAGACGGCCGCCCCAATCCCACGGGCGCCGCCGGTTACGAGCAGAACAGGCATGACTGTAGTCTAGCAATCGAGGGGCGGGCCGTCAGCGCTCTTTAAGCAAGAAGACCGCCCCAATAAGCGGGGCGGCCCTTCAAGTCACGACTGAGAATGAGACCTGAAACGTTGGAGGAGCAATCAGGTCCGGTCGCTGCCGGTCTTACTTCTGATCGGCCGGCTTCGGGGTTTGCGGCACTTCGGCCGTCTGTGTGCTGCTTTTGGAGTCGGTCATCACCGTCTGCTGGCTCATTCCCATGCAGGCAAGAGCCGGGCCAGCGAACGCGACAACAGCGAGAGCGGCTACGCCGCTAGCAAGAATCTTCCGCATATGATCCTCTCCGCTGGGTTCGACTACTAAGAGATGATAGGGCGATCCTAGTCCCCGGTCCATAGGTGTTATGGCGAATTCGACCTAAACGCTGCTACATCTCGCTGATCGCACGGGCGACCATCATGACGACACGGGCTACCGCGGTCGCGACGCGCTTAGCGCACCGGCACGACAGCGCGCAGCAAGAGGTGCAAGTTCAGCCGACCGGACAGTGAAAACTGCCCGACCGAGTCAAGCGACGGGATCGCAGTCTCGCCTCATCGGGGCGCAAGACTCATGCCTTGGGCGGAGTCTTCAAAGCAATCCAGCGCTAGGCGGCGCGCTTGTCCAGTTCGGCGATCAGGGCATCGCCCATGCCTTCCGTGGAGACCGCCGTGGCGCCAGGCGCCAGAATGTCGCCTGTCCGAACGCCAGCGGCCAGGACCGCTTTTACGGCTTCTTCGATCAGGTCGGCTTCGTCGGCCAGATCGAAGCTGTAGCGGAGGCACATCGCAAAGGACAGCAGTGCTGCCACGGGATTGGCTTTGTTCTCGCCTGCGATGTCGGGCGCGGAGCCATGTACCGGCTCGTAGAGTGCTTGGCGCTGACCGGTCTCGTCCTGATCGCCGAGCGAGGCGGAGGGCAGCATGCCCAGCGAGCCGGTGAGCATGGCGGCAACGTCGGAGAGCATGTCGCCGAAGAGATTGTCTGTGACGATCACGTCGAACTGCTTGGGCGCGCGCACGAGCTGCATCCCGCAGTTATCCGCATACATGTGGCTGAGCTCGACGTCCGAATAGCTTTCGGCGTGGAGCTTGGTCACCTCTTCGCGCCACAACACGCCGGACTCCATGACATTGGCCTTTTCGGAAGAGCAAACGCGATTGTTGCGCTTGCGCGCCAGTTCGAAAGCGACTGCGGCAACGCGGTGGATCTCGTGTGTCGTGTAGACCTGAGTATTGATCCCTTTCCGCTCGCCGTTGGGCAGGTCGAAGATACCGCGCGGCTCGCCGAAGTAGGTGCCGCCGGTCAACTCGCGCACGATCATGATGTCCAAACCGGAGACCACCTCCGGCTTCAGGGTCGAGGCCTCGACCAGTGCCTGGAAGCAGATGGCAGGACGCAGGTTAGCGTAGAGCTGCATCTCCTTGCGCAGCGCCAGGAGCCCCCTCTCGGGCTTCTTCTCGAAGGGGAGATCGTCCCACTTCGGCCCGCCAACGGCGCCCAGCAGGACCGCGTCGGCGGTCTTCGCACGCTCGAGAGTGGCGTCCGACAGCGGCACGCCATGAGCGTCGAGCGCGGCCCCACCCACCAGATCCTCCGAAAGATCGAAGCTTACGGCCCGGCGCTTATCCATCCAGTCCACGACGCGCCGCACCTGGCCCATGACCTCTGGCCCAATGCCGTCGCCGGCGAGAATGAGCAAGCTCTTGTTTGCCGCCATGGCGGTTTCGCTCCCTTTCGTTTCTTCTGAGGTCCACGGCAGGGAAGCGGTCGTAAAACCCGGCCTCGCCTTATGGGACGGTCAGGACTAGACGTTTTCCTTAGGCGTAGAGCCAGGGTTGGCTGGCCTTTTGCTTGTCCTCGAAGCTGTCGATCTTCGACTTCTTCTCCAGCGTCAGGCCGATATCGTCCAGACCGTTCAGCAGGCAGTGCTTGCGGAAGGCGTCGACCTCGAAGGCCACGGTGCCGCCATCCGGTCCATGAATGGTCTGCGCTTCAAGATCGATCGTGATCGTGGCGTTGGCGCCGCGCTCTGCATCGTCCATCAACTTGTCGACCTCCTCCTGAGGCAAGACGATGGGCAGGATGCCGTTCTTGAAGCAGTTGTTGAAAAAGATGTCGGCGAAGCTTGGGGCAATCACGCAGCGGATACCGGCGTCGAGCAGCGCCCAGGGTGCGTGTTCGCGCGAAGAACCGCAGCCGAAGTTGGCGCCGGCGACGATGATCCGCGTGTTTTTGTAGGCCGGACGATCGAGCACAAAGTCGATGGGCTTGCCGTTTGCGTCATGTCGCAGGGCGTAGAACAGCCCTTCCGACAGGCCGGTGCGTTTGATCGTTTTCAGGAAGCGTGCCGGGATAATCATGTCGGTATCGACGTTGGTCAGCGGCAGCGGCGCCGCAACAGCTGTCAGCTTGGTGAATTTTTCCATCGTCTTTCTCGCATCCCTCCCCAGGATATCGCCAGGATGTAGCGCAAAGCGCAGAGCCACTCAACGCACCGACACGCCAGGGTGCTATGCATGACTATGCCTAGGTGCTGCGCGCCAAGGAATTGGAAGCCGTCCGGGCAACCCTGCCTGTCACTCTCCGCCGCCGCACATCTTCCGGGCTCCGGAAGGCGCTCGCCACCCCCTCCGTTTAAGGGCTTAGAGACTCGCTCGCCAGCCCGAGGAGAGAGCAGGATCAGCCGTCGGCGGAGATGGTTTTGCAGGCCTCCACCAGACCGCGGACCGACTCCACCGAGTGGTTGAGCATGCTCTGCTCCTCGGCGTTGAGCTTAAGCTCGACGATACGCTCGATGCCATTCGCTCCAATCACCGTCGGGACGCCAACATAGAGGCCCTGGACGCCGTACTGGCCGTCCAGATAAGCGGCGCACGGCAGCACGCGCTTCTTATCCTTCAGGTAGCTCTCAGCCATGGCGATGGCACTGGACGCGGGCGCGTAGAAGGCAGACCCGGTTTTCAGCAAGCCGACGATCTCGGCGCCGCCGTTGCGGGTACGGTCGACGATGGCGTCTAGTTTGTCCTTCGCGATCCAGCCCATCTCGATCAGGTCGGGCAAGGGGATGCCAGCGACCGTGGAGTGGCGCACCATCGGCACCATTGTATCGCCGTGTCCGCCCAGCACGAAGGCGCTGACATCCTCGACCGAGACGCTCATCTCCTCCGCCAGAAAGTGGCGGAAGCGAGCGGAGTCGAGCACGCCGGCCATACCGACCACCCTGTTGTGCGGCAGGCCGCAGGCCTCGCGCAGAACCCAGACCATGGCATCCAGCGGATTTGTGATGCAGATGACGAAGGCGTCCGGACAGTTCTCCTTGATGCCCTGGCCGACGGCGTTCATCACCTTGATGTTGATGCCGAGCAAGTCGTCGCGGCTCATGCCGGGCTTGCGTGCGACGCCGGCGGTGACGATCACCACGTCGGCGCCGGCGATGGCACTGTAATCGTTGGCGCCGACGAAGGCGGCATCATAGCCCTCGACCGGTCCCGACTGCGCGATGTCGAGTGCCTTGCCCTGGGGGATCCCCTCGGCAATGTCGAACAGCACGACGTCGCCCAGTTCCTTCATCGCAGTCAGCAGCGCCAGCGTGCCGCCGATGTTGCCGGCCCCGACCAAGGCGATCTTCGCGCGCGCCATGCCATTCTCCCTTTTTGTCCGAAGCGTCACCCGTTCGCAGCGGGCCGCAGTGCCGTGAGGAAATCCGGGCGCGTTCTACCGCCAAGACGCCGCTACGGCAAGGTGGGAGGCTTCGTGCAGCCCATGCGTGTCGTCCCCGAAAGCGTCGACACGCGGGTCGAGGGTAGCATCGCGAGCGCGGTCGCCACCAAGCCCCGCAGCTATGGCAGCAGGGCTCTGTTCGAGGCGGAAGCGGGAGCGAGATCCTAGGAGGCGCGAACTTTCGCGAGGAAACCGTCGATCTCACTCTGCAGGCTGTTGGTCTGGCCATGCAGATCGTCGACCGCCTTTGCAACCACGGTGACGGCAGCGCTCGACTTGGCGGAGTCGTCACGGACCTCCTGCACGCGTTTCGAAACCGCTTGCGTACCGTTGGCGGCGTTCTGCGTATTGCGTGCAATCTCCTGAGTGGCTGCAGTCTGTTCCTCGATGGCCGAGGCAATGGACGTCGTGACCTCTCCGATTTCCTGAATGCGCTTGGCGATCGAGCCAAGCGCTTCCGCAGCCGTGTTCGTCGCAGACTGCATGGCGGCGACCTGGTCGGAGATCTCTTCCGTCGCTTTCGACGTCTGGGTTGCCAGGTTCTTCACCTCGCCGGCCACGACCGCGAAGCCTTTGCCGGCCTCACCGGCCCGCGCCGCTTCAATGGTCGCGTTGAGCGCCAGGAGATTGGTCTGCTCGGCGATGTCTTGGATCAACTTCATGATGTCGCCGATCTTGTCTGCGGCAGTCGTCATGCCCTTTACGCGGTCGTCCGTCGCCGCGGCTTCTTCGACGGCCTGGCGCGAGACGTCGTTGGCGCGCGTGACCTGCGAAGAGATCTCGGCAATGGAGGCGCTGAGTTCTTCCGCTGCCGTTGCCACGGTTTCGACGTTGCTACTCGCTTCGTCGCATACGCTGACAACCTCCGCGGTTCCACCGTCGGTCCGCTGGGCGATCGCGCTCATCTCCTGCGCCGTGCGTTCCATATCGTTGACCCCGCTTGCAACTTGCGCGGCGATCTGGCCGACCGAGGCCTCGAAGCTGTTGGCCAGGCTGTTAAGGGCCTGGCGCTTCTCCTCCGCAGACCGCACTTCGGCCGCGCGTTGTTCCTCTTCGAGCTGCAACTTCTCAATCGCGCTATCTTTGAACACCTGCACGGCTTCCGCGATCTCGCCCAGCTCGTCGCGACGATTGCGTCCCGGGATCTCGACGGTGGTGTCTCCCGCTGCCAGCTGCCGCATCATGGCCGTGGTAACGGAAATCGGTTTGGCGATTGATCGGTTCATCACCCAGGCCACTGCCAGTGCTCCCATCAGCACGGCCAAACCGATTGCCAGGGAGATAAGCTGCCCGGAGCTCAGTGCCGCGTCTATGGCGGACCGGTCGAAACCGATTGCCGCGACGCCGATGACACGCCCGCTGAAGTCCTCGATGGGCGCCAGCAGTGTGGTGTGTGCTACGCCCTCGACCTGGATGTTAGGCAAGATCGCGGGGCGATCCGCACCTGCCGCCGCACGCAGGACCTCTTCATCGAAAGCTACGCTTTCCGGGAAGGTCGTCGCGAAGACCTCAACCGCTTCGTCCCGCAGGACGTAGAGCGCCGCGCGGGCCGAAGCCTTTTCCGTGAAGTCGTCGAAGAAGGCCTGGCCGAAAGACAGTCCGAACTCAACGGATCCGATCTGGGCGCCGTTGTGCGTGACCGGCACGACACCGCGCATGCCAAGGCCTGCGACGCCGCGCTCCAGGCCCGATACCGGGCGTCCGCTGGTGTTTACCTCGACCACCGTGAAGCGGAAGGACGACAGATCATCGCCGAACTTCTCAGGCTTGTGAACGCGCAGAAAAGAGGTGGCCGGCGCCAAGTGAAACTGGAACTGCCGTGCGCCGTGTTCCTCTTTCATCTTCGGGAACTGCGGGACGAAGTCGGCAGCCAGGCGTGCGCGGTCGCGCGCCGCAAAGGCTTCCTTCACGGCCGTTGTCTCAGCCACCGTCGTTGCCATGGAAAGCGCGCGCTTGGCTTCCGCATCGATGGCGTCGATGAGCTGGGCTTGCAAACTCGACAGCTTCTGCTCAAGAGCGTCGTCGCTCATATCCGCCGCGATCCAGAGGTTGGCCGTGGTCGTGACACCGACGGCGAGGATCGCTGTCATGGCCAAAGCCGAGGCCAGTTTGAAACCAATTCTGCGGATCTGCACACCCTTAAGCATCGATCAAATCCTGTGGCAATCATAGGTATGTGTAAAATGTTAGTGAGCTGATATTAATTGAGTATTAAACTGGCGAATCTGTTCGGGCTTGGATTTTATAAAGCAGCGGCCATGCATATGGACGCAAATTATTTATAAGAAATACCATAACATCGAGATGGAAATCGACATGAGGTGTAGAGTTCCTGCCGGTAGGCGGCCGTGTTCGTTCGTTGCCTCACGATCTCTTGCGTTGGTTGCGCCATAGGAAAGTGATTTTGGCGATATCGGATGTTGCTGAACGGCCGTCACGAAGCCGAGCCCGGTTTAACTGGCCGATGACGCGAAGACTGATTTCCGGAGCGGACGAGCCTGAGCCTCTTGCTCTCCCTCAATGTGAGAGCGCGATTGTGCTCTAGACGTCCAAACCCATCAGGCTCTTGGCGAAATGATCTGCCGAGAAGGGGCGCAGGTCCTCAGCGCCTTCGCCGACGCCGACGGCGTGGACCGGCAGGCCGTGTTGCTCGGCCAAGGCGACGAGGACACCGCCCTTGGCAGAGCCGTCGAGCTTGGTGACGACCAGACCGGTCACCGCGACCAGCTCCTTGAAGGTGGCGACCTGATTGAGGGCGTTCTGGCCCGTGGTGGCGTCCAGCACCAGCAGCACGTCGTGAGGGGCGCTCTCGTCCTGTTTTCGCAGCACGCGCTGGATCTTCTGCAACTCGGCCATCAGCTCGCCCTTGTTGTGCAGCCGGCCGGCGGTGTCGATCAGCAGAAGGTCTGCCCCTTCGCGCTTTGCCGCTTCCAGCGCTTCGAAGGCCAGCCCGGCTGCGTCGGCGCCCGGTTGCTTGGCGATCACGGGCACGCGGCTGCGCTCCCCCCAAATCTGCAGCTGTTCGATCGCGGCGGCGCGAAAGGTATCGCCAGCGGCCAGCATGACCTTGCGGCCTTGCTCGACCTGCTGCTTGGCCAGTTTGCCGATGGTCGTGGTCTTGCCGGCGCCGTTGACGCCGACCACCAACACCACATGAGGCCGGCGTTCAGGGAGAATCTCCAGCGGCTTGGCGACCGGCTCAAGCATCTCGCTCACGTCGGCGGCCAGGGCGCTGCGCACCTCCTCCGGACTGACATCTTTGTTGAAGCGGGTTTTGGCCAGGTTGTTCGCCAGCTTCGCCGAGGTGGCCACGCCCAGGTCGGAGGCGATCAGCAGCTCCTCCAGTTCCTCCAGAGCCGCAGCGTCGAGCTTGCGCTTGTTGAAGATGCCGGCGATGCCATCGCCCAGCTTGGAGGAGGAGCGCTTGAGCGCTGCCTTCAGCCGTGTCAGCCAGCCTTCGCTCACACCACTGCCCTCACGCGGCCGCCTCGACGAGCGATTCGCCGCGTAGCGCGCCCTCGGCAAGGTCGGTCAGCCGTACGGTCACGATCTCGCCGACCGGGCCCTTGGCGCGCACCGGCGCAAAGTGCTCGCAGCGGCCGAGGCCTTCGCTTTCGATCAGCACCCGGGCGGTCTGCCCAAGCCGGCTCTCCAGGAAGCGGGCTTCGGCGGTGGCGCCGGCGGCACGCAGGCGCTGAGCCCGGGCCTTGCGCTCCGGCTTTGGAACGGCGGGCATCCGCGCGGCGGGCGTGCCGGGGCGCTCGGAATAGGGAAAGACGTGCAGGAAGGTCAGGCCCGCCTCCGCCACGAAGTCCAGCGTGTTGCGGAACAGGACTTCGGTTTCCGTCGGGAAGCCGGCGATGATGTCGGCGCCGAAGACCGTGTCCGGCCGTGCCGCCCGCGCCCGTTCGATGCAGGCCAGGGCATCGGCGCGCAGGTGGCGGCGCTTCATGCGCTTCAGGATCAGGTCGTCGGCGGCCTGCAGGGAGAGGTGCAGGTGCGGCATGAAGCGGGGCTCGCTTTCCAGCAGGCGGAAGACGTCTTCGTCGATCTCGACGGGATCGACGGAGGAAAGACGTAGGCGCGGCAGCTCCGGGACGTTGGCCAGCAGGCGCCGCATCATCTGCCCCAGGGTCGGGCGGCCTGGCAGGTCGGCGCCGTAGGAGGTGACGTCCACGCCGGTGAGCACCACCTCGCGCACGCCGGCTGCCACCAGCGTCTGGACCTGTCGCACGATTTCGCCGATGGGGACCGAGCGGCTGGGGCCGCGCCCGAAGGGAATGATGCAGAAGGTGCAGCGATGGTCGCAGCCCTGCTGTACCTGTACGAAGGCGCGGGTTTTCTCCGCGAAACCCTCGATCAGATGTCCAGCCGTCTCGCGGGCCGTCATGATGTCGGCGACCTGGACGCGGGCTTCGGCCTCGGCGTTGCCTGCAAGACGCTGCCAGGACTCGGCCTGCAGCTTCTCCGTGTTGCCGATGACCCGGTCGACCTCGGGCATGGCGGCGTAGCTCTGCGGATCGATCTGCGCGGCGCAGCCGGTCACCACGATCTCCGCCTCGGGATGCTCGCGCCGGGCGCGGCGGATCGTCTGGCGCAGCTGCCGCTCCGCTTCGGCCGTCACCGCACAGGAGTTCAGGATCACCGTGTCGCTCAGCCCCGCCGCGCGCGCGTGGTCGCGCATCACCTCGGACTCCCAGGCGTTCAGCCGGCAGCCGAAAGTGATCAGCTTCGCCTCGTCGAGGCGGCCAGAGGCTGAGGTCTCGGACATGGCGGCGTTATATGGGCGCGGCGGTCGCGGAGTCTAGCGAAGCCCTAGCTGGCGGTGCCGATTGGCGACAACGTCAGTGCCGGCTTTGTCGCTGACCGTCTGATCGGAGGGGGGTTGCTGTGGGGAGGCATCGGCGTCCGGGCGCGGGGAGCGTCTCAGCGTCAGCCAAACCGCCAACCCCGCAGCAAGACCTGTGCCGATGTAGATTGCTGCTAGCGAGAGAGATGTGGCCCAGTAGTTTTCAATCGCCAGCCCTGGAGTTGAAGATAAAATAAAGAAAACAAGTGGAAAGAATGCAGAATAAAATATCGATGCAAGCGGCATTACAACGTATAAAGTAGTACTCGCAAAAAACATGGTGAATTTTCTTAACCCAAGTGCAGCCAGCAGGCCAATGGTCGTTGGGCCGAAAAGAAGCATTGCCCAGATTAACCAAATATTGGGAAGCCACTTTGGTGGAGCAATATTTTCGGTCTGACTAAATAGGATATATAGAGTTAGCCATGTCGAATGCCCTAGAATTGACAGCCCAGCCATGTAAGTGGCTGAGTGCAAATTGAATTTCGACGTTCTAATGCAACAGAGGGTGCAAAAAACAGCCGTGAAAATGCTCGGCATGACATAAGGGAGAAAGACTTTAGTAATGTATTTGTCGTCAAGCCTGTCGAGCCAAGGCACCCAGAATTCCTGGAACAGCCACACCCCCAGAAGAACCATCGGCGGCGTCACGAGCAGTGTAGGAAGGACAACGGTCAGCAGCCAATTGCCGAGGGTCAGTCTGCGACCGTCGGATGCGACGACTGGGTCAAGCCAGCGGGGCCTTTTCATCTTTGCGCTCTAGCCCTTTGGCCCGGTGGCAGGCTGCTCTTTTCGCGGGACATCCCCTCGCGCGAATGACAGCCAGATGGCCAGCGCGGCAACTAGGGCAACGGAGATATAGATTGCGACTGAAACAGTGATGAAGGCCGCATCGCTTCCCGATCGAGCGACAAACAAAAGCGAGTCGGCGATGCCGAAGAGCAGGCAGACGCACGGGAAGCTAACATGAACGTAGGGTCTTATCCGAAATATAGAGTATTTTCGCAGTCCGTAACTTAGAGTTAATAGCACCAAAAAATTACTGGAAATAATAAACGCCCAAGTATTTGCCCTGCCAGGATCCCATTCTAAAAATTCATCGATTTTCTTCCCATCTGAAAAAAATAAATAAAATAATGATTGCGTAATTGTAAATATCAAGATGGGAAAGAGTGAATAGATTCTTCTGAAGGCATCTCTGAGCAGCAGTCGAACGTAGAAAGCGATGCCGAAGCCGAAAACTGATGTACTAGGGATGACGTAAACAAAGAGGATGACGATCGCGTCCTTGTCATGGATATCGAGCCATGACATCAGCACGCTCCCGAAGAGTGAGCCGCCAAGCCCGGTGAGCACGGGCGCGACCAGCAGCGCCGCGACGGCGGTGGTCAGTAGCCAGTTGCCCAGCGTGAGGCGGCGCCCATTGGATGCGACGACAGGGTCAAACCAGCGAGGTCGCGTTGCGCCTGCAGCTCTCATGCTTTGGACCCGGTCATCGGCGTCTTGATTTCGAGCCGGGTGCCGTTGGGATCGAAGAAGACGGCGATCTCGCCCCAGGGATAGCCGCGCCGCTCGACCTCGACGCCGACGGCCTGCAGCCGCGCGACCGTGGTTTCCAGGTCTGCCGCCGTCAGGTCGAGACGCAAGATGAAGGGCTGGCCGCGGTGATAGGCTGTGCTGTCGGCGTCGGGCGTGCGCGCCGCTGAACCGCCTGACTCGATCATCAGGTAGGCTGTGCTCCAGGCGAAGGCGGTCAGGCCGCCGCCCTCCCAGCTTTTCTCAGCGACGATGGGAAGGCGAAGAACCTCTGCGTAGAAGCGGCGGCAGGCCGGGTAGTCGGCAACGAACAGAATGATACCCGGATAGCCGATCAGCCCCTGCCGGTTTGCCTGGCCGAGAACCGCGGTCGGTGGCCAAGTGCGCCGGAACAGAAACCACACAAGGGTGAGCGAAGCCAGAAGCAGCGCTGCGTAGAGGAGCGTCCATACAGAGAAGATCGCCCATCCGGACCCAGACCCGAGCGCCGATGTGTAGGCGTCGATGGCCGCGCTCTGGCCGAGGGCAAAAAGCAGCGGGAGGGCCGTGTTGATCCACCAACCGCTTGCGAAATCGGAGACTCTGCGCAGGAAGTCGGCAAGCGTTGCGCCGAGCAGCAAGGCCCAAAGATAGGTCACGATCAGCGAGCCTTGTGACAGCGGTCCGTCGGAGACCAAGGATCCTATGAACCAAGCGAGCCCGGCGAAGACGCAGGCAACAAGGGCCAGCTCGGCCAGGCGCCTTGCCCGCCACCGGGGCATAGTGGCCTGAAGAAGAATCGCACCTGCCAGGATCAGGAAGCAAAGGGTGGAGGAGACGACGAGACCCAGATAGGCAGACAGGCCGAGCGCCAAGGTGCTTCGGGCGGCGAGAAAGACGGCAAGAGGAAGGAGGAAGAGCGCCGGGAGATAGACGCCCAGGACCCAGCGCGCGTACGTGAGACTGCGGCCGCTCTCCCCGACCGGCGGCTGCAGCAAAGTCCTCAGACCCATCGGGCGAACCGCATCGCTGGCGAAACGCCGGTGATGCCCGATGCGGCCCCCGACGCTAGGCCGTTGTTCTCTGATCGCGCTGAGTCGCTGTGGAGTGTCATGGACGCCATCGTAGCACCCGCCCGCTCGGCCGACAGCCTTTAGCTGAATTCACCCGCGCACTCTCGCCGAAAAATGGCTAAGCGCCCTTTTGCTGGATCGTGGGCTTCGGGCGTTCGAACTTCAGCCAGATCGAGAAGCAGGCAATAAAGCCAACCGCTGCAACGCAGCACATAAGCGCAAGTCCAGTATAGAGGCCGTCTTCGGACGTCAAATATGCAATAATGAAGAATGTTGAGATAATAAAAATGATCGTGTATACTGAAAACTGTAATGATATAGATGGAAATTTTCTGCTGACTGTGAAATCAGAAAATCGAGCGATTGTCTTAGAAAGATAATATCCTGTACAACCTATTGGAACAAGGAAGAAAATGGCCGATAGCCCGACGGTCATAGGCGAAAGAGCTATGTATATTGTATATAATGCGAAGAGCTTTCGCGAAATAAAGAAAATAGATGAAAATATAAATCCAGATTTTGTCGTCGCTATAATTATAAATATTGAAAATATATAGAATACAAATGAGCAAAATATAGATAAAATAGTTCCAAATATAATTGTTGTGATTGCAAAAATACTCATTATATTGAAATTATCTAGTTCTCGCACGAAAAAATTTGCTAAATACACGCAAAGAGGTGCGAAAATAGAAATAAAAGCCAGTGCCGGGAGATGAACGAACAGCAAAAAATTTCGAAAACTAAGCTCTCTACCGCTTTTGCCGACCGGCGCCTGTAGCCAGTCGGCGTGCCAGGTCAACCCAACAGTTCCGGCGCCAGGGTGCCGGCGAAGCTCTTGCTGGCCGGGCCGGTCATGCGGACGCGGTTGTCGTCGCGCCAGTCGATCAGCAGGTCGCCGCCGTCGAGGGTGACGCGGACCTGGCGGCCGGTCAGGCTGCGGCGGGCGGCGGCCACGCCGGCGGCGCAGGCGCCGGAGCCGCAAGCCACGGTGATGCCCACCCCGCGCTCCCAGACGCGGTAGCGGATATGATCGCCGCCGAGGTGCTGGACGAGGCCGACGTTGATCCGCTCGGGAAACAGCGGGTCGGTCTCGATCTGCGGGCCGAGGGTTTCCAGGTTCACCGCCTCGGCATCGTCGACGAAGAAGAGGACGTGGGGGTTGCCCATGTTGACGGCGGCGGGGTCGCTCAGCGGCCCCTTGGCGTAGTCCAGGTGCAGCGTGTCCAGCTCGCGCGACAGGGGGATCTGCTGCCAGCCGAGATTCGCCGGCCCCATGTCCACGGTGACCTGGCCGTCTCCTACCCCGTCTGCGGCGACCCCGGTCAGCAGCCCGGCGCGGGTTTCGATCCGGGCTTCCGGCTGCCCGGTTTCCTCGAAGATCAGGCGGGCGACGCAGCGGGTGCCGTTGCCGCAGGCGCCGACTTCGCCGCCGTCGGCGTTGAGGATCTTCAGGTAGAGATCGCCGCCGTTGCGCGCCGGCTCCAGGATCAATAGCTGGTCGCAGCCGACGCCGCGATGCCGGTCCGCGATCCGCTGCGCCGCCGCCGGCGAGAGCTCCAGCGCCTGGCCGCGCGCATCCAGCACGACGAAGTCGTTGCCGAGGCCATGCATCTTCAGGAAGGGAAGCGGCTGCGTCATGCCGCCCATATAAGAGCCTCGGGCCGGCGGCGTCCATGCTTGCCGCCGTGTGTCGCTATGCTTGACCTCACCGCCGCGCGTCCATATCTTCGCGGCGCTTTCAGGCAGACCTTTACCTGAAGGCTCCGAGGAGCCACGTCCGTCCGCGAGTGTCGCGCACGGGCGCATTTTTGCTGTGGCATTTCGGACCACCGAAGGAGCGAGACATGTTCGACGGACTGCAGAGCCGCCTGGGCGACGTCTTCGACAAGCTGCGCCGCCGCGCCAGCTTGAGCGAGGACGACGTCAATGCCGCGCTGCGCGAGGTGCGCGTGGCGCTGCTCGAGGCCGACGTCGCGCTGCCGGTGGTCAAGGATTTCATCGAAGGCGTCCGCCCCAAGGCGGTCGGGCAGGAGGTTCTGCGCTCTGTCACGCCGGGCCAGCAGGTCGTCAAGATCGTTCATGACCATCTGGTCGAGATGCTGGGCGGAACGCCGGGAGCGGACGAGCAGGCCGCGCGCGAAGGCCGCTATCCTGGACCGGCCGAGTCCGACCTCGACCTCAACGCGCCGGCGCCCGTGCCGATCCTCATGGTCGGCCTGCAGGGCTCGGGCAAGACCACCACGACCGGCAAGATCGCAAAGCGCCTCAGCGAGAAGCAGCGCAAGAAGGTGTTGATGGCCTCGCTGGACACCCGTCGTCCGGCGGCCCAGCAGCAACTCAAGGTGCTGGGCGAGCAGGTCGGCGTCGCCACGCTGCCGATCGTGCCGGGCGAGCCGCCGGTGGCCATCGCCAAGCGGGCGCTCAGCACCGGTAAGCTCGAGGGCTACGACGTGGTGCTGCTGGACACCGCCGGGCGCCTGGCCATCGACGAGGAGTTGATGGCCGAGGTCGTGGCCGTCCGCGACGTCTCGCAGCCGCACGAGACCCTGCTGGTGGCCGACGCCATGACCGGCCAGGACGCCGTCAACGTCGCTGCCACTTTCAACGAGCGAGTCGGGTTGACCGGCATCGCGCTGACCCGCGTCGACGGCGACGCCCGCGGCGGTGCGGCGCTCTCCATGAAGGCGGTGACCGGCAAGCCGATCAAGCTGCTGGGCACCGGCGAGAAGTTGGACGCCCTGGAGGCCTTCCATCCGGAGCGGGTGGCCGGGCGTATCCTCGGCATGGGCGATATCGTCTCGCTGGTCGAAAAGGCGGCGGAGACGCTGGAGCAAGAAGATGCCGAGGCCATGGCCAAGCGCCTGGCCAAGGGGCGCTTCGACCTCAACGACATGCATAAGCAGCTGCAGCAGCTCACCAAGATGGGCGGGCTCAAATCGATGATGCAGATGCTGCCCGGCGTTCCGAAGATTCAGGACCAGCTCAAGAAAGCCAATGTCGACGACAAGGTCGTCAAACGCCAGATGGCCATCATCACCTCCATGACCAAAGCCGAACGCAGCCGACCGGAGCTGATCAAGGCGTCGCGCCGTCAGCGTATCGCGAAGGGTTCGGGCACGTCGGTGCCGGAGGTGAACAAGCTGCTCAAGCAGTTCGCCGAGACCCAGCGCATGGTCAAGAAGGTGAAGAAGATGGGCGGCATGGAAAGCCTGATGGGCGGCGGCGGCATGGAGGGTCTGATGCCAGGCGGCGGTGTCGGCGCAGGCTTGCCTGGCGGGCTGCCCCCCGGCTTCGGCGGCGGCGGCCGCGCCATGCGCCGCCTCGGTCGGCGCAAGTAAGGAAAGCGGAAATGACCGGGCGCTCAGCATCTTCGCCGCTTAACGACGACAAGCTTCAGCCACTCCGAACCTCGGACGGGCGCTGTTCGACCCAATCGTAATCAATCAAAGGTCAATCGAGGAGTTTACAGGTCATGTCCTTGCGTATCCGCCTGACCCGCGGCGGCGCCAAGAAGCGCCCCTTCTACCACATCGTCGTGGCGGACTCGCGCAGCCCGCGCGACGGTCGCTTCATCGAGAAGCTGGGCTTCTACAATCCCATGGTCCCGCGCGACCATCCGGACCGTATCCGTCTCAACGGCGAGCGGGCCAAGCATTGGCTCGGCGTCGGTGCGCAGCCGAGCGACCGTGTGGCGCGCTTTTTCGCTCAGGCCGAGCTGATGGAGCCGCGGGCTCGCACGGAGCAGACCAAGAAGCCGCAGCCGAAGGCCAAGGCTCAGGAGCGGCTGAAGGAGCAGGAAGAAAAGCGGCAGGCGGCCGAGGAAGAGGCGAAGGCTGCTGCCGAGGCGCCTGCCGACGAAGCCCCTGCCGGGGACGCCGCGCCGGCTGAGGAAGAGGCGCAGGGTTAAGGCGCTTTCGCCATGGCACGACCTTGGGCCGAGCGGCGGGTGTGTCTGGCAGCCGTCGCCGGCGCTCAGGGGGTGCGTGGCCTGGTGCGACTGAAGACCTTCACGGAGCGGCCCGAGGACGCCCTGGCTTATGGGGACTTGCGGGACGAGGCCGGTGGCCGGGTCTTCCGCATGACCGCGAAAGGCCGGGCGAAGGACCTGCTGGTCGCGGCGATCGAGGGCGTTGCCGACCGAGACACGGCGGCGGCCCTGCGGGGGACGCGGCTCTATGTCGATCGCGCGGCTCTGCCGCCGACCGAGGAGGAGGAGTTTTACCACGCCGACCTGCTGGGTCTGGAGGTGGTGGACACCGAAGGGCAGACGCTGGGCCGGGTCAGGGCGATCTACGACTTCGGGGCCGGCGACGTGATCGAGGTGCAGGGCGATGGCGGTCGGACCGCCGTCATACCCTTTACACGGCAGGCCGTTCCGGAGGTGGATCTCGCCGCCGGGCGGCTGGTGGCAGATCCGCCGGCCGAAGCCGGTACGGAAGAGCAGGACGGAACGCGGGGGTCCCGCAAGGACCGGTTCGAATAGGCCGGGAGAGGACTGGACAAGGCGGCGGGAAAGCGCCATAACCCGCCACTTCTAAGGAGAGCCGGCGTGAGTTCGACAGGCAGTGCGGGGGCAGCGGTTTCCGCCGCAGGCAAGGCTGCCTGGCAAGCCACGGTCTTGACGCTCTTTCCGGAGGCCTTTCCTGGGCCGTTGGGGCTCAGCCTGGCGGGCAAGGGACTGGAGAAGGACATTTGGCGGCTGGAGGCGGTCGATATCCGCGACTTCGCCAGCGGTCGCCATCGCTCGGTCGACGACACGCCGATGGGCGGCGGCGCCGGCATGGTCATGCGCCCCGACGTGGTCGACCGCGCTCTTGCGGCGATGGTCGATCGGCCGGGGCCGTTGGTCTACCTCAGCCCGCGCGGGCGCGTCCTGACGGCGCAGACGGCGCGGGAGCTGGCTGCAGGGCCAGGCTTGCGTCTGCTCTGCGGGCGTTACGAGGGAGTAGATCAGCGGGTGTTGGATAAGCACGGGGTAGCCGAGTTGAGCATCGGTGATTACGTGCTCTCCGGCGGCGAGCTGGCCGCGCTGGTAGTATTGGACGCGGTGGTGCGTCTGCTGCCGGGCGTCATGGGCAACGCCGAGAGCCCGGAGGAGGAGAGTTTCGAGCGGGGACTCCTGGAGTATCCGCAGTATACACGCCCCGCTGTTTGGGAGGGGCGAGAGGTTCCGGAGGTCTTGTTGTCCGGCCATCATGCGGCGATCCGCGAGTGGCGACGGGGGCAGGCCGAAGAGATGACACGGCGGCAGCGCCCCGACCTTTGGGACCGCTACCGCGAACGGCAGGCCAAGGCGCCGGACTAAGGTCGCCATGGTCGGCTGCAGGGCCAACGAGACGAGACGCGTACGAAAGCAGGATTGAGAGCCATGAATATCATCGACCAGCTCGAGCAAGAGCAGATCGCAGAAGTCGACCGTCCGGTGCCGGAGTTCTCGCCGGGCGACACGCTGCGCGTCAACGTGCGGGTGGTCGAGGGCAACCGCGAGCGCACCCAGGCCTTCGAAGGCGTCTGCATCGCGCGGCGCAATCGCGGCGTGAACTCCTCCTTCACGGTGCGCAAGATCTCCTACGGCGAGGGTGTCGAGCGCGTCTTCCCGCTGCACAGCCCGCGGCTCGAGTCGATCGAAGTCGTGCGCCGCGGCGATGTGCGCCGGGCCAAGCTCTACTATCTGCGCGGCCGGCGCGGTAAGTCGGCGCGTATCGCCGAGAAGACCACCGGCGCCGCAGGCAAGATCGCCGTGGCCGAGCGGCAGGCGGCGCAAGCTGCCAAAAAGGCTGGCGGCGGCGGCAAGAAAGCTGCCAAAGCTGCGGCAGAGGCCGGCAGCGAGGCCTAGGGTCGATTAGAGAAGGCGCCATCCGGCGCCTTTTCGCTGCGGTCCCGTCCGCGGCCTCGCGCTCTTGGGAGGTGGCTGGGTCGCGGTGTCTCGACCGCAGATCACGGCTAGATCCGCGACATGACGGCAGAAGCCAAGAACGGGACGCGGTTGAAGCAGTTCCTGGATTTCGGGCGACAGATGGTGCCCGGGGTGCTCCTGGCCATGGCGCTCGCTGCTGCGGCCAAGGGATTGCAGGCCGGTCTCGGCTGGCCGGCGATGCTCTTGGCCCTTGGACTCGGCATGCTTCTGGTGCGTGCCTCGGCCAAGGGTAGTTTGACGCAACCGGGTGTCGAATTCGCCTCCAAGAAGATCCTGCGCTTCGGCGTCGCGCTGCTTGGCGCCCGCATCACCCTCGAGGAGATCGTCAGCCTCGGCATCACGCCGATCCTGGTCACGGTGGCGGCCGTGGTCGGTACCATTCTGCTGGGAAGCTGGCTGGCGGAGCGGTTGGGTTTCGCGCGCGCCTTCGGAACGCTGACCGCCGGTGCCACGGCGATCTGCGGCGCTTCTGCGGCTCTGGCCCTGTCCTCGGTTTTGCCGAAGCACAAGAATCACGAGCGGGACACCATTTTCGCGGTGATCGGCGTGACCACGCTGTCGACCGTGGCCATGGTTGCCTATCCTTTCCTGACTGCCGGCCTGGGCTTTGACGACCGCGCTGCCGGTCTGCTGATTGGCGGCACCATCCACGATGTCGCTCAGGTGGTCGGCGCGGGCTACGCCGTTTCCGGCGAGGCCGGCGACGTCGCCACCTTCACCAAGCTGCTTCGGGTTGCGCTGCTGGTGCCGGCGGTCCTGGCGGTCGCCTGGGTTTATCGGGCGGAACTCCGGGCCGAGGGCGGCAAGGCTCAGTTGCCGCTGCCCGGGTTCCTCTTCGGTTTCGTCGCCCTGGTCGCGTTGAACTCCGCCGGCCTGATCCCAGAGCCGCTGCGTCTCCTGCTGGTGGAGCTTTCGGGCTGGTGCCTCGTTGCGGCCGTCGCGGCGCTGGGAATGAAGACCAGCGTCAACGCCCTGCGCCAGGTCGGCGGCCGGGCCATCGGCCTGCTGGTGACGCAGACGCTTTTGATTCTAGGGATCGTGATGGCTCTGCTGCTGCTTCTGGTTTAGCGCCAGTTCGGTTCGTCGGTCGGCTTGCACGTCCTCTAACCGGCCTTCCCGAAAACCAGCAGGAGGAAGGCGTAGAGCATCGCGACTTCCTTCAGCTTGTCGAAGCGGCCGGCGGAACCGCCATGGCCTGCTTCCATATAGGTGTGCAGCAGCAGCAGGTTGTCGTCGGTCTTGGTCGCGCGTAGCCGGGCCACCCACTTGGCCGGCTCCCAGTAGGTCACGCGCGGATCGCTGATGCCGGCGGTGGCGAAGATGTGCGGATAGTCGGTGGTTGCGACGTTGTCGATGGGGCTGTAGCTGCGGATGTAGTCGAAGGCCTCCTTCGACCGGATCGGGTCGCCCCACTCCGGCCACTCCGGAGGCGTCAGCGGCAGGGTGTCGTCGACCATGGTGTTGAGGACGTCGACGAAGGGCACTTCGGCTAAGACCGCCTTGAAGAGATCGGGGCGCAGGTTGACGGTCGCGCCCACCAGCATGCCGCCGGCGCTGCCGCCGTGGATCGCAATCTTTCCCTGAGCCGTGTAGTCCCTGGCGATCAGATGCTCGGCTGCCGCGACGAAATCGGTGAAGCTGTTTTTCTTCGCCATCAGCTTGCCGGTGCGATACCAGGCATAGCCCTTGTCCATACCGCCGCGGATATGGGCGATCGCGTGCAGAAAGCCGCGATCGACCAGACTCAAGCGGTTCGGCGACCAACCGGCGGGGATGCTCATACCGTAGGCGCCATAGCCGTAGAGCAGGCAGGGTGCCGAGCCGTCCAGTGGCGTATCCTTGTGGCGCAATACCGTGACCGGCACGGTCTCGCCGTCGCTGGCCGGTGCCTGCAAGCGTTCCACCACGTAGTCCGCTGGGTCGTGGCCGCTCGGAACCTCGTCCTGTTTGAGGAGACTGCGGGCGCCGCTGCTCAGCTTCTGGGCGTAGGTGATCGGCGGTGTTGTCGGTGAGGAGTAGATGAAACGCAGCTCGTCGGTGTCGTACTCGTAGCCGGGCTGCAGGGCCAAGGCATAGGCCGCCTCGTCGAAGGCAAGCGTCTCTTCACGTCCGTCGTCAAGATGCGTCGTGACCAGCCGGGGCAGGCCTTCGGCACGCTCCAGCCGCACCATCCAGTCGGCGAACAGCAGGAGATCCAGGCGCAGAACGCCCGGCGTATGGGATAGAATCTCGACCCAGGACTCGCGGCCGGGCGATGCCAGCGGTGCCGCCATGACCTTGAAGTCCTCGGCATCTTCCACATTGGTCAGGATCAGCAGCCGGTCGCGCGCGGCATCGTGGTGAACTTTGTACTCCTGGTCGCGCTGCCGCGGCGCGACCAGCCGCGGCGTGGCCTCCGGCGCATGGGCGTCGATCAGGTAGATCTCGCTGGTGGTGTGGTCGTGGGTGGCAATCATCACGAAGCGGCGGCTTTCGCTTTCCACCAAGCCGACAAAAAAGCCGGGGTCCTGCTCTTCGTAGACCAGAACGTCTTCGCCTTGCGCACGGCCGAGGCGATGGCGGTAGACGCGGTACGGCCGGTGGTTTTCGTCCAGCGAGACGTAGAAGAGGTGCTTGCCGTCGCCGGCCCAGGCGAAGTCGCCGTTGCTGCCTGAAATCACCTCGGGCAGAAGCCGGCCGTCGTCGAGGGTCTTGATCCGGATGTCGCAGACCTCGGCGCCTGTGGTGTCGCTGGACCAGGCAAAGTGTGTGTGATCGGGGGAATGCTCGGCACTGCGAATGGCGAAGAAGCCGGACCCCTCTGCCTCGCGGTCGCCGTCCAGCAGAATCGTTTCGGCCGTATCTTCTCCGCCCGGTTCCCCCGCTGCTTCCCTGGGCTTGCGGCAGAGGATCGGGTGCTGGCCGCCCTTGCGGAAACGGCGATAGTAGGCCCAGGGCCCGTCGGGCGCGGGGACGCTGGCATCCTCTTCCTTGATCCGTCCCTTGATCTCGGCGAAGAGCCGGTCCTGCAGGTCTTCCGTCTGCTGCAGGACCGCGGCGGTGTAGGCGTTCTCGGCCTCCAGGTGGCTCCGGATCTGCGGCGTCAGTCGCTCGGGCTCCCGCACAACCCGCTGCCAGTCCGGATCTCGCAGCCAGGCGTAGTCGTCGCTCCAGCTCCGACCGTGCAGTTCGTGGGTAAGGGGATTCGGCTTGGCGAGGGGCGGTTGCGGCACAGGACAAGTATCTCCGAGGTCTAAGTAAGCTGGATCGGTGACAGCAAGGGGTTGAACCGAAGGGCGTTGCGGTCCCGGGCGGCGTTGGTCGCTGCCTTACATGGCAGTGCGGTGCTATTTGGAAAAGGGCAGGGACCTGCAGCGGTTGACCGGCGCCGTCTCACTCTTCGCAGGCAACGTCGGCACTGGGCCCGAATCTCAAGCGGCTCAGGCTACTTCTCCTGCGGCAACTTGAGATTCAGGCCGAGTGCGAGACGCGCCACCTCGGAGTCAACGTGGGTCGGTGCGGGCGGCAGCGCCGGGTGCAGGCCATTGATGACAGCCCGCATGGCCGCAAGGCGTCCGTAGCGCTTGTCTTCGGCTGGAATGACCGTCCAGGGCGCATGCTTCGTCGAAGTCCGCTGCAGCATTGCCGCAATCGCCTTCTCGTAGGCTGGCTGTTTGCTGCGGTTGCGCAGGTCTTCCGGCGTCAGCTTCCAGCGCTTCGTCGGGTCGTCGAGGCGTCGCTGGAAGCGATGCAGTTGCTCGGCCGGAGAGATATGCATGAACAGTTTGATGAGCAGGAGGCCGTCGTCGCACAACAGGCGCTCGAAGGTGTTGATTTCCCGGTAGGCGCGCTGCCAGTCCGGTTTGGGCGCCAGGCCTTCGACCCGCTCGACCAGCACCCGGCCGTACCAGGAGCGGTCGAAGATCGCCAAGGTTCCCTCCTCGGGCAGGCGTTTCCAGAAGCGATGCATGTAGTGATGCTGCTGTTCGAGCTGCCCGGGCGGACCGATCGGCCAGACTTTCAGGCCGCGCGGATCCAGGCGGGCCGTCATCCGCCGGATCGCACCTCCCTTGCCGGCGGCATCCCAGCCCTCGAAGACCACGATGGCGCGGCTGCGCGCCGCGCGGAGCGACCGCTGCAGATCGTGCAGTTCCTCCTGTAGCTGGAGCAACTCGGCATCGTAGCTCTCGCGATCGGCCTTTAGCTTCAGGTTCGCGTCGGCGAGGCGCGGTGGGCTGTGCTTGGACATCGATAAAATTGAAGCAGTGACGCTCGCCTGGCACCAGCCCTAAAAACACATTCGATATTTGTTCTTCGCTTCTAACCCCCGTTTTTGATCGCGTGTTGCCTGTCGCGGGGCACTGCTAGGCTGTGTCCGAACCGGCGTGCCGCCGATGGAGGCGCATTGGTACGGCCCAACGCGAAACGAGGGAACGATCATGCTGAACGCGTTGCAGGAACGTTGGTGCTCCGAGAGCCACTGGGACTTCTCCGATCTCAAGGCGCTTTTTCTCAACTGTACGCTCAAGCGGTCGCCGGAGCTGTCGCACACCGATGGGCTGATCCGGATCTCCCGGGCGATCCTGGAAAAGAACGATGTGGCGGTGGAGGTGCTGCGCCCGATCGATCATCGGATCGCGACCGGTGTCTATCCCGATATGACCGAGCATGGCTGGGAGGTCGATGACTGGCCGGAGATCTATGCCAAGGTCCAGGCTGCCGACATCCTGGTGGTCACAACGCCGATCTGGCTGGGCGAGAAGTCGTCCGTCTGTACACAGGTGATTGAGCGGCTCTACGGCAACTCGAGCCAACTCAACGCGAACGGCCAATACGCTTACTACGGTCGGGTCGGCGGCTGCCTGATCACCGGCAACGAGGATGGCGCCAAGCATTGCGCCATGAATGTTCTTTATTCGCTGCAGCATCTCGGCTACGTGATTCCGCCTCAAGCCGATGCCGCCTGGCTGGGCGAGGCCGGTCCGGGTCCCTCTTACCTCGATCCGGACTCCGGAGGCCCGGAGAACGACTTCACCAACCGAAACACGACCTCCATGACCTGGAATCTGCTGCATTTGGCGCGGATGATCAAAGATGCGGGGGGCGTTCCGGCGCACGGCAACCAGCGGAGCCAGTGGGACGCCGGCTGCCGCTTCGATTACCCGAATCCCGATTACCGCTAGCTCCCTGCGCCGGTGCTCTTGTCGAGGCTGTCGTCGAACACGCGGTGGCCTCTGCACCCTGCGTTTCGGATTCTCTCGGGGAATCGTTGTAGAACGCCTCGTTGGCCTCCTTATGTGCAGGGCAGAAGTTAACCGGATCGCCCAGATTGCCAGGTATTGATGTTGCTCGTCTGCGGCATTTTTGCTGCTGCCTGGAAGCTGCGCTAAGTTGGCGCTAGCTACACCTCAGAAAAGCCAGAAAACAGTCTGACGGCTGTTTTGGGGGAGAAGAGCGGTGGATTACGAGGGATTTTTTGCAGGCGAGTTGTCGTCGCTT
>JBQLZH010000014.1:0-113830 GCA_052168175.1 Kiloniellales bacterium
GCTACCTCGGCGAAGACGACATCGTCAGACTCGCAGACGTCTACGGAAGAAGCGGTTGAGCCCTGGGTATCGCAACTTTCCCTGAGCTTCTAGGCAAGGGGCTTGGAAGCCGTGGCGTGACATGACTATGTTGCAGGCACGTGACCGCACTCGAGTCGGCGGCGAGCCATTCTGCCGGCCGCTCCATCGGAGTTCTGACATGACCAGAGGTAGCTTAGGTGCAGCGGAGTTGCAGGCCGCACCGGAGCCGGATGTTCATACGGACGTTCAGGCAGTCGATATCTTGGAAGCGGCGCGCAGCGTCGCCCGGCTGGAAGGTGCGGCGATTGCCGCTCTTGAACGGAGCTTCGATAACGGTTTGAGCGCGCCCTTCGTGGCGGCGACGCGCGCCATCGCCGCTGCGTCGGGTCACGTGGTGGTGACCGGCATGGGAAAGAGCGGTCATATCGGCCGCAAGATCGCCGCGACCCTCGCTTCGACCGGTACCCCGGCGTTCTTCGTTCATCCGGGCGAGGCCAGCCACGGTGATCTGGGCATGATCACCCCAGCCAACGTGGTGTTGGCAATTTCCAATTCCGGAGAGACGTCCGAGCTTTCCGACCTGCTGATCTACACCCGGCGCTTCCGCATCCCGCTGGTGGCCATCACCTCCAAGCCGGAAAGCACCCTGGCGCGCGACGCTGATGTTGCCCTGACGCTGCCGCAGGCCGAGGAGGCCTGTCCCTTGGGTCTGGCACCAACCACTTCAACGACGCTGACTCTGGTGTTAGGCGATGCGCTCGCCGTCGCTCTGTTGCGACTCAAGGGATTCAGCCGAGATAATTTTCGCGAGTTTCACCCTGGTGGTCGACTCGGCAACGTCTTATGTCGGGTGCGCGATATCATGCATAGCGGTGACGCCGTCCCCTTGGTCGATAGTGGAACCCCGATGTCCAAGGCGCTGATCGAAATGTCGGCCCGCGGCTTCGGCTGTGTCGGCGTGGTCGAGTCCGACGGCGGCCTGATCGGTATTGTCACCGACGGCGACCTGCGCCGCCATCTCTCTGCGGAAATCCTGGATCAGCCGGTAGAAACCGTGATGACCCGGGCACCGAAGTCGATCGCGCCAGATGCCTTGGCGGCAGAAGCGCTAAAGATCATGCAAGAGACTCCGGTGAACGCGCTTTTCGTCCACGAGGCAGGAGACCCAAAGCCAAGCGGCTTCCTGCATCTGCACGATTGTCTGCGCAGCGGCGTTTACTAAGCAGCTTCGTTCAGCAACCGTTTCAGGCGCAGAGCTCTTCCACTCTTTGGCAGAGGTAGTGGTAGAGGCAGGTGTGAACCTGCTGGATGTGCGGTGTGTTCTGGGACGGCACGTCGATGAGTAGGTCGCAGAGTGCCGCGATCTTTCCGCTGCCCTGGCCGGTCAGGCCGATCGTCAGCATACCCCTCTCGCGGGCGGTCTCAAGCGCAGCCAGGACGTTCTGTGACTTGCCTGAGGTGCTGATACCGAGCAGCACGCCGCCCGGCCGGGCGTAGGCTTCGACCTGACGTGCGAAGACGGTGTCGTAGCCGTAGTCGTTCGACCAGGCGGTCAAGGTCGCCGGACTGTCTGCCAAACAGATCACGTTCAGGGCACGGCGCTCTTTGAGAAAACGTCCGACCAGTTCTCCAGTGATGTGCATGGCGTCGGCCGCCGAACCGCCGTTGCCGCAGACCAGAAGCGGCAGATCGGCCTTCAGGGCCTCTGCAATCTGGATAGCGGCGGCCTCCAGTGTGGCCGCGCGCGCCGGGGTATTGCTCTTCTGCAGCAGCGCTGCAGCTTCGGCGAGATACCCTGCCAGCCCGGTTTCCCCATCCTTCTTCACTGCATGCATCTCCGGAAGGATCGCGACTGGGCATGGATGGCAGGAGCCATCGCGTCACTCAACAGCTTTCTTGCTCGGCGGTCGGCCGTCCAGCCAATTGATTCCTGGGGTCTGATCTGCCCAGATTTGCTGCAGATGGCAGGAAAATTGCATGGCGACGCTTCTGAAAGTGCGTGGCGGCGATCCGGAGTGCCTAGCTTTCTTCGCTATTGGTACGCCGGCACTTTGCTGTCGCGACGCATCAAAATCATCGAACAATCGGCGACCTGCGCGGCATCCACTTGGTCGAGCGTCAGGATACGTTGTTGACTGACCGTTGCCTGCTCGATGTATCGGGATCTCGGCAACAGCCCCGTCACTGCCAAGCAGTCGCGTACCTTCGCGAAGTGCTCGCCAAGGGCTACGATTGCCGCTGCATCGCTCTCCGACAGCTTAATGGTCAAGGTGCGGGCTGTAAGACTCCCTGGAACAACGAGCAACTGCTCGCCCTGCGCGACCAGCGGTGTGCCGAGCACGGACGCGCAGGCGTTTAGCGAGGAAATTCCCGGGACGATTTCGATCGGGAAGCGCTCTGCCAAACGGCCGAAGACGGGTAGAAAAGACCCATAGAAAAAGGGATCACCGTCGCAGAGCACGGCAACGTCCTGACCTCCGTCCAACGCCGCCGCAACATCCTCCATGGCGCCCTCAGAGTTAACTGCATTCGGTTTCGAATCGCAGTGCGCATGCAAGGGTAGTGCGATCTCCAGGCGTCCTGTGGGAATGTGCTGTGCCACGGTTGTCCGTGCCCGAGACTCGCCTTGTTTGGATACCGCATAGGCGATCACCGGCACCTGCTGCAACAAGCGGTGGGCCTTCAGGGTGATCAACTCCGGATCACCGGGGCCGACACCCAAACCGTAGAGCGTTCCGGTCATCCGAAGCTTATCGTCTTTGGAGGTTTCATTTTATGGCGATTATGTCCGCCTCAGCCGCACCGTGACGCTTCCGGCTGAGCGCCGCATGAGTGAGGAAATTGTATATTTCGGGGCGACCGTAGAGGCCGGTTGACGGGCCGGTCAAGCCATGTCGATCCGGTTCTTGTTTCGGTCGAAAACCCAAAGTTTTGAGCACGTTCGAAGCGTGGCTGCCGAACACAAATGCTGCTAAGGCGTGTTGTTGCCGTTGCCATTGCGCGTTTGCCGAGAGCGGTGCGTCGATCTTCGGATCTCGGCAAGATAGAACACATTAAAGGGGCCCGCCGATGACAGCCGGCGGGCCCTTTCGGAACGCATCACGGACTGCTTCCGCTACGCGCTCTTGGCGCAAGCCTTGACCAGGCGGACAAGCTGGCTCTTCAGCAAGTCGTCCTCGATCTTGTTGACTGCACGCGCAATCTCGAGGGTTTGACGATCGATCGGCTGTTCGGCCTGTTCTTCGGTGGTCGCGTCCAGGTTAACCTCGAGACCATCGAAGAAGAAGCCGACCGGAACGCGCAGAAGCGTAGCGATGTCCCAAATGCGGCTGCCGCTGATGCGGTTGGCACCGCTCTCGTATTTCTGAACCTGCTGGAAGCTGATACCGAGCCCCTCGGCCAGTTCCGACTGACTGAGGCCCATTGCAACCCGGCGCTCGCGGACGCGGCGACCGATGTGAATGTCGGTCTTGTGGTACATAACTATTCCCTCCTTGAGTATTGGGGTCCTGCTTTTTTTCTGCGGCAGGAGGCGGAGCGATGCCTTTTGCGGTAGAATCTCTAGCTGTAGGTCTTCGACGATCCGTGTTCGCGCTGGCGTTTCTTCGCGGCCTGCGAGCATGTATTGGACCCTAGCTGCTCTACGTAACCGCTCAAATCGTTCTATGTAAATATTGTGTAATATCTCGTGCGAAACATGAATGGTGCTGAGCGGCGCGCACGTCTGGGGTGCGCTTTCTGTTCGCCGTTTCACTAAACTTGCGCCGTGTGCGCAAATCACTCAACCGGAGCACTTATGAAACTCGTTCGTTATGGCCCGCCGGGGGGCGAGAAGCCCGGCCTCTTGGCTGCTGACGGTTCCCTGCGGACTCTTTCCGGGGAAGTCGAAGATCTTTCTGGGGCCGCCTTGTCGCCGGGGGAGCTGGCGCGTCTGCGCGCGCTCGACCCCTTGAGTCTCCCAAGAGTAACCGGCGAGCCCAGGTTCGGTTCACCGGTCGGTTTTGTTGGCAAGTGTATCGGTGTTGGCCTTAATTATGCCGATCATGCGGCTGAAGCAGGCATGGCCGCGCCGGACGAGCCCATCCTTTTCATGAAGGCGAACACGGCCATCTCTGGCCCTCACGACGATTTGAGACTGCCGCCGGAATCGCAAAAGACGGATTGGGAAGTCGAGCTGGCTGTCGTGATCGGCACGCTGGCCCGCCGAGTGAGCGAGGCGGAGGCACTTGACTGCGTAGCCGGCTACGCGGTGATGAACGATCTGTCCGAGCGCTCATACCAGCTCGAGGGGACGGGGCAATGGTTGAAGGGCAAGTCCTGCGATGGCTTCGCTCCGCTGGGTCCTTGGCTGGTGACTGCTGACGAGGTGTCCGACCCGCAGAGTCTCAAACTCTGGACCAAGGTTAATGGCGAGATCATGCAGGACGGATCTACCGCTACCATGATTTTTCCGGTCAGGTTTCTCATCAGCTACGTTAGCCGCTTCATGACACTGAGTCCGGGCGACGTGATCGCCACCGGAACACCGCCTGGTGTCGGCATGGGCCGTAAACCACAGATCTTTCTAAAAGAAGGCGATGTGGTTGAGGTCGGTGTGGAGGGGCTGGGCGAACAGTGCCAAAGGGTGGTCGTTTAAATGGGCCTCTAGGTTGGGAAGCGGTCGGGCAGCTGACCCACTCTGTAGGGGGCATTGCGCGCCTCCAGCCAGAGCAGTAAGGCCGAATGATCGGCGTCGGCCTTGTCTTTTTCGACCAATTCCGCGAACTGCTGTCGGACCATCTTGGTCAGAGGGAGATCCAGATTCAGGGCCTCGGCGGTTGTCAGGACCGTGTCCATGTCCTTCAGATGAATACTGCACTTCCCGCCGGGCACCCAATCGCGTTCGATCATCCGCTTGCCGTGTAACTCCAGAATGCGGCTGTCGCAGAAGCCGCCGGCAATCGCGTCGCGGACAGCCGCCGGATCGGCTCCGCCAGCGGCCGCCAATAGCAAGCCCTCGGAGACGGCGGCGATGGTCACAGCGACGATGGCCTGATTGGCCAGTTTGGTCATCTGGCCCGCACCGCTGGGACCGACATGGGTGGCGCGCCCCATCGCCTGCAGCAAAGGCATCGCTTTCGCAAAGTCCTTGTCCGAACCGCCGGCCATGATCGCCAATGTCCCGGCTGCTGCGCCGGCAGTTCCGCCGGACACCGGTGCGTCCAGGTGACTCAGACCCTGTTCCCTTAGTCGCGCGGCGTGATCGCGGGCCAGCGATGGGGAGATCGAGGACATGTCGATCACCAGAGTTTCC
Organism: Kiloniellales bacterium; assembly: GCA_052168175.1. GTDB lineage: Bacteria > Pseudomonadota > Alphaproteobacteria > Kiloniellales > DSM-21159 > Algihabitans. Next base: position 5,315 of record JBQLZH010000014.1, read on the forward strand.
GGCTTGGCCTTGTGCAACAGGTCGCTGGCGAAGAGGACTTCGGTGACCACCGGGCCGTTCTCGAGCATAACGACGATGGCATCGACACCCATGACTGCTTCGCCCGGGCTTTCGCAGACCTCGGCACCCGATGCCGCCAAGGGTTCGGCTTTCGCGCGCGTCCGGTTCCAGACGCGCAGCGCAAACCCGGCTTCTAACAGCTTCTCTGCCATTGGCCGGCCCATCAGGCCGATGCCCAACAAGGCCACGCTGCCAATCTCTCCCATCGCCTCTCTCCGCCTGCAGTGACACTACGACCATAGGACCTCGGTCGAGCCGAGGGAATCGTTCGTCATTGATGGCCCGTTTGATGTGTCTTTTGACTGATTTGCTACCGAGCAAAGAAGAAGGGGCCGCAGCCGAAGCTGCGACCCCTGACGAAGACGCACGGCAAAGGCGTAGAACTTAGAAGTCCATGTCGCCCATGCCGCCGGGCATGCCGGCTCCGGCTGCCGGCTTCTTCTCCGGCTTCTCGGCCACCATCGCTTCGGTGGTGATCAGCAGGCCGGCAACGGAGGCTGCATCCTGCAGCGCTGCGCGAACGACCTTGGTCGGGTCGATAATCCCGGCTTTCACCAGGTCGACGAACTCACCGCTTTGAGCATCGAAGCCGAAGTTGGTGTCTTTCGACTCCAGCAGCTTCCCGGCTATCACGGAGCCATCGTGGCCGGCGTTGGCCGAGATCTGACGGATCGGGGCTTGTAAGGCCTTGCGAACAATGTCGATACCGACGCGCTGGTCGTCGTTGGCCGGTTGCAGCTTGGCCAGCACCTTGGTCGCGTAGAGCAGAGGAGCGCCACCGCCGGGCAGAACCCCTTCCTCGACGGCTGCACGGGTGGCGTGCAGAGCATCGTCCACGCGGTCCTTCTTCTCCTTGACCTCGATTTCGGTGGACCCGCCGACACGGATCACTGCAACGCCGCCTGCCAGCTTGGCCAAGCGCTCCTGCAGCTTCTCACGGTCGTAGTCGGAAGTGGTCTCCTCGATCTGAGCGCGGATCTGGCCGCAGCGGGCCTCGATGTCCTTCTTCTTGCCTGCGCCCTCGACGATGGTGGTCTCTTCCTTGGTGATCACCACCTTCTTGGCACGACCCAGCATATCGAGGGTCACGTTTTCCAGCTTAATACCCAAGTCCTCGCTGACCGCGGTGCCGGCGGTCAGAATGGCGATGTCCTGGAGCATGGCCTTGCGGCGGTCGCCGAAGCCCGGCGCCTTCACGGCCGCAATCTTCAGGCCGCCGCGCAGCTTGTTGACCACCAGGGTTGCGAGAGCCTCGCCCTCGACGTCCTCCGCCACGATCAGCAGGGGTTTGCTCGACTGCACCGCTGCTTCCAATACCGGCAGCAGGGACTGCAGATTGGAGAGCTTGGCCTCGTGGATCAGGATGTAGGGGTCTTCCAGGACGACCTGCATCTTGTCGGCATCGGTGATGAAGTAGGGGCTGAGGTAGCCGCGGTCGAACTGCATGCCCTCGACGACGTCCAACTCGGTCTCCAGGCTCTTGGCCTCTTCGACCGTAATCACGCCGTCATTGCCGACGGTTTGCATGGCCTTGGCGATCATCTCGCCGACTTCGCGGTCACCGTTGGCCGAGATCGTGCCAACCTGAGCGATCTCGCTGTTGTTGGAAATCTTCTTGGAGCGCTTCTTAAGGTCGGCCACTACCGCGTCGACGGCGAGGTCGACGCCGCGTTTAAGATCCATCGGGTTCATTCCGGCGGCAACGGCCTTGGAGCCCTCGCGCACGATGGCTTGGGCCAGCACGGTCGCCGTGGTGGTGCCGTCACCGGCCAGGTCGTTGGTCTTGCTGGCGACCTCGCGCACCATCTGGGCGCCCATGTTCTCGAACTTGTCGGAAAGCTCGATTTCCTTGGCGACGGTCACGCCGTCCTTGGTGATCCGCGGTGCGCCGAAGGACTTGTCGAGAACCACGTTGCGGCCTTTGGGGCCCAAGGTGACCTTGACCGCATCGGCCAGGATGTCGACGCCGCGCAGCATCCGCTGGCGCGCGTCGGAAGAAAAGCGAACGTCTTTCGCTGCCATTTTTTGTCTAGCCCTCTTGCCTTAGGCGGCTTTCTTCGAGGACTTCGCACCCTCGATCACGCCCATGATGTCCGACTCGCGCATGATCAGCAGGTCTTCGCCGCCGATCTTGACCTCGGTGCCCGACCATTTGCCGAAGAGCACCCGGTCGCCGGAGCGCACGTCCAGCGCATGGACCTGGCCGGTCTTCTCGTCGCGGGCGCCGGGACCGACGGAGACGACTTCGCCTTCCATCGGCTTTTCCTTTGCGGTGTCGGGAATGATGATGCCGCCGGCGGTCTTCTCGTCCTCGCCGAGGCGGCGGACGACCACACGGTCGTGCAACGGCCGAAACTTCATCGGATTGTCCTCCATCCTATCGAATGACCGTTCAGGATCTTCAGATTAAGCTATTGGCACTCGCAGAAGGGGAGTGCCAATAGCGTGTTAGATCATGCAACGGCCGTGCAATGTCAAGATGCTTGAAGCGGCTCGATAAGGGGGCGGATCGTGACGCTAAAAATACATAAAACTCAATGCGTTATATAAGCGCTGGTAAGGGCTTGTTTACCGCTTTGGGTGCAGTCTTGCGGATATGGTCGCACGTCGTCCATCTGTCCACCTGCCCCTGCCGTTCGCTCTGGCGTTGGCCATCGTAGGTCGCCGTTTGTGGCGGGCGCGCAGGGGCGCCACCCTTCTGGAGTTCGCGATTGCCTTTCCGGCTTTCGTACTGCTTTCGATTGGGTTGATCGAGATTGCCATGGTGCTGTTCGTGACCTCCCTCATGGAGGGCGGCTTGCGCGAGGCAGCACGCTTCGGCATCACCGGTTTCGTGCCCGACGGACAGACCCGGGTCGAACGCATCCTGCAAATCGTCGGAACGCACACGCAGGGCCTGGTGGACATGGACGAGGTGGATATCACCTTCTTCGTCTACCCCAGCTTCAACGACATCGGGCAGCCCGAGCCTTTCGTCGACGACAACGGCAATGGCATCCGCGATAGCGGAGAGGCCTACACCGATGTCAACGGAAACGGTCAGTGGGACGCGGATATGGGCGCGGCCGGCCTCGGCGGCGCCGGCGACATCGTACTCTACACACTGCGCTACGACTGGAATCTGCTCACCGGTCTGCTCGATCCCTTGATGGGCGATGGCAATGGGCTGATGCAACTGGCCGCCTCGATCGTCGTGCGCAACGAGCCTTTCGGCAATGCTGCAGAGGCTGCCGGAAGCGGTGCGACGGGAGGCGCGCCGTGACCGCCGCCGCTTCCACTTCGGCGTCTTGCAGCGGAAAGCGAGCCTGGTTGCTGCGGCGCTTGCGCCGCAGCCGGCGGGGCACCGTTCTGGTCGAGATGGCCGTCCTGACGCCGATCTTGTTGATTCTGCTGCTAGGTGCGGTGGAGTTCGCCCGCTACGTGCTGATCATGCAGAAGCTGGATCGCGCCGCCATGTCCGTCGGCGACCTGGTGTCCCGCGGGACTCAGGTCACCTCGCAAGATCTGAGCAACATCTTCGATTCCGTCGGCCATCTGATGCAGCCCTTCCCCTTCCCGGACACGGGCGTGGTGTTGATCACCGCCGTTACGCGAAGTGCCGGAAATCCCCCAGAGGTGGTGTGGCAGGAGGTGGGGGCCGGCGACCTGGTCGAGATCAGCAGGGTCGGCACACCTGGCAACGAGGCCGTGCTGCCGCAAAACCTGCAGCCGCGCGAGAACGAGAGCCTTTATGTGGCCGAGGTCTACTACAGCTATACGCCGCTGGTTTTCGATAGTTTCGTGCAGCAGTCCACGCTGTACCACTGGTCGGTCTTCCGCGCCCGTTTGTCGGACCAGGTTATCACCATAAACTAATCGGTGCCCCACAGCGGCAAGCGCTCCGCTTCGGCTCGACACCTTCTCGCTGGGGTGTCGTCTACTTCTCGACGAAGGCTTTTTCGATCACGAACTGTGCCGGCTTCGACTGGCTGCCTTCCTCGAAACCGCGCTGTTTCAGCATCTCGACGCAGTCGGTCAGCATCATCGGGCTGCCGCAGAGCATCACCCGGTCGTGTGCCTGGTCGAGCGGCGTTACGCCAAGGTCCTCGAACAGCTTGCCGGCCTCGACGAGATCCGTGATGCGCCCAGTGTAGCGGTAGGCCTCGCGCGTTGTGGTCGGATAGTAAAGCAGTTTCGGCCGGACGACCTCGCCGATCAGCTCGTGCTCCAGGGTCTGTTCCACCACCAGTTCGCCATAGGCCAGGTCGGCCACGCGCCGGCAGCCGTGCACCAGCACGATCTTCTCGAAGCGCTCGTAGACCTCGGGGTCCTTGATGATGCTGCAAAAGGGGGCGATCCCGGTTCCGGTGCTGAAGAGATAGAGGTTGCGTCCCGGGATCAGGCTGTCTTGCACCAGAGTGCCGGTCGGCTTCTGACTGACCAGCAGCTTGTCGCCTTCCTGAATGTGCTGCAGGCGCGAGGTGAGCGGTCCATTCTGCACCTTGATCGAGAAGAACTCGAGGTGGTCCTCATAGTTCGCGCTGGTCATGGAGTAGGCGCGCAGCAACGGTTTGTTCTCGACCGTGAGGCCGATCATGGTGAACTGCCCGTTCAGGAACCTGAAAGCCGGATCCCGCGTGGTGCTGAAACTGAAGAGGTCGTCGGTCCAATGGCGGACCGAGACGACGCTTTCTTCCTGAATGGCTTTACTCATGAAGCTTTGCTCATAACGAAGTTGATACGGTTCGGCTTCTGCTGAGGGAATGGCCCGCCGCGAAGAAGGATCCTTGCGGGCCGGCTCTCAGCTATCGGATTGCCCGATGACGCGCAAGCTTTCTGGTGAGGCTGCGCTGCCTCAGAAGACCTGTTTGCGAGGTTGATCAGCAGCCCGGCCCACACGCCGTTAGTTGGAAATTCGAAGTACTTACGAATATTCGACCGGTCTTCTCGCTTAAATCTTATTTAGAATTGCCTATGCAACACTCTGTCCTGCGTAGTTTCGCCGATGATCTTCCGGCGAACCGATGGTGATTGCGAGGTCAGAGGAGCGTTATGAAGGAAGAGCCTCTCCGTTCGGGCCCCGGAGCGGTCGATGCTACCGTCGACTCTGCAAGCATTTCCCCGCGAACCTCTCCAGTGGTCAGGCGTCCAGCCTCGGTTGTCAGTACCGCCACAGGCTTTGTCGGCTTTGCTGGTCTGGCGACCGCCGTCGTTTTGTCGTCGCGCCTGGAGATCGGTGTTTTCTGGTCTAGCATCGCGTTGCTGCTGGCAACGGCGCTGCCCATGGTGATCTGGACGGTGGCGGTTGAGAAAGTGCACCTGAATCCAACGACGGGACTGGACTTCTCCCGCCCGCGGCGCGTCGCCGATACTCTTGAGACCACCCGCGTGAAACTGGTCGGCCTTTTCGCAATCTGGACCGCGATCGCCGTCGCCTATGGGGCCATAACAACTTATACGGACCCTCGGTTCGACTTCTACTTTCTGCTCCTCCTGGTCGTTTCTGTTCCTCTGGTCATCCTTGCGCCCGTCTATCTGTTCTGCGTCGACCGCTACATGCGCGCGCCCCACGACGGACTTTGGCATACGGGACGCTGGGTGCTCTGCCGGCCGGCCGATAGAGACAAGGTGGCGGACCACCTGCGGGGCTGGACGATCAAGGCGTTTTTTTTGGCGTTCATGTTTTCGGTATTGCCGCGCGCCGTTCAGCCGATCTTGCAAGCGGACGCTCAGAGTATCGCGGCTGACCCAGTTGCGGCGGCTGTATTGGCCATGACGCTGATGTTCCTCGTGGATGCCTGCTTCGGGACCGTTGGGTACATCCTTACGTTTCGGCCGCTCGACTCGCACATCCGCTCGGCCAACCCTTACCTGGGCGCCTGGCTGGCAGCCTTGGCCTGCTATCCACCATTCATCATCATGGGGTCGGGCGGTCCGCTCGACTATAGAGCCGGCACGGAGAGTTGGTCGTTCTGGTTCGCCGGCAACGATCTGCTATTGGTGCTCTGGGGGGCGATGCTTGTCGCCTTGGCGGCCTTGTATGGCTGGGCAACGCTGGTGTTCGGCATCCGCTTCTCCAACTTGACCCATCGGGGCATCATCACCAACGGCCCTTACCGCTATTTCAAGCATCCGGCCTATCTATCGAAGAACCTCTTCTGGTGGCTCACTGTCTTGCCGTTCCTGTCGATGGAGGGTGGCGGCGAAGCTCTGCGGAACAGCGCTCTATTGCTGTCCGTCAGCGTGATCTATTACCTGCGCGCCAAGACCGAGGAACGGCATCTCGGCGCCGACCCAGACTACCGTGCTTATGCAGACTGGGTCGCCGAACATGGTCTCTTTTCGCGAGCTCGTCGCGCAGTGTTTGGCGTACCGAAGAGTCCGGAGCGTTACGGCGGCCGCTGCGAACCGTCGCACGAAAAGCCGCCAGGCTAGCAGTGACTTGCTGCGGGTTTCTTGAGCCTCCGGTCTTACGCGCCAACCTCAGCCTTAGGCTCTACTCCGCGATGCGCAGGTTGGAAAGCTGAGCGGCGATGACGCGAAACGTCTGGCTGAGGCCGGCGCCTCCGTAGGAATCGAAGAAGTGCCCCGGCGTTGTTGCGCAATCCCGGAAGGTGTCGCGGATTTCTTGGCCTCGGCTGTCGGTCCGCACATCGAAGGTGATGGTATAGATAATGATGTCCTGCGCCTTCATGTCATTGCAGATCCGCAGCGTGCGATCGTTCAACTCCCTGCGCGCCGTATTCAGGTTGGCGGTGCCCATGCGGCGATCAGACAGGCGCTGATAGCCGGTGTAATCGGTGTCGCCCGACGGTGCGTGGCCGCCGTAGAGCTGGTTGTCGCCGTCGGTGAGAATGACGGCGACCTTCTGCATCAGCGGTTCGTCGTAGGGCAGGGGCAGGTCCGGATTTCCCCATAGGCCTCGCCACCTGGGGGACAGCAGGCGCCAGCCCCAGACGAGACCCAAGTTGGTGGTGGTGCCGCCGCGGTGCCAGGAGTCCATCTCGTCGATCGCGGCCTCGACGTCGCTGCGCTGGTCGGTCCAGGGCGTGATGGCCGGGCCGCAGCCGAGGTTCGGGCCCAGACCATTGTTGCCCGACGTGTTGGTCGCTTCGGTTTCGTCGACTGCGGTGTTTTCGCTCTGGCCCAGGGCCTCGTTGTTGAACAGCCAAGAATTGTAGCGGCTCTCGATATCGTTGCCATCGCGCCAGCGCGGCCAATAGTAGGGCCGGAACGGGGCGGTGGCCGGCGGTGCGTCTGTCACATCGTCGCCCGGCGCGCCGCTGGGATCGTAGCGGGCCTCGACGCAGCCTTTCCAGGCATAGGAGACCACGCATTCGCTGCTGCCTTCCACCCAGACTCCGACACCGCTGCAGGCGGCCTCCGTCCAATCGTCGTGTACGATGACGTCACCGATCGTGCAGACCTCGCGCGTTGCGTCCCAGTTAACGTTGGTGCCGCGGCAGTCTTCCTGGTCGACCTCGCTCGAGTCCAACTCGTAAACGGCGGCATCCAAGGTGCCGGGGATCAGCCAGCCGCTATTGTTCGCACCGATGTTCACGGCCGCGGTGTAGGGCACCAGGCTGATCCAAAAGTTGGGTACGACGGTTCGGTCCGCATAGAGAATATCGACCAGTTCGTGGGCGGCGTCGCGCATCTCCCCGATCTTGTTGCCGCTGCGCATCGAGCCGGTATTGTCCATCACCAACACCAGTTCCATGCCTCGGTCGGCCCGTTGTACGACCGAGCGGGCGCTGATGTTCATCTCCTCGAAGCCCAGGACGCTGACCAGGGATGTGGGAATGCTGGCCGAGGCCGAGACGGTAAGCTCCCCGTTCTCCGGGTCATCGGTGATGTTCAGGTCGCTCACCTGAGCGCCTAGAAAACCAGGCGGGAAGTTGGCGTCGAAGAAGGCGCGGATGTCGTCGTTCCGGTCGTCCTCGTAGAACACGCGGCCGCCCGCGAGCGCCGCAGCGTCAAGCGCCTGATTGAGACGCGCCTTCACCAGATAACCGCGCGTGGTGTCGAGCGCCAAGCCTGCAACGCCGACCAGCGGAATCAGAGCAATGGCGAGAAACACCGCCATGATACCGCGGCGGTCGTCTTTTAGACCGAGCAGCGATGCCGGGAAGCCACGAAGCCCTGCGACAGCTTGAGCGATGTCTGAAGGGGGGTGGGAACGTGGCGTTTTCATAACGCGTTTTCCTATTGGGTATCTGAAAACAGGGCCTCCGTTGAGGCTCTATCAAATATCTTGCTGGTAAATAATAAATAAACGCTGTTGATCGCCGTATTCTTTTTGCAAGACCTATTCCCGATTATTTTTGCTCAACTCCCAAATGGAATTGGTTCGAATTTCGATCTGTTGCGGTCGGGTTTTGTTGCGATGGCCGAATTAAAACATCGCGCAAAAAAATAAATACTATAGATAAAATAAAAAATAGAAGAATTAACTACTCATTCACGTTTTTAATCTGAAATGCAGTCATCGAAACCGCGCCGCAACGCAGCTAAATGGAGGTTCCCATGCGACGCATTGTTACTCTCTTGCTGAAGAGCAAGACTGGAGCTACGGCCATTGAATACGGCCTCATCGCCGCCCTGGTCGCCGTCGCCGCTATCGCCGGTATGACTCAGCTGGGTGGCGCGCTTGATACGATTTTCAGCGGTGTCGGCACCACGCTTGAGCAGAACACGCCTGCGGAGCTGGGTGGCCCAGGTGGTGGCGGCACCCCTGACGACACCCCTGACGACACGCCTACCTCGTCTGGCGGCTGATCCTTTGCAGGTCTCTCGTTTAAGAGGCCCGCACATCAAATCCGCATCGGCGGCCGAGGGTTGCAAAAGCAGTCCTTGGCCGTCGGTCGGTTCTGATCCTCGGAACTGCGATCCTGAAATCTATAGACGCGGAACGAGTGATCAACGCTTCGATAGGATCTCTTAACTATGACGCCGGACCTTGCTCAGCTCTCTCTCCTCGCCGCCGCTCTGGCGCTTGTGATCGCAGCTGGCAGTGACGTGCGGCGTTATATGATCCCCGATACCTGCAGTCTCGTGTTGCTTGCCGGTTTCTTCGTTTACGCCTTATCCGGCGCGACGCAAGGAGCCTGGCCACTGCATCTGGCCGTTGCCGTCTTGGTCTTCCTGGCAGGGATCGGTGTCTTCGCCGCAGGTCTGGCAGGCGGCGGCGACGTCAAGCTCTTTGCCGCGACCGCCCTTTGGGCTGGGCCCGATCTGCTTGCCGGACTGGTGGTCGTCATGTCGTTGGCCGGCGGTCTGCTGGCCATGGCGGTGCTGAGCCGAACTTGGCTCTTGCGTCGCGTCTCGCCGGTCAGCGCAGACCAAAGTGCTGAAGCGTCCATCGCTCAACAGCCGATCGCCTACGGCCTGGCCATCGCCGTCGGCGGCTTCTTCGTGCTTGCCCGTCACGGCGGGTTGCTCGGCTAACCCCTGGACACTCAGGAGGCTTCGCCATGTCACCCAAGAAACTCGTGCTCCTCGGTGTCGCGCTGGTCGCCGGTCTCGGCACGATCTACCTGGCGCGCAGTGTGCTGCAGCCCCCGCCCCCGCCGCCGGCCCCCGCACCGCAGCAGATCGTAGCGCCGGAGCCCGAACCCGACCTACGGATTCTGGTTGCAGCCGGCAATCTGCCGGCCGGTCATCTGATCCAACCTGACGATCTTATCTGGCGAGTCTGGAATCGGGAAGACGAGCGCCTGCCCAGCTACTTCGTCGACGGAGAGCAGCAGCCGAGCGAGTTGCATGGTGCTGTGGTGCGTCGCGGAATCAGCGGCGGTGCACCAGTTATTCAGGGCTTGGTCGTTAAGCCGGGAGAACAAGGCTTTCTCGCCGCCGTGATGGAGCCGGGCAAACGCGCCGTCTCCATCAGAATCAATCCCGTCACCGGCATTGCTGGCCTCGTATTTCCGGGCGACCGGGTGGATCTCTTGCTCACGCAGACCGTCAATCGACCGAACGATCCCCGACGCTCGGAGCGAGTCGCCAGCGAAACCGTGCTGACCGATCTGCGCGTCCTGGCCATCGACCAGTCGACCAACGATCAGACGACGACGCCAAGCCAGGCGGAAATCGTCACGCTTGAGGTGACGCCCAAGCAGGCTGAACTGGTTATCTTGATTTCGGAACTCGGTCAGCTCTCCCTGTCGCTGCGGTCGTTGCAAGGCGAAGAGGCGCAGGAACTGATCGCCGAGGCTCCGGCGGAAGGCGGGGAAGGCGTCGAACTGCACGGGGCTCTTGGATACGGGATCACCGCGTCGCAGTCAGCGGGTGCGATCTCTGGACTTTCCGGCGGCGTGCCTCTCACCGGCCCGTTGTCTGCAACGCTCAGGAGCGTCCTGGCAAACGATGCAACCGGCACCGGTAATATGGAACTGTCGCCTGATCTTGAAGCTCTGCTGGCGGATTTGACACCTGCCGAGCGAGCCGCCGCCCTCCGTAGTCTCAACGACCGGCCTTATTCCTGGGACAGCGACGTAAGTCTTCTTTTACCAAATCCGTCCGATGCTAAGGCTTCGGTGCGCCGAGTGCAGGTCCTGCGCGGCCCCGAAGCCATCGTCATTCCGTTCCAGCGCTGATCGGGCGTTCAAGTTATGTCTCTCAACACATCATTTCTCGCTTCTTTAAGAGACATTTGTGCCGCTCTGATTCTGGTAGTCGTCTGTCTGCCGGCGATTTCGCTGAAAGCTGGAGCTAACACCACCCTGGCTCTCGAGCTCGATCAGGGTGAAGTGGTGAGGCTTCCGTCACCGGCAGCCTCCATTTTCGTCGCCAACCCGGCGATCGCAGACGTGCAGGTGATGTCGCCGACCCTGGTTTACGTGTTCGGGCGGCAGACGGGAGCCACGCGGCTTTTCGCCATTGATGAGCGGGAGCAACTTCTGATCGATCGCCGCGTGACGGTGAGCCACGATCTTACGACCCTGGAGTCCGCACTCTCCGAACTTCTGCCGGGTCGCGCCATCAACGTTCAGACGCTGAATGGCGGTATCCTGCTGACGGGAGAGGTGGCAAACGCCACCGAAGCGGAAGATGCCGCGCGGCTCGCTGTCCGCTTCATCAGTGAGAACGGCGAGGTGATCAACCGCCTGTCTGTAGCCGCGCCCTCTCAGGTCATGCTGCAGGTTCGTGTGGCTGAAGTCTCCCGTTCGGTCAATAAGGAGCTTGGCTTCAACTGGGAAGGTGCTGCGCGGTTCGGCAACTTCGATTTTCTCTTCACGCTCGGTGACGGGATCACAACGAACGACGCCGGCACTATTCTGCTACCTGCAGGCAGTCAGGCGTTATTCGGATCTTGGACAACCGACACCCTCAACATTAACGGCCTGGTTGACGCCTTGGCTGATGACGGCCTTATCACCTTGCTTGCGGAGCCGAACCTGACCGCTCTGTCAGGCGAAACGGCAACTTTCCTTGCCGGCGGTGAGTTTCCGATTTTCATCCCGCAGGAAGACGACGGTGGCGCCTTTACGGTGGACTACCGCAGCTTCGGCGTCAGCCTCTCCTTCAATCCTACGGTATTGAGCAGCGGTCGTATCAACCTGCGGGTTCGTCCGGAGGTGAGCGAGCTGTCCTCCGCGGGTGCTCTCCGTACTGGCACCGTCGAAATTCCTGCCATCGTAACGCGGCGGGCCGAGACCACCGTCGAGCTTGGGAGCGGCCAGTCCTTTGCTATTGCCGGGTTGCTCGAAAGCTCGTTGAACCAAGGTATCTCCAAGTATCCGTTTCTCGGGGATATTCCCGTGCTTGGCGCGCTCTTCCGCTCGACCACCTTTCAGCAGGAAGAGAGCGAACTGGTCATCATCGTGACGCCCTACCTGGTCGAACCGGTCTCCGCAAATCGACTTACGACCCCGGCAGATGGTTTTGTCCCGCCAACCGACGAAGAGCGCATCCTCGGTGGCCGTCTCTGGAGTCAAACCGGCCCAGATCGCAAGCCGGCCGCGGCGGCCCGTCAGGGTGCTGTTCAGCCTGGCTCCGACGTCGGCCCGATCGGTCCGGTCGGTTTCATCCTCGACTAACGTATGGCGCGGAAGGGTAGGGCGATGACTCGTAAGATCTTGTCTCCGTTGCTTGCGGCCACGGCCTTGGTATCCCTGGTTGCTTGCAGCGAGATCCTGCCGGAGCCACGCATGACAAAGGAGCCTGCGATTACTCAGGTGACTAGCCTGCACGCGGTACGCTTCGCGCCGGAGGGTTTTCAGGTTTCGCCGGCTGAGTGGGAACGTTTGGTCGATTTCCTGATTGGTCTTCGCTTGCGCGAAGGTGACAAGGTCATGGTCGAGCTGCCGATGACGTCGGATGGCCGTGACCTGGCCGCTCGCCGTGCCTTGGCGGTGATGCAGCTTCTTGCGCGCGAGGGGATTGCCACCGAGCCCTTCGCTCTCACCGAGTCGGGTGGGCAACTGCTGCGCGTGGGTGTGGAGCGTGTCGCCCTCAATGCACCGGCGGATTGTCCCGACTGGCCGGATGCGCGTGACTTCGACGCCTTCGTCAACGATGCGCTGCCGAACTTCGGCTGCGCCAATGCAAACAACTTCTCGGCCATGTTGGCCAATCCGCGCGACGCCGTCGAAGGCCAAACCTTGGATGATGTCGATACCGAGAGACTGACACTGGGCTTGCGCGCCTATCGTCTCCGTCAGAGTCTTCCGTTCGCTCCGCTGCCCTACAGCGAAGGAGACGAGTAATGCCCGACCCGGTCCTGCAAATGCCCCAGGCACGCGCTGCGGAGGCGACAGGTCCGGCCGGTCCGAGTCTCGCAGGCGTCGAGTCTCTCGAATTGAATGCTCATTTTGCCGCCTTGGTGACGGACGAGGTCAGCCAGGTCGCTTGTCAAAGGCTGGCTGATGCAAATGGCTGGCCACGTCGGGCAATCTGCTACGGCAACATCGATTCCATCCAGCCGCTGCTAGACGCTCCCAAGCTGCCGAAATTGTTGGTCGTCGATCTGGATGGCGCGGCCGAGATCGCTTCACTATTGCCGGCTTTGGCCCAGCGGATCGCTCAGGGCGGGGCGCTGGTCGCCATCGGCTCAATGAACGACGTCACGCTCTATCGCCATCTATTGACGGCGGGGGCTGCCGACTACTTGCTGAAGCCGCTCGACCCTGAAACGTTGATCGCGACGGCCGCGGATGTCTCGCGCATGGCCGGTCAGCTCCGCGGCCCGGCCGGATCTGCGAGTGGTTCTCCGGCCCAAGGGCGATTGTCCCTGGTCACCGGTGTGCGGGGTGGAGTCGGGGCCAGCACGATCGCCGTGAACCTTGCCTGGATGATGGCCCATGAACAGGAGGTCAAGACCTGCCTGCTCGATTTGGATCTCTACTTCGGAATCTCGGCTTTGGCGCTCGACTTGGAGCCCGGCTACGGGCTGCGAGAGGCCTTGGAGAGTCCAGAGCGCATGGACGCGCTGATGCTGATCTCCTCCATGGTCAAGGAGAGCGAGACTCTCTCCGTTCTCGGCGCCGAGGAGCCCATCGAGAACAGTGTTCGTCTGGACCCTGTTGCCGTCGCGCAGCTGATCGACGAACTCACCGGAAGCTTCGAGGCGGTCGTGGTCGATCTGCCGCGTGGCCTGTTGCCGAGCCATGGCGAGTTGCTGACTCGCGCAGATGACCTGCTGCTCGTGACCGACCTGTCTTTGGCCGGCATCCGCGACTGCGGTCGCGTCAAGAGCGCCATCGAGGCCACCGGCAGTCAGGCCAAGGTGATGACCCTCGCCAGCCGGGTCGGCAAGGACCGTCCCTGCCAGATCGACCAAAGCAGTTTCGAGCGCTCGCTCGGTGGCAAGCTAACCGGTGTCGTACCGGAAGACGTCAAGACCTTGGCCGCTTGTGCCAATGCCGGTAAGGCCATCGGTGCTGTCGCAGCCAAGCAACCGATCGCGCAAGTCCTGCGCAGCCTCGCTTGCGACATCACCGGACGGTCACCGCAAACCAAACCTGGGTTTTTCGGCAGACTGCGGCGCATGACAGCTTCACCTTAACTCAGCACGGCTCGGAAGGATGATCTTATGGGTTGGCTGAATGGGCGAGGCGGCTCACCGGGTAGCGACAAATCGAAGGATCGGCCGCCGCTTGTGCGTCCGACTGCAGGTGCGAGCGCCGGTGATACCGGCGCGGGGCGGAGCGGGAGCGATCTTTCGGGGGTTGCCGATCAGCTGGAACCTCTGTTGATCGAGAGGATCGACCCGCTTGATGCGGCTGCGATGACACGCGGCGAGCTGGCCAAACGCATCAAGACCGTTTTGCCCGAGTTGTTGGCGGCAGAGTGGGCAGCCTTCAATCTTTTGGAACAGCGTGACCTCGTCACTCAGTCGATCAACCGTGTTCTCGCTTTAGCACCAAAACCGGATCCCGTACCGACGCCGGCGCCAGATGTAACCGCCGCGCTAAACGTTTCAGATCACGGTTCCGCCACTGATATTGGAGGTCGGGATCAGCCAAGCCCAACGCTTGACGCTTTCAACGCGAAAGCTACGGTCATCGACATTCCGAGTCCTTCCGCTTTGCCGGCGGAGCGTCAGCCTCTCGGTGCTGCCGCCAAATCCCGGGTCGCTGCGGCCAAGCAGAAGGTTCAGCCGCGCTTGCTCGATCGGATCGACGCCGCCACGGCGGCCAGCATGGCGCGCGAAGATCTGGTTCGGGAGATGACCCCGATCATCGCCGAGCTTTTGTCGGAGGAAAAGCTTCAGCTCAACATGCAGGAGCGTGTCGGGCTGATCGAAGAGCTTCTAGACGACATGCTCGGGCTCGGGCCACTGGAGCCGTTGCTCGCCGATGAGGCGGTCAACGACATCATGGTCAACGGGCCGAAGCAGATCTACGTCGAGCGTAAAGGCAAGCTTGAGCTCGCCGATATCACGTTTCGGGACGATGCCCACGTCATGCAGGTCGCGACCCGCATTGTCACTGCGGTCGGCCGCCGTATCGACGAATCGGTTCCACTGGTCGATGCACGCCTGGCCGATGGCAGCCGCGTCAATATCATCGTTCCCCCGCTTGCCATCGACGGCCCCTCGATCTCGATTCGTAAGTTCGCCAAGAAGAAGATCACGCTCGAGGTTATGGCGCGCCAAGCCAACATCTCGCCGAACATGGCAACCGTCCTGCGCATTGCGGCCCGTTCGCGTCTCAATATCCTGATCTCGGGTGGTACGGGATCGGGTAAAACCACGCTTCTGAATGCGCTTTCCCAGATGATCGACGTCGGCGAGCGCGTGGTGACGATCGAGGATGCCGCGGAGCTTCAACTGCAGCAACCTCATGTGGTGCGTCTGGAAACCCGCCCGGCCAACCTGGAAGGCAAGGGCGAGATCTCCATGCGCGACCTGGTTAAGAACTCTCTGCGTATGCGCCCCGACCGCATTATTCTCGGGGAGATCCGCAGCGCCGAGGCGATCGACATGCTGCAGGCCATGAACACCGGTCACGACGGATCGCTCTCGACGATCCACGCCAACAGACCGCGCGAGGCGCTGATGCGTCTTGAAAACATGGTCTCGATGTCCGGCTTCAAGCTACCCGCCAGCGCGGTACGATCTTTGATCGCCTCGGCGGTTGATGTCATCGTTCAGATCAGCCGGATGCGCGATGGCGTACGGCGCGTTACCTACATTTCCGAAGTGGTCGGCATGGAGGGTGACATCATCACCATGCAGGATCTCTTCAGCTTCGAGTACACCGGCGAGGGCGCGGACGGCAAGCTGCAGGGTATCTTCAAGTCTCATGGCATCCGCCCGCATTTTGCGGAGAAGGCCTCCTACTTCGGTCTCGAACGGGCACTTCTGGAGGCGGTGTGATGACACTCACGCCCGATCAGATGGTCTGGTTGCTGGGGGCAGGTGCGCTTCTCACGATCTTTCTGCTTGGGCTGGGTTTGTCCGGCGATGACTTGGCTGGGGGGCGGGCCGCGAAGCGACGTCTTGCGCGTGTGACGCCGGGTGCAGTGCGTGCCGCGCCGGTGTCGTCGGCAGGCCGCCTCCGGCGCTCGCAGCAGGATAGCTCGAATCCCTTGATCGACCGTCTGATCAAGTCCTTGCTACCGGCGCCCGACAAACTACGTGCACGGCTGCAGCGCACCGGCCGCGACATTGCGATCAGTCAGTACCTGATGGCATCGCTGATGGTGGCGCTCGTCGTTGCTGCTACGAACTACTTCGCTTTCGGCCTGCCGCCGTGGGTCGCTGCGGCTCAAGGTGTCTCGTCGGGAGCGATCCTGCCGCACGTGTTGGTCGGCGTGCTCGCGCAGCGGCGGCTTGCCAAGTTCATCGAGCTGTTCCCCGACGCCATCGATCTGATCGTGCGTGGTCTCCGCTCAGGACTACCGGTGACGGAGTCGATTTCCACGGTGGGTCTGGAGATGCGCGACCCCGTGGGGATCGAATTCCGGCGCATCGCCGACGCCGTCCGCGTCGGTGCCAAGCTGGAAGAGGCGATGTGGGCGGTGGCACGCCGAGTCGATGTTCCGGAGTACAAGTATCTGATTATCACTTTGTCGATTCAGCGTGAAACGGGCGGCAATCTTGCCGAGACATTGGCCAATCTCTCGGAGCTCCTTCGGAAACGCCGGCAGATGAAGCTGAAGGTGAAGGCAATGAGCTCGGAGGCCAAGGTCAGTGCCTGGATTATTGGCAGCCTGCCCTTCATCATGTTCGCTCTGCTCTTCCTGCTGAACGCCAGTTACATGATCACGCTGATCCACGATCCGCGGGGCAAATTTCTGTTGGCTGTCGCATTGCTCTTTATTCTCGTCGGCGCTGGTGTCATGTGGAAGATGGTGCGGTTCGAGATATGAACCTAGATCTACCTTTTGGCCTGACGGAAACGGACCTCCTGTCGGTGACGGCAGGGATTTCAGCCGTCTCAATGGTTCTTCTTGTCTGGTACTCGCTTATCGAGCGCGACCCCCTGCCCGCGCGACTCAAGGCGCTGGAGGCGCGGCGGAAAGCGCTGAAAGCGGGGATCGTTCAGCCGCCGCGGCGAAAATCTCTGGTTACCGGCCGTACCTGGATGCGCGAGATCGTGCATCGTCTCAAATTGATGAAGGGGCAGAGTTCCGCCAAGCTCTCCCTCAGTCTGGCGCGCGCTGGCTATCGCTCGCGCGATGCGCTGACTGTCTATCTCTTTGCGAAGGTCAGCTTGCCGTTGATTTGCGGTGCGATCGGACTACTCCTGTTTCAGGGGATCGGTCTCTTCGATCTGCCGCAGTTGGGCGCTTTGGCAGCCAGTCTGATGTCGGTGATCATTGGCGCCTTCGCGCCTGAGATTTTCGTAAAGAACAGTGCTCAGAAGCGGATCGAGAAGATACGCAAGGCACTGCCGGACGCCTTCGACCTGATGGTCATCTGTGCCGAGGCGGGTCTCAGTCTTGATTCGACCCTAGACCGTGTCGCACGCGAAGTTGGGCCGTCCTGTCCGGAACTGACCGACGAACTGGGCTTGGCGTCGCTCGAACTCAGCTTTCTGCCGGATCGCCATAAGGCTCTGGAAGGGCTTGCTGAGCGGGTGCCATTGTCTCAGGTGCGGGCGCTGGTCAGCACGCTTGTCCAAACCGAGCGTTATGGAACGCCGTTGGCCGACTCCCTGCGCGTACTGGCGGCGGAGTTGCGCCACGAGCGGCTAATGCGCGCGGAGGAGAAAGCGGCACGTCTGCCGGCGATCATGACCGTGCCCATGATCGTTTTTATCTTGCCGCCGTTGTTTATTGTCCTGGTTGGGCCTGCCGCCCTGCGCGTTTTCGATCAGATCGTTAATCTGCGATAGCCAAGTGGAGTCTGCCTCAACGCACTTGCGAACGGATCGAGCTGTCCGTCGAACATCTCACGCTTAGTCGGCTAGGAAGTCACCGAGCTCGAGGGTAGCCGCTTCCTGTCCCCGTAACGGCTCGTCCTCGGACGGTTGTTCTGTTCGAACTGATTCGACGGGGGCCGCGTCCAGTGGCGCTGCCTGGGCAAGGGGATTGCGCAATGGCAAGGGCGCCTGGCTCTCGGCTGGCGGTGCGGGGAGGCGGCTGCGTCGCGTGCGGTAGTAGATCAGGTTGCGGTCGACCTCGCCTTCGCCGAAGTCCATCCTGATCATCCGGGCCGCTTCGGCGTCGCGGCCTGCCAAACCATAAGCCAGTGCGAGATTCTGACGATGTTGGGCGGTCGAGTCCGGCAGCGCCGTGGCCATCTCCAACAGGGCAATGGCCTCGCGATAGTCGCCTGACAAGATGAGGGAGTACCCGAGGTTATTGAGCAGAGTGACGTTGTCGGGCTGCCGTTCCAGACCGCGGCGCATGTAGCCTTGTGCCCGCTCCGTCTCGCCGGCCAGATCGGCGGCAATACCGGCTCCGCTCAATGCTCGAACGTTGTCCGGGTTCTGGCTGAGTGCGATTTCGTACTGCTGCAGGGCCGCCAGAGGTTGATCCAGTCGGATCAAGGCACCGCCAAGACCGAGCAGAGCGGGGGTGTTGCCGGGCTGCAGGTCGAGTGCAGCCCGGAAGGCCCCTGCTGCCCCGCGAGGGTCTTCTAACGCGATCAGCGTTTCGCCGAGTGAGACAAGCGGCAGGGGTTCCTCCGGCGCTTGCATATGGGCTTGGCGGTAGAACTGAAGGGCTGTTGTCAGCTCGCCTTTGTCGCGGCTGGCATCGCCCAATTCCACCAGTTTCAGCCAGGCTTCGACTTGGACATCGGCAGCGGTCGCCGCCGGTGCGCCGCCCCCTCCACTCATCTCACAGCCTGTAATGAAGAGGGCAAGCAGGACGGTCGCAACGCTGCTTCCGAGCCGCCGTCGGCGCGATGCTCCGCGAGAGTGATTGTTCGAAGTCGCGGCCATGAAGGCTGTGTTCCATTTCAGGCGAAGACTTGACGTTGTTGCCGTTAAATCTTCGATTCTTCCCGAACCTAGCCTGTGTCCCTTTAAGAGATATTAAGGCTTCGATGTTTTGACTCGGTCGGGCGTATGTACCCATTCGGCTGCTGCGGGGCTGCTTGATCGAGCGTTTTCCAGTAGTAGCGAGGACGATCAACAAAGGAAGAGGCAATGGCGCTGGAGCAGCAGACGCGTCAGGCGGTCGCGCAGCGCGGCGGCGGAGACGGACCTGCGGAGCACGCGCAGGGTGGCTCCGATATGGCCAGCCCGCAGGATCCCGCTGCACAGCTCTATCGTGAAATCACGCGACTCGTCGAACGCATGCATCGCCGGCTTCTGGATGTCGTGCGCATAGAGCTGAATCGTCAGGGAATTGATGACGTCAGCCCGGTGCAGGTGCTGATGCTGCTGAACATTGGCGACGAGGAGGTATCGGTACGAGACCTTATCGAGCGCGGCTACTATCTCGCTTCCAACGCCTCATACAATCTCAAGGCATTGCATGAGGGCGGTTACATCGACCGTACCACAGCTGCACGAGACAAGCGGGCGGCACGCATCCGCCTTTCTGAGAGAGGCTTGCAACTCTGCACCGCCTTGGCGGAGTTGGAGACCTTTCACGCCCAGCGCTTGATGCCCGAGGAAGACGGTCGCCAGGCTTTCGAAGGCGCCTTTCGCACGTTGCGTCAACTGGAGATGACGTGGTCGGATGCCATCCGTTATGGCGATCGTCAGTTTTTATAAAATATTGTAGATTTAGCGGTGGTTTTATTCAAATTGAGACGAGTTCGATGGGTGGTGTATTCTTGCCTTCATATTTCGCTTACTGTTAGGCGCTAGAATTGTAACGAAGAAATACATGCTGCCTCGGCTATGCCGTCGACCAGGAGGGTCGGATTGATGGAAGTTCTTCGCCGATCGTTGTCTTACCGCGACGTGGAGCGCCTGCTGGCAGACCGTTCCGCCGGGGCGCAGATCGAAACCATGCAAAACGTTGTCGGCGAGCTGCAGAGCGAGGGGCTCTCGTACGAGGCGCGGCGCTTGGCCGAAGGAGTCGTGCAAGCCTACAGCCGCCACGTCGAGCAAGCCGTACGCGAAGCTCTAGCCTGGCAGATTGCCCATTCACCTCTGTTGAGTCGCGAGCTTTCCGAGCATCTCGCGCGCGATGTTGCCTCGGTGGCCTTTCCCCTACTTCGCTACAGCGAAGACCTGGACGATGCGCTCCTGCTGGAGGTGATTGCCGAGGGAGACAACCGCAAGCAAGTGGCGGTTGCTATGCGGCGCGAGGTGTCGGTCGCCGTGTCGGATGCGCTGGTGGATCAAGGCAGCGAGGAGGCGGTGGTCGCATTGATGGGCAACAGCGGTGCCGAGATCTCGGATCCAGCTTACGATCGTGCCCTCGACCGCTTCGAAGACAAGCCCGCCGTCGCAAACGCCATTGCGGGGCGGGGCGAGTTGCCAACACGCGTTGCGGAGAAACTGGTTCATCGCGTTGCGGAGGAGATGCGCCGCACACTCGTGGCGCGCTATAAGCTCTCGCCGGTTCTGCTGCGCGGACTTGTCGACCACGCACGAGAGTCGGTGACCGCTCTGCTTCTGCAACCGGTTGCCGGACGGCAAGACGACTTGGATCTCTTCGTCGAACATCTTGTTGTCAACAATCGGCTCTCCCCGAGCCTTATGTTGCGGGCGCTCTGTGCCGGGGACGTGAGTTTCTTCGTGATTGCGTTGGCGAAGCTTTGCCGTATTGCGCCTGACAACGCGCGCCGCCTGGCGCTCGAGGGCGGTGCCTTGGGCTTGCGTGCGGCCTTTGAGAAGGCTGGCCTCCCGACTGCGCTGATGCCTCCCTTCCGCTCTGCCATCGAGGTGGTGAACGAGATGGGCGGGGCGGCCGCCGACGAAGCCGGTCGGCGTGCCTTTCAGGTGCGCGCACTCTCCAGGGTCTTCGGAGCCAACAGTGCGAATGAGGACCCGGCGATTGACGAGCTCCTACGTCAACTGTTCGACGGCAAACCGGCGCCGGTCGTGCAGCAGGCCATGGAAGACGCCGGCATTCCTTTCGCACCGGTCTTTGCTCAAGCCTAGACGACGCGCGCCGAGCCGCTCGTCTCTCATCATGCGACTGCACAGAGTTGACAGTCTGCGGAGCGCCTCGGCGGCAGCAGAGGTCAGTCCTGGTTGAGGTCAGTCCTGGTTTCTGAAGGTCCATGCTTCCGCGTCGTTGACACGCGTAATTGACAGAGGCCGGTCGCCGGTTCACCCTTCCCATATTCGATAATCCTTAAACGAAAAAGAAGACTGGGAAGGGGAAACGTCATGAGAAGAGGTCTGTCCGCCGCAGCTCTCGCGGCGGCGCTTGTTGCCGGCTTGCCGACGTTGGCGACGGCCGATACCGCAGCCGACACGGCCATTTTGGCCGGCACCTGCGCCGGTTGCCATGGTGCGGAACTCGGCGGCTCGGGTGCCATTCCGACCCTGCGCGGCCATAGCGCCGATTACATCCGCTTCACTCTCAAGTCCTTCAAGAATGGGGAACGGCAGGCCACGGTGATGAACCGCTTGGCTGCCGGCTATTCCGACGACGAGATCGAAGCACTGGCCATCTATCTGAGCCAGTTACAGTAGGGGGATCCGGACATGACGAGAAAGAGCCAGGCCGCTCTGACGCGGCGACGCTTCACACAGCTCGCGGCGGCCGCTGCCGCTACCCCGCTGATCGGCGCGCCGCGGATTGCCCGGGGCCAAGCCGCCGCCCATGTGGTCGTAATCGGCGGAGGGTTCGGCGGTGCAACAGCCGCCAAGTATCTCAAGAAGGGGGCGCCGGATCTGCGGGTTACGCTTGTCGAGCCGAACGACAGCTTCATCACCTGCCCCTACAGCAACCTTGTGCTTGGGGGCTGGCGCGATCTTGAGTCCATCACTCATAGCTACGACAAACTGCGCGATCGCTGGGGGATCGAGCATGTGCGCGAAGAAGCGACCGGTATCGACGCGGACGCCCGCAGCGTCACTTTGGCGGGCGGCGACACCCTGACGTACGATCGCCTGATCGTCTCGCCAGGCATCGATCTGCGTCCTCCGGAGGACGGCGGTATTGCCGGCTACGACGAGGCGGCTTACGAGGCCATGCCGCACGCCTGGAAGCCGGGCGCGCAGACTCTCCTGCTGCGCAGCCAGCTCGAGGCCATGGAAGACGGCGGTCTCTTCGTACTGGCCGCGCCACCGAACCCCTTCCGCTGCCCGCCGGGGCCCTACGAGCGGGTCTCCATGATCGCGGACTACTTCAAGAAGAACAAACCTAACGCGAAGATTCTCGTCCTCGACGCAAAAGAGAGGTTCTCGAAGCAGGGGCTGTTCCAGCAAGGGTGGGATCTCTTCTACGGTGATATGATCGAGTGGGTGAGCCTCGCCGACGATGGCAAGGTGATCGAGGTCGATCCAGCCACCCGCACCTTGATCACCGACTTCGGCACGGAGCATCAGGCCGATGTCGCCAATGTGGTGCCGCCCCAGTACGCCAAAGCCGTTGCGCGCAACAATGGCTTGGCCGATGCCTCCGGCTGGTGCCCTGTCGATGGGCAGACCTTCGAGTCGACGCTGGTGCCGGGAGTCCACGTGATCGGCGATGCATCGATCGCGTCGCCGATGCCGAAGTCCGGTTTCGCCGCCAATAGCCAGGGTAAGACAGCGGCAGCTGCTGCCATTGCGCTGCTCGAGGGGCAGGAGTTGGCCAACCCGGCATGGGTCAACACCTGCTATAGCCATGTGGCACCCGACTACGCTATCTCCGTGGCCGGCGTTTACAAGGCAACCGATGCGGGGATCATTTCGATCGAAGGCTCGGGCGGGGTCAGCCCGATGGAGGCCGATGCCGCCGCGCGCAAGCTGGAGTCAGTCTACGCGGACGGCTGGTACGATTCGATCACGGCGGACATGTTTAGCTGATCCTGGCTTGTTCGCGGAGTTGACGTGCGGTCGTCTCGGTTAGAGGCAGGTTCGCCTCCGCTTAAGGCAAGAGGCTTGCTTTAGATGCGGTCTGCGGAGTGACTGGAAGCTGTGCCGCCTCCAGTCACTCCGGTCGCACGCTAGTTGCGCCAGAAGTGCGGCATGAAGAGTACCAGCACGGTAAAGAGTTCGAGACGGCCGAGCAGCATGCCGGCCGAAAGCAGCCATTTGGCGGCGTCCGGCAGCGGCGCGTAGGTTCCAGCCGGGCCGATAGTCTCCCCAAGACCGGGGCCGACGTTGGCAATCGCTGATGCGGCGCCCGAGAGGGCGGTCACGAAGTCCAGTCCGATCAGCCCAAGTGCGACGGCGAGGAAGCCGAAGGTCGCAGCGAAGAAGAAGAAGAAACTCATGACCGAGATCGATACGCCTTCCGGAATCGGCCGTCCGTTGTAGTAGGGGATGAAAACGCCGTTTGGCTGCATGAGGCGCTTGAGCTGAGCGCCGGCGATCGCAGCCAAAACCTGAAAGCGAAAGATCTTGATGCCGCATGTGGTCGAGCCGGCGCAGCCACCGACGAACATCAGCATGAAGAACATGCTCATGGCGAAGCCGCCCCAGGTGTCGAAGGCGGTGGTGGCGTAACCGGTGCCCGTCATGATGGAGATGGCGTTGAAGGCGGCGTAGCGCAGCCCCTGCTCAGGCTGCATGATCTCGTTGCGTGCCAACTCGATAACCAGTATCGCGATGGCGACCGCCAGGATTGCCAGCATCCAGCGGACCTGCGCGTCGCGTAGCAAGGCCAGCAGGTCGCCGCGCACTGCCCTCAGATAAAGCACGAAGGGTACGCTGCCGAGGATCATGAAGACGCAGATGGCATAGTCGATCGCAGCGGAATCGAAGTGGCCGATCGAGCCGTCACGGGTGGAGTAGCCGCCGGTTGCGATGGAGGTCATGGCATGGGCCACCGCATCGAAGGCCCCCATGCCAAGGTACCCGAGAATCAAGGCGGCCAGGGCGGTCATGGCGACGTAGACCAGCGCGATCCCGCCTGCAATCGCCGCGGCGCGCGGCATCACCTTATCGGTGTCGAAGGCCTCAACTCGGAAGAGCTGCATGCCACCGACCTGCAGCATCGGCAGGACGGCAACTGCCATGACGATGATGCCGATGCCTCCAAGCCATTGAAGTATCGCCCGCCATAGCAAGATGCCTGGCGGGACTTCGTCGAGGCCAACGATCACTGTCGCTCCGGTCGTGGTGACGCCCGACATGGATTCGAAAAAGGCGTCGGTGAAACCGAGCTGCAGTTCGGAGAAGGCGAAGGGCAAGGCGCCGAAGGTCGCCGTCACCAGCCAAGCCAGAGTGGTCATCAGGAAGCCCTGGCGCAACGTGAATCCGCTCCAGCCGGCGCGGGTTGTCAACATCAGGGCTACACCGACGAAGAGCGTGACGGCGAAGCTGGCCGCGAAAACCTGCCAGTCGGGATGGCCGGCGACCAAGTCGACCAAGGCCGGTACGATCATGGCGACCGCGAGCACCGACAAGAGCAAACCGACGACGAAGAGGACGGGGCGCAGATCGAGCATAGACGTGTTGGGAACCCGTGGCAGGACATCGACGGCGTTTTTCTGCGCGCCGCCAGCGCGAGGCTAGCCGAAAGACGAAGCGAGAGAAACCGAATGGCAAGTAGGAAGGTACTCGGCAATCACGCGAAGCCCGACAGGCCAGGTTGGCTGGCCGACTGGTAGGGTCTCGTCACGCCGACTGGAGGCAGCGGTCTCACTGCGCAGGTGCAGCCGGGTCAATTGCCCGCATGGCGGCAATGACGGCTTGTTCTCCGTCTCGGCCGGGCTGCGAGTTGACGAACTCCATGCCGATCATCCCGTCGAACCCCTTTTCGGCGATCCGTTCGAGGGCTTTCGCCATCAGGTCCCCGTGCGGCTCGTCCTCTCGCTGTCCTGCCCCTCCCCCTTTTGGGGGAAGGGTGGTGGCTGACGCGGTCGTCTTGGGCGTTGTGGACATCCTGCATCTCCCTTCGATTTCGCGCCTTGCGATGTCAAACCAGGCCCCCGGCGCTGACGTTCTGTTCCAGATGCGCGATGGAGGTCGTCCCAGGGATGACGACGACGTTGGGCGAGCGCTTCAGAAGCCAGGTGAGGGCCTCCTTGGGCTCCAGCTTGGCACCTTGCTGCATAGGGTTGGCGCCGAGTGGGCCATAGGGAATGAAGGCGATGTTCAGACCGGCTGTGTAGTCGAGCAGATCGGTTTCTGCTGTCTCGGCCATATTGAGGCGGTTCTGCACGCTGGCGATTGCGGTCACGGATAGCGCACGGTCCAGCTCGCTGCGTGTCACGTTCGAGAGGCCGATGTGGCGGATGCGACCGTCGGCTTGAGCCTCGGCCAGCGCGGCGACCGAGGTCTCGATCGGCGTTTGCGGATCGACACGATGGAGTTGGAACAGATCGATTTGGTCTCGACGTAGATTCACAAGCGCCTTGTCGATCTGGTGCAGCAGCGCATCGCGTGAGCCGTCGATCAGAATGCGGCCCGGCTCGGGCTTGTCCACGCCACCCTTGGTGGCCAGGACAACGTCCCGACCCTCCAGAGCCTCGCCTACGATCCGGTCGGCGGTTTCCGGACCGTAGGCCCAGGCACTGTCGAAAAAGTTCACGCCGAGATCGGCGGCGCGGCGCAGCAGCGCCAGACCGCTCTGCCAGTCTTCGTAGGGGCCGTAGTTGCCGGGCTGTCCAGTAAGCCGCATGGCACCGTAGCCGAGGCGATTGACGGTGAGATTGCCGCCGAGGGCGAAGTTGCGCGGAGTTTCTCGATCTTGCGACATGACTTGTTTCCTTGTGTTGGGCGGGGAAGGCCGCTGACAGGACGCAAGATGATCGAAACGATGCCTATCCTGTAGACGAGTAATAAGAGTTTTAGATATACGTTATACGTATGAGTAGGAGTCTGGATCGTCTTACGCTTCTCGCGACCTTCGCCCGGATCGCCGAACGAGGCTCGATCAGCGCAGCGGCACGAGATCTGAATCTGTCCCAGGCCTCGGCGAGCCGCCAACTCTCGGAGCTTGAACGCCGTTTGGCTGTGCCGCTGATTCATCGCACGACACATTCCCTTTCTCTCACCAAGGCCGGTGAGGACTGTTTGGTCGAGGCGCGCGGACTGCTGGAAGGATGGGACGCACTGGCGGAGCGCTATGCAGAATCCGGTAGCGCGCTGCGCGGAAAGCTGAAGATCGTCGCTCCGGTCGCGCTGGGTCAGCTCCAACTTGCGGACGCCGTGCTGAGTTTTCAGCAGGCATACCCCGACCTCGCGATCGCTTGGCTACTGCAGGACGGAGCGATCCGTTTTGCCGAGATTGGCTGCGATCTCTGGATCAAGGTCGGCCGCGTGCCCGACGAGAGCCTTGTGGTGCGTCCTTTGGGGCGGGTCGAGCGGATGGTTGTTGCGTCGCCTAAACTGATCCGCGACCGTGACCTTTTGGTTCCGGAAGACCTCGGCGATCTGCCTTGTGCTGCACTCGAGCCCTTCGAGGCTGGGCGTATTCCTCTCTCGAACCGACGCGGCGACGCTAAGACGATTGCCGCGCGTGTCGTGCTGACGACCAACAACATCTTCGCGGCGCAGAAGGCCGCCCGGATGGGGATCGGCTATGCGGTCATGCCGCGGTGGCTGGTGGAAACCGATCTCAAGATCGGCGCACTCGTCGAGGTGTTGCCGGACTGGCGCGCGCCTTCCTTGGCGATCAATGCCGCCTATCTGCCTGCGCGGCGTCAGACGCGTCGGCTGCAGCTTTTCTTGGAACACGTAACCGAGACGGTAGCGGCGATGTCTGGTATCGAGATGCCTTAGGCGCAGGGTAAAAAGGATGCCTGATATTTGGTTCAGGCCGCATCTTTGGACTTCGGCAAGGCCCTACGATTACAGTACAAACGTTGGATCCTGAACGGGGGCGCAAGACGGTGGGCTGACCGTCGGTGCCGGAACGCTATGACCCTCGCGCGCGTCTTGTCAGACCGCCGCCGCATGCTGGCGTCGCTTCGGCGGTTTGGTCGGAGCGACCAAGTCGTGCTGTCGGTTATGGCCGTGCTGATCGGCATCGCAGGCGGAGGCGCCGCGATCGGCTTCCGCTACGCCATCGATGCTGTGCAATGGCTGGGTTTCGGTTATACCGGCGAGGCCCTGGCCAGTCATGCCGAAGGATTGGACTGGTGGTTGCTGCTGCTTGTCCCAAGCCTCGGCGGTCTTCTGGTCGGTCTTTTCATTTACCGTTTTCTCCCGAACGGCCAACCCCAGGGCGTGGCCAATGTCATGGAGGCCACGGCGCTCTATGGCGGACGCATGTCGCTCGGCACAGGCTTGCGGGCCGCGGCCGCGTCTGCTGCGTCGATCGGCTGTGGCGCCTCGGTCGGTCGGGAAGGGCCGGTCGTCCACCTGGGGGCGGTCCTCGGGTCTTGGCTTGCGTTGCGCTTCCATCTCGGTCGGCGGCTGACCCGCACGCTGCTCGGCTGTGGCGTGGCGGCGGCCGTCGCTGCGTCGTTCAACGCACCGATCGCCGGGGTCTTCTTCGCCCTGGAAGTGGTGGTCGGTCACTACGCGCTCTCTGCTTTCGCGCCCATCGTGATTGCGGGTGTGGTCGGGACCTTGGTCAGCCGCATGCACTTCGGCGACTACCCGGCTTTCGTGCTCGACGAACAGTTCCAGATCGTCTCCTTCTGGGAGTTCCCGGCCTTCGCCCTACTGGGGGCGGTCGCCGCGGTTGTCGCGATCGTCTTTATCCAGTCGGTGGCCATCAGCCAAAGAGGCTTCGCACGCCTGCCCGGACCGGTCTGGATCAGGCCTGCGGTCGCTGGCTTGCTGGTCGGCTTGATGGCGTTGGTCTTCCCCCAGGTGCTGGGCGTTGGCTACGAGGCGACCGATAAGGCTCTGGGTCAGCAGTATGCCCTGGAGCTGCTGATTGCTCTGGCGGCCGTGAAAGTGGCGGCCACGGCGATTTCCCTCGGAGGTGGTTTTGGCGGTGGCGTTTTCTCGCCTTCGCTTTTCGTCGGTGCCATGACTGGGGGCGCCTTCGGCCTGATCGCAGCCGGCGTTTTCCCGCATCTGGCAAGTGATCATGGCGCTTACACCATCGTTGGCATGGGGGCCGTGGCCGGGGCGGTGTTGGGGGCGCCGATTTCGACCATCCTGATGGTCTTCGAGTTGACCGGCGACTACGAGATCACAATCGCGCTGATGGTGGCCACGGCCATTGCCAGTGTCGTGGTTAAGGGCACCTTCGGTCGTTCGTTCTTTCAGTGGCAGTTGGCGCGGCGCGGCGTCGACATCGGACAGGGCCAGGAGGCGACGCTGCTTGCTCAAGTCAGGGTGCGCTCGCTGCTCGACCGTTCTTACGCTGCAGTTGCCGCCGAGGCGACCTTGGAGGAGATCAAGCGCGAGTTGGCGCGAGCGCCTTGCAGCGAGCTGCTGGTGATCGATGGGGAGGGCGCTCTCCTCGGCGTGATCACCTTTACCGATATTGCTGCCGTGGTCTTCGATGGTGAAGCACACGCGGAGTTGACGGCAGCCAAGTTGGCCCGGAATGCTCCGGTGCTGACCGCCGAGGAGGACTTGCAGACCGCCGTGCGGGTCTTCGTCGGCTCGGGCGAACCGCATATCGCCGTCGTTGACAGTCGTAAGGAGAAGCGTCTGCTCGGTCTGGTGCATGAGCATGAGGTCATGGCTGCTTATCAGCGCACCCTGGCCCGCGCGCGCGCAGAGGAGCGTGGCGAGGCGTGACCCGGTCGGCGAGCGCGCCATAACGATACTTGAACTTGACTCGGGGCCGGCGGGCGGCGATGGGAAAGGCGAAACGCGCCGGGCAAGGCCCGGCCAACGATAAGACGCGTATCTACAGGGAGGACCCGGAGATGAGCATCACCCTGAGCCGCCGTCAGGCGCTGGGAGCTATGGTTGCGGCTGCGGCCGTCGGCACGTGGGGGGCGCCGGCCCTTGCGCGCGAGAAGGTGAAGGTTGGTGCACTGCGATTTACCAGTCACGCGCCCAGCTTCGTCGCCTACGAGCGTGGCTACTTCGCGGAGGCTGGGCTCGACGTGGAGTTCGAGTTCTTCCAGGCTGCCCAGCCGATGGCCGTTGCCATTGCCTCTGGGGACGTCGATTTCGGCGTGACGGCGATCACCGGCGGATTGATCAGCTTGGCGGAGAAGGGCGCTGTCAAGGTGGTTGGCGGGGCGCTGCAGGAAGAGGCCGGTATCGACGGTCAGATGATCCTGGCCTCGAATGCCGCCCACGATGCTGGTCTGACTTCGCCCGCGGCGCTCAGGGACAAGACCTTCGGTATCAGCACCGCTGGCTCGTCGTTCCACTACATGGCTTCGAAGATTGCGGCGGCTGAAGGCTTTCCCGGCGAGATCGGACTCAAGCCGCTCCAGAAAGTCTCGGCCATTATCGGGGCGCTGAAGTCCGGCCAGATCGATGCCTGGGCGATTGTGCCCCACATCGCCAAGGCGCTGACCGGCGCAGGTGCTGTCCAGACCATTGGGCGTGTCGCGGACTACCTCCCGGACTATCAGGTCACTACGATTTTCACCTCGGCTGACAATGCCGCTCAGGAGAGGGCCAAAACGCAGGCCTTTCTCGCTGCCTTTTCCCGAGGGGCGGCCGACTTCAACGCCGCACTGATCGACCGGAGCGCCGGCGATGCCGCGGCTGACGAGATGGTGAAGTTGATCCACGGTTACGTCTATACGGACCGGCCCTACGAGAAGGCCGCACCGTCGATCCGCAACGGGGCCATGCGCATCACGCCGGAGGCGGCGCTGAAGATGACCTCGATCACCGATCAACTCGATTGGTTCAAGGCCGAAGATCTCGTGCGCGGTGATATTGCCATCGACCAGTTGGTCGATCCTTCGTACGTCGCCTCCATCTAAAGGGCCGCGCGCGGCGAGAGGCGGCTTATGGATCTGTATCTCGACGGGATCAGCCACACCTACGGCGATACCGACGTCCTCCAGGACATCACCTTGCAAATCCCGCAAGGTATGGTGGTCTGCTTGGTCGGTCCGTCCGGTTGCGGCAAATCGACGTTGCTGCGCTTTATTGGCGGGCTGGAGCAACCCGGCAGCGGTCAGATCCTGCAGGTGGGCGCGCCCGCCGCCGACTCGCTCAATCCTCTGACTTACGTCTTTCAGCACTTCGCCTTGCTGCCTTGGCGTACTGTGGAAGGCAACGTGAGCTTGGTGTTGGAAGACCACGGACTGCCAAGCGGGCGCGTGCGGGGGATTGTCGCCGACGTCCTGGCGCGGACACGGCTGTCGGACTTCGCAAAGGCCCTTCCGAAGCAGCTCTCGGGCGGAATGAAACAACGTGTAGCCTTGGCGCGCGCGCTCGCCGTGAACCCCGCGGTCATGCTGATGGATGAGCCGCTTTCGGCACTCGACAGCCAGACGCGTGAGCTTCTGATGGACGACTTGGTCGGTCTCTGGACGCGTCAGCCCTTCACCGCCGTCTACGTTACTCACAACCTTGCCGAGGCCGTCCGGCTGGGTCACCGCATTGTCGTGCTGTCGCGCCGTCCGGGTCGCATCCGAGAGGTGGTCGAGGTCGAGCGTCCGCTTGGCGAGCGCAGTCGAGGCGACGCGCAGCTTGAGCGTATCCAGCACCACCTGTGGCAGGTGATGCGTGATGAGGCGCTAGCCGCCGATCAAGAGCTGATCGATGCCTGACGCAGCGCAACCCGCTAAGGTGCGATCCTCTGCATCGGACCCTCCCACCGCGCGGCCGGTTCCCTTTCGCGGCGGTGGCTTCGCGCCACGCAGAGTGCTCTACGTAGGTCCCGTGGTCTTCATCGTCTTGATCGCCCTGATCGAGATCGGGACGCAGACAGGCGTGATCTCCAACCTGGTCCTCCCCAGTCCTTCGGCAGTGTTCTGGACCTTTGTAGAGCTCTATCAGAGCGGCATGCTTTGGAAGCACCTGCTGCCGTCGCTGGAGCGATTGATCGTCGGCGGGGCGATGGGGGCGGCCGCGGGTATAGCCGTCGGGGTGATGATCGGCCTGTTCAGCCTGGTAAGGGCCGGCTTGGTGCCGCTGGTGGCCGCTATCTTCCCGATACCCAAGATCGCGCTCCTACCGCTCTTCGTCATCTGGTTCGGCATCGACGAGGGCTCGAAGTACGCCTTGATTGCCTTCGGGACCTTCACGCCGACCGTTGTGGCGACTTACGGCGGTGTGGACAACGTGGACCGCAGCCTGATCCGCATGGGCCAAAGCTTCGGTCTGACCTGGTGGTCCATCGTGCGGAAGATTGTGCTGCCGGGTGCGCTGCCTGCCATCCTCTCAGGGCTGCGCGTCTCCCTCGCGATTGCCATCATCCTGCTGGTTGCGGCGGAAATGCTGGGCGCAGAGTTCGGTGTCGGCGCTTACATTCTTGAGGCAGGCGCCCTTTACGATCTGGAACGCCTTTTTGCCGGAGTGACGATCCTGTCGATACTCGGGGTTGCGCTGAGTTGGTTGATCGGACGTCTGGAGCGGCGCCTTTTGGCGTGGCGGACATGACGGATCAACGTTTCCTCACACTGTGTCGCGGCTTCTTGACCGCGCTGGCGACGCTAAAGCATTGCCCCAGAGCGTATTCTCTCCCATCTTGCAGTCCATGACGCCCCGCCGCCTGCTCGCCGTCCTCCCCGCAGCTTTCGCATTTGCCGTCGCTCTCCCCGCAGAGCCGGTCTTGGCTGGCTGCACCGATCCGCCCGCGCCGGGCGTAAACTGGCAGAGATGCAACTTCGATGGCCTCGACCTGTCGAACGTGGACCTCTCGGGTGCCCGTTTGCGTGACGGCAGCTACTTTCGCAGCATCCTGGATGGTGCCGATCTCTCCGAAAGCCAGAGCTTTCGCGCCAAATTCATTAATGCGAGCCTGGTCGACAGCAATCTGTCCGGAGCCGATTTGGAGCAGGCGGATATGACGAAGTCGGATCTGAGCGGCGCCGATCTCACGAACAGCGATTTACGCAATGCACGCTTGACCCGCGCTACCCTGCGGGGCGCAGACCTGACGGGTGCGCGAACCGGCGGGACGGATTTCTTCCGTGCCGATCTGTCGGGAGCGACCTGGACCGATGGCCAACGCGTTTGCAGCGAAGGCTCGATCGGCCGCTGCAATTAGACGAAACTCCGCGCGGTCAAGCAGTTCGGCAACCTGGCGGAGGATAGTACTCTCGGGATTCAGGCTCGGCTTGCGCGCTTGAAAGCTTCGCAGACATGGTCTTGCTCGATTCGGATTACGCAGATCGCAAGTGAGATCCGCGAACTCCCGAGTTGCCTGATTTGGTGCTGAATCTAGGGGCTGCTTCGCGTCTCTCCCCACAACTGCTCGACGTCGTCCGTATCGATGACCCGTGTGCAGAGAGATGGCGCAAAGCCGCGGCGGGCGAGGGCGGCGAGGTCTTTGGTGCGAGCCTCTGCGCGGGTTACGGGGTCTTTGCGATAGGGGCCGAGGCGACGGCGGCGCGCATAGGCCAAGGCCGCAGCCAACTCGGGATCCTCATGTTCTTCGTGACGGGCGGCCAAGGCTGCGGCGATATCGGGCTCGGCAACGCCGCGTTGTTGCAGCTTCAGGCGGACAGCGCGTTCTGAGCTGCCGCGGCGGACGAGGCTCAGCGCCTGACCCCGCGCGTAGAGGCCGTCGTCGAGCAGACCGGCTCCTACGAAACGGACGATCAGAGCCTCTACCGTTGCCGCGCCTTCGGCTGGGTCGCTTCCGTGGGCTTCTGCCGAGCGCCGCACCTTGCGCATCAAGACACGGCGCAAGCTCTCGGCCGAGGCCGCGTAGCGCTCCAGGTAGAACAGCGCGGCCCGTTCCAGATAGGCAGGGGTCGCCTGTTTTGGTTCTCGTCGGCCACGGGGCCGTCTGTCGTTCGATTCGACCGTCATAAGGTCAAATCTGCCACGGCTCCTCCGTTGCGCTCCAGACCCGCGAGCGTTTGAGGTTTCACGAAACACTGCTGTGCAGCTACGGCGCTTGCCGGTTGGCCTTGCGGCAGCTATGTCCCGGTCTCATGACCGAGTTGACCAGAGATCCCGCCGTCGCCCTGCCGCCGCCGCGTCCGCGCGCCATTGGTGCTGTGAACTGGGTCGGCCTTTGGACGCTGTACCTCAAGGAGGTGAAGCGTTTCGTCAATGTGCTCACCCAGACCATCCTGGCGCCGATGGTCACCATGCTGCTGTTCCTGGCTGTTTTCACGCTGGCCCTTGGGCGCGGTAACCTGAAGTTCGGCGATATTCCCTATGCGGAGTTTCTGGCGCCCGGCCTGATCATGATGGCGATGATCCAGAATGCTTTCGCTAACACCTCTTCCTCACTGCTGATTTCCAAGATTCAGGGCAACATCGTCGATGTGCTGATGCCGCCGCTCTCGACCGTCGAACTGGCGCTGGGGTTCGCCCTTGGTGGAGTCACGCGTGGCCTGCTGGTCGGAACCACCACCGCCGTCGCCATGTGGGTCTTCGTGCCGCTGCCACTGCACAGTTTCGCCTTGGTTGTGTACTACGGCGTCGCGGCGGCTCTCATGCTCTCCTTGCTGGGTATGATCGGTGGTATCTGGGCGGAAAAGTTCGATCACATCGCGGCCATGACAAACTTTGTGATCGTGCCCTTTTCATTCCTGTCGGGCACTTTCTATTCGGTCGCCCGGCTGCCCGAGAGCTGGCAGTTCATTGCTCATCTCAACCCCTTCTTCTATCTGATCGACGGGTTTCGTTATGGCTTCCTGGGACGTCACGACGGCGACATTCTGATCGGTATGGCTGTGGTGGCTGGCGTGAACGCCGTGTTGATCAGCATCGTGTGGCTGATGCTGTCACGCGGCTACAACTTGAAACCCTGAGGAACGCCTGATTATGGCTTGGCCGGCACCGCGTATTCGCCGCTTTGCTGGACCGGTCAACGGCCGCGGCCTCTGGACCCTGTTTATGCGCGGCTTCATGCGCGTGCTGCGCTTCGCCACCGAAGGGATTGGCGGCGCACTTGTCTCGGCGCTGCTGTTCCTCGCTGTGTTTGTCTTCGCCTGGGCTGGCGACTCCGGCCCGGTGCAGGGAGTTAGCCTGCCTGCTTTTGTCGCCCCTGGCATCGCTGCCTTTTCGTTGTCGCTCAACGCTTACGAGAACGCGGCCTTTCCCGTGGTTTTTGACAAGCTGGAAGGCATCATCGGCGATATGTTGATGGCGCCCCTGACACCGGTGGAGTTGGTTGCCGGTTATGTGTTGGCGGCAGCCGCCGGCGGTCTCTTGACCGGTGCGGCGGTGCTCGGCGTCTTATCGCTGTTCGTGTCGCTGCCCGTGGTCGATCCTCTCTTGCTGCTCGCCTATGGGATCCTGGGGGCGCTGTTCTTTGCGCTGCTGGGTTTCATTACTGGTCTCTGGGCGGAGAAGTGGGATCGTTACAGCGTGGTGCAGACCTTCTTGATCCTGCCGCTTGGCCTGCTCTCCGGCACCTTCTTCGCCATTGAATCGCTACCGGCGATCGGCCAGCAGATCATCCTGGCCAATCCGGTTTTCTACCTGATCGACGGTGTGCGCGGCGCCGCCATCGGCCACAGTTCGACCGCCCCGGCGGTGGGGCTTGCGATCCTTGCCGCGCTGACCCTCCTACTCTGGTTGATCGCTTGGCGATTGGTTGCCCGCGGCTACAAGATCAAGTCCTAGCCGCGCTTTCGCAGCGCAAGCGAACAGTTCGAAGAGGTTTCTAAGGTCGGCGCCTTCGCGGGCGCGGGCAGTCGGCGTCGGGAAATGATCGACGAATGTCGCCATGCCTCCGGCGCAACCGCCATATCGCTTGGCTTCCGGTTGACACCCGACCCGCCGCACCCCACTGTCCCCGCCTTCCGAGGGGAGCCCAGACTGGGCTCCCGGTCCCGAATGAGAGGAGGGGCGCGATGACCGATTCACTGATGAACACCTACGCCCGCGCCGACCTCGCCTTTGATCATGGCGAGGGGGCCTACCTGATCGGGACCGACGGCCGACGTTACTTGGATTTCGCGAGCGGTATCGCCGTGACGGCCCTGGGGCATGCCCATCCGCACCTGGTCGAGGCCCTGACCACCCAAGCCGGCAAGCTCTGGCATTGCTCCAATCTCTTCCGCATTCCGGCCGGAGAACGGCTCGCAACCCGGCTTGTCGAGGCGTCTTTCGCCGACCGTGTGTTCTTCTGCAACTCCGGCCTGGAGGCCTTTGAAGCGGCGATCAAGCTGACGCGCCGTTACTTCGATGTGATCGGCCAGCCGCAGAGGCATCGCATCATAACCTGCCAGGGCGCCTTTCACGGCCGCTCTCTAACGGGCATCGCGGCCGCCGGCAACGCCAAGTACATGGAGGGTTTCGGCCCCCATACGAGCGGCTTCTCCACGGTCGCCTTCAACAACCTCAATGAGCTTCGTAGCGCAGTCACAGACGACACGGCCGCCATCATGGTCGAGCCGGTGCAGGGTGAGGGCGGCATTCGTCCGGCCGCACTCCAGTTCCTGCGCGATCTGCGCAGCGCCTGCGACGAGTTCGGGCTGTTGCTGATCTACGACGAGATCCAGTGTGGCATGGGTCGGACCGGTAAACTCTTTGCCTACGAGTGGGCCGAAGAGGCGGCGCCCGACGTGATGTTGCTGGCGAAGGGGCTGGGAGGCGGTTTTCCAGTCGGCGCGGTTCTTGCGACCGAAGAGGCTTCGAAGGGCCTGGCGCCGGGTACGCACGGGACGACCTTCGGCGGCAACCCGCTGGCGATGGCTTGCGGGAATGCCGTGATGGACGTGGTCCTGGCACCCGGGTTCCTGGCCGGGGTGGATCGTGTCGCCCGTCTGCTATGGCAGCAGCTAAGCGATCTTGTGGGCCGCCATCCGCATGTTTTTGCCGAGGTGCGAGGCGCCGGCCTCATGCTCGGGCTGCGCTGCCAGGGAGAAGCGCCGGCGGTGATCGCGCGCTTGCGTGAATCCGGGCTTCTGACGGTCGGAGCGGCTGAGAACACTATTCGGCTGCTACCGCCCCTGATCATTTCGGAGGCTCAGGTCGAAGAAGCCGTAGGTATTATCGACAGTGTGGCGTCGGCCCAGGCGGCTGCGGCGTGAGCGGCATGACCTCAAAAACCCCACGTCATTTCCTCGATCTGGATCGTTTCACCGAGGCGACGCTGCGTGAGGTGTTGGATCTTGGCCGTGCCATCAAGGCGGGCGAGGTCGGTGCCGACAAACCCCTGGCCGGCAAGGCGCTGGCGATGATCTTCGAAAAGCCTTCGACCCGCACGCGGGTCTCCTTCGAAGTCGGCATTCGGCAGTTGGGCGGCGAACCGATTGTCTTGGAGCCGAGCGGCACCCAGCTTGGCCGCGGCGAGACTGTCGCTGATACGGCCCGTGTGCTCTCCCGTTACGTCGATGCGATCATGATCCGCACGACCAAAGAGGAGAAACTGCTGGAGTTGGCCGAGTATGCCAGCGTACCGGTCATCAACGGTCTGACGGATCGGACGCACCCCTGTCAGTTGATGGCCGACGTGATGACTTTCGAAGAGCATCGCGGGCCGATCGCCGGTCGCGTCGTCGCCTGGTCGGGCGACGGCAACAACATGGCGGCCTCTTGGGTGCACGCGGCCGCGCGCTTCGATTTCGAGTTGCGCTTGGCCACGCCCGAAGCGCTCAGGCCGCCAACCGACGTACTGGAGTGGGCGGAAGCACAGTCGGGGGGCCGTGTCGTGGTCATGCCGGATGTGGAGAAAGCGGTCGAGGGGGCGGACTGCGTGGTCACCGACGCCTGGGTGTCGATGGGCGACGACATCGGCGACTCCATCCGCCGGCACAATCTGCTTAAACCCTATCAGGTTGACGGCCGGCTGATGGACAAAGCCAAGCCGGATGCCATTTTCATGCATTGCTTGCCGGCGCACCGCGGGGAAGAGGTCACGGACGAGGTGATCGACGGCCCGCGGTCGGTGGTTTGGGATGAGGCGGAGAATCGCCTGCATGCGCAAAAGGGTATTTTGCTCTGGTGTCTGGAGTCTTGATGTCCGAGTCCGCCGGGCTGACGATCCCGGTTGACGATCTGGTTCAGCCCTTCGTCATTGAGCAATCCGGAGTGCGTGGGCGGTTGTTGCGCTTGGGCGCGCCGGTCCACACCATTTTAACCCGTCCCGGCTACCCCCGCCCGGTGGCAAGGCTCTTGGCCGAGATGCTGGCCTTAACCGGTGTTTTGGCCTCGACGCTCAAGTACGACGGCGTGTTTACGCTTCAGCTCAAGGGGGAAGGGCCCGTTCGCACCATGGTGGCGGATATGACCAGCGACGGTATGCTGCGCGGCTATGCCGGTTTCGATCCTGCAGGCGTAGCGGAACTGGAGGCCGAGCTGGGGTCGGTCGCCGATGCGGAGGAGCCGTTGGACGTGCGCCGTTGGCTCGGTAAGGGCCATATGGCCTTTACGGTCGACCAGGGACCACACACCCAACGCTACCAAGGGCTCGTCGAGCTTTCCGGGCCAAGCCTCGCAGACTGCCTGCTGCATTACTTCCGTCAGTCTCAGCAGATCAACGCCGGGATCTTGCTGGCGGCTGCCCCGCCGGACTCCGAACTCGGAGGGACCGGTTGGCGTGCCAGCGCGCTCTTGATCGAACGGGTGCCGGAAGCAGGTGGACGACAGTCCCCCAGCGACGACTTGCCCGAGATCTCGGGTGAGGATTGGAACCGCGCCCTGATCCTGACCGCTAGTTGCACGCGCGCGGAACTGCTCGACCCGGCCCTGCCGCCGAATACGCTCCTTTATCGCCTGTTCCATGAGGACGGGGTGCGTGTCTTTCCACCGCGTCCGCTTTCTGTGGGCTGCCGCTGCTCGTTGGACAAGGTCGAAAACATTTTGCGTTCGCTCGGCCGTGACGCCATTGACGAGTACAAGGTCGAGGGCGAGGTTGTCATGACTTGCGAATTCTGTGCGCAGGACTTCCGTTTTGACGAGGCCGCACTGGACCGCCTCTATGCTCGCCAGCCCAAGCCTGATAGCCAAGGTGACGCTCGGGACTTGTAGAAGGGGCGGTACAGAGCGAAAAGGCGCCGTCAGGCGCCTTTTCAAGAGTGATCGGTCGTGCCGCGGTTTTTCTTAGAAGGGCAAACGATCTTCGATCGAGGCGATCCCGACCTCGGCACAGGCGTGGTCTTCCGCCCCGCCGGGTGCGCCGGACACGCCGACGGCGCCGACCATTCGGCCCTGTACAAGTACCTGTACGCCGCCGCCCAGCATCAGCGCATTTGTGATGTCGCGCGCACCCCTTTGCGGGCCGCTGTCCGTCGCCTCGACCAGCGTCAGCGTGTCTTCGCGGAAGCTGACTGTGGTCCAGGCTTTACGCGTTGCCGTGTCGGGCGTGTGCGGACCGGCAAAGCGATCGCGCACGAAGGCCTGTAACACGCCGAAGCGGTCGACGACGGCGACACCGACCTGAAAGCCCTCGTCCCGGCAGGCCAGCAGGGTGTTGGTCGCGAGCTCGCTCGCCAGTTCCGGTGTCAGAACTTCAAAGGGAACCAAGGCCTCGTCTTGGGCCTTGAGTTCGCCGGCGCCGAGCGGTGTCGCAGCAACGGCTGCCAGCAAGGCTGCGGCCAGAATCTTCTGTGTCATCCTTCCTCCCTCAGTTTTCCTGCAATCTAAAGGTGTTGTTAACTCAGATTAATTCATCTTTAGATCAAGTTCATCCAGCAGGTTGCCGAGCAGAGGCCAAAAGAAGTGTTCGCCCGGATAGCCAGGGATTCGCCCGATCTCCTCTCCGTGCAGCAGCAGTACGAAGGTCGGTGTGTAGACAATGCTGCGTTGAATCTCCCGAAGATCGTCCGGCGGCTCTTCATGCAGGTCCACGCGACGCAGCGGTGCTGCCTGGCCTTCCGGCGTTTGTGCGTAGATGCCGCCGATCTCCTCGTTCCATTGGTGGCAGTAGGGGCAAGCGCCGGACTCGAACA
This sequence comes from Kiloniellales bacterium, assembly GCA_052168175.1. Classification (GTDB taxonomy): domain Bacteria; phylum Pseudomonadota; class Alphaproteobacteria; order Kiloniellales; family DSM-21159; genus Algihabitans. The sequence goes on from JBQLZH010000014.1 coordinate 44,157, forward strand.
TCACCAGCTCGACAGGAGGCGGTTGCACCGCGAAAGAAGCTGAGGTCACCGGTCCGAAGGCGAGGACCAGCAAAGCGGTCGCGATAGCGCTGCGCACCTGATTGACCATCCTCTTCACATTCGATCTTGATATAATGTTCCAGGACGGTACGATTGAAGCAACAAAACTTAGAACGACTCAGACATGCGGATGTCGGTGGTCGATCTGCAGGTCGAAAACGGCAGCCGCGCACGAGCAGTCGATTCGACAGCAGAAACAAGAGACTAGATTGCGTCAGTAGGGGAGGACGCCTGTTGGACTGTAAGCTGCTGACGACCGCTGCCGCGGTTGCAGCCGTTGCCTCCATCGCGGCAACGGCAACTCAAGCTGAAGAGCTGGTCGCGTACCAAATCGTCGATTTCAGCATTCCTGAGCCGTTGACGAGCGAGTCGGGCGACGTTGAGCGCGGCCGTGCCGTCGTGATCAACCGGCAGCTTGGTAACTGTTTATCCTGCCACGCCATGCCGATCCCCGAGCAGGCCTTCCACGGTGAAGTTGGTCCGCCGTTGGACGGCGTCGGCGATCGCCTCGATGAGGGGCAGTTGCGCATGCAGGTGGTGAACTCTCACGAGTTGAATCCCTACAGCATGATGCCGGCATTCTACGACGTGGCTAATCGCTACCGAGTAGCCGAGCAGTTTGAGGGTAAACCAATCCTCTCGGCCCAGCAGGTCGAAGACATCGTGGCTTACCTGATGACCCTGAAGGAGTAGTCGAGGCTAGGGACGGCCAGACGAATGGCCAGGCTAGACAGGAGTTCCCAGCAAGTGCTGCCGCAGTCGGCCGGCAAGACGTCGACGCGGGGCGGGAGGGGAGCCCAAGCGAGATGCGAAAGGAGTTGCAACGCATGAGCAAGCCGATGACGGCGACGGGCATCACCCGGCGTCAATTCATCATCACCGTCGGGGCGGGCAGTGCCGCAGCCGCGGCGCTGGTTGCCGCCGGTCCGGCCAAAGCCGACTTGGCGATGGTCGAGGAGTCGCTCAACAAGCTGATCGGCGACGTCACCGTCGAGGACGGTGCCGAGATCATTCGCCTGGACCTGCCGCAGATTGCGGAGAACGGCAACACGGTCCCCTTGGGCGTGTCGATCGACAGCCCGATGACGCCGGAAAGCTACGTGAAGCACGTTCACGTCTTCGCCGACGGTAATCCACGCCCGGATGTCGTGAGTTTTCATTTCTCGCCGAAGTCCGGCCTCGCCGAAGCGTCCAGTCGCATGCGTCTGGCGCAGACCCAGAACATCGTGGCGGTGGCCGAGATGTCGGATGGCAAGGTCTACCGGACCCAGGCCGAGGTGAAGGTCACGATCGGCGGCTGCGGCGGCTGAGGTAGAAGGAGAAACTCGATGGCGAAGAAGCATAAGCCCCGCGTCAAGGCGCCGAAGTCAGCAAGCGTCGGCGAGGTCATGGAAATCAAGACGCTGATCTCGCACGAGATGGAGTCGGGCCAGCGGAAAGACCGCAGTACCGGCGAACTGATCCCGCGCCAGATCATCAATAAGTTCGAGTGCAAGTATAACGGTGAGACTGTTTTCTCCGTCGATCTGCACCCGGCGATCTCGGCCAATCCCTACGTCGCCTTTTATGTGACAGCTGATGAGAGCGGCGAGCTGGAGTTCCTTTGGCACGACGATAACGGCGAGATCTACACCCACAGCCAAAAGCTTGAGGTGGCTTGAGGTTGTCGCGGTCATCGCTCTCCCAAGCCGGCTAGGCTCGGAGGCTTGGTCGGCTTGGGGGCGGTAACGCAACCCAAGACCCGAACTCGGTAGGTAACAAAAAGAACGACAGTTAGGGGGAGAGGCGCGTGACTTTCAGATCTTTTGTCGTGGCCTTGGCGCTGGGCGGTTTGGCTGGCGGTACGACGGTCTTCGCACTTGCGGATGACGTCGCTGCGGAGGAGACCGGCATTCCCTATCGGGATGGTGAGTACAATTCCGTACCCGCACCGGAGGGCAGTACTCTATCTGAGCTGATCAGCGGCTATTACTTCCGTACGCCGGAAACCCGTGAGCTCCAGGACGATGAGTTCATGAACCCGGCCTTCATCTGGATGGAGCGGGCCGAGGAACTTTGGTCGACGGCTGATGGTCAAGCCGGCAAGGCCTGTGCCGACTGCCACACCGATGCCGCCGAGACCATGGCGGGTGTGGGCGCCGGCTATCCCAAGTATCACGAAGCCTCCGGCAAGCTGATCAATCTCGAGCAGCGCATCAACCTCTGCCGTACCGAGAACATGCAGGCTGAGCCTTGGAAGTGGGAGTCGGACGAGCTGCTGGGCATGACCGCCTACGTGCGCCATCAATCGCTCGGCATGCCGGTCAACGTAGCCATTGATGGTCCGGCGGCGCCCTTCTTCGAGAAGGGGAAGGAGTTCTACTATCAGCGGCGCGGCCAGCTCGATATGGCCTGCGCCACCTGTCACGAGACCAACTACGGCATGTACATTCGCGCCGACCTCTTGAGTCAGGGCCATAGCAACGGGTTCCCGACTTATCGGCTGAAATGGCAGAAGATCGGCTCGCTGCACCGCAGAATCCGCGGCTGTAACCGGCAGGTGCGCTCGACTCCCTATCCGGCAGGCGCTGACGAGTATGTGAATCTCGAGCTGTACCTGGCTTGGCGTGGCCAGGGCCTCCCGGTCGAGGCGCCCTCGGTGCGGCAGTAGAGATCGAAAGCGCTGCGGCGGACTGTCGGCTGAGCCGGCGAGTTCACCGCTTGCCCGAGAGACTCTTCGAACGGCGCGACAGTCTTAGGCCGGAGCGGACGCCGTTCGGCGTTGTGCCCTTGATTCTTCCGGTCGTACGGCCTCACCGAGGCTTCAGTGCGGACAACAGCAACAGGCAGGCGGGCGAAATCAATGTTCTCAAGGCGCGACTTCCTGACGGTGGCAGCGGCTACCGCGATTCTCACCGGCAATAAGGGTCAGCTCGGCCGGCTGGCAGCACAGCAGCGCATCGGCCAGGATGAGCTGTTGGAGTTCGACCCTCTCGGGCAGGTCACCCTGCTGCATGTCACCGACATGCACGCCCAGCTCAAGCCGATCTATTTCCGGGAACCCTCGATCAACCTGGGCGTGGGCGAAGTGACCGGTTTGCCGCCGCACCTGACCGGGAAAGACTTCCTGGCACACTACGGCCTGACGCCGGGCAGCCTCGACGCTTACACCATGAGCGATCAGGACTTCGTGGCACTGGCCCGCGACTACGGCAAGGTCGGCGGCGTCGACCGCCTGGCGACCCTGATCAAGGCGATTCGCGCTGAACGGCCCGATAACACGCTCTTCCTGGACGGCGGCGATACCTGGCAGGGCTCCTACACTTCGCTGATGAGCCAGGGCAGCGATATGGTGAAGGTGTTTCAGGAACTCGGCTGCGATGCCATGACCGCACACTGGGAGTTCACTCTCGGCCAGGATCGGGTCGAAGAGCTGATCCCGGAACTCGGTTTCCCCTTCCTCGCCGGCAACGTGCGCGATACCGATTGGGACGAGCCGGTCTTCGAGAACACCGCCTTCTTCGAGCGCGGTGGCGTCAAGATTGCCGTTGTCGGACAGGCTTTCCCCTACACGCCGGTCGCCAATCCCCGTTACAAAATCCCGCAGTGGTCGTTCGGGATCCGCGAGGAGGAAGTGGCCCAGCACGTCAGCACGGCCCGCGCCGAAGGTGCCGAAGTCGTGGTGCTTCTGAGCCATAACGGTTTCGATGTGGACCGCAAGATGGCCGGCCGTGTTCCAGGCATCGATGTGATCCTGACCGGACATACCCACGATGCCCTGCCGCAGGTGGAACAGGTCGGCAATACTCTGCTGGTCGCTTCCGGCAGTCACGGCAAGTTCCTCTCCCGTCTCGACCTCAAGGTGGAGGGGGGGCGTGTCGCCGATTTCCGCTACCGGCTGATCCCCGTGCTGGCTGATGCCATCCAGCCGGATCCGGAGATGGCGGCCCTGGTGCAAGAGATCCGTGCGCCGTTCGCCAGTGAGATCGATCGGGTGCTGGGCACCACCGACCAACTGCTCTACCGTCGTGGCAACTTCAACGGCACCTTCGACGATCTGATCTGTCAGGCGCTACTGGACGAGCGGGATGCCGAGATCGCGCTTTCGCCTGGCTTCCGTTGGGGAGCAACGCTCTTGCCTGGTCAGGACATCACGGTGGACGACGTCTACTCGATGACGTCGATCACCTACCCGGCTGCCTACCGTCAGGAGATGACCGGCGATATGCTGAAGCTGATCCTGGAGGACGTGGGCGACAATCTCTTCAACCCCGATCCCTACTATCAACAGGGCGGCGATATGGTGCGTGTGGGTGGCATGGGCTACACGATCGACATTCACAAGCCGATCGGTCAGCGCATCTCCAATATGACCCTGCTGAAGGACGGCAGCCCGATCGACCCGAACCGCAACTACGTAGTGACCGGTTGGGCCAGCGTGAACGAGGGTACCGAAGGCCCGCCGGTGTACGACGTGGTCAGTCAGTGGATCGAGAAACAGGGCACGGTTCGTCTGCAACCGAACGAATCGATCAAAGTGATCGGCTGACCCTCGTTCAGCTCCGGTGGAGCGACCTGCATGGATTTCGGAGTCACCTATCTAGGTGCATTGGGGGCCGGGGCGCTGTCGTTTCTCAGTCCCTGCGTGCTGCCTTTGGTGCCGGCCTATCTCGCCTTCCTGTCCGGAGTGACTCTGCAGGCAACGGGCGACGGGACCGCGACTGTCGAGCCGGGCGTGGCGCGCAAGGTCTTCGTGACGGCGATTGCCTTCGTTCTCGGTTTCTCCACGGTCTTCGTGCTGATGGGACTGGGGGCCAGCGCGATCTCCCTCTTCATAGCGCGCTATAGCCACGTTCTGGGGCCGATTGCGGGACTCATCATTATTGTTCTGGGACTGCACTTTCTCGGCGTCTTCCGCATCGCGCTGCTCTATCGTGAAGCCCGCTTTCAGGTTGGCGACAAGCCGTCGGGTCTAGTGGGCGCTTATGTGATCGGGCTGGCGTTCGCCTTCGGCTGGACGCCTTGTGCCGGTCCGGTGCTGTCGGCCGTTCTGGCGACGGCAGCGACCAGCGACAGCTTGGTCTACGGCGCCAGTTTGCTCGGCACCTATGCGGCCGGCATTGGCATCCCTTTCCTACTCGCAGCCCTTTTTCTCGAACGTTTCATGCGCTGGTTCCAGAAGTTCAAACGGCATCTGCCTAAGGTCGAGAAGGCGATGGGCGCGTTCCTGGTCGTCACCGGCCTGTTGTTCGTTACCGGCTCTATGAATCTGATCGGCGAGTGGATGTACGAAGAAATCGAGTTTTTCCAGCAGCTTGAGTTCTAGCGTCACCATGTGCAGTGACGTCGTCGCAAGCACCGCTACTCCCAGCGACTGATAGCGCGAACCAGGTCGGTGCCGTCCGTTTCTCGTGTGAGCGCGTGGCGCCAGAGCTTGCCCGCGTCGGCGTAGGCGCGGCTATGGACGATATCGCCAGGCCGGCATTCACTGCGGAATGCAGCGTCGATCTCCATAAGCTGTCGGCCCGGCCGGTCGGGGAGGGGTTCCAGCAACCAGCCGAGGAGGCGGGCGTTGTTGACGTGACCGTTGACATCCAGCTCCGCACGCCGTGGCGTCAATCTCACCTTTTCCGTCGCTGCTGCGAGGCTCGGCAGGCTGCGCCCGGTGAAATCGAGCGGGGCTGGTGCGCCCGTCGCGACCTTCTCGGTGAGCCAAGTGGGAAAGGAAGACAGCCGCCGCCGGACAATATCGAAGACACCCCAGTGTGCGATCGCAGTGGCGACCGGGGCGCTTTGGCTGTCGGTCAAACGCCAGGCTCGGAGAGCCAGGCGTTTGTCCAGTTTGGCCGGCCAAGTCTCGATGGAGACTGTCTCTCCCAGCAGAGGGAGACGGCTCAGGCTCAGCTTCAGGCGAGTCAAGATCCAGGCGAGGCCCTCGGCAGCTATGGACTCGGCACCGACGCCGAGTAGATCCGCATGGCTCGCCGCACTCTCCTGCAGATAGTTTGCTAGCGTTTCCGGGCTTGCCAGCCCGCCAGGACCTGCCTCGTAGACGCGGATGCGAAAGCAGGTGCGATATGGCGTCATGGCTCCGTCATCGACCGCTCTGATCGGAGAGCCGCCCGACTCCGCCGCGCCTTGGATCACCAACGGCTTCAAGTCTTCCCTCAGCCGTCCGCGCTACGGCATGGACACCCCCGAAGTATAGGTTGGGTGCCTCCCAAAGCTGTAGCGCGTCGACCTCGCGGTCGAGGGCCTCCAGGGATGCATCATGGAAACCCGGTTCGACCTGAGCTGCACCGTTCTCGACATGCAGCCGCGGTGCGGTAACGGCGTCCGACAGCGGGCTGTGAAAATCGGTGAGATTCAGCAGAACCTGAAGGATCGCGCCGCGCAATCGGTTCGAACCGCCGGAGCCGAGTGCAACACGCCGTCCGTCTGCAAGCTGCGCCGCGGTCGGCGCCATCATCGAGCCCATTCGCACGCCTGCTGGCCAGCGATGGAAACCGTGCGGATTAAGGTCTTCCTCGCCCAGCATGTTGTTGAGATGGATACCGGTACCGGGCAGCAGGTGGCCGCAGCCTTCACCGTTAGACAGGCTGACGGAGGCCAGGTTGCCGTCGCCGTCGACCACGGAGATGTGCGTGGTTCCGCGGGCAATCTGTGGTGCTTTGGCAATCGCCTGAGCGTAGCGCTGCAGTACCGCCGGTTCGCCGAGACGCTGGGCGGCGGCATACTCTTCGGCTTCGCCAGCCGCAGTCGCCAAGCCGCTCTCGCTGCGGGCGCGGTCGGTTAGAGCCATGATTCGGGCGAGACCGACCAGATGATCCGGACTCCCGAAAGCTTCGGCCTCCAGATGCTCGGACAGCTCCAGGGCGAAAGCGATCAGGAGGCCGCCGGACGAGGGGGCCGGCATGGTCAGGATCTCGGCCCCGGCATGATGGCGACGCAGTGGTGGGCGGCGCTTGACCTGCATAGCCGCTAAGTCTTCTGCCTCCAGGTGGCCGCCGTCCTTCATCAGGGTGAGGAGAGCCTTGGCCGGTTCTCCCTCCAGGAAAGGCCGCGCCCCTTCGCGGCCTAGTAGATCCAGGCTCTCGGCCAAATCCGGTTGCCGGAGGAGGTCGCCGTTCTCCAGGCGGCGGCCGTCTGCGCTGCGGAACAGCGCATCCAGCGCCGGACTGTGGGCTTGGATCGGCTCGACGATCCGAAAGATATAGGCCTGCAGCTCTGAAAGCTCGAAGCCGTCGCGGGCGAAGCGAGCGGCCGGCTGCAGCAGGCGGGCGAACGGCAAGCGCGCCAGCTCTTGCTGGATCTGAACCAGGCCGGGAATCATGCCGGGCACGGCAATGGCGCCGCGCCCAATGTGAAAGGTTTGGGTGGCGGTGCCGAAGTCGCACAGCGCCGCTTGGAAATCGAGTTCCGCCTCCGGTTTCGGTCGGCGCGGTGTATCGACGAAGAAATCATAGACCACCGCAGCGTCCTGCGCGGGAGCCCATAGCAAAAAACCGCCGCCGCCGAGTGAGGCGAGCACCGGCTCGACCACGCAGGCGGCCGCTGCCGCGGCAACGGCTGCGTCGGCCGCCGATCCGCCGGCATCGAGCACCTCCAGTGCTGCCTCAGCCGTGAGCGGGTGACCGGCTGCCACGGCACCTGCCGATTTCATGCGGGAACGGTCTCCGTCGCCAGCGGGGGCAGCTTTGCAGGCATGGCTGCTTCGAAAGCGCGGGCGGCGCGCAGGACCAACGCATCGGCGTAGCGCGGTCCGACCAGTTGGATCGCCATGGGCAGGCCCGCCTTGGTTAGACCGCAAGGCAAGCTCACAGCTGGCTGACCGGTCAGGTTGAAGGGATAGGTATAGGGCGTCCACTCGGTCCAGCGCTCCATATTGGAGCCTGGAGGCACCTCCTTGCCGACTTCGAAAGCCGGAAGTGGCAGGCAGGGCATCAGCAACAAGTCGTAATCGCTATGCAGTCGGTTCATCCAAACTGAGAGGTTTTCCCGGGCTGCGACGGCATCGAACAGGTCGTTTGCGCTGTAGGTCGCTCCCTCCGCCGCGACTTCCTGGAGCCCGGGGTCGGCGAGCGCAATCTGCTCTGCCGTGAAACGGCGAAACAGATTTGCGGCACCGGAGAACCAGACGGTTCGAAAGGTGTCGGCGGTCTCCGGTACGTCCAGATCGGGCTGCTCCACCTTGGCACCGAGATCGGTGAAGGTCTGCGCGGCCGCCGCGAGCGCGGCGGCGATTTCTGGATGCACCGAGTGCGGACCGAACGTCGGGCTGAAGGCGATCCGCAGGCCTTCGATTCCGGCCTCGAGTCTGTCTGTGTAATCGGTGCCGTCGTAGGGCAGGCTGTAGGGATCGCGGCCATCGGGCTCCGCGAGAACGGTCAGCATCAGCGCGCAGTCGCCGACAGTACGTGCCATCGGCCCGACATGCGAGACTGTGCCGAAGGGACTCAGCGGCCAGGCCGGCACGCGCCCGAAACTCTGCTTGAAGCCCGGGATCCCTGTGAAACCACAGGGGATTCGGATCGAGCCGCCACCATCGGTTCCGATGTGCAGTGCACCCATCCCCACAGCCGCCGCCGCTGCCGCCCCGCCGCTGGACCCGCCAGGCGTCATCTCGGGGTTCCAGGGATTGCGCGTCATCCCGTTTAGCGGGTTGTCGGTCACACCCTTCCAGCCGAACTCCGGAGTTGTGGTTTTGCCGAGCAGCACCGCGTTGTGGGCGCGCAGGCGCGCGGTGGCCGGCGAATCTTCCGCATCGTCGACCGCGTCTGCGAGAATCTTCGAGCCGCGCCTTGTCGGCCAACCCTTAGCTTGAACGACGTCTTTGACTGTGGCCGGTACGCCATCCAGTCGACCGATTGGGGTACCTGCCATCCAGCGTTGTTCGGATACCCGTGCAGCTTTCAAGGCACCTTCGTGATCGATGAGGCAAAAGGCGTTCAGCCTGTCATTCAGGCGGTCGATACGTTCCAGCGATGCCCGTGTGGCCTCGACAGGTGACAGGGCTTTCGCAGCAAAAGCGCGCAACAGCTCTTGGGCGCTGAGGAGCGCCGGATCGCTGGTCATCGTTAAGCTATCCTCTTGGTACAAGAACGATCTGGACAGGTTGCATTCTGGCCTTGCGTGAAGCCGTGGGGCAAGCCGTGCGGCCCGAGATGGACTAAGGACAGATTGCTGGGATCGGCGCTAACGTTGGCACTAGGACGAAAAACGACGATATCAGGTGAAGACCGAGCGTTTGGCCAGGACTGTGATAGAATGGTTTCTATGCGATGGATGCAAAACACGGCTCTGTTGGTGGCAGTCTGGCTGTTTGCCGCCACGCCAGTCTCGGCACTTAATGCTGAGGAAGAGCGTTCCGATCCAGGAACCGAGGCGCGAGAACTGGCCCGCGACTCCATTGAGAAGCTGATGCGGGCGATGGAGCTGCTATTGGACTCCATCCCGCAGTACGAAGCGCCCGAAATTACGGAAGAGGGCGATATTATCATCCGCCGAAAGCGGGTTCCTGACGAGCCAGGCGGCGAACCGGACTCGGCTCCGGAGCAGACCGAGACCTGAACGCTCGCGGTCCCTGCGATCTGGACAGCGCCGGGGACCGTCAGGTTTAGTCGACTCATGATCGATAGACCGTTCAACTTCGATGACACGGCTGGCGACGACCCGCTGGGTGCTTTCCTTCCCGGCCCGCGCTTGACGCTGGAGCCGACGGCGCTCGGTCCACTTGCCGGCCTCAGCTTTGCAATCAAGGACATCTTCGACACAGCAGGCTTGGTGACCGGTTGCGGTAATCCCGACTGGGTACGCAGTCATGACCCGGCCACGGCCAATGCGCCGGTGGTCGATCAGCTGCTGGCGGCAGGGGCGACAGCGGTCGGCAAGACCGTCACCGACGAACTGGCCTACAGCCTGAACGGCCAGAACGCTCACTACGGAACCCCGACAAACAGCAATGCCCCGGGCCGCATCCCAGGTGGCTCCTCCAGCGGTTCCGCCGCTGCGGTCGCCGGTGGCCTCGCAGATGTTGCGCTCGGGAGCGATACCGGGGGGTCGGTGCGCATTCCCGCCAGCTATTGCGGAATCTGCGGAATTCGGACGACGCATGGCCGCATCTCGCTCCAGGGCCTCATGCCCTTGGCACCGTCCTTCGACACCGTTGGCTGGTTTGCCCGCGATGCCAAGACCTTGGCACGCCTGGGCGGCGTTCTCCTGGAATCCGACTCCAATTCATCAGCCTTTACGCGCTTGTTGATCGCAGAGGATGCCGTGGCTCTGGCCGAACCAGAGGCAGCCGCTGCGCTGGCGCCTGAGATCGAACGGCTGGCTCGGCGGTTCGGACAGATTGAGCGCGTGACGGTCGGCGAACCCGGGGGTGGACTGGGCGACTGGATGCTTCGGTTTCGCACGATTCAGGCGCATGAGATCTGGCAGGTGCACGGTGCCTGGATCGAGCGAAGGCAACCGGCCTTCGGCCCTGAGATTGCGGAGCGCTTCGACTGGGTCAGGAAAGTGGAGGCGCAAGCAGCTAAGAGCGCTGCCGCCGAACGTGCAATCTTCAAGGCGCGTCTTGAAACTCTGTTGACGCCGGGGACTCTGATGGTGCTGCCTTCAGCTCCGAACATTGCACCTTTAACCTCGAGCGATGCGGCTTCATTACGCGACCACCGGAGCCGCGTGCTCAGTCTGACCTGCATTGCCGGATTGGCCGGTCTACCTCAGCTCAGCCTACCGCTCGCCCGGGTTCAGGGATGCCCGCTCGGCCTCTCGTTAATTGCCCCGCGCGGAACCGATCGTGCCTTGTTGGCCTTCGCGACGGAGTTTGCGCCGGAACCTGAGATTGGAGACTTGGCACCCTGGCCGAGTTAAAGGGCTTTAGTCAGCCTGCACGGACGCCAGGGACGCCGGAGAGTCCGGCGCGCTAATCAGCCTGCTGGCGGGGAGCGTGATTGTTGCCACGGTGCCTTTGCCCTTGGTGCTCTCGAGCCGCATCTGGCCGCCATGCATTTCCAGGAGCGCGCGGGTCAACGGCAGACCCAGACCGGTGCCCTGATGTCGGCGGCTGAGACTGGAATCGGCCTGGGTGAAGGGTTCCAGAACGCGCTCCAGATCCTCCTCTGAGATACCGATGCCTTGATCGGCCACCTCGATGGCGAGGTCGCCATCGGCGCGTACCTCGGCCCGCAGCGATACGCGCTTCCCCGCTGGTGTGAACTTCACGGCGTTCGACAACAAATTCAGCAGGATCTGTTTCATTCGAAGCTGATCGGCCCAGATCATGGGGAGTTGCTCGGGCAGAGAGACATCGACTGTAACGCCGCCGGCCTCGGCGCGTTGACGAACCAGGCGAAGCGCCGCGCCCGCGACTTCTGCAACGATCAACTCCTCTTCCGCCAAATCGAGCATGCCCGCCTCGGCCTTGGATACGTCGAGGATGTCGTTGATGATGTTCAATAGATGTGTGCCGCTGTCCCAGATGTCCTCGGCGTAGGCGCGGTATCTCTCTCCGCCCAAGGGGCCCATCGTCTCGTTCTTCATAATTTCCGAGAATCCGATGATCGCATTCAGCGGTGTTCGAAGCTCATGGCTCATATTGGCCAGGAATTCGGACTTGGTGCGATTGGCGATCTCCGCTGTTTCCTTCGCGGAGCGTAGCGCCAGCTCAACGCGCTTGCGCTCCGTAATATCCTGGGCGGCACCCAGGATTCTCATCAAGCGCCCGCTTTTCGGATCCTTCTCCGGGCGCGCAACGGACTTGAGCCAGCGAACGGAGCCGTCGGGTGCGACCATCCGGAGTTCGTCGATTGACGGTTCGCCGGCCTCCAGCCTCTGGCGCCTTTCCTGAAGCGCGAGATGGTCGTCCGGATGAATCAAATCGTACCAAGACGCCGCCTGACTACCGTCGTTGCCAGGCATGATAAAGCCCTCGGGAAGATTGCCGGCGAACCACTCAACTTCGCTTCGTCCATCGGCGTCGACCCGGTAGGAGTAGAGGAAGTCGGATGTTAGCTCGGAAATCAAGCGGTAGCGCGCCTCGGACGATTGCAATGCCGTCTGCACGCGTTGATGCTCGGTCACATCGGCGTAGGTCGTGACAAAGCCGCCTGTGGGAAGCGGGTTACCGCGCACTTCGATTGCCGTTCCGTTCGGCCGCACCCGGACGAAGCGATGCGGCCTCGGATTCTGTGCTGGGACCATCCGCTCGCGCACCAGCTCCTCGATGTCGCCGGGTCCATAGTCGCCCCGTTCGGCGTTGAAACGGATCACGTCTTCGAAGCGGTTCCGCCGTAGTACCTCCGACGGCAGATCGAGCATTTCCAGAAAGCGCTGGTTGTAGCGTAGAACCCGGAGGTCGCCGTCAACAATGCTCACACCTTCCGGCATGTTCTCCACGATGGCGCTCAGAATCTGGCTGCTTTCCTCACGCGCCTGTTGGGCTTCGATCTGGGCAGTTTCATCCGCAGCTACGCCGCGATAGCCGGCGAATTCTCCTTTGCTACCGAACAACGGCCGGGCGCTCAGGCGAAGGTACCGGATGCTGCCGTTCGGGCGTTCGATGGGCAGATGGGCCTCGCGAAACGACTGCTGTGCCTGTAGGTTGGCGACAATCTCTGCCCATGCAGGTGAGGCCGGATCGCCGCCTGTCGCCTCCCAAGGTGTATTGCCGAGGACCGTGCTGACAGCCCGACCGGTGATCTGCTGCGTTGCTTCCGAAACGAAGGTAAAGCGAAGATTGTTGTCCAGTTCCCAATACCAGTCGGTATCGATCTCGACCAGGTCTCGAAATCGGGTCTCGCTATCGGCAAGGGCCCTCGCGGTCTCCTGCCATTGCAGTTGCATCGAGACCCAGTTCGCAATCAGATCGACAAGGTCGTCCTCGCGCGGTTCCGGGCCGTCGGGTCGATCGTCAAAGGCGAGCACGTGGCCGCGGGGCGAGCCGTCCTCGGCGCGTAGAACTCGACCGACGAACGCCTCAGCGCCGAGATCCGACAACATCTCGTCGGTTGGGAAATGGTTGGCCACGTGATCGGGATAATAGCACTCATTTTTCTCATAAACACTGGCGCAAGGCGTTCCAGCCAGATCGTACTCCATACCCCGTTGGATTGATTGTCCGTCCCACATAGCCAGAATGCGTCCACGCTTGCCGTCAACAAGCTGGACAACGGCACCCCAGCGATAGTCGAGTGCAACCGCCAGGGCTTCGGCCGCTGCATCGATGATATCGCGCTCGCGTGCTCGCGACTCGATCAGCAGCGCGAGCGCGCGTTCACGACGGCGAAAACCGGTCACATCCATCCATTGAAGCAGCGTCTCGCCGCTGCCCAGTTTGGTTTCGTTCGTCTGGACAACACGGCCGTCGGCGTAGTCCTGCTCGACCGTCTCATCGAAGCGGCGCTGAGCTAAACGCCTGGCTACGAGCTCCTCGACAGGCCATTCACCCGCATTCTTATAGAGACCCGCTTCAGCAGCGACTCGAGCAAGGCTTGCAAAGGAGACGCCTGGCTTGGCTGCTTCAGCCAGAGTTGAGTTGATGTCTCGATAGGCCGCATTTACAGCCAGTAGCCTGTCGTCAGGGTCGAACAGTGCGACGCCGTGGGAGATGGCGTCGATCGCTCGCTGCAGCTGCTGGCGACTCTGCTCCTGCCGTTGCTCGGCCAGCATTTCCTTCGTTACGTCCGTGCCCAGGCCACGGTAACCGACGAACTTCCCATTCGAATCGAAGCGCGGCCGGCCGCTGATCCGTAGCCAGCGAGCCGCGCCATCTACGCTGGTTTGATAGGTAACATTGGCGAAGGAGTGGTGCTGATCCAGAGTCTGCTTGTGGGACGCCCAGAAAGGGTCGTTCAGATCGGCTTGGGCGACTTCGAACCGCGAACGGCCTATGAAGACGTTAGAGGGGTAGCCGGTGATGTCCGAAAAGCGATCCGACAGATAGGTGAAATTATGTGTCTCGTCGGTTTCCCAGAGCCAGTCGTAGCCGAGTTCTAGAACATCGCGGAACCGTGCGAGATCTTCGCCGACGCTAGGCTTAGGGCCGGCCATTGCAGACGTGGAAGATCTTCGATGAGGCCACAGATGACGGGCTGTTGCGCCAAGCAAAAGCCCGAGACCGCAAAAGAAGCCCGCTGTTAAAGCTGTGGCTAGAGAAAGCTCCATCCATCTGCCTAAGGCGCAGGTTAAACCCACCGAACTCTATGATAAAAGGCCGGGCACAGACGCTACTTCTAAGTGAAGTATCCGTGCTGCGTGTTAATGACAAATTAAATACGCGCCTATGGCGATAAATCCATTCTCTGCCACGTTAAAGTCTGCTGCAATCGCCCCATTTGAGCAGGAGTGCATTGGAGCGCGACAGAACCTGTCTAGCTGTCGTAGGAGACCAAGCTCGCAACCGGAACGTCGAGCTGTTTGCGACCTCCCAAGAAGCTCAGTTCGATAACGCAGCCGACGCCCGACACCTTTGCGCCTTGCTTGCGGAGCAGATCCACCGTTGCGCGCATGGTGCCTCCGGTGGCGAGGAGGTCGTCGAGAACCACTACGCGTTGGCCGGGCTGCACCGCATCCGCCTGGATCTCAAGCGTGTCGGTGCCGTACTCGAGATCGTAGGTATAGCTGGTCGTCGCACCCGGCAGCTTTCCCTTCTTGCGAACCATGATGAAACCTAGGCCAAGGTGAAGCGCCAAGGGTGCAGCCGTCAGAAAGCCTCGGGATTCGATGCCGACCAGCAAGTCGGGTTCGTGCGGTCGGATGGCGGCGCCCAGCGCTTCCACAGTGTGCCGCCAGGCGTCGGGATGCATCAAAAGTGTGGAGATATCGTAGAAAAGAATGCCGGGTTTGGGGAAGTCCGGAACCTTACGGATGTGCGCCTTGAGATCCATGTCCTGTGTCGCTGTTGATCTTGGCCGGGTTGAAGGAGAGGCCGAAGATGAGTGAGGCGGGGCAAGCGAGTTGCGGTGTGGTGCGGCAAGCTAGCGTGCATAAGGCCGGCTCGCAATTGACGCTTGCTGCAAACGGCTGTGTCGTTAAGCTCCGCGGCTTATGAGCTATATCCTGCATCGCCAATTTGCCCACAGCTATCCAGTCGCTGTTGCTGGCGACGGCCCCTACGTAATCGACGACAAAGGACAGCGCTATCTGGATGCCTCAGGTGGGGCTGCAGTGTCATGCTTGGGCCATAGCCACAAGAGCGTGGTTGAGGCGATCAAGGCACAGTTGGACCGCTTACCCTATACGCATTCAGGTTTCTTCACCAACGAGCCGGCAGAGGCGCTAGCGGAACACTTGGTGACTCGGGCGCCCGAACGATTGGCGAAGGCGTACTTTCTCTCCGGTGGGTCCGAGGCGAACGAGACGGCGCTGAAGCTGGCACGAAGCTATTGGGTGGAGAAGGGCGAACCACAGCGCGTCCATTTCATCTCCCGTCGGCAGTCGTACCACGGCAATACCCTTGCAACCTTGTCGATTGGCGGGAATCCAGGGCGCCGTGCCGTCTATGAGCCGCTTCTGATGCCCACGACTCAAATCTCTCCCTGCTACCCTTACCGAGAGCAGCGGCCGGATGAGCGCGATACGGACTATGGCTTACGCGCAGCCGATGAGTTGGAAACGGCGATCCGTCAGCTCGGGCCGGAGACGGTGATCGGCTTCGTCGCCGAAACAGTGGTTGGCGCAACCGCCGGCGCCTTGGCGCCGGTGCCCGGCTATCTCGAACGGATCCGAGAAATCTGCGATCGCCACGGCATTCTGCTGATCCTGGACGAAGTGATGTCCGGCATGGGCCGCACCGGCCATCTTTTTGCCTGTGCCGAAGACGGCATCAGTCCCGATCTGCTGACCTGCGCGAAGGGACTGGGCGCCGGGTACCAGCCGATCGGCGCCTGCCTGATCTCAGGGGAGATTGTCGAAACCTTGGCCGGCGGCTCCGGCAGCTTCCAGCACGGCTTCACCTATATCGGCCATCCTACCGCCTGTGCCGGCGGCTTGGCTGTGCAGCACGCGATCGAACGTGAGGGTTTGCTGGAGCGGGTGCAGACGCAAGGTGCGGCCCTTCGCGCTGCTTTGCAGGAGCGCTTCGGCAATCACCGCTATGTCGGAGATATCCGGGGGCGCGGACTGTTCCTGGCACTGGAGTTGGTTGAAGACCGTGCGAGCAAGACGCCGTTCGATCCGCATCACAAGCTGCATGCCAGGGTGAAGACCGAAGCCATGGCCCGCGGACTGATGTGTTATCCCAACGGCGGCACGGCCGACGGTTTGCGTGGCGACCATGTTCTGCTCGCGCCACCTTTCATCATTTCAGACCGCCAGATCGAAGAGCTCGTGGAGAAGCTCGCCGCGGCCCTCGACGCCGCCTTCCCCGCGGCAGCGTGATGTCGCCCCATCCGTTGACAAGCGAGGGACCGGCTCCTGTGCGTGCCGATTGGCAGCCGTTGGTCCTGGCCGTTGCGCCAAACGGTGCGCGGAAGACCAAGGCCGATCATCCAGCGCTGCCGATCGAGCCGGAGGAGCTGGCAGAAACGGCGAAAGCCTGTGCCGCAGCCGGTGCCGCCATGATCCATCTGCATGTTCGTGACGCGGAAGGCGGGCATTCGCTCGATGTCGGCCGTTATCTGGCTGCGACAGAGGCGATTCGGGGGGCTGTCGGTGACGATCTCGTCATTCAGATCACCACGGAGGCCGTGGGCCGCTATGCTCCGGCGGCGCAGATGGACTGTGTGCGCCGACTGCTCCCGGAAGCGGCCAGCTTTGCGTTGCGCGAGTTGATCCCGGACGCCGAAAGCGAGGCTGAGGCAGCGCGTTTCTTTGCCTGGGTCGCGGAGGCTGGTGTCCAGGCGCAGTTCATTCTCTATGACGCAGAGGATCTGCGACGCTTCGGCGCACTCCGCGCGCGAGGCATTCTGCCCGCCGGGCCTCAATTCCTCCTGTTCGTGCTGGGGCGTTATGCCGTGGGGCAGCGCTCCGAACCATCTGACCTTCTTCCCTTCCTGGCTGCTCTGGAGGCATCGGATCCCTGGGCTATTTGTGCCTTCGGACCGAAGGAGGCCGCGGCGGCCGTGGCGGCTGCGGCTCTCGGCGGCCATGCCCGGGTGGGGTTTGAGAACAACTTACTGCTGCCGGACGGCAGAACGGCGGCCGACAATGCTGCCGTGGTTGGGCAATTGGCAGAAAGCGTCCGGCGGTTGGGCCGCCCCTTGGCGACGGCGGCGCAGCTGCGCGCGTTGCTCGCCGGTTCCTGAGCACAGGCCTTTAGGTTTTCGCTCAATCCGATCGCGCTCTGGTCAACTGCACCGAATAGGTGTTCAATGTGGGCAATCGGGGTCGGAAAAATCCAAGGCTGGCTAACGGTCTCGGCCCTCTAGCAGGCGGAGGTGATACGACGCAAACGGAGACGCCCGGCACCGTCGTAGGCGGTGCCGCCGGCCTTGCCGGAACGGCAAGCCGGAGTCGGGACATGGTGGGCCCGACGGGAGGCGAAGACCCACCGGCAATCCGCAAAAACGAATTCGATCCAATCAGGGAGCTGAAGGACGATGCGCAAACTCGTTCTGACTGGTGCGGCCGTCGCGCTGGCTACTGGCGCCTACTTGGCCGCTTCGGCCGGCGGTGCTGCCGCGCAAGAGCAGCAGTTCATCTCGATCGGCACCGGTGGCGTGACCGGCGTCTATTATCCGACCGGCGGCGCGATCTGCCGTCTGGTTAACCGAAACCGCAAGGAGCACGGCATCCGCTGCTCCGTCGAGTCGACCGGTGGCTCGGTTTACAACATCAATACCATCCGCGCCGGCGAGTTGGAGTTCGGCGTTGCCCAGTCGGACTGGCAGTACCACGCCTACAACGGCACTACACGGTTCGAGGAGCAGGGGCCGTTCGAGGAGCTTCGCGCGGTCTTTTCGGTGCATCCGGAGCCCTTCACCGTGGTGGCACGGGCCGATTCGGGGATCGAGACCTTCGAGGACCTGAAGGGCAAGCGCGTCAACATCGGCAATCCGGGGTCCGGGCAGCGCGGGACCATGGAAGTCGTCATGCAGGCCTATGGCTGGGAGATGGGCGACTTCGCCTTGGCCTCCGAGCTGAAGGCTGCGGAACAGAGCCAGGCGCTCTGCGACAACAAGATCGACGCCATGATCTACACCGTCGGCCACCCGTCCGGCTCGATTCAGGAGGCGACGACCGCCTGCGAATCCATGTTGGTTGAGGTCGCCGGCCCGACCGTCGACGGGTTGGTCGAGCAGCACAGCTACTATCGGACGGCCACCATCCCTGGCGGCATGTATCGCGGGAGCGACGCTGACACCATGACCTTCGGCGTTGGCGCCACCTTCGTGACGCGCGCTGATGTGGCGGACGAAGTGGTCTACGAACTGGTTAAGGCCGTGTTCGAGAACTTCGAGGACTTCAAAGCATTGCATCCCGCCTTCGCCAATCTGACGAAGGAAGAGATGATCTCTGACGGCCTTTCTGCCCCGCTGCATCCCGGCGCCGAGCGCTACTATAAAGAAGCCGGCATGATGTAACGCCGACCTCTGTTTTTCGCGGGTGGGTACCAGGGGTGGTGCCCGCCCGCGAACTACAGTTTTCAGATGTTTTCAGGCTCTTCGTATTTTCGTCGCCTACTTTTTTCGTTGCCTGTGATTTTGGTGTTTGTCCTTTTTGATATCCGCTGCAACGCTCTCTAGCGGGCACGATTCGACACCCGAAAACGGGGCGTATCGGTCCAAGGAAGAGCAGTACACCGCAGAGGCGCTTTGGATTCGGGGGGATCGGGAAGATGTCAAATAGCCAGGGGCAGCCTGTCGGTCAGGCCTTGTCCGATGAGGACTTGGCGGATCTGGTCGCCTCGACCGACACCGGTGCGCGCAGCGTTCCAGGCTCCATCGGTTTCTTGCTGGCAGGTGTCGCCTTCGTCTGGTCGCTGTTTCAGCTCTGGATCGCGTCGCCATTGCCATTCCTGGTGCAAGGCAATCTCGGACTGCCGGTGGTCCTGAACGACACCGAGACGCGGTCGATCCACTTGGGTTTTGCGCTCTTCCTGGCCTTTACCGCCTTTCCGGCCTCCGGGAAGCTTCGGTCCGGCGGCCTCGCGCAGCGGTTGGCGACAGGCCTGATTATCGGACTTGCACTGTGTCTGCTGATTGTACTGCTGGCGGCGGCACTGGATAGCGAAGCGACCGTGGGCAGCGCGCTGGCCGGATTGTTCAGCCAACCACGTTACTTCGGGCCCGCGCTGGCGCTCCTTTTGGTCTGCTTGGCCACGTCTGAGAAGGCGCGCGACAGGGTGCCTGCGCTCGACTGGGTGCTGGCGCTGACCGGTGCCTTTTGCGGCGCCTACCTTTATCTGTTCTACGCGTCGCTGGCCGAGCGACCTGGTTTGTCGACTTGGTACGACCTGACGATCGCCGGGATCGGTCTGGTGATGTTGTTGGAGGCAACGCGCCGCAGTCTCGGGCCGCCTTTGATGATCGTGGCGCTGGTCTTCCTCGCCTACGTCTTCTTCGGCAACTCGCCGGCCTTTCCTGAAGTGATCCAATGGAAGGGCGCTTCGGTCGAGCGGGCCATGAGCCACATGTATCTGACGACGGAGGGCGTGTTCGGCGTCGCGCTCGGCGTTTCCAGTTCCTTCGTCTTCCTCTTCGTGCTGTTCGGCTCGTTGCTCGATAAAGGCGGCGCGGGAAACTACTTCATCAAGCTCGCCTTCGCTCTGCTCGGCCACTTGCGCGGCGGGCCGGCCAAGGCGGCGGTCCTGGCCTCGGCCATGACCGGCCTGATCTCCGGCTCCTCTATCGCCAACGTCGTGACCACCGGCACGTTCACGATCCCGCTGATGCGCCGGGTCGGCTTCACGCCCGAGCGCGCCGGTGCGGTCGAGGTCGGATCCTCGGTCAACGGCCAGATCATGCCGCCGGTGATGGGGGCAGCCGCCTTCCTGATGGTCGAGTACGTCGGCATTTCCTACGCGGAGGTGGTGAAGCACGCCTTCCTGCCGGCCGCGATCAGCTACATCGCACTGCTCTATCTGGTGCATCTGGAGGCCTTGAAGCAGCAGATGCAGGCGCTGCCCAAGCCGGTGGTGCACCCGCTCAAGGCGCAGCTGATCCGCACAGGTATCATCGTCTCTTCGATCTTCATCCTGGCCGGGATCACATACTACGGTTTGCGCGGTATTCAGGCGGTGGTGGGCGAGGTTGCCTGGTTGCCGGTGGTGCTGATCCTGGGAGCGGTCTATCTGGGCTTGATCTGGTTGGCCGCGCGCGATCCCGATCTGGAGTTGGACGATCCCAACGCGGAGGTGGTGAAGCTGCCAGTGGCTGGCGAGGTGGTGAAGACCGGCCTGTATTACCTGCTGCCGATCGTCGTGCTGGTCTGGTTCCTGATGGTGGAGTTGAAGTCGCCTGGGTTGTCCGCCTTTTGGGCGACGGCCTTGATGATCTTCATCCTGTTGACCCAACGACCGTTGAAGGCCTTTTTCCGCGGCGCGGGTGCCGAAATGGCGCAACAGGCACTGGAGGGTGTTAACGATCTGGTTGCCGGAATGATCGCCGGTGCCCGCAACATGATCGGTATCGCAGTGGCGACGGCTGCCGCCGGCATCATCGTTGGCACTGTGACGCTCACCGGGATCGGTCAGGTGATGGCGGAGTTCGTCGAGTTCATCTCCGGCGGCAGTTTGATCCTGATCCTGGTTTTTACCGCTCTGATCAGCCTGATTCTCGGGATGGGTCTGCCGACGACGGCCAACTACATCGTGGTCTCTTCGTTAATGGCACCGGTGGTGGTCGAGCTGGGGGCAGCCAATGGTCTGATCGTACCCTTGATTGCCGTACACCTCTTTGTTTTCTACTACGGCATCATGGCTGACGTAACGCCACCGGTGGGTCTTGCTTCCTTCGCGGCTGCTGCCGTCTCTGGCGGCGATCCCATCAGAACCGGTTTCACGGCCTTCTTCTACAGCCTGCGTACAGTGATCCTGCCGTTCCTCTTCATCTTCAACACCGACCTGCTGCTGATCGGCGTCGACTTGGTCGGAGCCGTGCTGATCTTTATCAAGGCAACGATCGCCATGCTGATCTTCGCCGCGGCGACACAGGGTTACTTTTTTGCACGCTCTCGCCTTTGGGAATCCGCCATTCTCCTGCTGGTCGCCTTTACACTCTTCCGGCCCGGCTACTGGTTGGACCAGCTGCAGCCGCCGTTCGAAGCCATCCCCGCCGAACAAGTGTTTCAGGCCATCGAAGGCAAGCCGGAGGGAGCGGAGGTCCGCGTTAGGCTGGAGGGGCCGGATTTCCAAAACTTCGATCAGATCCGCAGCCTGACGCTGGCACTGAATCTAGGTGCGTCCGACGGTGGTGCAGCGCGACTGGAAGCCGTAACCGGACTGGCGTTGGAACTGGAAGAGGGGGAGCTGATTGCGCTGGATGAGCCGCTTCCCGGCGCTCCCTACGAGGCGCAGTGGCGGGAATTCGACTTCTATGGCGACATGCCGGTCACTGTGACAGAGGTGTTGGTACCAGCCGAGCGACTGCCCAAGGAAGTTTTCTACATTCCGGCGCTGTTGTTGCTGGCGCTGGTGATCCTGGTGCAGCGCCGCCGCGCAACGGTACCGGCGTTCTAAGGGGGCAAGGATGTACAAGGATATCTTGCTGGCCGTCGATCTTGGCCACCCGGAGACCCAGGGTGGGGCGGTGTCGACGGCGCTGGAGTATGCGAAGGCCTTCGGCGCACGCCTGCATGTGATCACCGTGGTACCCGACTTCGGCATGTCCATCGTCGGATCCTTCTTTCCCTCCGGCTATGAACAGAAGGCACTCGAGCAGGCCCGAGAGACTTTGCATGCCTTCACGGCCGAGCGGATACCTGCCGATCTTCAAGTGCAGCACATTGTTGGTCACGGAACCATTTATCAGGAGATTCTGCGCGGTGCAGAGGCAGTGGGCGCGGATTTGATCGTGATGGCATCTCACCGCCCGGAACTGGAGGACTACCTGCTCGGTCCTAACGCAGCCCGGGTCGTACGCCATGCCACAACCTCTGTGCTGGTGGTGCGCGGTTAAATGCAGCCCGCAAGCTTCACGGCTTGATCAACACGCCGTGTCTGGTCAATGCCAGTTGACCGCGCTATGTCTGAAGGCATGCGATTAGCTTCCGTTACGGATTTGCCCGAGACCTGTCGCCCCGTCAGCCCGCAGCTGGCGGCATTGCCGAGCGACACCTTGGAGATGATGGCGGAAGCCGGCAGTGAGATTGTCGAGATCTATCGCGTGCTCGCGAAGACCGGCGACAACGTCGTTGGCGAGTTGCTGCGTGAGGCGGATACCTTCTACGAGTGGGACCACTACCCGCCTGGCGACGTCTACGATGCCGAAACCCACGCTCAGTACTACTATCATGCGCACCCGAGCGATCAGCGTTTCGAGGGTGAGCATGGGCATTTCCACACCTTTCTGCGTCCTGGCGGTATGCCGCAGGGAGTGAAGCCCGCTCCGGTACCGCCCGGCGATCTGCCGGTGGATCGCGATGAGCGCTTGAGTCATCTGATTGCGATCGCCATGACCCCGCAAGGCTTGCCATTCCGGCTCTTCACCGTGAACCGCTGGGTGACTGGCGAGACCTGGTATGCCGCGGAAGATGTGATTGCGATGCTCGACTCCTTCGAGATCGATCACGCTAGACCGTCCTGGCCGGTGAACTGTTGGATCTCGGCCATGATGCGGCTTTTCCGACCGCAGATCGTTGAACTGATCGGCGCCCGTGACCGTGCCGTCGAAGCCTGGCGAAGTC
The DNA here is from genome assembly GCA_052168175.1 of Kiloniellales bacterium. Taxonomy (GTDB): domain Bacteria; phylum Pseudomonadota; class Alphaproteobacteria; order Kiloniellales; family DSM-21159; genus Algihabitans. The sequence continues at coordinate 66,981 of JBQLZH010000014.1, forward strand.
AGCGCAACCCGCCCGACGTCTTTGAGGATCGCGATCTGGAAATCACCTCTCTGTTGGAGGTTTCCGTAACCGACCAGATTCAGGCCGTGAACTTGGCTATCGGTCGCTAAGAGTGCGCACTTCGCAGTGGCTCTGATCTAGCAGCTAGCAGACGTCGCAAGGGCGGGTCGGGAGGCCCTGCTTCAGCCAACCGGCGCCGGAAGATGAGCCCAGCATCCCTTCGCGGACGTTGAATACCTGGTCGAAGCCCTGTTGATGCAGCAGTTTCGTTGCGAAGTCGGAACGGACTCCTGTGGCGCAGATGAAGGCGATCGGCCGGCCGGGCGCCTCGCTTGCCAAGGCGCTTATCTTGGCCAAGAAAGCCGGCAGACCCGCCGGATCGTGAATGCTGACCGTTTGTGCAGCCTTCGCAACGCCGGTTTGCTGCCATTCCTGGGGGTGGCGGACGTCGACGAGCAGCAGCTTGCCTTCAGCTGCAAGCGTATAGGCACGATCCGCAGAGAGATCGTCCGCCGCGACCACTGTCGGCAGGAAAAAGATGACGGCGAAGAGGATGAGCAAGCGCATAGCAGTACTCTCAGACCTAAAACTGCATGTGGGTATTGGACAGGCACCGTCCAGCGTGATGACGCAATCGTGTCTGGATTAAGGGCTGTTTAACGCGTCTGCGTCCAGACTCCCAAAGCTGGCGCAGGCCTGGATGCTGGCTTGCGCTCCCCGAGTTTGTGCACAGGATCGCTGCTTATGCCCAACGATGTCGTTGCGCTCGATGGGGGCCGCCCCGAGAAAGCCCAGCTTCTTACTCAGGAAGATGTGCAGCGTCTGCTTGCGGATCCTGCCCCAGAAATCCGTGCAAAGACTGCGGCGAAGATCGCTGACAGCTACACCGATGCCGCGCTCGGCCCAGGCGAGCGCCGTTTGGCGCAGGACATCTTCGAAGTGTTGGTCCGCGATGCGGCTCTGATCGTGCGCGAGGCGCTTGCCGAGCATCTGAAACACGCTGCCGATCTGCCGGAGCAAGTTGCCACCGCTTTGGCGCGCGACGTGGACTCGGTCGCCTTACCGATCCTTCGTCATTCGGAGGTTTTGAGCGATGCTGAGCTGCTGAGCATTGTGCGTGAGGCGGCCCCTCCGCGGGTCACCGCCATCGCGCAACGCGCCCAAGTCTCTCCGGCTGTTTGTGAGGCAGTGATCGACACCGGCCAGTCGGAGGCCGTGGCCCATCTAGTCGGCAATGAAGGTGCCGAGATTGCCCAAGCCGATTTAGAGCGGGTTCTCAACGATTTCGCGGAAGAGCCAGCGGTCGGCGATCAGCTGGCACGCCGAAATCACGTCCCGCCCTTGATTGCCGAGCAGCTGGTGGCTCGTATGTCGGCTCGGTTGCACGATGTTCTGACCGAGCGTGGTCACCTTGATCCCGACAGCGTTTCCGATCTGATCTTACAAGTACGCGACCGCGCGGTTTTGCAGATCGCCGGTCAGAGCCGTGAGGCGAGCGATCTGGGGAGCCTTATCGCTGCGCTGGCGGAGCGGGGCCGCCTGACCGACTCGCTGGTTCTGAGGGCGCTATGCGTCGGCGATCTTGCTTTCTTCGAGACGGCCATGGCGCACATGGCCGGTGTGCCGCTGGCCAACGCACGTATCCTGATCTACGACGAAGGCAAGCTTGGTCTGACGTCGCTTTATCGTCGCGCCGGACTGGCGGAGAGCAGGCTTCCAGCCTTCCGCGCCGCCGTTCAGGTGGTACGGGAGACCGATTACGACGGCGGCCCCAACGACCGAGCGCGTTTCACGGCGCGTTTGCTCGAACGCCTGCTGACGCAGTTCGATCAGGATGGCACCTGGCCCGGCGACGACCTCTACTATCTGATCAACCGTCTGACTCGCGTCGCAGCCTGACCTCGACGGACGCCTGAGCCGCTGCGGAGTATGATCCGATCCGCTCAAGCCGTATCGCGTCGAATGCTGCTGACGGAGCAAACTCAAAAGAGCCCGCAGTCTCGGCGACGCGAATTTGTGTCGTCGGAGGGCGGTAAGTTCGCTTTCGTGAACGAAGGCCTTCCAACGGCGCTCAGGTGTCGAGGAAGCTGCGGAGCTTGCGGCTGCGAGAGGGGTGCTTGAGCTTGCGCAGGGCCTTCGCCTCGATCTGACGAATACGCTCGCGGGTCACGGAGAACTGCTGGCCGACTTCTTCGAGCGTATGGTCGGTGTTCATGCCGATGCCAAAACGCATGCGCAGAACCCGTTCCTCGCGGGGAGTCAGACTGGCCAGAACGCGCGTTGTCGTGTCCCGCAGATTGTGCTGGATAGCGGCATCGAGCGGAATGACAGCGTTCTTGTCCTCGATGAAGTCGCCGAGGTGGCTGTCCTCCTCGTCGCCGATCGGCGTTTCCAGGGAGATCGGCTCCTTGGCGATCTTGAGAACCTTGCGCACTTTCTCCAGCGGCATCACCAAGCGCTCGGCCAACTCCTCCGGAGTCGGCTCGCGGCCGATCTCGTGCAGCATCTGCCGGCTGGTTCGCACCAACTTGTTGATGGTCTCGATCATGTGCACCGGAATACGGATGGTGCGGGCCTGATCGGCGATCGAGCGGGTGATGGCTTGGCGAATCCACCAGGTTGCGTAGGTCGAGAACTTGTAGCCGCGACGATATTCGAACTTATCGACCGCCTTCATCAGGCCGATGTTGCCTTCCTGGATCAGGTCCAGGAACTGCAAACCGCGGTTGGTATACTTCTTCGCGATCGAGATCACGAGCCGCAGGTTGGCCTCGACCATCTCGGTCTTGGCCTTGTTCGCCTCGCGCTCGCCGCTGCGAACCGTCGAAACGATGCGACGAAACTCACCGATGGGTAGCCCTGTCGCCTCCGAGATGGTGCCAATCTGACCGCGGATGCTGATTACTTCCTCGCCGTTCTTCTCGGCGAGCTTGCCCCAGCCCTTGCCCGGAAGCTGGCCGACACGGCTCAACCAGTTGGGGTCGAGCTCTTGGCCCTGGTATTCTTGTAGGAAGGCCGTCCGTGAAACGCCCACGGATTCCACTAGGCGCAACAGCCGGCCTTCGAGGTTCATAAGCCGCTTGTTGTGGCCGTAGAGCTGATCGACAAGCTGTTCGATCCGCGCATTGTTCAGGTGCACCAGGGTCATCAACTCGACGAGCTGATCCCGGCTACGCTGGTAGCGCTTCTCCATGGCAGCCGGCACGTCCTCGCCCTGCTGCAGCAGCGCGAGGCGTTCGTTCATCGCCTTGTAGAATTTCTTGTAGATACCGGCGATCTGATCGAACGTCTCGAGAACCTGAGGCAGCAGTTGCTGCTCCATGGCCGCCAGGGAGAGATTGCTCTCTTCCTCGTCGTCCTCCTCGCCATCTTCGGCTTCTTCAGCCTCAGCATCCTCCGCTTCGGCTGCCTTGGCACTGCCGTTTGCGCCGGCTTCCGGCCCGGTGGCGCCGTTCGGCTTGCTCGCGCCGTTAACTTGTTGCTGGTCGCCTGCTTGCTGGCCGTTTGCCTGTTGGCCATTGGCGTGCTGGCCATTCGCCTGTTGACCGGCGTTGGCATCCTGCGCGCCGTCTGGCCCCGCACCATAGGTGGCATCCAGATCGATGATCTCGCGCAGGAGAATCTGTCCGTCGAGCAATGCTTGGCGCCACGCCAGGAGAGCACGGATGGTCAGCGGGCTTTCGCAGATGCCGCCGATCATCTTCTCTCGGCCGGCCTCGATCCGCTTGGCGATGGCGATCTCGCCTTCGCGGCTCAGCAACTCGACCGAGCCCATCTCGCGCAGGTACATGCGTACGGGGTCGTCCGTGCGGCCGACGTCGGCGTCATCTAGGTTGCCGGCGGCGCGGGTCGGGCCTTCTTCGTCGCCCGAGTCGTCCTTGTCGTTATCGTCCTGCTCTTCAGCCTCGACTGCGGAGATCCCCATCTCCGACAGTTGGGCCATCACATCCTCGATTTGCTCGGAGGATACCTGCTCTGGCGGAAGAACTTGATTGAGTTCGTCGTAGGTAACGTAGCCGCGCTCTTTGGCGCGGGCGATCATCTTCTTAACCGCGGCGGTCAAGGAGTCGACCATTGGGCCGTCAGTGCCCTCGTCGCGGGCTTCGGTCGTCTCTTCCGCTTCGGTCGCTTTGCTCGCCATGCTTGCTCGTCTTCCTGCCCTACGAAATGCCCCGAAAGAAAGGCATCGCTTTCGCCTTGTCAGTGCTTCGTCAGGGGGCAGGCGCCTTCGCCAGTTGCCCCGACCGTGTCTGACTCTCTAATGCCTACCGTCAACTTCGACCTGCGCGGGTCCTTGACCTGCGCTCCGGCACCTAGGCCGGCTTCGTTCCCCCCAGACTCAGCGCTTATGCAGCACAACGCCCATAACTATTCACCTCTGCCTGCCGGTTCAACGTCTGCATCGCTTTCCCGACGTTCCGAAGATCCGGCACTCCTGAGGCGTGGATCGTCCCTTTGATTGAGCTGCTGGCGTGCACGCAAACGCTCGAGTGTTTCTTCCCCCATGTCCGAGGCCAACTGCCGTGCGGCCTCGATCTCCTCTGGGTCGTGCTGGGCGATCCGCAAACGCTCCATCAAGTCCCGCCATCCTTGCCGCACCTCGGCCAGGGGTTTTTCCGCTCGGGCGAAGGGCGCGTGCAGATATACGGCTTCGTTCAATACGGCCGTCATCGCTCCTGTAAAACCCAGATGACCCAAGTGGCCTTGAAGCTTATCCGAGTCAAGATCCGGCTGGCCGGCCAGCAGATCGGCGACCGCCCGCCGCAAACTGTCGAAATCGCCACTGGATAGGGGCACGGCTGCGAAAGCCTCGCAATCCTCTGCAGCCAGTTCCGGATGATTGAGAGCGCAGGCGAGCAGCATCTGTTCGGGGCGCCGCCGCAACAGCGCCGGCGGAGGACGGTCGAACGCCCCTGACATCGGTCCCGGGGGAGCGGCGAGTCCGCCCCGCGATCCGCGATCGCGGCCAGCTTCTCCGCGTCGAGCTTGCTTGGGTCCGTCCCAGCGCTTGCGGCGACGAGAGCCGAAGCCGTAGTTGTCATCGTAGCGGGCCAGGAGCTCCTCGCGATAGGCGGCGCGGACGCCCTCGTCGACAATGCTGCCGGTCAGCCGCAGAATGTCCTGACGCAGACCGGCCCGGCGTTCTGGCGTAGCGAGATCCCGACCGGATGTCAGCATCAGCCACACCAGCTCGCTGAGCGGCCGGGCCGTGTCGAGTACCTGTCTCAGCGCCTTTGCGCCTTGGGCACGCAGCAGGCTATCGGGATCCTCGCCGGGCGGCAGGGTCGCGAAGCGGAGGGATCGACCCGCCTGCAGGCCGGGTAGGGCGCGTTCCGCCACTCGAGTGCCTGCTTTTTGGCCTGCCTGATCGCCGTCAAGACAAATCACCGGTTCCGGCGCCAGGCGCCAGAGCTCGGCAATCTGCTCCTCCGTCACAGCGGTGCCCAGGGGCGCGACTGCGCTTGAGAAACCCGCCTGATCCAGAGCGATTACGTCCATATAGCCTTCGGTAACGATAATCTCGCCGGTTTCATGAGCGGCCTTGCGGGCGCGGTCGAGGTTGTAGAGAGAGCGACCCTTTCGGAAGACCGCCGTTTCGGGTGTGTTGAGGTATTTGGGCTTGCCGTCCGGCTCCAGCGTGCGTCCGCCGAACCCGATGATACGGCCTTGTCGATCGGAGATCGGGAAGAGGACGCGATTGAAGAAATAGTCGCGCGCCGTGCCGCCGCCCTCGGGAATCTTCACCAGGCCGGCGGCAGCCGCCAACTCGACGTCGATCTTGTTGACCTGGAGGTGTTTCAAGAGAACGCCACGGTCGTTCGGGGCGTAGCCCAATCGGAAACGCGTCACGGTGTCGTCCGAGAGGCCACGGCGTTTCAGATAATCCTTGGCCTCTTCGCCCCAGCTGCGTTGAAGCTGGCGTTCAAACCATTGGCAGGCCAGTTCGAGCGCGTCGGAGATCGATTTGCGCTTCTCCGCTTCCGCTTTGGCCTCGGGTGTGGGCCTTGGCACCTGCAGTCCCGCCTCCCCCGCCAGTTTCTCGACGGCTTCGGGGAACGACAGCCCCTCCATCCTCATCATCCAGCCGATTGCGTCGCCATGCTCGCCGCTGGAGAAGCAGTGGAAGAAACCTTTATCGGGTACGACGGTGAACGAGGGCGTCTTCTCGCTCTGAAACGGCGAAAGGCCCACCCATTCGCGTCCGCGCTTCTTGAGCGGCACGCGCCGGCCAACGAGGTCCACCAGCGAGACCCGGCTGCGCAGCTCGTCCAAGAAGTCTGGTGGAAAGGCCATCGATCGGCGCGACTCGCGGTCTCAGTGTCGAGAAGCACTCACCATAGCGAACTCGGCCGTAGCCGGCGCGTCGCGACTGCTTGGGGCAAACGTGGAACCCGGGGACAATCCCGAACAGTTGCCCTCGACTGCCTGTTACGCCAGCTGTCCCTTGGCTAGGGCGCTGGCCTTTGAGAAGTCCATGCGACCGGCGTAGCGCTCTTTCAGGGTAGCCATGACGCGGCCCATGTCCTTGATCGAGCCGGCTCCCAGCTCGGCAATCGTCTGTTCGACCGCCGTACGTGTTTCGCCGTCGTCGAGCTGTTGCGGCATGAAGCGCTGAATCACGTCGATCTCAGCCTGCTCCTTGTCGACGAGATCTTGTCGATCCCCCTTGGCATAGAGTTCGATCGATTCGCGGCGTTGCTTGACCATCTTCTGCAGCATGTCCAGCACCTCCTCTTCGGAGATACCGTCGCAGTTGCCTACGCCGCGTGCCGCAATGTCTCGGTCCTTCAGGGCTGCCAAGATCAAGCGCACGGTTCCCAGCGTTTGCTGGTCTTTGTTCTTGAGCGCCTGCTTCAGGGCGTCGTTGAGCTCGCTGCGCAGCATCGCCGCCTCTCGTCCTGCTTCCAAGGTCTATCGTCCGGCCATTCGACCGACCAACGCGGTGAGGCGGGCTTGACCGCCTCCTGTTCGGCGCGGTAATCGCCTGCACGCGGGCTGATCGATGCCCCTATATAGAAGAGTGCGAGGCATGCGCAACCGCGCGACCTCTGCTCCGGATCGCTAGACAGGGTTTCGCCCATGACAGAGACGAGCGTTACCGCGCGGGCCAGTGCCTTGCGCGATCTGGACGTGCGCGACGACGTCACGCCGCCATCCGGCGCAACCGCGGCCTTGGTGCTCGCCGACGGCACGGTTTTCTGGGGGCGCGGCCTCGGGGCTGCCGGGGCTACGGAAGGCGAGGTCTGCTTCAACACCTCCATGACCGGATATCAGGAAATCCTGACCGACCCGTCTTATGCCGGTCAAATCATCACCTTCACCTTCCCACACGTCGGCAACGTCGGAGCGAATTCCGAGGATATCGAGACCATGACTCCGGCGGCGCGAGGTCTGGTGCTGCGGGCCGATATCACGGAACCGTCCAGTTGGCGTGCGATGCAGCACCTGGACGCTTGGCTGAGGAACCATGGATTGGTGGGGTTGGCTGGCGTCGACACGCGCCAACTGACTCATCGGATCCGAGACGGCGGCGCGCCAAGCGGCGTCATCGCCCATGCACCGGATGGTCGTTTCGATTTGCCAGCACTACGCAATCAAGCCGGCGCCTGGCCGGGCCTCGCGGGCATGGACTTGGCGAAAACCGTGACTTGCGCTCAAACCTACGTTTGGGACCAGACCCGCTGGCGCCTCGGCGAAGGCTATGGGCGGCTAAGCGACCCGCGCTACCGTGTTGTCGCCATCGACTACGGGGCGAAGCGCAATATCCTGCGCTGCCTCGCCGACCTGGGCTGTCACGTGACCGTGGTGCCAGCCACGGCGACGGCGGAGGACGTCCTCATGCATGAGCCTGACGGCGTGTTCCTGTCGAACGGCCCGGGCGATCCAGCGGCCACCGGTGTCTATGCCGTGCCGACGCTGCAGAAGCTGTTGGCCGATCGCAAGCTGCCGATCTTCGGTATCTGCCTTGGCCATCAGTTGCTGTCGCTGGCGCTGGGGGCGAAGACGGAAAAAATGCATCAGGGCCATCGCGGCGCCAATCATCCGGTCAAGGACTTGGCGAGCGGGCGCGTCGAGATCACGAGCCAGAACCATGGCTTTGTGGTGCAGGAAGAAACCCTGCCCGATTTCCTGGAGCCGACCCACGTCAGTCTCTTCGACGGCTCCAACGAAGGCATTCGGGTCAAGGACCGCCCGGTCTTCTCTGTCCAATACCATCCCGAGGCGTCACCCGGCCCGCAGGACAGCCATTATCTCTTCGATCGGTTCGTGGCGGCGATTGAAGAGAGCAAAAGGTAAGTCCTGCTCTACGCTCTCACTTGCTGCAGGAATACCGATCAGCTATCCGGCGGCCGGTTATCGCCTGGGCCAAGTGACCGTTGCATGAACACGGTATCGAGCCACAGGTCGTGCTTCCAGCCGACACTGCGTAGTTGCCCTGCGTGCGTGAAGCCCAGGGCGCGGTGTAGGCCGATTGAGGCGCTGTTGGCGCTGTCGCCGATCACCGCGATCATTTGACGACGCCCGGCGGCTGTTGCTCCATCGATGACCGCCTGTAGCAACTTGCGCCCCCATCCTCGCCCCTGTGCCTCTGGATCAAGGTAGACGCTGTCTTCGACGGCGAAACGATAGGCCGGACGCGGCCGATAGGGGCTTGCGTAGGCGAAGCCGAGCAGGCGGCTGTCCTCCAGCACGACGAGATAGGGCAGGCCGGTCGACTGGACGTCGGCAATCCGCTGCGCGATCTCCGCCGGGCCGGGCGGAGTCAGTTCGAAGGAGGCGCGGCCCTCACGGACATGGTGGCCGTAGAGTTCTGCGATAAGAAGGGCATCACTCTGCATGGCGGATCGCAAGACAGGCGATGAGGGGCGGGAAAGAGGCATCGACTAAAGCATCCCGCGCTCACGTGGAACTGCTCGAGCACCCGTCAACACGGGACTCTGAATTCTTAGCGTGGCGAAAGAGTCTCCGGCTCCAGCGCACCCAGTTCCGCAACCAGGTCGGCCATGTCTCGCGCGACGGCGGGAAAACCGGTGCTGTGCCGGTAGGTGCCTTCATTCATGTAAAGCGACCGATTGATCTCGATCTGCAGGGCATGCAGCCCTTCGTCGGGCCGCCCGTAGTGGCGCGTGACGAAACCGCCGGAATAGGGCTGATTGCGCGAAACGCGGTAACCGAGGCGCTTCAGAACCTCCGTAGCGCGATCAACCACTACCGGGCTGCAGGCCGTTCCATGGCAGTCACCGAGGACGATATCGACCCGCCGGCCGTTCTGGCCACGGTTGGCGTCAGTTCTCCCGTTGCCGCTGCCGTTGCTCGTCGGAACAAGGCCGCCGCCAGATGGCATGGAGTGGCAGTCGAGCAGAAGGCAGACGCCGAAGCGCGCCAGCGTATCGTCGACGAGTTCCTTGAGTGCCTTATGGTAGGGCCAGTAGTAGCCGCGGATGCGTTGCAGGGCCTCCGCCACTGTCAGCTTGTCGCGATAGATCTCTGCGCCGCTCGCCACCACTCTTGCGATGGTGCCAAGGCCGGCAGCGACTCGCGGCGAGCGGGTGTTGGCATAGTCGGGCAGGGGATCGACGAACATGGCCGGATCCAGCTCGAAGGGTTCCCGGTTAGGATCTACGTAAGCCCGCGGGAAGAGAGCTCGCAGCAAGGGCAGGCCGAGTTCCACCGCCGGCGCGAAGAGCTCGTCGACGAAGGCATCCTCGGAGCGGCGCAGTTGGCGCGGGTCCAACCGCGAGCGTGCGACGAACTCGTCGGAGTAGTCGCGCCCGCTATGGGGCGAAGCCAAAACCAACGGCAAGCTCTGCGCCGCCGGCCGCAAGACTTGGTGGGTTGAAAGCGGCACCGGCGAGGAGGGCTGTTCTTGATATGCGGCGAAGTTGTCCATTCGAAGGATGAGAATGCCTCGCACGCTTCGCATGGCCAAGGTAAAAAGCGTTAGACCGTGGGCCTGCCAACAATCTGATCGGCGATCTGTCGCGTGCCGGCTGGCGGTTCGCTCGTCGGCTGTCTAATGTGCTAGTGATCTGGTGCCGTGATGTCGCCGAGCCGCAATGCTTGGCGGCAATTGTCGGACTTAGGATTCCTGTGTTTGAAACAACCGTGGTGCTTCTGTATAGCGTACGAAATTCATTTTTACTGTACAGCCTTCTATTCATGAGGGGGAACGAAGCCCGATGGGCTTCCATCCCCGCCTTTAGCGTTCTAGGTTCAGCATTATGGCCAAAATTCTTCTCGCCGAAGACGATCAGTCCATGCGCAGCTTCCTCGCGAGCGCGCTGCAGCGTGCCGGGCATGACGTCGTGAGTTTCGGTGATGGCATGTCCGCTTTGACTCGCTTGCACGAAGAAGACTTCGATCTGCTGCTCGCCGATGTCGTGATGCCCGGCCTCGACGGCGTGGAACTGGCAAGACGCGCGGGCGATGCAAGACCGGGCCTGAAGGTAATGTTCATCACCGGGTTCGCGGCAGTGGCACTGCGCGCTCGCGACCGCGAGCAGCCGGGCGCACGCATCCTGTCCAAGCCCTTTCACCTGCGCGAACTTGTTCAGGAAGTCGATGCCATCCTGGCAGCCTAGCGCAACGCGCGATCATGCCTCGGGGCAGGCTTGCCAAAGCCGCTGGCGCTTGCTACATCGCTGCCTCCCGAAGGCGAGGCCAATCGGTATCGTCGGAGCGATGGGCGCGTAGCTCAGCGGGAGAGCACTACGTTGACATCGTAGGGGTCGCTGGTTCAATCCCAGCCGCGCCCACCATCGCAGCCCGTTGATTTCCTTTGGCCTCCCGTGTTTTGCCGGCCCCCCGCAAGATCGGGGTTTCCGGTACGCTGTTACGGAAACTCCCCAGAGATTCGGCCATCTCAGCCAGATCGCCCATGCTCATGTGGCGCTAGACTCGCTTGACGACCCGCCCGGGCGTGCGCTGCTATCTCTGGTTGACAGGCTCGCGTGCCCTACACAGATTGACCCGAGACAAAGGTGCTCTGATCCGAGGTAGCTTAGAGATTAAAGCACCGAGCCTCGGAACCGGAGAGCGCGGGTTCAAATCCCGCCCTCGGACCCTCTTGTCCCAAGCGGGAAGGTGCGGCGACGGACTCCCTTTTTTGCGCAAGCCGGCTTGCGCGTCCTCTGGGGGTCGCGGTCAGCGAACACAATCGGCCAAGGAACCGCGAGAGTCTCACCGCAACCCATCTGGAAACACCCTGATGTCCCTGTCCGACCGCATCTACCGGCCCTTCGAGCGGTTGATCCAGCCGCTCGATCTGCCCGTCCGGCCCCTGCCGTCGAAGGGATCGGTGCGGCTGATCGGGCATTTCGCCTGGATTTTCCGGTGGCCGCTGATTTTGGTCGCGCTGGCCGCGGCGGCGACAAGTGCAATGGGCCTGATCGTCGTTTGGGCAGTCGCCTTCGTCGTAGACGGGGTCGTCGCGGATGGCGCGGCCGTCTTCGTTCAAAGCCATTGGCTGTTGATCGCGGCGATTACGGTGTTGCTAGTCATCGTCGATCCGCTTGTTCGATTCACGCTCGATGCGCTGATGAATCAGCCGGTTTCGGTCGGCCTTCCGGCTGCGTTGCGCTGGCAGGCACACAAGGCAGTCGAAGATCAGGATGTGGGGTTTTTTGACGATCTGTTCGCCGGTCAGGTCGCATCACGCATCGATCAGGTGACGTCCTCTGTGCGGCATTCGTTGCTCTATGCCGCCGAATACGGCCCTTACTTCGCCGTGCAGTTCTTCGGCGCTGTCGTCTTGCTGGCCGCTTTGTCCTGGCCGCTGGCGATCCCGGTCGCAGTCTGGATCGCCACCAACACACTTCTCGCCTGGTGTGTGATGCCGATCTATGTGCGCCTGTCCGAAGGGGTTGCCGAAGTGCAAAGCCGGGCAACCGGCGCGATGACTGATGTTTATGGCAACATCCGCATGGTCAAGCTTTTTGCCGCCGAGGATTCCGAGGCCGGTGTGATCCGCGACGTGATCGCCGAATCGGTCGATACCGAACATCGCCAACGTCGCGCCTTCGTTGGCACTGAAACTGCGATCCATTTGCTCAATGCAGTGTTGACCGTGTCGATCTTCGCTGTGGGCATTTGGGGCCTGATTGCCGGGTTCGTGACGGTGGGGACGTTCGCCGCCGCCGCTGCCGTGGTGCGCATCCTGTCCAACAGTGCGACGGCCTTCATTGGTCTTGGCCAGGGCATTTCCGAAGCGCTCGGGACGATCCGGGATGCGATGCCCGTGCTGACCACGCCGCCGACGATCACCGACCAGCCGGACGCCAAGCCGCTTGCATTGACCGAAGGCGCAATCATCTTCGACCGGGTGCGCTTCGGCTATAAGCAAGGCAAGACCGTGATCGACGATCTGTCGCTTGCGATTGAACCGGGCGAGAAGGTTGGCTTGGTCGGCCTGTCGGGCGCGGGCAAATCGACCTTGGTGAACCTTTTGTTGCGGCTCTACGATGTCGAAGGCGGCGTGGTGCGCATCGATGGCCAAGATGTACGACACGTCACCCAGGAAAGCCTGCGCGCGCAAATCGGCGTGATCACCCAGGATGTGGCGCTGCTCAACCGCTCGGTGTTCGAAAATATCCGCTACGGCAGCCCTGACGCGCCGTTGGAAGACGTGATCACTGCGGCTCGGATGGCCGAAGCGCATACCTTCATTGCTGATCTGCGCGATGGCGAGGGGCGCAGGGGCTATGATGCCCATGTCGGAGAGCGTGGCATCAAGCTGTCGGGTGGCCAACGGCAGCGCATCGCTATCGCTCGTGTCATGCTTAAGAACGCGCCGATCTTGGTGCTGGACGAAGCGACCTCTTCGCTGGACTCCGAAGCCGAAGCCACTATCCAGGCTGAGCTCGCCGATCTGATGGCGGGCAAGACAGTGCTGGCCATCGCGCATCGCTTGTCGACCATCGCCGCGCTTGATCGGATCGTCGTGATGCGAGACGGGCAAGTCATGGAAAGCGGAACGCCGGACGACTTACTCAAGCGCGACGGTCTCTACGCCCGCCTCTGGAAACGCCAGACCGGCGGCTATATCGCGGCGTGATGTTTGTCTGACGCTACGGGATCGTTGAGCGGGCCGCGCTGCCCGGCGAAACCCAGGGTCCATGGCGGCACGGGTCGGTTTTCGATGCAATCGACCTGTTGGACCTCGACCACGGCGCCGTCGCTCGGCGGTGTTTCGAGTGGATCTGCCGGCGGCTGCAGGACCCTGGACCCGGCTGGCGCAGCCACCTGAAAGGCCTCAAGAACGCAGCCTACGCATGGCGCCGGATGATTGCTCTGCTCTGTGAGGCCGAAGCCGAGCGGAGAAGCGACGCCTGGCAGTGCATCGAAGAGACCTTCGCCACAAAGCCGAACGGGTTCTGCTCCAGGTTTCGGTCCCGCAATGATCGGCCTGGGAGAAGCCATGGCGGGCAGGTCGCTGGACGGCAACGGCGGACAGGTCTTTCTGGGTTGGGCGCTCGACCGGCACTCCTTCGCCGAGCCCCGGAGTTGACCGGTCCAGACCGCACGGGGCAGAGGAGGACTGAGAGAAGAGAGTGGAAGCGACCGCCGAGCAACGCTGTTGCTGCTGCCTCCACATCTTGAGGTGCATTCCGGCGACAGCTCTGCCCCCGGGAAGACGCCTCTTTCCCCTTTTTTATGATACGAAGTTGCTCACCCTGGGTCCTGAAGTGTGAGATTTTTTATCACGTACGCTGTCCGGTTGGTTCTCTAAGCGTCGGCATGGGAAGGCTCTTCCCTTACGACCCTTCCAACATGCCGCTCTCCGCATCCCGATCAGCGACGGTCGGTCCGAAGCCTGTGGGCATTTCTCGGACAGAGCGTGCACCGAGCTGCGCTTCGACTGCGATCGCTTCATCCTCCCGTTCTTCGCATCGGCGCAGCCTCAGGCTGAGACCCCCTCTCCAGCTCGTCACACCAAGCCCTTATCCTTCATCAGGTGAGCCAATTCGCCATTCTGATGCATCTCGCGGACGATGTCGCAGCCGCCGACGAACTCGCCCTTGACGTAGAGTTGCGGAATGGTGGGCCAGCTCGAGTATTCCTTGACGGCCTGACGCAGAGAATCGTCTTCCAGTACGTTCATCGGGGTAAAGGTAACGCCAAGGTGCGTCAGTGTTTTCACAACGACGGCCGAGAACCCGCATTGCGGAGCCTGCGGTGTCCCCTTCATGAAGAGCACCACGTCGTTCTCGGACACTGCCGTGCCGATCTGTTCCAAGGCCTGGTTATTGTTCATTTCCATGATCTCCAGTCGTCGTTGGGAGGCTTTGACAATTTCAGTGCCGCGCGGTCGACCTCATCTCTGCCCGATCGTTACTGTCCTTGCCGATCACCTCGTCCGGCCGCAGCGCGAGGTCGGCAAGCGAGACGTCATTCAGAAACGACAGGACATGCCTTCTGAGCCCTTCCCAGGGGAGGTCTATTCCCGGGAGGCGGTGGATCTGCTCGGCTACGAGCGTGCTCCTACGCGGTGGACGGCTCGCAAAGCTCGCGGGTGCGTCGACGGCCAGAAAGATCTCCGCAACAGTGATCCGCCAGGCCGGTTTGGCAAGAACGTAGCCACCGCCCCGTCCACGCCGTGCAACAACGAGCCCGGCGCTGCGCAACCGCGCCATGAGAGCTTCCGTAAAGGACAAAGACTGATTGATGCTTTCTGCGAGAGCTTGCGTTGTACAGGGCCTGTCCACCTTCTGCGCCGCCAAGCGCACCAGGGTCTCGACGCCGGTATAGGCGCTGTTACTGATCTGCATTCCGCCGCACCTCCACCAGATAGCGATCCAATACCTTTTGAGACGCAACCAATTTAGTATCGAATCGAAATCATGATCTTGTCAACCTAGTTTCGGAACGCTATTATTTATTCAGGCCTCACGGACCATGAAGAGGAGTTCGAATTGGACGGCCGCGGTATCGCCGAACTGCTCCTGCACCTGGGGCGTATAGCCTCGGGCGACGGCCTCGTCGCGGGCCTCACGACGGGCCAGTGGGCCGTCGTGAGGTACTTCACGCGTGCCAATCGCTTTTCGCGCACGCCCTCCGCCTTCGCGGCGTTTCACGGCACGACGCGCGGCACCGCCTCTCAGACGATCAAAGGTCTGGTCATCCAGGGTTTCCTGAAACAAACCCGGTCCGAAACCGATGGCCGCAGTGTGCGACTGGACCCTACGGACAAGGCCAGGGCCATAGTCGCGAACGACCCCATCGAAGCCTTGGTCCGCGCCACAGACACCCTGCCCCCCGGTGCTCGTGGCACGCTTTCCCTGACGCTTCGACGCCTGCTGAGTCGTGTCGCTGCGGAGACGGAAAAGCCTCTTTTCGGCACCTGTGAGAACTGCGCGCATTTCCAGGACGGCGGCTGCCTTCCGGAAGAGTTATCGGCCCATGCATGCGGGTTCTTGAATGAACCGCTGATGGACGAGGAGTTGGACCAGCTCTGCATCAACTTTGCATCTGGCCGGTCTGGGCCGCTGCGAACCTACGGCGTTGGAGGCACAGAGCAATGAGTCAACCTCCCTACACGCAAGTCTTCATTGGCGAAGATCAAATCACGGTCGAGGCCGAACTGTTGGCGCCGAAACTCGGGCTCTCCGTCGAGACGCTTAAGGACAAGATGACGAAAGGCCTCGTCACCAGCATTGCCGAAACCGGTCAGGGCGAGGACGCAGGGCGCACCCGTCTCACCTTCTTTTACCGGGCAAAGATCTGGCGGGTCGTCGTGAACCTTGACGGCACACTCAAGGAAGACCCCATGCCGCTCCCCGAACCGCGAGCGGTCAAAGACCGTCCAAGCCTGCTCGATCTCGTGGCGGATCTGTGACGATAGTCGTGCCCCTCTGCCGTCCTCGACTCAACGGGGTGGCCCAGCGATGAACGAGCCCAATGCTTGGACCAGATTCACAACAGTCGAGCTGGAGACAAAGCGCGGAGAACTCCAGGAGCTGATCGACAGCGGCATGCTGACGGAGCGTTCGGTGGAGTCCCAACTTACCGAGATCGCGATCATCGAGAACGAGTTGGCGAGGCGCCATGGGGGCTGACGACTATGCCAAGTTCAAGAACGATCGCGGTCTTGGCGAAATCCGCATCGGCGTCAAAGAGTTCAAGTGCGCCGGCGCCTCGGCACCCCATGACCACCCACACATCTATCTCGAGATGGGCACAGCGGACAGCATTCTCTGCCCCTACTGTTCGACCCTGTTCCGCTACGATCCGGGGCTCGGTCCGCGAGAGGCGGATCCGCCGGACAGCCTGTTTTTGGACGCAAGAGAGGCATAGGGAGTCCGCTCGGTGCGTAAAGGGCGCGGTTGGCTCGACGGGAGGAAAGCGCAGCGAATGCTCGTTGTCGGTGCCGAGGTAGGAATCGATATGATCGTGACTGAGCGTGCGCTTGGCGGCGGTCGCCGCGTTTTCCACGGGCTGGAACCGCATCGCGGTGTCGCTACAGGCTCAGCCCTCCTCGATCATGGCGATGACATGCCGCAGATGGCCGCCCGCACCTTTCAGCCGCTTGCCAATACCGGGATGGGTTGCGTGCCGATGAGGTTCTGTCATACACACTGTCGATCCCCCT
This sequence comes from Kiloniellales bacterium, assembly GCA_052168175.1. Lineage (GTDB taxonomy): Bacteria > Pseudomonadota > Alphaproteobacteria > Kiloniellales > DSM-21159 > Algihabitans. The sequence goes on from JBQLZH010000014.1 coordinate 83,569, forward strand.
AGGGGGGATAATGAAAGATGATGAGAACACAGCGCATGGGCAAGAAACCCTTCCATCGCAGGACTCGGTATGCCGCGCGCAGCCTCATCGCGCTGACGACCGCCTTAGCGCTGATTGTTGCACCGCTCGTCGTCATCTTGACCCATGGTCCCGCGGCGCAGACGACTGCCGCACCGATAACAGCGGAGATCACTGCGCACGGTCATGACCATGACCATGACCACGGTCATACCCACGACGATCCAAAGCGCGACGGCCAGGGCGGTCTGTTTGGGGGCCATAGCCCTGCGGACCATGACCACCAGCTTACCGCATTGACCTGCCAACCGACGAACGCGCACTCACCGCCTCCGGACAAAGACCACTGCGCGCTGAGTGACGTCTTTCGACATCTGACGCTTGAAGGGCCGATACGCCCGCCGCGATCCGTCTGAACCGAACCTGGAACCGCGCCTGTCCGGCGCATCGTCAGACTGTTCAGACGAGGATCATCACATGACAGTTATACCGGCCGCGTCGCGCGGGCGGGAGCTCGGCGCGCGGCCTGCGGCCATACTCCTGCTTGCCGTTGCGTTCTCGCTCACCTGGATCGAGGCAGCCTTCGCCCACGCCGTCACGCTCGGCGACAAAGGCTACATCCAGGAAGTCGGAGGCGTTCATCTCATCCCGTTCCTCTATCTCGGCGCCAAGCACATGGTGACGGGATACGACCACCTTCTGTTTCTCTTCGGCGTGATCTTCTTCCTCTACGGGTTCAAGCAGATCGCGACCTATGTCTCGCTGTTCGCCATTGGCCATTCGACGACGATGTTGCTCGGCGTCGCACTCGATTTCGGCATTTCGAGCTACATCATCGACGCCGTCATCGGCTTTTCGGTGGTCTACAAGGCGCTCGACAATCTCGGGGCGTTCCGGATGTGGTTCGGATTCCAACCCTCGACCAAGGCCGCCACACTGCTCTTCGGCTTTCTGCACGGCTTCGGCCTCGCCTCCAGGATCATCGACTACGACATCTCACCGGACGGGCTTTGGCCGAACCTGATCGCCTTCAATGTGGGCGTCGAAGTCGGCCAGCTTCTCGCGCTCGCGGCGATCCTCGTCGTGATGCGCTCTTGGCGCGCCACCGCTTCCTTCGCGCGGCAAGCCTATGCCGTGAACGTCCTGATGATGACCGCCGGGTTTGCCCTCATGGGCCTTCAGATCACCGGCTATCTTGTGGCTGCTTGAGCAGCGGGAGACCGACATATGACCAACTCAACTTATGAAAACGCCGGCCATATCCAGGGCGTCAAGGCGACACCTCGCGGGCTCCTACGGGCGACGCTTGGCTCCATGGCCACCGCTTCGGCAATTCTGATGCTGTTTTGGCTGCCCGCCGAGTATGGCGTCGATCCGACGGGGCTCGGCCGTGCGATGGGGCTGACCCAGATGGGCGAGATCAAGCAACAGCTCTATGCCGAAGCCGCCGACGAAGACGCCGTTCTCGCGGCACAAGCAGCGGCGGAACGGGTGTCTGCCGATCCGGCTCTTCTTGCGCGGCTCGATGCCCTGGAAAGCCAGCTCGCCACCATCGCTGCGGCGCTCGGTGCGACGGCGCAGCAAACCTCCGTACCGGAAGCGCTGACGCCGGAACTGGCGGCGCCGGCGTGGCGCGATGAGGTCAGCTACACGCTCGCCCCGACGCAAGGCATCGAGATCAAGCTGGTGATGAGCGAAGGCGCGCGCGCCGAGTTCGAATGGACGGCCAATGACGCCGTCCTGAACTACGACACCCATGGAGACGGCGGCGGACAAAGCGTAACCTACGAACAGGGACGCGGCGTGCCGGACCAGTCGGGAGAGCTTGTCGCGGCTTTCGACGGCAACCACGGCTGGTTCTGGCGCAACCGCACCGAGGCGCCAGTGACCTTCACTTTACGCACGCGTGGCGACTATGACCGGATGATCGCACCCTAGCAAATGACGCCGCGCCAGCTGCTGGTCAGCTGGCGCGGCATCGCACGCACTGCTATTCTTGACTTGGTAGTTCGGCCGTTGCCGGGATGCTGCGGAACAAAGGACGGGGCAGTGATCGGCTACACGATGGTGGGTACGCGCGACCTTGAGCGTGCGAGAGCTTTCTACGGCCCGGTCTTCGCGGAGATGGGGTTCGTGGAGGTGTTCCGCGACAACCAGGTCGTGTGCTGGGGAGACCGTACGAACGACAAGGCGCCGCGGTTTTTCGTGTGCAAGCCCTTCGACGGTAAGACCGCCAGCGTCGGGAACGGTGCGATGACGGCGTTCCTTGTCGCCGAACCGGCCCGTATCGATCGCATCTATCAGATCGTCATGCAGAATGGCGGATCGGACGAGGGCTCGCCGGGCTTACGACCGCAATACGGCGAGGGCTTCTATGCCGCCTACGTGCGCGACCCTGACGGCAACAAGATCGCCTTCGTCTGCTATGACGCGGAACCGGATCAGATAACCAAGTAGGTGGGTTTGCACGTTATCGTCTCGGCCTCGACCTTCGGCGCCATGAGCCGTTCGCGCAAGACGGCCAGGACACGCTCCTCCAGGACAGTGCGGGCAATTGAGCGGCTGTTGGCGAAACTGTCGTTCATCACGTGGGTGGAGCAGGCGTAGAGGCCCTGGCCGCGCGTCACATAGCGTCCCTGCAGCTGCCTGAGAAGATGAGGCCGGAGAGCAAGGCGCGCAGCGGGTGGGTCCGGTTCCGGCACTCAAGAGTCTCCCGTATCACCTGGCGCTCGATCGGACGGGCGATGGTGATCACCGCGGCATCGAGCCCGGCCTTCGCCGTCCCATTTTCGTGCGCTGTCGTTCCGCCCTTGGAAGCAGTCGGACAAGTCTCGTCCTCCGGCATGACTGACCCTATCCCGAAGCATTTTGGGTGACGAGTCGGATGCGGGCTTGATCGTGCAAAAGGTAAACGAGAAAACTTCAGAAGTTTTATGAAATTGGATCAAATTTCAATCAGCGGGGCGGGGATGAGACAGCGCCATCGAGCCTGGCCAAGGCCATCCAAGACTCTTTCTTGGCTCTTGGTAGCAGTCTCGGTGTGAAATAGCTCGGAACGTGTTCGCGACCCTCCCATTCGGAGGAGAGGGGCGCGCCGGGAATGTCGCAAACGGGCTCTGTCAGGCAGCGATGGCTGGCGGGACGAAAGGCGAGTCGGCGTCGAAGCGTCGTCCGCCGCGCAGGCAGAAGACCGGGCGCACCAGCTGCTCGGCGGTTTCTTCGACGCCGCTGTTGTCGGACAACTTGAAACGGCCGGTCTCGATCCGGAGCACGCTGACGTCTGCTTCGCGCCCGGGCTGCAGCGTGCCCAGTTCGTCTTCCATGCACAGCATCTTCGCCGGGTTCGCTGTCACCATTGCTACGACCCGTTCCAGCGGTACCCCCAGATGCAGAAGTTCGCTCATGGCGATGGTTAGGTTGAAGGGTGCGACCCCCGCGAAAGGATTGGCGTTCCTTTCCTCCGCGTCCATCGTGTCTGGAACGCGGACATTGTAGCCGTGCATGTCGGCGCCGAGGGTGAAGGGCTCGACACCGGCGGCCAGCACTTTGCGCGCGACGTCGAAACTGAAGTGGGAGCCATGGCCGACGTCGACAGTCACGCCGCGCTGTTGCACGGCCTCCAGCAGGATCGGGTGGATCTCGCCAGTCGAGGAGACGAAACCGCCAGGGTGCCGGGTGAAGGGGTGGGCCAGGATGTCGCCCGCTTGCATGATCGGTGCTAGCTCCCGGATCAGCTCGTCGGCGTCGGGAATCGGAGCAGAGTCCGCCGTCGGCCAGAGTTGCCCCAGGTGGATGTAAAGCGGCAGGCCGATCTCTCGGCTGATGCGCTTGCCGACCTTGATCACTTCCAGGCCCCAGCGCGATTGGCCGCCGATCTCGGCGTGCGCCTTAATGCCCTTGACCAGGTCCAGCTGCTCCTTGGCGACCCTGACCGTGTGCTCGGGGTTCACGCCGTTCGGACCGTAGAGATCTGGGTAGAGATGCCCCTCCAGTCCGCCGACCAGATAACAGGAGATAAAGCAGAGGACGCGGCTGGCGGCTGGCTCGGAGACGTAGTGGCGGAAGCCGCCGATGGTCATGCAGCTCGGTCCACCCTGATCAACGATGGTGGTCACGCCCGAGCGCACGCCGACCAAGTCCGGGTTCAGGCCGAACTTGCCGGTGACGTGCTGGTAGACGTGGGCGTGGGTGTCGATCATGCCGGGCAGAACCAACAGACCGGACGCGTCGATGCGCTCGACCGAGCGGGCGGCGGACAGATCCGGCTCGACGGCGATGATCTTGCCGTCCCGGATGCCGACGTCGAAGCGGCCATTGCGTGTCGCCGCCGGGTCGATCACCGTTCCGCCGGCAATCACGATATCGAATTCTTGCGTCTCGGCCACCGTTGCGCCTCCGTAACGTCCTGTTCCAGAAAAATAGTTGTAATACGGATTATTGCATCTACACTCGTTGAAAATGCTGTGGCGCAGCATCGTGGCTGTCAAGCGCAAAGGCGGCGGGGTCGCGCGGCTCGATGAGCGGCGGCCGCGAGGTTGAGGCTGCGGCAACGGACCGGTCGGGAACCACGGGATGGCGATCGAGATCGAGGCGAAGGGCACCGCTGCGCAATCGTCCGGGAAGGGCGTTGGCGCACGCCTGACGCGGCGCGAGGACGATCGCTACCTGCGCGGCCGCGGTCGCTACGTCGGCGACATCCGCCTGCCTGGCATGCTCGAGATGGCTTTTGTGCGCAGTCCTCTGGCGCATGCGTTGGTGCGCGGCGTGACAAAGCCGGCCGAAGGCGGAGAATTGGTCTTCGCCGCCGCCGACCTGGCTGGCGTCAAGGGTATTCGCGCCGACTCCGGTCTGCCGGGCTTCCGCAGCTCTGTCCAGTCGATCCTGGCGACGGACAAGGTGCGCCACGTTGGCGAGCCTGTCGCAGCCGTACTGGCCGAGACCCGTGCGCTGGCCGAGGACCTGGCCGAGCTGGTCGAGATCGACCTCGAGGAGCTGCCGGCCGTGCACGACATGCTGCGCGCGCGCGATCCGGACGCGCCGCTGCTGCACGCGCACTGGGAAGAGAACACCTTTCTGGAGTCCTGCGTCGACACGCACTTCGAGGACGCCGCCCGCGATGCCGTCGTCGTCGTCAAGCGCACCTACCGGACAGCCCGCCAGTGCATGGCGCCGATCGAGGGGCGCGGCTGTGTCGCCGCCTGGGACCGGCAGCTCGAGCTCTTGACGCTGCACTCGGCGACCCAGATGCCCCACATCGTGCGCACCGGCCTGGCTGAATGCCTGGGTCTCGATCACGGGCAGGTACGCGTCGTTTCGCCGGATGTGGGTGGCGGCTTTGGCTACAAGGGAATTCTGCTGCCCGAGGAGGTGTGCGCTGGCTTTCTCGCCATGAAGCTGGACCGTCCGATTCGCTGGCTGGAGGACCGGCGCGAGCACTTGACTGCCGGCGCCAACTGCCGCGAGCACGCCTACGAGGTGACCGGCTATGCCGCCGCGGATGGCGAGCTCCTGGCGGTCGACTGTACGGCCGTCGTCGATAGCGGCGCCTACTCCAGCTACCCCTTCTCGGCCTGTCTCGAGGCGGCGCAGGTCGCCAGTATTCTGCCCGGGCCCTACCGGATGCGCGGGTACCGTTGCAGGACCTGGTCGGTCGCGACGAACAAGCCGCCGATTCTCCCGTTTCGCGGCGTCGCACGCACCGGCGTGTGCTTCGCCATGGAACTGACTATGGATGCGCTGGCGCGCGAAATCGGTACGACGCCGGAGGCGATCCGCCTACGCAACCTCGTGGCGCCGGAGGAGATGCCCTTCGTCAACATCACCAACAAGTACTTCGACAGCGGCGACTACCCAAAGGCGCTGCGCCGTGCGGTCGAGGCCATTGACGTCGCCGGCGTGCGCGCGCGCCAAGAGACGCAGACAGGTCGCACGCGCCTCGGCGTCGGCTTCGCTGTTTTCTGCGAGCAGGGAGCGCATGGAACCTCCGTCTACCAAGGCTGGGGGATCCCGATGGTGCCGGGCTTCGAGCAGGCGACGGCGCGCTTAACGCCGGATGGCGGGCTTGAGCTGCGCGTCGGCGTCCACAGCCACGGTCAGGGGCTGGAGACGACGCTTGCTCAGATCGCCCACGAGGAGATCGGTGTCGATCCGGCCAAGGTAAAGTTGGTGCACGGCGACACGGCCTACACGCCTTACTCCACCGGCACCTGGGGCTCGCGCTGCATCGTGATGGCCGGGGGCGCAGTGGCCTCGGCATGCGCAACGCTTGGCGAACGGATCAGGCGCATCGCGGCGCACCTGATGCAGGCCGATCCCGCCGAAGTGGTGCTGGCCGACGGTGCGGCGCGCACCGGCGGCAGCGAGGTGTCCGTCGAGGAGGTGGCGAGGACCTGGTACCGCAAACCCCAGCTCCTGCCCGAGGACATGGACGCGCGTGGGCTGGAGGCAACGGAGGGCTACAAGACGGTCAAGGACACTGGCACCTTCTCCTACGCCGCCCATGCCGTGGTCGCGGAGGTAGACCTGGAGCTCGGCGACATCCGCCTGCGCGACTACGTGATCGTCGAGGATGCAGGCACCATGATCAATCCGATGGTCGTGGACGGTCAGGTGCACGGCGGCGCGGTCCAGGGAATCGGCACGGCCCTGTTCGAGGAGATGCCTTTCGACGCTGCCGGTCAGCCGCTCGCCTCGACGCTCGCCGACTATCATCTGCCGGTCGCCGCCGATATACCGGCGATCCGCATCCTGCATATGGAGACGCCTTCGCCGCTCACCCGCTTCGGCCAGAAGGGTATCGGAGAGAGCGGCGCCATCGGCCCGCCGGCCGCCATCGCCAACGCGGTCAACGACGCGCTGGCACCGTTCGGCGTGGAGGTCTGCGAGGTGCCTCTGACGCCCGAGCGCGTGCTGCGCGCTCTCGCCGAGGCCCAGGAGGCGACGGGATGAAGCCCTCCCCCTTCGACTACCTGGCAGCGCCCCGTCTGGAAGAGGCCAAGGTCGCGCTCGCCGCGGGGACCGCGAAGCTCATGGCCGGCAACCAATCGCTGGGACCGATGCTCAACCTGCGCTTGGCGCGACCGGCGGCGGTCGTCGACGTCTCCCTGCTGCCGGAGCTGCGCGCGGTGGAGGAAGATGCGGATTGGGTGCGTCTGGGGGCCGCCGTCACCCATGCGGAGATCGAAGACCGGGAGGTGCCGGACCCGACGCCTGGCTGGCTGCAGGCGGTGGCGGGGAACATCGCGCATCGCGCCGTGCGTAACCGCGGCACGCTGGGCGGAAGTCTCGCGCATGCAGACCCGGCGGCCGACTGGTGCATCGTCATGACTGGACTGTTCGCCACCGCAGTGATCGAGGGGCCTGAAGGCCTCCGGCGCGTGGCCTTGGAGAACTTCCTGACCGGGCCCTTTGCAACTGCTCTCCGGCCGGGAGAGATCCTGAGGGCGGTCGAGGTGCCGCGCCCGGGAGACGGTGCGCGCTGGGGCTACTGGAAGTTCGCGCGCCAGGTGGGTGAGTTCGCGAAGGCCAGCGCTGTTGTCTTGATCGACCCCGCGCGCGGTCGATCGCGCTGCGTGGTCGGTGCGCTCGGTCGACAGCCTTTGGTGTTGCACGACCCTGATTCCTTGGTCGAGGGGCGGCGGAGTCCGGCGGAAGCGCTGCGTGAGTCGCTTCCCGAGAGCCCTCCGGCGGACTTGGCGCTGCATGTCGCCGCTCTCTCTCGCGCGCTCACCCAGGCGAAGGGAGAGGCGCCCGCAGACGCGCGGGGAGGCAGGACGTGAGGGAGATCGAGTTGACGCTCAATGGCCGCACCCTGGCCAAGCCTGCAGAGCCGCGCACGCACCTCGCCGACTTCCTCCGCGAGGAGCACCTGCTCACCGGCACCCACCTCGGCTGCGAGCAAGGTGTGTGCGGCGCCTGCACGCTCTTCGTCGACGGCCGGCCTGTGCGGTCCTGCATCGCGCTGGCAGCGGCCTGCGACGGCGCCGAGGTGCGCACCATCGAGGGCTTCGAGGACGACGCCCTGATGGCGCGCCTGCGCGAAGCCTTCAAGCGCCATCACGGACTGCAGTGCGGATATTGCACGCCGGGCATGCTGGCGACCGCCTACGATATCGTCCGTCGCCTGCCGGAGGCCGACGCCGTGCGCATTCGGCGCGAGCTTTCGGGTAACCTCTGCCGTTGCACCGGATATGCCGGCATTGTCGCGGCAATCGAGGATGTGCTGGCGAATGACCCACCCCCTGCCGCGGTAAACCCCATGCCGCGCACGCGCCGGATGTCGGCGACCGTCGCCATGCCCCTCGCCAAGGCCGATACCCCGACGCCATCCACGCATGGCGACACTGTGAGCGGTTTCGAGAGCTTCCCGACGCCGGAAGCGCTGGAGGGCGTGACGCTGACGCGCAGCGCGCGTGTGGATGCGCCGCTCTCCGCGGTGTGGCGCGTGGTGCGCGACATCCCGACCGTGGTCGCCTGCATCCCAGGCGTGAGCCTCGACGGGCCGATGCAGGAAGAGACGCTCGCCGGCAAGTGCGAGGTGGCGCTGGGCCCCATGACCGCCGTCTTCCGCGGTACGGCCGCGGTGCGGCTGGACGAGTCGGCGCAGGCAGGGCAGGTGCGCGGTGGCGGGCGCGACCGGCTCAGTCGCACCGCCCTCAACGGCGCCCTCGATTTCGCGCTGCGGCCCGAGGGTGAGGCAACGCGGCTGGAGCTGAGCATGGTCTACCGTCTGAAGGGTCCTTTGGCGCAGTTCGGCCGACCGGCGCTGGTTGCGGAGGTTGCCGACCGCATCTTGGCGAAGGCGGTGACGGCCTTGGCGGCCCGGGCGAGCGAGTCCGCGCCCATCAGGCCTGAGCCACAGAAACTCGGCGGTTTCGGGCTGATCGGCGGCGTTCTGCGCGGCCTGGTGAGACGACTCTTCTGGCGCGGCTAAGGGCGACTCCATATGTTGCGATCGTCCACAAGCTCAGCCACAGGAAACGCCATGCCTCGCGCCAAATCCGCGCTCGCCGCAGAGGCGGCGCCCATTCCGACCTGGCGGGACGGACCCTTGCAGGGCCGGCCCGGCTTCCTGATCCGCCGTCTGCATCAGATCCACACCGCGCTCTTCGCCGAGGAGTGTGGAGAAGAGAAGATCACGCCGATTATGTATTCCGTTCTGTCTGCCTTGGCGCAGAGCGGGCCGGTCGACCAGACAACGCTGGCTCGGGCCGTCGCCATTGATAAAACCAACATGGCGGACATCCTGGAACGGCTCCGCAAGCGCGGCCTGATCCGCCGGCGCGTCGCCCCTCGCGACCGGCGTGTTCGGCTGGCCGCTTTGACGGGAGACGGGCAGGCGGTGCTCGACCGCATCGACGAGAAGGCCGAGCGTGCGCATCTGCGCACCGTAGAAGACTTGAGTCCGCGCGAGCAGATGCTCTTCCTCGACTACATGATGCGCGTCGTGACGGCCAAAGAAACTGCCGGCGACACGCCGGCGTCCGACGATAGGCCCGAGGGCTGACGTCCTGGGGCGTATCGGACTAGGAGCCTGACGTGACCTCTTCGCCTGCCACACTGCAGTCCCATGCGCGGTTCGTTGCAGCCGTGCCGGCCCTGACCCGCATCGCGCCGCTGGTCGATCTGGTGCCCGGCCTGCCGCGGCGGACGCTGCTGCACGCGGGGCCGCCGTTTGCCGACCCTCTCGACCTGCCACTGCCCGTGTTCAACAGCGTCGCCGCCGCCTGCCGGCATGAGGGCTGGGCGGAATCGACGGACAGCGTGCGTTCGGCTCTTTCCGAGGGCTCCGTGCGGCTGGCGGCCGCGCAGGACCATGGGGTCGTGACGCCGCTCGCCTTCGTCGTCGGTCCGAGCATGTTCGCACTGGAGGTCGCCGATCGGGCGACGGAGCGCACGCGGGTGTCGCCGCTGAACGACGGGCCACTGCCGCACGCCCTGCGCCTGGGGACAGGGGCGGAAGAGGGGTTGGCGATTCTGCGCGGCCTGACCGACGGCATTGGCGCCGAGCTTGCGGCGCACTTGCGCGGGCCTGTGCCGGTGCTGCCGGTTCTGGCGAAGGCGCTGTGCGAAGGCGATGAGTTGCACGGGCGGCTCAACGCGGCCCAGGCCGAGGTGCACGGCTTCTTCGATGCGGAGCTGCCGACACGCGCTGCCGACTATCTGGCGCGGGCGAACCAGTTCGTCCTCAACGTCGTCATGGCGACCAGCGCGGTCATGATGGCCGCCGGTAGCGGCGTCGAAGGCAGCGAACTTGTCGTTGCGGCCGGAGGCAACGGGCGGGAGATGGGCTGGAAGCTGGCGATGGCGCCCGACACCTGGATCACCGCACCGGCCGCCCGCCCTGTGGGTGGCCGCCTTCCGGGCCGCGAGGCCGCACGACCCCTGCCTGCTATCGGCGACAGTGCGGTCGTGGACGCGGTCGGCTTCGGCGCCGCCTGTCTGCGCTTCGCTCCGGAGCTGGGCGAGACTCTGAAGCGGCATATCGACCCGGACTTCTATTCGGAGGCAGCTCATGCGCCCTTCGTCGGACCGCACCCGGCGCTTCCGGACGCTGTGCAGGTCGGCCTGGACCTGACGCGCCCGCACAGCGTCCTCGGCATCATGCTGGGCATGGTCGGCGAGACCGGCACCGAGGGCCTGATCGGTCGCGGTGTTGCCCCCTGGCCGACCTAGTTTCGCGGCGTGAGGGGATCGGGCAGCAGCACCATGCCATCGGCCACGCGGACTTCATACTGCCGCAACGGCGGCAGCACCCAGCCGGACCCGCAGGCCCCGTCGGCCAACCGGAAGCGCGCCTTGTGGCGCGGGCAGTGCAGCCAACCCGCGGCATCGATCTGCCCCTCGGCGAGCCGCGCGAAGGTGTGGGGGCAGAGGCCTTGCATGGCGAGGATCTCATCGCCACGCCGGACCAACAGCACGACCTCATTGCCGAGGATCAGCTCGTGAAGCCCTTGCGATATCTCCGGCAGGGCCGCCGCTACCTGCCATCCGCCGACTGCGCTCATTCCCTCGTGTTCCTCATCCGCACCCCATGACTGCCATCGACCAGCAGCATGACGATTTCGTCAAGCCGACCACGGCCTTCTGGCAGGAGATCCTGCCGGCTGGCCATCCGGCGGGTGACGCGGCACCGCCCTTCCGCTACAGCTATCCGGCGCGATTACCGGACGGTCGCATTCTGGTGCTGCCGCTGCGCCGTTTGCCGGATGGACGCCGCGCCGCAGCCTCCCTGATCGCCAATCAGGCGAGCTTCGCCGTCAACGATGCGCTGGCGGCTGTCATGGCCGAGTACGCGCGTAAACTACAGGCGGAGGTCGTCATCGGCATGCCTACGCTGGGTTTGGTTTTTGCGCCAAAGGTCGCCAAGCTGCTGGACCATCCCAACTACGTGCCGCTCGGCTATTCCCGGAAATTCTGGTATCGCGAGGAGCTGTCCGAGCCGGTTCGCTCTATCACCACGCCGGGGGCCGGCAAGTCGGTCTTCATCGACCCCAACCTGCTGCCCCGCCTGGCAGGGCGCCGCGCCGTGGTCGTCGACGACGCCGTCTCCAGTGGTACGACGCTGCTGTCGGTGCTGAGCCTGCTCGGCCGTCTGGATTGCGAACCGGTTGGCATCGTCGTCGCCATGCGTCAGAGCGTGGCTTGGCGAGAGCGGCTTGCCGCTCGCGATCAGGCGCTGCCGGATCTGGTTCGCGGTGTCGTGGCCGGCCCGCTGTTCGAACGGGTTCCCGACGGTTGGATGCCGATCCCGGGCACCCTGGACGAAGTCTGAGCGGCTCACATTCCCATATAGGCTTCTCACATTCCCATATAGGCTTCGCGGATCTTAGGGTCGCCGCCAAGCTTCTCCGTCGTCCCGGCCATGGAGACCTGCCCGGTTTCGATAACGAAGGCATGGCGGGCGATCTCGAAGGCGGTCATCACATCCTGTTCGACCAGGAGGATCGTCAGGCCGGTGCGGTTGATCTCCAGCAGCGCCGCGCTCAAGCGCTCGACCAGACGGGGTGCGAGACCGAGGGACAGCTCGTCGATCATCAGGAGCTCCGGCCGAGACATGATGCCCCGGCCGATCGCGCACATCTGCTGCTCGCCGCCGGACATGGTCGTGGCGTCCTGGCCCTGCCGTTCCTTGAGGATCGGAAAGAGATCGTAGACGAAGTCCAAATCCTTCGCGATCTCCGCCTTGTCGCGGCGCAAGTAGGCGCCGAGCAGAAGGTTGTCCTGCACCGAAAGTCCCTTGAAGAGACGCCGGCCCTCGGGAACATGGGCAACGCCGCGGCTCAGCACCTGATCGGGATCGAGGCCGCCGATCTCGGCGCCCGCCAGCCTTATGCTGCCGCCGCGTGGCGTTAGCAGACCAGAGATGGTGCGCAGCAAGGTGGTCTTCCCGGCGCCGTTCGAGCCGACTATGCAGGCGATCTCACCGCGCTGGACGGTAATCGAGATGTCCCAGAGGACTTGGACGTCGCCATAGCCGGACTGCAGGCCCCGGATTTCGAGAAAGGGCTCAGGCACCGGCAGTCTCCTGCTTGAAGCGAGCAGCGAACTTGGCACCCAGATAGGCTTCGATGACCCGTTCGTCCTCGACCACTGCGCGCGGCTCTCCCTCGGCAATCAACTCGCCATGGTGCAGCACCAGAATGCGCTCCGATATGGAAAGCACCACCTTCATCAGGTGTTCGATGATAACGATGGTGATACCCCGTGCGGCAATCTGCCGGATCAGGTCAAGCGCACCGTCGATTTCGGCAGAGTTGAGGCCCGCGTTGACCTCATCAAGCAGTAGCACCTTCGGCCGCATCGCGAGGCTCTTGGCCAGCTCCAGCCGTTTGCGATTGGGCAGGGTCAGAGAGGCAGCGGGCGTGTCGGCCAGGCGCGCGAGCCCAACGAAGTCCAGCTCGCGCCGCGCCTCAGCCAATGCGCCTGCCATGGTGTCGGGCGCACCGCCGAACAGGGCGCCGGCCGCGACGTTCTCCAACACCGTCATTTGCGGGAAGGGCTGGACGATCTGGAAGGTGCGGGCCAGGCCGCGGCGCGCCGCCTGGTAAGGTTTCTGGCGAGTCACGTCTTGGCCGGTGAAGACCACCTTCCCGGCGGTGAGGGGATGCACGCCGGTGATCAGGTTGACAAGCGTCGTCTTCCCGGCGCCGTTGGGGCCGATGAGCCCCACGATCTCGCCTTCGCTAAGATCGAACGACACGTTGCTGACGGCGCGGATGCCACCGAAGGCCTTGCTGACACGCTCCAGACGCAGGATCTCGCTCATTCGGCGGCCTCCGGACTCTTCTGCCCGGTTTCGCGCTGCCGAAGGGTGCGGCGCAGCAGGCGCCGGTAGTCGAGGCGCAGGATGCCGCCGGGCAGGAAGAAGATCAGAAAAACGATGATCCCCCCGAGGATCGCACGGTTCCACTCCAGGAAGTTCGCCCAGAAGAATTCCTCGAGCAGGACGAAGACGCCGGCACCCACCACCGGGCCGAAGACGGTTCCAGCGCCGCCGAGCAGAGCCATCACCGGCACCTTGACTGTCAGCAGGATCGAGAAGCTGTCGGTCGGGTCGATGTAGCCGACCCAAGAGGCGTAGACCGCGCCGACCGTGCCGCAGAAAAGGGCGGAAAGGGCATAGGCGGCGATCTTGAAGCGGGTCGTGTCGATGCCAACCATGTCGGCCGCATCCTCGTTCTGATTGATGCAGCGTAGACCGAAGCCCAGCCGCCCGCGGTCGACCAGGACGGTGGCGGCAAAGGCGGCCAACATGATGGCCAACATCACGTAGAGCACTTTGGCGGCCACCCAGTCTGGCGATCCCTGGAGCAGCGGTACGTTGAGACCGTCGCCGCCGCCGGTCACGCTGCCCCAAGAGGAGACGATCAGGCGGACGACCTCGACCACCGCGATCGAGCCAATCGCGAAGTAGTGGCCCTTGAGTCGCAGGATGATGGCGCCGAGGGCGGCTGCAAAGAGCGCAACGCTGACAGTTGCCAGCGTCCAGGCCAGCACCATCGGGACGCCGTTGCGCTGGGCGAGCGCTCCGACATAGCAGCCGATCCCGAAGAAGGCGGCGGTGGAAAAGGAGGGGTAGCCGGTGAACCCGCCGATAAAGTTCCACGATAGTGCCATGGCACTGAACATCGCGATGGTGATGGCCACACGCACCGTGTAGTTGTCGGCGATCCAGGGTGTGGCGGCCAACAGGCCGATCCAGGCAGCCAACCCGATCAAGGCAAGCGCGCGGCGCGGCATCACTCGTAACCCTTGACGCCGACCAGGCCGGTCGGTCGCACGACCAGCAGGATCAGCATCAACAGGAAGCCAACGGTGATGGCGTGCTGCGGGCCGAGATAGAAGCCGGCGAAGCTCTCGATCACGCCAAGTGCGAGGCCCCCGACCAGCGCACCGGGTACGCTGCCCAGGCCACCGATGACACAGATCACGAAGGCCTTGCCGAGAAAGACGCCGGTCAAGTTGGTGGTGACCGGGAAGACCATCGCGAAGACGGCGCCGGCCGCTCCCGCCATCAGCGCACCGATACCGAAGGTGACGGCGTAGATGCGGTTAACCCGGATGCCCATCAGTGCCGCGGCCTGGCGATCCATGCGCACGGCAACGATGGCCCGCCCGATGGTCGAGCCGCGCATCACGAGGTAGAGCAGGGCGGTCAGCAACAGCGCCAGTCCCATGCCCAGCAGACGGTCGACGGGCATGACAATGCCCGCCAAGTCGATGCTTCCCAGATCCAAGGTGACTCGTCGCGGTGTCGCCGTGAAGTAGACCGTCATCAGGTTGTAGAGGATCATGTCCAAACCGAAGGTCAGCGTTAGTGTCGTCAGCACCGGCGCCGTCACCACCTTGTTAATGAAGAGGTACTGCAGCGCGAAGCCGAGGATGTAGAGCAGCAGTGCGACGGCCGGCAGGACGAGGATCGGGTTGAGACCCAGGTAGAACCAGGCGAAGAATGTCAGATAGCCGCCCAGAATGATGAAGGAGCCGTGGAGCATGTTGATCACGTTCAACACGCCCCACACCAATGAGAAGCCAACGGCGATGCATGCATAGAGCGCACCCAGAACGATGCCGTTGACGAAGATCTGCAGAATGTCCAAGCCCGGTCTCCACTGAAGCCGCTGGCGGGATCGAGATGGTAAGCGCGGGGCGGCGCCTCAGGGCCGTGCGGATGAGACGCCGCCCGCTTCGGAAAAGCAGCGGAATGACCGTCTAATCGACGAGCTTCATCTGGGCGCCGGCGATGGCCGCCGGGTAGAGGACTTTGATCTCCTCATCCTGCACCTGGATGATCGGCATGTCGCGGCCTTGGTTCATGCCGTTCTCGCCGAAGTCGATCGGCCCGTAGAAGGTCAGGACCTCTGTCTCGGCCAGGGCGTCGCGTACCGCCTGGCTGTCCGTTGAGCCGGCCTGCTGGACGGCATGCACCAGCACATCGGCCGCGGCGGCGCAGGAGCCGTGCACGTAGTCGGGATCGATGCCGAAGGCTTCGACGAAGTCCGCATAGAAGGCCGCCGTGCTGGTCCAGGGGCCGATCGCGTCGGTGTAGGCTGTAGCGTGGTGCCACCAGGTCGAACTGGTGACGCCCTCGGCCAAGTCGCCCAGACCCTCCGTGAACTCGCGGTAGGCTGGCCCGGTGACCATCGTGACGATAGGGGCGGTGACGCCCAAATCCTCCATTTGCTTGCGGCCTAAGATCAGGTCTTGCGTGTAACCGGTCATGTAGACCCAGTCTGGCTCGGCCGCCTTGATGGCCGACACGGCGGCCGAGTGATCCATCGTACCGACCGAGTAGAGTTGGTCGTAGACCACCTCCAGGCCGGCGGCCGAGGCCGAGTTGGCCAGCGCCGTCGCCATGGCCTTGGGAAAGACGTCGTCGCGGCCGTAAACGGCGACCTTCTCCAACTCGGGCATCTGCTCCTTGAAGTAGGCCGTCATCGACTCGGTCATGCCGGTGTTGGGTGCAAGGGTGCCGAAGAGGTATTTGAACCCCTGGTCATAGACCGACACTGAGGAGGCGACGCAAGCGAGCAACGGTACCTGGTATCGCTCGGCCACGGCGGCCACGATCTTGGTATGTCCGGATCCGAACGGCGCCATCAGCACATCCACCTCGTCGTCGGTGATCAGCTTTTCGGCCAGCTGGCCGGCGCGCTTGCCGTCGGTCTGATAGTCGTACTGGACGAACTCGACCTGCATTGTCTTTCCGCCGACATCGATGCCGCCGGCGTCATTAACTTTATCGAGCCAGAGCTGCCAGACGGCCTCCTGCTTCTTGCCCTCGTCGGCCAATCCACCGGTCAGCGCGAGCGGTGCACCGATGCGCAGGATGTCGTCGGCTGCCGCGGCCGAACCGAGCGCGCCAGCGGCGACCAGCGCGACGGTCGATACGCCGATGGCATTGGCAGTGAATTTCCAGGATCTCCCAAGCATGTTCGCCACCCTCGCTACTGTTGTGCTTTTCACGTTTGGCGCAGCGTTTCTGCGGACCCTCGCAGCCGCCGCACTATCTGCTCCACTGCAAGCGGCGTGCCAAAGACGTAAGTCCAACAGATGTAAGTACTACTAATTAGATGGCCTGCGCACAGCGGTGAAAACCTGCTTGCAAAGCAGGCAGAAAATTGAAAGATTGTATAAAAAATAGGCGCTAGATAATGGAGCGAGGCGCCATCATGTAGTCTTCCAGTCGCACCGCAATCTCCATCAGGGCTAGGTCGGAACCGGCAGGACCGAGGAGCGACAGGCCCACAGGGGCTCCGTCGGCGAGCGACAGCGGCATTGTCACCTGAGGCAGCCCGCCGAGCCCGGCGGGACACAGCATCTGCAGGACCGCAGCGCGGTACGCGTTCATCGTCGTCTCGTCGGCTGTCTTCAGAGGCGCCGGTGCAGCGCAGGTCGGCAGGACGGCGATGCCGTCGCCGTCCAACAGCTCGGCCAGGCGGGCGCGCACCTTATCCCGGTGCCGCCGGGCGGTGGTAAACTCTTCCGCACCGATTTCGCTTGACATCCGGAAGCGATCCGCGATGCCGGGGCCGAAGTTCGGGGCGTTGGCGCGCACCCAGTCGCCGTGGCATTGCCAGGCCTCGCCGGCCTGTATGATGCGGAAGGTCTCACGCCAGTCGGTCAGCGGTTCTTTCGTCAGTCGGACGCTTACGGCCGGTCCCAGCAGCTCCTGGAGACGCCGTGTGGCCGGACGCAGCGCCTCTCGGACCGCTGGCTCGGCGAGCTCCCAAACATCCTCGGCAAGCAACAGGCGCGGGCGCTTGATCGGAGGCCGTGAGCCGAGATCGAAAGCCTCTGCTACCCTATGCAGCATACGCGCCGTCCGCCCAAACCAGCCGACCACGTCGAAGCTCGGCGCGAGCGGCACCATGCCGTCGCGCGGTATGCGGCCATGAGTCGTGCGGATGCCGTAAAGTCCACAAAAGGACGCGGGGGTGCGCACCGAGCCGCCCGTGTCGGTCCCCAGCGCGAAGTCGACCAGACCCGCCGCAGTGGCCGCGGCCGAACCGGAAGAGGAGCCGCCGGGCGCCCGCTCCGGCGCCGCGGGGTTCACCGGTGTACCGTAATGCGCGTTGATGCCCATTAGGCTGTAGGCCAACTCGTCCGTATGAGTCTTGCCGAGCAGCCGTGCTCCCGCGTCGAGGCAGGCGGCGACGGCCGGAGCGTGGGAAACGGCCGCATCGTGTGTCGAGGCCCAGGTTGGGTTCCCTGCGCCCGTCGCGTGTCCGGCGATGTCGAAGAGGTCTTTTGCAGCAAAGGCGAGGTTGGCCAGAGGTCCTGAGGGTGCTCCCTGCACCTCGAAAGTCGTGACGAAGGCGTCGACAGTGTCCTGCATGTTCGTCTCCCGGAAGCCCTGGCGGCATGCGAAGAGGGCGCTCAAGCGGTTCATCCGCCCGATTCTCAGTCGGCGGCTATCGGCGCGCTGACGTGGGCGGCGACGATGCGCCAACCTTCGGGCATGCGTACCCACGCTTGGCTGACACGGCCGAGCGCGCCGGACGCGTGGCGGCGGTACTCTGCGTTCGCCGTGCCGAAGTCCCGGCCGAAGGTGGTGACGACCCTGCGCAAGAGGTCGCGGCTCAGGTCCCCTGTCGCACGGGCCGAGCGGAAGGCGCGGATCGCCGTGATGCCGTATAGCTGCTCGGCGACGCCGTAGCGCAGAACGAACTCGCTCTCCCAAAAGAAACCGTTGAGGGCCTCGATAGCGTTGCTGACCAGCGCCCGCTCGTAGGCCTCGAAGGCGGCGGTCAGCTCGGCCAGAACCTCCGGATCGTTGATCTGCAACGCCTCTCTCCCTGCTGAGTATCTTCTCCCTAGCAAACGCTGTGCCAGTGCCGCTAACTCAATTAAAGCATTGATAAATGGGATATTTTGCCTTGACCGGCGGCACCGCCGCCAGGCGTTTTAGTAGTAATCACAACCAACTGCCCAAACTTTAGCCAGTCGAGCGGACTGGCGAGGCGGCTCCGATCGTTTCAGCGGTAAGGAACGCGCGCCAGCCGCCTGTGGCGGTGATATCCCTGGCACCCATGACTCCGGCTGATTCGCAGAGGAAGCCCTTCACCTCGCTGCCGTCTTCCAGCATGACCGTGCCTAGACCCAGCGGCGCTGGGATGCGGGCCAGCAGCCGGCCCACTTGGGTTTCCGGTAGCGCCCATATCTCCAACTCGATGGCTGCGCCCTCGGCGGTGCGAACCAGTCCGGGACGGTACGGCGGCCCGCCCGGCAAGGCGTAGAAGCGATAGCAGGATGCGGTGCGCGCGCGGCGCAGGAAACGGGCGCCTTGGCCCGTCAGCTCGCCGTTGAGGGGCAACCCGCGCATGTGAGCGCCGACCACGGCCAGGGCTATCTCGCCGCGACCGACTTCGGCTGCTGCCGGCGGCGCGGGCGGCACCGGCCAACCGGTCGCGCCACAGGTGACCCCGGCGCTGGCGTGGATCTCGGCTGCCAAGCCGGCGATCAGATGATCCTGGCCGACGGGAGCGAGCAGCGTCACGCTGCCGGGGCGCCCGTCGCGCCGTGCCGCCACGGGGACCGTGATGCCGCAGAGGTCCAGAAGGTTGACGAAGTTGGTGTAAGTGCCGAGGCGGCTGTTTGGCCCGATCGGATCGGCCGCCAGTTCGGCGCAGCTGTAGAAGCGTGGGATCGAGGGCAGGCAAAGACCGTCAAGTTCTGCGGTCAGTCGTTCGGTCTCGCGCTTCAAATCCGCTAACCGATAAGCTGCCTCGAAAGCATCGATCGCACTGAAGCTTTCGGCCTTTTCGATCACTGCGCGGGTCGTCGGATGCAGCGCGTCGGGCGCGTGATTCAGCAGTTCGGCGATCACTGTGTAGCGCTCGGCGACCCAAGGGCCGTCGTAGAGCAGGGCGGCGACAGCGTGGAAGGGGGCAAAGTCGATTTCCAGAAGCTCGACACCCAGCGCAGCGAGCTGGCTGAGCGCCGCCTCGAAAGCCTCGGCTTGCAGGTTGTCGCCGTAGAACTCTCGTTGAATTGCACGCGGTACGCCGAGCCGCAGCGACCCGCCGGGGCGAATCATAGGCTCCAGCGGTAGCCGGCGTGCGAAGGGATCCTGAAGATCGAAGCCGGCCGCTGCGGCGAAGGCGCTATAGGCGTCTTCCACGGTCAGAGCGAAGACGGAAACGGTGTCCAGCGTCCGGCAGGCCGGCACGACACCGCTGTTTGAGACGCTGCCCAAACTCGGCTTCAGGCCGACGATATTGTTCAGGGCGGCTGGCACCCGGCCCGAGCCGGCGGTATCGGTACCGAGCGCGAAGCTGACCAGCCCTTGGGCCACCGCCACTGCCGAGCCTGAACTGGAACCACCCGGCACGATCTCGGGATCGAGCGCATTGCGCGGCGCCTGGCCCGGCGTGCGGACGCCCACCAGCCCGGTGGCGAACTGGTCCAGGTTGGTCTTGCCGATGGGGATCGCTCCTGCCGCGCGCAGCCGGGCGACGCAGTGCGCGTCGACCTGCGGCCGATAGGCGAAGGCCGGGCAACCGGCCGTGGTCGGCATGCCGGCCACGTCGATGTTGTCCTTCACCGCGAAAGGCAGGCCCCAGAGCGGCAAGTCGGCCGCAGTCTCGAGGGGTGGCAGAGCCGCCGCCGCGGCCAGGCTCTCAGGCTCGGATGCCAGATGCAGAAAGATACCAGGGTCGCCGACAGCTTCGATCCGGCGGTAGAGGTCGTACAACAGCTCCGCCGGCGTCAGGCCTTCGGCATAGGCGGCGCGCAAGGAGACGAAGTCGAGCGGTTGATTCGACATGGCGTTTCTGTCTCGTGGAGGTTCAGAGTGCCGCGGCGCGCGGTGGAGATGCGACCGCGGGGCCGTCGTAGGCGGGAGGCACTGGGACGGCGTCTAGCAGGCTGCGGGTGTAGTCGGAGACTGGTGAGGTCATGACCTGCTCCGCCGTTCCCTGCTCGACGATCTCGCCGGCGCGCATGACCAGGATTCGGTCGCAGAGCAGTCGCACGACCTGCAGATCGTGACTAACGAAAAGATAGCTCATGCCAAGCTTTGTCTGGAGATCGAGCAAGAGGTTGAGCACCACGGCCTGGATCGATACGTCCAGCGCCGCCGTCGGCTCGTCCAGGATCAGAAGCTTCGGCTCCAGCGCGATGGCGCGGGCGATCCCCACGCGTGCCTTCTGACCGCCGGAGAGCTGGTGCGGAAAGCGTTCGAGCAGCTCATGCGGCAGGCCCACCAGCTCCGCCAGCTCTTCGACACGTCTTTGCCGCGCACCGCGACCGAGATCGGACAGGCGTGCCAGGGGATCGGCAATGCAGTCGCGCGCCGTGAAACGCGGGTTCAGGCTGTCCGTGGCATCCTGGAAGACCATCTGCAACGCAGCACGCCGCGGGTCGCGGGCGAAGCGCTTGGCCGGAACGGCAGCCAGATCCTCGCCCCGGAACAGGATCTGGCCTGAGGTCGGGTCGAGCAGCCGCACGATCATGGAGGAGGTGGTGGACTTGCCACAGCCGGACTCGCCGACCAGACCGAGACTCTCCGACTCGCCGAGGGTAAAGGAGACGCTCTTGACGGCCTGCACCGCGCCGCTCTTGTCGGCGAAGGTCTTAGTGAGCGCGCGAACCTCCAGCAGCGGCATACCGTCCGGCTGCTCGGCCGCCCTTGCCGGCGGACTGGGCGTGCGACTCTCCGGCGGCAGCAGGTCGCGCAGTCCGACTCCCGGGCGCGGCGTTGCGGCAACCAGCTTGCGCGTATAGGCGTGCTGCGGCGCCGTGAAGACGCGGCTGGCGGTGCCCTCTTCGACAATCTCGCCATGGCGCATGACCGCCACGCGGTCGCTGTAGGCTGCGGCTAGTCCCAGATCGTGGGTGATCAGGATGGCGCTGAGATGCCGTGCACGGATCAGCTCGGCGATCAGTTCCATCACAGCCTTCTGGGTGGTCACGTCCAGGCCGGTGGTGGGTTCGTCGGCGATCAGAAGCTTGGGGTCGCAGGCCAGCGCCAGCGCGATCACGACCCGCTGGCACATGCCGCCGGACAGCTCGAAGGGGTAGGCGTGGTAGCGCTGGGCCGCATCGCGGATCTGCACCGCCTCGAGTGCCGCGATGGCTTCGGCCTTGGCGGTCTGGCGCGTGGCGCGGCCGTGGCGCAGCAGCACGTCCTCGATCTGACGGCCCACTTTGCGGATCGGGTTCAGCGCGGCGCGCGGATTCTGGAAGATCATGGAGATCTCGCGGCCGCGAATGTCGCCCATCTCACGGTCTTTGGCCCGGCGCAGGTCGACACCTCCGTAGACGACCTCTCCGGCCTCGATGCGTCCGCCGGCGTCGAGGATGCGCATCAGGGCATAGGTGGTCACCGACTTGCCCGAGCCCGACTCGCCGACCACCGCCAGCGTTTCGCCGCGCGCCACCGACAGGTTGACGCCGCGCACGGCTCGAACCTTGCCGCGACGGGTGCCGAAGGCGACGGCGAGGTTGCGAATGTCCAGAAGTGCCATTCCCTTCAACTCCGCAGACGCGGGTCGACCATGTCGCGCAGACCGTCGCCCAGCAGATTGAAGGTGAAGACGGCCAGCATCAGCGCCAGGCCGGGGAAGACTGCCAACCACCACTCGCCGGAGACGATGTAGTTAGCACCCTCGGCGACCATGATGCCCCACTCCGGCGTCGGGGGCCGCACCCCAAGCCCGATGAAGGACAGACCGGCGGCGTTGAGGATCGCCCAGCCCATGTTGAGTGAGAGCTGCACCATCATCGGCGGCAGGGCGTTGGGAAAGATGTGCACGGCCAGCACGCGCAGGTCGGAGTTGCCCGACAGCTTCGCGGCCAACGCGAAGCCGGCTTCGCGGCGGACGTTTACTTCGGCACGCACCACGCGCGCATAGAAGGGGATGTTGATGATGGCGGTGGCGTAGATCACGTTCTCGACCGTGTTGCCCAGGGCGGCGACGATGCCCATGGCCAGCACGAAGAGCGGGAAGGCCATGATGGTGTCGAGTAGGCGGCTCAGCAGCTTGTCGATCCAGCCGCCCCAGTAGCCGGCGGCCGCACCCAGGATCGAGCCGATGACGAAGGACAGGGCGACGGCGGCGACCGAGATGGTCAGGTCCAGGCGCGTGGCCACCAGCACGCGGCTGAAGACATCGCGTCCGAGATTGTCGGTGCCGAACCAATGCTGCCAGGAGGGCGGTTGTAGGGCGCGGGAGGCATCGGTGGCGTAGGGGTCGTAGGGCGCGACCCAGGGTCCGAAGATCCCCGCGAAGAGAATCATGCCCAGCATGGCGAAGGCCAGCAGGGTGACCGGGTTGGAGCGCAGCACGTAGAGGACGTGCTGCAATCGGCCTGACCGCTGCGGGGCTAGGGAGATCGGTGTATCGGCCATCAGCTCTCAAAGCCGATGCGCGGATCGATCAGTGTGTAGGCGATGTCGATCGTCAGGTTGAGCAGCACGAATAGCAGGGCCATGGTCAGCACGAAGCCCTGCACGGCGGCGTAGTCGGAGGCGATCAGCGCGTCGACGGCATACGAGCCGACGCCCGGCCAGGCGAAGACCTTCTCCACCAGTACGTTGGCGCCGAGGGTGAAGGAGAAGACCATGCCCAGCGTGGTGACGACCGGCAGCAGCGCGTTGTGCAGGGCATAGCGGTAGAGCAGGGTGCTACGGGTCAGTCCGGCAGCCTTGGCTGTACGGATGAAATCGGCCGAGAGCGCCTGAAGCATGGCCGCGCGGGTCATACGGGCCAGCGGCGCCAGGGTAAAGAGCGCCAGGGTCACGGCCGGCAGCACCAGCTGCTGAGCTGCGCCTCGCCAGGTTTCCCAATCGCCGATCATGGCCGCGTCGATGAGAAAGAAGCCGGTCACCCGCGGCGGCTCCAGATAGAGAAAGTCGAGCCGGCCTAAGGGCGCCGGCGACCAGCCCAGCAGGTAGTAGAAGATGTAGATCAGGGCCAGTCCCGTGAAGAAGGTCGGCAGCGAAACGCCGGCGGTCACCACCACGCGACAGCCATGGTCGATCCAGGAGCCGGGCCGGGTCGCTGCCAGGATGCCCAACGGCAAGGCCACCGCACAGGAGAGGAGCAGCGCCAGGAGAGTCAACTCGAGCGAGGCCGGCAGACGCCGGGCCAGCTCGACCGCCACTGGCTGGCCGGTCGAGAGCGACTGGCCCAGGTCGCCCTGCAGCAGGTCGCCGACATAGATGATGAATTGCTCCAGCAAAGACTTGTCGAGACCGAGCGCGGTGCGGATTTCGGCGATGGAGGCCTCGTCCGCAGCCGCGCCGGCGAAGTAGACGGCGGGATCGCCGGGCAAGGCGCGGGTCAGCACAAAAGTGACGACCACGACGCCAAACACCACCGGGATCGCCTGTGCAATCCGCGAGGCGATGGTCTTCAGGCGTCCTGCCGCCACGGGCTCAGGTCCGGCTCAGGCCGCGTGCGTCGAGCTGGCGATGGAACCAGTACTCATAGCCTTCCGCGGCGTTGGTCCCGACGTTGAGCGCCGGCTGCCACAGTGGGATACGCGGCAGGTCCTCCATCGCGATCTGCATCAGTCGGGTGATCTTCGGCGCATAGTCGGGATCGTCCGGCTGCATGTGCAGTGTCTCGTCGACCAGCGCTTCGACCTCGGGGTTGGCATAGTTCGAGGAGTTGAAGAGATGCCCCTCCTTGTAGGCCCAGAAGAAGTAGTAGCAGGGGTAGTTCAACCAGCCGCCGAAGTTCTCTAGATGCATGGGCAGGCGCTTCTCAACCAGCGCCGCCGTGCGCCAGTTGGCGCCGGGGATCTTCTCGATGGTCGCGGTGATGCCGATCTTCCCGAGGCTTTCCTGGATCAGCAGCGCGGTCGGCTCCATCCAGTCCACCAGGCCGAGACTGATCGACAGCGGCACCTCGAAGCCGCCGGCGAAGGCACTCTTGTCCAGATGCGCGCGTGCCTTGTCCAGGTCGGTGTCATAGGGGAAGGGCTGCGGCCAGTCGAGGGTCTCTATCTCGCGTGAGCCGCCCCACATTGGTGCACCACGCCCGTAGGCGGCCGTCTGGAAGATGTCCGCGTAGGGAATGGCATAGGCTACGGCCTTGCGGACGTCGGGATCCTGGAAGGGCTCGAAGCTGTAATTGAGACCGACGCAGTGAATGCAGTTCTCGATCGGCGTGCTGAAGACGGAAACGCTCTCTTCAGCGCTCAATTCCTGCGCGTCCTTGTTCGGCATGTTGAAGGACATCTGCACGTCGCCGCGTTCCAGCAGGGCCCGGCGGTTGGAGGCGTTCGGCACCTCGCGCACGATCACCCGGCTTGCACCCGGCAGCGGCCCGCCCACCCAGGCGTCGTTGCGCTCGTAGACCAGCTGTTGGCCCGGATCCCAGCGCGCTACCTTATAGGCACCGGAACCCGCCGGGGTCTGGTGCAGGTACTCCGTCGCCCAGGGGTCGTCGTCCGTGGCGTTCGCCTGTGCCACCTTGGAGTTGATGATCATCGGCACCGGGACGGCCAAGTCGGGCAGGGTCAGCTTGGAAGGTCGCAGCAGATGGATCTTGAAGGTCTTTTCGTCGAGCGCCTCGAACTGCTCGGGCTTCTCCAGTAGGCCGGCCCTCATCTGCACCGTCGGGAATCCGCCAACGCTGACCGCCCGTTCGAAGGACCAACGCACATCCTCTGCCGTGACCGGACTGCCGTCCCAGAAGACCGCATCTGCCTTCAGCGTGAAGACGATCGACTCCTCGGTGATCTCCCAGCTCTCGGCAAGCTCAGGCACAATAGTCTCGTAGTCGTAGGAGAGGCCCCCGTCGGCTGTTTCCTTTGTGCCGAAGGAAACCAGCCGATCGTAGCAGTTGACCGCCACCTGATAGCTGGCGCGGTTGGTGCCGGTCCGATGGATATCCAGGCTGTTGATCGTCTGCCCGGTGACCACAACCACCGTCTCCGTAGCCTGTGCCTGGGCGGGTAGCACCTTGAGGAAAGGCAGCAGGCCCGCGCCGGCAAGGGTGGCGCCGGACATCTTTAGAAAGCTGCGGCGGGACGGCGCCGCGGAATCACGTGTCTTGGTCATTGCCGATAGCCTCTCTGCTGCGGCCGCCCCCTCGTTTGTTGTTCTACGGGCGGTCCGGCCATTGCTTAGAGCGCTATCAGCTGCCGGTGTGTCCGTCTTCTGCTAGTCTCGCACCGTTGCGGTGAAAAAAATGCACCGCTTGGAAGAAAGTTGTTCTCCATGAGGCACTTGCAGACCTATCGCTACATCGATGTCGTGTCGAAGGCAGGTTCGATCCGCAAGGCGGCCGAGGCCCTCAACATCACGCCCTCGGCGCTCAATCGGCGGATCCAGGCCTTCGAAGAAGAGTTGGGCACGCCCGTTTTCGAGCGTCTGCCACGCGGTGTCCGCTTGAATACCGTGGGCGAGCTGCTGATCCAGCATATCCGTAGCCAGATGTCTGATCTCGACCGTCTGAAGTCGAAGATCGCCGATCTGGAGGGGATTCGCCGCGGCCACGTCTCTATTGCCTGCAGCCAGGCCCTGCTGCCTTACTTCTTGCCACGCCAGATCGCGCTTTACCGGCGTGCCCATCCGGCGGTCACCTTTTCCGTGGTGCCGCGAGATCGGACGGCGGCCGAACAGGAGCTGATCGACTACAGCTGCGACCTGCTGCTGGTTTTCGAGCCGCTGCCGCTGACCGAGGTACAGACGCTGGCAGTGGTGCGACAGCCGCTGCATGCGGTGATGGCGCCACAGCATCCCCTTGCGGAACGCCAAACACTGCGCCTGCGCGACTGCCTGCGCTATCCGGTCAGCCTGCCGACGGCGCCCTATGGCGTGCGTCAGCTTCTGGAGCGCGCGGCGGCGCGCAAGACGGAAGCTCTCAAGCCCATGGTGGAATCGGATTCCTTCGAGTTCTTGCGCCACTACGCCGCGGCAGAGAATCTTCTGGCCTTCCAGATTCCGATCGGTCTGCCGCCGTCGCGGGGCGTCGGCGACCTGGTCAGCCGGCCGCTCGACGAACGTGACGTCCCTGGCGGCGTACTGCTGCTGGGCCAGCTGCGCCATCGCGCCCTGCCGGTCGCCTCTGCGCGTTTCGCCGACCAACTGGTAACGGCCTTGCAGACCGAGTTCGCGTGAGCCTCAGGGCCTGCTGGCCGGCAAAGCCGAAAGTCGCACCCCTCTGGAAAGCACGATCGGGTCGACCTCGACTGGTCATCGACGGTCGAGCCGGTGATGCCGCGGCAGCTGTGCCGGTGCTTCAGGTAAAGACGTGCAGACCCAGTGTGAGAGGTGGTGGGGCGCTCTTCGGCTGTCCAGACTGTTCCCGCCGGCGCTGCCCTAGGAGCGCGAGGAACTGGGTTTGAAGTGTCTTCGAAGGGCAGACTCTGCAAGGGCGACAACGAGTGAGGGACAAGCGCCGATCGCATTGAGGCCGGCAAAAGCGGGCCGGCGCAGGCTAGAGCAGAGTGTCGAACAAGACCTTCACTCTGAAGATCTCCGAGGAGATTGATAGGCTCGGAGACGAGATCACCGAGGTCGCGGTTCAGGAGACCGGTCTTCCCGAAGCGCGGTTCGTCGGGGAGCGGGGCCGGACGACGGGGCAACTGCGCCTCTTCGCCGAGCTCATCCGGTCCGAGACCTTTCCAGAGACCCGCCGCGATCCCGCGCTTCCCGACCGGCAGCCCTTGCCGCGCCCGGACTTGCGTCTGACACAGATACCGCTGGGGCCCGTCGCCGTGTTCGGCGCATCGAACTTCCCCTTGGCCTTCTCGACGGCAGGCGGAGATACAGCCTCGGCGCTTGCGGCGGGTTGTCCGGTGATCGTCAAGGCGCACCCGGCCCACCCGGCGACGGGTGAGCTTGTCGCACGGGCCATTGCCGCAGCTGCCGCACGCTGCAGTCTTCATCCTGCCGTGTTCCAGATGCTGTACGGCGCGTCGCCGGAAAACGGCGCAGCTCTGGTGGAGCATCCGGACATCGCCGCCGTCGGTTTCACCGGATCGCTGGGGGCCGGGCGAGCGCTGTTCAATCTTTGTGCGGCGCGGCCGAAGCCGATCCCTTTTCACGGAGAACTTGGCTCGATCAACCCGGTCTTCTGTCTTCCCGACGCCGTCGCGGCGACTTGGGGCGAGGACTGCAGCGACCCAAGTCGCTGCGCTGACGAACAGTGGTGCGAATGTCTCGGTTCCGGGCGTATCCGTGGGTCGGAACGTTGCGCCGGCAGGTCGCAACAACGGCCTGTGTCGCCTTCTTAGGCGTAGAGCGCCGCAATCTCGGCCTGGTACTTTGCGTTGATGTTGCTGCGGCGAACCTTCATGGTCGCGGTCACCTCGTCGTCGTCGTGGTCGAGTTCCTTGGTCAGTAGGTGGAAGTTGCGCACCCGGGCGACCTGGGTCAGCCCGGCGTTGGCCTTGTCGACTTCCACCTGCACCAGTTCACGGACCTGGGGGTTCTCGGCCAGGCTGCGAAAGTTGGTGTAGGCTATGCGCTGTTCTTCGGCCCACTTGCCGACCGTGTCGGCTTCGATCTGGATCAAGGCCGAGACGAACTTTCGCCCCTCGCCGATGACGATGCACTCCTTGATGAAGGGGCTTGCCTTGACGGCGTTCTCGATCTCCGACGGGCTGAGGTTCTTGCCACCGGCGGTGATGATTATGTCCTTCAGCCGGTCGACGATTCGGTATTGCCCCTCTACCTCCTCGACTACGTCCCCCGTATGCAGCCAGCCGTCGCGCAATGCGCGCTGGGTCGCCTCCTCGTTCTTGTAGTATCCGGTGAAAACCACCTCGCCGCGCACCAGCAGCTCGCCGTCGGGGCCGAGGCGGCACTCCGCGCCGACGATCGGTGCGCCGACGCTGCCCGGCAGCGCGTGATCCGGTGCCTGGCCCGTCACCATGCCCGTCGTCTCGGTCTGGCCATAGACCTCCAGCAACGGAACCCCGATGGTGCGAAAGAAACGGATGATCTGGGGAGAGATGGGCGCTGCGCCGGTGACCGCGATCCGCGCCCGGCGCAGTCCGATGAAGTTCTGAAGGGCGCGGAAGATCAGCAGATAGAACAGCCAGAAAGTCAGGCGCTGCCGTAAGCTGCGGTCGGCCGCCGGCACCTCGGCGAAGGGCTCGCAGGCCGCGATCGCGCGCTCGAACAGCCAACGGCGCCAGCCACCGGCCTCCAGGATCTTGATATGAATCGCGCTGTGTAACTTCTCCCAGATCCGCGGAACGCCGAGAAAGCTGGTCGGTGCCACCTCCCGCAGATCCTCCTGCACCGTGCGCAGGCTTTCGCCGAAGTTCACCCGGCCGCCCCCATAGAGTGGACCTATGGTGGTGAACATCTGTTCGGCAACGTGGCAAAGCGGCAGGTAGGAGAGGTGTGAAGTCTGGGGCCCGCTGCCCAGACGCTCGATAATGCCGGCCGCTTCGGCCCGCAGGTTGCGCCAGGTGATCATCGCGCCCTTGGGCTTGCCGGTCGAGCCGGAGGTGTAGACCATCAGCGCCACCTGATCGAGCGCCTGCGCCGCCACGCGGCGGTCGATTTCGTTTGCGTCAAACGCGTTCTCGCCAGCGTCTCGACCCCTCTGGGCCAGAGCCTCGAACGACAGGATTCGCTCGTCGGCGTAGCCGCGCAGCCCCTTCATGTCGATCACCACGACAGACTTCAGCTTGGGCAGCTGCGGCAGCACCTCCATGACCTTGTCGGTCTGTTCCTGGTCCTCGCAGATGACGATTTCGACATCCGCATGACCCAGGACATAGGCAACTTCCGAGGCGGGACTGGTGGGGTAGACGCCGACCGCGATACCGCCAGCCGCGCCGATGCCGAACTGCGCGATCACCCACTCGCAGCGGTTCTCGCAGAGAATACCGACGTGCCCGCCATCGGAGAGCCCCAGCTTCAGCAAGCCGGCTGCGACGTCGCGCGCCCGCGCCCAATAGCTCTGCCAGGAGATCGGTTGCCAGATGCCGTAGTCCTTCTGGCGCAGCGCCGTCGCGCTCGGTGTCTGCTGCGCTCGCCGCTGCAGCATTTGGACCATTGTGAGCTCGGGGATGAGTTCGCGACCCTGTGTCATGGTTGCCGCCGTTGCCATCACGATAGCCAGCGCTTCCGGCGCTTGTAGTGCTTGACGTCGCGATAGCTGCGCGCGGCGCCTTCCTCGCCCATGCCGAGGTAGAACTCTCGAACGTCCTGATCGCGCATCAGCCGCTCGACCGGACCGTCGATCACGATCCGCCCGGTTTCCATGATGTAGGCGTAGGAGGAAACGGCGAAGGCCATGGCTGCGTTCTGTTCGACGAGCAACATGCTGGTTCCGCGTTCGGCGTTGATGCGGGCGATGATGGTGAAGATCTCCTCGGTCAGCATCGGCGACAGGCCCAGCGAGGGTTCGTCGAGCAGGATGATGCGCGGCTCGGCGACCAGCGCGCGGCCGATGGCCAGCATCTGCTGCTCGCCGCCCGAGAGATAGCCGGCGAGCGCCCGCCGCCGCTCGGCCAGCCGCGGAAAGTAGTCGTAGACGAGATCGAAGTCGCGGCTGGCACCGCTGGCGTAGGTCGCGGCGACCAGGTTTTCTTCGACCGTTAGATCCTCAAAGATGCGGCGGCCTTCCATCACATGGAAGAGCCCGCCACGGACCAGGGCGTGGGGTGCGCGGTCGCGCACGCTGGCGCCGTCGAACTGCACATCCCCCGCCGTGATCGCTCCGTTCTCCAGCGCCAGCAGCCCGGAGATCGCCTTCAGCGTCGTGGTCTTGCCTGCGCCGTTCGAGCCGAGCAGGGCGACCACCGACCCCTCGGCGACCTGAAG
>JBQLZH010000015.1:0-108037 GCA_052168175.1 Kiloniellales bacterium
CAGCAACCAAGACATCGACCACCTCATAACAGCGCTAACAACAATCTGGAGAGAGGCCGGTCTCCAGTCCGAGAAGGCAGCGGAGTAGCGGACCTCATCTGGTAGGACTCTCATTTCCGACGTCTGTCGCGGCGACTTAGAGCCTTTGATTGATTAAGGTTTTTCTACCTTTGCAGATCAATCAGAGATTCGAGAATCAGAACAATCATCATATTCTGACGTATTTTATCGACTCCTCGCAGCCAAAGGGCCGCACGATGGAGCTACTGCGCTAAAAGCAGAATATACAAGCTGTTATCGGAGACGCTTTCTTTTTAACACCTATTATAGGTCGATTTAAAAGAAGTCATTTTCCCGAATTAACTGCAGATTTACCGATACACGCGAACATGCGTATACGATTTTCTCGTCGTTTGTATGCAGACGATCATGAAATCGATAATCGCCTTTTACGGGAAATCTCGATCGGCTCAGCGAAAGTGAACCGCCATGGCAAAGCTGCAAGATCTACGAATTGGGCTAAAACTCGCAGCGGCTCTCGCCTGCATCTTGGCGATCATGATCGCCCTGGGCGGCAAGTCTCTTTGGAGCCTGGACCGGATCGATCGGAGTTTCGAATCCTACGAGATCGCCGGAGAGCAAGCCATCGCGACCGAGGAGCTGCGGCTTGCTGTGTCCAACTTCGTCGGCGCGGCGAAGGAGTATGTCGCTCGCAACACCGATGCACGGTTACAGACAACGCTTGGTCTCTACGATGAGATCCAGGAACAGATCACGGCAGCGCTCGAGCATAGCGAGGGCCGTTACGGCGAAGCGGTAACGGCGGCGGGAGCTGGGGTCACCAGCTTCAGAGCGTCGTTCGTCGGCCTGGCCGAACTACGGAGTTCACGAAACGCATTGGTCGAGGACCGTCTTCGCACACCCGGGACCGAAGCGCGCCGGCGGCTTACCGAGTTTTCGGATCTCGCTCTAGGTGCTGGGCAAGCGGAAATCGCAGCAAGAGCCTCCAAGGCAGCCATGCATCTTCTTTTGTCTCGTGACTATGCCGCGCGCTATCTGGAGGACTTCGAAGTCTCCGACCTGGAACGCGCTCAGTCGGAAATCCGACTTGCGCAGATACAGGTCGAAGCGTTGTTGATCCGCGGCCTGGATACCGAAATTCTCGATCTCCTGGGTACGATGGCTTCTGCGCTGGATGAGATATTCGGAATTTATGAGACTGAGCGTGAAGCCGCGGATCGTTTCTTTGGGCCGGATCTAGCTGCGCTCGAGGCCCGGACCGCGGAGATGCTCGCGGCTGCCAAGGCAGTTGAAACTGCAAGCCGGACAGCTCTGATCGGTGAGAAAGAGGACGCCTTCCTGACGATTCCGATCGCGATTGCTGTGGCTGCCAGTATCGCCTTGTTGGCCGGGCTCTGGTTGACTTCCGGTGTTGCGAAGCCGGTGCAGGGTATGACGGCTGCAATGCGGCGTCTGGCTGACGGCGACAAGACAGTGATGATCCCAGCGGTCGGTCGAAAGGATGAGATCGGCGAGATGGCAGAGGCTGTCCGGGTCTTCAAGGATTCGATGATCGAGGCGGAGCGTCTCGCTACTGAACAGGCGGAGGCTCAGGCCGCCCAGTTGGCCCGCGCCCAGCGGCTCGAACAGCTGACGGAGGGCTTCGATGCGGCGGTTTCGGATGTGCTGCAAGGTGTGTCCGGAGCGGCAGAGGAGATGAACGCGACGGCGCAGTCCATGTCCTCGATTGCCGAGCAGACGCGCGTCCAAGCTACCTCGGCGTCCAGTGCTTCGACGCAGGCCTCGGCGAATGTGCAGACCGTCGCCTCGGCGGCAGAGGAGTTGAGTGGCTCGATCTCCGAGATCTCACGCCAGGTCGAACAGTCAGCAAAAAGCTCGCGTGACGCCGTGCAGCAGGCGGATATGACTCATGAGACCGTGCGGCGACTGGCTGGAGCGGCAGACAAGATCGGGCAGGTTGTCAGCCTGATCACGGACATTGCCGAGCAGACCAACCTGCTGGCGCTGAACGCAACGATCGAGGCCGCTCGCGCGGGCGAAGCGGGCAAGGGCTTTGCCGTCGTCGCCAGCGAAGTGAAGTCGTTGGCGACCCAGACGGCCAAGGCGACCGAGGAGATCGGCCAGCAGATTGCCGAGATCCAGGGCGCTACAAGCGGTGCCGTGGAGGCGATCGAAGTGATTGCCAAGACGGTAGAAGAACTCTCCGGTATTGCAGGTTCTATCTCCGCGGCGGTCGAGGAGCAGACCGCGGCGACGGGCGAGATCGCACGCAACGTGCAGGAAGCGGCAAGCGGTACCAACGAGGTGACGCAGACGCTCGGGGGTGTCAATGAGGGCGCCGATGAGACGGGACAAGCTGCGAGCCAGGTGCTCTCCGCCGTGGAGGAGCTGAGCCGTCAGACCGACGGTCTGCGCAACGAAGTCGACGGCTTCCTGGAGCGCGTGAAACAGGCTTAGTCGACAGTCGCCTTCAATTTCCAAAGCATTCTGACCTATCGCCGATAGGTATCTCAGAGCAGCAAACGCATGGCCGTTAATCCGGTCATGTGATCGGCATGCTTAATCGCAAATCTTGGTTCGCAGACAGTTAGCGAGAAAGGGACAAGTCCGCAATGCTACAAGAACTTGAACCAAATACTGCCGATTCCTTGCATGAAAAACGCCACTCTGCGTCGCATGAGACAGGCCCCGTGAGATCTGTCAATTGGCTGACGAACATCAAGGTTTCGACGCGCCTGATCTTCGGGTTTGCAACGATGTCCTTGATCGGCGCAGCTGTCGGCCTGACCGGACTCTACTTTATCAACGGTATCAATAGCACTCTGAACCGAATTACCAATGTCGCAGCGCCGACCGTTGAAACTGCTGACGATCTGATTGTCAACATTTGGCAAGCAAACAAGATTGTCGAAGAGATTATCACCGAGGAGACTGTCTCAGGTACTGCAGAGCTGGCGGAGCAGTTCGAGACTCTGGTGCATGGCTTCCAGGTTTCTTACCGAGAGCTCGACGCTCTTGTCGATGATCCGGATCTTCTCGATGAGTTGGAGCTGACGACGAAGGAGCACACAGAGTTCGTAAGCGGATCGAGAGAGCTGATCGCCGCTCATCGCCAGATGCTTAATGAAGAGCTCAGAAGCAAACAGCTCCTTGACGAATTTGATCAAGCCGGAGCTGAACTGATCGTGGCTTTGGAGGAGTTTGCGCAGGAAAACGAAGCTCAGATGGCGCAAGCGGAGGAAGAAGGTGATTTCCTCGTGAGGAACAACGCCGCAGCCCGCCAGGTGAACGAGGTCCTCGGTCGTCTCTTTGAGCAGGATTATCCTGTTGTCGAGGCCTCTCTGAAACTGCAGCGACTGGTGATGGAGATACAGGACACGGCCGGCGAGTACCTTGCAGAAGAAGACTCGTCGCGTTTACTGCCCATCCAACAGGCTTTCATGAGCCTCTACGACGCAACCGTTGTTCATACGGACATCTTGGCAAACCTGGCGGAAACCGAGGAGGACCGTGAAGACGCGGCAGATATCAAACGACTGTTTTCCATCTGGGTTGCGCGAGCTGGCGATGACGAGCTTCTGTTTGACACACACCGGGACATGCTGGCGGCCGGGCAACGGACGAAGGAGCTGGCGGAGCTGGTCGAACTCGATGTGCAGAGTGCTACCACGGCGTTGGGCGATGTTGCAGCGGTAGCGGAGGCGCTGAGCGACAGTGCCGACGACGCCGCAAACGAGTCGGTTGTAACGGCAAAGATCGCTATCGCTGCAATGCTCGTAGCCGCACTGTTCCTGTCGATTGCCTCGATCATGATCGTTATCATGACGGTGACGCGCCCAATCGGCTCGATGACGGCGGCCATGCGACGCTTGGCTGAAGGCAACAAGACTGTGGTGATCCCTGCGGTCGGCCGAAAAGACGAAGTCGGCGAGATGGCCGGGGCGGTTCAAGTCTTCAAAGACTCGATGATCGAGGCGGAGCGTCTCGCTGCTGAGCAGGCGGAAGCGCAGGCGGTGCAGTTGGCGCGTGCCCAGCGGCTGGAGCAGCTGACGGAGAGCTTCGATGCGGCGGTGGCGGATGTGCTGCAAGGCGTGTCCGGAGCGGCGGAGGAGATGAATGCGACGGCGCAGTCCATGTCCTCGATTGCCGAGCAGACGCGGGTCCAGGCCACCTCGGCATCCAGTGCTTCGACGCAGGCCTCGGCAAACGTACAGACCGTCGCCTCGGCAGCGGAAGAGCTGAGCAGTTCGATCTCCGAGATCTCACGCCAGGTCGGGCAGTCGGCGGATATCTCGAGGCGCGCCGTCGATCAGGCCAATGAGACACAAGAGACGGTAAGGCAACTGGCCTCGGCGGCGGAGCGGATCGGCCAGGTGGTCAGCCTGATTTCGGACATTGCCGAGCAGACCAACCTGCTGGCGCTGAACGCAACGATCGAGGCGGCCCGCGCCGGCGAGGCAGGCAAGGGCTTTGCGGTGGTGGCCAGCGAGGTGAAATCGTTGGCGACGCAGACGGCTAAGGCGACAGAGGAAATCGGCCAACAGATCGCCGAGATCCAGGGGGCCACAGGTGGTGCTGTGGATGCCATCGAGGTGATCGCAAGGACGGTCGAAGAGATCTCGAGCATTGCAGGTTCCATCTCCGCAGCGGTCGAGGAGCAGACTGCGGCGACGGGCGAGATCGCACGCAATGTGCAGGAAGCGGCAAGCGGTACCAGCGAGGTCACGCAGACGCTCGGCGGCGTCAACGAGGGCGCCGATGAGACGGGGGAAGCTGCGAGTCAGGTGCTCTCCGCCGTGGAGGAGCTCAGCCGACAAACCGGTGGCCTGCGCAACGAAGTCGATGGCTTTCTAAAGGGTGTGAAGCAGGCTTAGTCGACAGTCGCTATCAGTTTCCCTGCGCAATCCGATTTTCAGTGACAGCTATGTCCAGATAGGACGCGCGCGACCCGGAGCGGTTCATGCCACCGACTTCCCTGCGCATAAAACCGTGGCTCCCAAACTGTCAACAAGGAAGGACCCAGTTCATGATGCAACAAGAACATGATCTAAGTGCCTCTAAACCTCTCCGTCAGGGGCAACCTGCGCGATCTAGCAGTTGGCTGACAGACATGAAGGTGTCGACGCGCCTGATCTCCGGTTTCTCGACGATTGCCGTTATGGGGGTTTTCACCGGCCTCGTGGGTTTGTATTTCCTCAAGGAAATCAATGGGACTCTCAATAAACTGACGGATGTCACGGCGCCAACCGTAGAGACATCAGATGACCTGATTGCGAACATCTGGGAGGCCAACAAGGTTGCCGAAGAGATATCCGCCGACGAAGACCTGTCCAGTGCCCCGATTTTGGCCGAAGAGTTTGAGATGCTGGCGCTGAGTTTCGAAGAGACAGGTCGCGAACTCTACGACCTTGTCGACGACCCCAGTTTGCACGACGAGTTGGCGCTTGCGAAGACAAAACATGCGGAATTCGTCGAGCACTCACGCCAGATGATCGCGGCGCACCGAACCATGTTGGAGGAGGAGATCAAGGCCAAGCAGCTGATCGAGGAATTCGATCAGGCCGGCGGTGAGCTTGTCTTGGCCTTGGAGGAGTTCGCTCAGGAGAACGAGGCGGAGATGGCTCGCGCCGAACAGGAAGGCGACGCTTTGCTGGAGAACGGCGGTTCTATGGCGCAACTCAACGATATCTTGGGTCGTCTCTTCGAGGAGGATTACCCTGTCGTGGAGGCCGCTTTGAAACTACAGCGTCTGATTCTGGAGATGCAGGATACCGGCGGAGAGTACTTGGCGGAAGAGGATCCCTCTCGCCTAGCGGCAATTCAACAGACTTTCATGGAGCTCTACGAAGAGACCGAACCTCACAAGGAGGTTCTGGAGCGTCTGGCCGAGACCGAGGAAGATCGGGTTGATACACAGAACATACGACACCTCTTCACGACTTGGATTGCTCGCGCCAACGACGATGAAGCCCTTTTTGATACCCATCGCGACATGCTGCAGGCCGAGCAGGAGATGAAAGCGCTTGTCGAGCTGCTGGAGGGCAACGCCGATCAGGTAGCTGCGGCCTTGAATGACGTGACTGAAGTTGCCGATGCGCTGAACGACAGTGCCGACGAAGCGGCCGACCGGTCCGTTTTGACTGCCGTCATAATGATCGCGGTGATGCTGACTCTGTCCATTCTGCTTTCGGCCGGTCTGATCTTTGTGGTGATCTCAACAGTGACACGCCCGATCGGTGCCATGACTGCGGCAATGGGGCGTCTCGCCGAGGGCGACAAGACGATTGAGGTTCCGGCGGCCAGTCAAAAGGACGAAGTCGGTGCGATGGCCAAGGCGGTGCAGTTCTTTAGGGATGCGATGATTGAGGCCGAACGCCGGGATGCCGAGCAGGCCGAGAAACTTGAGCGTGCTCGCACGCAGCTTATGGAGGAGCTCGCCACCGACTTGGATGCCGCCGTTTCGGAAGTGTTGCAAAGTGTCTCTGGAGCCACCGGAGAGATGAGCACGACTGCGCAGTCCATGTCCTCCATCGCCGAAGAGACGCGGGTACAGGCCACCTCGGCGTCCAGCGCGTCGACGCAGGCTTCCGCCAACGTACAGACCGTGGCCTCGGCTTCGGAAGAACTGAGCGGCTCGATCCAGGAGATCGCCAGGCAGGTTGAACAGTCGGCCGTCATGTCCAAGCACGCAGTCGATCAAGCCAGCGTAACGCAAAACACGGTGAAGCAGTTGGCAGCATCCGCCGAAAAGATCGGTGAGGTGGTCAGTCTGATCTCGGACATTGCCGAGCAGACGAACCTGCTGGCGCTCAACGCTACTATCGAGGCGGCACGCGCAGGCGAGGCCGGCAAGGGCTTCGCCGTTGTGGCCAGCGAGGTGAAGGCGTTGGCGACCGAGACCGCCAAGGCGACCGACGAGATCGCGCAACAGGTCGGCGAGATCCAGGGTGCAACCGGCGGCGCGGTTGAAGCCATCGAAGGAATCGCAAAAGCGGTGGAGGAACTCTCTGGCATTGCCGGTTCAATCTCGGCTGCGGTTGAGCAGCAGACGGCGGCCACCGGGGAGATTGCTCGCAATGTGCAGGAAGCCGCGAGCGGTACGGCCGAAGTGACTCACACGCTGTCCGGCGTCAACGAGGGCGCAGACGAAACCAGCCGCGCGGCCAGCCAGGTACTGTCTGCGGTCGATGAGTTAAGCGGCCAGAATGAGAAACTGCGCAGTGAAGTCGACAACTTTATGAGGCGCTTGACGGCGGCATAGAGGCAGCGGGTCGGGGTCCGTCACGTCTTGGCGCGGCTGACCCCGACGCCTCGGTCTTCGTCGAACGGCATGGCAGGCCCAGTTCGCGCTCGGCCTGCCCTACCGGGTCTGCACGTTGCTGACAGCGTTTACGCGATCCGCCGGGTGACACGCCCCTGGCGCTCCAGCTTATCCAGGCTGCGCCGATCCAATCGCGGACTTAGCAAAAGCGTCGAACTGGCCTCCAAAGCTGCGAAGAGCGCTGTCAAACCGGCCTGGCTGGCTAGGGGCGCGGTCAGCAGCCAGCGGTCTTCCTTGGTTGCTTGCGCTCTCAGAAGTGCAATGTCTGCCGCGAGATCGCTTTGGGTGACCTCTCCCTGCGGCATGATGAGGGGGCCCTGCCACGCGTCGCTCGACCCCGGGGGGGTGGCCTCTAGGGTTTCGATCCGTTTGAAACGTGGATCATCAGGCAAGTTCGCCAGCCCGCCACCGCGCAGAAGCGGGAACAGCAGGTTGCGCGGAAAGGGCAGCTCTGCAGCGAAGCGGGCGATCCGCACTTCTGCGTGCGGAAAGAGCGGCAACAAGCGCAGCAGCTTGTCCAGTACTGTGCCGATGTCCAATGTAACAATCAGGGCTGGGTCGCTCGCCACAAGGTTGGTTCTCAAGTCGTCGAGCGACTGACGTGGATCGACCAGAACCGGCTGAAGTCCGGCCGCCAGCACCGCGAGAAGGGCTCTAGCCCAGCCCAGTGTATTGGGCAGGAAAAGCAGCACGCGCCCCCCTGCGGGCAGTGTTCGTGTCAAGCCGCCGGCGAGCGGCCCGGAGCTGTCCAGTAACTTCTCGCCTGCAAGGGTTCGGCCGAGAAAATCGAGACACCCGAGTCTGCCGCCTGGATTGCTTCGCTCCCTGTGCAGCGGTAAGAGCAGCGGGCTCAGAAACCGTCCTCCTCCGCGGCGGCTGTGTCTTCGCCATTCGTCTTTGGCGGCGCTTCGGGCGCCCAGCCAGGTAACGTCAGGCGAATGACTCCTTTGATCGGCTTGTGCGGATCCTGGCGGGCGCCGCGGCGCAGGATGTCGATGCGTCCGACGCGTGCCAAGTGCAGTGCCTGCTGTCGCACCGCTGGCAGATAGCGGCGCCAGAGGTCGCTGGGATCGTTTTTCTTGCGGCGCGACTCTGCGAAGGCGCGTGCGACCTCGCTCGGACAGATCGACTTGCCCGGCCCCCGCTCATCGACAAGCGCGATCAAGGTCTTCGCCACAGGGTCGAGTTTGTCCTGATTCTCACTCATGTTGCCGGTGGTATCACGGTGTCGGCTAGCTGTCATGCCGAGGTTGGCGGTTCGTAGCAGAGCTCGTGATCGTTGTGGCGCACACTCTAGACGGGATTCCCATCGCGCAAGTAGACTGCGCGCCATGCTTGAAGGGATCAACGCACTGCTTGCCGCAACGGTCGTCTTCGTTGGCGGGCATTTCTTCCTGTCCAGTCTCCCGGTGCGCGGTTGGATTACGGAACGGCTCGGCCCCGGAGGGTTTCGCGGGGGCTACAGTCTGGTGGCGGCGGGCAGCCTGATCTGGATGCTGTTCGCTTACGGCGCAGCGCCCTACGTTGCGATCTGGCCCGAAGTGCCGGCATTGCGCTGGATCGCCTTGATCGCGATGCCGATCTCTTTTGTCTTGGTCGTCTGCGGTTTAACCACCCGCAGCCCGACGGCGATCGGCGGTGAGGCGCTGCTTGACACGCCACAGGTCCCATTGCCCGGGATTTTGCGGGTGACGCGTCATCCGGCGCTATGGGGCGTTGCGATCTGGGCGGCCAGCCACCTGCTCGTCAACGGCGATGCCGCCAATGTCATTTTCATGGGCGGCTTCCTGGTCTTGGCGCTTGGCGGCATGCAGCACATTGACGTGCGCCGCGAAGCCACGCTGGGTGCGGACTGGGGGCCGATCAAGCTGCGCAGCTCCGCGGTTCCCTTCGTGGCCTTGCTGTCTCGTCGAACGGAGATGGACTGGGCCGGCCTCGGTTGGTGGCGGCCCCTCCTTGGCCTCCTGCTCTATGCCGTGTTTCTCGTTGGTCACCGTCACATCTTCGGTGTCAGCGCTCTGCCGCAGGCTTTGATGTAGAGAGCCGCAGCAGGGGTTACGTCATCGCTCGGCGCATGCTAGCGTCATTTCTCTTCCAACACGATTTGGCTTGTCTTTCACGGGAGGTGGCGTATGGCCACTCACGCACAACTCGCTGCGCATCTGATGCGTGGTGCAGCCGAGTTTTTCCGCAACGTCGGAGAGCAGAATTCTCAGCTCAAGGCTGAAATGGATCAGAACGCCCGAACCTTCGAATTGGTCGCGGAGCGCGTCGAAGCCGATCCCAACGGCGAGGTCGACGTGGAGCAGTTCGAAGCGCCCTCATGAAGGGCATCTCTTCCCGAGCCTGCATAGCCTTGCGCTGCCAAGCACTTTGCCGCTTCTAAGCTCTGAAGTGGTTCGGGGTGCAAGAGGAATGGCAGTAAGCTTTCAGAAAACGCCGCTGTGGCTGGCCAGAGGCCGACGCAGCGACCACTTCTTTTGAATGCGGCAGCGATTCCTGATCTGGCTGCGTCGGCTTGCGGTGCTCGGCCTTTTTGCGATGATTGGCTTGGGACTGTTGATCGCACGCGCACCCGAGCGAACTGCGTCGGGCGTAGATACCGCAAGTCCAGATCCGGCAGCTCTGGAACGGCTGATTGTGGAACGCGAAGCTGATTTAGCTCGCCTACCGGCGTCAGCCGATTCGCTGCGTCGCGCGGAAGCCGAGGCAATGCTGGCCGATGCCCAGCGTGCCGTGGCCGAACTGGATGACGCGCCGGGTGCTGCGGAGGCTGCCCTGGCACTCTATGACCGGGCCGGTCGCCGCCTGCGCCAAGCACGGGCGCCGCGCCCGGATCTTCTGGGCCATGTGGAGCTGCACCGCGGAGAGGTGCTCATACTGCTTGGCCGCTCCGGCGAGGCCTTAGCTGCCTACCAAGCTGCAGAAGAGGTTTTCACGACCGCCGGCCGGCCTCTGATGGCGGAGATAGCACGGCAACGGTCCGCGTCTCCGGCCTCTCGTTAAACGCCGGCCTTATAGACAGTGGCTTTTCAGACGGTGGCCTGGCCGTCCGCAGGGGGAGCGGCGCTCGGCTGCGTCGCATCCGTCGTCTGCTGGCCCCGGCGCTGCTGGTAGAGCTTGGCGAAGTCGAGGCCCCCGATCATCACCGGCGGGAAGCCGCCATCGCGGACGACGTCGGAGATCACGCGGCGCGCGAAGGGGAACAGCAGGCGGGCGCCGTCGATCGCCAGCACAGCCTCGATCTCTTCCTGCGGAACATGGCTGCCCACCGTCATGAGCCCGGCGTAGTCCAGTTCGATCAGGAAACAGGTCTGGGACTCCAGGGTGGCATTGAGAGTCAGTTTCAGACCCAGTTCGTAAAGTCTTTCCTGTACCGCGCGCATTGGCATTTCGATCCGCAGATCGACCTTCGGACTGGTCTTCATCTGGGCATAGATCTGGGGCGCGTTGGGATTCTCGAAGGAGAGGTCGCGCACGTACTGGGTATGCACGGTCAGCAGGCTGTCCTGGATACCGCCGGCCTGAGGATCGGGTTGCTGTGTCGGCTGCGGTCCGGTCTCGCTGTCGCTCATGATCTAAGGTCTTTCTTGCGTGATAGGGGGCGACCGTAAGCGGTGCCCGCAGGTCGGATAAGGTTAAGGCCGGGGGGCGGATTTGGGTAGCGGAGCTAACACGATGGCGTCACGGGAACAAGCGGCCCATCCGCGCCAAGGTCAGGATCCCGTCTCCCCGCTCGGGGGCTTGGCCGGCCCTTTGCCGCTCCGGTCGTCCGGCGTGTCGTCAGATCCAGGCGGTTGGTCCGGCTGACCGTCGGTTACCTCGCGAAAGTCACCGTCGATGGTCGTGCTGCCAGAGCGGCGTCCCCACCCCTGGCCCGGATGCGGCGGCGGATCGGCGCCGGCGTCGCGGTTTGGGTCGGGCTGCCCTGTGGGCCGCGGCGACTCTTGCGACCCGCCTCGGCCGAAGCCCGGGTTGACGTAGACTCGGGCTGCAGCCTGTGTCTCCAGCCGGCTGGCGGCGGCTCGGCGCAAGGCATCGCGCACCGCCGGCACGAAGAGCAGCAGGCCCACCGCATCCGTGACGAAGCCGGGGGTGAGCAGCAGCGCGCCAGCGAAAACCAGGCAGAGGCCGTCGAACAGCTCGCGTGCCGGCATGGCGCCGCGGTCCATCTGCTGGCGGGCCCGGTTCAGAGTTGCAATGCCTTGCAGGCGTAGTAGCCAGGTGCCAGCCACAGCGGTGGCGACCACAACCGCCAACGTAGGCCATAGACCAATCAGGCCGCCGATTTGGATGAAAACGGCGATTTCGACGAGTGGGACGGCGATGAAGGCCGCCAGCAGAAGCAGACCCAATTCTTGCCCTTTCCTTGAGGCTCTCCTATGTAGTGGGAGCGAGGCCGTTGCCGGGCAAGGCCTCCGTTTCGCCGTGCGATGCGGACGCTGCTTGAAAAAGCGAGGTGTCGGTCCGTGGCGGATCCTAATCGCTCCGCCCGCAACAAGCACGCTGTCAACCGTATCCGACCTCAAGAGACGCACTGGCGAGCCTTATGGGCACTGGTCTCCTCGATATCATCATCCTCGGCGCAATCGCCGCTTTTCTGGTGCTGCGCTTGCGCAGCGTGCTCGGTAAGCGTACCGGGCACCAGGGCGGGCGTGAGTACGATCCCTTCCACCAGGAACAGCTGCGCCGCCGCCAGCAGGAAGAGCAAGCGCGGGCTGGGCAGGAGGGCGACGAGGATAAGGTTGTCCACTTACCGGACAGCCGGCCGGAGGCCGCGCGTGGTGACGCTGGGCGCGACGAGGTCCCGGCCGATTTCGCCGACCGTCCCGGGGGGGCAGGTCTCACGCAGATCAAACTGGCCGACCGCGAGTTCGACCCGGACGGTTTTCTCGAGGGTGGCCGTGCGGCCTTCGAGATGGTGGTGGGCGCCTTTGCGCAAGGCGATATCCAGACTCTTCGGCCCTTGCTGGCCGATGACGTCTACGGCGACTTCGCCGGGGCCGTAGAGCAGCGCCAACAGGCGGGCGAGCGCCTTGAGACCACCCTGGTAGGCATCAAGTCGTCCGACATCATCGATGCCGATCTTCGCGGCAAGACCGCCTTCGTGACCGTTAAGTTCGTTTCGGAGCAGGTCAACGTGACCTATGACGAGGAAGGCCGGATCGTCGATGGCGATCCCAGCGAGGTCGAGACCATTACCGACATCTGGACTTTCGCGCGCAATACGCGCAGCCGCGATCCCAACTGGAATCTGGTAGCGACAGCCGCGCCCAACTAGTCCGCGCCCTTCGCCTCGGACTGCCGCCAGGCTTCTCCACGAGGACCGATCCCTCCATGCCGCTCACCCGTTCGATCGCCCTGCTGCTCGGCAGTCTGGCGCTCGCGTTGATCTTGAGCGGTTGCGGTGAAGAGCCGGAGGAGGAACGGGCCGAGGCGCCCGGCGAGCCTCCTGTCGAAGCGCCCAGCGAGGTGCCGCCCGGGGCGCCGCAGATTCTGTTCGAACCCGTCGGCTTCGCCGATCTTCCCGGCTGGTCCGAGGATGCGCACGGCGAGGCTCTGCCGGCCCTGCGCCGGTCCTGCGACCGTTTGCTGAGTCGCGAGGAGACCCGGCCCGTTGGACCGGACGGACTGGCCGGCACGGTGGCCGACTGGCGCGGGCCTTGCGAGGCTCTGGCGCTGGTCGATGTGGACTACGCGCCGGCCTTTTTCGAGGACTGGTTCCGACCTTTCGCTGTCATCGAGCCGGGCGATGATACGCCGGCCGAAGGGCTTTTCACCGGCTACTACGAGGCGGAACTGGAGGCCAGCGAGCGCCCTGGCGGCGACTATGCCTATCCGATCCTGGCCTTGCCCGACGACCTGGTGACGGTGCGCCTGCAGGATTTTCGCGCTGACCTCCCGGCGGAACGCCTGGTGGGGCGGGTCGAGGGTGCGCGCCTGGTGCCGTACCACGACCGCGCCGCGATCGAGACGGGCATTCTGGACGGCACGGCAGAGGTTCTGCTCTGGGCCAACGACCCAGTCGACCTCCATATCCTGCAGATCCAGGGCTCCGGCCGCGTCAGCCTGCCAAACGGGGAGACCCAGCGCATCGGCTTTGCCGGCTCCAACGGGTTGCCGTTTGTCGGTATTGGCCGGGTGATGCTGGATCGCGACTTGGTCGAGCCGGGCAAGGCCTCGATGCAGGACCTGCGCGCCTGGCTGAAGGCCAATCCCGAGGAGGCGACGGAGATCATGCGCGAGAACCCGCGCTACATCTTCTTCCGTCGGATCGAGGGCGAGGGACCGATCGGGGCGATGGGCGTTCCGCTGACGCCCGAGCGGTCGTTGGCCGTCGACCCCAGGCTGCTGCCGCTGGGCGCGCCCATCTGGCTGGACACCACCCGCCCGGGTCCGGACGATACGCCCCTGCGCCGCCTGATGGTCGCGCAGGACACCGGCAGTGCCATCGTCGGCGCCGTGCGCGGTGATTTCTACTGGGGCACCGGTGAAGCCGCCCTCGACGAAGCCGGCCGCATGGCCGAACGCGGCCGCTACTGGCTGCTGCTGCCCAAGACCGTCGCCGAACGGCGCGAAGCGACCGGCTAATGAGGCTCTTCTAAGCCG
The DNA here is from genome assembly GCA_052168175.1 of Kiloniellales bacterium. Lineage (GTDB taxonomy): Bacteria > Pseudomonadota > Alphaproteobacteria > Kiloniellales > DSM-21159 > Algihabitans. The sequence goes on from JBQLZH010000015.1 coordinate 13,952, forward strand.
TCTTTTTCTAGGCCGCGTCGTGGAAGATCACACCTAGGGTCAGGCGTTTGCCCCGGGTCAGGCGGCTGACGCCGTGGCGCAGGATCAGGCGATAGGGGCCGCGCTGGCCTTCGGCCGGGCGGTCGCGGACCGGGAAGATCACGGCATCGCCCTGGGCCAGCGGCACCACTTCTGCGCGGGACTGGCTGCGAGGCCGCTGTTCGGTGAGGACGAAGGCGCCGCCCTCGAAGTCGCCACCCTCTGATTCGGGGCCGGGCCGGCTGAGCAGCACCGCCATCTGCAGCGGAAAATGCAGGGCGCCGTAGAGATCCTGGTGGAGGCGGTTGTAGTCGCCGGCCTCGTACTTCAGCAGCAGCGGTGTGGGGCGCGTTTGGCCGATCGCATGGCAATCGGCCAGATAGCTGTCCAGCCTGTCGGGGACAGCCGGCTCGCCGAACCTGGCGCGCCAACGGTTGGCGATCCGCGCCAGCGGCGGATAGGCGGTCGTCCGCAGTTCGGCGACCAGCGGCGGCAGAGGGTAGGCGAAGTACTGGTATTCGCCTTCGCCGAAGCCATGCCGTCGCATCACGACGCGGCTGCGGAACAGCTCCGGCCGCTCGTAGAACGCAGCTGTTTCGGCACAGACCGCGGGATCGAGCAGACCCGGCAGTCGCGCCGCACCCCAGGTGTTCAGGTCGTCTTCTACTGCTGCCCAGTCGACGCCGGCCAAATCGACGGCTTGCAGACGACTCGCGACGGCAGTCATGACCTTGTCGGCGGATTCGCTCTTCCGCGTCGCACTGAAAGGACCCGAACGCGCATGTATATCTCCATGCAGATCTTGCAGCCTCTGATCGCGTTGGCGGCGGGTATCGCCGTGCTGCTCTTCCCCCGCATCCTCCATTATGTGATCGGTGGTTACCTGATCCTGATTGGCGTACTGGGCCTGCTGCCGCATATTGGTTGAGAAAGGCGACCGCCAGGCAAAGGCTGCCTGGGGTTCGCTACTGGCGTTGTAGCTCTTCCATGCCCCTTTCCAGCCCTTCGCCCGCGTCTTCGACGGCTTCGTCGATACGCTCCCCGGCGCGTTCGAGCGGCCCCTTGTCTTCTTCGGCGATCAGCAGGCCGATGACGAAGGCGGCGATGATGGCGGCGGCAACCAAGCCGCCGATAACTACGGGTCGCATGGAACGGCTGCTCCTTGTCCTGCTTTGTTCGTGAAATGGAAGCGTGACGGGTAACGACCCTGCTTCCATCCCACGATAAAGCGGCCAGTTCCAGTTTAGCGGTTCGAGGGCTGCCTGTTGGACGAAGGTTTCTAGAGTTCTTCGCCTTGGGCTTCGTGGGTCAGCAGCTCGGCCTTGCGGGTCAGACCCCAGCGATATCCCCCGAGCCCGCCGTCCTCGCGCAGGGCGCGATGGCAGGGAATCACGAGGCTCACCGGGTTGGTGGCGCAAGCCCGCCCGACCGCGCGCCAGGCGTTCGGACGATCCAGCATCTCCGCAATCTCGCGGTAGGTGCGGGTCTCGCCGTAGGGGATGGCAATCAACTCGTTCCAGACCTGCCGCTGGAAGGCGGTGGCCCGGACGTCGAGCGGCAAATCCAGGTGCGGTGTCTTGCCGGCCAGGTAGGCCATCAGTACCTCCAGGGAGTCCTGGATCGCCGGATCGTCGCGCTCGATCGATACGGCGGCCGGGAACTCGGCCCGCAACTCCGCCTCCAGGGCAGCGTCGCCGTCGCCGAGCGCCAGAAAACAGAGGCCCTTGTCGGTTGCGGCAGCCAACAAGCGGCCGAGCGGCGAATCCGCAAGGGAGTAGATGATGCGCGCGCCCGCACCGCCCTTGGCATAGGTCGCCGGAGTCATGCCCAGTGTCCGGTCGGCGTTCTCGTAGACCCGGCTGGACGAGCCGTAGCCGGCGCCGTAGGTGGCTTCGGCCACCCGGCCGTGATCGCGCAGCTCGGCACGGAAACGGTCCGCCCGGCGGGCGGCGGCGTAGTCCCGCGGGCTGACGCCAAGGGCTTTCTTGAACAGGCGTTGCAGATGCCAGGGACTGAGGTTCACGGCCTCTGCCAGGCTCGCCAGGGTTTGGCGCGACCCGTCGCCGTCGCTTTCCGCGTCGATCAGGTGACAGACACGCTCGACTGCCTGCAGCTGGGCCGGGGTTAGCTTGGCGCGGCGCATGGTCTGTCCTTCGGCCTTGCGCCCGCTTGTCGCTGCGGAAAACTCCGCTTCGAATCTGTCCGTTGGGGTCATGACCTGCTGATCCATCGTTCGCGCTCCAGTCTAGCTCGTTCGTCCTTACAGTGGGCGCGTGCGTTGGCGGTCGCTATCCGGTTTTTGCGCGCTGCGTTGCAGCGGGAAATAAGCGGAATCTTCGACGCTACTGTTCGCGCTGTGGATGGTTGTATCCATCGTCACATAACCGTAATATTTCTGAAATCTTCGAGACGCGGTGGCTGGCTACAAGCCCGCGCAACCGCGCGGCCACAGGGAGGCAGCGGGGTATCTTCGTGCGTTCCGCACAACGATCCACTGGGAGGTTTCACAATTATGTCGCATCACTCCAAACTGCTGGCGGGTGCTGCTGCCGTCGCGCTGCTGACTGGCGCCGGTGCGGCGCAGGCGCAGACCGAGGTGCAGTGGTGGCATGCCATGGGCGGCGCCTTGGGCGAGAAGACCAATGCCATCGCCGAAGGCTTCAATGCGAGCCAGTCCGATTTCAAGGTGACACCGGTCTATCGGGGCAACTACACGGAGACCATGACGGCCGCGATCGCCGCTTTCCGGGCCGGCGAACAGCCGCACATCGTGCAGGTTTTCGAGGTCGGCACGGCGACCATGATGGCCGCGGAAGGCGCCATCTACCCCGTCTATGAGCTGATGGCCGATGCCGGCGCCGACTGGAATCCCGACGACTATCTGCCGTCGGTCGTGGGCTACTACACCACACCGGACGGCAACATGCTGTCGATGCCCTTCAACAGCTCCACCCCGGTGATGTACTACAACAAGGAGGTCTTCGAGGCCGCCGGTTTCGATCCCGAGAGCCCGCCGACCACCTGGCCGGAGCTTGAGGAGGCCGCGCGCACCATCATCTCCTCCGGTGCCGCGACCTGCGGCTTCACCACCGGCTGGCAGTCCTGGGTGCAGCTCGAGAACTTCAGCGCCTGGCACAACGTGCCTTTCGCCAGCCAGTCGAACGGTTTCGAGGGTCTGAACACCGAACTGGCCTTCAACAGCGATCTGCACGTGGCCCACATCGGTGCGCTGCAGGCCTGGGCCGAGGACGGCGTCTTCAAGTACGGCGGCCGCCGGTCCGACAGCGCGCCGCTGTTCTATACGCGCGAGTGCGCCATGTACATGAACAGCTCGGCCGCCTACGCTGGCGTGACGGCCAATGCGGAGTTCGAGTTCGGCGTCGCCAAGCTTCCGTACTGGCCGGATGCCCAGGGCGCGCCGCAGAATACCATCATCGGCGGTGCTACCCTTTGGGTCCTGCAGGGCCACGAGGCCGCGGAGTACGAAGCGGTCGCCGCCTTCTTCAACTACCTGGCGGAGCCCGAGGTACAGGCGCAGTGGCACCAGGACACCGGCTATCTGCCGATCACCAACTCGGCTTGGGAGCTGAGCCAGGAGCAGGGTTTCTATACTGCCAACCCGGGAACCGACACCTCGATTCAGCAGATGACGCTGAACGAGCCGACGCAGGATTCCAAAGGCCTGCGTCTTGGCAGCTTCGTCCAGATCCGCGACATCATCAATGAGGAGTTGGAGCGCATCTGGGCGGGCGAGGTCACGGCTCAGGAAGGTCTGGACACCGCCGTCGAGCGCGGAAACGATCTGCTTCGCCAGTTCGAAGCGGACAACAGCTAAAACGCTTTAGAGTCAGATAATGCAGGCCGTCCGCCGGGAAGTTCCGGCGGACGGCCCATCGCTGTTTTTTCGGTCCTTTTCCGCTTTCAGGTCTGTCATCGTCCCCTATGGAAAAGCGCGTCGTCTTCCGCCACGCTTGGCTGCCGTATCTTCTGTTGCTGCCGCAGCTGGCGATTACGCTGATTTTCTTCATCTGGCCCGCCAGCCAGGCCCTGTATCAGTCGGTGCTGCGCCAAGATCCCTTCGGACTGCGCACCACCTTCGTCGGTTTGGAGAACTTCGCGCGGCTATTCCGCGACCCGCTTTACCTCGACAGCTTCCAGGTCACGATCGTCTTCAGTATCGCCGTGACCGCGCTGTCCATGGGACTGGCGCTGCTGTTGGCGATCATGGCCGACCGCGTCATCAAGGGCGCGACCAGCTATAAGACACTTCTGATCTGGCCCTACGCTGTCGCCCCGGCTGTGGCGGGCGTGCTTTGGTGGTTCATCTTCAATCCCACCATCGGCATCCTGAGCTATGGTCTGTCGCTCGTCGGTTACGACTGGAACCATGCGCTCGACGGCGGCGATGCGATGACGCTGGTGATCATCGCCTCGGCCTGGAAGCAGATTTCTTACAATTTTCTATTTTTCCTGGCGGGATTACAGGCCATTCCGAAGTCGCTGATCGAAGCGGCGGCGATCGACGGTGCCGGCCCAGGCCGGCGCTTCTGGACGATTATCTTTCCGCTCCTGAGTCCGACCACCTTCTTCCTGTTGGTGGTCAACGTGGTCTACGCCTTCTTCGACACCTTCGGCGTGATCCACGCCACGACCAGCGGCGGGCCGGGCCAGGCGACAACGATTCTGGTCTACAAGGTCTTCAGCGACGGCTTCATCGGTCTCAACCTGGGCAGTTCGGCGGCGCAGTCGGTCGTGCTGATGTTCATCGTGATCGCGCTGACGGTGGTCCAGTTCCGCTATGTCGAGCGGCGTGTGCAGTACTAGGCGGTCGGGGAAAGAAAACGCCATGATCGAAAATCGCCCTTGGCTGGTCTGGCTGTCCCACGGCGTGTTGCTCTTGGGCGTTCTGATCGTCGCCTTTCCCATTTGGATCGCTTTCGTCGCTTCCACCCACCAGGCGTCGGACCTGGCCAGCGGCGTCACGCCGTTGCTGCCGGGTGGCTACCTGTTCGAGAACTACGCCAAAGCGCTTGGGAGCGGGCACGAGGCCTCCGGTGCCGTACCGGTCAGTCTGATGATGTGGAACAGCCTGGTGATGGCGCTGGCGATCGCGATCGGCAAGATCGCGATCTCGCTGTTAAGTGCCTATGCCATCGTCTACTTCCGCTTTCCCTTCCGCATGCTTTGCTTCTGGACCATCTTCGTCACCTTGATGCTGCCGGTCGAGGTGCGGATCCTGCCGACCTTCGAGGTGGTGGCCGACCTCGGCCTGCTGAACTCTTACGCCGGCCTGTCTGTTCCGCTGATCGCCTCGGCCACCGCAACCTTCCTGTTCCGGCAGTTCTTCCTGACCGTGCCGGACGAGCTGGTCGAGGCCGCGCGCATCGACGGCGCCGGTCCGCTGCGCTTCTTCAAGGATGTGCTGCTGCCGCTCAGCCGCACCAATATCGCTGCGCTCTTCGTCATTCTCTTCATCTACGGCTGGAACCAGTATCTCTGGCCGTTACTGATCACGACGGACGAGTCTTTCTACACCATCGTCATGGGTATCCAGCGCATGGTCACCGTGGCCGACGCCGAGCCGCAATGGCCGTTGATTATGGCGACCACCATGCTCGCGATGATACCGCCGGTCTTCGTGGTCGTCGCGATGCAGCGGCTCTTTGTCAAAGGCCTGGTGGAGACCGAGAAGTAGGGCGAGTCAAAGACTCAGTCGGGGGATTTTTCGCAGATGGCCGAGATCGGCTTTTCCCAGGTCAAGAAGCGCTACGGCGGCACGCAGGTGATCCATGGGATCGACATGCAGATCGCCGACGGCGAGTTCATTGTCATCGTCGGGCCCTCGGGCTGCGGCAAGTCCACTCTGCTGCGCATGGTGGCCGGACTGGAGGTGATCAGCGAAGGCGAGATCTCCATCGGCGGGCAGGTGGTCAACCAACTGGAGCCCAAGGATCGCAACATCGCCATGGTGTTCCAGAACTACGCGCTCTACCCGCACATGAGCGTCTACGACAACATGGCTTACGGCCTGAAGATCGCGAAGCTGGACAAGCCGGAGATCGAGGAGCGGGTGCAGCGCGCCGCCACGATGCTGGAGCTGGCGCACCTCTTGCAGCGTAAGCCCCGTCAACTCTCGGGCGGCCAACGGCAGCGCGTAGCGATGGGGCGCGCGATCGTGCGCGACCCCGGCACCTTTCTGTTCGACGAGCCGCTGTCCAATCTGGACGCCAAGTTGCGCGTGCAGATGCGGCTGGAAATCAAACAGCTTCAGCGGAGCCTCGGGACCACATCTCTCTACGTCACTCACGATCAGGTGGAGGCCATGACGCTGGCCGACCGGCTGATCGTGATGAATGCCGGCGTGGCGGAGCAGATCGATACGCCGATGGCGATCTACGACCGGCCGGCGAGTCGCTTCGTCGCGGGTTTCATCGGCTCGCCGGCGATGAACTTTCTGGCTGGCCAGGTCGGAGAGGGGGGCAGGGAGCTGCGGCTGGAACAGGGCATGCCGCTGCGGTCCGGCAGCCTCAACCTCGGCAATCTGGCTGGGCAGCCGGTGACGGTCGGCGTGCGGCCGGAGCACCTGCAACTGGTCGCCGGGGAAGATGCGGAGATGCATCTACAGGTCCGCTTGGTGGAAACCCTTGGCGCCGATCTTCTGGCGCATGGTCATCTGGTGCCGGCCGACGGCCAAGCTGACGGAGCGCCGAAGGATATTCTCACGCTGCGCCTGCCGGGTGTCGCTCGTGTTGCCGAGGGCGACCGCCTACCGCTGCGGGCTGCCGAAGAGTCGCTGCACCTCTTCGACCGCGAAAGCGGCTGGCGCTTGGCCGACGTCTAGATCGTCTTCTAAGGCAAGCTGTTGTTCAGCAAACTCAGCCGGTTGCGGACCGGTGAGGGGCTGGGCGCAGGTGTCCCTCCGCTCTGGTTCTTCGACAGCGACGGGCCTATGTTTCGGCTCACGCCCGCTTCGTAAACTCAGGAGATGTCGATCCATGCCCGACGCTGCCGTTGCCGCGCCAGCAACCGTCAATCAGATGCCGCCCTTCCATCTGGCTTTTCCAGTCGCCGACCTGGAGGCGACGCGGCGTTTCTACGTCGAGCTGCTGGGGTGCACGGTGGGACGAGAGGCTGAACGCTGGATCGACTTCGACTTCTTCGGCCATCAGATCTCGGCTCACTTGAAGCCCGATGAAGTGGCTCGAGCTCAGACCAACGAGGTCGATGGCGATCAGGTTCCCGTGCGCCACTTCGGCGCAATCCTGGCCTGGGACGCTTGGCAAACCCTCGCCGAACGCCTTAAGGCCGTCGGGACCGACTTCATTGTCGAGCCGCATGTTCGCTTCAAGGGCGAGACCGGCGAGCAGGCCACCATGTTCTTCCTCGATCCCAGCGGCAATGCGCTGGAGTTCAAGGCGTTCCAGGACCCGGATCAGATCTTCGCGCGTTAACCGTGACTAGCCCTTCACGCGGTTTTCCAGCTCGCTGAACATCTCTTCGGGCGGGGTCTGATGTGTGAACGAACTGACGAAGTGACCCTCCGGGCTCATGAAGTAGATGAAGCTGGAGTGATCCATCAGGTAGGTGGAGGCTGAGGCGTCGTCGACTCTCTGGTAGTAAGCGCGGTACTCGCGGGCGACCTGGGCGATCTGCTCAGGGGTGCCTGTCAGCCCCAGCATGCGGGGGTGGAAGTGCCCGACGTAGGCTTTCATGGCCTCGATGTCGTCGCGCTCCGGGTCCACGGTGATGAAGATCGGCACCACCTGGTCTGCCTTCTCGGGCGCAGCCTCTTCCAACATGTCGAGGGCCTGGGTCATCTCCCAGAGGGCGGTTGGGCAGACGTCGGGGCAGTAAGTGAAGCCGAAGTAGATCAGCATGTAGCGCCCGGCGAAATCCGCTTCCGTCACCGTTTGGCCATTGTGGTCGACCAGCTCGAAGGGGCCGCCGATCGGCACGTGGCCGCCCGTGTCGACCGCCTGTAAGCGATCGCCAGGCTGGGAACTGTACCACCAGCCGGCCATGACCATCGATGCCAGTAAGAGCACGACTGATAGCGCCATGCCGGTGCGGCCGATCCAAGTCTGCGGCATACAAGCCTCTCCGTCTATTCGAACGCCCAAAGAGCAGCACACAGATAAGATGCCTTCAAAGCAAGTGCGAGGCAGCGCGACCCGCCGTCGCAAGGGGGGGCTGTGCCGAGAAGGGCCGGAGTCTCGCCACGGCTGCTAGATGCACCTCCACAGCCTCTCCAGCGTGACCGTACTGGATCGAAGCAGTTTCGCGTCCGCTTAAAGCGATCTTGCTCATGCGCCAATGAGCTAGATCAGACGGCGTCTTGCAGAGGCGGTTCATTACACAGCCGCCGGTATCGGGTAGTTGACCGTAATCGCCCTGCCGTCGATGCTCGGTAACATGCCGAGTCTGCCGGGGGCCTTCGGCTCCGCCGATCCGCTGATTTTGCTGCTGCTCGCCATGGGGCTGGAAGGCTATCTGGGCGGAGCCTGGCTGACCGGTCTGCTGGCAGCGCCGAGGGCTCGGCTTGTGCGTACTGCCCGCGAGCTGCAACGTCGCCTGGACCGGGCGGAGCGCGGAACGGGCGCGCGTAACGTGCGCGGGTGGATTGTGACGCTCGTTCTGCTGCTGCCGGCTTTGGCGGTTGGCTTGGCGCTTGAATTCGTGACTCGAAATCTACCCTATGCGGTCCTGCTGGAATTGCCTTTGGTGGCGGCTCTTGTGCGTCAGCGGGGGCCGTGGCAGTCGGCTGCCCTGGTGCGCGATGGTTTGGCCGCCGGAAGCCCTCAGCTTGCGGAGCAGGCGTTGCAGCGTCTCGATCCCGATCCAGCGGCGCCAACGAGCTTGGAAGGCCGCACGATCTATGCCTTGGGCGCGCGCTTTGCGGATGGCGCCGTGGGACCGGTTTTCGGCTACCTGCTCCTTGGACTGCCTGGCCTTTTGACGATTGCAGCCTTGAGACTCCTGGCGCGGCTCTATGGGCCCGACGGTCCGTTTGGCCGTGCAGCGTTGCTGCTCGACGGTGTCCTGCTATGGCCGGCGCGCCGCTTCGCTGCCGTTCTCTTAGCGCTGGCGGCGCTGTTTCAGCCGCAGGGGCGGAGTGGTCGCGCCTTGTTGCGGGCTTTGTCGGGAGCGGCGCCTGGTGACGTTCTGCAGTCAGGGCTCGGCGATGCCTTTGCGGGACTGGATCGGGCACTTTGGCTCTACGGTATGGCCTGCTTGCTGCACCTGGGAACAGTTGCGGCTCTTCTTCTGCTGCGACTCAATCTGGTTGCGACTTACTGATCGACGGCCTCCCTTCGGCGTCAGTGAGACCTCTTGGGTGTGTACCACCTCGGGTCGCGGCTTGCTCTGCTCTACTCTATCGAAACAGTGACGCCCTGCATCTTGCGGGTGTTCAGGCTCGCTTGTTCAACTATAAAAGAAAATCTGTTTGTACTTAGACAAATAATGCCGAGCCTAATGCAGGAAATACTGACCGTTAATTCGAATTCAATATTTTTGGCTCAGATCTGAGCCCTCCGAACATCTTAATGCTGGAAGTCTCCCGGAGGCTCTTCATGATCCGTTCCGCTGTTTCAATCAACAATCTGCCGATTGCCGGGAAACTTGCGGCCATCGTTGCCGTTCCTCTGATCGCCCTGCTGGTCATATCGACCATCGAGGTTGTCCATGGCTGGCGCGTCTACAAGACGCTCGGCGATCTGCAGCAGTTGACCGGAACCAACGAGGGCATCGGCGGGCTGGTGCATGAACTGCAGAAAGAGCGTGGACGGACCAGCGGCTTCATGGCCGCCGACCGCGCCGCCGATCTGGCCGGTGCGCTCGAGCAGCAACGTCGGGAGGCTGACGCTGCCTTGCAGGTTTTTCGCGATGCCACGGCAGTTTTCTCAGGGGATCCCGGAACCGCCGACTTTGCTGAGTTCGTTGAGTTGCTCGAGGTGGCTGAGACGCGACTTGAAGCCCTGCAGCTTGTCCGGCGAGAGGTCGATAACGGGACGATCGCGAGAGCGGACGCGATTGGGGCCTACAGTCGCGCTGTCGGGACGCTGATCGAAATGGTGAACGCCATTTCGCGCGTCGCTCATGACGAATACATCGAGCGGCAGTTGCTCGCGAAACTGGCCCTCATGCAGCTGAAGGAGTCGGCCGGCATCGAGCGTGCCATGGGGGCGGCCGCCTATGGTGCCGGCGAGGCCGTGCAGGCCGTCCACACGCGGATGATGCAGCTGATCGGCCGGCAAGATCAGGCGATTGTAGATGTGCAAGAACTTGCAACGCCGCAGCAGGTTGAGGCGCTGGACGCGGCGCTGAATCCCGAGCGGCTGCGGGATTTTCTGCGGCTCCGTCAGCAAGTCGCCAATGCACCTTTCGGCGGCGTCTTGGACGTCACAGAGGGAAAAGCCTGGTTTGCGGCCTCCACGGCCAGGATCGACGACTTGCGTGCCCTCGAGCGCACGATGATCGCCGATATCGCTCTTCTGACGGAGGAGACGCGGCAGACGGCAGCCAGTGTCCTCCTTTGGTGGATCGTTGAAGAGGTGGCGGTGTTGATCCTCTGTGTGGGCCTTGCGATCTTCGTCTTGCGGGCGACCGTGAAGCCTTTGCTGCATATGACCTCTGCCATGCAAGCGCTAAGCCAGGGCGACCTCGACGTGTCTGTCGGCGATACGTTGCGGCGGGATGAGATTGGCTCCATGGCGCGAGCTCTTGAGCATTTCCGCATGGAGGCGGTGGACGCCGAGGCGGCCCGAGTCGAGCGTCGGACTGAGCGGGAGCGGGCCGAGCAGGCGCGGCACCAGGCGCTGCAGACCATGGCCGAGTCGATCGAGCGGGAAACCGGTGTCTCGGTCGCAACCGCCTCCGAGACGAGCGCACGCATGGAGGCCTCTGCAAAGGAGATGATCCAGGCGTCGGAAGCGGTCCAAAGCGAAGCACAGACGGTTTCTTCCGCCGCGGAGTTGGCCCAAGCCACGGCTCAAGCGGTGGCGAGCGCCAGTGAGCAGCTCACGGCATCGATCGGGGAAATCGCCCAGCAAGTCGGTCAGGCGACGACGGCCACCGCGACCACGGTCGAGATCGGCGGTCAGGCGCGCGATCGTCTCGAAGCGCTTTCTCAAGCCGTCAACGAGATCGGGGCCGTGGCTGAACTCATCGCCGGCATTGCAGAGCAAACCAATCTGCTCGCCTTGAATGCGACAATCGAGGCGGCGCGCGCTGGCGAAGCCGGCAAGGGCTTCGCCGTGGTGGCTGGCGAGGTCAAGGCGTTGGCTAACCAGACGGCCAGTTCCACCGAACAGATCAACCTGCGCATTTCCGAGGTTCAGAGCATGACGGCGCAAGCCGTTGAGGCGATGGGTGAGGTGACGGGAAACATCGCGCAAATCGACGAAGTGACTACCGCGATCGCCGGGGCCGTCGAGCAGCAACGTGCGGCGACCGGTGAGATTGCCCGCAATGTTCAGGAAACCTCGGCAGCGGCGCAGAACGTATCAGAGCGAATCTCGATTGTGTCAGCCCAGGCGACTCAGTCGGGCGAACAAGCGCAAGGCGTCGGCGCATTGGCGGGGGAGCTTCATGACAACGTCGCGCTGATGCAAAGAAGCCTCACCGAGGTCGTGCAGTCTTCGCTTCGTGAAGCCGGCTCCGGCGGAAGCGCCGAACAGGAAACGGCCGCTTAACGCCGGGAGCACAAGCTGACAGACCCGAGGCGTTGCCCTCCGGAGCCGGTCTAGGAGCTTTGGCCCTGCGGCTGCGGCAGAGCCTGTCGCAGGCGGTCGGCCTGCATGTTGTAGAAGCGCCGTTCCAGCACGATGGTTTCCGGAGTGGACTGAGGCGCGTTGTAGTAGGCGCGATTCCAGGCGTGGTTGGGGATCAGGCCGGCGCCTTCCAGCGCGCCGCCGCCAAACAGACCGACGGTTTTGGAAAAGGCGATAACGTCGCTGTTGAGATTCGTGGTGGTCGCCGCCTCGGCGCCCTTGCCGACCGGGCCGACCGCGACCGAGAGTTCGGCGCCCAGTTGCACCTTGTTCTTCATCATCGCAGCCAATGCACCGTCGTTCATGACGGTCATGACCAGCTCGCTGACCTGGCCGCCGATCTGAAGGCCGATCGAGCCTGCCGCAAGCGTGTAGAAGGCTGGGGGGCTCCAACTGCCATCGCCGCCGCGCACGAGCAACACGCCTCGTCCGCCTTCGGCACCCAGAATGAAGCCTGCCTTGAGGATCTGCGGAAAGATCAGAATGGCCTTGGCCCGGCCTGCGAAAGAAGTCAGTTCGCTGAAGCTGGGGTCGCGCAGCAGTGACTCGGCGGTTAAGGCCGACTGATCCACCAATCGACTCGCTTCTTGAGCTACGCCGTCCTGGGCGGCTGCGGAGGTGGCGGTCAGCGACAGCAGAGCACCGGAGGTTGCGGCGGCGCTGGCCATGCCGAGGAAACGGCGACGCGAAGGGTGGCGCAGATCGGGCATAGGATTCTCCCTCAGAAGAACTCCGACTCGGGGCCGACTCGAAGATCGTTTGTAGTTTAGCCTATTCGTCGAAGTCCGGCGGAAGTGTGACAAGCTGGCGGCGTCACCGCGGCGGCAGGTTGACTGTTACCACCCGCCAGCTCCCCTCATCGCCCGGCAAATGGCTGCCGGCCGAGCCCGCAAACCAATCGATCCGCGTCAGCGAGCAGTTCTCGACCGAGAAGGCAAGCGCCCGCTCCGGCTCGATGTCGAGCGCGATCGACAAGACGGCGCGAATCGTTCCGCCGTGGGCGACACAGATCACATCGCGGCCTTGCTGTGCCTCACTATGGCGGCGCAGAGCACGACCGGCGCGCGCCGTGAGATCGGCGAAGCTTTCGCCCTCGGGCGGACGTTCCGTTGCCGGTGCCAGCCAGAAGCGATGCCATTCCGGATGGCGCTCGGCGCGCAACTCCGCATGGCTGCGTCCCTGCCAGCTTCCGAAGTGCTGCTCCGCGAAGTCCTGTTCGATCAGGTAGTCGGGCAGGTTCCGCGGCAGGCGTTGACGCAGCGCTTCGGCCGTCTGGCGCGTGCGCTGGAGGTTGGTCACCATCCAGACCGCATCGCTCGGCAAACGGCTTGCCAGCCCCTCGAACAGGGCGGGGTCGCTACAGTCGGCCGGCAGATCGTCCTGGCCGTAGATCACGCCGCCACTGTCGACCGGCGCGTGGCGGATAAACCACCAGCGGGTTTCGCTCATGAAAGACTCGCCAAAGTGATGAAAAAGGCTACGTCGCCTCGCTGTCCAGCGAGGCCGATATAACTGTCCCTCTGCCGACCCGCAACCGTCGCCCGGCCATAGTTTCTGCACCCCACCCCTGCTAGAAGCTGCGCCAGAACTCCGTTCCCCAAACGGCTCGAGGAGAGATCTCAGAGATGCCCGACCGATCCAGCACGCCGACTGCGAGTCTCGCCGAGATCCGCGATCTGCTGAGGCGATTGCCGGGGCCCGATCTGGAGGCTGGCAGCGCGGCGGAAGCACGGCAAAACGAGCTTCTGAAGCCGCCGGGTGCTCTGGGGCGCCTGGAGGAGCTCGCGGTTTGGCTGGCAACCTGGCAGGGTCGCGCGAGCCCACGGATCGAACGACCGCATGTGGCCGTCTTTGCTGGTAGCCATGGCGTGGCCGATCGAGGCGTTTCGGCCTATCCCCCCGAGGTGACCCAGCAGATGGTCGGCGCCTTCGTCAACGGCCTGGCCGCCGTGAATCAGTTGGCCGCCGATACCGATGCCGACTTGCGTGTCTACGAGATGGCGCTGGAACTGCCGACCGGCGATATCACGCAAGGGCCTGCGATGGGGGAAGAGGATACAGCCCACGCCATGGCCTACGGCATGATGGCGATTGAGGAAGGGCTGGACGTGGTTGCGCTCGGTGAGATGGGCATCGGCAACACGACGGCTGCGGCCGCCTTGGCCTGCGGCCTCTTCGGCGGTGCCGCCGAGGATTGGGTCGGCCCGGGCACCGGCGTCGATGCGGCGGGCGAAAGGCGGAAGATCGAGGCGGTCTCGACGGCCCTGGCCGCCAACGCCGGCGCTCTCGCCGATCCCTTGACTGCTCTGGCCGCATTGGGCGGGCGAGAGCTCGCGGCCATCGCAGGCGCTGTCCTGGCCTGCCGCGTTGCTCGCATCCCGGTGCTGCTGGACGGCTATGCCTGCTGCGTTGCGGCTGCTGTCCTCTACAAGGCCGATCCCCGCGCTCTCGATCACTGCCTGGTCGCTCACCTCTCCGCCGAGCCTGGTCACGCGCGCCTTCTGCAACTTCTCGACAAGCGCCCGTTACTTGATTTCGCAATGCGTCTGGGGGAAGGCTCCGGAGCGGCACTCGCGGTACCGCTGCTCAAGGCCGCCTGCGCTGTCCACAACGGTATGGCGACCTTCGCGGAGGCGGGGGTCAGCGGCAAGGCGCCGTAGCGGGACCCCTTGGCGAGAAAGGGGCTTTCGGCCAGTGCGGCTTGCCTTTGTCGCGCACAGAGCCGACATCTCTAGCCATCATGGCCAGATCCGACCGACCGGAGTCGTCCGCATCGCAGAGCGACTGGAAGGGCGCACCCGTCGGCGCGTCCGGAACCATGCCTCCCCCCATCCCCGGCGGGCGCATTCGTCTGCGCACTCTGGTGTTCATCCGCTGGATCGCGGTGTTGGGCCAGGTGATCGCTCTGCTGGTGGTGCAGCTTGGCTTGGACTTCACCGTACCGCTGATGCCGGCTGCCTTGGCGATTGCAGCCTCGGGACTGCTGAATCTCTTCGCCTCGGTCGGTCATCGCGGGACCGTCTGGCTCGATGACCGCCGAGCTGGGCTTTATCTCACGTTCGATCTGCTGCAGCTGGCGGTGTTGCTCGGCATCACCGGCGGTCTCAACAACCCTTTCGTCGTGTTGTTGCTGGCGCCGGTGGTGGTGTCTGCGGCCACCCTGGCCGGTTGGGTCACCGCCTTGCTGGTGGGCATCGCCGTCACTTGCGTGACGGCGCTCGGGCTCTGGGCGCTGCCCCTGCCATGGCGGGAAACCGGGTTTCTGCTGCCTGATATCTATCGTGCCGGTATCTGGATCGCCCTGGTGATCGCGGTTTGCTTCCTGGCGCTCTACGTCTCGTCGTTGGCCAAGGAGTCCCGGCAGATGGCCGATGCCCTCGCGGCAACGCAGATGGCGCTTGCACGCGAGCAACGACTGAGTGCCTTGGGGGCCCTGGCTGCTGCAGCGGCCCATGAGTTGGGCAGCCCGCTGGCAACCATCGCTGTCGTGGCACGTGAGATCGAACGCGAACTCTCCCCGGACTTGCCGGCTGATAGCCCCTTGCGCAGCGATGTCGGGATTCTCCGTGAGGAAACGGCGCGCTGCCGCGACATCTTGACCGAGCTCGGCCGACGCCCCGACGAAGAGGCGCATGAGCTCGGCGATCCTATGAACCGGATCCCGGTTTCGGCTTTGGTGGAAGCGGCGGCGGCACCCTTTCTGCGCGAGGGGATCGATTTCCGGATTCGTCTTTCGCCTGTCGCGGAAGCGAGCGACGAACCGCTGGTACCGCGTCTGCCGGAGGCGGTCCATGGCCTGGGTACCCTGATCCAGAACGCGCTGCAATTCGCCCGAAGTCGGGCCGAAGCCGAGGTTTCCTGGGACGAAGCGCGGCTGATCCTGCGATTGACCGATGACGGCCCGGGTTTCGATGAAGCGGTCCTCGGGGCGCTCGGCGATCCCTACGTTTCCACCGGCCGTCGCGGACGCAGCAGCGATTTCGGTGCTGGGCGACAGACCGAAAAACACATGGGACTCGGCGTCTTCATCGCCCAAACGCTGCTGGAGCGTACCGGCGCGAAACTGAGCTTCGGCAATCTACCCGCGGTCCAAGGTGGTCGCGGAGCAGAGGTTGTCGCGGTCTGGTCACGCGCCCATTTTGAAGCTTGGACCTAACTGTAAAGCCTTGGCCTGCCATGACCTTCGATGCTCTTCCCGAGAACACAAGCCCGAGCCCGGAGCAACTCGACCGGAAGCTCGCGGAGCTCGCCGACCGCAGCCTGTTGATCGTCGATGACGACGAAAGGTTGTGCAAACGTCTGGCGCAGGCCATGGAACGCCGCGGTTTCGCCGTAGAGGCGGCAACCAGCGTGCGCGAGGGAAAAGAGAAGGCGCGGGTCCGACCCCCGGCCTTCGCCGTCGTGGATCTGCGCCTGGACGATGGAAGCGGTCTCGACGTGGTCGCCGCCTTGCATGAAGCGCGTGCGGACTCCCGCGTGATCGTCTTGACGGGCTATGGCAACATCGCGACTGCCGTCGCCGCAGTGAAGGCCGGCGCCACCGACTACCTGCCGAAGCCGGCCGATGCCGACCAGGTTGTGGCGGCTTTGCTGGCGGAGGAAGGGGACCTGCCACCGCCGCCCGAACATCCCATGTCTGCCGATCGGGTGCGCTGGGAGCATATTCAGCGGGTCTACGAGCAGTGCGACCGAAACGTTTCCGAGACCGCCAGGCGCCTGCGGATGCACCGCCGCACGCTGCAGCGCATTCTCGCCAAGTACGCGCCGCGACCTTGAAGGGAGGGGGGCGCTACCGCCGCAATCCTGTCGTCGCTCTGGCCAACGTCGGCGGCCAGTTCGTCCTGGTTCGTGACGGCGGCGAGCAACCCTACAACCTGGATCCCATCACCAGTGGGATCTGGCGATTGCTTGAGGCGCCGGCCTGTGGCGCCGGAATCTTCGAAGCTCTCGCCGACGCCTTCCCCGACGAGCCTCCTGATCAGCTTGCCGAGGATGTCGCTCGGGCCCTCAGCGATCTAGCGGCCGCTGGGCTCGTGCGGCAGTCCTAGCTTCAGTGCTCTGCATCTCGGGCACGGTTTCGAGTCATTAATGAGAATGAAAATCACTTGCAATTAGGGCTGCGAAGCGATTAGCGTTGAGGTATCGAGAATCACGCGATCGAAGGACGACAGATGCCGCGCGACGGGTCGTTTCGAGTGTCGGCGGCGCCGACCGGCTGGGTTTGCGACTTAGTGTCGGGCGAGCGCCTGCTGCTTTGGGCCTACCGATCTTGGCTGGAAGGGCTGACCGCGAGGCAGCCGACGCGGCATCAAGAGGTTTGGAATGGCCTCTCTCGCCAACTCGGGGCCGAGCCTGCGCGTCGCCTGCTCGGAGCGCTGTCGCGGCTGATCTACCGCTGCGTTCGGGAAGCGCAAGGCGAGATCGCCTATCACCCGAACTGTTGCCGGCAGGTGGGGCCCGACGAGTGCCGGCTGCTCGGTCTCGTCGCTGCGACGGGACATTGCGAGGCGGCGCTGGCGCGTGATCAGGCGGCACGTCTCCTGCGCGGCGGGTCGGGCGAAGACTTGCTTTCTCCAGCCGCCGAGATTGCTGGGGTGTTGCAAGAGGCGGGGTACGATCTGCCGCTGCGCCGAACCGACGACCGCAGCGAAGCGATCCTGCGTGCCGTCGAAGCTCTACCGACGCTGGATCGCAGCTTGCCCAACTGAAAGACTCTTTCGGGTCTCAGTATCCCCGCTCTAGATCGACCAACCCGGGCGGAGTGCCGCCGGTTTCCAGGGTTCGGATGGCCTCGGCCATGGCTTCGGCAGCGGTTGCGGGAATGGTCATGGAGGCGATGTGCGGCGTGACCACGACACGCTGATGGCTCCAGAAAGGCGAGTTCTCAGGCAGCGGTTCGTGCCGAAAGACGTCCAAGGTCGCCGAATCGATCTGTCCGGAGTCCAGTGCGGCAAGCAAGTCCTTCTCGACCAAGTGCTCGCCGCGGCCAACGTTGATGACGCAAGCGCCTTTCGGAAGTTGGGCAAAGAGCTGGGCGTTCAGAATGCTGTCGGTCGCCTCAGTAAGTGGCAGCAGGCAAACCAGGATGTCGCTGCGTGCCAGAAAACTCGGCAACTCTTCACTGCCGGCAAAGCAGGCGGCGCCGGCCAACGCCCGGCGGCGGCGCGACCAGCCGGCCACGTCGAAGCGTAAGCGCACCAGACGCTCCACCGCATCGGTACCAAGCTCGCCCAGGCCCATGACGCCGATCCGGCGCTGCCAGGCGGCGACCGCGGGAATCTCTTCCCAGACCTTGCTCTGTTGCTGGTCGCGGTAGTCCAGCATGCGGCGGTGATGGAATAGGCACTGCATCACCACGAACTCGGTCATGCCGGCGGTCAGTCCCGGCTCGACCATCCGCACAAGCGGTAGGTGGCTGGGCAGCTGCGGGTCGCGTGTCAGGTGATCGATGCCTGCGCCGATGGACAGGATCGCTTTAAGGTTGGGCAGAGAGGCAAGAAAGCCCGCGGGCGGCTGCCAGACCAGCGCGTAGTCGATCTCCGCTGGCTCGCCGACATCGGGCCACTTGCGGACCTCCATGTCGGGCAGTGCCGCCTGCAATGCTGGAATCCAGCTATCTGGACGGTCGATATCGGACTTGAAGAGGAGTGCCATGGCCCCCGCTTCTACATGCTGACCACGCCGCTTTCCACCGCTTCCAGCTCGAAGGCGGCCTTCATCAGGGCCTGGGTATAGGCCTCGCGTGGAGCGTCGAAAATCTGCTCGGCGGCGCCTTGCTCGACGACCTTGCCGTCCTTGACCACCAGGACCTCGTCAGCCAAGGCGCGCACCACCTTCAGATCGTGACTGATGAAGAGATAGGCCAGCTTATGTTTCTCCTGCAGGTCACGCAGGAGGTCCACGATCTGGGCCTGCACCGACATGTCGAGCGCACTGGTCGGCTCGTCCAGAACAACGAAGCGGGGCTTCAGAACCATGGCGCGGGCGATGGCGATACGCTGGCGCTGACCGCCGGAGAACTCGTGCGGGTAGCGGTGCCGCGCTGTCGGATCGATGCCGACCTCCTCCAGCGCCTCGATGATGCGCCCTTCGCGGACGTCGCCTTCTTCCCCCGGTTCGTGGATCCGCAGCCCTTCGCCGACAATATCGCCGATCGAGAGGCGCGGCGAGAGCGAGCCGTATGGATCCTGAAAGACCACCTGCATTTCCCGGCGCAGCGGCCGCATCGCCTTGGAGCGCAGGTCTTCGATGGCACGTCCCTCGAAGACGATCCGGCCCTTGCTGGAGATCAGCCGAAGCAGCGCCAGTCCCAGTGTCGTCTTGCCCGAACCGGACTCGCCGACCACGCCCAGCGTGTGGCCCTCCCGCACGGTGACGTCGATGCCGTCGACGGCGCGCACGTAGTCGACGGCGCGGCGCAGCACCCCTTTCTTGATCGGGAAGTGGACCTTTACGTCGCTGCCTTGCATGACCACAGGGGCGTCGGGGGCGGCGCGCAGCGGATTGCCCTTCGGTTCCGCTGCCAGGAGCTTCTGCGTATAGGCATGCTGCGGGGTCTCGAAGAGCTCACCGACCGGCCCTTGCTCGACGATGCGCCCGCCGGTCATGACACAAACCCGGTCGGCTACCTTCCGCACGATGCCCAGGTCATGAGTGATCAGCAGCACCGCCATGCCAAGCTTCTGCTGCAGTTCCTTGAGCAGCTTCAGGATCTGCGCCTGGATGGTGACGTCGAGCGCCGTGGTCGGTTCGTCGGCGACCAGAATGTCGGGATCGTTGGCCAGTGCCATGGCGATCATCACGCGTTGGCGCTGTCCGCCTGAAAGCTCATGCGGATAGGCGCTCAATCGCCGTTCGGGTTCGCGGATGCCGACGAGGTGCAAAAGCTCCAGAGTGCGGCTGCGCGCTTGCTCCTTGGTCATTCCCTTGTGCAGGAGCAACACTTCACTGACCTGTTTGAGCACGCTGTGCAGCGGGTTCAGCGAGGTCATGGGCTCCTGAAAGACCATGGAAATCTCGTTGCCGCGGATCTGCCGCAGCCGGCGGTCGCTGGCGCCCATCAGCTCTTCGCCGCGGTACTTGACCGAGCTTCCCTCTGCGTGGCTGGCCAGGGGGTAGGGCAGCAACTGCAGCAGCGACAGCGCCGTTACCGACTTGCCCGAGCCTGACTCGCCGACGAGGGCCAGCGTTTCGCCTTTGTCGAGCGTGAAGGACACGCGATCGACTGCCTTCAGCGTCCTGCCGGGCATGCGGAAGGCGGCACTCAGGTTCGCGACCTGCAGCAGCGGCGCCTCCGCTTTCGCTACTTTGGCGTCCGCTTCGAGCCGTGCTTGGTCCGGACTCATTCGGCCCCCGCCGGCGCTTGCTTGGGCTGAGCGACCGGTTCGCTTTCCTCGGGCGGCGGAGCACTGCCGGCCCAGAGCTTGCGCGGATCGAAGGCGTCGCGCACCGCCTCGCCGATGAAGATCAGCAAGCTCAGCAGTATGGCGATGGTGAAGAAGCCGGTGAGGCCGAGCCAAGGGGCGTTGAGGTTGGCCTTGCCTTGGGCCAGGACCTCTCCGAGAGAGGCCGAACCTGGCGGCAGGCCGATCCCCAGGAAATCCAACGAGGTCAGAATGGTAACGGAACCGGCGAGCGCGAAAGGCAGCATGGTCAGGGTTGCCACCATGGCGTTGGGCAGGACGTGGCGGAAGATTACGACGCGGTCCGGCGCCCCAAGCGCGCGGCTGGCCCGCACGTAGTCGAAGTTACGGGCGCGCAGAAACTCGGCGCGCACTACGCCGACGAAGCCGATCCAGGCGAACAACAGCAGTACGATCAATAGCCACCAAAAGTTCGGTTCCACCAGGCTGGCCATGATGATCAGGATGTAGAGCTGTGGCATGGAGGACCAGATCTCGATCAAACGCTGACCGAAGAGATCGAGCCTACCGCCATAGAAGCCCTGCAGCGCACCGATGGTGACGCCCACGAGAGCCGAGACGACGATGACGGCGAAACCGAACAGCACCGAGATACGGAAGCCGTAGATGATTCGGGCCACCACGTCGCGCGCCTGGTCGTCGGTCCCCAACCAATGCGCGGCCGAGGGCGGGGAGGGCGCCGGCTCGGGCAGGTTCCAGGCGACGGTCGTGTGGTCGTAGGGAATCATCGGCCAGATCATCCAGCCCTTCTCCGACACCAGGGCCTGCACGGCCGGGTCGGTGTAGTCGGCTTCGGTCGGCATCACGCCGCCGAAAGCCGTTTCGGGATAGCGTTCGAACACGGGTGCGTAGATGCCACCGTCGTACCAAATCAGCAGAGGACGGTCGTTGGCGACCAGTTCCGCGAAGAGCGTCACCACGAAGAGTGCCAGGAAAATCCAAAGCGACCAGAGGCCTCGCCGGTTCGCCTTGAAACTCTCGATCCGCCGACGGTCGAGCGGTGTGAGCGGGATTCCTAGGAAGCGATCTTGGGGGGCGGCTTGAGGGAGCGCTGTGGTCATGGGCCTCAGGTCTCCCGGCTCTCGAAGTCGATGCGCGGGTCGATCAGTGTGTAGGTCAGGTCGGTGACCAAGCCCATAATCAGTCCGAGCAGTGTAAAGAAGTAAAGCGTGCCCAACACGATGGGATAGTCGCGATTGAACACGGCTTCGAAACCCAAGAGGCCCAAACCGTCTAGGGAGAAGATCGTCTCGATCAGGACTGCGCCGGTGAAGAGCATACCGACCAGAGCGGCCGGGAAACCTGAGATCACGATCAGCATGGCGTTGCGGAAGACGTGGCCGTAGAGCACACGCTTGTCCTCCAGACCCTTGGCCCGGGCTGTTACCACGTACTGCTGATTGATCTGATCCAGGAAGGAATTCTTGGTCAGCATGGTTAGGGCCGCGAAGCCACCGATTGCCATGGAAATCGTCGGCAGCACCATGTGCCAGAGGTAGTCCAGGATCTGCTGCCCGAGCGGCAGTTCCTCCCAGTTGTCGGAAACGATGCCCCGTAGCGGGAAGATCGAGAAGTACTCGCCGCCCGCGAAGACGATCAGCAGGAAAACCGCAAAGAGGAAGCCCGGCACTGCGGTGGCGACCACTACAATGCCGGAGGTCCAGATGTCGAAACGCTGCCCATCGCGCACGGCCTTGGCGATGCCCAGCGGAATCGAAACCAGATAGATCAGCAGGGTCGACCAGATCCCAAGAGAGATCGAGACGGGCATCTTGTCGAGAATCAGGTCGACCACCGGCTCATCGCGGAAGAAGGAGTCGCCGAAGTCGAAAACGGCGTAGTTGCCGACCATCAGGAAAAATCGCTCATGGAGCGGCTTGTCGAAGCCGAACTGCCGTTCGAGTTCCGCGATGAACTCTTCGTCGAGGCCTTGTGCACCGCGGTAGCCGGACGGGCCACCCTCGCCGGCGTCTCCGGCCGGCAGGGAAACCTCACCGCTTTGGCCCTGGGTGATCCGTTCGGTAATGCCCGGACCCGTCTGGGTGATTTGGGCGATCACCTGCTCGACCGGACCACCGGGCAGGAACTGCAGCACCACGAAGTTGATCAGCATGATCACGAACAACGTGGGCACGATCAGTAACAGGCGGCGGATGATGTAGGCGGTCATGAAACCCTACCCTGGCTCAGGCCGTACGTCGACGCAATGCGCCGCGCAACACCAGCCAAGCGACGAAGGCCAAGCCAACCGCAACCATCAGAGTGGTTCCCCAGCCGGGAGTGCTGCTGTCGCTGCCGCCTTCTTCGATCCCGGCCTGCAGCAGTTCCGGGTTGGCGCGCTCGCGCGCCAGCAGTTCGTCGGCCTTGGCTTGATCGTACCACCAGCGATCGATCGCCGTGCCGTTCTTGGACAGGCCATCGGTCTCGGGCCGCCCGAACTTGTCCCAGTACAGTAGGTTCAGGTCGCGGGAGTGCCACTGTGGAATCGTGTAGTGCCCCCACAGCAGGGCGCGATCCAGCGCGCGCGTCCGGGCCACCAGCGACTCGCGGTTCGGTGCCGTGATGACGAGGCTGATCAGTTCGTCGATGACCGGATCCTGAATACCGGCCAGGTTGCGGCTGCGAGGCTGTTCGGCAGCCTCGCTCGACCAGAAGTCGCGCTGTTCGTTGCCGGGTGAATCCGACTGACCCCAGACATTGACAATCATGTCGAATTCGAAGCTGCGGAGCCTGTTGATGTATTGGGACTGGTCGACCAGCCGCACCCTCGCGTCGATGCCCAGCCGGGTCAGGTTGCGCACGAAGGGCAGCACGATCCGCTCGAAAGCGGGGCTGACCAGCAGGATTTCGAAGCGCATTGGCTGGCCTGTTTCGGCGTTGACCAACTGCAGGTCGCGCACCTCCCAGCCTGCGTCGTTGAGCAGTTCGAGAGCTTGGATGAGGTTGTCGCGTGGCCAGCCGCTGCCGTCGGTACCGGGCACCCAGTAGGGGGTGGTGAAGACTTCCTCCGGCAGTTGATCCCGAAAGCGCTCCAGGACTTCCAACTCTTCGCCGTCCGGCAGGCCGACGGCGGCGAGCTCGGAGTTGGAGAAGTAGCTGGAGGTGCGGGCGTAGAGATCGAAGAAGAGCGCTTGGTTGGTCCATTCGAAGTCGAAGGCGAAGGCCAAGGCGCGCCGCACCCTTGGGTCCTGGAACAGAGGGTTCCGGGTGTTCATCACAAAGGCTTGCATGCCGGTCGGCAGGTTGTGGCGGATTGCTTCCTGGCGCAGCCAACCCTGTTCTACCGCTGGAATGTTGTAGTCCAGTGCCCAGGCCTTGGCTTGGTTCTCACGCCGGAAGTCCAAGGTACCTGCCTTCAAGGCAGTTCGAATGATGGTCGCGTCGCGGAAGAACTCGGTGCGCATGCGGTCGAAGTTGTGGCGCCCGACGTTGATCGGCAGCTCGGCGCCCCAATAGTCCTCAACCCTTTCGCGGATTACGTAGCGTCCCGGTTCGAATGTTGAGATCCGGTAAGGGCCGCTCACGAGCGGTGGCTCGAGGGTGGTGGCCGTGAAGTCGCGGTCCTGCCAGTAGTGCTTCGGCATGACCGGCATCTGGCCGATGATCAACGGCAGCTCGCGATTGTCGCGCTCGCTGAAGGTGAAACGTACCTGCCGATCCCCGACTTCTTCGACGACTTCAACCGCGCCGAAGTAGAAGCGGTAAAAGGGCTGACCGTCGGTCACCAGGGTATTGTAGGACCAGATCACGTCCTCGACGCTGATCTGCCGGCCGTCGTGCCAGCGCGCCTCGTCGCGAAGCCTGAACGTCACCCAGGACCGGTCCTCCGGCCACTCCACCCACTCGGCAAGCAGCCCGTACATGGTGAAGGCTTCGTCGTGGGACGACTGCAACAGCGTCTCGTAGCCGGCGCTCACCGGATTACCCCGCCCGTTCTCTGCATTGAAAGAGTCGAACGTGCCCTGGCCGCCCACTGTCATGCGACCGCCCTTGGGCGCTTCCGGATTGATGTAGGCGAAGTGCGGGAAGTCGGCCGGATACTTTGGCTCGCCATGCATGGCGATAGCGTGAGCGCGGTAAACCTTCTGTCCGGCTTCCACACGCACGACCTGGTAAATGCTATAGTCCGCGCTGAGTGCGGCGAGGTCCGCTTGCGCCAGGGCCGGCGCTGTGGCGGGTTCCGGAGCGGTCTGCGCTAAGGACACCGGTGCAGCGGCGAATCCGAAAAGCAGGACAAACAAGCAGGTGAGCGCAGCGCGCACAGTCAACTCCCGACGGCGAAACCCTGTAGGCCGGGCGGTGGCTCTTGATGGCCGAGATGTTTCGGCCCGTCCCTGCTCGCTATTAGGTATGCCACAGGGGTACAGGCGCAACCGCTTTGGCTCCTCAGAGCCGGAGATTACGAAGATTTCAGGCAGCGGGAGGTTGCCGCGATCAGGTTCGGATCACCCGCGGCGAGCATATGCCCGTCGCTCTCAAGGGTCAGCGGTCGGCCGTTCCAGTCGGTCGCCTCGCCCCCAGCGCCCTGGATCACCGGTAGTAGCGCCATGAAGTCGTGGGGCTGCAAACCCGCCTCGACCACCAGATCAATAAAGCCACCGGCCAGCTGCGCATAGCTGAAGCAATCTCCCCCGAAACGGGTCATGCGCACCTGGCGGCTGAGGTGAGCGAAGCGCCCCGCGTCCTCGTCGACGAACATGTCCGGATGCGTGGTCTGCAGCACGGCGGCGTCCAGCGTTGGGCACGCACGACAACTGACCTGGCGCCGGCCCGCAGCCTCCACGAGCTCGGTAGCGCGACCTTCGGCGCCGATCCAGCGCTCGCCCAGGATCGGCATGTCGATGATCCCGAGAATAGACCGGCCGGCGCACGTCAATGCGATCAGCGTGCCGAACAGCGGATTGCCTGTAATGAAGGCTTTGGTGCCGTCGATCGGGTCCAAAACCCAGACGAACTCGGCGTCCGGTCGCTCGCTGCCGTGCTCCTCGCCGATCACTCCGTGATCGGGGAACCGCCGGGCGATCAGCTCTCGCAGCCGTGCCTCGGTCTCACGGTCGGCGATCGTGACGGGGCTTTCGTCGGCTTTGCTGTCGACCGCGACCGGCGTGCGGAAATAGCTCCGGGTCACGCTGCGAGCCGTCTCAGCCAGCTCCTCCGCGAAGACGATGGCGGCGTTCAAACGCTCCGGGCTGCCGTTCACCTGATGCTACTGAAGCGGCTCAAGCGGCGCCGGATCGTTGGACAAGCTGCGCATGTAGGCGATGATCGCCGCCTTGTCGTCTTCGTTGCGCACGCCCGCATAGGTCATGCGGTTGCCCGGTGCCCACTCGCGCGGGTTCTTCAGGAATGCCCAGAGCGCTTCGTAGGTCCAGATCTCGCCGGCGTCGTGTTTTTCTTGGAAGACATTGGAGTAGTTGAAGCCCTCGATGTGTGCGACCGATGCCCCAACGGTATCCCAGAGGTTGGGGCCGACTCGGTTGGCGCCGCCTTCCTCGAAGCTGTGACAGGCCGCACAGGCGCGCACGGCACGCTGGCCGTCGGCCGGATCCGCGGCAGCGATCCTCTCGATGATCCCCAGCGCGCCGCTGTCTGCGGCGGTCGTGTCGCCAGCGGGTTCAGCGTCACCGGTTGCTCCGGCAGCGGCCTCTTGCAGGTCGCCGGCGGCTTCGGACGACTCTTCTCCCGCGGGTGCAGCCGCTTCCGCGCCGCCCCCCATCACCGCGTCGATTTCTTCTTGTGTCGGGAGCTGCTTGGGGTCGTTGGACAGGCTGCGCAGGTAGGCGATCATGGCAGCGCGATCCTCGACATTCCGCATGCCCGCGTAGCTCATCTTGGTACCCGGCGCGTAATCGCGCGGGCTCGCCAGGAAGGCGTTCAGGCCTTCGTAAGTCCAGGGTTCGTCCGCCATAGCGAGCAAAGCATCGGAGTAAGCGAAGTCTTCGATGTGCGCGTGCGGAGCCCCAACGATATCCCAAAGATTGGGGCCGACCTTCTGAGGGCCGCCCTCTTCGAAGGAGTGGCAAGCTGCGCAGGCGCGGTTCAGCGCCTCTCCTGCTGCCGGATCGGCGGAGGCAAGTAGCGGAAGGACAGGTTCCAGGCCCGGTTCTTCCTCAACCACAGCAGCCGTGCTGGCTGCACCTTCTGCGAGTTGGATCGGATAGGCGTCTTCTTCCGGGTCGCCGTGACCGCCGACCAGAAGATCGGCGATGAAGCCGCTGGTCATGACCACCAATCCGGCGGTCAGGACTGCCGCCGCGATCTTGTTCACTTCAAGCGAAGACATGTGAGGTAGAGAACCCTGGCTATTGAAGACGTCGTTACTTCCGGTCAGTAGGCGGGCGGACAATAGCTGTCACGTTCGCGCCGTTCAACGGAAACTGCTGCGGCTCTAGTGGTACCGATTGGCGCAGCTCCGGCCCTCCCGGGCTGCTTGCCGCTGCCGGCCCGGATGACCTAAGTGTTGGCCGTGTTTTCCAAGCCTGGCGTCGCGGCGACCATCCTACGAACGTCTTGGCTAACAGAGTCTTGATATCGGAGAGAGCCATAGATGGCTTTGCCAGAGCGCCCGCTCATTCTCATCCCGGCCCGCTTGGCGTCGACGCGCCTACCTGACAAACCTTTGGCTGATATCTGCGGCACGCCGATGATCCTGCATGTCTGGCGCCGGGCGTTGGAGGCTGATATCGGGCCGGTAGCCGTGGCTTGTGCCGAACCGGAGATTGCCTCGGTTGTCGAGGCCGCCGGCGGTCAGGCTGTGCTTACGCGTCCGGAGCATCCCTCCGGTTCCGACCGGATCTTCGAAGCGCTGCAACGCCTCGATCCGGAGGGGCGTGTCGATGCGGTCGTGAACGTGCAGTGCGATGTGCCGACACTCGAGCCGGCGGCCATTCGTGCCGTTGTCCAGCCGCTGGCCGAGCCCTCGGTGGACATCGGAACCATCGCGGCCGAGATCGACGATGCAGCGGAACGAAGCGATCCCAATGTGGTAAAGGCGGCGGTTGCCTTTCCAGAAGGACAGCGGATCGCCCGTGCCCTCTATTTCAGCCGTGCACCGGTACCCTGGGACCAGGGCGATCCCGCGCAGCCGCTCTACCATCACATCGGGCTCTACGCCTTCCGCCGCGCCGCCTTGGAACGTTTTGTGACGCTGCCGCATAGCCCGCTGGAAGAGCGCGAGAAGTTGGAGCAGCTCCGTGCCATGGAGGCGGGCTTGCGTATCGACGTGGCGCTCGTTGACACCTCTCCGCTCACTGTCGATACTCCGGCCGATCTTGAGCGCGCACGCGCCTTTCTATCTGGCTGATATTTCTGGACAATCTGACGATGCATAAGCCCGAGGCCTTGCCGGGCGGCCCTATTGCCTTCCAGGGTTCGCCTGGGGCCTACTCGGATCTGGCCTGTCGCACGGTCTTCCCGGAGCGCGCCACGCTTCCCTGCGATTCCTTCGAAGACACCTTCGCTGCGGTTGTCGAGGAACGGGCGGCCCTGGCGATGATTCCGATCGAGAACTCCAGTGCGGGGCGCGTCGCGGACATTCACCATCTGCTGCCGGAGTCCGGCCTGCATATCATCGGTGAGCACTTTCAGAGGATCCATCACCAGCTTCTGGCGCCTCAGGGGGCGACTCTGGAGCGCTTATCGTTGGTTCGGAGCCACGTTCAAGCGCTCAGCCAGTGCCGACAGTTCCTGATCGACCGCCAGCTCAAGCCGGTGGTGCATGTCGATACGGCGGGTGCGGCAGCGGAGGTTGCGGCGCTAGGTGATCCGACGCAGGCGGCCATCGCCTCCTCGTTGGCGGCGGAGATCTATGGGCTCGAAACGCTGCTGCCGGACGTGCAGGATTCAGCCCACAACACCACCCGCTTCATCATCATGGCGCGCGAGCCGCGCGATCCCGAACATGACGCCGGACCGGCGATCACCTCCTTCGTCTTTCGCGTCCGCTCCGTGCCGGCCGCGCTCTACAAGGCGCTCGGCGGCTTCGCGACCAACGGTGTCAACATCACCAAGCTGGAAAGCTACATCATCGACGAGAACTTCACCGTGGCGCAGTTCTACGCCGATATCGAAGGGCATCCCGATCAGCGAATGGTGCGCCTGGCGCTTGAGGAACTCGGCTTCTTCTCGCGTGAGGTGCGGATCCTGGGCGTCTACCCGGCCAGCGAGTTTCGCGGACGGAAAGACTGAGAAGCGGGGCCGCGCGTACAAACTGCCCGCTGCCCTGGCCGTTCAGGTGAGATGTGGTTTGGCGATGTAGTCCGCAGCCTGCATCTCATTCAGGCGGCTGACCGTGCGGCGAAATTCGAAAGCGCCGTCCTCGCCGGTATAGAGCGCCTCGGGCGGCGCATCGGCTGCCATCACGAGATTTGTGCGGTGTTCGTAGAGCGCGTCGATCAAGGTCATGAAACGCCGCGCCTCGTTCCGTTGCTGGGGTCCCAGGTTCGGCACTCCGTCAAGAACCAATGTATGGAAGTGTGTCGCGAGCGCCAGGTAGTCTTCCGCCCCCAAGGGTTGTGCGCAAAGCGCTGTGAAGTTACTGCGCGCCACGCCGCGCGCCGCTTCCGGAATTTCGATCTTACGACCTTTGACGGTGAAGCTGGTCGGCCGGGCCTCGGCGCCTTCGGTCAGGCGACGGAAGGCCTCGTCCAGTTCCGCAGTGGCCGGTGCCCCAAGCGGCCGATGAAACACCGGCATCTCCTGCAGCCGGGCCAGTCGGTAATCGACACCCTCGCCGAGATCCAGCAGGTCCAGTTTCTGCTTGAGAAGATCGATGAAAGGCAGGAAGCGCTCGCGCTGCAGCCCACCCTCGTACAGTCGGTCGGGGGGAAAGTTTGAGGTGGCCACCACCACCACCCCGCGCTCAAACAGCGACTCGAACAGCCTGCCCAGGATCATGGCGTCGGCGATGTTCACGACGACGAACTCGTCGAAGCAGAGCAGCCACGCCTCCTCCGCGATCTCGCCGGCTATCTCGGGCAAGGGGTCGGTCTTGCCGCCCTTGCTCGACTGCCGCCAAACGTGCAGACGGTCGTGGGTCTCCGCCATAAAGGCATGGAAGTGCACCCGACGCTTTCGCTCCAGCGGGACTCCGGCGAAGAAGATGTCCATCAACATCGACTTCCCGCGGCCCACCGATCCATAGAGATAGAGACCTTGCGGTGCTTCGGCCTTGGGTCGCCGGCTGAGGCCCAGGCGATTGCGCCAGCCTGCGAGCGTGGAGCCGGCCGCTGAACCGCCGTCGAGCTGATAGCCTTTCAGAGCGTGCGAAAGACCTTCAAACTTCTCGGCGGCCAGTTCCTGCGCTGGGTCCGGCTTCAGCGCGCCGGTCCTGCGGGCGTCGCGATAGGCGGCGAGCGGCCCCAGATCGGCTGCGACAGAGGTGAAGCTCTCGGCGATCTGCAGCTTGTGCGGGGAGGGTTTTTCTGGGATCTCGGACGGCGCGGTCATGACGCGCCTGTGTCTACCCAAGCTAGCGCCCGGCGCCAAGCGGCAGGATGATCGACATGAGTGCGGTGAGGTCTGTCAGGACGGATCGACTCGGTCGCTCGCGTTCAGCCGATCCTGCCAGAACTGCCGGCACGCCTTGCGGTCCAGAGGTGTTGGAAAGCCGTCCTTCAGGTAGGCTTCGCAGGCCAACCCGAAGCCACTGGGGAGAAGCTGGAAACTGTAGTTGCAGCGGGTTTCTTCAAGGCCGCTGGGGTAGCCGGTATAAGCCCAGATAAGGCATTGGCGGAACTGCGGATCCGCAGCGTCTCGTGCACGGCGGAGGTTCAGGTCAGCGCGTTCTTCGCCTGCTTGCGCCTTGCGAAGCGGGCCGCCACGGAAAGGACTGGCCTCTGGCAGACCGAGACATCCAGTCGAGATTGCAATCTCGAGAAGGTTCTCCCGGCGTTCCAGGTCCGTCGCGCTGCGCGCCATGCTGTTCAGCAGAAAGCACGCGAAAGTATAGGCTTCCGCTGGCTTCTCGTTTGCAGCCCGCGCGCTGGCCGACATGGCCGCAAGTCCAACTGCGGCAAGCAAGCCGAAAAGAACAAGTGAACGGCTACGCATCGAACAGCTCCTGTCGGGCGGGGCTTGTGGGCTGGAAAAAATCCTCAGCAAACGGCAGAGTTGCGACGTTATGGAAACGGCTTAGTGTCGCTCGGTATTCCTTAATCAAACTGTAATAATGATTCTGGGAGTCGCGCGAGGAAAAAATGCGCACAGGGTGCGCCCTTGCGAACACGTCTCTCTCACCCCTTGGTGATTTCCCTGTGACAGGTCGCAGAGACTAAGCTGGCGATATGCTCAGCTTCTTCAGGACCGCCGCTCTCGCCTTGTTGACAGGTGCTCTGCCGTTGGCAGCCTGGGTCGTTCCAGCGATGGCAGAACCGCGGGCGCCGGTGGTGGTGGAGCTCTATACCAGTCAAGGCTGCAGCTCTTGCCCGCCTGCCGACGCACTGCTGGCCCAACTCGCAAAGCGCGATGACGTCATCGCGCTGTCGCTGCACGTCGACTACTGGGACTACATCGGCTGGGAAGACCCCTTCGCGCTTGCATCGCTGACGGAGCGGCAACGGGCCTACGCACGCCATTTGGATCGGCGCACGGTCTACACGCCGCAAATGGTGGTGGATGGCATCTACGACGTGATCGGCTCACGCGCCCGCTCTGTGGCCAACGCGATTGACATGGCCCGTGAGCGGCCGACGGAAGTGGAGGTCGTTCTCTCTGACGATGGCGTGCGAATCGGGTCCGGGACGCCGCCGGCCGAGGGGGCCGCGGTGTGGCTGTTGCTCTACGACGCCTGGCATGAAACCGATGTCCGCCGCGGCGAGAACGCCGGCCGCCAGCTCGGTTATGCGCATGTGGTCAGGGACTACCGGCGTCTGGACGACTGGCGTGGCGAGGAAACGCAATTGCGGTTCGACCTCACCGCTGCCCGTGCCGCCGGCCGCTCCGGCGCCGCTGTCATCGTTCAGGCCAAAGGTCCGAGCCGGGTGTTGGGGGCTGCGTCCCTTCGATTGGAATAGGCGCCGCGGCAAGGCGGCAGCGCGCCATGACATGCGACCTTTCGAACGAAGCGCTAGCCCGCCCGTCGCGCCTCCGCCTTTCGCCCCTCTTCCGCGATCACCCTCATGAGGTCCTTACGGTCGATCTCCAGCATCTGCGTGTCGATATCGATGCGTCTGCCGTCTTCGAGAGTCAGCCGGATGCCACGGATGATTGAGGCGCGCCTGATCTCTGCTCCGGCGATCCGGTCCCAGGGGATCACATCCTGCTGTCGTCGGAGATCGAGCACGCCCTCCGGTCCAATCTCCACGACGGGCCCGACGCGCTTCAGGTCGCGGGCAAGGAAGCTGGCCATGCCGAGGCAGAAGACCATCAAGACAGCGCCGACCACCGTGTCCCCGACCGGTCCCTGCTGTTGCAGCAGACTCCAAGTGCCGAATACGACGAAGGCCAGCAGCAGCGCTATGGCGAAACCGACCTTGCGCTTGTCGATGCAGTAGCCCTTCGTTTCGTTCGGGCGACGTCCGGTGGTCTTGCTTCCGGACTGTCGGCGCAGCGGGATCTTGCTCATGAATGGCGATCCGGTCTTTCTCACGTGGCGTTGCGTGACCAGGTTGTAGGGACGCTCCAGTTATAGGAGCCGGCGTGCCGAGGGAGAAGCTATGACCGAGCAGAGTGCTTACAGCCGCCTGGAAACACGCTTCGCACGCCTTGGCGCCTTGAACGAGGCCATGGCCGTGCTGCATTGGGACAGCTCCGCCATGATGCCGTCAGGCGGCGCCGAAGCGCGGGGTGAGCAGCTGGCACAGCTCAGTCTGATGGCGCACGAGCTGCTGGTCGAGCCTAGCGTGGCCGACTGGCTCGCGGCTGCGGAGGCTGAAGCCGACAGCCTTGACGATGGGCTGGACGATTGGCGCCGCGCCAATCTGCGCGAGATGCGGCGCGGCCACAGTCATGCCACCGCTCTGCCCGCTCGCTTGGTCGAGGCCTTGCGCCGGGCCTGCCACACTTGCGAGGGCCTCTGGCGGGAGGCGCGACCGGCCAACGACTACGCCCGGGTGAAGCCCGCTCTCCAGGAGGTGCTGACGCTGACCCGTGAGGCCGGCCAAGCGAAGGCGGAGGCACTGGGCAAGTCACTCTACGATGCACTGCTCGACCAGTATGAGCCGGACGGAAATGCTGCAGCGATCGAACGCCTGTTCGACGAGTTGGCTCAGGATATCCCGAACCTGCTGGGCGAAGTTCTGGAGCACCAGGGAAAGCAGCCGGCGGCGGTGTTACCCGCGGGCCCCTTTCCGGTCGAAGCGCAGGCCGACTTGGCGCGCCAACTGATGCAGGCGCTCGGTTTCGACTTCCGGCACGGTCGTCTGGACACCTCGGCGCATCCCTTTACCGGCGGTGTGCCCGAAGACGTGCGCCTGACCACCCGCTACGACGACAGCGACTTCGTCAGTGGCCTGATGGGGGTTTTGCATGAGACGGGGCACGCTCTTTATGAACGGGGGCTGCCGCGTGAGTGGCGACGCCAGCCTGTGGGCGATGCCCGCGGCATGTCGATCCACGAGAGCCAGTCTTTGTTGTTCGAGATGCAGGCCTGCCGCTCACGCGACTTCGTCGGCTATCTGGCGCCGCTGGCGCAAACTGCTTTCGCGGGCTCGGGGCCGGAGTGGAATGCGGATAACCTTTACCGTCTCTACACCCGGGTCCAACCGGACTTCATCCGGGTCGATGCCGATGAGGTCACCTATCCGGCCCACGTAATCCTGCGCTTTCGCCTCGAGAAGGCGCTGATCGAAGGGCGCATGACCCTCGACGATCTGCCTGGCGCCTGGGCCGAGCAACTGCAGGCTCTGCTCGGGATCGAGCCGCCCGACGACCGCCGCGGCTGCCTTCAGGATATTCACTGGTACGACGGCGCCTGGGGCTACTTTCCGACCTACACACTTGGCGCCATGACCGCCGCTCAGCTCTTCGACTCGGCCTGCTCCGCCTACCCGGAGATTCCCGAGCAGCTCGGCAAAGGGGACTTCTCCACTCTACTGGCGTGGCTGCGCCGTCATGTGCACGGTCAAGGATCGCGGTTTTCCTCCGAAGAGCTGTTGGTTCGCGCGACCGGAAAGCCGCTCGACCCCAAGATCTTCGAAGCGCACCTGCGCCGGCGCTACCTCGCTGACGCTTAGAGGCATCGCGCGATAGGCTGCCTGAGCCCCGACCGTGCTGCCCGGTTTCAAAGGCGGTGTTCCTTGTTTTGCCTCACTGCAAAGCCTTACAGTAACGGCAGTTTGGCCAATTGGCTCAGCGAGGCACGGCAGCCGATGCGCTACATTTCAACCCGCGGCAGCGCGCCGAGTTTGGGGTTTGACGACGTCCTGCTGACGGGTCTGGCGCGGGACGGCGGGCTCTATTTGCCGGAAAGCTGGCCACGTTTTTCCGCTGACGATCTACGGGGTCTGCGGGGCAAGCCCTATGCGGATCTGGCGACTGCGGTCATGCAGCCGTTCCTGGCCGGTTCGGTCATTCAGGATGACTTCCCGCAGATTGTGGCTGAAACCTACGCGTCCTTCGACCATGCGGCCGTGACACCACTGAAGCAGCTCGACGCCGACCTCTGGGTGTTGGAGCTGTTCCACGGACCGACGCTGGCCTTCAAGGACGTGGCTCTGCAGCTGCTTGGCCGCCTGTTCGACGCCGTGTTGGCGCGCCGCCAGCGGCGCCTGACCATTGTTGGAGCTACTTCCGGCGATACCGGGTCGGCTGCACTGGAGGCCTGCCGGGACCGGACCAACCTCGATATCTTCATCCTGTTCCCGAAAGGTCGCACCAGCGAGGTGCAACGCCGCCAGATGACGACGATCGCGGCGGAAAACGCGCACGCGATTGCGGTCGAGGGCACCTTCGACGATTGCCAGGATCTGGTGAAGGCGCTCTTTGCCGACGCGACCTTCAGAGACGAGTTTGGCCTGTCGGCGGTCAACTCGATCAACTGGGCGCGGATCATGGCCCAGATCGTCTACTACTTTGCAGCCGCCTTGGCCTTGGGTGCCCCTGACCGGCGGATCAGTTTTGCAGTGCCGACCGGCAACTTCGGCAATGTCTATGCTGCCTATGCCGCGCGGCGTATGGGGTTGCCGATCCAGCGATTGCAGGTTGCGTCCAACCGTAACGATATCCTCGCGCGCTTCTTCCAAGACGGCGAGATGCGGATCGGCGCGGTGGAGCCCAGCCTTTCGCCCTCGATGGACATTCAGGTCTCAAGCAACTTCGAGCGACTGCTGTTCGATCTGACCGGAGGCAACGGCGCTGAGGTAACGGCGCTGATGACGGCCTTCCGCAGCGACGGCATGTACAGTCTGAATGCACAGCGTCTGGCTCAGGTGGCCGAGGTTTTTCGCGGTTTTCGGCTCGACGATCCCGGCACAATCGCCGAAATCCGGGCGACCCAGGCGGCAACCGGCGAGATTCTCGATCCCCACTCTGCCGTCGGTCTTGCGGCGGCGCGAGCGCTGGCGGAGCCCGGGATCGCAACCGTGTCCTTGGCCTGCGCGCATCCGGCGAAGTTTCCCGATGCCGTGGAGCAGGCCACCGGTCATCGGCCGCAGCTGCCGGAGCGGCTTGCCGATCTATATCAGCGACCGGAGCGGATGGCCGAGCTGCCAAACGACCTGGAGGCACTCCGCCGCTTCGTGCGTGACCATGCGAAAGGATTGACCGCCGTATGACGGTGACTGTGACCAAGTTGTCTAACGGCTTGACGGTGGCGAGCGACGCCATGACGGAAGTGGAGACCTGCTCGCTCGGCCTTTGGGTCGGAGTTGGAGCGCGGCACGAGGCGCCGAAGATCAACGGTGTGGCTCATCTTCTCGAACACATGGTCTTCAAGGGAACCGGCCGGCGCAGCGCCCGAGCCATCGCCGAAGAGATCGAGGCGGTCGGCGGTCACCTGAACGCCTATACCGGGCGCGAAACGACCGCCTTCTACGCGAAGGTGCTGGCCGAGGATGCGCCGCTTGCCCTCGACATCGTTTCGGACATGCTGCTCAACCCGCGGCTCGACGCCAACGAACTGGAGCGTGAGCGGCAGGTCGTGCTGCAGGAGATCGGCCAGGCCGCGGACACGCCCGACGACATTATCTTCGATGACTTCCAGTTAGCCGCCTATCCTGAACAGGGCATCGGCCGGCCCGTGCTCGGCACGCCGGAAACGGTTTGCGGCCTCTCTGCAGGCGATTTACGCGACTATCTCAGTGCCAACTACGCTGCGGACTCGGCGACTCTGGTCGCGGCCGGTCGCATCGAGCATGCGACGCTGCATCGATTGGCTGAAGACCTGTTCGGCGATTTGCCTGCGGCTTCTGCAGCAACGAGCGAGCCGCCGTGCTATCTTGGCGGCGAGCACCGCGAAACCCGCGATCTGGAGCAGGCGCATTTGCTGATCGGCTTCGACTCGGTCGGCGTCCGCGATCCAGATTACTACGCTGTCTCCGCACTCTCCACCTTGCTTGGGGGCGGGATGTCCTCTCGGCTTTTTCAGGAAGTGCGCGAAGAGCGTGGATTGGTCTACTCGATCTATTCCTTCCTGTCGGCCGCCTCGGACAGTGGCCTGTTCGGCGTCTATGCCGGTACCGGCGCTGCGGAAGCGCAGGAGGTTCTCGACACGGTCTGTCGCGAGCTGGAACGCGCTGCCGAGGACATCACCTCCGAAGAGGTCGAACGTGCCCGCGCCCAACTGAAGGCGGCAATCCTGATGAGTCGAGAACGCAGCGGTGCGCGGGCAGAGCAGCTGGCCGGTCACCTTCTGGTTTTCGGCCGCCCAATCCCGGTGACGGAGATTGTGGCCGAGCTGGACGCCCTCGATGTAGCGCGCCTGCGCAGCTGTGCGGCAAACCTGTTGCAGAGCAAGCCGACATTGGCGTTGCTGGGACCGGTGGCTGAACTTGCACCCTATGAAAGCTTTGCTGCCCGCTTCGGCAGTGCAGCGGCAGCTCAGTAGGCTTCGGGCGCCATGCTGTTCCCCGCTCTGATCGGAGAAACGAGCTCGCGGGGACCGAAGCTGGTTGGAGAGCGGGTGTCGTTGCGCCAGCCTACGTCGCGGGATTGGCGCGCTTGGGCTGAGCTGCGCCACGCCAGCCGCCAGTTTCTGATGCCTTGGGAGCCGGCTTGGCCACACGATGCCCTGACGCGGGCTGCCTACCGGCGTCGTCTACGTCAGCAGGCGGCCGAGTGGCGGCAGGGCCTTGGCGTTACGTTCTTCATTTTCGACCGGCGTAGCGAGCGTCTGCTTGGCGGTGTAAGTGTGACCAACCTTCGCCGCGGTGTCGCTCAGACCGCAAGCCTCGGGTACTGGCTCGGCGAACGGCACGCCGGGCAAAAGGTAATGACCGAGGCGCTTTTGCTGCTGTTGGACTATCTCTTCGGCAGCCTTGGCTTGCATCGGGTGGAGGCGGCTTGTCTGCCGCACAACAGCGCCAGCCGCCGCCTTCTGGAGAAGATCGGTTTTCGAGAGGAAGGCTGCGGTCGCGGCTACCTGCGCATTGCCGGGCAGTGGCAAGATCATCTGCTTTATGGGCTGCTGGCCGAGGACCCTCGCGGCGCGGCATCGCCGGCCTGGACGCTGACCGGTACAGCTCGGCCCCAGGTAGAGCCGACGCAAACGGTCACTGTGACCGCAGCGGCGAAGTAAGACCCACTAAGCACCCCCTGGCGCCGCCGCGACGGCGAGGTATATCTTCCGATTATGCAGACAACCATGCTCGTTCTGATCGTAATCGCCATGCTGATGACGCTTGGCGTGCTTTTCACCGGCCTTCTGGCGATGGCCCGCGGCGGCAGCTTCAATGCCAAATGGGGTAACAAGCTCATGCGTTACCGTATTGTCTGCCAGGGCATAGCCCTTGCCCTCTTCGCCGTTGCTTTGTTGATCGGAAAGGGCGGCTGAGGCCATGGTGCAACTGACCCGGATCTACACACGCGGCGGCGATAAGGGCAAAACCTCGCTGAGCAGCGGTAAGCGCGTGGCGAAGCACGATCCGCGCGTTGCCGCCTACGGGACGGTGGACGAGGCCAACGCGACGCTGGGACTGGCGCGGCTGCATTGCGGCCCTGAGGCCGATGCCGTGTTGGCGCGGATTCAGAACGATCTGTTCGATCTCGGTGCCGATCTGGCGACGCCGGATGACGTCGAACTGGAATACGAGCCGTTGCGCATCGTGGAAAGTCAGGTGACCTGGCTGGAGCAGCAGATCGACCGTTTGAACGCCGAGTTGGAACCTCTGACCTCCTTCGTTTTGCCGGGCGGCTCGCCGGCCTCCGCTTATCTGCATTTGGGCCGCACCGTGACTCGCCGGGCCGAACGTGAGATCACCGCCCTGGCGGAGCAGGAAGTCGTGGGGCCAGAGGCTGTGCGCTACGTCAACCGCTTGAGCGATCTGCTGTTCGTGATGGCGCGTCACGAGAACGATCAGGGCCGCATGGATGTACTCTGGGTGCCTGGGGCCAATCGCTAACGCGCGCTTGAACTGCGAAAACCCTCGAGATTCCGTCGCTTGGTGGCGAGATTGACTTGCCTCGGAGCCACTTCTATTTTGCGGCTGCGAAGAGTCGGAGGGTATCGGCGCTTCGGCTTCGGTCTCTCGGCTCGCCAGCGACATTGACGGCAAGAGATCTGAGCGTGGTCGACGTAGTGCCGGCCGCCGATTTTTCATCCTGCGGACAGAGTGAACAAGAGCGGAAACGGAACGCCGATGAAGGTCCTGGTCCCGGTCAAGCGTGTGATCGACGCCTATGTAAAAGTCCGTGTGAAGGCGGACGGCTCTGGTGTCGAAACCCAGAACGTCAAAATGTCCATGAACCCCTTCTGCGAGATCGCCGTGGAAGAGGCGGTGCGCCTGAAGGAGGCTGGCACGGCGAGCGAGATCGTCGTCGTGTCCTGCGGCCCACAGCAGAGCCAGGAGACGATCCGCACGGCGCTGGCGATGGGTGCCGACCGGGGAATCCTGGTGCAGAGCGACGAGGCGCTTGAGCCGCTCGGCATTGCCAAGCTGCTGAAGGCGATCGTCGAGAAGGAACAGCCGCAGCTCGTGTTGCTTGGCAAGCAGGCTGTGGACAGCGACCACAGTCAGACGGGGCAGATGCTGGCGGCGCTGCTTGGCTGGTCGCAGGGGACCTTCGCCAGCAAGATCCAGGCATCTGACGGGAAACTCACGGTGACCCGCGAAATCGATGGCGGCCTGGAGACCGTGGACCTGGCTCTCCCGTCCATCGTCACTGCCGACCTGCGCCTCAACGAACCACGCTATGCCAGCCTGCCCAACATCATGAAGGCGAAGAAGAAGCCGATCGAGACGACGGCTCCGTCCGACCTTGGTGTCGACGTCGCGCCGCGCACCAAGATCTTGAAGGTTGCGGAACCGCCGGTGCGCGAGGCGGGTGTGAAGGTCTCCAGCGTCGCCGAACTGGTTGAGAAGCTGAAGGCGGAAGCTAAGGTCATCTAGAGGATACGCGAAGGAGCCCCGGACCATGACTGTCCTGGTCGTCGCCGAGACTGAAGACAATGCCCTGAAGGGCCCGGTTCTTAACACCGTCGCCGCCGCGAAGGCGCTGGCCGCCGCGGGTGCCGGTGAGATTCATATTCTGGTTGCCGGTGAAACCGTCGATGGTGCCGCAAGCGAGGCCGCCAAGATCGGCGGTGTTGCAAAGGTCTTGAAGGCCGAAGCTCCGGCCTATGCGCACAGCCTGGCGGAAGCCGTAGCGCCGCTGATTGCTAAGGTGGCGCCGGACTATAGCCATGTCCTGGTCGGCCATACGACCTTTGGCAAGAATGTGGTGCCGCGTGCAGCGGCCCTCTGCGACATGCAGATGATTTCCGATGTTTCGGGAGTCGAGAGCGGCGATACCTTCGTGCGCCCGATCTACGCCGGTAACGCGCTGGCCACCGTTCAGAGCCAAGATAAGATCGTTTTCCTTTCGATCCGCGGCACTGCTTTCGACCCTGCGCCGGCCGAGGGTGGCGCAGCCGAGACCGTTGTCGTAGAGCCGGCCGAGAGTCCCGCGCTCTCCAGCTTCGTCGGCCACGAGTTGACCGAGTCCGAGCGCCCCGAACTGACGTCGGCCCGTGTCGTTATCTCCGGCGGTCGCGGTATGCAAAACGGTGAGAACTTCGCGATGTTGGAGACGCTCGCCGACAAGTTGGGAGCGGCCGTCGGCGCCAGCCGCGCGGCTGTCGATGCCGGTTTCGTGCCCAACGACTACCAGGTCGGACAGACTGGCAAGGTCGTTGCGCCCGATCTCTACATCGCGGTCGGCATCTCAGGTGCGATTCAGCACCTCGCGGGTATGAAAGACTCCAAAGTGATCGTGGCGATCAACAAGGACGAGGAGGCGCCGATTTTCCAGGTTGCCGACTACGGCCTCGTCGCCGATCTCTTCCAAGCCGTGCCGGACCTGCAAGCCGAACTCGACAAGTCGGCCTGACCGACGGTCTTCACCCTTATCCGAAGGACCCAACAGTCGATGTCCGACACCGCTAACGCGCCGCTTTACCCCGAGACGATCAATACCATCGGCATTATCGGTGCCGGACAGATGGGAAGCGGTATTGCCCAGATCTGCTCCTTGTCCGGCTATCAGGTGCGGTTGCAGGACGTCGCCGAGGAGGCCCTGGAGAAGTCAGTAGCCGGTATCGCGCGCCAAATGGACCGGCAGGTTTCGAAACAGCGGATCAGCCAATCTGATCGCGACGGTGCTTTAGAGCGCATCAGGACCGGTACCGAGCTGGGCCTGTTCGAGGACTGCGAACTGGTCATCGAGGCGGCTACCGAGAACGAGGAGCTCAAGCGCAGTATTCTGATCAAGCTCTGCCCGGTGTTGAAGCCGGAGGCACTGATTTGTTCCAACACCTCCTCGATTTCGATCACGCGTCTAGCTGCCATTACCGACCGGCCCGAGCGCTTCATGGGCATGCACTTCATGAACCCGGTGCCGGTGATGCAGCTCGTCGAGTTGATACGCGGAATCGCCACCTCGGAAGACTGCTTCCAGCGGGTTCGCGAGGTGACCGAGGTTCTGGGCAAGACGTCGGTTGCGGCCGAAGACTTCCCTGCCTTCATTGTGAACCGGATTCTGCTGCCGATGATCAACGAGGCCGTCTACACCCTTTATGAGGGGGTCGGCACCGTCGAGGCGATCGACACGGCCATGAAGCTCGGCGCCAATCATCCGATGGGGCCACTGGAGTTGGCCGACTTCATCGGCCTCGATACCTGTCTGGCGGTGATGTACGTGCTCTATGAAGGCTTGGCCGACTCCAAGTACCGGCCGTGTCCTCTGTTGGTAAAGTACGTCGAGGCCGGCTGGGTTGGACGCAAGGCCGGTCGCGGCTTCTACGACTATAGCGGCGAGAAGCCGGTTCCCACGCGCTAGAGACCGATACACCGCTTGGAAAAGACGCCGGCGTGGCGCCTTTTCTATCAAGCCACTAGTGCATCAGATGCAGCGGCCGCCGTCTACCTCCAGCAGAACGCCAGTGATGAAGGCCGCCTCGTCGCTGGCCAGGAAGGTTGCTGCCGTCGCGATGTCCTGGGGTGTCGAAAGGCGCCCGAGCGGGATGGTGGAAACGAATTTGGCGCGTGCGTCGGGTGTGTCGGCAACGCCCATGAAAGTCTCCAGCAGACCTGTTTCGCCGATGACGGGACAGATCGCGTTGACTCGAACCTGATCGGGCGCGAGCTCGACGGCCAGGGACTTGGTCAAGGTGTTCACCGCGCCCTTGGTTGCATTGTACCAGGTCAGACCTGGGCGGGGACGTAGCCCCGCCGTTGAGCTGGTGTTGACGATCACGCCGCCGCCTTGCTTGCGAAAGACCGGCAGGGCGAGCTGTGTGGCGTGAAAGATCGCCTTGACGTTGACGTCGAAGCAACGGTCGTAGTCGACCTCCGTCACGTCCAACAGCGGCGCGTTACGGTGGCTGTAACCAGCGTTGTTGACCAAAATATCCAGCCTTCCGAATTGGGCAACGGCGGTATCGATCATGCGGGCCACATGATCGCGCCGGGTAACGTCGGCTTCGACGGCAACGGCATTGCCACCGATCTCCCTCAGGACCGCCTCGGCAGCTTCACGGTCGATGTCCGCGATCACGACCTGCGCTCCCTCGATTGCGAAGCGCCGGGCGATGCCCGCGCCGAAACCCGAGCCGCCGCCCGTGACAATTGCCACCTTATCGGTTAAACGCATGACTTCTCCCTCTCGCAGCGTTTTGTTGTGGGCCGAATGAAATCATGTGGCTGCGCGCCGGGCAAAGCCGGCGATTGTCAGACCGCCAAGCCAAGGAAAAGAGGAAACGATGTCCGCATACGTCGTCGGCTTGGTCCGGATCGACGATCCCGAGACCTATGATCGCTATCGCTCTCGTACGCCGGAAGTTGTCGCCCAGTACGGTGGACGTTTCCTGATCAGAGGCGGCGAACCGCGGGTGCTCGAGGGCGACTGGCCGGCGCCGCGTGTGGTGGTGATCGAGTTCCCCGACGAAGCCGCGGCTCAGCGTTTCTACGACTCGCCAGAGTATCGGGAGATCCTCCCGATCCGTCAGCGAGCCTCCGGCGGTACGCTTGCCATCTTGCCCGGCGCGCCGCAGTCCTGAGGTGGGCGGAGGATCGTTGGTGTGAGCACTCCCGCTTTCTTCGGCAGCATCTCCCGTTGCCCGCCCGAGAGTCGACTGCATCCTCTCTCACCAGGTCGATTTGCACGTGAAGCTGCCGGCGACCCTCAGCTTTTGAGCTTGTTGGGGGCCTACGAGACGGAAGCTCTCGACAGCACCTCTGGTTTGCCGCCTATGCGAAGCTTCCGGCCAGAGCGTCTCTTGGCGTTCGGCATGACGGCTCGGGCCGGTTTTCTCAACAAGCGATGCGGGGTCGTGCCGCCAGTGGCGATTGCTGCCATAACTCGGGCGGCGGCGGGCCCGCAGCTGCATTGCCGGCCGGCCCGCTTCCGCCTTGTGACGATTGAAACTAGCCGATTGCTCGTACTTCTCCCGTTCAGGTCATGTGAGCAGAGCGAGGTCGTCGAGATCCTCGCGGCCTTCGGCCTGTAGCCTTGCCATGTTACTGGCAAGTTGCAGGCGAAACTCTGCACGGCTCAACTCGACGAGGAAGAGGGTTTGTGCCTGCGGTCGTTCCGGGATCGTTAGAGCGTCGAGACAAGGCGTGATCCGCTGAAAGCCGTAAGGTTTATCCGGCATTTTTCCGTCGCGTGTGTGAAAGATAACGCCTGCGTGCCAGTCGGCGCGGAAGAAACGCTCGCCGATCAGCCGCACCAGTCTTGTGGTCAGCAGAGCCAATCTGCGGCCGCGAGCGGAAGGGTCTACCAAAGTGCCGCCAGAGTAGGAGATCCGACCGGAAAGGTCGTAACCTGCCGGCAGGATCGAGTGCTGCGGCGTTCTGTTCGGGTGCCCCAGGCGGTGGAAGAGTTCGCCGCTGCTCAAAAGCGAGACGAAGCTGTCGGTTTCGAACAGCCGCACGGCGTTACAGGCCAGGACGCGCCCCGTTCCGTCGCGCAGGACAACGGATCCGCTGTTGCTTTCGTCGGCATCGGAGCTTCGCGGGTCGAAAGTCGGGTTGAGCCAGCCGCCCTGCTCCGCGATCGCTTCGATCCAAGCTTGAGGACCCAACTGGATATCGAGCAGCAGTTCGGCCTTCTCGCAGATTCGGGCCAGATAGGTGGATAGCCTTGTGGCGTTGGGATCTACGGATGGTAGAGGCTGTGGTCGAGATGCCGGGAGGCGCCGCGCGGCAACGGTTCCGTTGCCCGTAGCAACTTCGGCGGACAACAGGCTCTCGGCCTGGACTGCACCGGTGACACTCGCTCGATGGTCGTTGACGCTCATTGCGGAATCCTTTTCGTTTTCGGGGTTGGTTTCTCGGTTTACGCACGCCTATGGCCTCTTGCGTCGCCTTCGGAAGGAGAACGCGCTGGAGTAGAAAAATTTTCACACAGTTCGCGCGCGCCCTCGCAGAAGCTGTTTTATTGGGCCGTCGCTTGCCAAACCAGCGCGATTCTCGTGGCCTTTCTCGCAAATCTGCGGCGCCGTCATCGGGCAGTCAGATCGGGGCGCTAGATTGCTCGCGTTGCTGCATCTGCGAAGGAGGAGTCATGTTTTCGTTAGAGGGTAAGCGCGGTCTCGT
The DNA here is from genome assembly GCA_052168175.1 of Kiloniellales bacterium. GTDB lineage: Bacteria > Pseudomonadota > Alphaproteobacteria > Kiloniellales > DSM-21159 > Algihabitans. Next base: position 57,332 of record JBQLZH010000015.1, read on the forward strand.
GATCGGGATCGCCAACGATCAGTCGATCGCTTACGGCTGCGCCCGTCAGTTCCGCAGGCAGGGTGCCGCGCTTGCGGTGACCTATCTGAATGCAAAGGCCGAGCCGTACGTAAGGCCGTTGGCTGAAGAGCTGGAAGCCGAGATCGTGTTTCCCTGCGACGTGCGCGAATCAGGCCAGTTGGAGGCCGTGTTCGCGGAGGTCGAGGCCCGCTGGGGGCGGCTCGACTTCCTCTTGCACTCTATCGCCTATGCGCCAAGAGAGGATCTGCACGGCCGCGTCGTTGACTGCAGCCAAGCCGGTTTCCTCCAGGCCATGGACGTGTCCTGCCACTCCTTCATTCGCATGGCCAAACTGGCTGAACCTTTGATGGAGAAGGCCGGCGGCGGATGCCTGATGACCGTCACTTTCTATGGAGCCGAGAAGGTCGTGCAACACTACAACCTGATGGGTCCCGTTAAATCGGCGCTGGAATCGGCGACTCGTTACATGGCTGCGGAACTGGGGGAGAAGGGCATTCGCGTTCATGCAATCTCACCCGGCCCCCTTTTGACGCGGGCCGCGAGCGGTCTGGAGCGCTTCGAGGCTCTGATGGATGCCGCAAGGGAACGCGCGCCTGGACGCCGTTTGGTCACGGTCGACGAAATCGGTGCCCTGGCCGTGTATCTAGCGAGCGACGAAGCGGCGGCTTCCACGGGGACGCTGGCCTACATCGATGGCGGCTACTCGATTATGGACTAGCCTTGGCAAGGCTGGTCGGAGACGGATGGGGGCGACGCCTGCTTAGATGGCCGCAGGCATCACGTAGGTGGCCACTGCCGCGAAGTGAGCACCGCTGGCGACCAGCACCAGGACGTGCCAGACCGCATGATTGAAGGGCAACTGTCGCCAAAGATAGAAGATGACCCCACCCGTATAGAGCAGGCCCCCGGCGATCAGCAGTTCCAGCCCGGTCTGAGGCAGCGATGCGACGATTTCCTCGCCCGCCATGGCCACGCCCAGCCAACCGATCCCCAGGTAAAGCGGTACCGATAGCCAAGCGATGCGTCGTCCGCGCGGCAGGAAGCGCGTGATCACCTCCAATGCGATGCCAGCCAACGCTAGCGCCCAGACCGCGGCGAACAGGGCGGTTCCGACCGGTGGATCGAGGGCCAACAGCGTGAAGGGGGTGTAGGTGCCAGCGATCAAGAGGTAGATGGCGCAGTGATCGAACAGCAGAAACAGACGCTTCGCCCGGCCGGGCGGCAGACCGTGATAGAGAGTCGAAGCCAAGTAGCAGAGTATCAGGCTGGAGCCGTAGATTGTCGCGGCCAGTATCGCAACGCTGCTTTGGCGTTCGAACGCAAGCCAGAGCAGAAACACGAGTCCGCCGACGCTTGCAACGGCACCTACGCCGTGGAGAGCTGCATGAAGAAATTCTTCTGCATCAGTGTAGCGATGGTCTTGAGAGTTCGTCTGTTTCATGCCGACTAGGCTAGTCGTTGGGTTCGGGGTGTGTGAAATCACGAAAGATTTCGCTTTGACGCCGGCTTGGTTCTCCGCAGCTCCCTCTGAAAAAGAGACGAACCTGCAGACCTATTCGTCGCCTGGCGCCAGCTTGTCATAGAGCGGTTACGTGCATGCCGAACGTTCCTCTGGCATGATCTCTTCTCATCGGGGAGGGGAAGGGGCCGCGCCACCTGTTCGGGCCACCCTTAACGATTGGGAGACCGCCAAGATGTCACCAACCCCCGTCCTATTGCCTGAAAATCCGTCCGCGCACGTAGCTGTCAACGGTGAACGCGGGGGCTATCGTCGTGAAGCGTGGAATCGCTATCGTGCCGCCGCCCACCGTTTTGCCTGCGAGCCGGAAGATCCGGCTGCCGCAGTAGAGCTGGAGCAAGCGGCCGACGGTTTGCGCAGGATGGCTGCCATCGCGGCGTGGCGTCGAGGCTAGACTATCCCGCGCGTCAAAGTCTCGCGTTTGGCCGAGAGGCTGCGCAGGTAGACCGTAATGCCATGTCCTTGGCTTGCCCGTTTGAACGCGCAGAGCCAGGGGCGAGACCGCTCCGCCCAGACTTCTTTGCGAACGAGAGCTTTTAGGTTGAGTGGTGCAGCCAACCGCCGGTGTTGAGCGGCGGGGCGTCCTCGGCGTCGCTTACGAAGCGTCGAAGCAGACAGAGGAGCACGCGGGCGCTCCCTTCCGTGTTTCCTGACAATGGTAGGAAGGCGCCTTCGTAGCGATACAGTCCGCCGAGCCGGTCCCCGTCGTTGCGGAAGGTCGCCAAACGGCCTTCGCCATTCACCTCGTTCTTCGGACTGTCTGCGGGCGGCTGGCCTCCGGCGCAGAGATCACGCCAGGACTCCAGCAGAAAGTCCTGCAAGGGACCGTCTATGGACGCAACCGGCTGCCCGGTCGGCTCACAGCCGAATAGCTCGACAACACCGGTTCCAGCCAGGCGGTAGCGCGGGTTTCCTTCAGGCGTTTGGTCGTCCAGTAACGCCAAGCACGGCAATAGCGCCCGGATCTGGGCGGGATCGATATCGGCGCGGCTCGGCAGCTTCCCGCGTCGATGCAACGACCGCCAGTAAGCAACGGTATCGACGACCTTGCTGTGGAATCCTGATTTCAGAAGTTGGCGACGCAAGCTGACTTCATTTGCCATCAAGTCTGGGCTGAGGCGCAGAACGGAGGTCTCGATCGCCGGGGGGGCGGCAACATCCTCTTGTTTGCGCTGTCGCTGCCGTTGCGCATCGAGAATCGGTGCGTTCACGGATTTGCCCCCTGCGTCACACCTTAACCGGACACACCTGCGATGCAGTGATGTCCCTGCCGCGTCGTTCCAATCCGTTCCAGTCGTACCTCAGACTGGTTCTTCGACTTTCGGTCTAGCCCGCTCGAAGTCTTCTTGACCTACCCTGCCGGCCAAGCGGGCGCTACGTTCATGCTCTTCAGGTTAATCTATAGTTAACGGGGAGTGATCGGCAAGGCCTAGTTTGATCTATATCAGATCGAATGGGGTCCATTCTCGCAACAGACAGGCTAGGTTCCAGACTTGTGTAGCAACATATTTTTTTATTTTTGAGTGAATAGCTATGTGCGTACTGGTTGAATCTATTCTGCTCATTTAGGTTGAAAGATTGATGTTGTCGATTTTCTTCGAAGAATCCTGATGTTAGCAAGCTTAGTTTTCCAATCTAATCATGGCGACCACCAACTGTGGCTTTATCGTGACCAAATTGGCACAGGCTGAGTTCCTCAGCTTGCGTGTCATTATTGATGTCCGGTCCATTAATTCTTGGTCCAGCCGCCTGTTTGCGGAGAGCTGCAGGAGTGCGCCTTAACCACTCGGTAACCCTTTTGGGAAAGAGTCTGTTTACCGAAATTTCCTGACTCATAGCCCTATGGAGCCGGCAGAAGATGCAGGTCAGCCCGTATTTGGAGAAGCCGGCTCGCAGCTTCGAACGCGCCGTCCGCGAGCGCCTTGCCGGCCGTGTCCGTGATGGGGCATTGCAAGATGAGGCGATGACCACCTTGCGATCGGGCGAGCAGGCTTCGCAGATGCCGCGCGGTGTTTCAGGTCGACATGCTGGAAAGCGTGCCCTTGAAGCCCTGGCGCTGGCGGTCCAAGCTCATCCGGACATGGCGGCGAAGATTTTTCGAAATGCAATCCGCGACCATCCCGAGCTTGTGAAAGTCGCCGACCCTGCTTTTCTACACCGAGACCAGTGGCGTTAACTGCAAGTAAGCAGCCAAACTATTCCATCCAACGAAACTGTCATCTTTCTGTAATCTTAGATTGTATTTTGCCTGTCAATTCAATCTTTAGATATTAGACTATAGACCTGCCGAGGACGCAGCGTCGGGGCGCATCCCCGGGAAAAGGGTCGAGAGAATGGTGAGCCTACAACGGCGTTTGGCCGCTGCCATCGTGTGGCGTTACGGCCTGGCCTTAGCCCTGATCGCGTCCCTATCCGCCGGTGCTTTCGCCATTCTGGTGATTACCATCTCGGCCGAAGAGAAGCAGGCAGACCTGTTGCGCCTTGTGACTCAGCAGCAGGCCGAAAGTCAGCGCATGGCTTTTTTTGCCAACGCCTACGCTGCTGCCACCAACGATCTCGACCGAAGCGACTACAAGCGCGAACTGCGACGCAGCATTGAAGTGATGGAGCGACGCCAGGATTTGCTGGTGAAAGGGGATACGGCCGGGGAGTTTTCTTTGAAGGATGTCGAGCGGGTGCGACGTCTACTCTTCATGGGCAGCAACCCTTTCGACCATCAGGTTCGGCGTTTCATCGCGCACGCCCGCGCATTCTACGAGCTGCCGCCCGATCAGGTGCGGCGAGATCACGCCGAGCTGTTGGCGTTGAATCTGGCCGGCACGAACTTCATCCCTCAAGGCTACGACCTGATCTCCGACCTCTTGGCGAGCGAGCGAGACGGAACCATCGGGTGGCTCAAGAGATTCGAGATCGGGCTCTTCACCGCGATGCTGACGCTTCTCGCACTGGAGGCTGTCTTCATCTTCCGCCCCTTGGCGCGCAAGATCGTGCAATCCGTCGATGAGCTTGAAGCTTCGCGCGAGCAGACTCGGCTGATGGCCGAGAAGGCCGAAAAGGCCAGCCGGGCCAAGAGCAACTTCCTAGCCTCCATGAGTCATGAACTGCGAACGCCGCTCAACGCCGTCATCGGCTTTTCGGAAACAATCGAGCGGGAACTGTTCGGTCCGCACAGCAGCCCGAAGTATCGTGAGTATGCGACGGATATTCGCGAAAGCGGCCAGCACCTGTTGCAGTTGGTCAACGACTTGCTCGATCTTTCCCGTGCGGAGGCCGGACGGTTGAAGCTTGAGACCGGCGAGGTCGATCTGCTCGCAACCTCGGAGGCTGCGATAGCCATGATGCGGGCACGCGCGGACCGTGCGGGCGTAAGCTTGATCTGCGAGTTGCCGGAGTACCTGCCCTGTCTCGATGGCGATGCCCTGAAGATCAGGCAGGTTTTGATCAACCTGCTGTCCAATGCCGTAAAGTTCACCCCGGCCGAAGGGTCGGTTCGCCTCTCCGCCGACCGCCAGGATGACGGTGGGCTCAGCATCTTCGTGGTCGACACCGGCCCCGGCATTCCCGAGAGCGAGATCGCGCGGCTGATGAAACCCTATGAGATGCTCAGCCCGATCGTTGCTGACAATCGTGACGGCACAGGTTTGGGTCTTGCCATCGCGAGCGATCTGATGCGTCTTCATGGAGGACGACTGGAACTCGCCAGCCGGCTGGGCTTCGGTACCTCGGCGGCTATGCATTTCCCCGCCGAGAGGGTCCTTGTGCGTGAGCTGCCAGGGAGCACCGCTGAACGTGTCGCCTAAGTTCATGCACCTCTACTAACTCTTGTTCACCAGGAAGACCGGCCGGTGCTGGCGCCTAAGCCGAAGTCCGGAAATAGTCGTGACCGGTGATCATCATTACGCGCCCTGTTCTGGTGTATCGCACAACGGTGTCTCCCTTGCGGGATCACTCGTGTGCTGCGGGTTGCCGTGTCTCTTCAGGTTGCAGAAAACGCGCAATCAACGTTGCGAGCGTCGACTGCAGGTCACTGGCGTCGGTTTCGGGATTTATGAGAAAGCGGGTTGTTAGGCCGTCGAGCAGTGCCAGTAGTAGGTCGGCACTTGCTGCTGCGGGCAGCCGGGAGTCGGCTGTGCCTAAGGCCTGTGCCCGTTGCAGAGCGTCAATCAGAGCGGTGCGTAGCTCCTGATCGGTCTCGGCTATGATTGTTGCGACCCGCCGATTGCGCGAAGCTTCGGCAACAACCTCGATTGCCAAGCGCCCATAAACACTGTTGGCCGCGTGCTGCAGAATTTCGACACCGATGGATCCGAGGCTTTTCGAGATCTCCCGTGTTTTTGCCAACTCAACCAGAATTCCGGCGATATCCGCTCGTTCGCTTTCGGCGATGGCCTCGATGATCTCGTCCTTGCTCTTGAAGTAGCGATAAAGCGCTCCGGGACTCGTCTCCGCCTTGGCGCAAATCTGTTGCATGCTGGCCCGATGAAACCCCTGTTCGACGAAACAGTCGATTGCGGCATCCAGAATCCTCTGCCTTCGCGCTTCACTCTTCTGTCGTCCCCGCGCCATTGCGATTGATCTCCGAGTAAGCTGGAAGCGAGCCGCAAACCTCCATGGCCGTTCGACTCCAGCTGAACGGACTTTGCGGAGAAGGTCCACGCGAACTCCGTCAGCGGTCCGACCTGCCGTCAGGTCTATGTCTCACCCGGTATGCGAATGCAGTTCGGGTTTCACTGCGACCGCGGAACGACGACTTCGTCGCCGGCGACAAGGCTGCTGACCTCGACATAGTCAGCGCTGCGGACGCCGAGGGTTACGGCCGTTCGATTGGACCAGATCGTTCCAGGACGATCAACGTAGGTGCGGCCGTTCTCGATGTAGATGGCGGCGCGTGGGACTGTCGCCGCAACCGCTATGCCTGGCAAGATGACGACGGCTTCCAGACGTTGATCTAGCAGCAGGGATCGCTGGATGCTGTCGGGCTCGACCCGGCACCAGGCCGAACGCACTTGGCTTGCAGCCCGCAGACGCGCATCCTCTGCTCCGATTCTGCGGCTCTGAACACGCTGGCCGATGCGCGAGAGCGTGCAGCTACCTAGGTGCTCGCGGTTTTCCGCGTCCAAGAGCCGAACGGGCAGTCCAGTCTGCAGTGCATCGGCGTCTATCTGCTCAACCTCGATACGGATTTCCAGGGCGGTCAGATCGGCGACTTCCACGATTGGCGTTTGGTTGGCATCGGGAAAAACGATATCGCCCGGGTTGCCGCGGCGGGCGACGACCGTGCCGGAGCTTGGAGCCACCAGCCGAGTATGCTGGAACTGCGCTTCGGCTCTTTGCAGTGCCGCACGGGCCGCGCGGACCCGTTCTTCGGCGGCTGCGATCTCGGTCTTCCGCCCCCCGGCGTGGGCCAGTCGTGCCTCCGCGCGTGCTTGGTCGAGCCGGGCTTCCGAATCGCGCAGCCAGAGCGAAGCCTCGTCGAGATCGCGCCGCGATGCATAACCGCGTTCGAAGAGAGTGGACTTGCGCTCCCATTCCGTCTTGGCCTTCGCGACTTCTTCTTCAACCGCGCGGACCGCGGCGTCGTGTGCGGCACGCTCCTCGGGACGCATCCCTTCGATCACAGTTTCCAGTTCGGCTTCGGCGGTGCGCAGGTCCGCTTCGGCTTGCTGCAACTCGGCCTCCAGGGTTGGATTGTCGATCACGGCAACGAGCTTGCCTTGTTCGACGACGTCGCCTTCGTGCACCAGCACTTCCAGCAATCGACCTTCAACCAGCGAGCGGACTTTGCTGACCCCTTGAGCGGCATCGACACGCGCTCGCGCGACGATCTCGGGCCGGATGTCCCGTGCTTCGACGATGGCAATATCCATGTCGCCTTCGTCGAGGATAACGAGCACCGCAAGTGCGCTCAGGAGACCTGCCCCTGCGATCCATAACCAGCGCTTACGCATGTCCAACCTCGTGCGCGACAGTTTCGTCTGCGATGATTCTGCCGTCTTCGATTCGCAGAATACGGTCGGCGTGGGGTTCCAGGCGGGGGTCGTGAGTGACCAACAGGACACCGCGGTCGGAGCTCACGACCCGCTTAAGCAAGGCAACGATCTTCTGGCCGGTCTTGGTGTCCAGCGCGGCTGTCGGCTCGTCGCCGATGATCAGCGCCGGGTTGCCGGCCAGGGCGCGTGCGATGGCAACGCGCTGCTGCTCGCCACCGGAGAGCTTGGCCGGGCGGTTTCCCATGCGATGCCCCAGACCAACGGCCTCCAGAGTCTCTTCTGCCTGAGTATAGGCAGCCTTGCCGCCCGTGCCCTTCATACGCAGCACCTCGGCAATATTCTCTCGTGCCGTCAGGGCAGGGAAGAGGTTGTAGTGCTGGAAGATGAAGCCGAGTTTGTGACGACGGATGGCCGCAGCCTTGGCGATGTTGCTGCCTGTAATGTCGTCGCCGAACAGTTCGACTCGTCCGCGGCTGGCTTCGACCAGCCCCGCCAGCATCATCAACAGCGTTGTCTTACCGGACCCCGACGGTCCCATCAGCAGCGTCAACTGATTGGCCTGAATCTCGATGGTCACATCGCCGACCACCGTGGTTTGGATTGGCGGCTCGCCATAAGTCTTGCTGAGGTGCTCCGTTCGCGCCAGCGAGAGAGGCGCCGGGTTCCGCTGCATCAGAACACCTCCGTGCCGCGGATGCGCAGGACGGCACGCACGCTGTAGGCCGCTGCGAGGCTGCACATGAGTGCGATTGTCACAAGTCCGAAGCTCACGACCGGTTCCGAGAGATCCACTTCGACGTCGCTGCGCTCCATGACCCAACCAACGCCGTAGGCCAGACCGGTCCCGAGGAGGGCACCTGCAACGCCGATGACCAGGACTTGCCAGGCGACAAAGCTGGCTAGCTCGCCACCGTTGGCGCCGATCACGCGCAGCATCGCCAATTCCTTGAAGTGCTGCTGTGTCAGGGAATAAAGCGTTTGACCGACAATCACCACACCGACCACGAGACCGAGAATCGCCGTGAGGCCAAGCATGCTGCCCGCGCCGGATTCTCTGATCCAATACTGCTCGGTGCGTTCGGCCCAGTCTGCGGTGGTCAGCGCCTGCAGGTCGGGGTGCCGCTCGACCCAGTCGATCACGTCAGGCACGCAAGACGGGTTGGTCAAGTCGAGCACCCAGTGCGAGACCTGACCTTCGCTCAAGCCAAGGACGGAGCGGGCATTGTCCAGGGATGTAAAGAGATAGGGCATGACCATGATGGAACGGATGCCACGCGTGACCCCGACCACGTGAGCGTTCTGGCCGTGAAGCTCGAAGGTGGCGCCCATCGGATCTTCGGGAAGGCCGAGCTTCTTGGCGTCGAGCCGGTCGACTGTCACCGCCAGAGGGTGCGCCAAATCCCCGGGTAAGCCGGTCACGAGACGCCACGGGAAGTAAGGTGTGTGCTGTCGAGGACTGGAGCCGACCAGGACAACCGCTTCGTAGCTCCCGTCAGCGCGGCGAGCGAAAGTCATGGAATGGATCAGGCCACGGGCTTGGCTAACACAGGGATGAGCAACCACCAGAGGACCGACGCCGGCGGAGATGGTTTCGGCGTTGTCAATGACTGCGGTGCCCCGCGCCATGACCCAGACGTCCCCTGCGAAGTTGCGGATCACGCGCGATGAGGAGGTCTTCATGCCCTCGTAGATGCCGATCTGTGCCAACAGCAGTGCGGTCGCGATGGCGACGCCAAGCACCGAGGTAACGAGCTTCCCGCGATCGAAGAACAGCGATTGCAGCGCAATGCGGCGCATGGCTTTGCCTCGGGTCGAACGACATTCAAGAGCAATGGACCGCTGGGGCGTTATTTTCGGCCGTACCCGCTGCGTTCATTCCACTCGTACACGTATGTTATCTCTGCCGGCCGATCGGCTTCATTGACGGAGGTCATGGGGTTACCAGCCATCGCAGTAGCAGCCGCAGGCAAGGCCTGAACCAGGTTGGCTGGCTTGAATAAAAGAGCGAATGTTCATTCTCTAAATCAAGGCGCTGTTGTCGTCAAGCTCTCCTGTCTTTTCGCGGTTGGCGGTTAAGGGGTGTCCGGACGACAGCGGTTGCTTCGAGGTTGCTCCATACTCAAATTTCCATTATTATCGAAAAATGGAAAATACCGAAGCGATCGAGGCACTGGCGGCGCTTGCACAGGAGACGCGTCTGGGGGTTTTTCGTCTGTTGGTGCAGGTCGGCCCGAGCGGGCTTCCCGCCGGCGAGATCGCTCAGACGGTCGGTGTACCGCCGGCGACGCTGTCATTTCATCTGCGCGAGCTGGAGCGTGCGGGGCTGTTGCGTGCACGCCGGGAGAGCCGACAGATCTTTTACGCCACCCACTATGAAGGTATGCGGCGGCTTCTGGACTTCTTGATGCAGGACTGCTGTGCCGGCCATCCGGAGATCTGCATGCCGGCTCAGGTGTATGCCGAAGCTTGTGCTCCCACACTGAACAGGGAGAAAGACTCATGACCGGGCCTGCCAGGAACGTCCTTTTTCTCTGCACCGGAAACTCGGCGCGCAGCATTCTTGCGGAGGCCATTCTCAACCGTATCGGCTACGGCGGTTTCGTTGGCTATAGCGCAGGCAGCGATCCGAAAGGCGTAGTACATCCCTACGCGGTCGATCTGCTTCGAAAGCAGAACTATGCAACTGGCGCCTTGAGCTCAAAGTCTTGGAACGTTTTTGCCAAGACGGGGGCGCCGAAGATGGATTTCGTCTTCACGGTTTGCGACGCTGCCGCCGAGGAAGTCTGCCCTGTCTGGCCGGGCCAGCCGATGACTGCCCACTGGGGCTTGCCCGATCCGGCGGCGGTCAGGGGCTCGGAAGCCGAGAAACGCTATGCCTTCGCCGATACCTACCGAATGCTCGAGCAACGGATCGGGGTCTTCGTCAATCTGCCTTTGATATCGCTCGACAGACTGAGCCTGCAGAAGCGCCTCGATGAAATCGGCCGGACTCAAGTCATCGATCTGAAGCAAGGCGTCTGACCCGGCCAGTCTTCCCCTCCCTTATTCAAGGACGCGCCATGTCGGTCGACAGCACGACTGCCGAGACTGCGCCGGGCGGCATCGGCGCTTTCGAGAAATGGTTGAGCCTTTGGGTCGCTCTCTGCATCGGGGTCGGCCTGTTGCTTGGCAACCTAGTGCCGGGCCTTTTCGAAACCCTCGCTGCTTGGGAGGTCGCATCGGTCAATCTGCCGGTGGCGTTCCTGATTTGGGCGATGGTCTACCCGATGATGGTCAATGTCGACTTCGCCAGCCTCCGGCATGTCGGCGACCGTCCCAAGGGCTTGGCGATCACTGTCGCCGTTAACTGGCTGATCAAGCCTTTCACCATGGCGGGGCTCGCTGTCCTGTTCTTCGAGGTCGTCTTCGCCGATCTGATCGGCCCAGCCGATGCGCAGCAGTACATCGCCGGTCTGATCCTGTTGGGTGCAGCTCCCTGTACTGCGATGGTTTTCGTCTGGTCCCAACTCACCCGCGGTGATCCGACCTATACGCTGGTTCAGGTCTCGGTGAACGATGTCATCATGATCTTCGCCTTCGCACCGCTGGTGGCGCTGCTACTGGGTGTCACCGAGATCGCCGTGCCATGGGATACGCTGCTGCTCTCGGTCGGGCTCTATGTGGTGATTCCGCTGATCGCCGGTGCCATAACTCGCCAGCGGTTGCTGAGCCATGCTCGGCGCGGCGAGTCAGGCGAAGCGGCGGTGGCGCGCTTCACCGCTGGCATCAAGCCCATCTCGGTGCTGGGGCTGCTGGCGACGGTGGTGCTGCTGTTCGGCTTCCAGGGCGGCACGATCCTGACCCAGCCCCTGATTATCGCCTTGATCGCAGTGCCGCTGCTGATCCAGTCCTACGGCATCTTTTTCGTCGCCTATGCTTTGGCCTGGGCTTGGCGGGTGCCCTTCAGGGTGGCCGCACCCTGCGCGCTGATCGGCACATCGAACTTTTTCGAGCTGGCGGTGGCGGTGGCGATCAGCCTTTTCGGCCTCAACTCGGGCGCTGCGCTCGCGACAGTGGTCGGCGTGCTGGTCGAAGTCCCGGTCATGTTGTCTCTCGTCGCTTTTGCCAATCGCACGCGCGGTGCATTTCCAGCCGACTAGCGAGGCTTTTTGAGGCACATCAACGCGCGGCGGGCGCGTCGGCGCGACCCTTCCGACATGGATCAGGGAGTCGTTGCCACTTATCCAACAGCTCCGTCGGCGCAGGCCTTGGCGCGGAAGTACGCACGAATGGTGCCGCGCTACACCAGCTACCCTACGGCGCCGCACTTCCATACGGAGGTAACGGGCGAGATGTATGGGCGTTGGCTCGGAGAGTTGCCCGATGGCGTTGAGCTCTCGATCTACGCCCATGTCCCCTTCTGCGATACGCTGTGCTGGTTCTGCGGCTGCAACACCAAGATCGTGCAGCGCTACGATCCTGTCGCCGCTTACTTGCCGAAGCTACTACGCGAGATCGCGCTTGTTTCGGAGCGCCTGCCGGCAAGGCGAAGCTGTAGCCATTTGCACTGGGGTGGCGGTTCGCCGACCTTGCTGAGCGCTGAGCACATGCGTGAGCTGGGGGCGGCTTTGTCTGCAGCTTTCCCTTTGACCTCGGACGCGGAGTTCGCGGTCGAGATCGACCCCCGTGACCTGCGCGACGATCAGGTGGCGGCTCTGGCCGAGATCGGCGTTACGCGGGCCAGTTTGGGGGTGCAAGACATCGATCCCGAGGTACAGCAGGCGATCAACCGCATCCAGCCGCTCGACTGCACGACCGAGGCCGTAGCGCGCCTGCGCGCAGCGGGGGTCAAGGATCTCAACGTCGATCTCGTCTATGGACTACCCTACCAGGATAGCCCGCGTCTGTTGCGGAGCGTCGAGGCAATGATCGCGCTGCAGCCGGCGCGTTTCGCGCTCTTCGGCTATGCGCATGTGCCGCAGATGAAGCGCCATATGCGACTGATCCCTGAGGAAGCACTGCCGGGTGCCGACGAGCGTTTCGACATGGCCGAGACGGCGGCGGAGCGCTTGGTTGCGGCAGGCTATCTGCGGATTGGACTGGATCACTTCGCCTTGCCGGAGGATCCCATGGCGCGGCGGCAGGGCGAGGGACAGCTGCGCCGCAACTTTCAAGGCTATACCGCGGACCGGGCAGAAGCCTTGATCGGCCTTGGCGCCTCGGCCATCGGCCAACTGCCTCAGGGGCTGGTCCAGAATGCGACGCCGCTGCATGCCTACGGGGATGCGATCGAGGCGGCCTGCTTGCCGACGGCCAAAGGGGTCGTCTTAAGCGCCGAAGATAAGCGTCGCGCCGCCTTGATCGAGCGTTTGATGTGCGATCTGGCGGTCGAGGTGCCTGAGGACCTGGCTGCAGCGGCCGACCCCGAGCTCTCGGAGATGGCAAACGACGAGCTGCTGATCTACGCCGGCCGGAAGATCGAAGTGACCGAGCGCGGCAGGCCCTTCCTGCGGTGCGTCGCTGCTTTGTTCGATGCCTACCTGAACCCGGCACGGGACCGCCACAGCGTCGCGGTCTGATCCCGATCCTCTTGTCCGGCCCCGTCGCTTGGTGGCGTCAGGCCGGAGTTTCGCTCAGATTCGGGGTCCCAGGCGCGCTAGCTCTTCCATACCGACGATTTCCGGCGTTGGCGGTTCCGCCAATCTGCGTAGCTCTTCGTCATTTTCGGCATCGCGTAGCTCAACGTCGGCACGCATGATCATCTCGCCGTCATTCAGTCGGACTGGATACCAGATCTCATCGCAGACCATCGTGCTGGCGCAGGTATTGACGAGACCGCGGAAGGTGAGCGAGGCGATATCGCCACCGAACAGCCCGGCCGTGCTGGCCGTCTGAAACATCTCGTAGCCGCTTGGCGAAACGCGCTCCATGTCGAAGGCTAAGCGCTCGTTGGGCGAGACTTGAAAGCCGAAAGATCGAACAATGCTTTGCGACGCAGCCAGAAGACGCCCTTTGCGGTCGCAAAGCGAACTGGAGGCCGGTGAGTGCGTGACAGTGTGCAGCAGCAAGGCGTCGCTGCTCAGAACATTGTTCCAGAGCAAAGGACGCAGGCGTTGCTGACTGGCGAGATCGGGCCGCTGTCGCCCGCTCTCCCAACGCGACACCGTTGCTTGGGTTACGCATAGTCTTTCCGCCAAAGCGCCCTGCAGGAGGCCTGCGGTTTCGCGATAGCGTCGAATTTCACGCGCCCAGTCGATCATGCGGCAGCCGGCCCGGCGCTCTGCCTCGGCAAACGAGAGCGCGAAAATAGCAAATACTTGTGTGGTTAACGTCTCCTCTTTGCTAGTGCTATTACGGGTAATTGTCAACGTCAGTACCACTCTAAAGTGGATGCTGGGGCTGCTGGCGTTGGGCGACGAAACGTTGATTTGCTGTGGCGTTTTCCTACATCTCAGTCAAGCGGAGCCTTACGCAGGGCCGCTGTCGCACCAGTGCCTGAGATATCGGGGCCGGTGCGGCTGTTCCAGTTGCTGTACCCGTTGCTGCAAGAGGCGAGGGTCGGCAGGCGAGGGACCGATAGGACCGATGAGTAGAGCTTCAATGTTTAATTCTCCGCTGCTGCTTGGTTTCGACCAGTTGGAGCGGACACTGGACCGTATAGCCAAGACCAGTGGCGACGGTTATCCCCCCTACAACGTCGAAGAGCTGGCGAACGATCGGCTGCGGATCACGCTCGCCGTTGCCGGGTTCGGCGAAGACGAGCTCTCGATCCAGATCGAGAACAACCAGTTGACAGTTCGCGGTCGTCAGGGCGACGACCAGGAACGACGCTTTCTGCATCGTGGGATCGCCGCGCGGCAGTTTCAGCGCAGTTTCATGCTGGCAGACGGCATCGAAGTGGAAGGAGCGAGCCTCGATCGCGGCCTTCTGCACATAGATCTCAAGCGGCCCAACATCGAACCGGCCATCAAGACTGTGAAGATCCGTACCCTCGGCGATGCGGCGCCCAAAGCATTGGGCGCTGAAGCTCACAGCGCCAAAACGAGCGGCGGCAACGAGGAGTAAAGTATTTCCGGGCTAAGCTTGCGGTGCCGATCGGAGGACCGCAGGACGCGAGGCACGGACACGCACAGCAGGTGGGGTCGAGCGACTCGAACCACCGCAAACGTGGGAAAGGTAAACGATATGTCCCAGATCAACCTTCAGTCCACACGCAGCTTCAGCCAGCAGGATTTGCAGGTTTTCGGCCTCAACGACTTGGCTTACGTTCGGCCGGCCGTGACTTCGGATGGCGAGACCGTCTACATGGTGCATGCGGCTAACGGACAAGTGATGGGCAGCATGCAGAACCGCGAAAGCGCCTTCGCTGCCGTACTGCAACAGGGCCTGACAGCGCTCAGCGTTCATTGAGGCCGGATGCAGCCTGCGCGCCTTGCTCGTAGAGATGCCGAGGCCAGCGGCGATGCAGCCATAGCCAGTCCTCCGGCTTCTCGCGGATCCAAATCTCCAGTTGATCGTTAAGCGTCTGAGTCGCAGCCGCGATTGCTGCGTTGCGGCCCATGCCTTCAGGCAGAAGGATCGGCGCGTTAACGGTCAGCCGAAAATGGGCGCTACCGAGCCTTTCGAGCCTGGCGGGAAATAGCGGGCAGCCGGTATGCAGTGCGAGTTGCGCAGGTGCCGCCGCTGTCATTGCGGGGAGGCCAAAGAACCTGGCCTCTATCCCCTCGCGTAGTTTTTGATCGACCAGAATGGCAAGCGTCTTGCCGGCTTGGAGAGCCTTGAGCGTTGCCCGTCCGGCTTCGCTTCCCTTCGGAACGCGTTGCCCGCCGGCAACCGACCGCCAAGTCTCCAATGGGCCACGAACCAGCGGATTGTTCGGCTGGCGGACGACCGTGACGACCTCCAGACCGGCGACGCTGGCGGCCAAATGCATCACTTCCCAGTTGGCGAAGTGCGCCGACGCCAAGATCATGGCGCCGCCGGTGTCGAGCCTGGCTTGGAAGCTGGGATGTAGATCCAGGGTGACCCGCCGATCGGCCCCACCGATGATGTCTTTCAGGTGCGGGTACTCGGCGGCTGTGCGGCCAAGGTTCTCCCACATTGCTGCGATCAGGTCTTTTCGTTCCCGTTGACCAAGCTCCGGCAAAGCGAGGGAAAGGTTCTCCTGCGCAACCCGGGTCGCTGCCAGTTTCGGTCCGAGATGTCGCAGAAGGCGACCGCCAAGAGCCGAGGCTCGGTCGAGCGGAAGTGCGGCGAAGAGCGCCATGGCACAGCGTAGCCCGACCAGTTCCAGGCGCCATCTCAGGCGCTTTGCGAGGGTGGCGGGCTTAGACATTGTCCGAGGCCGGATCGCTGCCAGGAGTCGTCGTCGGTCGCCCATCCGTGAAGGTGCCCGGAAGACGGTTTATGAGGCGGTCGAGCTCGGCCGGTCGGGCGAAGACCAGTTCGACAGGCAAGACCTCTATCGCTGCAGCGTGGCCAGGTGGGAGGCGCAGCGCGTCCTTCTCCGTCGTTATCAGGCTCGCATTCGCTCGAACAGCCTTGCTGGCGAGGGCGTCCAGCTCGGCGGTGCTGTAGACGTGATGATCGGCGAACTCGGCGGTGCCGACCAGCTCGGCCTCCAGTTCGCGAAGCGTATCGAAGAACTTTGCCGGGCGGCCGATGCCGGCAAAGGCGATGAGGCGGCGGCCGCTCAGCATCGTATCGCCGCGCGGGCGCAGACGGGCGGGTAGGATCGACATGCCTGCCGCGTGCTGCGCTATGCCCCTGCCGTCTGGGCCGACAATCACCAAGGCGTCGGCTCGTGCGAGGCCCCGACCGACCGGCTCGCGTAAAGGCCCCGCCGGGATGAGCCGACCGTTACCGAAACCGCTGGCGCCATCGACCACCACCAGCGAGAGATCCTTGATCAGTCCGGGGTTCTGAAATCCGTCGTCCATGACAATAACGTTAGCGCCCTCTGCAGCGGCGGCTTCGGCCCCGGCGGCACGGTCGCGCGCCACCCAGGTCAGGGCGCCGCGAGCGAGCAACAGGGCTTCGTCGCCGACGGTGTGCGCAGTGTGGGTCGCGGGGTCCACCCGTAATGGTCCTGCGAGGCGGCCACCATAGCCGCGCGTCAGAGCTGCCGGCCGCCAACCCAGCGCAGACAGCCGCTCCAGGAGAGCCAGCACTGTCGGGGTTTTGCCGGCACCGCCGGCCACCAGATTGCCGACGCAGATCACAGGGACGCCAACGCGCTTCGGCGTGGCGAGGCGCTGACGCAGCCAGCCTCCTGCCGCGTAGAGATCGCCGAGCGGCATCAGAATATCGGACAGAAGGCTCGGCCCCTCCCAGAATGCCGGCGCACGCATGGCGCGGATCAGGCCGATCTGCGGGCGTTCGGCCGCCCGGTCATCGAGCTGGGCGTCCCGGCGGCTTCTTCCGAATGGTCGGGTAGCGGTGGGGCCGCCGCCGGTTGGACGGTCGGTCGGCCAGCGCGGTGGTCGGCTTCTGCCGTCAGACGGTTCAACTCGCTTTCGAGCTGCAAACGGATTTCTTCGATGGCGGCTTCGTCAGCCTCGGCGGGCACTTCGATCGGGGTCCCCCAGAGCAACAGGCCTCTGCCGAAAGGCAGAACGAGACAAAAGCGATCCCAAGTTCCGAGGACGTAGGTCCTATTGGTCGCGCCGCTGACCGGCAAGATCGCCACGCCGGCCCTGCGCGCGGCCGCCACGGCGCCGGCCTTGGCGCGCATGCGCGGCCCCTTCGGCCCGTCCGGCGTAATGCCAACCGCCGCGCCGTCCTGGAGCCGTCTTCCCATTTCGCGCAGGGCGGTCAGACCGCCGCGGCGGCTGGACCCCGAGATGGTCGAGAAGCCCAGCCGTTTCATGCCTCTGGCGATCAGCTGGCCATCCGCATGCTCGGAGATCAGCATGTGGAAGTCCTGCGGCCGGCTCGGCCAAGCTGCCCGCATCATGGCCATGCGGCCATGCCAGAAGGCGGCGATAAAGGGGCGTCTGGCCTGCAGCAGCGCTTCCGTCTCAGGCGGCATCTCCTGCTGCCAGCGGGTCGTGCGGTGCACCAGCTTGAGGTAGACGCTGGCCACACGAGCGGCCAAACGGCGAACCACTGGCCACCTGCCAAGCCGCTTCAGCCAAGTCATTCCGCCACCGCCTGCGCAACGCCGTCCGGGCGATCGATCGCTGTCTCAGCAGAGGTCTCGACGAATTGCAGTCGGTAGAGCCGCGCATAGGCACCTTCGGCCGCAAGCAACTCGTCATGGGTGCCGCGCTCGACAACGCGGCCTCCCTCCAGGACATAGATGATGTCGGCGTCGATCACCGTGGAAAGCCGGTGAGCAATCACGATGGTTGTGCGTCCCGCCATCAACTCTGTCAGCGCCTGCTGCACGCGACGCTCGGTTTCGGTGTCGAGTGCGCTGGTCGCTTCATCGAGCAGCAGGATGGGCGCGTTTTTCAGCATTGCGCGGGCGATTGCAATGCGTTGGCGCTGACCGCCCGACAATTTGACGCCGCGCGGTCCAACCTGAGTGTCATAGCCTTGCGGCAGCGCTTTGATGAATTCGTGAGCCCCGGCATGGCGAGCCGCTCGCTCGACTGCCTGCGGATCCGCGTCTTGCTGGCCATAGGCGATGTTCGCTCGGACGTCGTCGTCGAACAGCATGATGTCTTGGCTGACCAAGGCTACCTGTCGGCGTAGGCTAGTAAGCTCAACCTTCCGCAGGTCTTGGCTATCGATGCTCACCCGGCCCGAGGTGACGTCATAGAAGCGAGGGATCAGGTTCAGCACCGTGGTCTTGCCGGCACCGGAGGGGCCGACCAGCGCGACGGTACTGCCGGCTGGCACTTCCAAGCTCACGCTGTCCAGTGCGCTGGCTGCACCACCTGTGTAGCCGAAGCTGACGTCTTCCAGTTTGACGGCCCCTTCGTGAACTTGAAGGGCCGGTGCGTTTGGGTCACTGACGATCTGCGGCTGGCGATCCATCAAGTCGAAGACGCGCGCCGCAGCGGCCAAGCCCTCCTGCAGGTTCGCATTCAGTCTGGCAAGGCGCTTCAGCGGCTCGTAGGCCAGCAACGCCGCGGCAATAAAGGCGGTAAAGGAGCCGGGGTCAGAGGTGCCGGCGATGACTTGGCTGCCGCCGTAGACGATGACGGCGACAATAGCCAAACCGCCGAAAACCTCGATCAGCGGATTGGAAAGATTGCGCACCCGCGCGCCCTTGAGTTGGAGGCGCAAGACCTCGTCGATGCGGTGGCCGACACGTTCCACCTCACGGCTCTCCGTCGCGTAGGATTTGACGTGACGGATGCCTTGAAAGTTCTCGTCCAATAGGGTCGCGAGCTGTCCGGTTTCGTGCTGTGTGGAGCCGCTGATTTTGCGCATCCTCCGGCCCAGTTGCAGGACCGGCCAGACACAAAGAGGCAGTACGACCAGCGCCAGCAGCGCCAGCACCCAGTCCTGGTAGAACATGCCGATGCCCAGCGCCAGCGCCGTCAGGACGTCGCGGCCGATGCCGACCACGGTGGTCGAGACGGCGTTGCGTATCAGGGTGATGTCGTGGATGAAGCGGCTGACCAGAGTGCCCGGCGCGGTCGCGGTGAAAAAAGCGAGATCGTTGGCCATCACGCGGCGGAAGAGAGTGCTCTGCAAGTCCGCGACGATCGACAAGCCGACCTTGGCCATCAGCACCGCTTGCACGTAGGTGGCGACGCCTTTGACCGCGAAGATCGCGAAGGCCGCGAAGGCGATGGGCCAGAGCAGCGAGGCCTCGGCGTCGACAAGAATGCGGTTGACGATGGGGTCGAGCAGTTGCGGCATCGCACCCGTCGCCATCGCCATGACGGCCATGGCAAACAGGGCGACCCCGATCGTGCCGCGGTAGGGCCGGACGTAGCCGGACAGCAGCCTTCTGGCGAGGGGCAAAGTCTGCGCATCGAGCCTGAGGCGACGTTTGCCGACGGTCGCAGGCGTGACGCTGGATGTAGAAACTTCACTCAACGGCCTATCCGGCGCAAAGACACAAGAAACCTAGGGATGGAAATGCCCTTTGCACTCTGAAGACGCAAGCGTTAGGCGCAGCCTAACATTCGCTAAACTGCTGGCAAAGCTGAGTGCAGGTTTTAGATCCGAAGATCGCGATCTACCTTGGGGTGGTGAAGGATTCTATCTGATCATGGCGAACGTGGACGAGTTTGTTTACGAGGGCGGCTGTCTCTGCGGCCAGGTTCGCTTTCGGGTGCGTCAGCCGCAGAAGCAAGTCATCGCCTGCCACTGTCGGCAGTGTCGGCGCATGAGCGGACACTACTTCGCAGCCAGTGCAAGCGATTAGAAGAATATCGAGATGACGGAGACCGCCGGCCTTGCTTGGTATTGCTCTGCCGACGTCTCGAGTCGCGATTTCTGCAATCTTTGCGGGTCAGGCCTTTTCTTCGAACACGGTCCCGATCAGCCACTCGGTATCGCAGCCGGTGCCTTCGATAGGGAGCCGGACTTTGAGCTTGCCGTTCATATTTGGACCGATGAGGCTGGTAACTCGTATCGCGTTACCGATGATCTGCCCCGCTATACCGAAGCGGAGTGGCGGCGGGACGGCTGGCAACGGTATCGGCATGGCAAGGACGACGCTTGAAAGTTCCAGCCTGCTTGTGCGCTTGGGCCCTCAGCGCCGATCAAAACGACGTCTGAGCGCCGTCGCCAATCGCTTCTTGGACCAGCTCCTTGACGTCGCGGTGGGTGAGGTCGCTCTCTAGCGTCAGGTTAATCAGTCCGCTGCTCCCACGATCGTAAAGCGAGATCTTGTCTGTGCCTTGCGACCAGTGCCATCCGCTCGCGTAGGTGCCTTCGCGGTCGGCATCCCCGTATTTCTGTGCAGCCAGTTCGGCCATCTTCTCGAAGGTCATCCCTGGTGCTTCGATCTTGTAGATCACTTCTCCGACCACTTCACCACCCGGCAAGGGAAGGAAGTTGATGATCAGCGTCTCGAAGGTGTCCGGCTTCTCGAAGTTGGCCGTCCGCAAGGCGCCTTCGGCGTCGGGCTGCCTCATTTCTCCCAGTTCGATCTTTACCCACTCGTCGAAACTCGGACCGTAGTGCAGATAGTCTCCGAACAGATTCTCATGGGGCCTGTAGCCCCGGGCAGTTACGGTTTGAATGGCCTGCTCGGGAGACATACCGGTCGATATGCCGGCAACCTCGAGGCGTTCTACAGCCTTGACGGCGTTGATGCTGACGCCGGCCAGGAAAGCCAGTGCGAGCAGACAGAAGCTCGAGGCGAACAGGCGCTTCGCGATCATGCGGTCAGCTCCTGACATAGAACTCCATATGGGCTCATGTCTGCACAGAAACGTGACAGCTCTCGCATTGCTTGCCTGAAGCATTTTCGCGACAGGGCGCCATCGGCGGCCGTGTCGCCTCGTCCGACCGCACCGGTTAAGCGACGGCGATCTTCTCGCTGCCGAAGGGCTGCAGGTTCTCCATGAACTGCTCGGCGCAGGCCTTCCACGAGAACTTGAGGGCGTGGGTGCGGCAACGCTCGGGCGGGATCGCCAGTGCACGCTCGATGGCGTAGGTCAGTTCCTCGTCCAGGACGCCGATGCCGTGGCCGTCCACCACGTCGAGCGGGCCGGGCACGGGGAAAGCGGCGATCGGCAGACCTGTTGCTGCGGCTTCCAACAGCACCACGCCGAAGGTGTCCGTCTTGCTCGGGAAGACGAAGACGTCGGCGCTGGCGTAGTGACGCGCCAGCTCTTCTCCGTGCTTGACGCCGGTAAAAACGACATTGGGGTAGCGGCGCTCCAGCTCGCCCCGCATCGGGCCGTCACCGACAACCATCTTGGTGCCGACTGGCAATTCCAGCTTCAGGAAGGCTTCGATGTTCTTCTCTACCGCGACACGCCCGACGTAGAGATAGACCGGCCGGGGCAGATCGAGGGCCGGGTCGTTGCGAGGGCGAAAAAGGTCCGTATCGACGCCGCGCGACCATAACCGGACGGTGCCGAATCCGCGCTCCTCGAGCTCGTGTTGCAAACCGGCCGTCGCGACCATGATGCCACTGGATGCGCCATGGAAATGGCGCATCAAAGCGTAGCCCCAGGAGGTCGGTACCGGCAGACGTGCGGAGATATACTCGGGAAAACGCGTATGATAGCTGGTCGTGAAGGGCAGTCGCTTCTTCAGACAGTAGCTGCGCGCGGCCCAACCGAGCGGGCCTTCGGTGGCGATGTGAATCGCTTCAGGCCGAAAGGCGTTGAGTTTCGCCTTAAGCTGTCGACCGGGCAGAACGGCCAGGCGGATTTCCGGGTAGGTGGGGCAGGGAACGGTGCGGAAGAGATCGGGTGAGATCACCTCCACCTCATGGCCCAAGGCGAGTACCTCCTCGCGCACGCGGCTCAGGGTTCTGACGACGCCGTTGACTTGGGGAAACCAGGCATCGCTGACCAAGGCGATGCGCATCAGGCGGCGGCGACCTTCCGGTCGCTCTCCTCATCCTCGTCGGGCGTCTGGAGATCAGGTTTTTCGAGCAAGGGCAGATCCGTCTGGCCCGGAAGCATCGAGAAGCTTCGTTCCTCCACCCAGTTGAGAATCTCCAATCGACCGTCTTCATGCTCGACGCAGGCTGTGCAGCTTTCCACCCAGTCGCCGTCGTTGACGTAGAGGATGCCGTCGATCTCGCGTTTCTCCGCATGATGGATATGACCGCAAATCACGCCGTCGACGCCGCGCCTGCGTGCCTCGTCCGTCACTGCGGTCTCATAGTTATTGATGAACTGAACGGCGTTCTTGACCCGCTTTTTGAGATAGGCGGAGAGCGACCAGTAGCCGAAGCCGAACAGCCTGCGTGCGCGGTTGAACCAGGTGTTGAGCCAGAGCATCCAGTTGTAGGCCCAGTCGCCCAGCAGGGCGAGCCACTTGGCGTACTTGACCACTCCATCGAAGGCGTCGCCGTGGATTACCAGCATCCGCTTGCCGTCGGCGGTCTCATGGACATGGTCGTTGCAGACCTCGACACCGCCGAAGTGCACGCCGGTATAGTTGCGCAGCGCTTCGTCGTGGTTTCCGGCGACGTAGATGACTTTGGTGCCTTTGCGCGCCTTTCGCAGCAGCTTCTGAACCACATCGTTGTGTGACTGTGGCCAGTACCAGGTTCGTTTGAGGCGCCAACCATCGAAGATATCGCCGACTAAAAATAGGTATTCCGACTCGGTATTACGCAGAAAATCCAGCAGATATTCTGCCTGACAACCGCGTGTACCCAAATGAATGTCCGAAATGAAGATGGCTCGGTAGTGTCTGGAGGCGACCATTCCGTGCATCCCATGTCCTCGTCGGCCGAGTCAGTTGCTGTTTGCGGTCGCGGCGCGCGCGAAATCTCTGTTGATGATTTCGGGCATATATCAATATATGGATGAAGCCGTCTATTGCTCCGCAACATCTTCCAAGAAATTTCACGCGATCGTAACGTAATTGAAATGGCTGAAAACGTGCCAAGAGTTACAGATGCAATTAAATGAAAGTACTTGGTATCGCGGCGATAGATATGGGTTCTGAACTTGCCGCCCGCCCGTCAGGCGCAGGCAAGGCCGTGGGGGAGGCGTCGCCGATACGCCGGGTTCAGGTCATCTTCAATCCCACCGCAGGCGGTGCGAAACGCCAGAAGTACCATGCGGTGCTCGATCGCTTGCTTCAGGCTGGTGTGGAGGTCGTGGAACGGCCCACAGGGCAGCGCGGCGACGCCGAAGCCTTCGCTGCCGAGTTGGAGCGTGGCGCATGCGACCGTCTGGTCGTGGCCGGCGGCGACGGTACGATCAATGAGGCGATCAACGGCCTCGGCCAGAACCGCGTCGGTGGTGCGACCACGCCACTGGCGCTCCTGCCGTTGGGCACGGCGAATGTTCTTGCCCGTGAGATCGGGCTTTCAACCCGAACGTCCGAGGTGTCGGCAGCCATCCTGCAAGGAGCGGTCCGGCCAGTGGCGCTGGGCGAAGCCAATGGGCGTCGCTTTACGCTGATGGCGGGAGTCGGTTTCGACGCGCATGTCGTCGCTCAGGTCAGCAGCCCGTTGAAGCGTCGCCTCGGCAAGGGGGCCTACGTCTATCAGACGGTACGGCAGATCGGACGCTTCGATTTTCCCAACTACAGCGTGCGCATCGACGGTGTCGAAGAAACTGTGGCTTCGGCCGTTGTGGCCAACGCCCGGCACTACGGCGGCGCCTTTGTTATGGCACCGGCGGCTCGACTGGAGAGCGGCGTTCTGGAAGTCTGTCTGTTCGATACGCCGGGCCGGTTAGCAGCCTTGAAGTACGCCGCCGCTCTGGTGCTCGGATTGCTGCCTCGACTGTCCGATTTTCGGATCGTCTCCGGCCGGCAGATTCGCATTCAAGGGCCGATCGAGGACCCAATCCAGGGAGACGGCGACGTTATTGCCGCCTTGCCGGCAGAGGTCCGGGTGCTGCCGGATGCGCTCAATCTGGTCTTTCCCTCGGGTCGGCGTTAGGTTGGCTCGCTATGGCCGATCCTGCGTCAAAGCCTCCCAAGCTTTACAACTATCCGCTGTCTTTCGGGTGCCAGATCGTGCGCCTCTGTTCAGTGGAAAAGGGGGTTACCTGGCGCGAAGTCACCGTTGACGCCGGATCGGATCCGGAGATCTTCGACCCCTGGTTCGTCGCTTTGACGCCCGCGATGGAACCACCAGTGCTCTGCCACAGTGGGCGGACCGTTGCAGGCGCGGAGGCGATCTGCCGCTATCTCGACGGCGCGTTCGATGGCCCGCTTCTCGATCATCGAAACGAGGCGCAGACCTGGATCGATCTGGTCGAGGGTTTACCGGTGGCACTTCTGACTGCCGCCCGCTTCCCACGGTTCGCTCGCCGCCTGTTGCGGCGACATTTCCTGCGTCTCGAGGAGCGCGCGACGGTGAACCCTGGGCTCGCCGAGCTCTATGGCCGGAAGGCGACCGAGATCGATCGTCTCGCACAGGATCTCTCAAGTCCCGACCGGATTTCAGCGGTCGAGCGTCAGTTGGAAGTGACGCTCGATCATGCCGAAGCGGCGCTGGCACATCGGCCATTCCTGACCGGAGACCGCTTCACCTTGGCTGATGTTTTCTGGGCAGTGCTGCTGGCGCGTCTGACTCTGCTCGGGCACGATCATCTCTGGTCGGCAGGTCGACGGCCCGGTCTCGCTGCCTACTGGGCGCGCTTGCAGGAAAGGTCGGGTTTCGCCAAAGCCGGCTTGCGGACGCGTCTGTCACCGGGCGACCTGGCCTCGGCTGCTCTGCGCAGCCGTTGGTCCGGCCTGCTTCGCATCGTCTTGGCCTTGGCGCTGGCGGCGATCGGGTTCTGGCTCTGGCGCAGCTATGCCTAGGGCGAGCGCGCTCTCGATCCCGATAAGCTTGGACCGGTGCCACCGTGGACCCATCCGTTCAGGGTGAGGCGGCCGTCGGCCGGATCTTTGCTGTCGAGCGCTACTGCACAGACTTCATGCATCGCCGGGCTGGGGAAGAAGATGACTGTGTTGTCTTCCGGCTCGATGCGTGACCAGCGGCTGTTGTCCCAGAGGTGCCCTCCGGCCAGATCGCAGTCGTAGAGACGCAGATCTCCCCCGGAGAAGGGCCGGGGCAAACGGTTCATGTAGTAGACGAAGGAGATTCGCCGGCCATCGATTTCGCCGTTGGCGCCATCGGGTCCGGATACATCGCGGTGCGGGCGGTAGAAATGACCGCCGCTGTGCAGAGTCATCTGCAGTTCGATACGTTGTGGGGCAAAGGCCTGTAAGCCAAGGGGACGGAAGACCTGCGGCAGAACGGATTCGATGCGGTGGATGAACCACGCGGCGATCTCGGGTGCGCCGTACAGCAGACGGGCTTGACGAGACTGAGCCTGGACTTCGTGGACGCCCTCCTCGACCACGGTGGCATCCTGCATCTCGCCAAGATGGTCCAAACCGTAGGTGAAAGCTGCATCGCGCAAATGCTGAGGCAAGAACTCTCGGCGCCGCACGAAGGGAGCCGCCGACGTCATACCGCTTGGCAGACTCCGTAAAGGAGAGCCGCGCAGAACGCCTGCAGCGGCCTTGATCTGTAGATCGCCGGGATCCGTTGTCAAAGCCGCGTCGTAGTGCGCCAGCGCTTCCCCAAAGGCCCCGCGCTGCCGCGCCAAGTCGCCAAGGTGCCCTTGGGTGACGGCACCCTCGGCTGGCCTTTCAGCTTCTTCGGCTCCGCTCATCGTTGCCTCACCGCTGCCTCTCGTTCTCCCAACGCAAGCGCACCGACGACATCCAATTCCCAGCGCCCTTGCAGCCGGTGAAGCCGCGCGACGCGACGTTCCGTGCTGGCCTGGCAGGCGGTAGCGCTATTCGGCAGCCTTGGCAGGCGCGCCGTCGATGATCAGGCCGAGTGGGCTGGCGCTGACGCTTACGGTCTGTCCGTCTGCGATCTTGCCGGCCAGGATCATCTCCGACAGCGGGTTCTGCAGCTCGCGTTGAATGGCGCGTTTCAGCGGCCGGGCGCCGTAGACCGGATCGTAGCCGGCATCGCCCAGCCAACGCTTGGCTGACTCATCGAGCTGTAGCTCGATCTTGCGGTCGGCGAGCAGCTTTTCCAGACGGCCGAGCTGAATATCGACGATCCCGGTCATCTGCTCGCGCGTCAAGCGGTGGAACAGCAAAGTATCGTCCAAGCGGTTGAGAAATTCGGGCCGGAAGGCCGCGCGCACCACAGCCATGACCTGCTCGCGGAGCTCCGCGCTGTCATGGCCCGGTTCCAGGTTCGCCAGCACCTCGGAGCCCAGGTTGGAGGTCATGACGATCAGAGTGTTGCGGAAGTCGACGGTGCGGCCCTGGCCGTCGGTCAGGCGGCCGTCGTCGAGGACCTGTAGCAGTACGTTGAAAACATCCGGGTGCGCCTTCTCGACTTCATCGAAGAGGATGACCTGATAGGGCCGGCGCCGGACCGCCTCGGTCAGAGCGCCGCCTTCCTCGTAGCCGACGTAGCCCGGCGGTGCGCCGATCATGCGCGCGACCGCATGCTTTTCCATGTACTCCGACATGTCGAGCCGAACCATGGCGTGCTCATCGTCGAACAGGAAGGCTGCCAGCGCCTTGGTCAGCTCGGTCTTGCCGACACCGGTCGGGCCGAGGAACAGGAAAGAGCCGATCGGCCGGTTCGGGTCCTGCAGCCCGGCGCGGGCACGGCGAACCGCTTGGGAGACCGCTTCGACGGCCTCTTCCTGGCCGATCACGCGGCGGCGCAGAACCTCCTCCATGCGCAGCAGCTTCTCACGTTCGCCCTCCAGCATCTTGTCGACCGGGATACCGGTCCAGCGCGAGACGACTGCCGCAACCTGTTCGTCGCTGACCTGCTCGTTGAGCATATGGGTTTCCTGGGCCTGGTCGGCCTGGCCAAGTCGTTGCTCCAGGTCGGGGATCACGCCGTAGCGCAGCTCCGCCGCGCGATCGAGTTGACCTTCACGCTGGGCAATCTCCATCTCGCCGCGTGCCTGATCGAGCTGCTCCTTGATCTTCTGCGCGTCGGCGAGTTTGCTCTTCTCGGCTTGCCACTGGGCTGTCAGTTCCGCCGAGCGCTGCTCCAGGTCAGCCAGCTCCTGTTCCAGCTTCTCCAGCCGGTCCTTGGAGGCTTGGTCGGTCTCCTTTTTCAGCGCCGCCTGCTCGATCTTGAGCTGCACGATGCGCCGGTCCAGTTCGTCGATGTCCTCTGGCTTGGAATCTACTTCCATGCGCAGACGGCTCGAGGCCTCGTCGATCAGGTCGATCGCCTTGTCGGGTAGAAAGCGGTCGGTGATGTAACGGTTCGAAAGGGTCGCGGCCGAGACGATGGCGCTGTCGGTGATTCGCACCCCATGGTGCAACTCATATTTCTCCTTCAGGCCGCGCAAAATGGAGATGGTGTCCTCCACGGTCGGTTCGGACACGAAAACTGGCTGGAAGCGCCGAGCCAGTGCCGCGTCCTTCTCCACATGCTTGCGGTACTCGTCGAGCGTGGTGGCTCCGACGCAGTGCAGCTCGCCGCGCGCCAGCGCCGGCTTGAGCATGTTTGAGGCGTCCATCGCACCTTCGGCTTTACCGGCGCCGACGAGTGTGTGCATCTCGTCGATGAAGACGATGATCTCCCCGCCGGCAGCGGCGATCTCCTGCAGTACGGCCTTCAGGCGCTCCTCGAACTCGCCGCGAAACTTCGCGCCGGCGACCATGGCGCCGAGGTCGAGAGCCATCAGCTTCTTGTTGCGCAAGGTTTCGGGCACGTCGCCGTTGACGATGCGCTGCGCCAGACCTTCGATGATGGCGGTCTTGCCGACGCCCGGTTCGCCAATCAAGACGGGGTTGTTCTTGGTGCGGCGGGAGAGGACCTGGATGGTGCGACGGATCTCCTCGTCACGGCCGATCACCGGATCGAGCTTGCCTTCGCTTGCCGCCTCGGTCAGATCTTGGGCGTACTTTTTGAGAGCGTCGTAGCCGTCCTCGGCGCTGGCACTGTCTGCCGTGCGTCCCTTGCGTACCTGCTCGATGGCTTGGTTCAGCGATTGAGCCGAGACGCCGGAATCGGCCAGGGCTTTGGCAGCTCCACTGCCGCTCGCCATGGCGAGAGCGAGGAGCAGACGCTCGGCGGTCACATAGGAATCGCCAGCCTTCTCGGCGATCTGCTCGGCTTGTTCGAAAAGGCGCGCCAGCTCCGGCGCTAGGTAGACCTGACCGGCGCCGCTCCCCTCGACTTGCGGCAGCTTGTTCAACTCCGCTTCGGTCAGCGTAAGCGCCTGTTTCGGGTCGCCTCCGGCCGCGCGGATCAGATTGGCGGCCAGCCCTTCCTTGTCGTCCAACAACACCTTCAACAGGTGCTCAGGCGTTAGCCGCTGGTGATTGCTACGCAGTGCCAGAGTCTGCGCTGCTTGAATGAAGCCGCGTGAGCGGTCCGTGTACTTTTCGAAGTCCATGTTCTGCCCTCTTCGTCCACGGCTCTCCAGAGCCCGCGATCGATGATGCTGTCCGTTGTCGGATCATCGTCCGAAAAAACGCGAGAGGCCCATAGATAAGCGGCACCCCCCGATAGCGCCTTTGATTTGCGTCACGCAGAGCGACGGCGCAGCTTCCATATGGTCTGTTGCTAAAATGACACAAGGGTCTCGAAAGTCGATTCTGAAGCTTGCGCGCTGGCGATTCGGCGTCACGAAAAGGTGTGTGGGCGTGTGCCGGCAGTCATCCCACCTCAGCATCTAGAGCGTCTGCCCGTCGCGGAGGTTTCCAAGAATGTCTGCCTCGATCACGCGCCGTGCCCTGTTCACCGGATTGGCTGCGGGTGGAGCCCTCGCCGTTTTGCCGCGAACGGCTGCGTCAGCGCCCCAAGCCCGGCTTTGGGCACACTGGAGCGACCATGACCCGCGCACGCTCGCCCGGATCGATCATGGAGCGCTCGACCGTTTGCTTGCACTCTATCTCAAGGCGCAGCCGGTGACCGGCGGCGTCGATAGCCTGTTCCACTATGGCGCAGTGACGCGCGACGACCGTGCCATGCTGGATGCTTACATCGAACAGCTCGCCGCAGTGCCGATCACCCAGTATCCGCGCGACGAGCAGTTCGCCTACTGGGTCAACCTCTACAACGCTCTCGTACTGCAGCAGGTGCTTAAGGTCTACCCGGTCGCCTCCATTCGTGACGTCGATTTGTCGGGGGCGTTCTTTACCGGCGGGCCCTGGGCGGAAAAACTGATCACCGTCGAACGGCGGGCACTATCGTTGAATGACATCGAGCACCGAATTCTGCGGCCGATCTGGCAGGATCCGCGTATTCATTATGTGCTCAACTGCGCCGCCATGGGGTGTCCGCATTTGGCGCCCGAAGCCCTGGACGCTCGCAGATCGGAGGAGCAGTTGGAGGCTGCGGCCGCAGCCTTCGTCAACCATCCGCGCAGCCTGCAGGTTCGCTTCGGCGGCCTCCGGATTTCCCGCATCTACGTCTGGTATGCGAGCGACTTCGGATATGGCCGTGCCGCGATCCTGCAGCACTTGCGCCGCTATGCGACCGGCTCGCGGGTGGCGTTGCTTTCCGCGGTCGAGGATTGGTCCAGCGACCATTACGACTGGCGCCTCAACGATTACGCCCCTCTGCAAGGATGATGTCGATGACCTTCACGCGCCGCGGATTTCTCGGTCTTGCTTCCGCTGGCCTGGCCTATGCGACGACCGCTGTCGGCGCGCCTCCGCCGGCCGCTGCGGCTCCGGCCTCAGAACTTTGGCCGCGTTGGCTGCCTCATGAACCCGCTTCCAGCCTGAAAGTGGATCACGACGCCTGGGACGCCTTTCTGAGGCGCTATGCGCGGCGCGGTGCCGATGGAGTCGTGCTCTTGCCTTACGGCGCCATTTCGTCGGGTGACCGCAACGGGCTGCAGCGCTATCTCGACAGCCTGGCCAAGCAACCGGTTGCCGCTCTGAACCGGGCCGAACAGTTCGCTTATTGGGTCAATCTCTACAATGCGCTGACGGTGGAGACGGTCCTGGCCCACTACCCCGTCGACTCGATCCGCGACATCGATATCTCTCCCGGCCTCTTCTCCAACGGGCCTTGGGGGGCTGAACTGATCGAGGTGGAGAACACGGTCGTCTCTCTCGACGACATCGAACACCGCATTCTCCGGCCGATCTGGAACCAGGATCCGCTGATCCACTATGCGGTCAATTGTGCTGCCCTGGGTTGCCCTGATCTACAGATGCAGGCCTTTCGGGCCGAGACGACCCAGGAGTTGCTGGACAGCGCCGCCCGCAGGTTCGTCAACCATCGGCGCGGGGCGTCCTTCCGTAACGGCGGGCTGGTCGTCTCCAGTATCTACCGATGGTTCCGCGAGGACTTCGGCGATAGCGAGGCCGGCGTGATCGCGCATTTGCGCAGCTACGCGGCTCCTGAACTGGCCGCGCGCTTGGCCGAAACAACGAGGATCTTCGACTACGACTACGACTGGGCGCTCAACAACACCACGACGGCGACCGGTTGATGTCTGCCTCTCGCAACAGACCCTAAATCGCGGCGATGGCTTCGATCTCAACCTGCCAATCCGGGTGTGCGAGGAAAGGTACGCCAACCAGTGTCGAAGCAGGCTCCGCTCCGGCCAGCAGCTTGTCGCGGCTGCTGCGAAAGGCCGACGTCAAGTCCGGCGCGGTGATGTAGCCGACTACCTTGACCAGATGCTGTGGGCCGAGGCCGGTGTCTTCCAGAACCGCCAGCACATTCAGCCAGGCTTGACGCACCTGCTCCTCGCCCGTGTCCGGTAGACTGCCGTCGAGCCGTACGCCGACTTGGCCAGAAATATGGAAACAGCGACGGCCCGCCGGAATCTCGACCATGGGACTGTAGGCTGAGAAGGGCTTGGGTGCTTTTGACGGGCTGTAACGCGGATGAAGTGTATCCACCATTGCCAAGCTCCCTGGGTGATTGACGAAAAGATGGGCGAAAGCTCTCTGATGCGGCTTACGCTGATCGGATGCTTGAGCGCAAGGCACGGTGAACGCGGCCCTTCAGGCCGCCAAGCCGTACGCGCAGCCGTTTGCTGGCCGACGGTGGCAGTAAAACGTAGGATTCCTCCCTGCCGCTGACGTTGCTGGACACGAGATCATCGGCCAGGGTGGCGTAGTCCATAAGCACTTCGTCGACATGAGCACTCAGCGCGTCCATGCCTAACCGACGGGCAAGGGTGGCCGAGAGCCTGAGTTCATTCAAGGTCGTCCGCCTTTTCGAAGCCGCCAGGTACAGCAGGGCACGGTCGAGGCTTTCCTCCAACTCGTTGCAGATGCGGATCGTCAGCAAATGACGTTCTTGGATGTCAGAAGAGGTTTGCCCGCTCTCGAGCCGTTCGATCGCTACGGCAATACTCGTCGCCGACCACGGAAAAGCGCTATAGGCCGCAACGAGTGTCTCGGCCTCGTGACCTATGGCTTTCCGAAGCTTTGCTTGGTTGTCAGCTTTGACGCCGGCACTGCCGAGGCCGAAGTCGCCCTGGCTGTAGTAGGCGTGGGTAAGACCGGCCAGGACGACGGCTTCGGCTGCGCCGTGCCGCTGCAGGATTCCCGCGGTGCGGACGAGATGCTCGATAAAGGGCCGGCCATCGCCGCGGTAGCGGGCAGAGAAGTAGCGTAACGCCAAGTCATAGCCTGCAGCGGCCCTGGAAAGGGCCTCGGCGCTCCAGCCTGCGGTCCGGAGGGCTTCGAAGAGCTGTATGTTCGAATTCGGGTAGGCAGGCGTCAGGTCTCTGAGCTGATCCGCCTGTTGTGTCGACGTCACGCTAGCCCCCTCTCTAGCTTACCGCCATTCAGGCTGTCCGTTCGTAAGAACACTGGTGATCCTACGACATCGGGCGGCGGAGACGACCAGTTTTCTGAGCAACACGCGCAATCAGCGCCGGCGGCATGCGTTAAGATCTTGTTAAGACTTAGGGGGTAGCTTGCTTCTACTAGCCCTTCCCCAAGACGTTGGTTCTCACGTCGAGAACACTGGTACCCCAAGAGCCGCGGCCCCCAACCGCGGCTCTTACGTTTTTGGCCAAGGGTTCCGCGCCGAGCTCTTCATAGCTTCGCTCGGGTTCGGGTCGATCAGCTGCGGCGACGCCAGTAATACATCAGGGCGATCACGGCCAAGGTACCGAACAGTGACGGAAGAATTCCCATCTTGAGGGCGAAGACCAGGCTTTCGATTGAGCCCGGTCTGACATGAGATCCCATGAAGGCCAGAATGCAGAGCAGGTAGGCCACCACAGCGATCTTCGGCAGCCAGTCTTTCAGCCAGGTCTTGTCGTCCGGCGTCATCGCATCATCCAAAGACGGTCCCGCGCTTCGATCAGTACTCGAACTCCCGGAACAGCGGGGTGAGTTCGCCGTTCCAGCGGCCGCGATAGGTCTCCAGCTTTCGCTCGGCGGGGCTCAGGCCCGACTCTACGATCTCGCGCAGGGTATTGAGGAAATGAACCTCGCTCTCGCCGGCGGAATCCAGACTATCCCGATCTTTCAGACCGCGGGCAGAGATATCCAGCACCTGGCGGGCAAGGTCTTTCAGGGTGCCGCCGCCAGGTGCCTCGGTGGACAGGCCCAGGCGTGGCACCTCCTCGCGCAGGCGTTGGTGGTTCTCGGGCGTCCAGCCTGCGACCAGTTCCTCGGCTGCGGAGAGAGCGTCCGACTCGTAGAGCAAGCCGACCCAGAGAGCCGGAAGCGCGCAGAGCCGCTTCCACGGCCCGCCGTCGGCACCGCGCATCTCGAGAAACTTTTTGAGCCGGACCTCGGGAAACAGCGTGGTCAGATGATCGGCCCAGTCGCTGAGGTAGGGCGTTTCGCCCGGCAAGGCCGGTAGGCGGCCAGCCATAAAGTCTCGGAAGGACTGGCCCGAGGCGTCGATGTAGCGGCCCTCTCGGTAGACAAAGTACATCGGCACATCCAGCGCGTAGTCGACATAGCGCTCGAATCCCATGCCCTCGTCGAATACGAACTGCGGGACGCCCGTGCGATCCGGGTCGGTATCGGTCCAGATGTGGCTGCGATAGCTGAGGAAGCCGCTCGGTTTGCCCTCGAGGAAAGGAGAGTTGGCGAAAAGTGCCGTTGCCACCGGTTGCAGTGCGAGGGAAACCCGGAACTTGCGGACCATGTCGGCCTCTGACGAGAAGTCCAGGTTGGTTTGGACCGTGCAGCTCCGCAGCATCATGTCGAGCCCAAGCTGCCCACGCCTGGGCATATGCGCCTTCATGATCTCGTAGCGCGCTTTCGGCATCCAGGGCATCTCGGCACGCGTCCAGGTCGGGGCGAAGCCCAAGCCGATCATGCCGATGCCCAGCGGCCCGCAGATTTCCTTCACCTGGTGCAGGTGCGTGTGTACCTCGTCACAGGTCTGATGGATCGACTCCAAGGGAGCGCCGGACAGCTCGACCTGCCCGCCCGGCTCCAAGGTGATGTTGCAACCCGCCTTGGTCAGTGCGATGGGCTTGCCGTTTTCGGAAATCGGGGTCCAGCCGAAGCTTTCGGCCAGAGCTTCCAGGATGCCTCGGATCGACTTGGCACCGCCGGCCGGATCCTCATAGGGCAAGGGCTTCAGCGTTTTCTGGTCGAAGGCGAACTTCTCGTGCTCGGTCCCAATGCGCCAGTCGTCCGCCGGCTTGCAGCCGGTCTCGAGGTACTCGATCAGCTGCGCCTTCGTTTCGATCGGCGCACCCTTCTCCTGCGGCGGTGCGGACATGGCCGTCCTTCTTACTAACTCGATCCCGATGCATCGGATCCCCTAGCGCCGCACAAGAAGCTAAGCCGCCGGAAGGGTCAAGCGCCGATACGAGGGCGCACCTTTGCGTGGCAGTCACAGATGCTGCGGATCGCGGCGGCAGGACTCAAACAGACTCACGGCCTGGCGGGCGTCGATGCCAGTCCCCGAGCCAGGCTTGCCAACAGGCCAGAGCTGCCACGCCCGCAGTGTCGGCCCGCAGGATACGCGGACCCAGTCCGACGAAGCGAGCACGCGGCAGGCGCGCAAGCGCCGTCAACTCATGCTCGGCAAAGCCGCCCTCCGGTCCGATCAGGATGGCCCAGGGGCGATCGCCAAGGCCCGCCTCTTGCGCTTCCGCAAGTGACTTGGCGATCGGCAAGGTTTCGCCGCGCTCGGCGCAAATCAGAAGGTGGCGTTCGTCCGGCCAAGCGTCGATCAGCTTACCGAGATCTTGCGGTGGCTCGACTGGAGGTACCGACAGGCGTTCGCATTGTTCGGCTGCTTCTCTCGCGTTGGCCGCCAGACGGTCGGTGTTAACCCGGTCCACGGCCGTAAAGCGGGTCAGGACGGGATGGAGTTCGGAGCAGCCGAGTTCGGTCGCCTTTTCGACCAGGAAGTCGATCCGCCCGCGCTTGATAGGGGCAAACACCAACCAGAGGTCCGGCTCCGGCGCTTGCTTTCTCCGCTGCTGGCCGACGACCAATGACGCCCAGCCTTTGCCGAGGCCCTCCAGTTCGGCCATCCACTCCCCGTCACGCCCGTTGAACAGGGCGATCTGCGCCCCGACCTGGAGGCGCAGAACTGTGCGTAGGAAGTGAGCGCGGCCGTGATCGAGGCCGATGACCTGACCTGCGACCAAGTCCTCTTCGACGTACAGGCGGGTCGCTACCTTGTCTCTCGCCATCGGTCCCTCGTTCGGTCGCGGACGCCACGGCCCAACTCTTGGCGGCTGTAGCCGCTTTGTTGATCCGATGGTTGAGTCTGCGGTCACGGGCGTCCAAAGTTAGGCCATGGCTGGATCACAGGAAACCACGCTGGATCGTAGCGATATACCCAAGGGCTCTTGGGTCGATCGGCATGCCCCGAAGTCCTGGCGGCCCTATTTGCGCCTGGCAAGGGCCGATCGGCCGATCGGGACATGGCTGCTGCTCTGGCCGTGCTGGTGGTCAGTGACGCTGGCGGCCGCTTGCCTGCAGCAGACGCCGGACCTCTGGCTGCTGTTCCTGTTCGGCCTCGGTGCCGTCGTCATGCGGGCTGCCGGATGCACCATCAACGACATCCTGGACCGCGAGATCGATGCCAAGGTGGCGCGCACCTCGGGACGCCCCATCGCCAGCGGTGAGATCTCGGTTTTGCAGGCGTTGGTGTTCCTGGCCGTGCTCCTGACGATCGGACTGGTCGTTCTGCTGCAGCTCTCGCAGACAGCGATCCTGTTGGGTTTGGTGTCGCTGCTTCTGGTCGTCCCCTATCCCCTGATGAAGCGGATTACTTACTGGCCGCAAGCTTGGCTCGGACTGACGTTCAACTGGGGCGCCCTGATGGGATGGGCCGCCGTAACGGATACTTTTGCCTTGCCGGCCTTGCTGCTCTACCTGGCCGGCGTCTTCTGGACCCTTGGTTACGACACGATTTACGCTCATCAGGACAAAGAGGATGATGCCTTGATCGGCGTGAAGTCCTCGGCGCTGCGCCTGGGCGACGATAGTCGGCCCTGGCTTGCCGGCTTCTATGCCGTTGCCGTTCTGCTGCTGGCTGCGGCGGGTTGGAGTGGCGGCGTTGCTTGGCCCTACTATTTCGGCGTAGCTGCGATGGCCGGGCATTTCATCTGGCAGATCGTGACCCTGGACATCGACGATCCCCGCAACTGCCTCGCGCGCTTCAAATCCAACCGCAATGCTGGGGCGCTTCTGTTTCTCGGTATCCTCTTGGCGGTTGCGATCAACGCAAGTCGAGCATGACGGGCGCCTCAGGCAGGATCGCTTGGAGCTCTGCGGAAAGGCGAGCCGGCGACGGCGCCGACGCTGCAGCGCGCCGATAGGCCAGAATCCAGTGTCGTAACCAGAAGGGCGAGGCGCCGCTCAAATCTGCAACCAGTGTCGGACCTCCGGTGCGATAGATCACCAGAGGACCACCGGTCAGGCCAAGGCTACTGCGCAGCGCGGCGTCGCGGTCGTGATCCCAATGACGCTCAAGGAAGAGGTCATCGCTCCACTCCGTTGGAATGCCGGTGTCCGTGGCACGAGTATCGGGCATCACCGGTACGTACAGAGGCACGCTGGACTGCCCTGCCGGTAGATCATGGTGACCCAGCGGCTGGAGAAAGCCGCGGATCGCCGCGTGACGCTGTGCAGCCGTAGCGCTGCCCAGCAGCAGCAGTCCATGGGGAAACGCGTCGGGTGTCGGATCGCTCGGCCACCAGTAGGCACGATCCTGCGCCCAGGCTGGAAGGGAGAAGGTCGCCAGCAGCAAGAGAATCGCCACAGTCAGATGCATGGGCGATAAGCTGACGTCATGCCTGCCCCCGCGTCCAGTGATCCCCACGCTTTCGTGACAACCCAGACCGCAATTGAAACCGCGCCTTTGGTGCCGGAGATCTCTTTGCGGCTGGCGAGCGAAGTCGTTCCGTTATGGCAAGCCACCGAGAGCGAGCTGGAGGCTCTGGGCTTACCGCCGCCCTACTGGGCCTTTGCCTGGACGGGTGGGCAAGCGCTTGCCCGCTACCTTTTGGACAGTCCTGAAACTGTGGCCGGCAAACGCGTTCTGGATTTTGCCGCTGGTTCCGGCATCCAAGCCATTGCGGCGGCCCGTTCCGGTGCGGCAGAAGTGACCGCGAGTGAAATCGATCCTTTCGCGCTCGCCGCCATCGCGCTCAACGCGAGACTGAACGATGTGCGGGTCGCTTCGCGCAGCGATAATCTTATCGGCTTGGATGAGGGGTGGGACGTTGTGCTGGCCGGCGACGTTTGCTACGAGCGACCGATGGCGGAGGCCGTCTTCGCTTGGCTGCGACGGCTGGTTGCTCGGGGCGCGTTGGTCTTGCTCGGCGATCCTGGCAGGACCTATTTGCCGCGTTCGGGCCTGAGTCGCGTGACGGCCTACTCCGTCAAGACGAGCCGCGAGTTGGAAGACTGCGATGTCCGGAATGCAGTGGTCTGGAAAGTGGGAAAATAGCGGATAGGTTGATTATAAAAGGAGCTTTCGCGCTTTCTTAGCAAATCAGCTATAGTATCTAAGGAATCGGCGGCTTGTCCGCTCTTCAGTTGTACGCTCATGGATATCTCTTCGCTCCGTCCGGAAACCTCAGTGCCGCCACGCTCCGACGAAGAAATCCGGGCGATCGTTGCCCATTGGGATCGGTTGCGTGGCGCCTCTAGCTTACCGGACGCCGCAACGATAGACCCTGTCGAGCTCAAGCCGTACCTGTCGCGGGTGTTCATGGTCGATGGGCCGAGCTTGGACGAAATGCAACTCCGTCTTGCCGGCACAAGCTACCGGGATCTCTACGGTTTTGAGATTACAGGCAAGAAGTTGACAGAGCTGATCCCAATTACTCAACGGCCCGATCTGCTCGAGGAATACCAGGCTTGCCTGACTCAGGCCGCGCCGGTTTACACGTCTGGCTCCATGACTTGGCGCGAGAGTGGCGGGCAGGTGCGGTACGAGCGGGTGTTACTGCCCTTTGGCGAGGGTGACCACGTTGATCGCATCTTGGGATTCGCCGTTTTCTTCGATAGCGGTGATCGAAAGATTCTTCGATAACGACGCCCCAATCCAGCCTTAGAATCATACAGCCGTGGCCTAAAGAGCCTCGAAATGCGTCAGATCGGCGGCCAGCGCCGAAGCACGCAAACACGCAATAAGTGTGCTGCGTCGGGCGCCGTCGGCAATGTTAGCCAGTATGTGGGTGTCCAGATCCTCGCCTGGGTGATGTGTATCGCGAATCAGCGTTAGCGCCGCTGTCTGGTCGATCGCCTCGTGCGGACGATTCTCGGCCTGGATAGAAGCCAGACCGATTGGCGCGGCGTCACCGCGTGTCAGACTGCCATGGTCGCTTACATAGGTGGGCAGACGGTCGAACGTCGGTTGCGGCCCGCTGTCCGCAACGAAACGTCGGGCGAGGTGGCCGTAGCGGTAGTTTGCACCCTCAGTTTCATGCATCCGCTGCAGTTGGGCGTCTGTCAGCCAAGTCACTGCAACCCGCACCCGACAGCAAGGCACGTGGCGCAAAGTCGAGGCAATTGCGCCGTAGCTGGTGACATGGGCCGAGTAGACGACGTCGGAGTCTTCCAGCCAGCCGGCGGTCACGGGGATATCGCGCTCAAGCCCGGCCCGCCCGGCGAACTTGCGTGCCAGCTGCGCCGGTGCGCGGTTGGAGCCGTGGGCAAGAACCGGTGTGCGGCCGCTGAAATCGGCATCCGCTATCGGGTGGAGGTGGCTTCTGGAGCCGGCGTCGCGCCAGACATAGCAATCGGCTGGTGCTTCGAACGGATAGGCCTTGGCCAGAGACAGGCGTGTCGCAGCGTCTGTAGGGAGCTCGAAAGACATCAGGCGACCCGCGCGCTTCGCTGTACACCCCCGCCCGCGATTCGGCGCTCGGCTGGCTTCAGAGCGACGGTACCCAGGGTGCCGCTAGTCCGTGCAAGGCGGCGGCAAGTCCGGGTCGGCTTGCTCGATACGGTAGCGGGTATGGGCATCGTCCACCGTCTGCCAGGCCCGCCGGGACCATTCTTGTTTGGCTTCCTGGTAGCTGTGAAAGGGGCCGATCCATTCCTCGGCACCACACAGCGGTTGCCGGAACTTCGTGTCGCGATACTCGCCGCCGACGACCCAATACTGTTGCATGGCTGATTCGCACCTTCGTCTATGCAAGGCGGATAACTACTACGCGCTCAAGACTTGCACCTAGTAGGTGTCATCTCACCCTGCAACGTCTAATCCGAAAAGCCCTAAAACTTTCCAAAGTCCGACAGGTCGGACCTGCTGTTTTAGTGCCAGCGAAAGAAAAGTCGGAAGTGGTTTTCCAGGGCGCCTGAAACGGTTGGGCGCCACCGTTTGGGCACGTTCTTGATTGTGCCGTTGGCCGCCCAGATACGGCCGCTTTTGAGATCGGCCCAACCCCCGAACGCGAAGTCCCGCTTATCGCGGCCGCGCAGGATGGTTTCGTGGCCCGAGTTGGAGACCAGGAGCTCCCAGCCGGTGTCAGAGAAACAAAAGGCGATCCGGCTACGGGGTTGGATTGGCCCGGCAACCTCGCGCACCGCAATGTCCTGCGGGGCGGGGAGGGGCGTTTCGTCTTCGCTCGGGTACACGGGCTAACATCGCAGTTGCTAAGGTCGCGTTGCGATGTGGAGGGCCTACCCGGTCTGCGCAAGATCCCAGGGGCAGACGGCGGGGCCGGGAGGAGAACCCCGCCGTCTGAACACGCCGCGTGGGAGGAGAGGAGCCACGACGTGCCAAGGGAGCTTTGGTGCGTTTCCTTTGCGTGAGGTGTGGTGAAGCGTGTCATGCTCAGACAACGCTCCCGAGGCTATTCTATTCCCGGCTCAAGCAGTTCCACCCGGAGCGCACCTCCTGCTCCAAGGTCCCTTCAGACCAATTGCCTCTATGCGCCCCGGGCTACGCTTGCCCCTTCGCGGTGGCGACGTCATCTTGCCGGCGTCGACGATGTACGGTTTGCGAGATTGGGAGATAAACGGGGTATGCCCTATCGGTCGTTGCGCGAGTTCATGCAGCAGTTGGAGAGTCGCGGCCGATTGCAGCGGGTCAAACATCCCGTCTCTCCTGTTCTGGAGATGACGGAGATCCAGACTCGTTTGCTCGCCGAAGGCGGACCGGCCGTGCTGTTCGAGACGGTTGCCGACGGTCAGGGCCGCGGTTGGAACATGCCGGTGCTGGTCAATCTCTTCGGGACCGTCGAGCGGGTTGCTTGGGGGATGGAGCGCGAGCCGCATCAGCTTCGCGAGGTCGGCGAGACCTTGGCCTTTCTGCGCCAACCGGAACCGCCGGGCGGATTTCGCGAGGCTTGGGACATGCTGCCGCTGCTGAAGACTGTGGTCGCAATGAAGCCCAAGACTCTCGGTCGTGCGGCCTGTCAGGAGGTCGTGCTGCGGGGCGATGAGATCGACCTGGGTGATCTGCCGGTACAGACCTGCTGGCCTGGCGAGCCGGCGCCGCTCATCACTTGGCCGCTGGTTGTCACGCAGGGTCCCAACCCAAAGGGCGACAAGGCGGACGCCTTCAATCTCGGAATCTATCGCATGCAGGTGACGGGCAAGAACACGACCCTCATGCGTTGGCTGAAGCATCGCGGCGGAGCCCAGCACCATGCGCGCTGGAAGCAGAGCAAGCGCGAACCGCTGCCCGCCGCCGCCGTGCTCGGCGCCGATCCT
Source organism: Kiloniellales bacterium (assembly GCA_052168175.1). Lineage (GTDB taxonomy): Bacteria > Pseudomonadota > Alphaproteobacteria > Kiloniellales > DSM-21159 > Algihabitans. Next base: position 97,463 of record JBQLZH010000015.1, read on the forward strand.
GGTACCATCCTGGCGGCCGTGACGCCGGTGCCGGATACTCTCAGCGAATATCAGTTCGCGGGCCTTTTGCGCGGACGGCGAGTCGAACTGGTGGACTGCAAGACCGTGCCGCTGAAGGTACCGGCTGAGGCCGAGATCGTGATCGAGGGCTACGTCAGTTTGGAGGACTATGGCGACGAGGGGCCCTATGGCGACCACACCGGTTACTACAATGCCGTCGAACCCTTTCCGGTCTTCACGGTTACAGCCATCACCCGTCGCGAGAAACCGATCTATCTCTCCACCTTCACCGGTCGTCCACCGGACGAGCCGTCGGTCTTGGGCGAAGCTCTCAACGAGGTCTTCATTCCCTTATTGCAGCAACAGTTTCCGGAGATCAGGGATTTCTGGCTGCCGCCGGAAGGCTGCAGCTACCGAATCGCCGTGATTTCCATGAAGAAAGCCTATCCCGGCCATGCCAAGCGCGTGATGCTGGGCGCTTGGAGCTATCTACGGCAATTCATGTACACCAAGTGGCTGATCGTCGTGGATGACGATGTGAACGCCCGCGACTGGAAGGACGTCATGTGGGCCATCTCCACCAAGATGGACCCGGCACGCGACACGACGATCCTGGAGAATACGCCGATCGACTATCTTGACTTTGCCAGCCCCGACTCCGGTCTCGGTTCCAAGATCGGTCTCGATGCCACGGACAAATGGCTGCCCGAGACCAAGCGCGACTGGGGCGACGTCATCCGCATGGATCAGGAGGTGATCGACCGGGTAGACCGTTTGTGGCCCGACCTCGGTCTCCCTGGCTCTGGCAAGGCGATCTGGAAGTAGGTCGTTGGGTGCTTGCGCTATGCCGCCCGTACTTGGCCGAGGAAGCTGGCCACCTCCCCCTTCAGACTGTCGATTTCGTTTGCGAGATCTTCCGCAGCGCTCGAAACCGCGTTGGCCGTTGACTGGGCTTCGTCGGTCGAGTTTCGCACACTTGCGATTTCGTCGGATACCGACCGTGTCGCCTCCGCCGATCGCGTTGTGTTGCTGCTGATCTCGCCGATTGCCGCCGTCTGCTCTTCGACCGCGGCTGAAATTGCCGTGGCGACCTCGGCAAGCTCGCCGATGGTTTGTCGAATGCCACCGATCGCCTGGACGGCCTCTCCAGTAACCGACTGCATGTCGCCGATTTGCGTCGCGATGTCATCGGTCGCTTTCGCGGTCTGACTGGCCAAGTGTTTGACCTCGCTGGCAACGACCGCGAATCCCTTGCCTGCCTCTCCGGCGCGCGCGGCTTCGATGGTGGCGTTGAGGGCGAGCAGGTTTGTCTGTTCCGCGATGTCGGAAATCAGGTTGGTGACCTCGCCAATCTTCTGCGCCGCCTGGGCCAGCCCCTGCACTGTCGTGTCGGTGGTCTCGGCTCTCTCGACTGCGCTTTGGCTGATCCCGTGCGCGTGGTTGACCTGCTGAGAGATTTCCTTGACGGAGATCGACATTTCTTCCGAGGCCGTGGCAACGGTCTGGGCGTTTTCCGTAGCTTGACCGGCACGCTCGCTGGCGCCTGCGACAGCGCCTGCCGCCCGCTGAGAGATGCCACTGAGGTCGTCGGCCCGGCCACGCATCCGTTCGACTCCGTTGGCAGCGGCCTCGACCGTCTGCGCGACACTGGCCTCAAAGCGGTCTGCAAGCTCGGCCAATGTCTGTTTGCGCTCTTCGGCGGCTCGTCGTTCCGTGGCTTGTTGCGCCTGGCCGAGCCGTTGAGCTTCCGCTTCGGCAGCTCGGGCTTGAGTAACGGCGTCCTCGGAATCAGCGAAGGCGACGACGAGTCTGTGAGCGAGCCAGAGAAGTACGCCGGTTTCCACCACGACGATCACAGCATGCAGCACTACACGGCTCAAATCGGCGCCGTCGGGAAAAACCGCTGCCGGCAGGATGAAATTCAGCGTCAGGTGGTGAACGGCCGTAGCGGCCGCAGCAACCAGAATGGTTCGCCAATCGCAGAAGGCCGCCATCATTGCCAGCGCGGCGAAGAAATACATATGCATGTCGATCTGCCAGGGGTGACCGCGCAGCTCGTAGACCATCAGGGCGACCTGCCCAACAAAGGCGACTGCGGTCGCATAGCGAAAAGACGCAGTCCTGACGTCAATCCGGAAGAGTACTGTCGCCGTACCGGCCAGAAGCGCTGCAACTGCAGTCGAAGCGATCCAATCGCGTTCCAGCGCGCCTCCGATGCCTCCGACGATCAGCACGTGGATCCACAGAATAGCCAGCATCGCTTTAGCGACTTGAGCCTGCAGAGCGGCGAGAGCGGTCATGAGGCAGCTCCGTTCGAAACCAGGCAAGAGCCGAAAGCCTGGGGATCAATGGCCACAAGCGCACCGATTGACCAGAGGTCGCGCCAGGCAAGCTCCCTCGGGAAAACGGCGATCAGCACGTTGGACCAAGCCCCGGGTCGTACGAAGCGGCCGTTGGCCATGGCGACTCCAGCCATGGCGGCGTCCTGGCTGGTTCCAGGTGCGAAGATCACGGCGACTTCCATCTCGGGACCGGGTTGGCGCAATGACAGCAAGGGCAAAGCCAAAGCGGAAAGCAATATGAGGCCGGCCGCAAACCAGAAGTCGCCTCGCTCTTTCGAGCGCGGATCTTTGGATCTTGCTCGCATTGACGCTGCACCTGAAATTCCACCGTTAGATGCAGCGTCACATCCGTAGGCTAATTATTCGTAAAGGTGGTAGAGGCAGCTGTCTTCACTACAGCGAGGGGTCTCCGGCAGAGGCTCGCAAAGCCAGCTCTGCGCTTGAACAGACTATGGCCGACACCTCTTCCCTGCGCTAAAATCTGACCACTGTGCAAGTCTGGATCGGGGTGCGATATGGGCCGAATTCAGGCGATCGGTGCGTTTTTCCTGCTGCTGGCCGTTATTGGCACTTCGCCCGTTGTCGGGCAGCAGATCTCTCCGTCCCAGGCCGTATCGCCGCCGCACCGTGCCGCATGGGTCGTTAGCCCCTTCTTTCCCGACAAGTGGCATACCGCGACGGCTGTTGCCGAGCTGCCGGGCGGTGAGGGCTACCTGGTGGCAGGGCAGCGGGAGTACAACAAGCCAGGGCAGATTGCGGCTTGGGCGATGAAGCTCGACCGGCAGGGCCGCACCCGCTGGTGGCGCAATTTCGACGATGCCTACGAGGTCCGGAGCTTCGGGTTGGCCGCACTGCCGGATGGTAGCGCTTTCGTTGCCGGCAGTGCGGGAGACAGCCTGACGGCACGCCCTTGGATCGCTCGTATTTCGCCGAAGGCCTGGGTGTTTTGGGAACGTCTCTTGCCGGCGACCACAGGCACCTGGAGCGGGATCGAGGCGCTGACCGTCTCCCGAGACGGGACGCTTCTGGTGGCGGGCACTGACTACGCCTCCGACGGAACAACGACGACCTGGCTGCTCCGCCTCTCTGCCGATGGAGAGATTTTGACTCGCCGGCAACTGCCAAGTGCCACACCGCGCGGCGTCGAACATTTGATCGAGCTGCCGGATGGTAGCTTGGCCCTGGCCGGTCCGCTGCTGGCGGCAGCCGATACGTCGAAAGTTGAACAGCAGCGGCGGGATGCCTGGATCGCGCGGGTTTCCGTCGAGGGCGATGTGATCTGGACACAAGATCTGTCCGGCGGACCGCAGGAAGAAATCAGCGGCCTCGCCTCCGACGGCCTCGAGGGGATACTGGCAGCCGGTTGGCAGCTCGACGATCCCTGGCATGCGACCCAAGCCTGGACCCGCCGTTTTGCGCCGGACGGTGAGGTGATCGGTGAACTGACCTTCGGTGGGCGCGGTCTGGACCTTCTTGCCGCCGTACTGCCTGGGGCCTCCGGTGGACATTGGCTGATCGGCACGACGCATCCGGGGCCGGACGGCGATGGCACCGGGCCGGCCACAGCCTGGAAGCGAAGCCTCGACGCGGACGGCTGGTTGGGCGAAGCGCAGTTGCTAGGCGCCAGTGCGCGTTTGGACTTGGCGGCCGCAGTCGGTACCGACGACGGTGGTTTACTGATTGTGGGTTGGCGCAGCATTCGCGCGCACCTGCCGCCGGACATCTGGATTGCTCGCTTCGTGCTGCCGACAGGTTGACCCGAACGAGCGGCACGGTGCCGGTAGGGTGTAGCCTGGTCGCAGTTCAAAAAGACCTCTAACGCTTGACCGCCGCCCGCTGCTGCGCGAAGCAAAGCGATTGCGCCCATCAGTAAGGGAACCGCCGAGCGCTATGGATGCCGAGACTCACGATCGTGCCGCCGCCCTGTCGGCCGCGGAAGCTTACTTCGACGAAGGTCGTTTCCAGGCCGATCTGGCCCGTCGGGTCGCCGTACCAAGCACCAGCCAGGAGGCCGACAAGCGGCCCGCGCTGAGACGCTACCTGGCTGAGGAGATGATGCCTCAGCTGGAGACCCTGGGCTTTCAGTGCAGCCTGCACGACAACCCCGTGATCGAGGGCGTTCCTTTTCTGGTTGCCGAACGCATCGAAGATCCAAGCCTTCCCACCGTCTTGACCTACGGACATGCCGACGTCGTACGTGGTCAGGAGGGGCAGTGGCGGTCCGGCCTCGATCCTTGGACGTTAATCGTCGAGGGCGAGCGTTGGTATGGCCGCGGTACCGCCGATAACAAGGCCCAGCACTGCATCAACCTTTCGGCCCTCGGCTTTGTCCTCGCCGCCCGCGGCCGGCTCGGCTTCAACGTCAAGGTTTTGCTGGAGACGGGAGAGGAGGTCGGATCACCTGGCCTGCGCGAATTCTGTCGGGCGGAGAAGGATCGGCTCGCGGCGGATCTCCTGGTGGCCTCCGATGGACCCCGGCTGAAACCCGAGGTCGCGACCCTCTACATGGGCTCGCGCGGCGTCTTCAATTTCCGCATCCGGTTGCACACCCGTGAGGGCGCGCACCACAGCGGCAACTGGGGTGGCGTGCTGGCCAATCCCGGCGTACGCCTGTCCCATGCGCTCGCCAGCGTCGTCGGTCCCCAGGGAGAGATAAGAGTGCCGGAGTTGCGGCCCGATCCGCTGTCCAACAAACTGCGCTCCGATCTCGGTAAGCTGGAGTTCGACGGCGGCGACAATGCACCGGAGATCGATCCCGACTGGGGCGAACCCGGCCTGACGCCGGTCGAACGGCTGTACGGCTGGAACGCTCTCGAGATTCTGGCCTTCGGGACCGGCGATCCAGCGGCTCCGGTCAACGCCATTCCCGGAGAGGCGGTCGCCACCTGTCAGCTACGCTTCGTCGTCGGCACCGATTGGCGCGACATCGTCCCCGCGGTGCAGAGGCACCTGACGGCAAATGGTTTCGACGACTGCATCGTCGAGCCCGCGGAGGCAACACCCATGCCGGCGACGCGGCTGGACAGCGATCATCCCAGCGTGGCCTTTGCCGCTGCATCGGTGGCTCGCACCCTGGGGCATCCGCCGATGCTGCTGCCGAATCTGGGCGGCACTATCCCGAACGACGCCTTTAGTGAAATCCTGGGAATGCCCACCGTCTGGGTGCCGCACTCCTATGCCGGCTGCCAGCAGCATGCGCCAGACGAGCATGTCCTCGCGCCGGTCTGCCGCGAGGGACTGCAGATCATGACTGGGCTCTGGTGGGATATCGGCGACGATCCCGCCAAGGCTGTCGGGCGTCTCTAAAGCAGGATGCAGGTCCCAGCTGGACGTGAAACGGCCTTCATCGAGGCTAGCCGCACTTTAGCTCTGCAGGCCTGACGCTCTAACAGCCCAACCCTATATCTTGCTGAACTGGCCTTTTTCGATCGGGAGATCCCATGACCCTTGCCGATACCCACGCCGATGCCGACCTCGCTTTGCTGGAGGGCGTGATCGCCAAAGCCAAGGGCCAGGGTGCCGATGCGGCCGATGCCGTTCTGGTACGAGGCTGGTCGCTTTCTCAGGAACTGCGCCACGGCGAAACGGATCGGCTCGAGCGCGCCGAGGGACGCGATCTGGGGCTGCGGGTTCTGATCGGCCAGCGTCAGGCCATGGTCTCGACCACAGACATTGGACCGGAGGCCCTGCAGGCTTTGGTCGAACGGGCGGTTTCTATGGCAAGAGCGGTGCCGGAGGATCCCTACTGCGGCTTGGCCGAGCCTACCCAGTTGTCGGATGTTCGGCCGGACCTGGACTTGCTGGACCCCGAAGAGCCGGCACCGGAGGCCCTGATCGAGCGAGCTCGTCTCTGCGAAGAAGCCGCTTTGGCAATTCCCGGCGTGACCAATTCAAACGGGGCGACTGCGGCCTGGGGCTCCAACCGTGCGACCCTGGTCGCCTCCAACGGTTTTTCAGGCAGCTATGCCAGCTCCAACCATGCCGTCAGCTGCTCCGTCCTGGCCGGTGAAGGCCTGAAGATGGAAGGGGACTACGACTACTCCACCACGGTTTTCGGTAGTGATCTGGAGGACCCCTCTGAAGTTGGCCGACGCGCCGGCGAGCGCACGGTGAAGCGACTCAATCCCCGCCGCCCGAAAACAGGGCGCTATCCCGTGATCTTCGACCCGCGCATCTCTGGTGGCCTCCTGCGCAGCTTCGCCGGCGCGATCAACGGCGCCGCCGTTGCGCGCGGCACCTCTTTCCTCAAGGACAAGCTCGGTGAGAAGATTTTTGCCGACGGCATCGTGATTCATGAGGATCCCCACCGCCGCCGTGGTCTGCGTTCGCGCCCTTTCGATGCCGAAGGCCTGGCCACACAGCCGCGCCGTTTGATCGATAATGGCGTTCTGACCACCTGGTTGCTGGATCTGGCAACGGCGCGTCAGCTCGGTCTGGACTCGACCGGTCACGCGGCGCGCGGCGTTTCCGGTCCGCCATCGCCAGCGGTGACCAATCTCTATATGGCGCCGGGCAAGATCGGCCGCGATGCCCTGCTCGGCGAGATCGAGGAAGGCTTCTACGTCACGGAGCTGATGGGCCAGGGGGTCAACCCGGTCACGGGCGACTACAGCCGCGGTGCGGCCGGCTTCTGGATCGAGAGGGGCGAGCTGGCCTATCCGGTCAGCGAGGCGACGATCGCCGGCAACCTGAAACAGATGTTCACCGAGATCACGCCGGCGGACGACCTGGTGTTTCGCACCTCGGTCGATGCCCCGACTCTGCGCATCGACGGTATGACCGTGGCCGGGAACTGAGATGTGAGGACTGCGCTTTAGTCTTCCACGACAGTCAAGGGGGTCGCATTGAGGGAAAGCTCCGAGCGGCAGCGCTCGATAACCTCCGGCAGGTCTAAGCCAGAGGGCGATCGCGGCTGCGAGCTCCATGATGCAGGTCGGTTCGTCAAGAAAGGGACGGTCGTCGACCAAGATGCGCAGGTTGGAACGATGTAGGTGAAAGCAGCCGGCAGGCTGGCAATCCGACTGCCCGTCGGATCGAGCCGAAGGTCGCCGATCTCAACTCTAAGCGAGGGCAGTGTCATCTGCGCAGACCCTCGACGAGAGACAGGCTGACCCTGCAGTTACCGGCTAAGAAAGGCCAGATCGACAGGTCGGCAGGCGACTAGTCTGACCGACGACTCTCTTCGAGGCTAAGCGATAACACCCGGCCGACGCTGGTGTCGTACTCGCAATGGTACAGCATCCTCGTCCACGAGCCGTTGCCTTCCTGAAAGTATACGGCGTCGCCGACATATAGGATCCCGGCTGCTGCCCCGACTTCGGAGTCGATCCAGTTCAACCAGGAGAAAACCGGCACGGTGCCGCTGGTATCCCACTCGGTGCGGTAGGGCGCTGCATAATCGATCTCCTCTCTGCAAAGGAGTGCAGCGTCCTTGGCGTGTTGTCGTCCCCAGCACTGTATATCAGCCTGGCAGGCGGCCGCATCCTCTCCTCCGGACAGGTTTTCGACGTTTAGGCCCCCGGTAGCAGCGCTCGTAGCAGATGTTCTTTGATTGACGAGCCAAGTCACTGCGACTTCGATCACGGCTTCCGCGACAGATGGTTCAGAAGCTATTTCTTCGGATGAGATCGCATTGTATCGATCTTTGGCCTCCAGCCGTGAGGAGGCAAGCTGCCAGATGCTGAGAGCGAAGATACCGGCGGCACTGGCAAGAACCAGGGCCGATTGAACCACCAGCCCTGTCTGCCTCCGCGCTTGGATAAGCAGCAAGATCAGAACGACTGGCGCGCCCACAACCAGCACAACGAGGGCCGTGGTTGCCATGTATTCGGGGCCGAAGCTCTCCATCACCGCAATCCGTGCAGGCTTCCAATGAGGCGCGCTACGTTTGCGGGTTGTGGCTGCCCTTGTCTAGCGTACAGGCCGTTCCAGCCCAAAGACTGGCGACCAATCTCGGGGGATGACAACATAGCGAAGGTCGATGGTCTGCAGGAGCCTTCCGACAGACGGTTTGGCGAACCGACTACTGGCCGCTGGCGACCTGAGGTGCCTTTGTCATGTCGGCAATCAAGCCATCGATTCGGTTTCGCTCAGACTGGAAGGCGGCGAGCTCGTCGCCCTTCAGGATCTCGCCGCTGGGCAGCTTGATGCTGCGCGGGTTGACCTGAGCACCGTCGACCAAGACCTCGTAGTGCAGGTGTGGGCCGGTCGAGCGGCCGGTCGAGCCGACGTAGCCGATCACCTGGCCCTGCTTGACCCGAACGCCGGCCGTGATGCCCTTGCCGTACTTGGACAGATGAGCATAGGCCGTCTTATAGGTCGAGTTGTGGCGGATCCGCACGTAGTGGCCGTAGGCGCCCCAGCGTCCGGCTTTCTCCACTACGCCGTCGCCGGCTGCGTAGATCGGCGTGCCCGTGGGGGCGGCGAAGTCCAGCCCCTTGTGCATCTTGTTGTAGCCGAGGACGGGGTGCCGGCGCATGCCGAAGCCGGATGACAGACGCGCTCCGTCGACGGGGGTGCGTAGCAGAGTCTTGCGCACCGACTGGCCTTCCTCGTTGAAGTAGTCGGTGACGCCGCTGCCGGGTGTGTGCAGGTAGAGCCGCACCGGCTTGCCGGAGAGCACCAGCTCGGCGAAAAGGATATCGCCGGACTTCACGAAGGCCCCGGTTTCGTCGCGGAAGCCGTCGAACAGCAGCCGGAAGGAATCGCCCTTCTGGATGTCGCGTTGGAAGTCGACGTCGAAACTGAAGGTGCGGATGGCGTCGACCAGCACGTCGTGCGGCACGTCGGCCGCCAGTGCCGCCTCGAACAGCGAGGACTCGATGGTGCCTTCGGCGTACCGCGATTCAGCATCCAGCTCCCGCTCTATGGCGCGGGCCACGAAGGTATCCGCGTCGCGCAGTACCTCGATATCTTCCTCCACGGAAGGGCGAAGGCGAATAGACAGCAGCGGCAGACCCGGCCTGTCTCCGCTTCGGGCGGTTTCCGTGGCGGTGGCCGGAATGACTTCGGCGCCCTCTGCTTCGACAGGTCGGGTCCGTGGCCCGAAGGTCACGGCAATCTCCTGGCCGACCCGAAGCTTGCGCGGGCTGAAAACGTCCGAGAGGGCTTCGATCGCCTGGTAAGCTTGGCCCCGCTCGGCGCCGGCGCCGATCAACAGACCCATCAATGTGTCGCCGCGTTCGACGGTCAGTGTGGTTTCTGTCGTACCCGACTGTGCCGTTCCTGCTGCCGGACGATCGCCCAGGCGCAGATGATAGGCACTAACCAGCATCACCTGAGGTGTCGGTGCGATCTCCGCTTCCAGATCGCGTGCCGGAGGGGGCACCACGGACGAATTCGGCGCGGTCAGGGGCAAGGCTGTGAGCAGGCCGGCTGCCAAGATAAGCGTGGCGGCTGCCAAGCCTGCGTGGCGGCGAGAACGTGCGTGACTCAAAATCCCTCCGGTGGCCCGTCTGGCCGTCATGTGTCTAGTTCCCACTTAGAGCCGCGATCCTTGCGATCGCGTTAACCGTAAGTCCCTGAGAGCAAGCCCCTACAATACTAAGCGTGGATCAACAGACCCTTAGCCGCGCCCCAGAGCCCGAAGACCGGCTTCGGCAGAGGCTGGATCGGGCATCTCAGGCCTTAGAGCAGCTACACCCGGACAACGGGCGCGACTCGAGCGATTCACTTAGTTTGCGAACATGCTTAAGCCCTGCCAAAGTGTCAACGATTAGGGTTAATGCTCATTAGGGTTAACGGCGCCGAGCCCGTCAGTTCTCTCGTCTCCAGAATGCACTGGAGCGCCAATTTGAAGTGCGGTTCGAACTGGAGTCGGCGACAGGATCCGAGCCTCTGTCCGGGCTTGGACTAACGCCAAGATTGCAGAGTTGCTGACGCCATGGGAGAGGGAGTGTGTCGCTTGTCGAGCCACCGCAGTAGACAGCCCATCGGGTCACCGAAGCTGCGGATCAACCGGTTCGCCGGGCAGGCTGCGGCTGGCAGGCGCTTTTGCTTGCAAATCAACTGTCTATCCTTGGCAAATCTGCGCCTGCTCCGACCGCAAGAAAGATGCAACAAAAGGGTTTGACAGGCTGAGGTGATCCGCCTATATCACCGCTCCGCAGCGCGCCGGAGGGACACCTCTCGCCGCGCTGCTTTCGGTCTCAGGGCCCTGGAAACAGGGTGTTGGATCGCGCTCTTTGACATTGTTGGTTAGTGAGAGCGGAAGGGATGCGCGGGCAGTGGCGCG
>JBQLZH010000016.1:0-69917 GCA_052168175.1 Kiloniellales bacterium
GGGAGCGGGACGGAACAGGGCCGTCGCCCGCGGCGACGATATCAAGAGTCCGGGAAGCAACGGTGCGGCGCCATCAGGCGCTTACATCAGGGACTCACCGGGTTCCGGGCATCCGCCAGCACGCGTCCGCCGATCGTGACGAAGCAGACGCCGGCCGCCCGTTCGATCCAGTGGCGCGCGTTCTGGAAGCGGCGGATCACCGGCGAGGAGGACATGAAGAGGCTGACGATGGCGTACCAGGCGAGGGCGCTTGCCACGACCAGGGCGATCATCAGGCCCATCAGCCAGACTGGCGTGCTGTCCGTCACCGCGGTGGCGAAGACGCTGGCGAAGAGAACGATGGCCTTCGGGTTGGTCAGGGTGACCAGGAAGCCGAACAGCAGCGGGTTGCCGCGCCCGCGCCCAGCCGCGCCGTCCGCCTCGTCCGACACGTCGAGGACTTGCGGCTTGGTCAGCAGCAGCCGGATGCCGAGGTAGATCAGGTAGCTGCCCCCCAGCACCCGCACCAGCCAGGTCAGCCATTGGTACTCGATCAGCAGGGCCGAGAGCCCCAGCAGGCTGAGCGTCGCGTAGAAGCCCAAGCCGATGGACACGCCCAGGGTCGTCCAAAGCCCTGCCGACGTCCCCCGCGTCATGGAGGAGCGCACCACGGCCACGAAATCCGGCCCCGGCAGCATCAGGGCCGGAATGAAGACGGCAAAAACGGAAATCAGAACAAGCGTCACGTCCAACGGACTGTTCCTTTCGACCCAGGGGTCAGCTTATTTGCACATAGAATTCCCGGAGAAGGCAACGGCGCGCGACCCGCAAGCGTGGCCCGCTTGCCACGCTGCTGCCCAAAGGGTGCCGGCGATCCCGCACGACCGTTGGATCTGCGTCAAGTTCTCCCATCTTGCAGGGCATGGCTGGACCCACGTTCTACACCCGCGTTGCCGTGTCATCCCATGGCCTGAGCCGGCGCAGACTCTTGGGTGGCCTTGCAGTTGTTCCCTTGCTCGCAGGCCTTGCGCCGGAGAGCGGCGTCCAAGCGGCTGTCGCAACGACACCGGCCCTCGATCCGGCCACGCTCGACCGGGTGGCGGAGAAAGCGCGCGGGCTGGACCAACTGAACAGCCTGATCGTGGCGCAGCATGGCGAGATTGTTCTGGGCGAGGCCTTTCGAGGCCCGGCCCTGGACCGTCCGGCCAACGTCAAGTCCGTCTCCAAGACGCTGGTCGCGGCCCTGACCGGCGCGGCCTTGGACCGCGGCCTTCTGAGCGGCGCCGACCAGCCGCTTTCGGAGCTCATGCCGGAGCTGATCCCGACCGAGGCCGACCCGCGGGTGGGCGATATCACCGTCGCCGACCTGCTGACTATGCAGGCCGGGCTGGAGCGCACCTCCGGCGCCAACTACGGCCGCTGGGTGCAGAGCCGCGATTGGGTCCGCTTCGCCCTGACCCGCCGCTTCATCGCGGAGCCGGGCGCGCGCATGCTCTATTCCACCGGCAGCTATCACCTGCTGGGCGTCGCGCTGACCCAGGCGAGCGGCCGCAGTCTGCTGGAGCTGGCGCGCGACTGGCTGGGCACGCCGCTGGAGATCGACTTTCCGCCCTGGACCCGCGACCCTCAGGGCTTCTACCTGGGCGGCAACAACATGCTGCTCTCGCCTCTGGCCCTGCTGCGCTTCGGGGAGCTGTATCGCCAAGGCGGCCTCTGGCAGGGCCGGCGGGTGCTCGGCGCCGACTGGGTCGAGGCCTCCTGGCAGCCGCGCACCTATTCGCCCTTCTCCCGCCACGACTACGGCTATGGCTGGTTCCTCGCCCGCGTATCCGGCCATCGCGTCGCCTACGCCCGCGGCTACGGCGGCCAGATGCTCTACCTGGTGCCCGATCTCGGCCTGACCGTCGTCGTCACCTCAGACCCCACCCGTCCGGCCCGCTCCCGCGGCTACGTCGGCGACCTCAACGCCCTGCTCGCCGAAGACATCATCCCGGCGGCAGAGGGGGTTTGAGGGGGAGGGGTTTAGGAGAGCCCCCGAAGAATAGCCGGCTTTGCCTCAAGCGTGCCGCCGATTGGTGGCTCCCCGCATGTGCTCAGCTAGATGCGCCCGCCGCTGGAGGGATCCGGGCTGTGCTCCGGCAGCTGGGGTTGAGGAAAGACGAAGTCCGGTGCCGGGAAATAGGCCCTATCCCAAATAAATTCCATATCGTCCACCTCATGAATAAAGACCCGTCTCAATAAGAAATCGGTTTCTTGACTTACATAAAATCTATATACGTGTGTATGGTTTGAATTTTCATCAATAATACGCCGACCTTCTATCAGTCTTATCGACTCGCCTTCATCTTGAACATCATGCTGACAGCTGGCGTCTTGAAATTCCTCTGCGGCCTCGATGGATTGGAGTCGCATCCCATCTCGGATGTCGAAATAGTCAGTCTTTTTGACGAAGCTCCACGTCATTCCATGGTCATGGGATGTGAAGAAATCATCTTCGATAGTTAGGTGCTGAAGGCCCCAATCATACACCATAAGTGATTTTCTTCCTTGGGAGTAGCTATGATCTTCAATATCCATTGTCTTGATCATGAAATCAGGAACCTCAATGATTGTACTTTTTATTGGAAAATCATAGTCAACTCCACCGATAAATTTCCTGAGTTCATCTAGGCAACTGGCAAGTGGTTGCGATGGCAACAAGAAAATCGTGCACATGAAGGCGCAGTGTGAAAGTTTCATCTTCATGAAATCGAGGTTCTGTCCGCCGGAGATATGGTCGTCGATCACATTGCCGGCAGCAAAGGCATTATGCGCCGCCAGCGGTGACCCTCAGTATAGTCGATAGAAAAAAATTCTACTATAGATTGGCCTCACCCGCGCTCCCGCCTACCTGCCTTCCTTCGCGTCGTAGGCGTCGAAGCCGACGCGTTCGCGCAGCTCGGCGAGTTTCTTCAGCAGGCCGATCGGGTGCTGGCCTCTGGCCATTGGAGGCGATAGCGTCTTTAGTACTTGCCCCTATGTTGGATGCTATTCTACCCACTCCAATCTACTGGAACGCCTTGTCGTTTCATTAGCTCTTCAAGGATGTCATAGTAAAATGATTGTCCAAAGTCGATATATTTGTTTATTGAAGAAAGAAGCTCTGCCTCAAATTGATCTTCAGACACCGCCTCATACGGAGATGCTATGCTTTTTTGACAGTAATCGGCAAAGGCCTCAAAATGAACAGGCTTTTGCTTGAAATCTTCTATGATTTTTTCGACATCATCTTTATATAGGTAATGTGCTTTTGGATCTGGATCACCTAAGATACCGAACATTCTCGTTACAAAGACTTCCCGGTCCATGGTTCTATATTCTGCATCTGCCAATAAAAATTGAATCTAACTACAATAATACCGCAGCTAGCACTGCAGTGTAATCTGTATTCACCAGTCAGCTGTGAGATTGTAGCAAAAAATAGCTGTACATCGATCAGAGTTTATTTATGTCAGCGGCGTATCTTCGACCGTTTCAGATTGAGTTCTGTAACTAAACGCCACGGACCGCGGATATGCGGATATCTAGTCCCGCTCCCGCGCCCCCGCGTACCTGCCTTCCTCCGCGTAGTATGCGTCGAAGCCGACGCGCTCGCGCAGCTCGGCGAAGTTCATCAGCAGGCCGGTGGGATGCTGGCCGCTGGCCATGGCGGCCAGGGCGTCGCGCAGCGCGCGCATGGCGGCGCTCAGCAGCGTGAGGGGGTAGGCGGCGATGGAAAAGCCCAGGGCCTCCAGTTCGGGCGGGCTCAGCAGCGGGGTGTCGCCGCCTTCCACCAGGTTGGCCATCTTCCAGCCGGGCACCTCGCGGCAGACGGTCTCCATCTCCGCCGCGTCGCGCGGCGCCTCGACGAAGAGGATGTCGGCGCCCAGCTCCGCGAAGCCCTGGGCACGGGCTATGGCCTCGGCCAGCCCCTGGCCGTGGTTCGCGTCGGTGCGGGCGAGGATCAGGATGTCCTGGCCCTGGGCGCGCGCCTCCTCCCGCGCATCGACGGCGGCCTTGATGCGGTCTAGCGCGCTCTCGCGGTCCACCACTTCCTTGCCGCGGGTGTGGCCGCAGCGCTTGGGCGCCACCTGGTCCTCGATCATGGCGGCCGCGAAGCCGGCGGCGGCGTAGCCCTTGACCGTGCGCTTGACGTTGAGGGCGTTGCCGTAGCCGGTGTCGGCATCGCCCAGCACTGGGATGGAGACGGCGGCGGTGATGTTGCGGCCCTGGTCCAGCATCTCGGCGTAGGAGATCAGGCCGGTGTCGGGCGCGCCCAGCCGCGCGGCAGAGACGGCGAAGCCGCTCATGAAGGTCAGCGGAAACCCGGCCTGCTCGATCATCCGGGCCGAAAGGGCGTCGTAGCAGCAGGGCATGACTTGCAGGCCGCCCTTGCTCAGCAGCCCGCGCAGCTTGGCGCCGGGGGTCGCGGCCGCGGTTGTTTCGGTGGGAAGCGAGGCTGTATCGGGCATGGGTCGGAACCTGCGTGAGGGGGCGCTAGAGATGGAAGGGAATGTAGAGCGCGATGTCAGGCACCAGGTAGATGATCACCACGGCCAGCAGCATCAACGCCAGGAAGGGCCAGACTCCGCGCGCGACTTCCCCCATGCCCGCCTTTCCGACGGCTTGTATGACATAGAGGTTCAGGCCCACCGGCGGGGTGATCAGCGCGCACTCCACCATGATGACGAAGAAGATGCCGAACCAGATCGGGTCGATGCCCAGGGCCGCCAGGGAGGGGGAGAGCACCGGCACCATGATCAGCATCATGGAGAGCGCCTCCAGGAACAGCCCCATCAGCACCAGCACCAGGGCGCAGAAGAGAATGAAGAGCGCCGCCTCGTCGACGTTGGCGGTGATGAAGGCGGAGATGTCCTGGGGGATGCGGTAGAGGGTGATGGCCTTGCCGAAGACCTTCGCTCCCGCGACGATCAGCAGGATGGTGACGGTGGTGCGCATGGCGTCCAGCGTCGCGTCCTTCAGCATCGCCCAGCTCAGGGTGCGCAGAATCACGCCGGTGATGCCCAGGCTGGCGGCGAAGCCGATGGCCGCAGCCTCGGTCGGCGTGAAGGCGCCGGCGTAGATGCCCCAGATGATCAGCCCCGCCAGCGCGAAGGTGGGGGAGGCGCGCAGCAGCGTGGCCTTGCGCTCGCCCCAGCTCGCCGGCTCCATCGGCGTGAAGCCGCCGCCGAACTTGGCGTAGAGCATGGAGAAGGCAATGAAGAGCCCGATCAGCAGCAGGCCGGGGCCGATGCCGGCCAGGAAGAGCTGAATCACCGACTCCTCGGTGATGAAGCCGAAGACGATCATCGGAATCGAGGGCGGGATCAGGATGCCGAGGGTGCCTCCGGCCGCCAGCAGGCCCAGCACGAAAGGGCGGGCATAGCCGCGCTTCAGCATCTCGGGAATCGCCACGGTGCCGATGGTCGCGGCCGTGGCGACGGAGGAGCCGGAGATGGCCGCGAAGATGCCACAGGACAGAATGGTGGCCACTGCCAGCCCGCCGGGCCAGTGGCCGACCCAGGCCTGCACGGCGGCGAAGAGGTCGCGCCCCACGCCGCCCTTCAGCAGCACATTGGACATCAGCAGGAACAGCGGCACCGCCAGCAGGATGAAGTTGTCGATGGTGGAGAGCAGGCCCTGCGGCACCATTAGGGGCGAGAAGCCGCCCAGCAGGAGCATGCCCATGCCGAGGCCGGCCAGGGCGAAGGCGACCGGCACGCCGGCGAGCAGCAGCGCGAAGAGCGCGAGAAGAACGATCAGGGTTTCCATCGTTCAGTGCGCTCCGCTTTCGTCTTCGCTGCCGGGTGGCGTTTCGCCCGCGATGAGGCGCATTGTCTCAACCAGGGCCTGGGCGAACAGCAGTGCGAAGCCGAGGGGAACCGTGACCTCCAGCGTCCATTGCGGCAGGTCGAGCATGGTCGCCGTGGTCCGCCCGCGGGTGAAGGAGTCCAGGGCGATGGTGGCGCCGTACCAGCCGGCCACGGCCGACAGCAGCGCGACCACGGCCATGGCGAAGATCTCGCAGAGCCGCTGACCGGCAGCGCTCAGGTGGCCGGTGATGATGGTGATGCGGATATGGCTGCGTCGGCGCAGCAGCGCGGCCATCGCCAGGAAGGTGCCCCAGATCAGGAAGATGCGCGACAGCTCCTCCGCCCAGATGGTCGGCGCGTTGAAGAGATAGCGGGCCGCGACCTCGTAGGAGATCATCGCCGCCGTTGCGAAGAACAGCCAGGCAGCGAGCTGGGCGAGCAGATCGGTGAGGCGGTCGAGCAGCCGGAACATGGAGAGGACTCTTTAAAAAGGGCTTGGCGGCGTGAAGAGTTCTGTCGGGTTTTGAAAACCCTTGCGGGTTGCCCTGTTCCGTCCCACTCCCCCACGCGGCCGACCACGGAAGTATCCTCGATGGGTGGCCGGGTGGGGGAGTGGGACGGAACAGGGCGGGCCGACAGGCCCTCCCAAGATTTGCGTAGGGAACGGCATCGAGAGAAGCGGCCGCCAGCAGGTGCGCGGCGGCCGCTTATGAGGAGGTGCGACGCTAGTTGCTGACGCTGCTGCGCAGTTCCAGGGCCGCTTCGTAGACCTGCTTGCCCAGGTCGCCGGTCTCGGCCAGGTACTGGTCGATCACCGGTTGGGCGCCGGCGCGCCAGGCCTCGATCTCCGCGCTGGAGAGCTCGTGGACCTGCATGCCGTTTTCCTTGGCGGCGGCGTAGGCCTCGTTTTCGATCTCGGTGATGCGGTCGCGCACGGCTGCATCCGCCATGGCCGCCGCGGACTGGATGATCTCGCGGTGGGCTTCCGGCAGCTCCTGCCAGAAGTCCTCATTCACCAGCACCACGAACTCGATGTCGGCGTGGTTGGTCACGGTGATCCAGTCCATGACCTCCCACAGGGAGCGGGAGCGCACGCCGGACACGCCGGTCATGCCGACGTCGACCGTGCCGCGCTGGTAGGCCAGGTACTGCTCGGAGCCGGAGATCAGGGTCGGCACGCCGCCGACGGCGTCCACGAAGCTGCCGAGCGTTTTGCCGAAGACGCGCACTTTCTGGCCCTCGATATCGGCCGGGGTGCGCAGCGGTTCGTCCTGGGACAGCATGACGGCACCACCGTAGGCCTGCCACCAGAGCACGCGGCTGCCGGTGTCCAGGATGGCCTCGTCCAGCGGTGCGCGCACGCTGCTGCCGGGGGCCGTCGCGGCGCGCACCAGCGGCTCGGAGTTGAAGACGAAGGGCATATAGAAGATGTCGACGGCCGGAATGTCGCCGACGAAGCGGGTGAGGGACGCGACCCCCATTTCGATGGCGCCGGAGCCGACGGCCTGCGGCACCTCGCTGTCCTTGTAGAGCTGGGCGGAATCGAAGATCTGCACCTCGATGTCGCCGTCGGACGCGCTTTCGACCTCTTCCTTGAACAACAGCAGATTCTGGCCGAGGTGGCTCTTCATCGGCAGCTGCAGCGTGATGCGCAGCGTGGTCTCCGCAGCTTCGGCTTCGGTGGCGGCGAGGGTTGCGACGCCCGGTACGGCAAGAGCCAGAGCGGCAGCACAGGTCGCTGCCCGCAACAAGCGTGTCATGCTGTGTCCTCCCAGTAGACCTGGATCCCAAAGGATCTGGATTTTGGTAGTGGCCGTTCGTTTCTTGCGCCGGCCTCTCGGTTTGCGCAGCAAAGCTACTCGGCAGGTCCCTGGGGGACAAGCCGAGAATCGCACTGGCCCGACATGCAGGGGAATGCAGGGTGGGGGACGGTCTGCCTGAGTCTGGCGCAGGTTGCCGGTTCGTCCAGCGGTTCAACCCCGGCTGTCCCGGTCCGCAGCGTCCAGCAGCGCGTTGAAGGCGGCGACAGCTGCTTTCGGACCCTCTGGATGCTCCCAGACGGTGCGGCCGACGGCCAGGAAGTCGGCGCCGGCCTCGATCAGCGCGGGGGCGCTTTCCAAGTCGATATGACCCCAGGCGACGCAGGGCACCTCCATCATCTCGGCCCACCAGGCGATGGTCTCCAGGGCCCGGGAGTCGAAGCAGACGTAGTCGCAGCCCAGCTCTCCGGCGACCATGGCCAGGTGTCGCGAGTCGCCGCAGTCGGCCCCCAGGATCGCATCCTCGCCCATCGCCCGGCGCACGGCGCGCAGGCTGGCCGGCCGTGCCTCCAGATGCACGCCGTCGCAGCGGTAGGTATCGGCCAGATCGCAACGGCCCTCGACCAGCACCGCCACGTCGGCGGCCTGGGCCACGGGCGTCAGGGCGTCGGCGAGAGCATTGAGCGTCTCGTCGCCGACATCCGCACGGATCAGCAGGCTGGCAACGTCGCCCCCCGACAAGGCCGCCTCCAGCTTGCGGCGCAGGGCGTCAACGGAAACGCCGCCGGACTCCAGGTCCGGCGGCGTTACGAGATACAAGCGGCAGCGCATACTCAAATCGATGTCCAGGAATTCAAGGTCCTGCTGCGCCTTCTCGTCGGCAGGCCGGTTCGTGTCAGGCCTTGCCCTGATAGATCTTGATGATGGAGTCCAGCAACTCCAGCGCTTCTTCGCGCGGGCGCTGGAAGGTGTTGCGGCCGATGATCGAGCCGGTGGCACCGCCGTCGCGGATCTCGCGGATCTCGTCCAGCAGGGCATCGGTGCCCTTGGCGCCGCCGCCGGAGAAGACCACGAGACGCCGGCCCGCGAAGCAGGACTGAACCACGTGCTCGATCCGCTTGGACAGGCTGGAGATGTCGATCTTCTCCGCCTTGTAGACCTTCTTCGCCTCGTCCTGTTCCAGCGCGTCGGTCGGCGGCTTGACCTTGATGATGTGGGCGCCGAGCAGCGCCGCCATATGTGCGGCATAGGCCGTGACGTCCATGGCCGTCTCGCCCTGTTTGGAGAGGTCTCCGCCGCGCGGATAGGACCAGATCACCACGGCGAGGCCGACCGACTTCGCCTCCTCGGCCAGCTCGCGGATCTCTTCCATCATCTCGAACTGCTCGTCGGAGCCGGGGTAGATGGTAAAGCCGACGGCCGAGCAGCCGAGCCGCAGAGCGTCCTCGACGCTGCCGGTGATGGCCTGATCCTTCGACGTCGCCGTGGAGTTGGAGGAGTTGAGCTTCAGAATGGTCGGGATCGCGCCGGCAAAGCTGTCGGCACCGGCCTCCAGCATCCCGAGCGGTGCCGCATAAGCGGACAGGCCCGCGTCGATCGCGAGCTGGTAGTGGTAGTGGGGATCGTAGGCCGGCGGGTTGGGCGCGAAGCTGCGCACCGGGCCGTGCTCGAAACCCTGGTCGACCGGCAGGATCACCAGCTTGCCGCTGCCGCCCAGCTTGCCCTCCATCAGGATGCGCGCCAGGCTGGCCTTGGTGCCCGGACAATCGCTCTCGTAGTTGGCGAGGATCTTCTTGACCCGCTGCGTGATGCGCATTGCGCTGCATTTCCCTTTCGTCGAGTGGCGTGAGATACCTATTTTGTCCGAACCGCCGCGACGCTTGTCGAGCGGCCCCTGCTGTTCCTGGCGCTGGTGAATAGCGGAGGCCCGGGGCTATTTCAACGCTGCCGAGGTGGTTTAATCGCCGGCGTCAGCCGCAACCGTGCCGCGACAGCGCTGGCGGGATCGGGTTCCTCCAGCAGATCCTGGGCCTTCGGGCGCTCGCGCAGCAGGAGTCCGCCGGCTGCTGTGACAATTGCCTCAAGTTTTGTCGCGACCTCCTCCGAGCCCTTGAAGATCAACCGCCTAAGTCCGCAGCGCAGCGCGGCGAGTGCCAGGGCGGGCGTGTCTTCCGCGTCGACCCATAGCATGACGGCTTCCGCTGCCGCCGTGGCGCCCAGCCGTTTCTGAACCTCGGCCCAGAACAGCGGTCCCTGGGTGCTCAGACCGCTTTCGGGTGTGAGCAGATTCAGCGGCCGGCCCGTGGCTGCAGCTGCTTCCGCAGCAGCGAGCGCCTGGCGAAGACTGTGTACGACAAACGTTGGTCGGGCAGTCGTTTGGTCCCCCGCTGCCTGCGTGCGGTTGGCACCTTTCATGCGCCCAATGTTTTCATGCGCCCAGCGTTTTCATGCGGCAGTGGACGAGGGCTGTTTCCGTTCCAACCAGCCAGCGGCGCGGACGCTGCCGCGATAGGTGCGTCCGACCGGCACCTCACGGCCGTCTGTCAAACGCAGCCGCCAGTTCTGCCCTTGCCGCCTGGCGCCGCCCACCGCGTCCTTGGCCACCCAGTAGGAGCGATGGACGCGCAGGCCATGGCCTTGCAACTCTTGAGCGGCATCTTCCATACGGCAAAGGATCACGTCGCTGCCTTCGCTGGTGTGGATGCGCAGATAGTGATCTTCCATCTCCAGGAACAGCAGCCTGCCCCGCAGACTGGAGGGCCAGCGCCGTCGAAAGCTGTCTTCTCCAGGGCTTCGGTTCTCGGTTTCGTCCTGCAAGGCGGCGTCGATGGCGCGATCCAGGGCTTCGGAAGCACGTTTCGAGCGCGCCACCGACCAGGCATAGGTGGGCAGCATTACGGCCAGGGTAACCAGCAAGACCTTCCAATAGATAGAAGCCACGGAGGAGGTTAGGGGTGCGTTCAACGCCCAGGCGACGCCGAAGACCACGGCGACCGTCAGCGGTGAGACAAAGAGGCTGGTCAGCAACGGCAGTGTCAGATTGGTCAGTGGCAGGCGCGCGGCGAAGCGGTGAAATATGCTTCGCGCGGCTGCCTCGGCGATCGCCCAGTTCAGCCAGACCACCGGTACCCAGAAGACCAGCCGCCGCCAGAACGGCAAGTCGAAGGTGCCGAAGGGCCCCAGCGCCGCCAGCAGCAGCCCCACCAGGATCGGCAGCTTCGACCATCTCAGAAGAAATGCCAGCCGTTCACGCATCGCGAAAGCAAACCTACCACGCCCTTCACGAAAGTCCGTTCGCCTTCGACGTAAAAGCGCTGGTGTCTCTGCGGAAGAAAGGGGAATTGGCGAAGCGGATGTCACAGCCCTTTCGGGAGATCGCGATGCAGTTCCACGACTTTCTTCTCTGGAGCCATATCCTGTTTGGGAGCCTGGCCTTGGCCGCGGGCACGCTGGCCATGATCGTCGAGAAGGGAGGCTCGCTGCATCGGAAGGCAGGACGGATCTTTGTCGCCGCGATGACCGCCGTCCTCACCACCGCTGTCGCCTTGTCCCTGCTCGACCCAAATCCCTTCCTCTTCGCCATTGCTCTGTTCAGTAGCTATCTGCTGTTCACCGGCTGGCGTGCCGCCCAGCACCGTTCGGCCGGCACGGCGCGGCTGGACAGGCTCGCCGCTACGGCGATGCTCTTGCTTGGCATTGGGATGATAGCGGTCGGTCTGACGGCGACCGTGACCGGAGACAGTGATGATCGCGCGCGGATCCTGATGGTCTTCGGCACTATCGGCCTTGGTTTCGCGCTGGTCGATCTCCGGACGTCCGGACAGGGGGGCGTCGAAGGCGCCCTCCGCATCGCCCGGCACATCGGCCGCATGGGCGGTGCCTACATCGCAGCGACAACGGCCGTGGCAGTGGTGAACCTTGAGATGCTGCCGGAGCTGCTGCGCTGGTTGGGGCCGACCCTTCTGATTTCACCGTTGCTCGCGTGGTTCTCGGCTCGCAGGCTGCAGCGCCGCGCGCGGTGAGGTCGTCGTGACAGACAAACCCCGTAAAAAAACGGCCGGGCAGGAGCCCGGCCGTCCTAACGCGTCCGTCGAGCCGAGAGGTTAGAGCAGCTCACCCATCGCGACTGCCGTGTCCCCCATGCGGTTGGAGAAGCCCCACTCGTTGTCGTACCAGGACATCACCCGGCCGAAGGTCTCGCCCAGCACCTTGGTGCCGCCGCTGTCGAACACCGAGCTGGCGGCCGAATGGTTGAAGTCGACCGAGACCAGCGGCGCGCTGTTGACCTCCAGAATGCCCTTCAGCGGATTGGAGGCCGCCGCTTCCTCCATCGCTGCGTTGATCGCAGCGGCGTCGAGCGGCTTGCTGGAGGTGAACTTCAGGTCGACAAGGCTGACGTTCGGAGTCGGCACCCGGATCGCCACGCCGTCCAGCTTGCCGTTCAGTTCCGGCAGCACTAGGCCGACGGCCTTGGCCGCGCCGGTGGAGGTCGGGATCATCGACAGGGCCGCGGCGCGGGCGCGATGCGGGTCCTTGTGCAGCGAATCCACCGTATTCTGGTCGCCGGTGTAGGCATGGATGGTGGTCATGAAGCCCTGCTCCAGCCCGAAGGTCCGGTGCAGAATGTGCGCCACGGGCGCCAGGCAGTTGGTGGTGCAGGAGGCGTTGGAGATCACGGTGTGGTCCGGGCTGAGTTGGTCGTGATTCACACCGTAGACCACCGTCAGGTCCGCACCGGAGGCCGGGGCCGAGACAATCACCTTCTTGGCGCCGCCCTGCAGATGGGCGCTGGCCTTTTCCTTGGAGGTGAAGATGCCGGTGCATTCCATCACAACGTCGACGCCCAGGTCGCCCCAGGGCAGCTTCGCCGGGTCCCGCTCGGCCAGTACCTTGATGCTCTTGCCGTCGACGGTGATCGAGGAGTCGTCGAACGAGACCTCTCCCGGATAGCGCCCATGCACCGAATCGTAGGTCAGCAGATGGGCGTTGGCCTCGGGCGAGCCCAGGTCGTTGATCGCCACGAAGTCTAGGTCGCTGCGCTTGGCCTCCAGAGCCGCACGTAGTACCAGGCGGCCGATCCGCCCGAAGCCGTTGATGCCAACGCGAACTGCCATCCGGTTTCTCCTTCCCTGCGTTTGCTTAAAGTCTGAGCAAGCCGTCCTACTGTCTGTGTCTCAAAGCCAGGCCTTCACGGCTTTGACCACGCCCTCGGCGGTGATGCCGAAGTGCTCGTAGAGCTCCTGATACTTCCCGGAGGCCCCGAAGCCGGTCATGCCGACCACGGTGCCGTCCAGGCCGACCCAGCGGTTCCAGCCGAAGGGCGCCGCCGCCTCGACGGCCACCTGCAGAGCGCCGGGGCCCAGAACTTCGTCCCGGTAGTGCGCCGGTTGCTCCAGGAAGATTTCCCAACTGGGCATGGACACCACGGCCGCCGAGATCCCTTCGCTCTGGAGTTGCTCGCGGGCCTGCAGCGCGATCTGAACCTCCGAGCCCGAGGCCAGCAGCGTCACCTGCCGCTGGCTTGCCGCAGAGGCCAGGATATAGGCGCCCCAGGAGCAGTAGTTCTCTGCCGCGTGCTCGCTGCGCACGGTCGGCAGGTTCTGGCGGGTCAAGGCGAGGACACTCGGACCTTCGCTCCGCAACGCCAGCTCCCAGCATTCCGCCGTTTCGACGGCGTCGGCCGGGCGGAAGACCTTCAGGCCAGGGATGGCCCTCAGGGCGGCGAGCTGCTCGACCGGCTGGTGCGTCGGTCCGTCCTCGCCCAGGCCGATCGAGTCGTGCGTCATCACGAAGACCACGCGCTGCTGCATCAAGGCGGCGAGACGAATCGAAGGGCGGCAGTAGTCGCTGAACACCAGGAAGGTCCCGCCGTAGGGCAGAATGCCTCCGTGCAACGCCATACCGTTCATCGCGGCGGCCATGCCGTGCTCGCGCACGCCGTAGTGGACGTAGCTGCCTGCGAAGTCGTTGCGGGTCACGACCTGCATGCCGGCGGCCTTGGTGCCGTTCGAGCCGGTCAGGTCGGCCGAACCGCCGACCAGTTCGGGCAGCACTCCGGTAAGGGCGTTGAGAACCTTCTGCGACGCGACGCGGGTGGCGACCGAGGGGGCCTCGGCGACGATCTCCTGCTTGAACGCGGTGATCACCTGATCGAGCTCTTCCGGCAGCTCGCCTGACAGGCGGCGTTTCAGCTCGGTTTGCTCGGCTGCCGGAGCGGCGGCGAGGCAGGCGTCCCAGGCGGCGGACAGACCAGCGCCTTTTGCGCCTACGGCGCGCCAGGCTGACAGAATCGCATCTGGCACGACAAAGGGCGCGGCCTCCCAGCCCAGCTCCTTCCGCGCGGCGGCAATCTCGGCATCGCCCAACGGTGCGCCATGGGTTGCGGCCGTACCCTGCTTATTCGGGGCGCCGAAACCGATCACGGTTTTGCAGGCGATGAGTGAAGGTTTGTCGCTCGTCCGCGCAGCCGAGATCGCGGCGGCTACGGCCGCCGGGTCGTGACCGTCGATCTGTTGCGTCTCCCAGCCGCAAGCTTGGAAGCGGGCAATCTGATCATCGGAGCAGGACAGGTCGGTTCCGCCGTCGATGGAGATTGCATTGTCGTCGAACAACACGATCAGCTTGTTGAGCTTGAGATGGCCGGCGAGGCTGATCGCTTCGTGGCTGATGCCCTCCATCAGGCAGCCGTCGCCGACCAGACAGTAGGTGTAGTGATCGACCAGATCCTTGCCGAAGCGCGCCGCCAGCATGCGTTCGGCCAGCGCCATGCCGACGGCATTGCCCAGCCCCTGACCGAGCGGGCCGGTCGTGGTCTCGACGCCTGCCGCATGGCCGTACTCCGGGTGTCCCGCCGTGCGGCTTCCGAGTTGGCGGAAATTCGCCAATTCCTCGATCGGCATGTCCTCGTAGCCGGTCAGATGCAGCAGGCTGTAGAGCAGCATCGAGCCATGGCCGGCGGAAAGCACGAAGCGATCGCGGTCGGCCCAGTCGGGACGCTGGGGGTCGAACCGCAGGAACTGACTGAAGAGGACCGTTGCGACATCCGCCATACCCATAGGCATGCCGGGATGTCCGCTATTGGCTTGTTGAACGGCGTCCATCGACAGGGCCCGGATGGCGTTGGCCATCGCAGTCAGATCGGTGCCGTGGGCAGTTGGGTCGAAATCGTGGCGCGTCTCGGCCACCGCGTCCTCCTGGTTGCTCCGCGCAGCGGCGCCTTGGGACGCGCTGCAGCGGGCGTGGTGTATCAAGACTCAATCCGCGGCCATGCCGTTGCCTGGGGATCCTCCGCCGTTCGCAGGCGCTTCGAAACGCCGGGCAGAGTTGTGGGTAGGGGGCGCCGCCGGGCCGCGGGGCTTCCCGAGAACAGGATTGCAGCTGGGCTGCAACCGGCCTCCTCCGGAATGCGGCGCACAATGCCCAGGGCGCTTGTGCCGGTCAACCGCGCAACGCCGCGAAAGAGTTGTATCCTTGCGAACGTCTGTCGAACTGCTTGCAGGAACGTTGACCCTCGGCCATCGCCCTGCGTAGCTTAGCCCCTGCCATGACTGATCTCGATGAAGCTAACCGCCGCCTGGAAGCAGCCCTGAGCCGCCTCGACCGGGCCATTGCCACGCGACTGGAGGGCGAAGCCGGGCCGGAGGCGGCGCAAAGCGAGGTCGCAACAGCCTTGGCCGAGGCGCAGCAGGAGTCCAAACGTCTGCGGCAACTGTCGGGCGATGTGTCGCGGCGCCTGGACGCGGCCATCGCGCGTCTCGACCGCGTGTTGGAGGGCTAGACGGGATGGCGCAGCTTGGCGTTACGATCAATGGGCGCAGCTACCAGATCGGCTGCGAAGACGGCCAAGAGCAGCATCTGCTGGGCCTTGCGAATTATGTCGACGGTCGGGTGCGTGAGCTCTCGGCCTCTGTCGGTCAGGTTGGCGAGGCGCGACTGCTGGTGATGGCAAGCCTATTGATTGCCGACGAGCTCGCCGAGGCAAGCGGTCGCGTTCAGGATTTGCAGAGTGCGGCTGGCGGTGGTGGTGCGGTTGAAGCAGAGGCTGTGACGGCCGAGCGATTGGAACGCGCGGCGCGGCAACTGGATTCCCTGGCTGCACGCTTGGAAGCGGGCTGATCTCTGCCTATTCTCTTGCGTCCGCGGACTCCGCGGAGGGGGCT
Organism: Kiloniellales bacterium; assembly: GCA_052168175.1. Classification (GTDB taxonomy): domain Bacteria; phylum Pseudomonadota; class Alphaproteobacteria; order Kiloniellales; family DSM-21159; genus Algihabitans. The sequence continues at coordinate 15,730 of JBQLZH010000016.1, forward strand.
GCGCTGCGAAGTGCGTCAGGTCATTAGATCCCTGGGGCCAATGTCAGTCTCTCGGGAGCTGTCCCTGTCGGGGTCCTGGCCTCGGTACTACGGCGCCCACCTGCTTGAAGCAGGCCACAGAGGATGATTAGCGACCAACGGCTTTCGCGGCACCCCCACTCGATTGCCTGCCAGCATGAGTAGAACGATCGACGGCGACAAGGCGGCCTTACGGAGTGAAATGGCCGTTGCCCGCCGGCGCGCCGCTGCGTCGGCACCGGCTGCGGCCGAGGCTGTCCGCGAGCGCGCCTTGTCCGGATTGACCATCTCAGAAGGATCGGTCGTCTCCGCCTACTGGCCCATGCGCGAGGAACTGGACTCGCGGCCGTTGATGCTTGCCCTAGCCGCCAGGGGACTGCGGCTCTGCCTGCCAGCGGTCGTGGCTAACGGCAGGCCACTGTCGTTTCGCGCCTGGGTGCCGGGGGATACCCTGGTCGAGGCGCGCTTCGGCACCCAAGTTCCAAGGGAGACGGCAGAGGTGCTGACGCCGGACGTGCTGCTGGTACCGTTGTTGGCTTTCGACCGGCAGGGCTATCGCCTCGGGTACGGAGGCGGTTTCTATGATCGCACACTCGCGGCCCTGCGCGGTGATCGGACCGTATTGGCCGTCGGGATAGCTTACGCCGGGCAAGAGGTGGCAGCGGTGCCGGTCGAAGCAACTGACCAGCAGCTTGATGCGCTGGTCACTGAGCGATACCTGCTGGCGTTCAGGTGAACGCGCGGCCTGTAGGAGAAGAAGCGAAATGCGCGTTGCATTCCTAGGCGACATTGTCGGGCGGGCCGGCCGCAAGGCCGTCACGGAGCAACTCCCCGGTCTACGCCGGCAGCTGGATCTGGATTTCGTGGTGGTCAACGGCGAGAACGCCGCCGGCGGATTCGGCATCACCGAGAGCATCTGCCAGGATCTCTTCGCAGCCGGCGTGGACGCGATCAGCGGCGGCAACCACTCCTGGGATCAACGCGAGGCGCTGTCTTTCATCGAACGCGAACCCCGCTTGCTGCGGCCGGTCAACTACCCAGCCGGTACGCCGGGACGCGGCGCGGCGGTATTCGAGGCCCGGCGCGGACGTAAGGTGCTGCTGATCAACGTCATGGGGCGGCTGTTCATGGATCCGCTGGACGACCCCTTCGCGGCCGTCGAGCGCGAGCTGACGCGTCACACCCTGGGGGCCACTGCGGACTTCATCCTGGTCGACGTTCATGCAGAGGCCAGCAGCGAGAAGATGGCGATGTCGCATGTGCTGGATGGCCGGGTTTCCCTGGTGGTGGGGACCCACACCCACGTGCCGACTGCCGATGCCATGATCCTGGAAGGTGGCACAGCCTATCAAACCGACGCGGGGATGTGCGGCGACTACGATTCGGTTATCGGCGTGCAGAAGACAGGGTCCATCCTTCGCTTCACAAAGAAACTGCCAACCGAACGCATGCAGCCGGCCGACGGTCCTGCAACGCTATGCGGTGTTTTCGTGGAGACCGACGATCGGACGGGCTTGGCACGTCGCATCGAGCCAGTCCGCGTCGGCGGCAAGCTGAAACAGGCCTTGCCGGAGACCGCGCTTGCTGCCGAGTAGAGCCTCGGCTGCACATAAAATTGATGGAAACGCCTCGCGGGAAGGTCGTCTGCGCCGCAGTTAGATCTTTCCGGCCACGCTGAGGTAGCGGGAGATTTCTTCGCTCAGCAGTTCGTTTCGCCCGGTCTGCTCGGCGGCTGCAGCACTGGCGTTGCGAGCAGCCGCGGCCTTGTCAGACTGAGTTGCGGCACCGAGAACGGCATCCAGCGCGGCCAGGTCCGACTGCTGTGCGAAGTCTTGCACCAATTGAGCTGCACGATCGACATTGCCGCTGGCAAGGTCTTCGGCCAGGTCGGCCGGCAGGATCTGAGTCGGTAACGCCATCGCTCGCCTCATAAAACTTACAGCGCGCGCGGAGGTCGTTTCCGGCGATGCGCTGACCGGAGATTGCACTCTCTCGGCTTAACGGGCGCTTAACGCAACTTCGCGCAAAGGCCATGGCCGAGGTCTTCTATCGGACCTCGCAGCCTGCTAGAAGCGCACCCGAGACGATGAATGGTCGTCCAGCCGACGCGATCACCACGCTGTTACCGCAGCAGGCTTTGTCGTCTGCTTCAAACTCGCAATATATGGTATACCCGCGATAATCATCCATCAGGATGTAGGACCTTAAGAGAGTCATGGCAGGTCATTCACAGTTTAAGAACATCATGTTCCGGAAAGGCGCGCAGGACAAGAAGCGCGCCAAGGAGTTCGCACGGCTCAGCCGCGAAATCACCATTGCCGCGAAGTCGGGTTTGCCGGAGCCGGACAAGAATCCGCGTCTGCGCGCGGCCATCCAGGCCGCCCGCGGGGCCAACATGCCGAAGGACAATATCGAGCGCGCTATCGCCAAGGCGACTGGCGGCGACGACGGCAGCGATCTCACGGAGGTTCGCTACGAAGGCTACGGTCCGGGTGGTGTGGCGGTGATCGTCGAGGCCTTGACCGACAATCGCAACCGCACGGCGTCCGAAGTGCGCGCCGCTTTTTCGAAGCATGGCGGCAACCTTGGCGAAACCAACTCGGTATCCTTCATGTTCAACCAGGTTGGTCAGTTGATCTTCCCGTCTGATGTCGGAAGCGCCGACGATGTCTTCGAGGCGGCCGTGGAGGCCGGTGCCGAGGACGTGGTCAGCGGCGACGAGGTCCACGAGATCCTGTGTCAGGTCGAAGCCTTCGCTGAGGTTCGGGAGGCCTTGGGCGAGCGCTTCGGACATCCGCGCGAGGCGGGGCTGACGTGGAAGCCGGCGAGTACGACGCCGATCCAGGACGAGGAGCAGGCGGGCAAGCTGGTTCGCTTGCTCGGCGTGTTGGACGACAACGACGACGTGCAGCAGGTGGCCGCCAACTTCGAGATTGCCGACGAGGTTCTGGAGCGTCTGACCGCTTGAGCCTCCCAGGCGCCCAGGCGGACCGGAGCGGAAGGGGGTCAGTATGCGCGTGATCGGGCTGGATCCCGGTTTGCGCCAAACCGGATGGGGTGTGATCGAGGCGGAAGGCAGCCGTCTCGGTCATGTTGCCAACGGTGTGGTGCGCTCCGACGCGACGCTCGATCTCGCCAGGCGCCTGGTTCAGTTGAAGCAGGGCATTGAAACCGTCTTTACCGAGTTCCGGCCGGATCAGGCGGCGGTTGAGGAGACCCTGGCCAACCAAAATCCGGGCTCTACGCTGAAGCTCGGCATGGCGCGCGGTGTCGCTCTCTTGGTGCCGGCGCTCGCCGACATCCCGGTGGCAGAATACCTGCCGATGATCGTCAAGAAGTCAGTGGTTGGCACCGGCCATGCGAAGAAGGACCAAGTGGAGATGATGGTGTCCCGGCTGCTGCCCGGCTGCGAGATCGCGGCGCCGGACGCCGCGGATGCGCTCGCTGTTGCCATCTGCCATGCCCACGTCGCGGCGACCGGCGCTGCCTGGAGCCGGGGCCGGGCCGATCCGTTGGCGCGCCAGTCGGTAGCGAGGCGGGCGATGCGATGATCGGTAAGCTGACCGGCCTGGTCGATGCAGTCGAAGAAGACCGCTGCCTCCTCGACGTTGGCGGTGTTGGATATCTTGTATTTGCGTCGGCTCTGACGCTGGGGCGGTTGCAGCTGGGCCAGAGCGCGGCGTTGCTGATCGAAACGCATGTCCGTGAGGACCACATCCACCTCTTCGGATTTGCGGAGCGCGGGGAGCGGGAGTGGTTCCGCTTGCTCTCGACCGTCCAGGGGGTCGGCGCGCGGGTCGCGCTTTCCATTCTTTCGGTGCTGCCGCCGGACCAGCTTGCAACGGCCGTGGCCGCCCAGGACAAGGCGGCAGTGGCACGCGCCAACGGTGTCGGCCCGAAACTGGCCGGTCGTATTGTTTCGGAATTGAAGGACAAGGCAGGCGCCTTGGTTTTCCATGGCAGCCCACCAGCTGCCCTTGCCAATGGGGTATCGGCGCCCGCCGGGGATGCGCTGGCGCAGCGGGCCGAGGATGCGGTCTCGGCTTTGGTCAACCTGGGTTACAAGCGGAGCGAGGCCTTTTCGGCCATTGCCTCGGCCAGCCGAGAGCTTGGCGGCGAGGCGAGTTTGGACGCCTTGATCAAGGCCGGCCTTAGGGAGCTGGCTCTGTGAGCGATGCACGCATGGTTAGCGCCGAGTACTCTGGCGAGCAGGATGCGGCAGGCGAGCTGTCCCTCCGCCCGCAGGCCTTGGAAGACTTCGTCGGCCAAGCCCAGTTGCGCGCCAACCTGCGCGTTTTCATCGAGGCCGCGAAGGCGCGAGACGAGGCGCTTGACCATGTACTGTTCTTCGGGCCACCGGGGCTCGGCAAGACCACTTTGGCGCAGATCGTCGCGCGCGAACTTGGCGTCGGTTTCCGCGCCACCAGCGGGCCCGTCATTGCGCGCGCGGGCGACCTGGCCGCGATCCTGACCAATCTGCAGCCACGCGATGTGCTCTTCATCGACGAAATCCATCGTCTTGCTCCGGCCGTTGAAGAAATCCTTTACCCGGCGATGGAAGACTTCGAGCTGGACATCATCATAGGCGAAGGGCCGGCGGCTCGGTCTGTGCGCATCGACTTGCCGCCTTTCACGCTGATCGGCGCGACCACGCGCTCCGGTTTGATTACGCGACCGCTGCGGGAGCGTTTTGGAATTCCACTGCGTCTGCAGTTCTACACGCCAGAGGAGTTGCAGTTGATCGTCGGTCGTGGCGCGCGCGTTTTGAACATGCCGCTCACCTCCGAAGGCGCCGGAGAGATCGCCCGCCGATCCCGCGGTACACCGCGCGTTGCCGGCCGGTTGCTGCGTCGGGTTCGCGACTTCGCTGCCGTGGAAGGCGCCGGCGAGGTGGACGCCACTGTCGCCGACGGCGCTCTGCAGCGGCTAGAGGTCGACGCCCGCGGGCTCGATGCCATGGATCGCCGATATCTTGGCTGTTTGGCACACAACTACGGCGGAGGACCGGTCGGGGCCGAGACGCTGGCGGCGGCGCTGTCCGAACAGCGCGACGTTATCGAAGAGGTGATCGAGCCCTATCTGCTGCAGCAGGGCTTGCTGCAACGGACGCCGCGCGGGCGGATGCTGACGCGCAGCGGTTTCGGCTATCTGGGCCTAGAGGCACCACGCAGTCTGGTCGAACAGCTCGACCTTCTGACCGGCTCGACCGAACAAATCGAAGCAGTGGAAGACGATGTCGGGTTGCCGGGCGGGGAGAAGCAGGTTTGAGCGCCCTGCCTGATCTAGGTCCAACGTCGGGTTGCTTCGAAGACTGCGAGCACCTCTTGCCCCTGCGGGTCTACTACGAGGATACCGACGCGGCCGGCATCGTGTATTACGCCAACTACCTGAAGTTTGCCGAGCGTGCGCGCAGCGAGCTGCTGCGTCTGCTCGGAATCGATCAAATTGCTTTACGCGACCGCGACGGGCTCGCCTTTGCAGTGCGTCGCGCCAGCGTCGACTACGTGAGTCCGGCACGGCTGGAAGATCTGCTTTACGTCCGTTCCCGCCTTGTTGAACTCGGAGGCGCCACATTAGCGGCGCATCAGAAGGTCGAGCGCGATGGTTTGCTGTTGGCGGACATCAGGGTTCGTGTGGCCTGCCTCCGTTTGGGCGATGGCAAACCCGGCCGAATTCCGCCACAGATCCGCCAAACCCTAGCGCCATTTTGTCAACCGGAAACCTAGGAGCGTCCCGGGATATGGAGAACGAAGCGGTTCAGGTCGTCGGCGCGGCCGCAGGCGCGCACGACTTGTCGCCGTGGGGGCTTTTCCTCATGGCCGACATCGTTGTCAAACTTGTGATGCTGATGCTGGTGGTTGCCTCGATATGGACCTGGGCGATCATTTTCGACAAGACCGTGCGATTGCGGAAGCTGCGCCGTCGTGCTGACCAGTTCGAAGATAATTTCTGGTCGGGCGGTTCCTTGGATCAATTGTACGATCGCATGGGCGACAGCGCGAACGATCCGCAGTCTTCCGTCTTCATGGCGGCCATGCGCGAGTGGCGTCGTTCGAGCGCGCGAGGGACGCGCATCGACGGCGAGCAGGGCATGGCCGTGCGCGATCGCATCGAGCGGGTGATGGATCTCACCATCGGCCGTGAGATGGAGCGGTTGGAAAAGCAGATGACCTTTCTGGCGTCTGTTGGCTCCTCGGCACCCTTCATCGGGTTGTTCGGCACCGTCTGGGGCATCATGAATGCCTTCACCTCGATTGCGGCCGAGGCGAATACCTCCCTGGCTGTCGTGGCGCCTGGCATTGCCGAAGCTCTCTTCGCAACCGCGCTGGGTCTGGTCGCGGCGATCCCGGCGACCATCGGTTTCAACAAACTGAACAGCGATCTGACGCGCTACGGCCAGCGTCTGGAATCCTTTGCCGGCGAGTTCTCTGCGATCCTCTCGCGGCAGATCGAAGAGGCGGCCTAAACCATGGCTGCGACGCTTATGAAACGCGCCGAGCAGGGCGCCAGCCACCGTCGCCGGCGCAATCGCTGGTCACCGATGAGCGAGATCAACGTTACGCCCTTCGTCGATGTGATGCTGGTGTTGCTGATCGTTTTCATGGTGACCGCGCCGCTGTTGACCGTTGGCGTACCGGTCGATCTGCCTCAGACGCAGGCCCAGAGTATCTCCGAATCGGTCGAGCCGCTGGTGGTGACCGTCGATGCCAGAGGCGACGTCTACGTCCAGGAAACGCCAGTCGAGCTCGGCGTGCTGGTTCCACGGTTGGTGGCGATCACCGAGAGTAATCCGGAAACCCGAATCTACATTCGGGGCGATCGCAATCTTCAGTACGGCCGTGTGATGCAGGTGATGAGCACGATCAACGCCGCTGGCTTCAACCGCGTGGCGCTGATTGCCGAACTGCCGCCACCGGCGCCGGTGACAGAGTGACTGTGGCTTTGCAGTAGGACAGGGAGTTTCCTGTATCGTGACCCTAGCGGCCTCGACCGCCCAGAACGGCAACACGATGACCACCGCGCTGATCGGCTCGGTAGCGTTGCATGCTGCTGTCGTGGTCTTGGCTGTGGTGGGTCTGCCCAGGCTGACGGAGCGCCAGCCCATCGCGCCTGTGGTTGCGGTCGACTTGGTCAGCGTCGACCAGTTGGCGGAAGCAGCGGCTCAAACCGAGGCAGAACTCGCCGGCGTTCCCGAGGCACCTGAGGCGGAGTTGGCGGATAGCCCCGCTGAGACGGCAGAGCTGCCGCCGATCCCCGAGGCTGCACCGACCGAACCGCCGGTTGCCGATACGCCGCCTGCGCCAACGCCCGAGCCAGTACCCGAACCCGTTCCGCCGCAAGCTGCAGAAGCGCCGCCGCCGCCGGACACCGCACCTCCGCCTCAGGTCGCTCCGGAACCCGAGGCTGCACCTGCACCCGAAGCACAAGTGGCGGAGGCCCAGGAAGCAGAGGCCGCGGAAGCCGAAGCGCAACCGGCCGAGCCGGAACCAGAGCAGAGCGAGCCGACCTTGATGTCGGATATCACACCGCCGGTGCCTCAGCGCCGGCCGCAGATCGCCGAACGGCCAGAGCCAGAGCCTGAGCCCGAGCCGCAAGAGGAGCCACAAGACCGCCTGCAGTCGGTCTTGCGCAACGTGCTTCAGAATCGCGAGGAACCTCAGCCGCGTCGGACGCAGCAAGCGGCGCGCCCGGGGCCGGGCAATGCTCTGCCGTCCAGCGCCGTGGTCAATCAGCTCGGGCAGATCATTCAGAGCAAGATGGCGTACTGCTGGCGCATCGACCCGGGTGCGCGCAACGCCGACGAGCTGTTTGTGGTCATGGACATCGAGTTGACCCGTGAAGGTTTCGTTCTCGGCGAGCCTCGCTTTGACGACCCCGGTCGAATCAACAACGACCGCTTCTATCGTGCTGCAGCCGAGAATGCGCGTCGCGCCGTCCTGGATTGCCAGCCTTACACTGAATTGCCCCAGTCCCAGTACGATGTCTGGAAGTCCATCCGCCTCCGGTTCGACCCGCGGCAGATGTTGGGAGGATAGCTCTGTGACCCTTGCCCGCCGTCCCTTGTTAATGACCTTCTTTGCCCGTTTGCCGCTGCGAAGCGCTACAACCCTGCTGGGTGTGTTCGTAGTCTTTGCCTCCGTCGCGATGCCGGCGCGGGCGCAACTGACCGTCGACATCGTGCAGGGCTTCGCCGAGCCTCTGCCGATCGCCGTGACCGACTTCTATGCTGAGAATGCCGAACAAGGGCAGATCGGTGCGGACATCGCTCAAGTGATCTCCGACAACCTGGCGCGCTCCGGTCTGTTTCGGCCGATCGATCAGCGCGCCTTCATCCAGGACATTGCAAGTGTCCAGAATGGACCGCGGTTCGCCGACTGGCGGCTGATCAACGCCAAGGCCCTGGTCAGCGGTGGTGTCGAGATCACGCCGGACGGACGTTTGCGGGTTTTCTACCGTCTCTGGGACGTGTTGGCGGAACAGGAGATGACGGGGCTGGGGTACACCACCACGCAGTCGAACTGGCGGCGCATCGCCCACATCATCTCCGACGCCATCTACAAGCGCATGACCGGTGAAGACGGGTACTTCGATACCCGCCTCGTCTATGTGGCTGAGAGCGGGCCGCAGGACCGCCGGGTCAAGCGGTTGGCGATCATGGATCAGGACGGCGCAAACCATCAGTTCCTCACCGAAGGACAGAATCTTGTTCTGACGCCTCGGTTTTCGCCGACGACTCAGGAAATCACCTACTTGTCCTACGAGAACAACAGGCCGCGCGTGTATTTGCTCGATTTGCAAACCGGGCGACGCGAGGTCTTGGGAGACTTTCCGGGCATGACCTTCGCGCCTCGGTTCTCCTTCGATGGTAACAAGGTGGTTATGTCGATGGCTGAGGCCGGCAACAGCGACATCTACACCATGGATCTGCGAACGCGGCAGGTGCGTCGCCTGACCACAAGTCCTGCGATCGACACCTCTCCGTCCTTCGCACCGGACGGCACTCGCCTGGTCTTCAACTCCGATCGCGGCGGGGCGCAACAACTCTATGTGATGAATGCCGACGGATCCGACGTGCGTCGCGTGTCCTTCGGCCAAGGGCGCTATGCCACGCCGGTTTGGTCGCCGCGGGGTGACTTGATTGCTTTTACGCGCATGCATCAGGGCACGTTCTACATCGGCGTGATGAAACCCGACGGAGAGGGGGAGAGGATGTTGGCAAGCGGTTTCCTGGTGGAAAGTCCCACCTGGGCGCCGAACGGGCGTGTGTTGTCTTTCTACCGTACCGAGCGTGCAACATCGCAGGGCCAGCAGCGCAGCCGGCTCTATACAATCGATCTGACCGGGTTTAATGAACGGGAGGTGATTACGCCGCTCGACGCGTCTGACCCGGCATGGTCGCCCTTGATTCCGTGAAACCGCCCTCGATATATTGCGGCGGAATCGCGCGACTCCGCAGTCAGGGGGCATAATCTAGCCGAAGGCAATCCTGTGGGTGCCTGCGGGTGATCGGCAGATAACGAGTCGTTCGGGGCGCTATCCTAGAAACCCGAACATCAGATAAGGGGACTCTCGCAATCATGAAGCTGAAGTATGTTCTGGTCGCAGCAGCGACTCTGTTGCTCGCCGCCTGCGAAAGCGCGCCCGAGGATCAGGCCGGTCCAGCCACCGGGGGCTCGAACGGTGCCTCGACTCAGGGGGCTCCGACCAGCCAGGTCGTGGCAGGGTCGCGTGAAGATCTGGTTCAACAGGTCGGTGACCGTGTGTTCTTCGCTTTCGATTCGGCGGAGCTCAGCTCCGACGCGCGGGGCACTGTGGATCGCCTTGCCGCCTGGATGCAGCAAAACCCTAACGTGACCTTGACGGTCGAAGGCCATGCCGACGAGCGCGGCACCCGGGAGTACAACCTCGCCCTGGGTGAGCGTCGCGCCAGCGCAGTGCGTCAGTATCTGATCGCCTTGGGCATCGCGCCGACCCGCGTCGGCACCATCAGCTACGGCAAGGAGCGTCCGGCGGTGCTGGGCTCCAACGACGCTGCCTGGGCGCAGAATCGCCGCGGCGTTTTCGTACCGGGCTGACGTGCAGGACGGGCCCGAGTCGGGCCCGTCAGGCAGAAGCGGTTTAGAAACGCCCGTCGCCAGCTGTTGGCGGCGGGCGTTTTCCCTTGCTCGCCAGGCGGGTCGCCATCGTAGCGACGATTTACGGTCGCTCGGATCTTTGCCTCCGGATTGCGCTGCCGGGAGATCGTGTCTGCATATCCTGCTCCGAGGCAGCAGTGTGGCCGCCGCAATTTGGCCAAAGTGACCGGGAATTGATAGAACACTGCGGAGCTTGGACTGGGCCGTTCGAGTCGCCGTCTTGCGATTGCCGGTCGATCTCCGCGAGACGTCGCCAAAGAGGACGGCCACTTAGAACGCAAACCCTGGAAAGCCGTGTCGTCATGCTTTTTGCTCGCTCCCTTATGTTTCGCTGCCTCCCTGCGCTGGCTGCCGTCCTGGTGATTGCGACTTCGGCACCGGCCGAGAGCGCTGTTGAAGACTTCAAGCGCAGCCAAACCGATCTTTCCGGAGAGTTTGCAGATTTACATGCCGCTGCTACGGAGATTGCAGCAGAGCATCGAGCCCTGACGGTACAGCTCGCGCAGTCCTCGGGCCTGAACGCTGCGCAGGCAGCGCAGTTCGAGCGCAGGATCTCCGGTTTGGAAGGTGAATTGCGGCGCATGACCGGCCGCCTGGAGGACCTCGATTTCGGGATTCGCCAGCTGGGACAGCGCATGGACCGCTTCGAATCCGAGACCAAGGCACGCCTGTTGCGCCTTGAACAGGGGCAGCGCCCGCTGAACGGAGAGACCCCGTCGGCGACCTTTACGCCGCTCGACGGATCAGGGCCGACGGTCGTGGGGAGTAGCGATCCTGCCGCCGGGCAGACTGCCGGCGGCCAGCTTGGTCAGGCGCAGCCGGGACCCTTGGAACCGCGCACACTGGGTACGATCAGCGATCAGGATCTGGCGGGCCTTCGCGAGAGCGGTCAAGCTGGAACCACGGGGGCGAGCCCTTCTCAAGCTCCAGCCGTTTCAGCTCCCGGTCAGCAGCAGGCGCTCATATCGTTGCCGAGTGACGATCCTCAGGCGGCCTACAACTCGGCCTTCGATCTGCTGCGGCAGATGGACTACCCGGCGGCGGAATCCGCCTTCAGTCAGTACATCGAACTCTTTCCGGAGAGCGATCTGGCCGGTAACGCCAAGTATTGGCTCGGGGAAACCCACTACGTGCGCGGCGATTACGAGACCGCTGCCGTGGTCTTCGCCGAGGGCTATCAAAACTACCCGAACAGCGGTAAGGCGCCGGACAACCTTCTGAAGTTGGGCATGTCCCTGTCCAATCTGGGGGCCACCCAGGATGCCTGTGCAACCTTTACGGAGCTGCAGCGCCGTTATCCCGATGCCGCGCCCACCGTTCTCCAGCGCGCCTTGCGCGAGGCTCAGCGACTCGGCTGCGGTTGAGGCAACCGTCGACGCCGCCGCGATCGGGCCAGAGGAAGCCGCCCGGCTGTTTGCCGCCTGCGGTCCTTTCGAGCCGCATCCGGCAATTGCCGTAGCTGTTTCCGGCGGTCCAGATTCTCTTGCCCTGGCATGGTTGCTGCAGCGTTGGCTGGCAGGGCAGGAAGGACGGCTGCTCGCACTGATCGTCGATCATCGTCTGCGGCCGGACTCCGCAGAGGAAGCGGCCGAGGTGTCGGCACGTTTGGCCGCCTTGGGAGTAGACAGTCGAATCCTGGTTTGGGAAGGCGCTGCCGAAGTCTCTGCCGGTATTCAAGCAGCGGCGCGCGATGCGCGCTACGGATTGTTGATTGAGGCCTGTCGGGCAGGCGGAATTCTACACCTTGCCCTCGGTCACCACCGTGACGATCAGGTCGAGACCTTGTTGCAGCGGGCGGAGTCGGGTAGCGGTCCGGACGGGCTTGCCGCAATGCCTTCCATCACGGAGCTGCCGGATGTCAGGCTCTTACGACCCCTGCTGACGGTCCCGAAGGTGCGTTTGACGACGACGTGCCTGGCTGCCGGCCTGCCGTTCGTCGAGGATCCGAGCAATCGCGATCCCCGTTTCGCTCGCAGTCGTCTTCGCGAACGGGCAGCTGAGTTTGCCTTGGCAGGATTGGCGCCTGAGCCGCTTTTCGATCTCGCGACCACTGCCGGCCGCTTGCGCGCCGAACTGGAAGGGCAGGTTGCCGAATTGCTTGCCGAGACCGTTGTGCTGCATCCCGCAGGTTTCGCTCGGGTGGCGCCAGCCTTTGCCACTGCGCCGGATGCCATGGCGTTACGGTCCCTGGCGCAGTTGCTGGCCTGTGTCGGTGGCAGGACTTGGCCGCCGCGAACCGCCCGTAGTCAGCGCGCTCTGATCAGTCTCCGGGAGCGGCCGCAGCATCCGGTCACGCTCGGTGGTTGCCGCCTATTGCCGCAGAGTTCGGGATGGCTGGCCGTTCGCGAGCCAACGGCAATGACTCACCCGATCGCGCCGGGTCAGAGCCTGCTGTGGGATGGCCGTTTCCTGACCGACTTACGAGACGATGCGCCGTCCGGACTGTCGGTTGGACCGCTTGGCGAAGCCGGTTGGCGGGCGGTGGTGGCATCGGACCCGGGTCTAAAGGCTGGTGGCCTGCCGCCGTCGGTCCGCGTCACTCTGCCCGCCCTGTTCGACCGCGCAGCGTCGGACTGCTCGGCCCCGGTCGCCGTTCCGCAGCTCGGCTTTGCACGACCAGACTGGGAATTTCACTGGTTTTCCTGCCAATTCCGCCCCCGTCGGTCCCTGACGGCGGCACACTTTTGTGGAGTAAAGAGTGCGGCTCGAGGCGGTCCGGACGTGAGGCCTGCGGGGAGCTTTACAGTTGCTTAGCGCTCGGGACACATTATGTAGCAATGACGGGTCCTGGCACTAGACGCTCGCCGACCCTGTCGACGAAGGGAACGCGACGTGAATTTCAGCCGGAATGCCGCTCTCTGGATTATTATAATCCTGCTTCTGTTCGCTCTGTTCAGCCTCTTCCAAGGCTCGCCTGGGCCGAATAGCAGCTCGCAGGTCGCCTATTCGACCTTCCTGGACCGCGTCGAGGACGGGAACGTCCGGGACGTAACCATTCAGGGACGCCAGATCGAAGGCACCTACAACGACGGAACGCGCTTCTCCACCTATGCTCCGGAGGACCCGGGCATGGTCGAGGGACTGCGCAACAACGGCGTTCAGATCAACGCGGCACCGCAGGAATCAGCCTCGCCGTTGCTGCAGATTCTGATCTCCTGGTTCCCGATGCTGTTGCTGATTGCCGTGTGGATCTTCTTCATGCGGCAGATGCAGGGCGGTGGCGGCAAGGCTATGGGCTTCGGCAAGTCGAAGGCCAAGCTGCTGACCGAAAAACAGGGCCGTGTGACCTTCGACGACGTTGCCGGTATCGACGAGGCCAAGTCGGAATTGGAGGAAGTCGTCGACTTCCTGCGCGATCCGCAGAAGTTCCAGCGGCTGGGTGGCAAGATTCCCAAGGGAATGCTGCTGGTCGGCCCTCCGGGCACCGGTAAGACCCTGCTGGCCCGGGCTATCGCTGGCGAAGCCAACGTTCCCTTCTTCACGATTTCAGGATCGGACTTCGTCGAGATGTTCGTCGGCGTCGGCGCCAGCCGTGTCCGCGACATGTTCGAGCAGGGCAAGAAGAATGCCCCCTGCATCATCTTCATCGACGAGATCGATGCGGTGGGCCGCCACCGTGGCGCCGGCCTGGGTGGTGGCAATGACGAGCGCGAGCAGACCCTGAACCAGCTTCTGGTCGAGATGGACGGCTTCGAGGCGAATGAGGGCGTCATTCTGATCGCCGCGACCAACCGCCCGGACGTCCTGGACCCGGCGCTGCTGCGACCCGGCCGTTTCGATCGTCAGGTGGTGGTGCCGAACCCGGACGTGCTGGGCCGCGAGCGTATTCTGCGCGTCCACATGCGGAAGGTTCCTCTGGCGCCGGACGTCGATGCGAAGGTCGTCGCGCGCGGCACTCCGGGCTTCTCCGGCGCCGACTTGGCCAACCTGGTCAATGAGGCAGCGCTGATCGCAGCACGTGCCGGCAAGCGCGTGGTGACGCAGAACGACTTCGAGAATGCCAAGGACAAGGTCCTGATGGGGGCCGAGCGCCGCTCCATGGTGATGACCGAAGAGGAGAAAGAGCTGACGGCCTACCACGAGGCCGGGCACGCTCTGGTCGGTCTCTTCGTGCCGGGCAACGACCCGCTGCACAAGGTCACCATCATTCCGCGCGGTCGGGCTCTGGGCGTGACCATGAACCTGCCGGAGAAGGACCGTTACGGCTATAAGGTATCGGAAATCACGGCTAAGCTGGCGATGATGTTCGGTGGCCGCGCGGCCGAAGAGATCATCTACGGCAAGGATAACGTGACCACCGGTGCCGGCAACGACATCCAGCAGGCGACCAACCTGGCCCGTCGCATGGTGACCGAGTGGGGCATGTCCGAGAAGCTCGGGCCACTGCGCTACAACGAAAACCAGGACGAAGTCTTCCTGGGTCACTCGGTTGCTCGCCAGCAGAATATCTCCGAGGCGACTGCACGCGTGATCGACGAGGAAGTGCGTCGGATCATTGATGAGGCCGAGCGGAAGGCTCATGATGTTCTCAACGAGCACATGGACGACCTGCATCTGCTGGCTAAGGGCTTGTTGGAGTACGAAACGCTCGGGGCCGAGGAAGTGCAGCGCGTACTGCGCGGCGAGGCCATCGATCGCAGCGACCCCAGCGATAAGCCGCAGCAGCCCAGTGGCGGTCGCCGCTCCTCGGTGCCGTCAAGCGGTCGCCCAAAGGACAGCGGCATCGGTCCGGAGCCCGAACCCGCGAGCTAGCCGTCTAGCGGCTCTGCAAACAGGCGCGCCCCTGCCAGTCGGCAGGGGCGTTGCCTTTTCTGCGGCGAACTTCGGTAAGCTCGGCGCATGGCCGAACCAGCTTCTCTGTCAGATGACTTCTGAGTCCTATCTCCTTCCCACTTCCATCACGCGGAACCCCTTACCCGACGCGCTGCCGGTGGCTGGGCGGTTGCATGCGGCAGCGGTGACGCTGCTGCGTCGCGATGAGCGGAACGAGGTGGTTTCGCCGGCGGCGCTTCCCGAGGGTTTGGCGCCACGTGCCGCACTGATCTCCGCGCCGCGGGCGCCCTTTGCTGGCTTGTCGATGGACGAGCCCTTGGTCATGGGGGTGATCAACGTCACCCCGGACAGCTTCTCGGACGGCGGCGACCGGCTGGACCCGGAACGCGCTATCTCGGAGGGACTGGCCATGGCTCAGGCGGGGGCGGCGATCCTGGATGTGGGCGGCGAGTCGACACGGCCGGGCGCGGACCCGGTCCCCGTGGCTGAGGAACTGCGTCGCGTGCTGCCGGTGATCGAGGCCTTGGCTGCGCAGGGTCTGATCGTGTCGGTCGACTCCCGTCGGCCGGAGGTGATGCGGGCAGCAGCGGCGGCAGGAGCGAAGATTCTCAACGACGTGACGGCGCTGACGGGCGACTCCCGCAGCCTCGAAACGGCGGCAGAGCTCGGTCTGCCGGTGGTGCTGATGCACATGCAGGGGGAGCCGCGCAGCATGCAGGCTGACCCGACCTACAGCGACGTGGCGCTGGATGTTTTCGACGTTCTCGAGACGCGCGTAGAGGCCTGCCTGGCTGCCGGCATTCCGCGTGAGCGCATCGCGGTCGACCCAGGGATCGGCTTCGGCAAGACGTTGGCACACAACCTCCAGCTTCTCGATCGTCTGGCATTGTTGCACGGTCTCGGCTGCGCAGTGCTGTTGGGCGTGTCGCGGAAGTCTTTCATTGCTAGGTTGATGCCGGAGCAGGCGCCGTCGCCCAAGCAGCGTTTGCCCGGCAGCTTAGCCGCGGCGCTTGCCGGTCTGCAGCGCGGGGTGCAGATTTTGCGCGTACACGACGTAGCGGAGACCTGCCAAGCCGTAGCGGTGTGGAGAGCGATCTCCAAGACTGGAATCCAGAATTTCCCCTGAGTGTGCAGCCTTTGCTATAAGCCAGTGTGAAGACGTGGAATCGGAGTTCTTTAAGCGCATCATGACCCGTAAGCTCTTCGGTACCGACGGTGTACGCGGTACTGCCAACTGCGAACCGATCACGGCTGAAACGGCCCTGAAACTCGCTATGGCTGCCGGGGCGCAGTTCACGCGCGGCGAGCATCGCCACAAGGTAGTAATCGGCAAGGATACCCGTCTGTCCGGTTATCTGCTGGAGCCAGCCCTTACCGCCGGGTTCATCTCCGTCGGCATGGACGTGGTGCTGCTCGGCCCGCTGCCGACCCCGGCCGTCGGTATGCTGACCCGCTCCTTGCGAGCCGATCTGGGAGTGATGATCTCGGCTTCGCACAATCCCTTTCAGGACAACGGAATCAAGCTGTTCGGCCCGGACGGGTTCAAGCTCTCCGACGACGTCGAGTTGGAGATCGAAAGGCGGATCGACAACGGCCTCAGCGACGCGCGGGCGGAACCGCAGCAGCTCGGCCGGGCACGCCGCCTGGACGATGCGCTTGGGCGCTACATCGAGTTTGTCAAAGCCTCTTTCCCTCGCGGTCTCAGCCTTGAGGGCCTGAAGGTGGTGGTCGACTGTGCGAACGGAGCTGCTTACAGGGTGGCGCCGACCGTGCTTTACGAACTGGGCGCGGAGGTCGTAGCGCTAGGCGACGAGCCCAACGGCCTCAACATTAACCATGACTGCGGCGCGACGGCACCCGAGACCATGTGCCGGGCTGTTGTACAGCAGGGTGCGGCCCTCGGGATCGCACTCGACGGCGACGCCGATCGTGCGATCCTTGCCGACGAGACCGGTCGAGTGATCGATGGCGATCAACTGATGGCCCTGATTGCGCGCTCCTGGCTCCAGGATGGGCGCCTGGCGGGTGGGGGATTGGTTACCACGGTGATGTCCAATCTGGGGTTGGAGCGCTTCGTCAATGGGCTCGGTATCGGGTTGGAGCGTACGCCTGTCGGCGACCGCTATGTGGTCGAGCGCATGCGTCGCGACGGTTACAACGTCGGCGGCGAACAGTCCGGCCACATCGTTCTCTCCGACTTCACCACCACGGGCGACGGCTTGATTGCAGCGTTGCAGGTGCTGGCGGCCTTGGTAGAGTCCGGCGAGCCTGCCAGCTCGGCGACCCATTGTTTCGACCCCTTGCCCCAGCTTCTGCACAATGTGCGTTTCACCGGCGGGCATCCGTTGGAGGAAGCGTCGGTGAAGCAAACCATTGCGGAGGTCGAGGCTAAGCTGAACGGCCGTGGCCGCCTGGTCATTCGGAAGTCGGGAACGGAGCCGCTGATCCGGGTTATGGCGGAGGCAGAGGACGAGGCTCTGGTGCAAGAGGCGGTCGAGACCGTGGCGGCCAGCATTAGTGCCGCAACGGCGAACTGAGGCGGGGGCGTTATGACGATGCAGCCGGGCCGGGTGCTTATCGTGGCCGGGTCGGATTCCGGCGGCGGCGCGGGAATTCAGGCCGATCTCAAGACCGTGATGGCGTTAGGCGCGTACGGTACCACGGCCATTACGGCCCTGACGGCGCAAAACACCTTGGGCGTGAAGGGTGTGTTTCCTGTCGACCCAGCCTTCATCGCCCAGCAAATGGAAACCGTGCTGGACGATATCGGCAGCGATGCGGTCAAGACGGGGATGCTTCATTCGGCCGAAGTGATCGACGCTGTGGCCGATGTGCTGGAGGACCGCTGCTCTGGCCTTCCGATCGTGGTCGATCCGGTGATGGTTTCGACGAGCGGTCACGACCTCTTGGAGCCAGCCGCCGTGCAGACCTTGACGCGGCGCATGTCGCTGGTGGCGACAGTCATGACGCCCAATGTGAGGGAGGCGGAAAAGCTGACTGGCCTGCAGATCACCGATTTGGACAGCATGGTGCATGCTGCCGAGATGCTGCGGACCACCGGTCCGCAGGCTGTCGTTGTGAAAGGCGGACACCTGGAGGGCGGCGAAATCATGCGCGACGTGTTGGCCTCCGGGTCCGGCACGCGGGTGTTCGAAGGCCCTCGTGTCGAGACCACCAGTACACACGGCACCGGCTGCACGTTGGCTTCAGCTATCGCGGCCAGCCTAGCCTATGGCCTGCCACTGGAAGAGGCGGTCGAGCGGGCCCGCGCCTATCTCTACACGGCGTTGCGCACTGCGCCGCGGCTCGGTAAGGGGCACGGTCCGGTCAATCATGCCCACACGCTGCGCCCCTTCATGGTGTAACTAGACCAGCGGCATTTCCAGCGTCGGATCTTCGCAGAGCAGACCCGCGAGAGTCCGGAGACCGCGCTCGAGCGCCTTTCGGCTGGCTGCGGCCGACAGACAGATGCGGACCGCGTCGGGGCCGGGTACGCGGCCGACGAAGAAGACCTCTCCTGCCGTCACCGCCACGCCACGCCGCCTGGCAGCTGAGACGAAGGCTTCGGTTCGCCAGATTGGCGGAAGCTGCAGCCAGATGTGGAACGAATTGGGGTGGGTCACGACCTGAGCGCCGGAGTTCGGGCGACCTAGTATCTCGCTTGCCAGCCGCTGTCGGGCGATTGCCTCGCGGCGTTGGCCTGCAGCCAGCCTGTCGGCCGCTCCGCTTGCGATGAGCCGCCGTGCAGCCTCCTGCAGCAGCGGGTTGGGCATGATCACAGTGGCCCGCTGGGCGACCGCTATTCGGTCTATCCAAGCTTCGGGCGCGGCCAGCCAGCCGACCCGCAGCGCCGGCGAAACGCTTTTCGAGAGTGAGCCGATGTAAAAGCCTTGCTCCGGCAGACGGCAGGAGAGTGGGCGAAGTGCAGCGCCTTCGCCGTCATTCAGCAGGAAGGCGTAGATGTCGTCCTCGATTACCGCGATCCCGTGACGCCTGCAGACGTCTGCGATCTCGTCCCGCCGTTGCGTCGGCATGACGCTGGAGGTGGGGTTCTGAAAGTTGGGAATGCAGTAGAGCAGTTTCGCGCCGCTAGAGCGGGCGGCCGCGTCCAGACCTGCAGGATCCAGACCCTGGCTGTCGGTCTGAACGCCGATCAGACGCAAGCCGAGCGTCTTAGCCACAGACTTGATGCCGTAAAAGGTCGCTTCCTCCACCAGAACCGGCGCGCCAGCCTCTGCCAGGGCGGCGCAGGCCAGGAACATGGCGTGCTGAGCGCCATAGGTCGGTACGATCCGCTCGGGCGGACTCTCCAGTCCGTGGCGAGCCAACCAGTCGGCGCCGCTTTGGCGATGCTCCGGCAGGCCGAGGCTGGTCGTGTAGTCGAAGTAGTGGCGCGCCTCCGGATCGCCGCTGACCTCTGCGACCGCGCCGGGCACCGCCTCCGGTTCGCTTGGGAGTGCGGGCAAGTTCATCGAAAGATCGAGGAACTGGCGGTCATCCCTCGGGCTTCCGTCTCGGCGGTCCGCACTCGGCGGCCGGTCCGGCGTCTGCGCGCGCACGAAGGTGCCGCGTCCGACCTCTCCGATCACCAGGCCCCGTCGCTCTGCCTCCGCGTAGGCGCGCGTCACAGTGCCCACCGTCACTCCCAGCCGCCAGGCCAGATCGCGGTGCGTCGGAAGCTTGACCCCCGGCGCCAGACGGCCCGCGCCCATGTCGTCGGCCAAAGCGTCGGCAATTGCGATGTAGCGAGGGCTATCGGGTCTGAGTTCGGGAGTCCAATTTGTCATAGAGACAATAAAGACATTGAGTTCGATTGTTCGCAAGGACAAAGTGAAATTATGGATACAAATATGACAATATGACTGTGCGGAGAATTGGTATGGTAACAATTTCATCTCGCCCGCGGTCGTTTCCGGGCAGCTTTGTGGGTTTCCGGCGTGGCCATGAGCGCCGGCCGCCGAGATCGCTCTTACTAGCCATGATTGCGCTGCTGATGCACTGGCAAGAGCGGGCGGAACAGCGCCATGCGCTGGCGGAGCTCGACGATCGCTTGCTACGGGATATCGGTCTTGATCGCGTCGCGGCGGCGCACGAGGCGCGCAAGCCCTTCTGGAAAGCTTGAAGCACGAGGAACGCAGCGGTCATGACACTGACGATCTATCAGCTCGATGCCTTCACGGACCAAGTGTTCGGTGGCAACCCCGCGGCAGTCATCCCACTGCAGGATTGGCTGCCCGATGCAACGCTCCAGGCGGTAGCGTTGGAGAACAATCTCTCGGAAACCGCCTTCTTCGTTCCGCGGCGTGATGAGGCGGGAGCCTTCGACCTGCGGTGGTTTACGCCGGCAATCGAAGTGAATCTCTGCGGCCATGCCACTCTGGCCAGCGGTGCGCTTCTGCTCGATCGTCTGGCGCCGGAACTGGAGGTCGTGCGCTTCCATACTCTCAGTGGTTGGCTCGAGGTGCGCCGCGCCGGCGAGGGTTTCGCCATGGACCTGCCGGCGCGGCCGCCACAGCCGCTGGATGACGGCGACGCCGTTGCCGAGGCGCTTGGCGTCCGGCCCGTTGAGGTGCTGCGCGCGGACAAGAACCTGGCGGTGCTGACCGATGCGGCCGCCGTTCGGGCTGCTCGGCCTGATCTCGTCAAGGTCGAAAAGCTTGAGGGCGACGGCCTGATCGTCACAGCACCTGGGCCGGACGGAGGCGAGACCTGCGACTACGTCTCGCGATACTTTGCGCCTCATGGAGGGATTCCTGAAGATCCCGTCACGGGCTCGGCGCATTGCGTGCTGCAGCCCTACTGGGCGGCTAAGCTTGGGCGCGACCGGCTGATAGCACGACAAGTCTCGGCACGTCTGGGCAAGCTGACCTGCGAACTCAAGGGCGATCGCGTCGAGCTGCAGGGGCGCGTGGCCTACTACTTGGAGGGACGCATTGCCTTGCCAGGGTGAGTTCAGGATCGAGGCAGCGGTCTGGCCAGGCGACGCCGAGACCGTCCGCCGGCTGTTTCGCCGCTACGCAGACTGGCTGCAAGAAGATCTCTGCTATCAGAACTTCGATGCCGAGCTGGCCGGTTTGCCGGGTTTTTATGCACCGCCACAAGGCGACGTTCTGCTTCTGCGTGGCGCGACGAGGGAGGCGGTCGGATGCATCGGGCTCAGGCCCATGGGTGGAGGAGCCTGTGAGCTGAAGCGGCTGTGGGTCGAAGCCGAAGCACGGGGCGGCGGTTGGGGACGGCGGCTGACGGAAGCGGCAATCGCACGAGCGCGTGCCTCAGGGTACCGGCGTATCTTGCTTGACAGCCTGCCGCGGTTAGAAGCGGCGGTTCGCCTCTATCGCACCTTGGGTTTCATCGAGATCCCGCCGTACACGGAGGATCCGAATGACGACATTCTCTATTTCGGACTCGACCTTCAGGCGGTGCCAAGCGAGTCAAATTCGGAGACAAGGAGCGGATAGAGGCATTCTGCGCCGACAGGCAGATTTCTCCTCATCGCTTGTAAGGGTTTGTGAGCGAACTCACAGACAGGTGAAGCAGGCGTGACATCATGCGGTTCTAGCCCTCGCAAGGATCGCAGCGGAGAGAGGAATGACCTACATGTCCAGCATCGACCAGCCCCTGCGCATCTCCGGCACTATGCCGGTCTTGCGCGTCCGCGCCCGCCGTCCGCGCCGCAATCTCATTCTGATGCTCCTGCACGCGGTTATGGAGCTGCAGCGTCGTGCCGAGGAACGCGAACGGATTCTGACTATGGACGAGCGTATGCTGCGTGACATTGGTCTCAGCCGCAGCGAGCTGTTGCGCAGCTACACGCGCGGTAACCGCTGGTAGCTCGTACCTGCCGCCACATCCTGGCGTTCTGGCACCTTCCTGCTTTAGCTTGCGCTGTATCGGTTCGGGCGAGACGGAGCAGGGGGTGTCGGTGAGCACAGCACGTGGTGAGAGCTACTTCGAAGACTTTCCGGTCGGCCGCAGTTTCACGACGCGCGGCACGACTCTCAGCGAAGCGCAGATTCTGGCCTTTGCGTGGGAATGGGACCCGCAGCCCTTCCATATCGATGTCGAGGCTGCGGCCGACTGGGGATACGGCGGTTTGATCGCCAGCGGCTTCCAGACCATTCTGATCGCCTTTCGGTTGGTTTTTCAGGAGAATATCTGGACCCACTGCTCCCTGGGTTCGCCCGGCATAGAGGCGCTGCGCTGGCTGTTGCCCGTACGTCCTGGCGATACTCTTCGCTGTCATGGTGAGGTGCTGGAGGCACGGGAAAGCCGTTCCAAGCTCGACCGCGGTTTCGTCAAGATTCGCTACGACGTGCTCAATCAGAAAGACGAAGTGGTTGCAGACATGCTGTCCACGCACATTTTCCGCCGTCGACCTTCAGCACAGGACGGCAAGGAATAGAGAGCGCTCGTAACAGCGACGGCGACTTGTCTCTATTACAGGTACTGCCGGATCGAAGGCGCTGTGTGTTGACCGGCACAGCAACTCCCGTATCACGGCGCTTACGGCGACTTTGAAAGCTGGTCAGGGACGACCGGCTGTGTCCGCTTCAAACTGGCCAGACGGCCAGGATGACCGGTACGGCGACGATCAGGATCAGCAGATCGAGCGGCAGGCCCATGCGGGCGTAGTCGCCGAAACGATAGCCGCCGGGGCCCATGACCAGCAGGTTGGATTGGTGGCCGATGGGGGTCAGATAGGTGGAGGAGGCGCCGACTGCGACCGCCATCAGGAAGGGATCTAAGGAGTATCCCAAGCCGTTGGCGATCTCGATTCCGATCGGTGCCATCAGCACCGCAGTCGCCGCATTGTTCATCACGTCGCTCAACAGCATGGTCACCGCCATCAGCAACGCGAGAATCAGCCAGACTGGCGCGCTCTCGCCGAGGTCGAGGATCGGCTGTGCGATCACCATCGACCCGCCGCTGGTTTCCAGGGCCTGGCCGACCGGGATCATGGCGCCAAGCAATACGACGATCGGCCAGTCGATCGATTCATAGATATCGCGAAGCTGTAACTCACCAGCCAGAACCACCGCGACCGCGGCTCCGGTAAAGGCGATATGCGGCGGCAGCAGACCGAAGACCACCAGCCCAACGGCGACGGCGAAGATCCCAAGTCCTCGCCAGTTGTCGCTGCGCCGTCCGATTTCCAGCCCGCGCTCCGCCAGCGGCAGCACGCCCAGGTTTTGGAAGGCCTCCGGCATCACCTCGCGTTCGCCCTGCAGCAGCAGCACGTCGCCCGGCTGGAAGCGAACTTGTCCCAGCCGCTCGTAGATGCGTTCGCCCTGGCGCGAGACTGCCAGCAGGTTGACGCCGTAACGGGTGTGCAGGCGCAAGGAGCGTGCGGTGCGGCCTTCCAGGCGCGAACTGGGCGTGATCACGGCTTCGATCAGTCCGACCCGCTCGGAGCGCAGGGTTTCGGCCCGGATGCCGCCGGCGCCGACCAGCTCTACCCCGGCCGTTTCTACGAGCCGGCGGAGCGCCTGCGGGTCGGCTTCCAGGATCAGAATGTCGCCGGATTGCAACCGCAGAAAGCCCGATGGCGCAAGAATGCGATCCTTGCGGCGCACCAGCGCCACGACTGAGATGTCGCCTTGACTGACGGCGAAGAGGTCGAGCAGTCGGCGACCGACGAAGGCCGATTTGGCTGGCACCCGCGCCTCGGTGATGTAGCCCTCGATCTCGACCAGGGGGCGGTCGCGGTCCGACGGCTGAGCAGCCAGACGCTCAGGAAGTAGCCGCCAACCTATCAGGGCGACGAAGCCGATACCGACGGCGGCGACCGTCAGACCGACCGGAGCGAAGTCGAACATCGCGAAGGACGTGCCCGTCGCCTCGGCCCGGAGATTGGCGATCACGATGTTGGGCGGCGTGCCGACTAGGGTGATCAGGCCGCCGAGCAGGGAGGCGAAAGACAAGGGCATCAGCAGTTGGCTGGGGCTGCGCCCGCTGCTACGTGCAAGCTCCAGGGCGACCGGCAGCAACAATGCCAGCGCCCCCACGTTGTTCATGAAGGCGGAGCAAACGCCGCAGGTTGCAGTCAGGGCCAGCATCTGCAAGGTCGGTCGTGTCGTCAGTCGGCCCAGCAGACGCGAGATCAAGCCCAAGAGGGCGGAGGTCCGCAGCGCGCGGGTCAGCACCAGGATAGCGGCAACGGTGATCACGGCCGGATGGCCGAAGCCGTCGAAGGCGCTCTCCGTCGGCACCAAACCTCCGATCACCGCTGCCAGAAGCGCAAGCAGAGCAACCAGATCGAATCGGAGCCGCCCCCAGGCGAACAGCCCGAGCGCGCCGGCCAAAATGGCGAACAGCAGAAGCTGGTCGGGTGTGGGCATCCGGTATCCGGCCCCTCCTGCGGGCCCCTAGGTTTTGCTGTCGCTTGTTGGGTGGTGCAGCTTCGCAGCGGACGAAATGCAGGCGGCGCGGTCAAGTTCGAGGCCGTGCGGCGATCTGATCCGGATCACCGGTGGGCCGGATCGTTGCCTTATTCTACTCCTGCCGTTCGGTCTCGCGCCAGTCCCGAGCTCCTACCTTGCCGCGGTAGCATGCACCGGCCGCGCAGCGGCCTGTTCGTTTGGCGCGTTGACGCACTGCAACATGCCGCCTAATGTCCGCGCCATTCCTGTTCTTTTGGCGACCTTTAACCGCTAAGGAGCGACCTGTCATGAGCCCGCTCACTAGGCCAACACCTCCAACCGACAAGCCCGCCAACCCGAACTTCTCGAGCGGTCCTTGTGCCAAGCGCCCTGGCTGGTCGCTCTCGACCTTGCAGAGCGCGTTTCTCGGTCGCTCCCACCGCGCCAAGGGCGGTAAGGCTAAGCTGGCCGAAGTGATCGAGCGCTCGAAGCGGGTGCTGGGCCTGCCTGCGGATTGGCGACTGGGCATTGTCCCGGCCTCCGATACCGGCGCGGTGGAGATGGCCATGTGGTCTTTGCTGGGCCAGCGAGGGGTGGACCTGCTGGTTTGGGAATCCTTCGGAGCGGGCTGGGCGACCGATGCAGTGAAGCAGTTGAAGCTGAGCGATGTGCGGACCCTTGAAGCAGCCTACGGTGAGCTGCCGGATCTGTCGCAGGTCGACTGGAGTCGCGACACCGTCTTCACCTGGAACGGCACGACCTCTGGTGTACGCGTGCCCGACGGCAGTTGGATTCCGGCCGAGCGCGAGGGCTTGGCGATCTGCGACGCCACGTCGGCGGCCTTCGCCATGCGGTTGCCTTACGACAAGCTGGATGTCGTCACCTGGTCCTGGCAGAAGGCGCTGGGAGGTGAGGCGGCCCACGGCATGCTGGCGCTATCGCCGCGTGCCGTTGAGCGACTGGAGAGCTATAGCCCGCCCTGGCCGTTGCCGAAGATCTTTCGCCTGACCAAAGGCGGCAAGCTGATCGAAGGAGTCTTCAAGGGCGAGACGATCAACACCCCTTCGATGCTCTGCGTCGAAGATGCGCTCGACGGTTTGGCTTGGGCCGAGTCGATCGGTGGCCTGCCGCAACTGGTGGCGCGTGCCGAATCCAACTTGAGCGCGGTGGCGACCTGGGTCGAGGCCTGCGACTGGGTCGACTTCCTGGCCAGCGACCCGACCACGCGTTCCTGTACGTCGATCTGCCTGAAGGTCGTCGACGAGTGGTTCGTCGGGCTGACTGCCGAACGGCAAGTCGCCGTTGCAAAGCGCATGGTGACCCTGCTGGACGAAGAATCCGTGGCTTATGACATCGGCGCCTACCGCGATGCGCCGCCCGGTTTGCGGATCTGGGGTGGTGCGACCGTGGAGACCGCTGACCTGGAGGCGCTGCTGCCATGGCTTGACTGGGCTTACGCCTGCGTCAAATCCGAACAGGCCGCTCCGGCCTGATCGGCTGTCCGACTGACTTCTTTCCAAGCTTCCCGAAACGAGACGTAGAGATCCATGCCCAAGGTCCTGATTGCCGACAAACTCAGCCCGCTCGCTGTCGAAGTGTTTCAACAGCGCGGCCTCGATGTGGACTTTGAAGTCGGCTTGAGCCCGGACGAACTGAAAGCACGGGCCGGTAGTTACGACGGCATCGCCGTTCGCTCGGCCACCAAGCTGACGGCCGAGATTCTGGAAACGGGGGCTGCCGGAAAGCTGAAAGTGACCGGCCGTGCCGGGATCGGTGTCGACAACATCGACGTGGAGGCTGCGACCGGTCACGGCGTCGTGGTGATGAATACGCCCTACGGCAATGCCACCACGACGGCGGAACACACCGTCGCGCTGATGTTCGCTCTGGCGCGCCAGATCCCGGCCGCCGATACCTCGACTCAAGCCGGCAAGTGGGAGAAATCCCGTTTCATGGGCATGGAGCTCACCGGCAAGACGCTCGGTCTGATTGGTTGCGGCAACATTGGCTCGATCGTCGCCGAACGGGCGCTTGGCTTGCGGATGAAGGTGGCCGCCTACGATCCGTTCCTGTCGAACGACCGTGCCATCGACTTGGGGGTTGAGAAGGTCGAACTGGACGAGCTGCTGCGCCGCGCCGATGTCATTACCCTGCACGTTCCAATGAACGATCAGACTCGTGGCATTATCGATGCCACCGCCTTGGCCAAGTGCAAGAAGGGCGTCCGGATCATCAACTGCGCGCGTGGCGGTCTGGTGGTCGAAGCCGATCTGAAGGCGGCCCTCGAATCCGGTCAGGTGGCTGGTGCCGCGCTCGATGTCTTCGAGATCGAGCCGGCCAAGGAAAACGCTCTGTTTGGGTTGCCCAATCTGGTTTGCACACCGCATCTCGGTGCCTCGACCAACGAAGCGCAGGAGAATGTCGCCGTGCAGATCGCAGAGCAGATGAGCGACTACCTGCTCAGCGGTGCCGTGACGAACGCAATCAACATGCCGTCGCTGACTGCCGAGGACGCGAAGCGCCTGGGCCCATACATGAAACTGGCCGAACAGCTCGGCTCCTTCGCCGGTCAGCTGACTCGCACGGGTCTGCAGTCGGTTACGATCGAGTACGAGGGACATGTTGCCGAACTCAACACGCGACCGCTGACTCAGGCGGCGCTGACCGGCCTGCTGCGGCCGATGCTGGACTCGGTGAATATGGTTAATGCGCCGGTTTTGGCGCGCCAGCGCGATATCGAGCTGCGCGAGGTCAAGGACGAGACGCCGGGCGACTATCAGACGCTGATCCGTTTGACGGTCAAGACCGACCGGCAGGAGCGCGCCGTCTCGGGCACGCTGTTCAGTGGCGACAAGCCACGCATCGTCGAGATCAAGGGCATCCAGATCGAGGCGCAGCTCTCGCCGCACATGCTATACACCACCAACGACGACAAACCGGGCGTGATCGGTGCGCTGACCGGCCTCTTGGCGGAGGAGAGCATCAACATCGCCAGCTTCCATCTCGGTCGCAATGCCCCTGGCGGCGACGCCATCGCCTTGATCGAGCTCGACGAGGCGATGACCGGCGAGACGCTGGACAAGGTTAGAGATCTCCCCTCCATCACCCGGGCGGAGCTGCTGCAGTTCTGATCGGGCCCGAGTTCTGCTAGGAGAAGGCGTCGCATTCGCGCCACCGCCCCGGAGGACTCCCCGCTATGCGCGGTCTTGTCGGCCCGTTGCTCACGCTCTCGTTGCTCTTCGGTGTGTCAGCGCAGGGCTGGGCGGCCGATTTCTCGGACCTTGGTATCCGTGTCGAGACGGGTGCGCTGCCATTGCCGGCGAAGCCTTTCGTAGCTTTGCCGAGTGAGGCTTTACCCGACTCCCTGGCTGCGATCGGCACTGCCGGAATTGTTAAAGCGCTCCTGGTTGCGCCGACCGACCGGTATGGCCATGCGGTCCTGGGGGACGGGATCGAGGCTGGCGGTCTGAGGGTCATCACCGACGGCGGATTGATCCTGGACGTTCTGCTTCCGCCTGAGGCTGTGTTCGAGGACCTTCAGCCCCGCCTGTTGGACCTGACTGGCGATGGCCGCGACGAAGTCTTGGTGATCAAGGCCTATCGCGACCGAGGGGCGGCGTTGGCGCTTTACGGGGTAGTCGAAGAGGAACTGCGCCAACTTGCCGAAACCCCCGCGATCGGCACGCCCAACCGTTGGCGGAACCCGGCCGGCATCGGTGACTTCGACGGTGACGGTCGACTTGACGTTGTGGAGGTTCAAACACCGCATATCGGCGGGATCTTGCGGCTCTGGACCTGGCGCGACGGCGATTTGGTGCCTGGGCCCGAACTTTCCGGCCTGTCAAACCACGCAAGTGGCAGCCGATCGCTTGACCTGTCTGCGGTTCTCGATCTTGACGGCGACGGAGATGACGAGCTGTTGGTACCGGAGATGGGGCGGCGCAGCCTCGTGGCGCTCGATCTTCAAGGCGGCTCGTGGGTGAGAATGGGGCGGTTGGAACACCCGGCGGCGATCGTCAGCGACTTCATCGTTGAGGATCTCGACGGCAATGGTCACGACGATGTCGGCTACGTCCTGGCGGACGGTACGGTCGTGCGCCTGCTGCGCTGAGCCGTCTCGTCCCGTGACACCGAGCGGGGCTTCGACCTCAAATTCCGATTTCGGCGGATCAAGCGGTTCCAACTGGCCGGAAAAGAGTCTAGGACATCGCCCGCGACTGAGCCGGTGGCGTCGAAGGGACGCAGAACCGCAGGTAAAGAGGACATGGCATGGGGAACGTGGTCGTCGTCGGCTCCCAGTGGGGTGACGAAGGCAAGGGCAAGATTGTGGATTGGCTCTCGGAGCGTGCCGACGTGGTGGTGCGTTTTCAGGGTGGTCACAATGCCGGGCACACGCTGGTGGTCGGGAACAAGACCTACAAGCTCTCGCTGCTGCCCTCGGGTGTCGTGCGTTCCGGCAAGCTGTCGATTATCGGCAATGGTGTGGTTGTCGATCCCTGGGCCCTGATCGAGGAGATCGAGCGACTGACATCGCAGGGGGTGGCGGTGACGCCTGAAACCCTGAAGATCGCCGAGAATGCCGCGCTTATCCTGCCATTGCATGGTGCCGTCGACCGGGCGCGCGAGGCACGGCGCGGCGACGACAGGATCGGCACCACCGGGCGCGGCATCGGTCCCGCATACGAGGACAAGGTCGGACGGCGGGCGATCCGCCTCTGCGATCTGGCCGATTCCGATTTGCTGGCCAAACGCGTGAACTCGCTCCTGGTACACCACAATGCACTGTTCCGCGGGCTGGACCTGCCCGAGGTGGCGGCCGAGGAACTGATCGAGCAGCTTCGCGCCATCGCGCCGAAGATCCTGCCCTATGCCGATAGAGTCTGGCAGCGCCTGGACGATGCGCGGCGTCAGGGTAAGCGCATTCTTTTCGAGGGCGCTCAGGGTGCCATGCTCGATGTCGATCACGGCACCTATCCCTTCGTGACCTCGTCGAACACCGTCAGCGGCCAGGCGGCTGCCGGATCCGGGATCGCGCCGGGCGTGCTTGGCATGGTGCTCGGCATCACCAAGGCCTACACGACCCGTGTCGGCAGCGGCCCCTTCCCGACGGAGCTGGACGATGAGATCGGTCAACGTCTAGGCGAGCGTGGACACGAGTTCGGCACCGTCACCGGGCGCGCCCGGCGCTGCGGTTGGTTCGATGCCGTCATGGTACGCCAGGCAATCAAGATTGGCGGCATCGACGGCATCGCGCTGACGAAGCTCGACGTACTTGACGGTTTCGAGGCACTGCAGGTTTGTATCGGCTATCAGGTCGACGGTGAACTGCTGGACTATCTGCCTGCCCAACCGGCGCTGCAGGCTCGGGCCGAACCCGTTTACGAACGCTTCGAGGGCTGGTCCGATTCGACGCAGGGCGCACGCTCCTGGGCCGATCTGCCGGCGACGGCCGTTAAGTACATTCGTCGCATCGAGGAACTGATCGAGGCGCCGGTCGCGCTGCTCTCGACCTCACCGGAGCGTGAGGACACGATCCTTGTGCGGGACCCCTTCACACCCTAGAGGTGGCGTGAACCTGGCATGAGGATCCACAGAAGGGTGCGGATCCTGGATCTCCGGTTCCAGCGGCGCGTCAGAGGGCGATCCAGAGAAAGGCGCTTCGCAATGCCGTTTCGAAGCGTCGCGCGTTAACTTCGCCTTTGCCATACGTCGGGTAGATCGGGTCAGGCACTGCCGTTTGGGTGGTGCCACTCTATCCTTTCGGCCTGAGGCCAAAACGGCATGAGCTCCGCGAGCCCCAACGGCGAAGTGATCGCACTCGACCAGTCTTTCGAGCTGTTGCCGAACGAAAGGCTGCCGGCATTCGATTCGCCGCAAGCAGAAGCCTACGCTGCACGTGAGCGACAGACCGGCAATCCAATGTTTGCCTTGGTGGCTCGACCGGACCTGGGGCCGCGCCGCGAGATCATGCCTCAGCTCATGCGGCAGGAGCGCCTGCCCATGCTTTCGGCGCTCGCCTGGAACGTTGTGGACTGGCCGCCGGCCGGCGCGCGTCGACTGATTACCGTGTTCCGACGGCCTGGTGGTCGCCGCGTTCAAACGCAACCTGGCGAGCAGTTCGAGCCTTGGCGCGAAGATGAGATCCTACGGAAGTTCATCGAACCGCTGATGCCCGTGATGCGCGATCTGGATGCGCGCGGTATCACCCATCGCGCGATCAGGGCCGATAACCTTTTTTTCGATGGTACTTCGGACAACGCCTGCCTCCTGGGCGAGTGCATCATGGCACCTCCCGGCATGGACCAACCGGCCCTCTATGAGCCGATCGAAGGCATGCTGGCGTCGCCGGGAGGGCGCGGTCTTGGCTACGCCGCCGACGATCTCTACGCCTTCGGTGTCACCATCGGCGTCCTGCTGGCCGGTGGCGATCCGGTGCAGGGTATGGATAGCGACGCTCTGCTGCAGTCAAAGATCCACCGCGGATCCTACGCCACATTGATCGGGCGGACCCGGCTGTCGCTGCCGATGATGGAGGTGCTACGCGGCCTGCTCTGCGATCAGAGGGCCGAGCGATGGACGCTACACGACATGGATCTCTGGCTTGGCGGTCGCCGTCTGAGCCCGAAGCAGCCGTCTTTGCCGATCCGCGGACAGCGTGCCTACACGGTCAAGGGCGTGAGCTATTGGTCGGCTCGCGCGGTCGCCGCCGCCTTCAGCACGAACTGGCAGGAGGGCGTTGCGGCACTGCAACGTAACGATGTCGCGACCTGGGTCCGCCGCGCTCTCTCGGACGAGGAGCTGTCGGACCGTGTGGAAAGCGCCGGCGGGCCCGGTGCCGGCTCATCTTCGGCGGGCGGCGGTCTACGGGACCGTCTGGTGTCGCGGTTGATCACGGCGCTCGATCCCACGGCACCCTTGCGGCTGCGCGGCTTCGCCGCGGGCATTGACGCCGTCGGGCAAGCCTTGGCCGTGCACTACGGCGACACGGAGCAGCGTCAGGCCTTCGGCGAGTTGATACAAGCCAAGCTGCCGCAAGCCTGGTTGGACGCGCAGCCACTCAGCCGGTCCGATCACGCGATTCTGCGTAAGTCTTTCGACGGCATGCATCATTTCATTGTGCGGAGCGAAGCGGGGTACGGTATCGAGCGTTGCCTCTATGAGACCAACGACCATTGGCCCTGCCTCTCACCCATTTTGGAGCGAGACTGGATTTCTGAGGGTGTGGAGTTGCTGCCCGCGCTGGAGCGCGTGGCCGCAGCCGGCCCGCCGGAGGGGATCCCAATCGACCGGCACATCGCTGCTTTCGCCTGTGCGCGCGTGAAGGGCATCCCCGAGCGAGTCGTCCGGACCATGGCGAACGATCAGAACGAAGTCCTGAACCGGCTCGCCATGGCCTACTTCCTTGCCGAGGTGCAACGCGCGACGGGACAGTCTGGGTTTCCCCATCTGGCCGCTTGGCTGGCACGGCTCTTGACGCCGGTCGTCGAGGGTTTCCACAACCGGGACCGCCGTCAGGCTGTCGCCGAGAAGATCGAGCAGGCGGCGACCAGTGGTGATTTGATTGCCTTAGCTCAGGCCGGTGACGACCCGGAAGCGCGCGAAAACGATGACAGCGGCTTCACGCGTGCCCGCGCTCAGTATGCGGCGATGTCACGCGAGGTTGCGGAGTTGGAGGCAGGCAAGCTGCTTGAATCCGAGCATGTGCGACTTCGCAGTCGGCAGGCTGCTTCTCTCTTGGCGGGGTGCATCGCCAGTTTGGGGCTGCTGCTTCTCACCGTGCTGCACGTCAGCTGAGAATCCGGAGCGCAGGGAACAGCGATGACTCAGCCAAAGATCAAGTCGCAGGAAGCGACGCCGATTTGGGTGAAGGCTCTGGGGGCGATCTTTGCTCTGCCGATCCTCGCCGTGCTGCTGCCCAGTCTGATGGTGCTGTCGGTCTGCCTCTTGCCGACGCTGGGGGCTTATGTCGCCGACCGTTACCGAGACAAATCGCTGGCGATTACCGTCGGTATGCTCAA
This sequence comes from Kiloniellales bacterium, assembly GCA_052168175.1. Lineage (GTDB taxonomy): Bacteria > Pseudomonadota > Alphaproteobacteria > Kiloniellales > DSM-21159 > Algihabitans. Next base: position 48,034 of record JBQLZH010000016.1, read on the forward strand.
CTTTTGCGGTGCTCTGCCCGCGCTCGGGGAGCTGTGGTCGCAAGGTCAAACCATGCTGGCCGCCCGCGCCGTGCTGGGTGACGTTTTCTTGTGGCTGCTGTCCTATGGCGCTGCCGGCATAGGGTGGCTGCTGTTCATGATGATGCCGCCTTTGGTGACGACCTATCTCGGCATCAGCGGTAGCACGCGCGCCAGGGAGATGCGCGAACGGCAGGAGGAGCTGGTCGAGATCTGGGGGCCGGAGGTTGCCGACCAAGGATCTCCCGCCGCAGAGAGCGACGAGAACCCGGACTAAGCCGGGGTCGCGTCCCAGTGCGCCTCAGTGCAGGGCCAGTTTCTGCTCAATCGCGGCGTTGCGGATGGACTTCTGCAGTTTCTCGAAAGCGCGAACCTCGATCTGGCGCACGCGCTCGCGGCTGATGCCGTATTCCTGACTGAGGTCTTCCAGTGTGGTCGGGTTTTCCGTCAGCCGTCGCTCCGTCAGAATGTGACGCTCGCGGTCGTTCAGGGTCTCCATCGCCTTCGTCAGGAGTTCCCGCCGCTTGCCGAGTTCCTCGCTTTCGGCAAGACGGATTTCTTGGCTGTCCGTCTCGTCCATCAACCAGTCCTGCCACTCGCCGTCGCCGTCGACGCGCAGGGGCGCATTCAAGGAGTGGTCGGGCGCAGCGAGGCGGCGGTTCATGGAGACCACGTCCTGCTCCGGTACGTCGAGCTGCTCGGCAATCCGCTTGACCTGCTCCGGCTTCAGATCGCCTTCCTCGATCGCCTGCATCTGTCCCTTGAGCTTGCGCAGGTTGAAGAAAAGCTTCTTCTGCGCCGCGGTGGTGCCCATTTTGACCAGCGACCAGGAGTGCAGAATGTATTCCTGGATCGCGGCGCGGATCCACCACATGGCGTAGGTCGCCAGACGGAAGCCGCGCTCGGGATCGAAGCGCTTGACCGCCTGCATCATGCCGACGTTGCCTTCGCTGATCAGCTCCGACAAAGGCAGGCCATAGCCGCGATAGCCCATCGCGATCTTTGCAACCAGGCGCAAGTGGCTGGTGACCAGCTTGTGGGCGGCATCCACTTCCTCCCGCTCGGCCCAACGCTTGGCCAGCATGTACTCTTCGTTGGCTTCGAGCATCGGAAACTTGCGGATGTCTTGGAGATAGCGGCCGAGATTGTTCTCGCTGACCGCCATTGGGACATTCTGCCGACCCGTGCTCATATCGTTGCTCCTTCGCGGTTTCTCTGGCCCATGGTCGCCTGGACGGTAGCTTGTCGCTTACTAATTCCGACCTTTTTGATCGGAATTGCCGTCATATTAAATTGATTCTAAAGAGGCGATCAAGACTTTCATATCGTCGGGAAGTTCGTTTTCGTAGTGTTGCATCTCCCCGGATGTCGGGTGGCGAAAACCTAGGCTCTTGGCATGGAGGGCCTGACGGCCGAGTGTCGCAACCAGCTTCTGAGCAGCGACCGGCAGCCGTTGCAGCAGAGCCGGCCGGGCGCGGCCGTAGAGTGGATCGCCAAGCAGGGGATGGTTGATGTGTGTCATGTGCACGCGGATCTGGTGCGTCCGTCCGGTCAGCAGGCGGCACTCCACCAGACTGACGGCGCCGCCGGCATAGCTCTCCAGGACGCGATACCGGGTCGTGGCTGCTTTGCCGTTGCGGGTGACGACGGCCATTTTCTTGCGATTTTGCGGGTGGCGACCGATGTCGCCACTGATTTCGCCCTTTGTAGGCTGCGGTAGACCCCAGATCAGCGCCCAGTAGCATCGATCGATGCTGCGGGCCGCGAACTGCTGTACCAAGGCATCCTGCGCGCCTTGCGTCTTCGCGGCCACAATCAGCCCGGACGTGTCCTTGTCGAGGCGGTGCACGATACCTGGGCGGCCGACGCCGCCGATACCGGTCAGTTCCTGACCGCAGTGCGCCAGCAAGGCGTTCACCAGCGTGCGGTCCGGGTTACCCGGAGCGGGATGAACCACCAGTCCGGCCGGCTTGTTCACCACGATCACCTCCGTGTCTTCATAGACCACGTCCAGCGGAATGGCCTGTGGCTCTGGGTCGGCTTCTACGGTTTCGGGGATTTCGATGGCGAAAGTTTGGCCTGGTTTGACCCGAAATGAGGCCTCTTCTATCGTCGCGCCATCGGCGCTGACCGCGCCGGCCTCGATCAGCCCCTTCATCCGGCTGCGCGAAACACCAGGCAAATGGCGGGCGAGCAGGCGGTCGAGCCGCTCGCCGGCGTCGGCAACTTGCGCCTCCACCTCATGGAGTCCAGCGGTTGGGAGGGTCGGTTTTGTCATGATGCAGAAGAAGGAAACCTAAGCGTTGGCCGCACTCAAGGCCCACTTTGCCCTCAAGGCCCTGGTGATCGGACTGGGGATGGTGATTCTGGTCATGCTGGCGGCTGTGGTTTTCGGCATCCTGCGCCAAGCGGATCAGCTCCAGGGCAGCTCTGAGTCGGCTTTCGATCCGGTTGCAGATCGAGGGGGCGGCTTCGCCGAGACGGAGATTGTAGTGCCAGTCGGCTGCAGCTTGGCCGAGGTCGTGCCGGATCGCGATCTTCTGGTTCTGCGGCTCGACGGGCCGGCCGAGCGCGGGTGTCAGCAGGTGGTCATCGTCGATCCCGCAGGCGGTGCAGTGCTTGGGCGCGTCCGTTTGCGGCCGGAGGGGTAGAAGCCTCTGTGCCGCCGAAAGACCACCTTTGAAATAGTAACGACGTCATCGATTGACAGGCAGCCGGCAGCTTCGCTGTGCTGCGAGCCCCTCTACAGAGAGCCAATAGGATGAACTTCGCCTCCGATAACGTGACCGGCGCCTGCCCTGAGGTGCTCGAGGCCTTGGTGCGCGCCAATGACGGTGCGGCCGTGCCTTACGGCGAGGATCCCTGGACCGCTCGCGTTCAGTATCGCCTGCGCGAGGTCTTCGAAAAGCCTGACCTCTTGGCTTTCCCGGTGGCGACCGGCACGGCGGCCAATGCCCTCGCGCTTGCCTCGATGGTGCCGCCTTACGGCGCCGTCTACTGCCATCGCGAAGCGCATATCAATGTCGATGAGTGCGGGGCTCCGGAACTCTACACTGGCGGCGCCAAGCTGGTGCCTCTAACGGGCGAGGGGGCGAAGATCGCGCCGGACGATCTGGCCGCAGCAGCTCAAGGGCACGGTGTGGTGCATTATGTGCAGCCGGCGGCGGTCAGCATCACCCAGGCCACAGAGGCCGGGTGCGTCTACAGTCCGGATGAGGTGGCGGCCATTGCCGACACGGCGCGATCGAAGCGATTGAGGCTGCACATGGACGGTGCCCGCTTCGCCAATGCCGTCGCCGCGCTGGATGTGACACCGGCAGAGATCACTTGGCGGTCGGGTGTGGAGGTTCTCTCCTTCGGGGCGACGAAGAATGGCTGCCTGGCCGCCGAGGCAGTGGTCTTTTTTCAGCCGGAGCTGGCCGAAACCTTCGCCTTTCATCGCAAGCGGGCAGGCCATCTGTTTTCCAAGGGGCGTGTCCTCTCGGCGCAGTTGGAGGCCTATCTCGCCGATGAGCTCTGGTTGGAGAATGCACGTCATGCCAACGCCATGGCGCGACGCCTCGGCACCGGGCTCGCGGCCGTTCCGGGGTGCGGCCTGTTGGCGCCGGTCGAGGCCAATGAGGTCTTCACGCTCTTGCCGCCGACCGTGGTGACGGCGCTTCAGACGGCCGGCGTTCAGTTCATCGACGGCTTCTTCGGGCCCGGTGTGCAGCGCTTCGTCTGTGCCTGGAACACCCGAATCGAGGATGTCGAGGCCATTATTTCCACTGCGTCGGCTGTTGGCGGAACGGTCGAAATCGCTGGTGTCTGAGAGCACGCTATTTGCCCAAGAACCGGCCTATCGCCTTGAATTTGCTCCGATTGAAAGCTAAGATTCAGCAGTGAGTTGTTCGGAAACTAAGGCTGCAACTTTTGTTTGTCGCAGTGATGTCACAATTCTGCGGGCATATGCTGGCGGACCTAACCGTAATGGTCAGTGACGACCAACCTTGTGGGAAAGGAGATCCCGACGATGTCTAGCCTATCCGTACGTCCGGCATCCGACGTCGCCGCCTCACGGCCCTGGCGCGGTCTGGCGCTGGCCGCCTTTCTGGTGCTGCCTCTAGCTGCGGCCGGTTGCTCCGGTATGAGCGAGACGCAACAGCGCACCCTATCCGGCGGTGCCATCGGTGCCGGCGTCGGTACCGTCGGCACAGTTATAACAGGTGGCTGCGTCGCCTGCGGTGCTGCGGTCGGCGGTGCCGTTGGCGCGGGTGTCGGCTACCTCTCGGACAAGATCGACCTGGACGACTAACCTCGTTTCCGGATGTTTCCCGCGGCCGCCGACTCCCACAGGGTCGGCGGCCGCTACGCTTTTTGGCTGCTTGCGCCCGAGCCCGCTCTTGCATCCGCCCCTGGTCTTCGTTATATCGCCGGCCTCGTCGGGTGTTACGGAGTTCTGTTTCGTCCCCGCCGCCGGCGCTGATGACGCCGCATTTCTGGGTCCCCATCGTCTAGAGGCCTAGGACACCACCCTCTCAAGGTGGAGACACGGGTTCGACTCCCGTTGGGGACGCCACGATTCTATCAGCATTTCCAATATCCTAGCCAATTGCACCGTTTTTAGGAAGGTGCACTACCCCCGATTTGCACCAAATTTGCACCGCCCGCAGTCTGTTCCACATCGCGACTCAGGCGGATCGGAACGGCAACGCCGTCCGGGATGACGTGCGCATAACGCTCGACCATGGCCAATGATCCCCAGCCCCCGAGTTGCTGGCAGCGCTGCAAGTCTTTGGTTTCCGCGCAGAACCATGTCGCCCAGTGGTGGCGCGTGTCGTGCGGATGGAAGTCCTCGATCCCGGCGCGCTTCAGTGGTCTGTGCAGCCGCAACTTCGCATGGCTTGGGTAGGCTGGCCCAACTGTCTTCATCACTTCGCCGCGCACCCTCTCGCCGGGCCACCATGTACGGAAAGGCGATCCCCTGTCGTGCGGGATGCTCGAAAGCGCTTCCACGGCCGGGCGCGGCAGCCAGATCGTGCGGTCTGTCTTGTTCTTCGTATTGCGGAATGTCACCAGCCGATCCGGTAGACTCACGTCTTGCGACAGGTCCAGGTCGCGCGCCTCGCCCCAACGGCAGCCCGTGTAAAACATGAAGGTCAGCAGGACGACCATGCGCGGCGAGCAAACCGACAACAGGCGATCCACCTGCGGCCACCAGAGGAAGCGCACCCGTCCCGGCCCGTCTGATGGCCGTTCGAAGGCCGGCGCATTGCACCAGCCACGTATAGCGGCGTGCCGCATCACGGATAACAGCGGCGTGTAGACCGCGCGGCGCTTCCTCGCGTCGCTTGCCCCTGCCGTTACCAGTGCGCCCATCGCCTGATCCACTGCCTCTTGATCGATATCCTTGAGGAGCCACGCACCGAAATGGCTCACCAATCGGTGTAGCTCCGCCGCATCGCTATCTTTGACTCCGCGCTTTTCGAGGAAGCTGACAACAGCCTCCCCGAAGGTTACGACGTGCGCCGGTCCATCGAGATGACTTCGCCAGAGCCGCGTGTCGTACTCCGCGAGCTGCCTTTCCGCCCGCGCTTTGTCAGCATGGCCAAGGCTCTTGTCAATGCGTCGTCCGGGAGCGGTGGCGTGCGTTCCTCGGATGGAGTAGTTCCCCCCTTCGCGCCGCTGCCAGAGCCGGAGAGCCATCCCGAATACTCCATCAAGTTGCCGTAATGCCGCTGGTCGAACAGCCAACCGCCGGGGCTGCCGCCGCGAAATGAAACGCGTGGCCACTGCTTCTGGCAAGCCTTGACGAGATCGGACAGCGAGCGGGGCGTCATGCGCATGTGTGCGGCCATCTCCGGTCGCGTCTTCGGCCAACGCTCCGCCGCCTGCTGGGCTTGGGGGGTCATGCCGCGAACCTCTCTTCTGGCAGGGGCAAGTGAATGTCCAGATCCGTATGCGCCCAGGCATGAACCTTGTTCATGAGTGCGGCCATGGCGCCGATGTCCTTGTTCGCCGTCGAGCGGCGCGTGACGGTTTCACCGAAGACCGTAACGGGTTCAGGCTCAATGAACTTGAGCTTGATCGCTTCGTGGATGTCCTCGGCATCGTTGCCGGTTTCGTCGGCAATGATGTGAATCCAGCGCCAGTAGAGTGCGTTCTGCTGTAGGGTGCGCTTGCTCTTTAGGCGCTTGATCTCGACCGACCATTGACCCTCCGGCAGATGCCAAACGGCATTCAACACGATGTCGCGGTCTGTTTCTGATCGGATTTCGTAAGTCTTGGTCATGGCAACCACCATGGAAAGGCGCGGAGCCGGCATGGAACCGGCCCCGCTGTGAGTGATTAGAAGGGAATCTCGTCGTCAAGTCCGGGGCCACCATGACTATCGCCATTCTGTTCCGGCGGTGGCGGCGGGGCTTGGTGCGACTGCTGATGATGGTTCTTGGGCGGACGAACGCGAATCGCTTCGACCGACTTGCCTTGGAAATCGACCCAGGTCGAGTAGAGGGTGATCGGCTTGCCGGTCCAAGACTCGGTCTCGTCCCCATACAGCATGGCAATGTTATTGGCGTTGGTCTTGTTGAGAACCACACCCTTTTCCTTGCCTTGGAAGTACAGAATCGGCTTGTGATCGTCGCCTACGGTCTCCATCGCTACGCGCGCAATGGTGACTGTCGGCTCGTGTCCTTGAAGATCGGAGGCCTTGAGGTAGTTGGATGGAAAAGCAGAACTAATTCGCATGAGTTGAGTCCTTAAGTTGTGGGTTGATAGATGGAGGATTCCCAAAAAGCGGACGCGCGGGCCGCGTCTTCTAGGTTTGACCAGCGATAGCTATCCAGGTTGAGCGGTATGAAGCGTGCGGCGTGTTGAGCAGATTGAAAGGCTTCGTTCCATTTCTCGATCTGCCACCAAGCGCGGTGCATCTCGTAGCAACTGGCGACCACCTCATCCCGACCGATCAGGAACCAGCGCGCTATGGGCGTGCGGGAGAAGCGGGACAGCTTGAAGGCGCCCCGTTTCGGAGCTGTGACCGGGGGGCGCTTTGCGGGCGTCACATAGAGAAGCCACGCGGGCTTCTCGTGAGCCGCGCTGTATAGCGCCTGCTGCCGAATATGGCCGGCACTGGGGTAGGCCGGCATCCGCAAGGTGCATTTGGCATCCACCAGAATCTCGGGATACACAAAATCCGGCTTGACCGTGACTTCGTGCGCTAGGCCTTCGATCCGAACAGGGCGCCAAGGGTTGTAGGCAATCGGGGGTCCGAGCGGGCGCAGTGCGGCGTGCAGGCGTAGGGCGCAGCGCACCGCGAAGTTCCGTTCGGGACACACCTCGCCGAGCATGATTGTATCGAAGCAACGCAACGCTTCTCGCGCGATCTGTAGCGTGGACAGGCCATGCAGCAGACCAGCGTAGGCCGCTTGCTCAGCAGCGGTGCCCATTGCCATGCGCGGTGTGTCTTCACCCCAGTTGCGGAGGCCCCAACGCCAAATCACCGAAGCGGGGTCTTCGATCATGGCGTTGGCCGAACCTGCGGAGTGCCGATATTTCTCATAGAGAAACGGCACGGCTCAGCCCTCAGCCACCGAGGAGGGGCGGGAGTCATACCCCTCCCCGGTGGCTCCGCGCTCCGCCGCCCGACTGGCGGTGCTGCGATCTGTGGGGGTGTCGGTCATTCGGAGTCCGCAGCCTCGATGTAACCCACCAGCCCCTCGTCATCGAGGACCACCTCGCAAAAGCTAATCAGGTCGTAAGTGTCGGTTGACACCCACCCAATGCTCTCGATGAGTACCTGCAGGCTGTTGCCGCGGCGGACTGCGCATCGAACGTCTTGGCGCCTGTAACAGCCGGCGCACCCATTCACTTCCATGTGGAAGAACTCGCCCATTTCAAACTCCTTCACGAATTGAGAGCGACCAGTATCGCCACCGCCCACCCGATCAGCAGCCCGGCCCCGATCAGCAGGAAGCGGTAGCGGTACGTCCACCTGCGGCGGCGGTAAGGCCGATAGTGGAAGAGGGGCGACTGCCCCATCAGATCGGTGCCGGTTTTCATGGTTGCCTCCGGTACTGCGGGTACAGTTGCTCATCCGCAAGTCGCCGCTTTTCGAGTGTCTCGCGCTGTTGCCAACGGCTCTCCTCCGGCGCCTGTAGGCGAAGCTCTGCAAAGGCAGAATCAAGTTCGCTCTGAGCTTTGTTCAGCCGATCTAAGGCGAGCGCATAGTTGTGGTCCGCAAGCTCTGACCCTTGCTTAGCGCTTGCAAAGTCCGCGGTCGCTTTTGCGTACTCGTCCCACAGACTCGCGAGCACATCCCTAACTGCCTCCATCACCTGTCCTCCCTCTTGGAGAGGGCGGCGTTGATAGCTTTCTCTGCGAACCCGGCTTCCTGATTTGCCAGGAGCGCACGGGAGAACTCGCCCATAGCCTCATGGCGCCGCGTTACGTCGTTCCTCAGCTCTGAAGCGAGATCGGCGGCCAGGCGCCAAGACAGCGCGTTTGCCAGCAAGGGCTGGTACGGCCAAGTTCCGCACCTCAGCAGGTTGTCCAGCGTCGGGGCGTAAAGCTCTAGGCAATGCCGGGCTGCTGAGGAGTTCTCATCGAGCGAGGAAATCTCAGGCACACCAACGCGCCGTAAGGCGAGATTGCAGATCTCCAGCTTTGACAGCGCGCCCCGCTCCGCATCGCTCATTGGTGCGGGGGTGGTGGGACGATAGGCTGGCGCTACTTTGTAGTCGGGCCAGGTCGCAACCTCTGCCTCTGACTTCTTCGCTTGTGCGAGCATCCAGGCATCTTCTGCGCTCACAGGTTCGACGTTGGCGTGATCGGTTGCCGCCCCCTCTCCCGTCTGTGGGAGGAGGGCGCGCATGAGCTTTCGTAGGCGCCGAATGTCACCGATTGTTGCATCAATCGACAGGTAGCCGGCCTGTAAGTCGTCATGTACCGGACCATCACAGACAGGATCGTAGTCACCCTTGTCCACCCGCGAAAATGGCCTTGCCGCCTCCAACAGCGCTGCCAGCCCGCCCCGTGAGGCGAGGGCGCGCAGTGCTTCGTCGGAGACGCCTTCCGTAGCGGCCACTGCATTGGCGGCGCGCTCTAGGTCATCTCCATCGACAAACGGGAGGGTGTCCGCTTCGGGAGAGCCGCTGAACGCGCGCAGTCTGTCGGCAAGTGTCAGGTGCTCATCCATCGGTGTCTCCTTCCTCCGCTATCTCCAGGCCGAGGGCGGCGGCGAAGGCGTCCTGCCAGATGCGATTCAGCTCAGTTGTCGGCCCAGGAGACGTGGCGTAGGCGTGATCTGCGGCGCTCATCGCCCGCTCCAGATCCGCCCGGCGCACCTTGCCGGCGTTGGGGCTGGCGATGATCGCTGCGGCCCATGCCCTGCTTCCCGGCTCTGCGCCGTAAGCCCGATAGGCCATGTGCAGCGTCATCTCAGCCGGCACGATTACCATTTTGGGAGTCTCACTCATCGCCCAGGGCCTCCTGGAGCTTGGCGAGGGTGGCGCGGAGCCGATCCTGAGGCACAAACGTTTGGTAGGAGCAACCTCCCCATTCGTAAAACGCCTGAACATTGATAAGCCGCCGACCGTCGCGACTCTGCGGGAATAGCGCGTGTTCGATCACCTGCACCGCCTCCCGCAATAACTCGTCGCGCGGGTCCGTCTCTCCCCCTTCCGGTGCGGGGGAGCGGGCGGCGTTCAGCGCGTCGGCAATGACCTGGGCCGCCTCGTCTCCAACCCACTCAGAGAGTTGGCAGACCGGAAAGCCAATGGTGATGCCTGTGCCGCTCTCAGTCTTCGCCTTCTCAGGCGACTTGTGAACGACCCTGCCATCTGCGTAGTAGCTGCCGTCATTCCGCTGCGTCATCGGGCGCATCCTTTCTGGTGAGGCGTGAGAGGAGGCGCTGCGTCTGTAGCGAGGCCTCGTTCATCTCCCGTAGCGTCTCTGCCTGATAGGCGCTCTGCTTGTGGTTCACGTCCCGCATCATCAGTTCGTGCATGCGGTCCATGCGCTTGAGTGTCTCCATCAGCTCCGGCAGCGCCTTGAGCGCGTCAGCGCCGCGATAGCCCTTCGCCTCCATGGCCCAATAGACCGCCTCCACGTCCAGAAAGCGCCAGGACTCTCGGTCATCTGCGGTTGGAGGCGTCGGCTTGCCCATCTACTTCCCCTCCGTGTTGGAGGGGGTGATGCCGATGATCTCGCCTGTGTCGAAGATCACCACGTAGTGCTTGCCGGGCTGGACGTACTTCTTTCCGGCTACGAAGTTCGCAATAGCCTCAAGCCACTGCGACCGGTCATCGTCGTACCCATCCAGCGTCGACGCATCGAACCAATCGACAAGCTTTGCCGGATAGTGGTAGCCGCCGGCGTGGCAGAAGTCGTGTCGACCGACTTGCTCTGACAGGGGAACTTCAAGCACTCGGGTGAAATTCATCGTCTCTTCCTCTGTCTCGTGGGGCGGGCCGGGTGGCGCCGGGTCTATCCTCGGCAAAGTGGAGGCGCGCTCTCCCGGCCTTTTCATAAAGTCCACCCTGTCGTGCGCGCGTTCACGACGCCCGCCCCTTCCGGCCGCTAGGCCGGAGCTTGTGTGAAGTGGTGGATTGAGCGACCAGTCGGGCGCAGAGACCCTCACGGGAGCGCGGTCGAGGCGTCGGGTTGTTCCTGAACCGATACCCTTGCTGAACACGCCCTGGCTCGGGGCTGCGGGAACTGTCCCAACTGGTCACGTAATCCACCAACTGTCTTGGTCTCCACCGGGCGGAGCCTCACGCGGTCCCCGCCCGGTCTGTGAGTGCAGCCGAGTGCGCCTGGCTGCTTGGCGTTGGGTTAGTCCAAGACCTCGATCTCGTCGGGGTCCAGGCCATGCTTTTCGAGGTAGCTGCGCACCGCCTGCTCGCTCTCAAAAATGCCGAGGCTAGAGATGTTGTGGATGCCACCCTCGCCAGCCTGAATATCGAAACCCCATGCGTCATCGCCTTCGGGCGAAATGGTCGCATAGACGCTAGATGGCTCCAGACCCTTTGCGCCCAGACAGCCGCCCAAGTCATCTTCGTCACTGTCGATAATGTCGTGCCCGAACTGATTCTGTTTCATATCTCGTCTCCCTCTTGCGCCCCTATTGGGGGGCGTTCCTTTTGACGCTTCCACTCTCGCCGCGCCCGTAATCGATCGACCAAGAGCCGCTGCGAAAAGCGGTCGCGTGTAGGCCGTTCTTGTCGTCGAAGGTGACGTAATGGGATGTGTCTTGTTGATGGAGTGTGCGGTGAAACCCACGCTCGCGCAGAGCCGCTGCGGCGCGGTAGAGCGGGTGCTGCTCGACTTCCGCAACGAACTCCGGCTTCACGACATAGCCGCGCTTATCGGCGCTGATGTCGCAATGACGGTGGGCAGCTATCCACGTTGCGTTTCGGATCTTGGCCGGTAAGCGCCCGACAAGATGGACGTATGCGAGGGCGAGCTTAACTGCAGGTGAGAGCTTGTCCGTCATCTCTGCGGGGCCTTCTCGATCATCGCGATTGCGTCTCGGTAGTGACGGAGCTTGTTTTCGTGCCACTGGCGCTCACCGTCTGAGACGAGATCGCCCAGGGTCCGCAGCTTCTTGATCTCTTGGCGGTGGCCGTTTTCCAGGAACCGCAGCACGACCAGACACACATCGCGGAATGAGGTTGCTTCGCAGGCGCAGCTCATGACGCCACCAGCAGCGAGCGGTCATGGGCGCGCTCGTCCCGCTGTGCTTGCCCGATCTCGGCGCGGATCGTGTCGATGTCCGTCCGATCAACGATCACGCTGCCGTCGTCGTAGTGGACGAGGAGGCCGACGTACTCGGTGCCGGGAAGGGGATCGTTCAGGATCTCCTCGTAAGCGTCCTGCACTCTGGCGTGAGCATGGCCTTCTGCGACCAACACGCCGTCCCGTTCGTAGAGAGGCAGGAAGCCGACTTGCTGGCGGACCTCAGCTAACTCGCGCTTGGGCTGATCGAGCTTCGGGCTGTTCTGCATCGTCTCGCTCCCATCGGGGTCGCCGTTTGGCGTTGTGATGGGAGGATCATCAGATAAATCGTCGGACACGTCAACACAAAATCAGACAAAAAATCGGATCACAGCCCAGGCGAGATTAGCTGCCTGGGCCGATAAGTCCGTCAAATCATCGAGTTAGAGTGTCTGCGCCGTCGCGTTAGGGGCTGTCTTCTGGCCCACTATCACGATCTTCGCGGCGTCGGTAATGACGCCCAACGGCCTCAATCAGCCAGTAGAGCAGGGCGAAGTACGCCGCGCCCATCATGACGCCAAGCTCCCCGGGCAAATCCCAATCGTAGGTGGCCCACAGCAACAGCACACCGCCTAGCGCCCAAAGCAGCAGGGCGATGACCGTTTCCTTGTTGTGCTTGTCGCGGCTCACACTGCCTGTAGCCGCTGAAGCTCTTGGTAGAGCCCCACAGGCAGGCCGGTGGGGTCGCCGTCGTAAAGCCAGTCCGCCGTTACCCTGAAGCGCTTCTTGAGCTTAATCGCATAAGGCGGAGGCAAGAGATTGATCCCGGTCTCCCACTTCCCGAGCCGGTCTTCATCGACCTCTAGAATTTCTGCAAAGGCCCTGGTCGTGCCGTAGTCGAGCGCTAGGCGGACATCGCGTAGGCGCTGGCCAACCGCCACTTTGTAGGGGTCTTTGGAGTCTTTCTTTGCCATAGCTGAATTATCGGAGCCTTGGCATTTCGCGTCGTCCGATTTAAGAGCATTGACAAATCCGATATATCGTCGGATCATCTGCTCGCTATGACCACTCATGCAGAACTGATCCGAGCCCTTGGGGGTGGAACCAAGTTGGCCCGCGCCATTGAGGACGCCGCTGGCGGTCCGATTGACCGTGAGGCCGTCTACAAGTGGCAGAACAACGGTGTTCCGCACCGCTATCGCGTCCTGGTCGCGCGGATCGCGTTGGGCGCAGACGTAAAGCTTCCTCCGGGCTTCCTGCCGGACGGGATCACTGTGAGCAAACCCGATGTGTCTGCCGCTGTTGTCCACGATCAGCCGTAGGCGCGCATCTCGACGTGTTGGCATTGCGTAGCTCCCTAACGGTAAGCCCCGTTAGCAAGCATACGATCACAGGAATGTAACCGGCAATTGAACGAATTTGGTTCAAATCGCCACACAGTTTAACGGGTGTTTTCGAACTATGACCGCCGCCACCGCCACCATCGCCTATCGCTGCCAGGCCACTGGCGATGAGGCTGTGCGGCTGCGTCATGAGTCTCAAACGTCCCCTCTCCATGTCGATGAGCATGACATGGAGCAGGGGAATGATCCGACACAATCGGTGCCGATTTCAGCACGAGGGGGAAGACGCCATGACGGCCATTAGCCCCGAGCAAGTCGCCGATCACATGCGGCTGGTAGTCGAGAAGGCAGGTACGCCACCGGGGCACACCGGGCGACTGCTGGCCAAGCAAATCATTCCCAAGGCCGCGAAGGTTCTCGGGTTCACCGAAAGCCGAGTCAAACAGATCTGGCTCAAGCGCGCCGACGTGAAGGGGCACGAATTACTCAATGCCCAGATCAAACTTGAGGCCCACAAAGCCAAAGTCGCCGCCCGTCGTGCGACCGCCGACGCCTTGGCTGAAGAGTACCGCCAAGTTCGCGCACGCGCTCTGTCTCTGCATCAGAGCATGGCTGCTGTACTGCCGCCACCGCTTGATGACCCGGAGGCGTAAGCGATGGCATTGGCGGTGGCACCAGCCCTGATTCCCTGTGGTCCCTCCCTGGAGAAACTTCCCGCCGATGCTCCGGTGTCGGCGGGGCCTTCTTTCGAGAGGGAGCTGGCACGCCTCCAACGCGCCTACCGCACGGCGCGGGGAGGGGAGAAGGGGCCGGCATTGCAACGGCTGCGGGACCGTGTGCACCGGAAGCTTGCGGAGGAACTGGGATGAGCCAGTCAAAGGCGACACGCGACCGCATTCGTACCTTCGTCCAGCGTATCGAGCGCATCGAAGAAGAGGTTGCCTGCCTCAACGCCGACAAGAGCGAGGTGTACAAAGAGGCGAAGGGCGAGGGGTACGATCTGGCAGCCCTGCGTATGGTTGTCTCCGAACGCCGCAAGCGCGCCAAGAATCCCGATCTCTACCGCGAGACTCGCTCGCTGTTCGACATCTACATGGATGCCGTCGAGGGGAGTTCTGGCACGGATCGTGCAACGCGCGTGCACGACCTGCCCCCTCCCACCCAGGCCATGGGGATCACTCCCGACCCCGACCCCAGCGTCACCATCATCAACGAGACACCGGCCCCGATAACCTCCCCGGCAGACGGCGGGCTGCCACACCCAAGCGTGCCTGCGGAGCCGCCCCAAACGGCTGCGTCAACGTCAGGCTCGGGGCCGGAAGAGCCAACCAGCGCCAGCGAAGGCACGCAACCCGCCGAACCCCACACACAGGGCGTAGCGCAGCCAGGAAGCGCACCCGGTTTGGAGCCGGGAGGCCGGAGGTTCGAATCCTCCCGCCCTGACCAGACGGACGACGGCCTCGACATTCCGGCATTCATGAAGCGCGACAAGCACAACCGCGCGCCCTGGATGGATCGAGTGTGATGCGCGTCGTCGGCATCGATCCCGGCTTGAGCGGCGCCATTGCCGTCATCAGCGACAGCGGCGATCACATCGTTGATTGCATCGATATGCCGACGCTAGAGCTAAAGCGCGGGCGGAAGAATAAGCGAGAGCTGGATCACGTCGAGCTTGCCTTGGCTATGCTTCGCTTATGCGACGGCGCGTCTGCGGTCTTTGTCGAGCGCGTTCAATCCATGCCGGGGCAGGGCGTGTCGTCGTCTTTCGCCTTCGGTCGCGCAACCGGGATTGTGATCGGGCTGACTGCCGCACAACAAGTCCCCCTACATGAAATCGCGCCCGTGAGGTGGCGGCGGCTGGTCGGGCTCAAGTCCGGCTCTGGCAAGGACGCCGCCCGCGCCCTCTGCAAGCGCAACTGGCCGGTCAATGCGCCGCTCTGGTCGCGGGTGAAGGACGAGGGCAGGGCGGACGCGGCCTTGATCGCACTGGCTGGGCTCAAGTCGCTTGAGGCCGCGCCATGATCCCGCTCGCTCGCCGCACCCCGATTCAAGAGCGCTTCACGACGATGGAGGACGGGCGGCCCGCAACGCCCGTAGAGGCGCTGTTCTGTGCGGTCATCGATCTGGCCCTTCGAGATGCGGCTGAGATACGTGGCGTCGGCTATGTGTCGGGAAACCGCACTTCATTGCAGCGGATGCAGGATGAGGCCCGCAACTGGCTGCTGTCAGGTGGCCGCGACTTCCACCTGATCTGCGATCTCGCCGGACGCGATCCGGCTGAGGTGCGCGAGCAAGCCGAGCGTTTGCTGAACGATCCCGAGCTTTGCGCGGCCTATGCCGGCGCCTCTCGCGTTGGCAGCTACCGCAAGCCCAGAGCGGCACCGACCAAGGGAGCGGCGACATGACTTCACCGCAAGCCAACGCATGGCCCTCTGATGACGTGGCAGACCTTGAGCGTATGTGGGCTGAGGGCGTGCCGGTCGCCGAGATCGGTAGCTGGCTCGGGCGATCATCCGGGGCGGTCTGCTCAAAAGCACGTCGCCTCAACCTGCCGGCGCGCTTCGTCAGCCTTGCGGGCCATGGCCGCTGCCCCGACTGCGGCAACGCCGGATACGTCTCATACCGGCAGCAAGGCGAGCGCGTCGTGGACGCCTGCCCCCGCTGCACTGCCGAGGCTGAGGCCGCCTATCAGCAGCATCAACGCACAGCCCATCGCGAGGCGGCCGAATGACCACGCGCGACGAGTACGCCCACATCGCCACTGCGCTGCAATCGTCGCTGGTTCAGGCGATGGAGGCCGAGTCACGCGCCAAAGACGCAGGCGACGAGGGCTTAGGCCTCGTACTCGGTGAGCATGCCATGAAGCTGCGCGCCACGCTGGACGCTCTTCAAGAGAAGGCGGGCAGACGATGACCGCTCGCCGCAAGCACATATCAAAGCGCACCCGCCTGCAGATGGCCTCCGACCAGCGCTACCAGTGCGGCTGTGGCGAGCCCGGTTGCTGGCTCGAAGTGACAGGCGGGTGGGAGAACGAGCACGGCCTCGCACTTGCTCTTGGCGGTACTGACACGCCGGAGAATCGCAGCCTCTGGAACCGCACCTGCCATCGGGGCAAGGGCGGCAAGACCAGCCGCGACATCAAGATGATCCGCAAGGCAGACCGCCAGCGCCGCTACCACGAAACAGGCCGCTCCCGTGCCCGCAAGGGACCGCCGATGAAGTCGCGCCCGTTTCGGGAGTGGCGCCGCTTTGACGGATCGATCGTGCGACGAAAGCAAGCGGAGGCGGCTGAGTAGATGGGGAAGGTTCGCCGCGTCGACTTCTATCCAGACGAATTGATTTCCGGTGTCGCCGGTAAGCTGTCCGTCTTCGACTTCGGAATCTATTGGATGGTCTGCACGCTGATCGCGAGCCGTGGTGGACCCATCGACAATGATCCCGAATGGCTGTCGAGCCTGTTCCAGAAGAGGACGAAAACGCGGGACGTTTCCGCGTCGATTGCCCGTCTGATCGAAGCAGAAAAGCTGCATCAAAGCGGAGGCAAACTGTCCCAAAAGCGGATGCAAAGTGAGGTTAAACGTGCCTCAGACCGTATAGCAAAGTATCGCGAAAACGGGTCCAAAGGGGGGCGGCCTCGCAAAGAAAACAGCAACTTAGAGAAACCAAGCGGTTTTTCTGACGAAAACCTGCCTGCAACCACCAACCATCAACCACCAACAACAGAAACAAATACCGTTCCTTCGGAACGAGCGCCGGACGAGCCGGCGCCTCCCGCTGCTTCGCCCGATTTGAAGGCTGAGGTTTTCGGGAGAGGCCTCGCATGGCTGGCTGAGAAGTCCGGCAAGCCGGAAGCGAAACTGCGACCGCTGGTCGGCAAGTGGTGCCGCGACCACGGCGACGGTCGGGTGTTCGAAGTGCTCTGCGGTGCAGCGCGAGCAAGCCCGGTCGATCCGATCCCCTGGATTACCCAAGCGCTGACCAACGAGCAGCGGCAAGTCGATGCCACGGATATCGCCCTCAGACTGCTGGAAACCGCCTGATGACAACCCCGAACTTCGAAGAGCGCAAGGCTCTGATCCGCTCGGAACTGCTGAACACGATGACGGCGATGAAATCTCCGCCGAAGCATCTGGCGGGCAGTGAGGCGCGAATGCAGGTCTACGTCAAGGAGCTGGCAGAGAGCTGCAACCGGCACCTTCCGGACGCGCCGCGTGATGTGCTGATCCACGTTCTCGGCAGGGCGCGCGAGCATCTCGTGGACAATCACCGCTTTGCGACGTGGCCCGACGCACCGGACTACAAGGCTGCGATCCAGGCTGCATCCGAGGGTGTGGCCCTGCAGAGCGACGACCGGGGCGAGTCACGCTCGAATTCGACGGGCAAGCGCATTGCTCGCCTCAAGCGCCACGTCGAAGGCATGGAGCGCCGCAAGCAACAGTACGGCAGCATGTGGTGGCCGCATGAAGAGCGGCAGCTGCAAAAGACGCGCGCCCTGCTAGCCGAGGCGTTGGGCGAACCGCCGCCGGTTGGAGACTTGCCCAAGGCTCCCGAGGAACCGGAGGACCGGCACAACATGGGGCCTGTCTCCCTGGCCGATGCAAAGGACTTCCTGCATCGCTGCAGCCTCCACAAGCACAAGGTATTGCGGGCATCGTCGTACCGGCTGGTCAAGGCGATGCTCGAATGCCGAGGCGTCGATCTGGGCGATGGCCGCGTTTCGCATGACTCGCGCGAGGTGTGGAAAGCTACCGGCTTGAAGGCGCCGGCTGATGCCAAACGGGCGGTGCAGCCTCAAGCCTCTGACCCGCCCGCTGACCCTCTCGCCGTCAAACTCAAGGCGCGGCGCGTCTGCACCTGTCACGGCTTGAGCTGGAAATCCGACGAGGCCAAGCCAGACGCCTGCATCTCCCCACGCTGCCGCATGCCCAGCCACCAAGCCGAAGGAGCGGGGGAATGAGGGTGCTGGTCTGCGGCGGACGCAACTACCGAGACAGCGATCACGTCTGGAAGACGCTTCACGAGCTGGACGCAGACACGCCGATTGACTGCGTAGTCCACGGCGCAGCTCGGGGTGCCGATCGCCACGGCATGATCTGGGCTCTAGATAACGGGCGCTTGCACGCGCCTTTCGCCGCGGATTGGGCGAGACACGGCAAGGCTGCAGGCGCTTTGCGAAATAGCCAGATGTTGCGAGACGGCAAGCCTGATCTGGTCGTTGCGTTTCCAGGCGGACGCGGCATGGCCGACATGGTGCGCAAAGCGCAGCTTGCCGGCGTGCCGGTGCTTCAAGTTCCACCGCAAGCCGAAGGAGGGCAGGGGTGATGAGAGGCCGCCGCGCTTTCCTCAGCTTCATGGGTAAGGCTGCGGCCGTTGCCCCAGCACTGCCGCATGTCGTCTCGGAACAGGTCGCGCAAAACGTGAGCTTCGGCGTTGTCTCGGATTCAGCGATTGGCTCGCAAAGCTGCGACTCTTGGACCCACAAGCTCTCAAAAAAAGCGTTCAATGCACTCTTGAGGGCCAGAGAGAACAAGGCCGATACGATTCGCCTCATGGCGCTGCATCGCCTGGACGGCTGCGACCCGGACATTCATTGCTTGCGGTCGCTGTCGCCGTCTGCACGCCAGCGTATGCAGATCAGACGCGACAAGGCGGCTCGCGAGCGGATTTCTGAAATGTCGGACATCCTATGGCCAAGGGACGAGACATGACCCAGCAACTCTACATCGGCGGGCGCGGCCTGATGGACGCCCCGACGCTGCCAGACAGCGGCTCACGGATGGACCTTACGGGCAGAGAGGCTGGGCGCTGTACCTGGCCCCGCAAGGACGGGGATAGGGAGACTGGCCGCTGGCGGGCGGTGGCTCGGGCAGCCGAGGCCGCACCGGACGGGCGGCGGCGGGTACAGCGCGAGGCCTTGGCCGTGTTGATCCGACTGTTCGACGCGCTGGACAGGCTGCCCGCCGACGGTCTCTTCCCCGCCGGATATGGCACGGCGATGCCCGAAGCGATTCGGGAGGCCCGCGAGTCATACGGCTGGAGTGACACGCCAGTGGTGCCGGCGATCCCGAGCGCGCGTGAAATCGCTGAGATCGACCGCATGGCGCAATACCTGCTGACGCTGGCGCCGGCTGATCGCCGCATTCTGTCCGGCCTCGGCTACGGACTCCGCTACGACGTGATTGCCCGCAAGGTCGGGCTGTCCGTCGCTATGACGCGGGAGAGGGGGGATGCGCTTCTGCTGTCGTTCGCGGGGGTGTGGGAGGGCTAGGCGAGGCACTCACGCACGCCTCTCCACAGATTCAGGAGAATGCTGTCCTCTGGGTTCATCAGGGCGCCAATAACCCCCACTACGAGCAGGCACCACAGCAGGAAGACTGCGACGCCGGCAAGAAACAGCAGTATTACCAGAATACTTGGTCCTTCCGTTGGCCACGGATCAGGCTGCATTTAACGTCTCCTCGACCACGCGCGGATTCTTGGCGAGCATCGCAAGCAAGACTCTTGCCGGTCCCGTCGGCACCCGCCGGCCTTGCTCCCACTGCCGCAGGGTCGCCACACTGACGCCGATGCGCCGGGCGAACTTCTCCTGAGACAGCCCGGCACGCTTGCGTATCTTGGCCGCGTCGACTTCTTCCGGGATGTGCACGACGAGGCCCGGAACATCTTCACCCGAGAGAAACGCCAACCCTTCCTTGAGGCCCTGGATTGCCATCTGTCCGGACTTGCTCATTTTGTCCTCCTAGCTTTGCCGATTTGGCTTTTGAACTGCTCGATCATGTCGCGAAGCGTCGCAATCTCGGACTTCGCAAAATTGGCACGGTCGCCCTTGCTGAGCGCGCCGAGCAGGATGAGCGGGTAATCGCTGCCGAGATAGGCTGTCAGCACCCGATAGCCGCCTGACTTGCCCTTGCCGCGTCCAGCTACGCGAACCTTGCGAATGCCGCCAGAGCCCTGCACAAGGTCGCCCTGCTCAGGGGTTTCCGCCAAGCTTTCCTTGAGCGCTTCGACATCGCCCTCGGTCATACCGGCGCTGGCAGCGGCGCGCGAGAACACGGCGGTTTCAACAATGGTGTGCAGCGGCCTTCCCATGACCTCAATATAAGCCAGTGGCGTAGGTGTGTCAATGGCGTAGTCTGGTCTGGGGAAAAGAGAATAGTTTGCTCTTGACCGCGAATCTCAAAAGGGCGATATTTGGGTCGGGAGAAGTGCGCCCAGACCAAGCCGCTCGGATCAGCCGACGCGGCTCTTTTTGTGTTCGGAGACAGCCACCATGGACAAGCTCCAAGACAAGGCCGCCGAGCAAATCGGCGAGATGAAGGACTTCGGCAAGAAGGCGCGCGCGTCTGCCGCTCTGCGTTCTACCGGCTTCTGGGTTGCCGTGGCTCTGGTCGCGGCGCTCTTCGCCGGGCTGATCCTGACCGGGGCGTAAGTTACCATGCCAGCCGGTCGCCCCACCAAGTACAGCGACAAGCTGGCGGCGAAGATTTGTGAGCGTTTGGCGGAAGGGATAAGCCTCCGCGAGATCTGCGGTTCCGACGACATGCCGCCTGAGAGCACCGTCCGGCAATGGGTCATTGATGATCGCGAGGGTTTTTCCGCGCAGTACGCACGCGCGCGAGAAGCTCAGGCCGATCTGATGGCCGAAGAGATTCTAGAGATATCCGATAACGCTTCGAATGACTGGATGGAGCGTAACGACGACAACAACGAGGGCTGGCAGGTCAACGGCGAGCATATCCAACGCAGCCGGCTCCGCGTGGACTCGCGCAAGTGGCTGATGTCGAAGCTCAAGCCCAAGAAGTACGGCGACAAGGTGCAGCACTCCGGCGATCCTGACAATCCGGTCCGCGTCCTGGTCGACACCGGCATCGACCGCACACCGGATGCGGATTGAGCGGACTGCGACGGGGTACCGGCCCCGCTGGTATCAACGGGACATCCACAACGCGCTGCGCCGCTTCTCGGTGCTGGCGCTTCACAGACGAGCAGGCAAGACGGTCCTTGCGGTCAACGCTCTGATCGACGCGGCTCTGCGGTGTGAGAAGCCGAACCCACGATTTGCCTATCTCGCGCCCTATCTGCGGCAGGCCAAGCAAATCGCTTGGGACTACGC
The DNA here is from genome assembly GCA_052168175.1 of Kiloniellales bacterium. Taxonomy (GTDB): domain Bacteria; phylum Pseudomonadota; class Alphaproteobacteria; order Kiloniellales; family DSM-21159; genus Algihabitans. The sequence continues at coordinate 69,199 of JBQLZH010000016.1, forward strand.
CAAACAGTTCACCCGACCGATTCCGGGTGTGCAGTACCACGAACAAGACCTGCAAGTGACGCTGCCCAATGGGGCGCGGATACGGCTCTACGGCGCGGACAACCCGGACGCCTTACGCGGTCTCTACTTCGACGGCGTGGTGTTGGACGAGGTCGCCGACATGCGCCCGGAGACCTGGGGCGAGGTGATCCGCCCGGCTCTGGCTGACCGCCGGGGCTGGTGTCTCTTCATCGGCACGCCGAAGGGTTTGAACCTGTTTCACGATCTCTACCACTACGCGGTCAAGGGCACCGACCCGGCTTGGTATGGAGCGCTCTACACGGCGGACGATACCGGCGCCGTCGATGCCGAGGAGCTGCGGCAGGCGCGGGCCACCATGTCCGATGCCCAGTACCGGCAGGAGTTTCTCTGCGACTGGCAGGCGGCCAGCGACAACGTGCTGATTCCGCTCGACTTGGTCATCGAGGCGATGGCCCGGCATCTGCGGCAGGACGAGGTTGCGGGGCTGCCCGTCGTGCTGGGCGTCGACGTGGCGCGGTATGGCGATGATCGGTCGAGCATCTGTGTTCGCCAGGGCCTTTGGTGCCGGGAACTGGTGGCCTTTCAGGACCTCGACAACATGAGCCTGGCGGCGAGGGTGGCGCAGAAGATTCAGGATGTCTCCGCCGATGCGGTCTTCGTCGATGCTGGCCGGGGCGAGGGCGTCATCGACCGCTTGC
>JBQLZH010000017.1:0-44491 GCA_052168175.1 Kiloniellales bacterium
CAGCAACCAAGACATCGACCACCTCATAACAGCGCTAACAACAATCTGGAGAGAGCTGAACCTGATCTCCAGAGCCGCGGCGGAGTAAGCGATGTCAGCGTAGCTGTCGCGGTCGGCAGTCTTGCGGCGCACACCCCACCGCGCCGCTGACTTAGGGGTCGCCGGACTTCGCCTGGCGGCCCCTTACTTTTTCTCTTTCTGACACATGTCAATGTGAATTGACGATTCGAATGTTAAGCAAGTCAGACAGTCCGTAGCGGGATTCCGCAGAAGGGGAGGTCTGGCCCATGCGTATCGTTCTGATCCATCCGAATTATCATTCCGGCGGGGCGGAGATCGCCGGCAACTGGCCGCCTGCCTGGGCTGCGTATCTCACTGGCGCCTTGCGGGCGATGGGTTACGACGACATCCGCTTCATCGATGCCATGACGAACGACTTGTCGGACGAGCAGCTGCGGGCGTTGCTGGCGGAAGAGAAACCCGATCTGGTCGGCGCCACTGCCATCACCCCGTCGATCTACAAGGCCGAGCGGGCGCTCCAGATCGCCAAAGACCTGCACCCCGACTGTGTCACGGTGCTGGGCGGCATTCATGCCACCTTCATGTATCAACAAGTCTTGAGCGAGGCGCCCTGGATCGATGTAATCGCACGCGGCGAAGGCGAGGCCGTGATCCAGACTCTCGCGCGAACAGTCGAGGCAGGCCGCTGGCCGACCGACGCCCGTCAGGTTCGCGGCATCGCCTTCGCGGAAGGCGGCAAAATCGTTGCCACGCCAGCCGAACCTCCGGTCGAGGACCTCGAGAAGATTCAGCCGGACTGGGGCGTGCTGGAATGGGACAAGTACGTCTACATTCCCACCGGCACGCGGGTGGCGATCCCCAACATGGCACGTGGCTGCCCCTTCACCTGCAGCTTCTGTAGCCAGTGGAAGTTCTGGCGAAACTATCGCGTGCGCGAGCCGAAGAAGGTGGTCGACGAGATCGAGACCCTGGTCCGCGATCACGACGTCGGCTTCTTCATCCTGGCCGACGAAGAGCCGACCATTCACCGCAGGAAGTTCATCGAATTCTGTGAAGAGCTGGTGCGCCGCGATCTGCCGGTGCTCTGGGGTATCAATACCCGTGTCACAGACATCCTGCGTGATGAAGAGTATCTCCCACTCTACCGCCGCGCCGGTCTGATTCATGTCTCCCTCGGCACCGAGGCAGCGGCCCAGCTTAAGCTCGACCGCTTCAACAAAGAGACGACCGTCGCCGAAAACAAGAAGGCCATCGAGCTGCTGCGCCAACACGGCATCGTGGCTGAGGCCCAGTTCATTGTCGGCCTGGAGAACGAAACCGCCGAGACGCTGGAAGAGACTTATCGTATGGCGCTCGATTGGAAACCTGACATGGCCAACTGGGCGATGTACACCCCCTGGCCCTTCTCCGACCTCTTCCAGGAGCTGGGCGACAAAGTCGAAATCTTCGACTACGAGAAGTACAACTTCGTGACGCCGATCATCAAACCGGAAGCTCTCGAGCGCGAGGACCTGCTCGACCGGGTGATGAACAACTATCGGCGCTTCTACATGCGCAAGTCCTTCCTGGAGTATCCCTGGATCCGCGACCGCAAGAAGCGCAACTACATGCTCAACTGCCTTAAGGCCTTCCTGAAGTCAGGCGTGCAGCGCACGTTCTACGATCTCGGTCGCGTCGGCTACTGGGGGCCGCAGTCGAAGACGTCGGTCGACTTCGGTTTTGACGAAAACCGGGGGCATGAGACACTCAAGCCGGTCGAGAGTACCGTGCCTGGCGCAGCCGAATGGCGTGCCGTCCAGGATGCAAGCCGCAAGCGCGCAGACGCAGAAGCGACACGCGCGCGTAAACGACGCGAGGCGGCAAGTGCTGCGCAAGCAATGGCCTGTGGCGGTGGCAAGCAGCAGCTGAGCGAAGCGGAAATGGCCAGCGCACACAACAGCTCGGGCGTTCTCGCCGGTCCCGCGGAGTGACGACCATGCCAGAAAGTCTCGCGCGTGATTTGCCGGATGCCGCCCCCAACCCGGCGCCTTCGTTTGAGCCTGCCGAAATCGGCCCTTTCTGCTCGCCTGCAGCAGCTCATGCCGGCGCCCGGATAGGCCCGAACGCCCTGATACAAGTAGCCAGTGCCTTGGAGAATGCCTTCGGGAAAGACGAAACTGCAGCCGTTTTCGCCGAAGCCGGTCTATCGCGTTACCTTGAACAGCTACCCACGTCGCTGGTTTTGGAGACCGAGGCGATCCGTCTGCACCATGCTCTGCGTCGGCGGTTGGGGCTGCGCAAGGCGGAACTTCTTTCACGGGATGCCGGGCGGCGCACTGCCGACTACCTCTTGGCGCACCGCATTCCACGCACCGCACAGATCCTGCTGAAGCTGATGCCGAGGCGCCTTGCGTCGCACCTGCTGGTCGGAGCGATTGGACGTCATTCCTGGACGTTTGCCGGCAGCGGACGCTTCATCGGCCGAGGCGGACGACCCACCCGGCTCTCGATCAGCGACTGTCCGCTCAGCCGCGGTATCGAGTCGAACGGTCCCGTTTGCGACTACTACACGGCTACCTTCGAACGGCTGTTCCGCGTGCTCGTCAGCCCCGATGCTTACGCGATCGAGACCGACTGCAAAGCGGCCGGCGCGGAGTCCTGCCGCTTCGAAGTGCGGTTTTAGCTCTCACCGCGTTCGCCATCGCCAAATCCATGGATAAGCGACAGTGCGTGGTCATCCCCAGCGAGGTTGGAGGTGACCGGCCAAGAGGAGTTCGATCGCTACTCCCCGCCTTGACTCTTGAGGTAGGCGATCACGTCGACGACTTCCTGTTCGTTACGGAGCTGGAATGCCATGCGGCTGCCCTGAATCACCTCTCGGGGATTGGTTAGGTAGCTCGGAAGTGTCTCGTCGCTCCAAGTGAAGCCGGCCTCTTTCAGACCCTTGGAGTAGCGGGCAGCAAAGTCCTCGTTCGTGCCTGCTTGACGGCCGTAGACACCATAGAGATTCGGACCGACGCGGGCTGGGCCGCCCTCTTCAATGGTGTGGCATGCCTTGCACTTGGCGAACACCTTCTCGCCCGCAGCGGCATCACCCTCCGCGAGGGCCGGTCCAGAGGCGACGAAAAACACGGCAAGTGCCGTAGCGAAACGCTTAATCACATACATGAGCGATCCCCCTCAGAATCACAAATTTATAGAGTGATATGATGTATAGTAATGCTCCTCGGCGGCAAGCCCGTGACCGCATGCTGACGAGGACCAAAGAGTGATCGACATCTCGCTCTTGTCCCCACGGAAGTACAGCAGTCCCGATTGATCCTGACCTTGCTGCCGCTCTAGCGTGTCAACCTCTGCCCCAAAACCTCTCTAGCTAGCTCTACGTCAACGGGCCTGGAGTGGCGCCACACGACTTGACTCTATTTTAAATAGAATAGGCGAGCGCTAAGACATTTTTATTTAGAAATATTGAAATTCATTTGCACTCCGTCATAAAGTGAGAGGAAATGAGCGATCTTCGCTACATATCTTTAAGTAAATCACAAGTTTTTTAATGCGGCCTTAACCACCATCGCCTACTGTTGACAGGCCGTCTCGAGCCTCGGGAAATCCGAGGAAACGCTCATCGCAGCCATACTATACCGTAATGATTGTTTTGCTCTGCGCTCTCGCTCTCAAAAACAGACGGGCCAGTCAGCTGCGAAGCGACGCCATCGTCTGCCAAACCTATCGCAAACCAGACTGCGCAGACGAGGTCGCCCTGTGAGCCGCCGCCTCAGACATCACGTCGCTGCGCCAGCCGCCCTCGAAAAGCAGTTGCCGGCGCAGCTGAGTGGTCACGACGCCTGGATCCGAGATCTGGTGGTGGCGATCCTCTTCGCTGTTCTGCTGGTAGCGACGCTGGTTTCGCTCGACGCTTTCGAAGCGATCTATGAGTTTTCCCGGCAGCACGAAGATTGGGACCTGGATGAAGTCATCATGGCGATCGCCGTTCTCGGCTTCGTCAGCTCTTGGTTCGCCTGGCGGCGCTGGCGAGAAGTTCGACATCATCTCCGGGCGCGGCTCGCGATGGAGCGACAGCTCCACAGCACGTCCGAGGACAGGGCTTTCCTGATTTCCGCAGCGGGCGGCGCCTTCTACAACCGTGAAGCTGGCGGCGACTTCGCACCGCTCTATGTCGACCCTAACATCGAGCTTCAGATCGGTCATCGACCGGAGACCTTCACCAACGACCCCGGTTTCTTGAGAAAGCTGATTCACCCAGGGGATCGGGATCGGATCTTCGCCGAGCTTCCGCAGCTGTCCGATAGAGACTACCTGGAGCAGGAGTATCGGCTGCGACATGCCGACGGGTCCTATCGCTGGATGCGGGACCAACTGAAGCTCAAGCGCAAGGCCGATGGAACGCCCGACAACGTCGTCGGCTTTTGGACCGACATCACCGAGCAGAAGCTGGCCGAGCAATCCTTAGAAGCCGCGGTTGCCGCAGCTACCGAGGAGCTGCAGCATCGCGAAGAACACCTGCGCCTGATCACCGACAATCTGCCCGCTCTGATCGTCTATATAGATCTGGATTTTCGCTACCGCTTCATCAATCAAACCGGCGCGGTTTGGTACGGCGAAGCTCAGAAGAATCTCATCGGCCGTTCCGTCGAGGAGGTTTTGGGCCGGGAGAACTTCGATCGCCTGAAGCCCTATCTGCAAGATGCAAATCAGGGGCGACATTCCAAATTCGAAACAAGCTTGTCATACCCCGATGGCGTGACGCGCCATGTCCAAGGGCTTCACGTACCCGATCGTGATGAAATGGGCAGAGTCAGAGGCCTCGTCGCCATGGCTCTAGATATCACCGATCGCAAACGGGCCGAGATTGAACTACGCACCAACCAGGATCAGCTTGAGCTGATTCTCAACAACATTCCGACCCGGATCTTTTACAAGGACGACAAGAATCGGATCCTACGACTTAACGAGCCTGCAGCACGCTCTATCGGTCTGACCGTCGCGCAAGCCGAAGGGGCCGATACCTATGAGCTCTTTCCGGAAACCGCGGAGAAGTATCACAACGACGATTTAGAGGTGCTTCATTCCGGCAAACCGAAGCTAGGCATTGTTGAGGAGTACACGCCCCGAAATGGGGAGCACGCCTGGGTACGAACGGATAAAGTGCCCTATACCGACCCCGAAACCGGGAAACGTTTTGTCTTCGTAGCCGCTTCCGACATCACCGCCGAAAAACGCGCCGAGGAGCGAGTGCGCGCCAGCGAAGAACGCTTCCGTTCTCTCTACACAAAGACGCCTGTCATGCTGCATTCCATCGATGCCGATGGACGCATCGTCAGCGTCAGCGACTTCTGGCTCGATAAACTCGGCTTCAACCGTGAGGAGGTGCTCGGGACGAAGATCACCGATCTCATGACTCCTCAGTCCGCGCATAAGGCAATTACTAAAGCAGTACCTGAGTTCTTGAAGAACGGTGTCTGCAAAGACCTTGAGTATCAGATCGTTACCAAGTCCGGTGAGGTTCTGGACGTTCTCCTCTCCGCCGTCGCCGAATACGAGGAAGCCGGTGCGTTCAAGCGTTCTATGGCTGTCCTCACCGACATCACCAAGCGGAAGGCCGTGGAACGCCAGTTGGTCCAAGCGCAAAAGATGGAGTCCGTAGGTCAGTTGACAGGCGGCCTGGCGCACGACTTCAACAACCTCCTCGGTGTTGTCATGGGCAATCTCGAGTTGCTCGAGCTCTTGATCGGCGATCACGACGAAGCCGCAGTTCGAATTAAGGCGGCACTTGACGCCGTCGATCGCGGCGCGGAACTGAACCGCCGTTTGCTCGCCTTTTCACGACGTCAAACACTGGAGACGCACGCCGTTGACCCCAACCCTTTGATTCAGGAACTCAGCGATCTCCTAACCCGTACGCTTGGCGAGTCCATCGCCTTGGAATGTCGGCTTGGCGAGGAGATCCCTCGCGTGAAGACAGATCCAAATCAGCTCGAATCGACGCTCCTGAATCTTGCGGTGAATGCCCGCGACGCGATGCCTCAGGGCGGCAAGCTAACAATTGAGACAGCATACGCCCAACTCGATGAAGACTACGCACTGCGAGAACACGAGGTGACACCGGGGGACTACGTTGTGCTCTCAGTCACCGACGATGGCACCGGCATCCCGCCGGAGGAGATAGACAAAGTCTTTGAGCCCTTCTTCACAACCAAGGAAATCGGCAAAGGCAGCGGTCTCGGGCTCAGCATGGTCTATGGCTTCATGAAGCAGTCTGGCGGGCACGTCCGGATCTACAGCGAAGTTGGTCGCGGCACGACAGTTAGTCTCTATCTGCCGGTAGATGGTTCTACTGTCTCGGACAGTGAAGCCATGACTAAGGTCGATCGGGAAGTCGATGGCGGTAGCGAAACCGTTCTGGTCGTTGAGGATCATGCAGACGTACGCAAAGTCGCTGTCTCCTTACTCCATAATCTCGGCTATACCGTGCTTGAGGCAACCAACGGCTCGGAAGCGTTGCTTCTGCTCGAGAATCACTGCGACATCGACATTCTGTTTACCGATATCGTGATGCCAGGCGGCATGGACGGCACCCAGGTTGCCAAGGCGGCACGGAAGCTCAGGCCCGATCTGCCAGTTGTCTACGCAACCGGCTACGCAGAAGCCGCCGTCCTCCGCCAAGGCGAGGTCAAGGCAGCTAAGAATCTCGTGACCAAACCCTATCGGCGCGACGACTTGGCTCACAAACTCCGGCAAGCCTTGAGTGAAAAGATGGCGACCCGGCATGACGAGACTGTCGTGAGCGCCAGTGAATAGGACGGTACGGAAGAGGCATCAGCCATGACTTTGCATAAAGGACATCGGCACTTTGCGGACGAACGCGGTCATGAGACGCGGTCGATACCGCGGCCTGGTCAACTGAGGAAGCGTGCGTGATGGCGATCCTCATAATCGATGACGACAGTCTGCTACGACAAACGCTGCGTGCGATGCTGGAGAAGCTCGGCTACCAGGTGCGCGAGGCGGAGGACGGCGCGGCCGGCATCGCTAAACTGGAGGCCGAAGAACCGCTGTTGGTGATTACCGACATTCTGATGCCCAACAAGGAAGGCCTCGAAACGATTCATGACATCCGCCGCCTGAACGCCGCCCTTCCGATCATTGCCATGTCGGGCGGTGGTGTCACCGGCGACATGTCCTTTCTAGAGTATGCGGGCAAGCTGGGGGCCGACCGCGTGCTGCAGAAACCCATCAGCCTCCACGATCTTGAATGCGCCGTGACAGACTTGGTCCCGCGCTCAATGGCCCAGGCGCCATTGCTGCTACGGTCCTAGCCGGGACGGCACAGGCGTCTTGAGAGTCGGGGCACTTGGCTGTCGAGCCTGCCCCCCAGCTAACCTCCCCACTCCACCCAGCGGCCGTGGAAGTCGACGCGAGCGAGCAGTCTAGGGGCGGGCTCATCACTGCTTTTCAAGATCAGGGCCGCGCCAGGTCTTTGCTTGTCACTCTCCATCTGCAGCCAGGCAACCGGCGCGTCGGAGGGCGCCTCAGTCAGAGCGCGGTCGATCCGCTCGGCGAAGGCGGTGCGCGCCGTTTCGGGAAAGTACTGCAGCACGATGCTATGGAAGATCACATGACAGCGACCTGGCCGAGCTTCTGCGAGGCGGCCGGAGATCCATTCGACCGCATCCGCCTGCACCACCGGCGGCGGCTGGGCGACGGCAAGGTCGAGCGCTGCCCGCAAGCGAGTTAAGCGGTCCCGTTGGTCCGGCCAAAGAAATGCCTGCAGCCTCAGGCGATGTTCGGGACTGCCCGGATCGAGCGGATTGAGGTCGCACCCCTCTCGCTCAAGCACCTTGACCGAATCTGCCGGCGGTGGCGCCCCTCGCCATTCGGGCACAAGCTGCAGCGAGCTCTCGAGCGCACCGAGGGCCTGCCCTGCAAAACGATAGCCGTAGAGAGCCATATTGAGATTCAATCCGGCTGAGCTTCCGACCTCCGACAGCACCAGAGGCAAGCCGAAACGCTCGGCCAGATAAGACAGACCGGCATAAAGACCGCTGGCGCGCTGCACCTCGTTCGTTTGGGGCGGAGACGCGAGCCAAGCGAGAATCCAATCGTCATGCTCGGCCAGAGCACCCGTTACTGCCTGCCAAAGGAGTTCGTCATCGGCTGTCTCATGCGGTGGATAGACGCCCGCGAGGTCAGACGATCGACCGCTGAGAACCAAGGCATGAAGCGCACCCATTAGACGCAGCGGAACAGCCTGGCCGCGCGGGCTGGGATCGCCTGGCCAAGCCAATACCTGCGTCGCCGCCCGCCCATGATCCACTGTCAACCGATCTGCGGCCAACGCGCAGAGGCGCGCGGTGAAAGGCGAGCCAAGCGTGCGGCAGGCTTCGGCCTGCTGCCGGAAAGCAGCGCGTACGGCGGAGTCGGAGGCAGTGTTGGACAAGGGCTTCGCTCCTTACCTGTTGGGGCTGAGACGCAAAACTGGTTCGTCAGGCCCTCTCATGACAAGCGATGGGAACGCAAGGCAGCTTTGCCTGCGGTCCGCGAGCAAAAACCACGACAGGCAAAGACCGGCTGTTCAGCCTCGCAAGGCGGCGGGCTCTGTGTCCGGGCGGTCGCGCAGGTGGCTTGACAGACGCCGCTCGACCCGACGGAACACGCCCTGCAGGCCATAGACGATGACCAGGTAGAAAATCGCCGCCGTCAGGTAGAGCTCGTAGAAGGCGAAGGAGCGTGCGGCCACACGCGAAGCGACACCCGTGATGTCCATCAGCGTGATCAGCGATACCAGAGAGGTCGCCTGCAGCAGAAAAATCACTTCATTGCTGTAGGCCGGCAAGGCGATACGCGCCGCCTTGGGCAAAATGATTCGTCGGTAGAGCTTGGCACCGGACATCCCGAAGGCGCGTGCTGCCTCGACCTCACCGTGCGGCACGGCCTGAATGCCGCCACGCAGGATCTCGCAGGTATAGGCCGCCGTGTTGAGCGTTAAGGTCAAGACACCGCAGAACCAGGGGTCGCGAAAGAGAAACCAAAGTCCGACTGAGCGCAACGTATCGGAAAACTGCCCGGCTCCGTAGTAGACGAGAAAGAGCTGCACAAGCAGCGGCGTCCCCCGGAAGAAGAATGTGAAGCTCTGTACCGGCCAGGACAGCAAGGGGTTGCGACTGACCCGAAAGATCGCCAGCGGCACCGCCAGAAGAAGACCGATCACCACCGACACGGCGGTGATTTCGATGGTCAGGAGTGCGCCGCTAAAGAAGCGGGGCAGCGTATCCCAGACGATCTCGAAATTCATCTAGCCCCCTTCTCAGACCCGGCGTACGCCGCGATTTGCCCAGCGTTCCAGCCGACTCTGAACCAGGATCGAGACGGCCGTGATGCCAAGAAAGAGCAAGGCGGCAGCCAGGAAGAAGGTGAAGGGCATGCGCGTGGCCCCGGCCGCGATCTCGGCCTTGCGCATCAACTCCTCGAGCTGAATCACGGACATCAACGCCGTTGCCTTGATCAGCACCATCCAGACATTGCCGAGGCCTGGCAGGGCATAGCGCATCAACTGCGGAAACAGAATCCGGCGGAACAGCAACACACGGCTCATACCGCTGGCCACGGCTGCTTCGATCTGCCCACGCGGCACCGCTAAGACGGCGCCGCGGAAAACCTCTGCGGCGAAAGCACCGTAGATGAATCCCAAGGTGATGGTGCCGGCTGCGAAGGGGTCGAGATTCAGTCGGAAATCCGCGAAGGCCGGCCCCCACTGACGCACCGAATTCTGCAGCAACGTCGGAACGCCATAGTAGATCAGCAAAATCAAAACGAGTTCCGGCACACCGCGGATCACAGTGGTGTAGGTGTCCGCAATGAAGACTATTGTCCGCACTTGGCTCAGTTTGGCCCAGGCGGCGATCAAGCCGAACACCATCGCCAACGCCATGGAGACAAGCCCGACAAGCAGCGTCATCTGCAGCCCGTCGATCAGGGTCAGGCCCCGCGCCTCCAGCGCTGCAATGCTCTCCATCCTGCCCCCGGCACGCTTTGATTCCCATCACTCGACATGGCGGGAACCCGGTCCAGAGCCGCCCCACGCAGCGACCGCGATCGCTGAACGAGGGGCGGCTCCGGTCTTTTATCTCGGCGAACTATTCCGCGCCGTAGACATCGAAGTCGAAGTACTGGTCGGCAATCTGCTGGTAGGTACCGTCAGCGCGAATCTTCTCGATGGCCGCGTTGAAAGCATCGCGCAAGGCATCGTCTCCCTGGCGAATGGCGATGCCCACACCCGTACCGAACCAGCGGGCATCGGTGAAGCCGGGACCGACGAACTCGTAGTCTGCGCCGTCGTCGGTTTGCAGGAAGCTCTCGTCCAGGACGATGGAATCGGCCAACAGAAGATCGACGCGGCCGGAGGCCATGTCGAGATTGGCCTCTTCCTGCGAGCCGTAGCTGCGGATCTCGACAAGGTCGCCGAAGTTGTCCTGCAGGAAAGCCTCGTGGATCGTCGCCGACTGCACGCCCACGACGACGCCGTCAAGGCCGTCCGTATCGAAAGAGATCTCGTCCACGTTGCCGATCGTACTGTCGGCGCTCACCCCTTCGGCAATGACGTGACCGGCCCCCTTGCGTTGCACGAATTTGGCCGGAGTCTGATAATACTTGTTCGTGAAGTCGACGACCTGCATGCGCTCTTCGGTAATCGACATGGAGGCGACGATGGCGTCGTACTTCTCAGCCAGCAGGCCAGGGATGATACCGTCCCAATCCTGAATGATGAACTCGCACTCGAACTCGGCCGTCTCGCACAGCGCCTTCGCGATGTCTACGTCGAAGCCCTGCAACTGGCCGCTTTCATCCATGAAATTGAACGGAGGATAGGCGCCTTCGGTGCCGATGCGCACCGTCTCGGCGGAAGCGGCCGTGGCGGCCAGACCGAAGGCCGCGACGGCGGCTAAGGTGAATGCGATGGTTCGCATGTGTCGATCCTTTTTAGCTGTCCCTGTGGTTCTGCGTCGTTGGTATGGCTTCGTCACCTATCCGCCCATGGCTAGGTGAGAGGCGAGAAATTGACGGCAGCGATCGGAGGCGGGCTCGACCAGCACCTGTGCGGGCGGTCCCTCCTCTTCGATACGGCCTTCGTGCAGGAAAATCACCCGGTCGGCGACCTCGCGGGCGAATCCCATTTCGTGAGTGACAATAACCATGGTTCGCCCTTCCTCGGCCAGTTGCCGCATGACGCGGAGCACCTCGCCGACCAACTCGGGATCCAGTGCGGACGTCGGTTCGTCGAACAGCAGCACGTCCGGCTCCATGGCCAAGGCTCGAGCGATCGCGGCGCGCTGCTGCTGCCCGCCGGAAAGATGCGCCGGATAGTAGTCGGCGCGCTCGGCGATGCCCACCTTGGCCAGCAGGTCCATGGCTCGGGCCTTGGCCTGCTCCTTCGGCACGCCCAGCACGTGCACCGGCGCTTCGATCACGTTCTGCAGCACCGTCATGTGGGTCCAGAGATTGAACTGTTGGAACACCATGCCGAGGTGCGTGCGCAGCCGGTCGACCTGGGAACGGTCGTAGACCGGCCGGCCGCGTCGATCGTGTTGCACATCCAGCAACTCGCCACCGACCCAGACCCGACCGCTGTTGGGAATCTCGAGCAGGTTGATGCAACGCAGGAAGGTGGACTTGCCCGATCCGCTGGCCCCGATCAGCGCGATCACGTCCCCCTGCGCCGCCGTCATGGAGACGCCCTTAAGTACCTCCAGCACGCCGAAGGATTTATACATCTGCTCGACGACCAGCGCCGGCTGGCGGTCCGACATCAACCGCTGTTCCGCTTCCCTGACTTACTTGAAAACCACCCTTGCCCGGTCTCGTCCGCCGGACTTGTCATCTTGTCGCAACGTTACGGCGCCGCAGCCTATGCTGCAAAGCAAAAAACCCGTGCCTCCTTGTCCCGAAGCGCCGTGAGGACTTGCCGCGGCGCCGGAGGTCGCTGCTAAACTGCAGCGAAATCTGAAGGTCCGTGAAACGACCCAGCTAACAAGCGTCGTCGGGAGGGCTTCCGTCATGCGCCTGTTCGTCGCCCTGAGCCTACCCGAAGAAGTGCGCGAGCGTCTGACGGCGCTTGGCAACGGCCTGCCCGGCGCCCGCTGGGTTGCAACGGAAAATCTGCATCTGACTTTGCGCTTCATCGGAGAGGTCGACAATGCCGCGGCCCACGACCTGGACGATATGCTTTCGGCCATCGATGCACCGAGCTTCGAGCTCACCTTGCAAGGTCTCGCCACTTTCGGCGACGGTGCCAAGGTACGGGCCCTCTACGCCGGTGTCGCGCCAAGCCCTGCTTTGTTGCACTTGCAGGCCAAGGTCGAGAGCGCCGTGATGCGCGCCGGCCTGCCAGTCGAACGCCGCAAATTCAAACCGCATGTCGCTCTCGCCCGCTTCAGGGGCGATCCCGGCCCCAAGCTCGGCCACTACCTCGAGGAGCGCAGCCTCCTGCGCATCGGCCCCTTCCCCATCGAGAGCTTCGTGCTCTACTCCTCTCTGCTCGGCGCAGAGGGACCCCACTACACCGAGGAAGTGGTCTACGATCTGGACCCTCTGGGTGTAGCTTAGAAAACCAAGGATCTCCTTTGAACCCGATCACCGTCTTCTACTCCGTCCGAGGCTCCTTCGCCTATCTGGGTCAGCGAGAGATTGCGCGCTTGGCGCAGCAGTACGGGCGACGCCTGCTGCACAAACCCATGCTGCTGTCGATCGTGGTCCCGGAAACTGGTGGGATCTGGTTCACCGATCGCCATCCGGCGCGTGTGCGTCACGCCTGGGACGACTTCCAGCGTTGGGCCAGATGGCGAAATATCCCCGTTGTGCCCGAAGACCCCAAAAATCACTACGGACCGATGGAACTACCGAGCGGTCTGGTGGTCGCGGCGCAGAAGGCAGTCGAGGCCGACGGCAAAGGCGATCTCGATCGCCTGGCTTTCGAGATTCTGGCGGCTCTGTGGCGCGACGACCGCGACATTGCCGACCCGGCCGTGCTCGACGACCTTGCGGCAACTTGCGGCTTCGACGGACCGGCTCTGCGCGAAGTCGCACTCGGCGAGGCGGCGCAGTCCGAGGTGGTTGCCAACTCCCGAGAGGCCGTGGAACTCGGCGTCATCGGTTCGCCGAGCTATCTGGTGGACGGAGAGCTCTTCTACGGCCAGGACCGCCTGCACTTCGTCGAAGCGGCCCTGAAACAGACGGCCGCCTGACGGATCGCCTTGTCCCGCCGGAGCCGTTCTAAACCGCTACTCCGCCGCAGCCTGATAAATGCCTGCAGCCCTGACGCCCTCGTCGACATAGGGCTCGAACTGCTTGAAATTGCTCTCGAAGCGCTTGACTAGGTCGTGCGCGATGCGGTCGTAGGCCTGCGCGTCGCCCCAGGTCGCCCGCGGATCCAGTACCTCGCCAGGCACATCCGGGCAGTTCGCCGGCACCAGCACGCCGAAGTCGGGATGCGCATTGACCTCCACGCTGTCCAACTGGCCGGACAAGGCGGCACGCAGCATGGCGCGGGTCAGCTTGATGTCCATGCGCCGGCCGACGCCGTACTGACCGCCCGACCAACCGGTGTTGACCAGCCAGCAATTGGCATCAGCCGCCTGCATCTTATCGCGGAGCATGCGCGCATAGACGCTGGGATGGCGGGGCATGAAGGGGGCACCGAAGCAGGTGGAGAAGGTCGCGGTCGGCTCGCTGCCCAAACCCTTTTCGGTACCGGCTACACGTGCGGTGTAGCCTGACAGGAAATGGTACATCGCCTGTTCGGGGGTCAACCGGCTGATCGGCGGCAGCACGCCGAAGGCATCCGCCGTCAGCATCACGATGTTCTTCGGCAAACCGCCTTGACCCGCGGCGCTGACGTTCGGAATGAAGTCGATGGGATAGGACGCGCGGGTGTTCTCCGTGTAGTGAGCGGAGTCGAGGTCCAGCACCCCTGTATCCGGGTCCATCACCACGTTCTCCAGCACCGTTCCGAAGCGCCGCGTCGTGTCATAGATCTCCGGCTCGGCCTCTGCGCTCAAGCGGATTACCTTGGCGTAGCAGCCGCCCTCGAAGTTGAACACGCCGGTGTCCGACCAGCCATGCTCGTCGTCGCCGATCAGCGTGCGCGACCCGTCGGCCGACAGGGTCGTCTTGCCGGTTCCCGACAGGCCGAAGAAGATCGCAGTGTCGCCTTTGGGGCCGATGTTGGCCGAACAGTGCATCGGCAACACGCCGCGCTCGGGCAGCAGATAGTTCAGAATCGAGAAAACCGACTTCTTGATCTCGCCGGCGTAGGAGGTGCCGCCGATCAGCACGATCCGCTGTGCGAAGCTGACCAGAACGAAGCACTCGGAGCGCGTGCCATCGGTCTCGGGATCGGCCTGGAGACCGGGCACCTGCAGCACGGTGAACGCAGGATCGAAGTCCGCCAGCTCGTCGTGGGACGGCTGAATGAACATGTTGCGGGCGAAAAGGTTGTGCCAGGCGCACTCGGTCAGAATGCGCACCGGCAAGCGGTAGGCCGGATCGGCCCCGGCGAAGCAGTCTTGCACGAAAAGATCGCGGCCTTGCAGGTAGGCGCGGGCTTTGGCCAGCAAACGCCCGAAATGGGCCGGTTCCATCGGAACGTTGACCTCACCCCACCAGACGTTGTCGCGGCTCTCCGGCTCTTCGACAATGAATTTGTCCTTGGGGCTGCGGCCGGTGTGTTCGCCGGTCAGGGCGACCAGCGGCCCGCCTGCGGCAAGTCGGGCTTCACCGCGCGTCAGCGCCTGTTCGTAGAGCGCTGGCGCTGCCAGATTCCAGTAGACGTCCCTCAGATTGCGCAACCCCAGACTTTCCAGCCCGTGCCGCGATACGACCGGTCCTTGCGTGCCCACCTGCTATCTCCCCATCGCTTGATCGGCCCTTGTCCCTGGACCGCGTCAGCTGTGTGTAGCTCTGCCAACTGTCGCGCGCAACTTTGCCGTCGCCGGGCTGGACCGCGGCGTGAGAGCCTTGAGGCAGCGAGAAGACTAGGATGCGGCTTGTTCGGTCTCAGCCGCACGGCGGCGCGCCTGCTTGGTTAGGCGAACCAATTCGACACGACAGCTCTCGGCATCCTGCACCGGCTTGACGAAATCCAGGCGGGCGAGCGCAGCCTCACGGCGCAAGTCGCAGCCCTCGGGGTCGACGCCGGTCATCCGCCAGCCGTCCCCCGGCAATCCGAGAAGCTGCGCCGCCATGACAGCGATGGCATCGGCGTGATCCTCGTTCATGTGCGCGACGATCTCGGCCTCCGCCGCGGCCAAAGCCTCCGTCCGCGTGATATCCAACAGGACGTCGGCCCCTTCAATCCAGTGAATCTGGCCGAAACCGGCAACCAGATGCGCCCGTTCGACCTGCAGACGATAGAGGTTGAAGTCCGTGAAGTCGGCATAGACGGATGCACCGGGATGGCGTTGGAGAATCCTGGCTTTCAGCAAGGGATCCTGGGCAACTTCGAGCTGCCCCAGAACAGCCGCGCGGGCGCCGGTCAAGGGATCGGCCAGGCCAGCCACATCGCTGACCAGCAAGCCGGCTCGTGGATCGGCTTTTAGGTTCGCCGTGTGATCGGCCAAGTCGGAGAGCAGCAGCAACGGGCAGCCGGCAGGGTCCACCGTCATCAGCACCAGCGAGGGATAAGGCCAGCCGGATCCGTCGCGCGCCAAGCTGGTGGCCAGGGCCGCCGTCTCCGCCCGCCGCAGCAAATCGCGCACCCTATCCGACGGACGTTTTGAGGCTTCGTTCATGGAAGGGAGTTGGCCGCGCAAGGCTGGACCCGTCAAGGATCTTCGCGGATCAGCATCCTATTCCTGGAGAGTCACGAGGCCGCTTTCTAAAGCAAAAGCTCTCTCCCATATCTGATCATATCAAGAACGAAATGTGGCAGAAGCACTTGCCACAATTCGCCGCATCGCCGTGCTACTGCCCGAATGCGGTGCCAGCGTGGGTAGCGATACGAAACACCGTCACACCTTTGCTTTTCACTTGGCCGGAACCTCGCAGATGCAACACACCATCGCCTTGGTCGACGACGACCGGAACATCCTGACCTCGATCTCCATGGCGCTGGAGACCGAAGGCTACAAGGTTCGCACCTACACCGACGGGTCGGAGGCACTGCGCGGCCTGGCTGCGCAGCCGGTGGACCTGGCGGTGTTGGACATCAAGATGCCGCGCATGGACGGAATGGAGCTGCTGCGCCGCTTGCGCGAAGGCTCCAACCTGCCGGTGATTTTCCTGACCTCCAAGGACGACGAGGTCGACGAGCTTCTCGGCCTGCGCATGGGAGCGGACGACTACATCAAGAAACCCTTCTCCCAACGCCTCCTCATCGAACGAATCCGCGCCCTTCTGCGCCGGGAGCGCAGCAGCCGCGACGACACGGGCGACGGACCGCGGGAGCAACCGCTGCTCCGCGGTGGCTTGATGATGGATCCGGGCCGCCATCTGGTGACCTGGCGCGAAGAGCCCGTCAATCTGACGGTCACGGAGTTTTTGATCCTGAAAGCCCTGGCCCAGCGGCCCGGTCACGTGAAAAATCGCGACCAGCTGATGGATGCCGCCTATGGCGAGCATATCTACGTCGACGACCGCACCATCGACAGCCACATCAAACGCCTGCGCAAGAAGTTCAAACAGATCGATGAGGATTTCGCGCAAATCGAAACCCTCTACGGCGTCGGTTACCGCTATAAAGACGGGTAACCGACCGCCAAGGACATCTCCGTTTTATCCGACACGACCGGAGGAAACGGGCTTGTGGAACGCCAGTCCCGACCGTCATGACCGCCGAGCCTTTCGACCCCGCCTACGAGGACGCACAGCCGGCCAAGACCCGGCCAGGGCAAGATTCCGCAGAGGCTGACCGGGACACGGCCGCAGCCGCAAGAGAGGCGAAAGCGCCGGAGGCACCGTCGCACCGGCGGCGACCGGCGTGGCGCTCCCCCCTCACACGGCGCGTTCTTGCGCTCAACATGCTGGTGCTGCTGATTCCTGTGCTGGGGCTGCTGCACCTCGATCAGTATCGCCAGTCGCTGATCCATTCGGAGCTGAAGGCCCTGCAGGTGCAGGCCGAAACCTTCGCTCTGGCGCTCGGCTCCGACGCGGTCGTCGATGCCGCCAGCGGCGAACAACAGCTGTTGGTGGACTCCACCCGTCAGACCGTAAGGCTGCTGCTCGCCGGCAGCACCGTGCGGGCGCGGGTCTTCGATCGTGCCGGCCGCTTGACCGCCGATTCCTTCGTTCTGAAGGGACCCGGCGGACAGGTCGAGGTAACCGAGCTGCCGCCCTTGGAGACGGGCAATTCGCTGGTGCGCTGGATCGACGATCTCTACGACAGCGTGGTCTACGGCCTGCCGGGCGATCACGGCCTGCCGCCCTACAAAGAACCCGTCAGCCAGAGCGCACAGGACTATGACGAAGCTCTGGCCGCCCTGTCGGGAGACGCAGCCGGCCGTGTGCGGGCCGACGGCGAAGGCCGGATGGTACTGTCCTTTGCGGTGCCGGTGCAGCGCTATCGCCAGGTGCTCGGGACGCTGATGCTGACCAAGGACGGCGACGCCGTCGGACAGGCGGTGCGCGACCGCCGGCACGACATCCTATTGGTCTTCGGCGTCGCCCTGGCGGTCACCGTTCTGCTGTCGCTCTACCTGGCCCGTACCATCGCCCTGCCGATCCGCCGTCTCGCCGAAGCCGCCGATCGCGTGCGCGGCGGCAGCAGCGGCACACGGCAGCGTGGCAGCAAGAACCAGCGCGGTTTCATCACCAGCCTCAGCCGCCGGCATGACGAAATCGGCGACCTGGCGCAGGCACTCCAGCAGATGACGGATGCGTTGCACGCCCGCATGCAGGCGATCGAAGGCTTTGCCGCGGATGTTGCCCATGAGATCAAGAACCCGCTAACCAGCTTGCGCAGTGCGGTCGAGACCGCGTCGCGGATCGAAGACGCCGAACAGCAGAAGAAGCTGATGTCGATCATCGTCGACGACGTGCAGCGCCTCGACCGCCTGATCAGCGATATCTCGGACGCCTCGCGGCTGGATGCCGAGCTGGCGCGCGCCGACGCGGAAGAGGTCGACGTCTCCAGCCTGCTCGGCACGCTTGCAGACGTCTATCAGTCGGTGGGAGAGGAACGCGGCATCAAAATCTCTTGCGATACCCAGCTGCGTGGACCTCTGAAGGTCCAAGGGCTGGAGGGGCGGCTAGGGCAGGTCTTCCGCAACCTGCTGTCCAATGCCATCTCCTTCTCTCCGTCCGGCGGAACCATCACCCTGCAGGCCCGGCGCGACAGCCGCCCGCGCGCCGAAGGCGGCGATTGGGTTGAGATTGCCGTCAGCGACGAGGGACCCGGCCTGCCGCAAGACAAGCTGGACGCGATTTTCGACCGCTTCTACAGCGAACGGCCGGAGGGCGAGAAGTTCGGCACCCATTCCGGCCTCGGCCTTTCTATCTCGAAGCAAATCGTGGACGCCCACGACGGCGTGATATATGCCGAAAACCGCTTCCAGCAGGGGAAGATCGCCGGCGCCCGCTTCACGGTGCGGCTGCCGGCCGCCTGAGGTCATGGAAGGGGCGGAACGACGTGTGCCTAAGGCGACGCTGAGATGAGCGGATTTCCAGACCAGGAGCTGCTGCACGCTACGGCCGTGGAACTGGACACGCCGGACGGTGCCATCGGCGTGTTGCTGCGCGGGCCCAGCGGCAGCGGCAAATCGGACCTGGCGCTGCGCCTGATCGACGACGGTGCACGCCTGGTAGCCGACGATCAGACCCAGCTGGAACTCCACGGAGGCCGGATACTGGCCAGTGCGCCCGCACAGCTCGAGGGCACGCTCGAGGTCCGTGGCGTTGGCTTGGCGGGCGTGCCAAGCGCCCCGCAAACGGAAATCCGCCTGGTGATTGAGCTGACTGGCGGTAGCCCGCTCGACCGCCTGCCGGAGGAGCATTCCGTTGTGCTGCTGGGGCAGGCCGTACCGGCTCTCCATCTCGATGCCCGCCAACCCTCTGCTCCGGCCAAGCTGCGCCTCGCAGCCCGGAGCCGAGCCTCTGGGCTCGGCGACCCGACCCTTACCGACATGCCGCCGCAAGGGTCACGGGAAGTGAAGGCTTTGCCGGTGGTTGTGGTGACTGGTCTCTCGGGTGCCGGGCGAACCACAGCGCTTAAGTTGCTCGAAGACATCGGCTACGAGGCGATCGACAACCTGCCGCTGAACCTCCTCGGCGCCGCCGTCCTGGCAGGACATCTGGATCGCCCGGTGGCGCTGGGCGCTGACATCCGCAACCGCGACTTCTCGGCCCAACCCTTCCTTCAGCAGCTCGACTCTCTCATCGCGGAGCCGGCTCTGGAGGTGAAGCTGGTCTTCATGGATTGCGCCGACGAGGTCCTGCAGCGACGCTTCACGGAAACCCGGCGCCGGCACCCGCTCGCCCAGGAGCGTCCTCTGGCGGACGGTTTGGCCGCTGAACGCACAATGACGGCGCCGTTGAAAGCCCGTGCCGACTTGGTGGTCGACACCTCCAACCTGGCCGTTGCAGACGTCCGCCGGCTGATGACCGGCCATTTCGGACTTGGAACCAGCGGACTGGCGGTTTTCGTCACCTCGTTTTCCTTCCGCCAGGGACTGCCGCGAGAGGCCGACTTGGTTCTGGATGTGCGCTTCCTGCGCAACCCGCATTACGTCGAGGCGTTGCGGCCGCTCACCGGTCGCGATTCGCAAGTCGCGGCCTACGTGACCAGCGATCCGGTCTTTGCCAGCTTTTTCAAGAACCTGACGGCCCTGATCGATCCGCTGCTGCCCCGCTACGAAGCCGAAGGCAAAAGCTATCTGACGATCGCGATCGGCTGCACCGGCGGCAAACACCGCTCGGTCGCGGTCGCCGAGAAGCTGGGTGCCTGGCTGACGGCCCAAGGCCGTGCCGTCACCGTCGGACATCGCGATACGCCTGTCGAGTGAGACAGCGACCTGCATGAACCGCAATCGGCATAGCCGGCCTCTCACCGTAAGCGTGGCCTTTTTCTAATGATCAGGTGGTTCCACCCGACCGGAAAAGGGTCTAGCCTCCGCCTCCCACTTTTAGGGCAGTCTCGCCGATGATCGGTCTTCTTTTGGTTACCCACGGTCGCCTAGCCCAGGAGTTCATCTCGGCCATGGAACACGTGGTCGGAGCCCAGCCCAAGGTCGCGGCGATCTGCATCGGACCCGACGACGACATGGAGGCCCGGCGCAGCGAGATCATCGCGCAAGTCAAGGCCTGCGACGAAGGGGATGGCGTGGTGATCCTGACCGACATGTTCGGTGGAACCCCTTCCAACTTGGCCATCTCCGTGATGGACCAGGCCAAAGTCGAGGTAATTGCGGGCGCCAACCTGCCAATGCTCATCAAACTGGCCAGCGTGCGCCAAACTGCGACTTTGGCTGCGGCGGTCGCTCAGGCGCAGGAGGCGGGCCGTAAGTACATCAACGTCGCGTCGCAGTTGCTGGCGGGCGAAGCCGTACGCTGAGAAAGGCTAGAGAATGAGCGATACGGCCCCCTGCACTCCGGTCCCGCGCGATGTCGGCAACGAGCGGCAGGTGACCATCGCCAATCAACGCGGCCTGCATGCCCGCGCCGCTGCCAAGTTCGTCAAACTGGCCGGTCACTTCGATGCCGAGGTTATTGTAACCAAAGGATCGAACGCTGTGTCCGGCAGTTCGATCATGGGCCTGATGATGCTCGCCGCCGCACCGGGGTGCCAAATCCTGGTGACGGCCAGCGGACCGGAGGCAGAAGCCGCCGTGGCGGCGCTGGCCGAGCTGGTCGAACGCAAGTTCGATGAAGACTGAACCACGCAAGCCGAGCCGTTCTAAGCGTGCCGCAAAGACCGAAACCGACGAGCGTGTATTCGAGGGACTGGGCGTCTCTCCTGGCGTAGCAATCGGCCCCGCCCATCTGCGCGAAGGCGAGGTCGCGCGCGTCCCCGAGTACAGCGTGGCAGCCGCTAAGATAGGCGCAGAGACCGAGCGCCTGCAAAAGGCGATCGCGAAGGCGGTTCGGCAACTCGAAAAGATCCGACGCAAATCGGCTGACTTCCATGGCGCCTCGGGCGAGGAGCTTGGCTACCTGCTGGAGGCGCATTTGCAGATGCTGTCCTCCCGCCGCTTGCTTCAAGGCGTGGTCGCGCGCATCGCCAAGCGCCTCAACGCCGAGGCCGCAGTCGCACGCGAAATCGAATCGATCGCCGCCGACTTCGCTGAACTGGATGATCCCTATCTCCGCAGCCGTGCCAGCGAAGTGCGCGAGGTCGGGCAACGTATTCTGAGGAATCTGACTCAACGCGGCTTCAGCGGCTTCGGTGACCTCGATGTTGGAAGCATTGTGGTGGCGGAAGAGATCACGCCAGCCGACACCGCTTTGATGGATCCAGGCAAAGTCGCAGGTTTTGCCTGCGCTTTGGGCGGTGCCGAAGGCCATACAGCGATCATGGCTCGCTCGCTAGGCCTGCCGGCTGTGCTGGGCGCTCCGGGAGTGGTCGGTGGGATCAACCCCGGCAGTATGGTGATCGTCGACGGTTCCGAAGGCCTGGTGATCGTCAATCCGACCAAGAAGCGACTCGCCGCCTATCGAAAACGCCAGTCGGCCCAAGCCAAGGAAGCCAAGGCCCTCGCGCGCCTGCGCAGGCTACCGGCGGAAACCAGAGACGGTACGCAAGTCCAATTGCAGGCGAACCTGGAGTTACCGCGCGAGGTCGGGCAAGCGACGGCGGTCGGGGCCGAAGGCGTCGGCCTGCTGCGCACCGAATTCCTGTACATGAACCGCGACGACCTCCCGGACGAAGAAGAGCAAACCGAGATTTTAAGCGAGATGGTCGCCGGGCTTGCCGGTCGACCCGTCACCATTCGCACCCTCGACATCGGCGGCGAGAAGCTGGCGTCTTCCCTGGGCGGCCACCTCGGGGCTTGTGCCAATCCGGCACTTGGCGTGCGGGCCATCCGGCTTTCCCTGCGCGCGCCCGATCTGCTGGAAACGCAGTTGGCGGCGATCCTTCGGGCCGGAGCCGTTGGCCCGATCCGCATCCTGCTGCCACTGATCACCAGTGTGGAGGAGTTGCGCGCGACCCGCGAAGTCCTCCTGAGGGTTTGGCGCCGGCTGAAACGCCGCAAGGTACGCATGGCCAAGAGCCTGCCACCGCTGGGCGTGATGATCGAAGTTCCAGGCGCAGCCCTGTCAGCCGACGCACTGGCGCGCGAGGCAGACTTCTTCGCCGTCGGCACCAACGATCTGATCATGTACACGCTCGCCATCGACCGCGGTGAGGAGCAAGTCGCCTACCTCTACAACCCCCTCCATCCCGCCGTTTTTCGGCTGATCCATTTCGCCGTCGATGCCGGCCTGCGCGCCGGCAAGAGCGTGTCGGTCTGCGGTGAGATGGCCGGCGATCCACGCTACACGCCGCTGTTCATCGGGCTGGGCGTGCGAGAACTCTCGATGGGTCCTAAAGCCCTCGCCAGGGTTAAAGACCGCGTTCGCCGGCTGGATTCCGCGGCCGCTGCGCGACTTGCCAGCGAAATCTCAATGCTGAGCGATGCCGCCGAAATCGCTCAACTCCTCGATCTTTTCAACGAAAGACAGTGAGCAAGTCTCAAGGCCGGGCAACGGCGATGACCGCTGCCCGGCCTTAACCTGCTTCTCCTACTGCGTCGCAGCAGGACTGTGGGAGTGCCCGTGGCCGCTGCCCATGGCCTCAACGGCAACTTCGACCGTAACCTCGCCAGCCTGTTCGAAGGTCAAGGTCATCGGGAAGGTTTCGCCTGCGGCAAGTGGCTGTTTCAAGCCGATCAGCATGACGTGGAGGCCGCCCGGCTCGAGGACCGACGGCGCGCCAGGGGCGACTTCGATCGCTTGAACCTGACGCATCCGCATCACACCGTCTTCCATCAGGTGCGTGTGCAGTTCGACAGCATCGGCGACCTCCGCAGACGCGGAAAGCAGTCGGTCTGGCGCGCTACCATTGTTGGTCAACACCATGTAGGCGGCCCCTGCTTTGGCCATCCCCATGGACGCACGCGCCCAAGGGTGGTCGATGCTGATGGCCCCGACCTTGTAGTCGTGGGCAATTGCCGTTGCAGTGGCCAGTGCGAGCAAGCAGAAGCCTGCGACGAACTCTTTCATCTCTTTTTGCTCCGTTCGGTGCCGTCGGGCGATCGGCGAGCAAGGCTCGGTCAGCCACGACGGCGTTCTATGGTCTTCACGTGATTCGATGCGCCCCGACGCCGGGTGTCTACAGCGCCGGCCGGTCGGCAACAAGGGGCGGAGCACGTACCGGCGGCGTTGGCGTTGCAGACTGAACGCAGGGCGGCTCGCTGGGCTCGCGCAGGAGCGCAGCCTGCGCGAGGCCTGCCGGCGGATCCCCCAAGGAAGACTCCGGCAGAACCGCTCCCGCTGCCGCCAGCGTGCAGTAAGGACAGGACGGCTTGACCTGGCTGTCCTCGCCCGGCAGAGGCACAAAGCCGTCCGGCGTCCAAAGCAGGCGCTTGAAGCCGTCGGGCGAGCAGATGACAAGGATTGGGCCGCCCGGCTGCACCGCATTGGCGGCCGCCAAGGCAGCGCCGGTGAGCGTATGCCCGACCAGGTTGATCAGCAAACCCAGGATGGCAAGCCAAGCGGCGGATCTACGAAGGCGCGGAGTCATCGGCGCGACACTACAGGATTGTCGGAGCCCGGCAAAAGAGAGCAGCCGCGACCTTTTTACATGGCGCCAAGGGCGTTGCCGGACAAAGACGCCGCGCGCGCTTGCAGGCCGAAAGAAAGTTACGTTATATCATAACAGTCTCGCACCCCTTTATTCCGGAGTCTTGAAATGCTCTATGGCCTGCGCGTTGGGCTCCTGTCCGCTGCGGTTCTGCTGTCTTCTCCCGCTCTTGCCGAACAGGGTCCGGGGGTCGTGACGTCGATCAAGCCGGTTCATTCCCTGGTCGCCGCCGTCATGGAGGGTGTCGGGACGCCCCACCTGATCATCGAAGGCGGCGGTTCCCCGCATACCTACAGCCTAAGGCCCTCCGACGCCCGCGCGCTGGAACAAGCAGAAGCCGTTTTCTGGATCGGACCGGACATGGAGACTTTCCTGGTTCGTACGATCGACGAACTGGCGCCCCAGGCGCAGCATGTGGCTTTGCAGGAGGTCGAGGACCTCATTCGCCTGGAGTTCCGCGAAGGCGGCCCCTTTGAGGCACACGTGCATGGCGACCACGAGCACCACGACCATGATCGCGCCGGGCACGACCATGCGGCGTCTCACAGCCATGATCACAGCGAGAGCGATGGACACGATCACAGCCACGATCACGACCATGCTCATGAGAACGACCACCAGCATGAGCACGGCCACGGGCACGCCCACGGACATTCCGCCTTCGACGGCCACTACTGGCTCGATCCGGTCAACGCGCAGCATTTCGTGCGTCGGATTGCAGAGGTCTTGATCGACGTCGACCCCGATCATGCAGAGACCTACCGGCAAAACGCGGCGGCCACGGATCGGCGCCTGAGCGAACTGACGGAAGAGATGGCGACCATGCTGTCGCCGGTCGCGGATCGGCCTTTCATCGTGTTTCACGATGCCTATCAGTATCTCGAGGCTCGTTTCGACCTGAATACCGTTGGCTCGATCACCATATCGCCAGAGGTAGCTCCCGGTGCCGGACGTATCGCCGAGATCCGCAACCGAATTGACGAGTTGGAGGCCGTCTGCATCTTCGCCGAACCGCAGTTCGAGCCGCGCCTCGTCAATCTCCTGGTAGAAGAGACAACCGCTCGCTCCGGCGTTCTGGACCCTCTGGGCAGCGACCTTAGCGACGGCCCGGCGCTCTATTTCGATCTCATGCGTCGTAATGCCGAGGCGCTGCGAAACTGCCTGCAAGAACACAGCTGATCGCCACCGCCGCCCGACAGCGACACGACGTGTCGGCCGCGGACAAGCTCTAACCTCCGGTTGGACCGCCAAATTCAGTGGTGCCCGCGGCTTGCCGGCCGCGGGGTGGGCTGCTATCTCCCTCCGCAGGTTTACGGCATGCCACTGGCCGGCCGACGACTGCCCCTCAGCAACGCTCCCGCAGCGAAACGCTCGGGACCACCGACCGAAGGACCGCTCTTCCATGGCCGACTTCACAGATTACAAGGTCAAGGACCTCTCGCTGGCCGATTGGGGTCGCAAAGAGATCGAGATCGCCGAGACCGAGATGCCCGGCCTGATGGCTCTACGTGAGGAGTACGGCTCCAGCAAGCCGCTGAAGGGCGCCCGCATCGCCGGCTGTCTGCACATGACCATTCAGACCGCAGTCCTGATCGAGACTTTGGTCGAACTCGGCGCGGAAGTTCGTTGGTCTTCCTGCAACATCTTCTCCACGCAGGATCAAGCAGCGGCTGCAGTTGCCGCAGCCGGTGTTCCGGTGTTCGCCTGGAAAGGCATGAGCGAAGAGGAATTCTGGTGGGCGATCGAACAGACGATCACCGGCCCTGACGGCTGGGAGATCAACATGATCCTGGATGACGGCGGCGACCTCACCCAGATCATGCACACCGAGAAGTATCTCCCCATCATGGCCAAGGTTCGCGGGATCTCCGAAGAAACTACGACCGGCGTGATGCGGCTTTATCAGATGGCCAAGGCCGGTTCGCTCGAGTGCCCTGCCATCAATGTCAACGACTCCGTGACGAAGTCGAAGTTCGACAACAAGTACGGCTGCCGTGAATCCTTGGTCGACGCAATCCGTCGCGGCACCGATGTGATGATGGCCGGCAAGGTGGCGATGGTTTGCGGCTTCGGCGATGTGGGCAAAGGGTCCGCCGACTCCCTGCGCAACGCCGGCTGCCGAGTCATGGTCAGCGAAGTGGACCCGATCTGCGCCCTGCAGGCCGCTATGGAGGGCTACGAGGTGGTCACCATGGAGCAGGCCGCACCGCGCGCGGATATCTTCGTCACCGCGACAGGCAACAAGGATGTCATCACGGTCGACCATATGCGCGCCATGAAGGATCGCGCGATCGTCTGCAATATCGGCCACTTCGATACCGAGATTCAGATCGAATCTCTGCGCAACATGAAATGGGACAACGTGAAACCGCAGGTCGATCAAGTCGAGTTTCCGGACGGCAAGCGCATCATCCTTCTGTCCGAAGGGCGTCTGGTGAACCTGGGGAACGCCACAGGTCATCCCAGCTTCGTCATGTCGGCCAGCTTCACCAATCAGGTATTGGCTCAAATCGAACTCTGGGCGAACGCCGACGATTACAAACGGGAAGTCTACGTACTGCCTAAAAAGCTGGATGAGAAAGTGGCAGAACTTCACTTGGCCAAAGTCGGCGCCAGCCTGACAAAGCTTTCGACGGACCAGGCGGAGTACATCGGCGTTGGCACCGAAGGCCCCTTCAAGGGCGAAGCCTATCGCTATTAGAACAAAAGCTGAGATGTATTAGCACCGCTCCCACCGTGTTACCGATCAGGCGAGAAGGTCTAAGCTTACTCTGCTTGCTTGATAACGGAACATGACCCTAGAGTCCCAAGTGCGCGAGAATGCGCTCAAAGGGGGACGATAGGGGCCGATCTGCGCGAAGGCGACGATGCGGTCCCGATCGATGGGACGGCATGACTCCGGCCTGGATAGTAGCGGCATTAGGTATAGCTCTGGCATCTTTCGCCGGACTAGTGGCTTGGCGTGCGCGGGTTCGTGCCGCAAACCTTAGTGCTGCGGAAGAGAAAGCGCGCACCGCGCTGGAGGAAGCTGAGTCGGCGCTGGAGAAAGCGCGTGCCGATATCGGCGAAATCGCTAACGCACGCGACGAGGAAGCCCGCAGACGCGAAACGGCGGAAACCGCGCGCGACAATCTCTACAGCCTGATCAACGGCTTGCCGCGTCCCATCTGGTGGCGCAACAGCGATCTCTCGTTGCTCTACGCGAACGACGCTTACCTGGCTGCCGTCGGCCTGGACCGTGATCAAGTGCTGGCGAGCAATGCCGAGTTGGTCGATGCCGACGACCGCGAGGCGGCCCATGCACTTGCACGCTCCGCCTTGAGTCACGGGGAAAGGCGTTCACAAGCCTTCCATGTCGTTGCCGGCGGCCGACGCGTCCTGTTGGAGATCGCGGAAAAGCCGCTATCCGATGGCACTTTGCTCGGCCATGCACGCGACCTGACGGCCGTCGAAGAGCTGCGTGCGGAACTTGCGCGCCACGATCGGGCTCAGAGTGATGTCCTGGAGAACCTGAACGTCGGCATTGCCGTGCTCGGCCCGGATATGCACCTGACGTTCTACAATCAGGCCTACGCGAGACTCTGGCAGCTGGGCGAGGCCTTTCTCACCAGCAAACCGCATATCACCGAGATTTGGGACCGCTTGCGCGCGGATCGTCGTCTTCCCGAACAGGCCGACTTCGCGGAATTCAAATCACAGCAGCTCCGCAGCTTCCAACGGGTCATCGAGCCTGTCGAAGAGCTGATGCACCTGCCGGACGGCACAACGCTGCGCTTCGTGATCAACCCGCATCCCTTCGGCGGTGTCCTGCTGACCTTCGAAGATGTCACCGATACTCTGCGGCTGGAGCGCACTTACAACACCTTGCTCGAGGTCCAGCGCGAGACGCTAGACAACCTCTTCGAAGGCGTTGCCGTCTACGGCGCCGACGGGCGGCTGAAGCTCTACAACCCTGCCTTCGCACAGATCTGGGATCTGCCGGCAGAGCTGCTGGAAGAGCGCCCGCATGTGCGTGAAATCGTTCGCCGGACCAGGCTGTTCTACGACGTAGACGAGCCTGTCTGGAGCCGGTTGATGGAAGATATGGTCGTTGCCAGTACGGAACCGCGCGAAGCCAGCGGTCGGCTGGAACGCGCCGACGGCACGCAGCTGGATTGGACTCAGGTCATGCTGCCCGACGGCGCCAGCCTCTTCACCTATGTGGACGTCACCGACTCCACCAGGGTCGAGCGCGCACTCCGCGAGCGCAACGAAGCACTGGAAACCACCGATCGCCTGAAGTCTGAGTTCATCGCCAACATCTCCTACGAGCTGCGGACGCCCCTGAACGCGATCATCGGCTTCGCGGAGATCCTGGAGAACCAGTACTTCGGTCCGCTGAGCGAGCGTCAGCGCGAGTACAGCCACGCAATCGTCGAATCCTCTCAACGCCTGATCGCGCTAATCAACGACATCCTGGACCTGGCCTCAATCGAAGCCGGTTATCTCATACTCGAGCGCGCCACGGTCTCGGTGCCCGACCTCTTGAAGGATGTCAGCACCCTGGTGCGCGAGAGGGTGCGCAGCGCAGGTCTGGATTTGCTGGTCGATTGCCCGCAGGACTTCGGCACTCTGCTGTGCGATCAGCGACGGATCGCCCAAGCGCTGTTCAACCTTCTGTCCAACGCGATCAAGTTCACTCCGGAGGGCGGTCGCATCCGCGTGACTGCCGAGCGGGTGCCCGGCGAAGTACTGCTCGCGGTGACTGACACCGGGGCTGGCATCCCGCTGCAAGATCAGAAACGGGTGTTCGGCAAATTCGAGCGCGGCAGCACGAAGTCCGAACGCCACGTCGGCGTCGGCCTCGGCTTGTCGCTCGTCAAATCACTGATCGAATTGCACGGCGGACAAGTCGAGTTGCATTCGACGTCGGGCAGCGGCACCCAAGTGGTTTGCCGACTGCCGGACTTGGCCGAACCGCTCGATGCCGACGTCCTGGACACCCAGGAAGCCAGACCACCGGCCGAGCCCAGTCCGGACCAACGCGCCAAGTCGGGCGAGTAGTCGGCGCAACGCGACGCTCGAGTGCAGGTGGATCGGTCTGCGATCTCAGGCAGCGCTGCCGTGAAGGTCCTCGCCGGGAACGCCCTTGGTTGTCGAATACTCCCAGTGCAGAGCCTCGCCGGGGTGTACCAAGGCGTGAATCGCATGAGCCGCCATTGCGGCTTCCGAGAAACCACAAAGGATCAGCTTCAGCTTACCGGGATAGGTCGCGATGTCACCGATGGCAAAGACGCCCGAAACCGAGGTGGCACAGCTTTGCGGATCGACCTGTATATGACTGCGCTCGAGATCGAGGCCCCATTCGGCAATCGGGCCGAGGTTCATGGAAAGACCGTAGAAGGGCAGAAGCACATCCGCTTCGAGCCTGCGCTCCTGTCCTTCCAGATCCTGCACCACGACCGCCGATAGACTCCGACCATCTCCGTCCAGGCCATGCAGCTGATAGGGCACGACCAACTCCACGTCCTTGGTCGGGTCGGCCGCCAAGGCATGCAGCTTGGCGACGCTGTCGGGTGCCGCGCGGAACTTCGCCCGCCGGTGGACGACCGCGACGGAGCGGGCAAGCGGCGCGAGATTGAGCGCCCAATCGAGTGCCGAATCGCCGCCACCGGCAATGACCAAACGCTTGTCGCGGAAGACCTCCGGCTTGGGCACCATGTACTGTATCGCGCCGCTAGCCTCGTAGCCCTCCAGACCGGCCAGCGGCGGTCGGTTGGGTCCGAAGGCACCGACACCGCCGGCGATCACCACCGCCTTCGCCGTGATCGTCGTACCCTTCGACGTCGTCAGCCGCCAAAGGCCGTCCGCTCCGCGCTCCAGCCGCTCGACGCGCTGGCCCAGGTGATAGCTCGGGTCGAAGGGTGCTGCTTGCTCGGCCAGCTTCTCGACCAAGTCGTAGGCCATCACTCTAGGATAGCCTGGAATGTCGTAGATCGGTTTCTCGGGATAAAGCGCCGCACACTGGCCACCGATAGCGTCTAAGACGTCGATCACCGCCGTGCGCATCTTCAACATGCCGAGTTCGAACACTGCGAAGAGACCGACGGGGCCGGCACCGACGATGGCCACGTCCGTGGGGTGGGTTTCCTGGATCATGAAGTGCGAAGTCGTTTGTTGGCGGGAGGGACTGGACGCCCCGAACATGGCGGGCAGACAGGGGGATGACAAGACTGCGCCCGGCTGGACGGGCGCGCGCGGCGCCGTGTACAAGGCAGCGCTATGGGTTTGCCAGTTGCAGAAGACGCGCGCATCGAGCTGCTGCTCGCCGACGAAGCGGCAACGGAGGATCTGGCCGCGCGCCTGGCGCCTCTGTTGCGGACCGGCGATGTCGTGGCTCTGGGCGGTGATTTAGGTTCGGGCAAGACCGCCTTCTGCCGCGCCCTGATCAACGCCTTGCCCGGCCCGGCCGAAGAGGTGCCGAGCCCCACCTTCACGCTGGTGCAGGTTTATGAGCGCGGCGACCTGCAGGTCTGGCACTTCGATCTCTACCGGATCGAAGACGCCGAAGAGGTTTGGGAGCTCGGGTTCGAGGACGCCTTGGCCGAAGGAGTGAGTTTGATCGAATGGCCGGAACGCCTGGGCAGTCAGTTACCGCAGAACCGGTTGGACCTTCAGTTGACAGTGCTTCCGACGGACGGCCAACCTCGCCGCGCCACCTTAAACGGCCTCGGCGCCTGGGCTGCCCGCTTGGCAGCTGACGCTCAGGAGTTGACGGACGCATGACGGAACGCGACCGGCTGACGGATCTGCAGACCTTCCTGACCGAACACAGCTGGCACCTCGGCGATCGGGCCACGCTCGCGGCCGATGCCTCGTTTCGGCGCTACGACCGGCTTCGCCGCGGCGCCGAGACCGCCGTGCTGATGGACGCACCGCCGGACAAGGAAAAGCCGGCAGCCTTCTTGGAGATCGCAAAGTTACTTCGGACGCTCGAGCTTTCAGCGCCGCGGGTGCTTGCAGCCGACGAGACGAAGGGCTTCGCGCTGTTAGAGGACTTCGGCGACAACACCTTCACCGTCGCACTGGCAGAAGGCGCCGAGGAAGCCCCGCTTTACCTGAATGCGATTGCTGCTCTCACGGCGCTGCAGTCGCGCTGGCTGGCAGACCAAGGTGCAGCACAGACCATGGCATCGGCAGTTGCTCTGGAACGCTACGACGCCGAAGAACTTCTGCGCGAAGTACGGCTGCTGACCGATTGGACCTGGCCGGCCATCATGGGTCGGGCGCTGGAGACCCAAGCTCAGTCCGCCTACGACGCCGCTTGGCACCAGGTCTTCGAACAGCTCGACAAGGTCACGCCGACCTTGGTCCTGCGGGATTTCCATGTCGACAACCTCATGACGCTGCCACGTCGCGAAGGTCCGGCAGCCGTTGGCTTGCTCGATTTCCAGGACGCACTGATCGGTCATCCGGCCTACGATCTGGTCTCGCTGCTGGAGGACGCACGCCGCGACATCGCACCGGCAACGGTGGAGGCGTCGCTCGCAGCCTACTTCGCGGCTCTGCCTATCTTCGATACTGCAATGTTCCGCGAGGGTTATGCGATTCTGGGCGCACAGCGCGCGGCAAAAATCGTTGGCGTCTTCACGCGCCTGGACCGCCGCGACGGCAAACCGGGCTACCTGCGTCATATTCCGCGCACTTGGCGGCATCTAAATCGCAATCTGGATCACCCAACGCTGAGACCTGTAGCAGACTGGTTCGCCGCCCATTGGCCAGCCGAACGCCGCCTGTCTCCCGCACCGCACGAGGCCGTTTGATGACACTGAACCGCGCCATGGTGCTTGCCGCCGGCCGCGGCGAGCGGATGCGTCCGCTGACCGAAACCACCCCGAAACCGATGATTGCCGTCCATGGCGTGCCCATGATCGACCGCATCCTCGCACGCCTGGCTGCCGCAGAGATCGAAAAGGCGGTGGTCAATCTCCATCACCTGGGCGCGAAGCTGCGCGATCACCTGTCGCACTTCAGCGAACCGCCGCTGGTGTTCAGCGAGGAGACCGAACTGCTGGAAACCGGCGGTGGGGTGAAGAAGGCTTTGTCCGAGCTGGGCGACGCACCCTTCTTCGTCTGCAACGGGGATGTTGTCTGGCTCGACGGCTACCAGCCGACTTTGGAGCGGCTGAGGCGCCACTGGGATCCGGAGCGCATGGACGCCCTGTTGTTGCTCCAGCCCAGCCCCGTGGCGATCGGGTACGACGGACCGGGAGACTTCGTGATGGACCCCCAGGGCCGCCTGCGCCGGCGCCGTGAACGGGAAATCGCCCCTTTCACCTTCGCGGGCGTACAAGTCCTGAAACCCGAACTCTTTGCGGACACGCCCGACGGTCCCTTTTCGCTCAACCTGATCTACGACCAGGTGATCGAGCGCGAGCGCCTCTACGGACTGCGCCACGATGGCGCCTGGTATCACGTGGGCCGGCCCGAGGATCTGGAGCGCGCCGAGCTGGAACTGCGCCTCGAACTCGGGGGCGGCCACGAGGAGCGCATGGCAGCTCAAGAATAGGGTGCCGGACAGAGACCGAGGAGATGGCGGGCCGGTGAGCGCGGAACGGCCGAAGGTTTACAGCATCGATCCCGAGGTCGGTTTTCTCGACGCCCTCGCCCATGGCCTCCTGGCGCGCTCCGCCGACCCGCGAGAACTGTCTCGGGTTCAAGTGCTCCTGCCGACCCGACGCTCCGGGCGCAGCTTGACCGAGGCCTTTCTGCGCATCACGGAGGGGCAGGCGCTCCTGCTGCCGCGCATCCGACCGCTTGGCGAGACCGATGCCGACGAACTGCTGATCGCTGGGGACCCGGTTGGCGAGGATTTCGGCCTGGGCGGGAGTGCCGCTGCAGACCTGCCGCCACCGCTGCCTGGGATCGCTCGGCAGCTGATACTTGCCAGACTGGTCCTGCGATGGACGGAGCAGCGCCGCGGAGACGGTTCGGCACCTGACGCACCTCCGGAAGATCAGGCCGTCCGCCTCGCTGGCGAGCTCGGGCGACTGGTCGATTCTGTCGAGACCGAAGGCCTGGACTTTGCCGAGCTCGACAAGCTGGTACCGGAGGACTACGCGGTACACTGGCAAAAGACCCTGGATTTCCTGCGTATCGTCACCGGCAGCTGGCCGGAGATTCAGATGACTCTCGGCACCATCGGTGCTGCCGAGCGGCGGCGGCGGCTGTTGGAAGCTCAGGCCGCAGCCTGGCAGGCGGAACCGCCCCAAAGTCCGGTGATCGTAGCCGGCTCGACGGGATCGATTCCTGCCACTGCGGAACTGATCAAGGTGGTTGCCGGTCTACCCAACGGTGCCGTGATTCTACCCGGTTTGGACCGCGAAATGCCGGATAGGGCCTGGACTCAGGTCCTCGAGGCGCCAAGCCATCCACAGCATACCCTCGCCCGTCTTCTGCAGAATCTGCAGATGGACCGGACCGAAGTGGCGGACTGGCCAAGGCCGCCGGATCCATTGCGAGGGCCGCCGAAGCCAACCGCGATCGCACGGCGCAGACTGGTCGCCGCAGCGCTCTGGCCTGCCGAGGCAACCGCAGGCTGGGCGAAACTGGCTGAAGGCGAAGACGCTCAAGACAGGGCGATGGCCCTGCATGGCCTGAAACGCATCGACTGCGCAGACTCCGGAGCCGAAGCGGCGACAGTCGCCCTGTTGCTGCGTGAAGCGCTCGAGACGCCTGGCAAACGCGCTGCTCTGGTCACGCCCGACCGGGGTCTCGCCCGCAGAGTGGCCTCCGAACTGCGGCGTTGGGGTCTGGAGGTGGACGACTCCGCCGGACGGCCTCTGGCTACGACACCGCCAGGTGCCTTTCTGCGTCTGACGGCCCAGATGGTGGCCGAGGAACTGGCACCTCTGCCTCTGCTGGCCGCGCTCAAACACCCTTTAGCTGCCGGCGGCGAGGCGCCCGCACGCTTTCGCGCCCAGGTTCGCCGCTTGGAAATCACCGTACTGCGAGGTCCGCGCCCGCTTTCCGGTTTCGAAGGCCTGCTGCAGGCCGCGCGCGCCGAAACAGCTGCACGGCATCTGGTGCCCTGGCTGCAGGATCTAGCGGGTCTGGCGCGCAACTTCGCCACGGTTCTGCAGAACCGGGCGGCCGGCCTCGCAACGGTGGTCGAAGCACATATCGCTTTCGCCGAAGCTCTGGCGGCGACAGATCAAGAGCCCGGTGCGGACCGCCTTTGGCGTGGTGAGGCCGGTGAAGAAGCCGCAGCTTTTTGCGCCGAGCTGCACGAAGGCGCCCTGGTTGCCGATGGCTTGACGGCCGCACGCTATCTGGCGGTTCTGGAAGCTTTACTCGCCGGACGCGCCGTGCGGCGACGCTACGGGGGCCACCCGCGCTTGGCCATACTGGGCCCGCTGGAGGCGCGGTTGCAGCAGGCAGACCGCCTGATCCTCGCCGGCCTGAACGAGGGCACCTGGCCGACAGAGACCGAACCCGGGCCCTGGATGAGCCGGCCGATGCGAGCCGCCTTCGGTTTGCCGCCCGTCGAACGCAAGATCGGTTTGGCCGCGCATGACTTCGCACAGGCTCTGGGTGCGCCGGAGGTCATCTTGACCAGAGCCGAGCGCGCCGAGGGCGCGCCGACTGTGCCCTCGCGCTGGCTGTTGCGGCTGGACGCCTTGCTCGCCGTCCTCGGCAAGCGGTCGGCTGTAAACGACGAAAGCGCACTATGGGCGGCACGAGTCGCCGCTTTGGACGCACCAACGGCTTATCGGCCCTGCGACCCGCCGGCCCCGACACCGCCGCCGGAAGCGCGGCCCAATGGGCTTTCGGTGACCCAAGTCGAAACCTGGATGCGCGACCCCTATGCCATTTACGCGCGGCACGTTCTGGGGCTGAAGGCGCTGCCGGCCCTAGACGAGGAGCCCGGTGCAGCCGACAAAGGCCTGATCGTGCACGAAGCGCTGGACGCCTTCGCCAAGGCTTGGCCGGACGGGCTTCCCCCGAACGCGGAAGCCGAGCTGCGCGACTGCGGCCGCGCCGTCTTCGCGCGCATCCGGCACCGCCCGACGCTCTTCGCCTTCTGGTGGCCGCGCTTCGAACGCATCGCCGCCTGGGTCGTCGCGCAAGAGGCGCAGCGACGGCCGGAGTTGGCGGCCCTCTTGAGCGAGATCGATGGTCGAATCGAGATCGAAGGGTTCGAGCTGCGCGCGCGCGCCGACCGGATCGAACGATTGGCGGACGGCCGTTTGGCATTGATCGACTACAAAACCGGCACGGCGCCCAGCCCCAAGTCGCTGCGACTCGGCTTCGCACCGCAACTGCCGCTGGAGGCAGCCATCGCGCGGGAAGGCGGCTTTGCCGAACTTGCGGCCGCAGAGGTCGCAGAGCTCGCGTTCTGGCGTCTGACCGGGGGGCAGCCGCCCGGCGAGATCAAGGCCGTCAAGCCTGGCAAAGAGATGCCGCCGATCGACGAACTGGCAGCCGAAGCGCGCGCTGGCCTTGCGGCCTTGGTACGCCGTTTCCGAGACCCGGACACCCCCTTCTACGCCCGCCCGCGCCCTGACTGGGCCCCGCGCTATAGCGACTACGAGCAGCTTGCTCGGATCAAGGAGTGGACGGTCACTGAGGGATCGGACAGCTGATGGCCCTGCCTCCGGACCACCTGCCGCCCGAGATCGAGCGCGCGCGCAAACTGGAGCAGGCCGGCAAGGCCCAGGCCACCGCCAGCGATCCGCGCGCCAGCGTCTGGGTTTCCGCCTCCGCCGGAACCGGTAAGACCAAGGTTCTCACCGACCGCGTCCTGGCGCTGCTGCTCGCGGGCGCCGAGCCTGCCCGCCTTTTGTGCCTGACCTTCACGCGCGCCGCCGCCGCCGAGATGCAGACCCGTCTCGCGCGCCGCCTGACGGCCTGGGTCGCACTGCCCGATCTGGAGCTGAGCGCCGAGGTGAAGTCCCTGACCGGCGTTTCACCGACGGCAGAGGGGCTAGAAAAGGTCCGCGCCCTTTTCGCCCGCGTGCTCGAAGTTCCGGGGGGCATGAAGATCCAGACCATCCACAGCTTCTGCCAGTCTCTGGTCGCGCGCTTCCCGATCGAATCCGAGGTGGCACCCCACTTCGAGCTGATGGACGAGCTGACAGCGCGCGAGGTGATGGCCGAAGCGAAGGCCCAGGTGCTGGCCCAGGCTTCGACCGATTCCGGTCCGCTCGGGCAAGCCTTGGCCAAGCTCAGTGTCTGGGTAAACGAGGACGACTTCGACAGCCTATTGAGCGAATTGCTCGGCCGGCGCGCCAGACTGGCGGCGGCGCGGCGGACCCATCTCGGTACGGAAGGGCTGGTGCAGGCCCTGCGCCGGCGGCTCGACTTGGCCGAAGGAGAGACGCCGACTAGGATCCTGTCCGCCGCCTGCGAAGACCCGGCGCTCGACGACACCAGCCTGCAGGCCGTGGCTACAGCGCTGCGCAGCAGCGGTAGCAAGACCGACTCCTTAGCCGGCCAAGCGATCGCAAGCTGGTTGGAGACCCTGGAAAGCCGGCCGGAGCGCTGGGAGACCTATCTCTCCGCCTTCTTCACACAGGACGGCACGCTGCGGTCGCGGCTGGCGACCAAGGCGACCTTGAACGCCCTGCCGGGTGCCGACGCGATCCTGGCTGCCGAGGCCGACCGCCTGGTCGCCGTCCGCGAAAGATTGAAGGCGGCGACGGTCGCCGATGCCAGCGCGGCTTTGCTTCGCCTGACAGGAGCTGTTTTCGACAGCTATGAAGCCGCCAAACGGCGCCGCGCCCGGCTCGATTACGAGGATCTCATCCAGGTCAGCCGCAGTCTGCTGGAACAGCCGTCCATTGCACCCTGGGTGCTCTACAAACTGGACGGTGGCCTCGACCACCTGCTGATCGACGAAGCCCAGGACACCAACCCCGATCAATGGCGTGTCGTCGAGTTACTGACCGAAGAGTTCTTCGCAGGGCTTGGTTCTCAGGAACCGGCAGAGGATCGACCGCCGCGCAGCATCTTCGCCGTCGGCGACCCAAAGCAGTCGATCTACTCCTTCCAAGGCGCCGACCCCAACGAATTCCTGCGGATGCGAAGCCACTTCGCCAGCCGCGTCCGTCAGGCCGAGCGCGGCTGGCAACCGGTCGACCTGATACACTCGTTCCGCTCCGTCGCGCCATTGCTGCAAGCCGTGGATGCCGTCTTCGCCACGGCTGCGCCGCATGATGGCGTGACCTTCGGGGAAAGCTGGCGCCTCCACGATCCCGTGCGCGTCGGACAAGCCGGCCGCGTGGAGCTCTGGCCTCCGGTGTCGCCGGAGGAGCGTCCGGACCCGGAGGCCTGGAGCCCGCCTCTGGAGCGCGGCGGAGAGATGGCTCCCCGCGCCCGTCTGGCGGAACTGTTGGCCGAGACGATCCGTGACTGGGTTCACGCCGAAGCCCCCCGGCCGGGTGAAGAAGCTTGGCTCGACTCCCGCGACCGCCAGGTACGGCCCGGCGATATCCTGGTCCTGGTTCGTCGCCGCAACGCCTTTGTCGAGGAGCTGATTCGGGCACTCAAGCAGCGTGGCGTGCCGGTCGCCGGCATCGACCGCATGAAACTCACCGAACAGCTGGCGGTCATGGATCTGGTGGCCTTGGCGCGAGTCTGTCTCCTACCGGAAGACGATCTGACCTTGGCTTGTGTCCTGAAGGGGCCGCTGGTCGGCCTCAACGAGGATCAGCTCTTCGCAGTGGCTTGGCAGCGCAAGGGCAGCCTGCGGCGTGCACTGGAGGAAAAAGCTCAGGAAGACCCCGCCTTTGCTGCAGCCAATGAGCTTCTGAAGCTACAGCGAAGCCGCGCCGATCTGGTGCCCCCCTACGAGTTCTTCGCCGAACTCCTCGGCGCTGGGGGCGGCCGGACCCGCTTGCTTGAACGCCTGGGGCCCGATGCCGCGGACCCGATCGAAGAGTTTCTCGGCCTGGCGCTGGCGTACGAGAGCGAACACACGCCCAGCCTAGAAGGTTTTCTGCATTGGCTGGAGCGGGGAGATCAGGAGATCAAACGGGACGCCGAGGTCGCGGGAACCAGCCTCCGCGTCATGACTGTCCATGGCGCCAAGGGCCTGCAGGCACCCATCGTCTTCCTGCCCGATAGCATGCAAACGCCGCAACGTAACGACCGCGTGGTTTGGTTAGAGGATGAGATCTCTGCCCTGCCGGCTTGGGCGCCCCGCCGCACTGTCGAAGATCCGGTGACCGCTGCCGCGCGCAACGCCTTGGACGCGACGGCTCGAGAAGAATATCGACGGCTACTGTACGTGGCTCTGACTCGTGCCGAAGATCGACTGTACGTTTGTGGTTACGAGACACGCACGCGTACACCTGAAGACTGCTGGTACAAGCTTTGCGAAAAGGCTTGGTGCTCTATCGCCGAACCGATCGACTTCGACTTCCGGCAGAGGACGGCCGGTGGCTGGGCTGGGCCGGGGCTGCGATTCGCAAGCGAGCAGAGCGCTGCGCCGCGCCGCGAGCCGTTGCCGAGCCTTCCACTGCTGAGCACCGTCGAACAAAACCTTCCCGAATGGGCGAAGCGACCGCCGTTGCCCGAGCCGAGCCCATCGCGTCCCTTGGCGCCCTCGAGACCAAGTGCGGAAGAACCTGCCCTGCGCTCGCCCTTGGGCCAGGACCGCGGGCGTCGTTTCCAACGTGGCCGCCTGATCCACCGCCTGCTGCAGTCGCTGCCGGAGGTCCCGTTCGAGCGCCGCTTGGACGCTGCCAAGCGGTACCTCGCCGCCCAGAATCTTCCGGAGAGTGACGCCGAAGCCCTGACAGCCGAGGTTCTCTCCGTGCTCGATCATCCCGACTACGCGCCGCTCTTTGCAGAGGGTAGCCTGGCGGAAGCTCCGGTCGTCGGTTTGATCGAGGGATCGGACGGTCCGGAGGCGGTCAGCGGTCAAGTGGACCGGCTGTGCATCCACCCGGACAAGGTGCTTGTCGTGGACTTCAAGACCAATCGGCCAGCGCCCGAAAACCTGGCTCAGGTAGCACCGATCTACCTGCGCCAAATGGCTCTCTATCGCGCGGTTCTGGCCCGCCTCTATCCCGACCGGCCAATCGAGACGGCCTTGCTCTGGACCGACGAGCCGAGGCTGATGCCGTTGCCGGAAGCCAGTCTTGCGCTCCACGCACCGCTGACGACACCTCCCTCGTCTTGACGCTGCACGAGGCCGCTCGCCATATTCGTTGGGAAAGCGGGGACGGTCGGCGAACCGCGCAGTCAGCCCCGACGGCAAGAATACAAGGAACCTTATCATGAGTATCGACCACGTCAGCGACGCCAGCTTCGACTCCGACGTCATCAAGGCCGACCTGCCGGTCGTCGTGGATTTCTGGGCCGAGTGGTGCGGCCCCTGCAAGATGATCGCCCCCGCGCTGGAGGAAATCGCTCAGGATCTGAACGGCAAAGCACGGATTGCGAAGCTGAACATCGATGACAATCCCTCGACGCCGGCGCGTTACGGTGTGCGCGGTATTCCCACGCTGATGATTTTCAAGGACGGCCAGGTAGCCGCAACCAAAGTCGGGGCGCTGCCGAAGGGCGCCTTGCAGCAGTGGATCGAGGAGAGCATCTAACGCCGTCACCGCCAGAGGAATGGCGCTACTGGAAACGCCCCGGCTCCAAAGGCCGGGGCGTTTTCACGAGGACCTAGAGCGCGATCGTCTGCAGTAGGATCGCCAGATCGCTTCTACCTAAGACGATCCTGCACTAGCTCCCTTGCGAACGGGGGTGCGCAAACCTTTCGCATCTTCGCCGAACAGAAAAGCTAGCAGAACGTAGCGGTGCCCTTTCGTGACAGCTCGCGCCTCGTGCAGAAGAGAGCAGGAGAAGGCGACAGCATCACCACTGGCCGGCTTGAACAGATCGGGACCGTACTCAGGAAAAGTGAGTTCCCCACCCTCGTAGTCCTCGGCATTGAGGTTGAGCGTCACGGCGAAGCGACGGTGCGCTCCCGATAGTGTGTTGTTGTCACGATGCGGTTTGAAAAAACCTCCACTCTCCGCGTCATAGCGGGCAACCTTAAACTCCTCGAAGGCCGTGACGCGGTAGAAGGTCGCCTTGGCGATCTCGGGCAGCAGGCGCCGGGCAAAGCGCAGCTTGACCGTCCCCACGGTCGCTGGATCCTTAAGGTAGTGGTCTCTGCGATTCTTGACGCGAGAGTCCTCGACGGTACGCCCTCCACCGCTGACGTCCTGAAGCACGCCGGACGGCTCGTTCTCGATCTCATGCAAAGCGATCAACTGCCGACAGAGGTCCGGTTCCAGTACATCGGGCACGTAGATCGCGGGCGCCAGCGGCCCCTGAAACAGCCGTGGCGTAGGCTGCGGCTGCGCCGCCAGATAGGCGCGCAGTTGTGCCAGAGGGTCGGCCGACGCGGGATCGATCAGGCGGATGCGCCGGTTGGCGTCGGCAATCAACAGCAGACATTGCGGCGCCGCGAAGGGATCGACCTGACGCCGCCAGGGATGTCCGAGTCCGCCGGCCACTTGGCCTTGGGGATCGGAGAGCAGAGGAAATGGCAGAGCGCCGAGACTCTGCGCCTTGGCGTTCGCCTGTGGTGGAACGGCGGTGATGCAGAAGAGATGGAACTGCGCCCCCACGTCATTCCAGGCTTCGGCGACAGCCCGAAGCAGCTTGGCCGCAGCAGGCGCGACTGGATCGGGAATCAGCAACAATGCAATGGGCTGGCCGAGTGCCTGGGTCGAGAGGACCGAGACTCGCATCGACTGGTCCTGCAGCTGAAAATCAGGCAACAGGTCGCCCGCGATGGGCGGCGGCAAGGTGGCCCCAGGCGCTCGAGCGGAGGACTGCGGAGAGGCGGTCGGTGCGGTAGCCATCGGTAGCGTCTCCCAAATACCGCTTCGATCTAAACGGTCACCCGTTGTCTGCCAAGACCTTCCCGGCGAGATAGAGCGAGCCGCAGATCAGAACGCGACCCGGTTGCTCCGCGGCAGCCACCAGGTCCTTCAATGAGGCGGCTATGTTGACTGCTGCTTGTGCCGAGATGCCACAGGCTTCGGCATGGCTTGCCGCCTCGACGGCAGAGAGCGAGTTCGCCTCGCCGGGAATAGCCACGGCGCGCAGGCGACGCACGCAGCCAGCCAGCGGTTTGAGGAAGTCGGCCGCAGCCTTGGTGTTGAGCATGCCATAGATCAGATCAAGCGGCTCAGCCCAGCCAGCCGCCTCGGCTGCTAGGATTTCGCCGGCCTGGGCATTGTGGCCGCCGTCGAGCCAGAGCTGCCAACCGTCGGGCAAGGACGACACCAGCGGTCCAGACGTCAAGTGCTGCAGGCGGGCGGGCCAGTAAGCGCGCCGCAGGCCTTCGGCGATAGCGGTCTCGGGGAGCCCCAATCGCCGCGCCAGCACGCTCGCCTGGCCGGCGTTGTCGAACTGATGGGCGCCAACCAGCGCCGGGCAGGGCAGCACCAGGGTCTCGGCACCGTCACGGAAGCGGAAGTTCTCTTCCTGCTGCGCCACGTCCCATTCCGGGCCTTGACGCAGCAGCGGCGCACCGACCTCTGCAGCGCGCCTCTCGATCACCTCCGCAGCGGCGCGCGCCTGGCGGCCAATCACCGCCGTGACACCAGGCTTGAGGATCCCTGCCTTCTCGAAAGCAATCTCAGGCAGCGTCGGGCCGAGATACTGCATGTGGTCCATGGAGACAGGGGTGATCGCAGTCAGGGCCGGCTCCGCAATCACGTTGGTGGCGTCCAGCCGTCCGCCCAGACCCACCTCGAGCAACAGGACGTCGGCAGGCATCTCGGCAAAGGCGAGAAAGGCGGCGGCTGTCGTAATCTCGAAGAAGGTGATCGGCGCCTCGCCGTTGGCGGCTTCGCAGGCCTGCAGCAGGGCCAGAAGATCGGGTTCCGGGATCGGCTCGCCAGCCAGGCGGATACGCTCGTGAAACCGCACCAGATGCGGCGAGGTATAGACATGCGTGCGGCGGCCGTCCGCCTCCAGCATCGCCCTCAGCAGGGCGATAACCGAGCCTTTGCCGTTGGTACCGGCGACATGCACCACCGGCGGCAGCCGCAGTTCCGGATGGCCGAGACGCGCCAGCAAGCGCTCGATCCGGCCGAGCGAGAGGTCGATGATCTTGGGGTGGAGCCGGGTCAGCCGTTCCAGGACGGCATCACTGCTCTGACTCACGCGCCGCGAGACTCCGCCTTGCCGTCGTCCGGCGCCGGCGTATCCGCTTCGACAGGCGCCTGCGTCGCGCCTGCCTCTCCTGGCTCCTCGGGCATCCCGGCCGCAGCGGCCTTGTCCGCGTCCAGCGGCACAACCTCCGCCAGCGGCGCAGTCGCGGTCAGCAGCGACAACAACTTGCCGATCGTGGCATTCAAGTCCTTACGCTCTACGACCATGTCGATCATGCCGTGATCGCGTAGGTACTCCGCTCGCTGAAACCCCTCTGGCAAGGATTCGCGAATGGTTTCCTCGATCACCCGCTGGCCGGCGAAGCCGATCACGGCACCGGGTTCGGAGATCTGAATATCGCCCAGCATCGCGAAAGACGCCGAGACGCCGCCCGTGGTTGGGTCGGTCAACAACACGAAGTAAGGCAGCCCCGCCTCCTTGACCTCTTCGACCGCGATCACGCTGCGCGGCAGCTGCATCAGAGAGAGAATGCCCTCTTGCATGCGGGCGCCACCGGACGCGGGCACCGCGATCAAGGCCGCCTCCTGCAACACCGCCAGCCGGGCCGCCGACACCAGGGCCTCGCCCACGGCGATGCCCATGGAGCCGCCCATGAAGCCGAAATCGAAACAGGCGACGACGGCCTTATGGCCCCCGATCGTGCCGTGGGCAACCAGCAGGGCATCTTGGTGGCCTGTCTTGCTGCGCGCCTTCTTCAGACGGTCGCTGTAGCGCTCGCGGTCGCGAAACTTCAATGGATCGGCCGGCGTTTCCGGCAGTTCGATGGTTTGATAGTCGCCCTCGTCGAACAGGAGCTTCAGCCGCCGTTCGGCACCGATCCGCATGTGGTGACCGCAGTTGGTGCAGACCCGAAGGTTCGCCTCCAGCTCGCGATGGAAGATCATCTGCCCACAGGAGTCGCATTTTTCCCAGAGGTTCTCCGGAACGTCCTGCTTGGCGATCAGCGAGCGGATGCGGGGGCGGACGTAGTCGCTGATCCAGTTCACGCCTGCAGCCCCCCTGCCAGTTCGCGCACGAAGCCCAAGACATCGTCTTTCAAGGCAGGCGTGGCCCGCCCGGCCTCATCGAGGTTGACGCGTATCCGCTCAACCAGGGCCGAGCCGACCACCGCAGCATCGGCCAGGGCGCCGACCTCGCGCACCGCCTCCGGCGTCTTGATGCCGAAACCGACCGCTATGGGCACGTCGGTATGGCGGCGCAAGCGCCCCACCGCCTCGGCCACATGATCGCGTGTCGCGGACTTGGTTCCCGTGATGCCCATGACCGAAACGTAGTAGAGGAAGCCGGAAACCTCCGCCAACACCCGCGGCAAACGCCTATCGTGGGTGGTCGGTGTCGCCAGGCGGACCCAGTGCAATCCGGCCGCGCGCGCCGGCTGGCAAAGCTCGCCATCCTCCTCAGGCGGCAGATCGACGACGATCAACCCGTCGACGCCGGCCTCGACCGCGCGGCGCAGAAAGGCCTCGTTGCCCATGGAGTAAATCGGGTTGTAGTAGCCCATCAGCACAAGGGGCGTTTCCGGGTCTGTCTCACGGAAAGCGGCGACCAGATCCAGGGTCTTGCCCAGCGTCATGCCGGCGCCGAGCGCCCGCAGAGACGCCGCCTGGATTGCCGGGCCGTCGGCCATGGGATCCGAGAAGGGCATGCCGATCTCGATCACGTCGGCGCCGGCCGCAGGCAGGCCCCGCAGCACCTCCAGCGAAGTGGCGTAGTCGGGGTCGCCGGCCGTCAGATAGGTCACCAGACCGGCCCGGCCTGCGGCCTTCAGTTCGGCGAACCGCTTTTCCAGGCGGCTCTGTGCCGCATCGGTCGCAAGGCTGGCGGAAGGGGCTGCACCGGCGCTCATGCCAAGTCCTCCCCAAGATGCTGGGCGACGGCAAAGACATCCTTGTCGCCCCGGCCGCAAAGGTTCATGACCAGCAGGTGATCCTTAGGCAGGGTGGGCGCAAGCTTCGCCACATGCGCCAAGGCATGGGCCGGCTCCAGCGCCGGAATGATGCCCTCGGTCCGCGTACAGAGCTTGAAAGCCTCCAGCGCTTCCGCGTCGGTCAC
Organism: Kiloniellales bacterium; assembly: GCA_052168175.1. Lineage (GTDB taxonomy): Bacteria > Pseudomonadota > Alphaproteobacteria > Kiloniellales > DSM-21159 > Algihabitans. The sequence continues at coordinate 44,006 of JBQLZH010000017.1, forward strand.
GCTGACATACTCGACCCGGCCGGCCTCTTTCAGCCAAGAGTGTTCGGGACCGATACCCGGATAGTCCAAGCCGGCGGAAATGGAGTAGGCGTCAACAATCTGCCCGTCGTCGGTCTGCAGCAGGTAGGTGCGGTTGCCGTGCAGCACGCCCGGCCGCCCGCCGCTGAGGCTGGCCGCATGCTCACCCGTTGGGATGCCCTTGCCGGCCGCCTCGACCCCGATGACCCGAACCTCAGCGTCGTCCAGGAAGGGATAGAACAGACCCATGGCATTCGAGCCGCCGCCGATGCAGGCCACCAGGGAGTCCGGCAGACGCCCTTCGGCTTCCATCAACTGGTCGCGCACCTCGTTGCCGATCACCGCCTGGAAGTCGCGCACCATCATGGGATAGGGGTGCGGGCCGGCCGCCGTGCCGATGATGTAGAAGGTCTCCTCGACATTCGCGACCCAGTCGCGCAGCGCCTCGTTCATGGCGTCCTTGAGGGT
>JBQLZH010000018.1:0-35095 GCA_052168175.1 Kiloniellales bacterium
GGGCTTTGGCCCCCCATCGCGCCGCGGAGGCGGCCTGGCAGGCGACGGCCTTCGCCGAAACGGCACCCGAGCCGCGCGTTTTCGCTCGCCTCGAACGCGACCGCCGACGGGCCGCGGCGGCCTGGATGGGCCGGCGTCTGCGGCATCCCGGGGCTCTGGCCGGCGGCCCGGCGGCGGCTTTCGAGATCGTCTCACCCGGCGTCGTGGAGGCGGAGCAGGCGGCACGTCTCGCCGCGCCGGACGCGGCCTTCCCGGTGCCCGACGCGACCGTCGAGGCCAGCCACGACCTGCAGCACGACGACGGCAGCAGCACCTGGCTGTGCTTTCCCGCACCCCGCGGCCCAACTTCCAGCGGCGGCCTGGCCTGGGCGCGGCTCGAGCGGCCGGCCGGATCGCTCCCCGTCGAAGCGATCAGGGGCACGCTGATCGCGCTGCATGGCATCTGCATCGAGACGGACTTCTGGCCGCCGACGCCCGACTACAGCCTGCAGGCCTTGGCGGCCGGCTGGCAGGTGCTGCGGCTGGAGGCGCCCTGGCACGGCCGGCGCCGTCTGCCCGGCGGTTACGGCGGCGAGCCGCTGTTCGCCCGGGGGCCGGCCGGGTTCCTGGAGTTCCTGCAGCTTGCCGTGCCCGAGCTGGCGGTCTGGACCGCCTGGGCCAGGCGGTCCACGCCGACGGTGCAGCCGGTGGTCTGGTCCGGCATCTCGCTCGGGGCCCTGACGGCGCAGAAGGCGGTCGAGGCGGCGCGGCACTGGCCGGAGGAAAACCGGCCGGATGGTCTGCTGCTGATCACCACGGCCGCCGACATCGGCCAGGCCACGGTCGGCGGCAGTCTGGGCCGCCTGCTGGGCCTGCGTCCGCGCCTGCAAGCGGCGGGTTGGACGGAGCCGGCGTTGGCCCGCTGGGCGCCCTTGCTGAATCCTCAGGATGGGCCGGCGCTGCTGCCCGAGCGGATCCGGGTGCTGCTCGGCTCGGCCGACCGTCTGCTGCCCTTCGCCCAGGGCGCGGCCCTGGCGCGGCTCTGGAATCTACCGTCCGAGCGCGTCACCGTGCGGCGGCAGGGGCATTTCTCCGCCTCACTCGGTCTGCTGGCCGACCCGGCGCCGCTGCTGGATCTGTTGCGGGAGATGGAGTGAGGAGGCACGGGAGACTTTTTGATGGCGCCTCGCGGCACCGCAGAGTTCCGTCCCGCGGCCCCACCCGGGCACCCATCCAGGATACTTCCGTGGGCGGCCGGGTGAGGGCGCCCACGGAACAGCACAACCCGCAAGGGTTTCCAAGGAGCCCACGCGGGCCGTCAGGCCCATAAAGACTCCTCATCACGTTGCGCCGCAACGGATGTTCCATATATTGCGCCCATGCAGAACGCAGCTTCCCTTCCCGGCCTTACCAAGGCCCCGCAGGACACGCGGGTGGTGGTCGCCATGTCCGGCGGCGTCGATTCCTCCGTCACCGCCGCGCTGATGGTCGAGCGGGGCTACGAGGTGATCGGCATCACCCTGCAGCTCTACGACCACGGTCAGGCGGTGGGGAAGAAGGGCGCCTGCTGTGCCGGGCAGGACATCTACGATGCCCGCCGCGTCGCCGACCGCCTGGGCATCGCCCATTACGTACTGGACTATGAGAGCCGTTTCCGGGATGCGGTGATCGACGACTTCGCCGACAGCTACCTGCGCGGCGAGACCCCGATCCCCTGCGTGCGCTGCAACCAGCGGGTCAAGTTCCGCGACCTGCTGGAGACCGCCCGCGACCTGGGCGCCGACGCCCTGGCGACCGGCCACTACGTCCAGCGCCTGGAGGGCGCGGCCGGACCGGAGCTGCATCGGGCGGTCGACCCGGCGCGCGACCAGAGCTACTTCCTCTTCGCCACCACGGCGGAGCAGCTTGCCTTTCTGCAGTTCCCGCTCGGCGGCCTGCCGAAGGCCGAAACGCGGGCGGAGGCCGAGCGGCTGGGCCTCGCCGTGGCGGACAAGCCCGACAGTCAGGACATCTGCTTCGTGCCGACCGGCGGCTACGCCAGCGTGGTGGAGAAGCTGCGCCCCGGCGCCGCCGACCCGGGCGAGATCGTCGACCTGAGCGGCCGTGTTCTGGGCCGGCATGAGGGCGTGATCCGCTACACGGTCGGCCAGCGCCGCGGCATCGGCGTCGGCGGCACGGCCGAACCGCTCTACGTCGTGCGCCTGGAGCCGGAGGCGCGCCGCGTCGTGGTCGGCCCCAAGACAGCCCTGGCCAAGGACCGCGTGCAGGTTCGCCAGCTCAACTGGCTGGCGGTACCCCTGGACGAAGCGGGCACCGCCGTCGAGATCAAGCTGCGCTCGGCCCAGCCACCGGTCCCCGGCCGGATCTACCCGGCGGAGCAGGGGGACGGCGAGGGCGCAGGGCAGGGCACCGCGACACTCCTGCTCGACCAGCCACAGTACGGCATCGCACCCGGCCAGGCGGCCGTCTGCTACGCCGGCAGCCGGGTGCTAGGCGGCGGCTGGATCGCTGCAGCGGACAGCCGGGCGGCCGAAGACGTCACTGTGCGGGAGCAGGGCGTCGCGACCCCTCGCGCGCTCGCGCGTGCCCAAGCTTGACAGCCGAAAGCCGCCCCCCCTATATCCACGCTCTCGCGCCGGACGGCCCCCAAGGCCGCGTCGGCGCCACGATCCCCAGGTCGCCCAAGCGCCCGAACGGATCTCACCCTATGGCGGGGTAGCTCAGCTGGTTAGAGCAGCGGAATCATAATCCGCGTGTCGGGGGTTCAAGTCCCTCCCCCGCTACCATCGACAACCCCCGACATCCGTCTTCAGTGCCGGTGTCGGGGGTCTGTTTTTGGGCCGCGGCCAGAAGTGTCGCGAGGCGGCCTGCTTTCGGTGCCGCCACAGCGGCGTCCTCATGCCGGCCACCCTGCTGCGCCGCTGGCGCGCGGATACCCGCATTCAGGAGCTGGAGGCCCGGCTGCGCTGCAGCGCCTGCGGCCACCGCGGCCACAACTCGATCGCCATCAAGCGGGTTGCAAGGGACTAGGCCGCGGACTCATAGACGCGACCCCATGAGGTACAGCCGGGGGGGCCCGCCTTGCACCCGAAACCAGACTCAACCGTGCCGGCCTGCTGGCTTCCGGGATGAACCAAAAGCCGACATCCCGGCGAATTCAGCTATTGGCCCAAAGCTGACACACGTGCTCACCGAGTTACAGATCCGGATCGAGCCCATTTGCAAGCTTCTGCGCTGGCAACGAATGTCCGCAATTCGGGATATTGATCCGATCATTGCGAGTTCGGCCGACTATGTTTTGGACGCGACCGGACAAAGCCTTCTAGCGCTGTACAATCTATTGTAAGTAAGCCACTATTCGAGCGTGGTACTTGGACAGCGCTGGACGAAGTTGGCGAGTCTTTGACGAACATTCCCTACTAGTGCCCTATCAACTGGCGCTCATTTCAGCACTCGCTACCTGTCGAACATAATCTGAACTGTCTTGCACAAAGGGATGTCCAACGTCTCTGCGACCGCTATCAGGAAACAAAAACTGCAGATACCAGGGCCTTTCTGTACTCTTCACGTATGCTGCCAGGAGGTATGTTGCAGCCCAGACTCTTCGGTTCGTCAGATGGGCTCACCGTATACGGTTTCTCACTTGTCCTGATTTGAGAACCAATCAAAACAGTAGTCCGAACAATAACTTCTATGGTCCTGTCGGGGTGGATATTTCTAAGGTAGTAGACTTTGCCATCCCATGGAAACGAGCAAACTCCTGGCACCCTCCTCAAATCTAACCTGATGAAATCAAGAGGGCCCAGCTGTGGCGGGTCACCGTCACCACCTCCACCTCCACCTCCACCTCCACCACACTTCATCTCTGGAGTAGCAATAGCCAAAGCGTGTGAAAGCGACTTCGTTGCAATACTAGGCTTCGAAAACTCAACCTCGACCGAACGCTTGCCAAACTTTGCTATTGCCTCCGTAGACCATGCGGCAACTACTTCAATATAATCAGTTGAATCTTCTCTACGCCGAAATCCATATCTTACTTCGCCTGCAGAAAGCATGATCCATTTCAGAAACAGAGCATCCGAGATGGTCGTGTTGACTCCTCCTATTACAACTGGATCCAAAATACTTGCAGACACTTGGCTTAATATATCAATATTGAGCTTACTATTTTCACTTTCTCTGACGGCTAACTCAAGATCTCTTCTCACGGAGAGATCTATTCGCAGGGGCCTATTGCTTTGGTGCAGTTCATACCGAAGCCTCATAGGAACAAAAGACCCGGGACTCACCCATTTACCATTGTGTGATGGCTCTATTGGTTGTCTAGATTGTACTTGAAGCTGGCCAGCGGGGTTCTTCACTCTAAGAGCTGGACTATCGAATACGTCCGAGACTGGAATGCTCTCTCTTTCACCAACCCTCGAGGATACACTTCTCTGTAACTCGCCAAGCACAGATGAAAAAGCTTCGGCATTAACATTCAGCCTTAGTGTTGACACTATTGGCCCCTCTTGAAGGCTATTCGTACATCGTATGATTTGCCAGGATCCACGGACTCGCGCGCCTTGTGAACACTTGGCATATCCAGCAAAGCCGACTCGCCCAATTTCTGGTCGTTGAAGAAGAAAGTCCCAAAGACCTTTAGCCTGGAACCCTCCACAACCTCAGATCTAAATCCGAAGAGGAACTCTGGCCAACTAATCCTTTGAAAGCGCCAACGGAAGCTCCCGAACCAACCCAAATCGACGGTTCCCCCGCGCTCGATGTCTCGACGAACCGCTATACGCATAAGCCAATGGCCCGGGCGCCTTGGGTCTTGCTCATACCGCAAGTATCCAATGGCAGGCCTCGTTCTTCCATTCGGGTTCGCAAGACGGTCTTCTCTACTAATCAGGTCCGCAACATGGTCATCCGTCATTGCCACAATGATGTCCTCCCACCCCTCAGGTGTCGCGGGCTTGTCGGTCCCGCTAAGCACTCTTGTCACGGGCGAGCGAGGAAGGCTCTCCGCGTAGTAGAGAGTTAAGCTCAAATCAGTATGTACCGACTTGAGGGCCATGCCGCCAACCGAGGTTGCCTGCCCAAACTCAATTGGCCTGTTCCGGAACAACTTGTTCAGTTCGCCTACTAGCTTTCTTTGGATATCAATTCGATCGACCTGGCCAGTTCCACTCAGGTATATGTTTGGCTTCCGGCCAAGTCGAAGGAACAACGAGCTTCCCTCAGCAACGGGAAGGAGCGTAATTGAAGTGGCGAAGTCAAACGGTACTCCTCGTATTCTTATCTTTCCTGAGAGTTCAGCGTTTAGCATATCTCTTGCAAAAGCAGATACCGACAGAGATGCATCTTGACTTAGCTCAGGATCAGAACCGATAACACGGAGCGCTTGATTGATTTGGTCCGTTAGGGCTAGCTCTGTCTCAAGATATGATAGGCTAACCGACACCCTTATGTCGTGGCCACGTGTTGTCCAACGCAACATCGCTACGCTGTCGCGGTCAAGAAGCTGCTGCCACGCAAGTACCAATCCAAACTCGCGAAATTCATTATATAAAACAACCCATTTGGATTTGTTCTTGGAAACTCGTCTTATAGTTGGAACAAGCTCTTTTCCAAACTGCTCTTCCAGAGTCTTGAGGCGATTGTGTATTGCGTTTGCTCTCTCGACCACCTTTCTGGACAGGGCCGTAATCTCTGATGGCATTACTGCACTTGTCATCGCACGCCTATCGATCTCTTGATCTCGGAAAGTGATGCTTCAATAGCATCAATAGTCTTCGAGTCTCCAAAGGCGTCTTCGGACAGTTGAAGGTCGGCGTGCAGATCACTGAGCGCCTTCTCAACGGCAACTAGTCTCGCTTCAATGGGACCTCCTTGATCAAGTATGTCGAGGATGACTTGCAATGCATCCTTTAGGTCGTTCTCCAGCGTGACCAACCTTGCATTGAACGCGTCTTGACGCTCTTGAAGTTCGCGAATGCGGCCGAAAGCCTCTTCTGACATACCGTACTCCTAGCGGATAGTTTGCTGCTAAAGCACTTTCATCACACCCCACTGGAGGTCTGCAACATCAAAACCTTCCGAAAACTGACTGCACTCATGACATCTTGGCGCTGTTCTAAGTGTTTGTATAGGTCACTGTCAGGTTGCAACAGTCCAACGCTAAGCCGTGCCGAAACCAAAGCTGATCACCTGAACTCGTGAAAAGCTGTGAGCGTTGATGCCGGAGCCAGAAGTCAGCAATCCGGTAGTATTCAGGAGCAACTGCACCCTGGTGGCCCAACTAGTCGGCTCTGCACCCATAAGCGCCTTTATATTCAAAAGGACATGCTGTTGGCCCGGATTCCGATTGCGACAGGAAGCGGACCCTGAGAGCGCCTCTGTGAACGGCAGCTCTTGTCCGCTCTGCGGACACTTGTTCAATCCGCGGCGAAGGCCTGGAATCCGCCCATTGCCACTCTTGAACGCGATGCATCAGATGACCGCTTCGGGTCAGAAGCGGACCTAGTTGGAAGACAGCCCAGGCGGCCGTTTTGTGCCAGCAGCAGACAAACAGGATCGAAAGTTTAAGGACCTGCGTGGTTCCTAGCAGGCGATCCGAATCGTGGGGTGCGGCGTGTAGCTGTCCCCCGTTACCATTTCCACCCCCCATTTCCGCACGTGGAAATTGGGGGTTTTGCTTGCCCGCGCCGCTCCTCTAAAGAAACTTCGAGGTCGCGCCGGCGACGGCTTCGGTTCGCTGGCCGAGGGCGTCGAAGAGTTTGGGGATGCTGTCGGCGGTTTGCAGCAGGGCGGCGTGTTCGGGGCGGACCAGCTTGGCCTCGACCTGGGAGGTGAGCAGGTCGAGGAAGGGGGTCCAGAAGCCATTCAGGTTGGCCAGGACGATCGGCTTCTCGTGCAGGCCGAGCTGGCGCCAGGTCATGATCTCGAAGGTTTCGTCGAGGGTGCCGAGGCCGCCGGGCAGGATGCAGAAGGCGTCCGACAGCTCGAACATGCGCATCTTGCGGATGTGCATGGACTCCACGACCTCCAGGCGGGTGACGCCGTGGTGGCCGACTTCGAAGTCGTGCAGGAAGCCGGGGATGATGCCGATCACCTCGCCGCCCGCCTCCAGCGCGCCGTCGGCGGCCGCGCCCATCAGGCCGACCCGGCCGCCGCCATAGACCAGCCGCCAGCCGCGCCGCGCCGTTTCGCGGCCGAACTCCGCCGCGGCTTCGTAGAAGGCCGGCTCGGCCCGGTTGGAGGAGCCGCAGTAGAGGCAGAGGGTATAGGGCTCGGTCATCTCTGATCCGTGTCGGTGGAAGCGGAACGCGACGGTGGGGCCATGATCGGCCGCAACACGCCCCTTTGAACCTAATGCGCCGCGGCCGCCGCGGCCAGAGCGGGCTGACACCCCGCGCCAATTGCGCAAATCCCTATAGAGGGCTAGGTTTTATGTCTGTCACAGGCTTGCCCTGGGGGCGCAAGCCGTTTTGCGAGGGCTGTCGAGGTGAGGCTTGTCGGTGTAGCTCTGGGCGTCTTCGTGATCGCGGTGCTCGGAGCGATCTTCTGGTTCCTGTTCCTGTACGACCCCTACGCCGGGCGGGACCTGTCCGACGCGCCGTCCTCGGATGTGCCCAGCGTCTCGACCCCCGGCAGTTCGGCGCCCGAGAGTTCGACGGCGGACGCCGAGCCCCAGCCTCCAGCTGAGCCCCCGGCCTCATCGCCCGCCACCCCGTCGCCCACTGCCCAGACCGACACCGAGCGCCCGACGCCGGAAGAGCGGCAGGCCGCCGCCAGACCGGCCGTACCGTCGCAGGCGCGCGAGTCCGGCGAGGCCGAGCAGGAGGCTGTGCCGGAGACCGAGCGCGGCAACGGCGGTCCCTCCTTCGACGTGGTGCGGGTCGAGCGGGACGGCTCCAGTGTCATGGCCGGGCGCGCCAGCCCGGACAGCGAGGTGGTGGTCAGGAAGGACGGCGAGGAGCTGGCGCGGGGCCGGGCTGACAGCCGCGGCGAGTTCGTGCTTTTGCCGGAGCGCGCCTTGCCGCCGGGCGACTATGCCTTGGAGCTGGAGGCCACCACGCCGCAGGGCGAGACGCGCAGCGGCCGCAACGTGGTGGTGCTGTCCGTGCCCGAGGGGGCGCCGGCTGCCTCCGAAACGACGGCGAACGGCGGGTCGGGGGATGTGGCCGCTGACGTAGCCGGCGATCCGGCCGGGGAGGTGGCGCAGGGTGAGGTATCCGGTGCGCCGGATGCCCCGCGCCAGGGGCCGCTGGTCGTGCAGCTTCCTACCGAAGGGGCGGGCGAGCCGCGGGTGATGCAGCTGCCCGAACCGGCCCCGGCGCAGGCCGCCGGCGGGCTCTGGCTGGAGGCGATCGACTACGACGCCGACGGCCGACTGGTGATTACGGGGCAGGGTCTGCCGGGCGAGCGGCTGCTCGCCTACCTGGACAACAGCCCGCTTGGCGAAGCGGAAGCGGATGGGGAGGGGCGCTGGCGGCTGCTGCCGCAGCAGGAGGTGGCGCCTGGTCTCTATACCCTGCGCGTCGACCAGGTGAACCGGGAGGGGGCCGTGACGGCGCGCGTCGAATCGCCCTTCGCCCGCGCCGCCTTCGAGACGGCCGACCTGCCCGCGGACGAACGCTTCGTGGTGATTCAGCCCGGTAACAACCTCTGGACCATCGCGCGGCGGACCTATGGCCTCGGGCCGCGCTACACGGTCATCTTCGATGCCAACGCCGATCAGATCCGCGACCCGGACCTGATCTATCCGGGGCAGATCTTCGTGCTGCCGGACGTCGAAACCTCGGGCTGACCGGTCAGGCGGCGTGGCTCTTGCCTTTCGGCAGGCTGCGGGCGCTGTTCGACAGCGTCTCCAGCATCAGGTCGACGGCCGGCATGGCTTCCATAAGCAAGGCCGTCACCGCGGCAACGATGCTGACGGGCGTCTTCGGCTGGGGCGGAACGATCTCCATCGCCAGGCGGATGTCCTGGTCCGGGGTGATGAAGAAGTGCGTGTGCTTGTTGCGCCGGCTTGCCGTGACCAGTTGCCGGATCGCGTGACGCCCCTTGGGCAGTTCGGCCGTGTAGGGCAGTTTGCCGAACTCGCCGACTAGCCGCATGCGGTCTCCGGCCTCCGGGCCGACTTCGCCGGCGAAGGTCAGATCGCGATACAGGAAGCTGAAGGTCAGCGGCCGTCCGGGCGGCGCGGCCGCGACACGCCCATCCTCGGTGATCTCGATGCTGCCGAGTTCGAGGGGAAGCTTGGTCTCCGAGGCAACGCGGACGGTCTCGTCCAGCGCGTCCTTATCGACAAGCTGGCTTTCTCCCGCCTCGGCGGGGGGTGGCAAGGTCTCCGAAGCGTCGGCGGCCATGCGCTGCGACTCCAAGGCTAGGTAGAACGTGTCACAGCCTAGCCGCGCCGCCCTTAAGGCCCGGTAAAGACCGCCTTTTCAGAGGTTGCTCGAGCGGCTACTCGGCGGCCTTGGGCGCCAGGTCCAGGGCGGCTGGCTCGTCGTGCTCCGGCCGCTTCGCCGCCTTGCGCGCCTGGCGCCAGCTCCGCAGGTTCGCGCGCAGCATCAGCATGCAGGGCGTGAAGACCAGCGTCAGCAGCGTCGCGAAGCCCAGCCCGAAGACGATGGCCGTCGCGAGCTGACTCCACCACTGGGTCGAGGGGGCGCCGACCTGCACCACGCGCTGAATGAGGTCGATATTGGCGCCCAGCACCATGGGCATCAGGCCCAGGATCGTCGTGACGGTGGTCAGCAGCACCGGCCTCAGGCGTTGGGCGCCGGTTCGCAGGATCGTCTCCAGGGGATCGCCACCCTCCGCCTTGAGGCGGTCGTAGGTGTCGATCAGGACGATGTTGTTGTTCACCACGATTCCCGCCAGGGCGATCACCCCGATCCCGCTCATGACGATGCCGAAGGGCTGGTCGGTCACCATCAGGCCGATGAAGACTCCGATGGTCGACATCACCACCGCGGAGAGGATCAGGAAGGCGGAGTAAAAGGAGTTGAACTGCGTGACCAGGATGATCGCCATCATGAAGAGCGCGACGGCGAAGGCCTTGGTCAGGAAGGCCTGGCTTTCCTGCTGTTCCTGGTCTTCGCCCTTGAAGTCGATATCGACTCCCGGCGGCAGCTCGCTTTCGTTCTCCGCCAGCCAGGCCCGGATCACTTGCACCTTGTCGTCGGCCAGGATCGGCTCGCCGGTCGCCGCGTCGATGCCGACATCGGCCTTGACCGTCATCACTCGCCGGCCGTCGACGCGGTTCAGCAGCGACACCTTGGGCTCGGCCGTCTTGTTCACGAAGTTGGCGATGGGCACCAGGCCGCGGTCCGTCTGCACCCGGATGCGCTCCAATTGGTCGATGGTGCGGTAGCGCTCGGGCAGGCGCAGCACGATATCGACCTCCTCGTCGGAGGTGTCGGGCCGGTACTCCGCCAGCTTCATGCCGTTGGTGACCATGCGCACGTAGTTGCCGATCAGCGTTACGTCGGCGCCGTACTTCGCGGCCTCGGCCCGGTCGACCGCCACTTCCCATTCGATGCCGGGGATCGGGCGACCGTCCTCGATGTCGACCAGTCCGTCTGTGCTGCGCAGCAGCTCCGCCACGCGCTGCGCGGCAGGATCGAGCTTGGCAGGGTCGTCGGCACTGATCTGCAGCTGGATCGGCTTGCCGACGGGCGGGCCGGCCTCTTCCTCCCGGGTCTCGACGTAGGTGCCGGACATCTCGTTGCCGCGCGCACGCACTTCGGCCAGGATCTCGCGGGCCGAGGGGCGTTTGAACCAGTCCACGAACTCAAGATTGATGATGCCGATCAGATCCTCCGGCTCGTCGTCGTCCTCGCGACCGGAGGACGCGACAGTCCGGGTATAAACCGTGTGGAAGGCCCCGGTCTCGCGCTGGATCGCCAGGATCTCGGCCTCGACTTCGCGCACCAGCCGGTCGCGCTCCTGGATCGAGAGGTTGCCGCGGCCGTGCACCCAGACGGCGGCGTTTTCGGGCTCCACGTTGGGGAAGAACTCGATGCCCCGGCCGAACTGGCTATAGGCAATCTGAACACCGATCAGCAGCGCGACGGCCAGAAGCGCGATCTTGCCGGGATGCTTCAGGGCCGCCTTCAGGAACCGCAGATAGGTGCCGGTAAAGCCGCGAAGCTGAGTCAGATCGCCGCTTTCGCCGGCCGCGATGGCCTGCATCTTCTGCGGATCTGCGCTGCCGCTCTTGCCGCCGATCACGGAGCCGAGCGTCGGCACGAAGATCAGCGCCATGGCGAGCGAGGCACTGAGCACCGCGATCAGCGTCAGCGGCATGAACTTCATGAACTCGCCGACCACGCCCGGCCAGAACAGCAGCGGCAGGAAGGCCGCCAGAGTGGTCGCCGTGGAGGCGATGATCGGCCAGGCCATGCGTTTGGCCGCCAGGCCGTAGGCCTCGCGTTTGTCCAGGCCCTCCGACTTCTTCCGGTCCGCGTACTCGGTCACCACGATGGCGCCGTCCACCAGCATGCCGACGGCCAGAATCAGGCTGAACAGCACCACGATGTTGACGGTCAACCCGGCCAGGTAGATCACCAGCAGGCCGGTGAGGAAGGAACCGGGAATGGCGATCCCGACCAGGCCGCCGGAACGCAGGCCGAGCGCTGCGACCACCACCACCATGACCAGCAGGATCGCGGCCAGGACGTTGTTCTGAAGGTCGGCCAGCATGGTGCGGATGTTCGAGGACTTGTCCTGGCTGTAGAAGACCTGCACCTCGTCCGGCCAGTTGACCCGCTCGGCCTCGACCAGGCTGCGCACCTGCTCGATGGTTTCGATGATGTTGGAGCCGACGCGTTTGGAGACCTCCAGCGCGATGGCCGGCTGTCCGTTGATGCGCGCGAAGCCCTGGCGGTCCTCGAAGGTCGGGCGGATGGTACCGACGTCCCGGAAGGTCACGACGGAATCGCCGTCGGACTTAACCGGCATGTTGAGGATGTCGTCGATCGTCTCGAACAGGCCCGGCACCTTCACCGCGAAGCGGCCTTCGCCGGTGTCCATGGAACCGGCGGCAACCAGTCGGTTGGAGCGGTTGACCAGATCCAGGACGTAGGCCGCGTCCAGGCCGTATTGCTCCAGCCGCTGCGGATCGACGATCAGTTCGACCCGTTCGTCGCGGTCGCCGGCGATGTCTGCCTCCAGGACCGCCGGGATGGACTCGATGTCGTCCTGCAACTCGCGCGCCAGACGCAGCAGCGTGCGCTCCGGCACGTTGCCGGACAGGGAGACGACCAATACCGGGAAAAGGCTGAGATTGACCTCGTGGACGGTCGGCTCGTCGGTCTCTGTAGGCAGCTCCGGCTTGGCCAGATCGACCTTCTCGCGCACATCGGCCATCGCCAAGTCGGGGTCGAAGCCGGCGTCGAACTCCATCACCACGCTGCCGCCGCCCTCGTAGGAAAAGGCGCGCATTTCCTTGATGCCTTCGAGCGACTGCAGCTCCTGCTCCATCGGCTTGATCAGCAGGCGCTCGGCATCCTCGGGGCTGATGCCTTCGTGATGCAGCGACACGTAGATGATCGGAATGTTGACGTCCGGCTCGGCCTCCTTCGGCACCGCATTGTAGGCATAGGCGCCGGCGACCAGCAGCAGGACGAGGCAGGCCAGGACTGTCCGTGCGTGAGAGAGCGAGGCGTCGATGATGGCCTTCATTCTACGGCCTCGGCGGTTTCGTCCGCGCTCTCGGCGGCACTGCCGGCGTCTCGCTCGGCCGCGCGTTCCGCCGTCAGAGGTGCCGCCGACCGGTCCAAGTCCTCGCTGGGGCTCGCCACTGCGATCACCTGTTCGCCGTCTTGAACGAACTCCTGTCCGACGGTGATCAGCGTCGCCCGGTCGGGCAGTCCGGTCACGAAGAGACCGTCGACCGTATCCTCGACGATGTTGACCGGGACGAAGCGCACGCGGCCAGTCGCGGGGTCGCCGTCGCCGTCCTCTTCGACGATGCGCAAACCCAGGATGCCCCCGTCGTTGAGGGTCAGAATGGCCGGCGTGATCTTGTGGGTCATGATCCGTTCGACCGGCAGGCGCAGGATCGCGGTCATGCCGGCGGGAACCTGTCCGTCGGCATTGTCGACTTCGAGTTCGACCCGGAAGGTGCGCGTTTGAACGTTGGCCTCTGAGGCAACGAAACGGATGCTGCCCCAGATCTCCGTGCCGGTGGCGAGAAGTGCCGACCCCGGTTCGCCGACCCGCAGGTTGCGGACGTCGCGCTCGTTGGCCGGTGCGATCACCAGTACGGGATCGAGATCCACCACACGCCCGATGGCGTCGCCGGTCTCGACATAGTCGCCCAGATCCATCATGCGGTCGTCCAGCACCCCTTCGAAGGGTGCCCTGATTTCCAGGTCGTCGATCGCGATCTGCGCCGCTTCGACGGCTGCCTCCGCAGCATCGAGGGTTGCGCGCGACTCCGCCAATTGGGTTTCGGCCCGGAACCCGCGTTCGTTCAGTTTGCGTGCGGCCTCGAACTCGATCTGGCGTTGGCGCAGGAGGGCTTGCGCCTCGCGCAGGCGCGCCTCACGGTCGCGGGCGCCGAGGCGGGCGATCACCTGACCTGCTTCGACCCGTTCGCCCTTTTCGACGAGCAGGTCTTCGATCAGGCCGAAGGTTTCGGCCTTGACGTCCACCGCGCGCACGGCCTCGGTGTAGCCAGTCAGGCTGAGTTCAATCAGGCGCGGAGCTGCAGCGCTTTCGGCCACCCGTACACGTGTCATTTCGCGCAGGGCGTCCAGGTCGACCGGCGGCTTGGTCACCTGCGGCTCGCGGCGGTCTTCGCCGAGGCTGCCCGAGGCGACCCAGGCGGTTACGCCGACGGCGAGCAGTGCGGCAATCAGATAAGAGCGGTTAAGGCGCATGCGGTCTGTCGATCTTTCGTTTCGCGTGTCGCTAGCAGGGTCGGTCGCCGAGCTTTCACTTCGCTTGCCATGGGGCCGCCATAGCTATGATTCGTCGCTGACCGGCGTTCATCCCTCTCCCATCATCGGCTCTCGCTCCGTCTTGGGGGCGGACGCTTCCGGATAGCGGATCAGGCAATCGCGATTCCTACGGAACCAGTCGGCGGCGAACCGATAGTAGGCAAGCCCGAAATCGTGCACGAAACGGTGGGCTGGAGAGTCCTCGCTAAGGTCCTCGGCAGACATACACTCGGCCTCTTTCTCCAGATCTGCCGTCCGGGCCTCTATGATCTCGATCACGTGGTCTTGTGGCAGCAGGTCGGACAGAAACAGGATCAGCAGAAAGTCCGACCGGACCCGATCCGGCGCAGGCGGTTGCAGCAGAGTTTCGACCAGCCGGTTCCGGCCGGACGGTGTCAGGCTGTAGACCTTCTTGTCGGGGCGCTTGTCCTGGGCCTGGGTGCGGCCGACGATCAGGCCCTCTTCCGCCAGCCGGGCCAGCGCTGGATAGATCGCGCCAAAGCTGATCTCCTGGAAATGGCTGAGCGGCCCCGACTCCAGGGTCTTCTTGAGTTCGTAGCCGCTGGCGGGGGCGGCCTGCAGGACAGCCAGGCAGAGCGTCTTGGTGTCCAAGGGCGACCTCGCTTTTCACATCGATTACATCGAGGCCAATATATCGGACCGATATATATCTCTCCAGCACAATATCCGCCAGTGGCCGCACGGCCGCCCTGCGTTGGCCGCATAACTTGTACGGTATTTAGGTAAAATACTTAATAAAAACAGATATTTGACAAAGGTCGACCGAGTTTCCATTTTATCCGATGGAAGGAGAATTGCCGTTATGACCCAGGTCTTATCCAATGCGGTCTCGGGAATTCAGGTTCAAGGCAAGCGGCTGGCGGCCTCTGCGCACAATGTCGCCACGGCCACGGTGGTGGTTCCGAGCGATGCGATGGAACAAACCGCCGGCCCTGTCGCCGTGGATCCGGTCAGCGCGGCAGGCGGTGGCGTCCGCGGTCAAACCCGCTTCCTGACACCGGCCTATGTTCCGGCCTACGACCCCGACCATCCTCAGGCCGATGCCGGCGGCACCGTGGGGCGCAGCAACGTATCGCTGGAAGAAGAGGCGGTGCGGCAAATCGAGGCGCAGCGTGCCTACGAAGCCAACGTCAAGGTGCTGCAGGTCGGCGACGCGATGCTCGGTGCCTTGCTCGACCATACGTCTTGATCCGCCTCGGTTGTGACAGCGCACCGATTTCCCGTTAGGGTGCAGCCCTGACGCGAGATGTCGTGCTGCGTTTTCCGGCCATCCGTGGCGGAATTCCCGGCGATTTGGCGGTCGGCGACGGACTTCTCCAGGCAAACGGTGGAGACGGTGGTTCGCACGGTCTATTGTCTTAGGCCCATCCTCCGTCTTCTCGCCCGAGCCTTATGAAATCTTCTCTCGATCTCGCTTTGATCGGCAACAGCAGTTTCGCCGCGCTCGTCGACCGCCGCGCGCGGATCGTCTGGGGCTGCATGCCGCGTTTCGACAGCGATCCGGTCTTTTGCAGCTTGCTGTGCAACAGCGATGGCGCACCGCCGCACGGCTTCTGGGAAGTGGAGCTGGAAGGCCTGGTCGAGAGCGAGCAGCGCTACCTGCCCAACACCGCCGTGCTGGTCACTCAACTGAGCGACGGCGCCGGCAACGCCGTCGAGGTGGTGGATTTCGCGCCCCGCTTTCGCCACTACGGCCGTATGTACAGGCCGATCCAGCTGGTCCGGCAGATTCGGCCGCTGTCGGGAACGCCGCGTATCCGCGTGCGGCTGCGCCCGGCCCAGGACTATGGCGCCGCGCAGCCTTCCACGACGCGCGGCAGCAATCACCTGCGCTTCGTGATGCCCGATCTGACGCTGCGCCTCACCACGGACGCCCCGATTTCCTATGTGGCGGACGAGGTACCCTTCGTTCTGGAGACGCCGCTGAGTTTCGTCCTGGGTCCGGACGAGAGCCTGACCCAGTCGGTGGCCGGAATCGCTCGCGAGTTTCTTGAGAACACCGAGAACTACTGGCGCGACTGGGTGCGCGGCCTCTCCATCCCCTTCGAATGGCAGGAAGCGGTGATCCGGGCTGCGATCACCCTCAAGTTGTCCGCCTACGAGGAGACCGGAGCGATCATCGCCGCCGTCACCACCTCGATCCCGGAAGCGGCCGGTACCGAGCGGAATTGGGACTATCGCTTCTGCTGGCTGCGCGACTCCTACTACGTGGTGCAGGCGCTCAACCGTCTGGGTGCGACCCGCACCATGGAGAGTTATCTCTTCTACATCACCAACCTCGTTGCAGGCTGGGACGGCGGCGATCTGCAGCCGGTGTTCGGTATCGCTCAGGAGGAGCGCCTCGACGAGCGCAGCGTCGAGCACTTGCCGGGCTACCGCGGCATGGGACCCGTTCGTGTCGGTAACCATGCCTATACGCAGATCCAGAACGACGGCTACGGCAGCGTAATTCTGGCGACCGCCCAGGCCTTCTTCGACCAGCGGATCGCCCATCCCGGTACCGACAGTCTGTTTGAACGGCTGGAGCGTATCGGCGAGCGCGGCGTGGCGCTCTGGGATCAGCCGGATGCCGGCCTGTGGGAGCTGCGCAACAGCAAGGCGGTACACACCTATTCAAGCGTTCTCTGTTGGGCCGGCTGCGACCGCCTGGCGCGGATCGCAGAGCACCTCGGCAAGGAAGACCGCGCCCGTCACTGGGCCGAGCAAGCCGGGCGCATCCGCGAAGGCATTATCGCCCAGGCCTGGAATGACGAACTGGGCAGCTTCACCCAGTCCTTCGGCGGCAGCGATCCCGATGCCTCGCTGCTGCTGCTGCCGTCGCTCGGATTCATCTCCGCCGAGGATCCGCGTTTCGTTGGCACCCTCGCCTTCGTGGAGAAGGAGCTGCGTCGCGGCAATCATCTCTTCCGCTATGCCAAGGACGAGTTCGGCGTGCCGGACAACTCCTTCAATATCTGCACCTTCTGGTACATCGACGCGCTCGCCCAGGTCGGCAGGAGCGAAGAAGCGCGGGAGCTGTTCGAGGAAATGTTGATGTGCCGCAATGCGGCCGGACTCCTGTCGGAGGATCTTGATCCGGAAACCAAAGAGCTCTGGGGCAACTTCCCGCAGACCTACTCCATGGTGGGTTTGATCAACTCGGCAATGCGCCTCAGTCGATCATGGGAGGACGCCTTTTGACCCCGGTTGGGACGGTTGCTGCAACTGCCGACAAAACGAAGTCGAAGCCGAAGCCGGTGGTTGCCCCTGCGAAGCGCCGGTTGGTGGTGGTCTCAAACCGCGTGGCGGTGCCGCGCCACGGTCGCACCGGAGGCGAAGGCGGTCTTGCCGTTGGCGTGAAAGCGGCGCTCGAAGAGAGCGGGGGCATGTGGTTCGGCTGGTCCGGCAAGACCGTAGAGCACGACGTCGGCGAGCCGGAGGCCGCCGGTTTGTTCGAGGCCGGCAAGATCACCTATGCGATGGTCGACCTGACGCGGCGCGACTACGAAGAATACTATAACGGCTTCGCCAACCGCTCGATCTGGCCGCTGTTCCACTACCGGCTCGATCTCGCCGATTTCAATCGGCGCTATCTGGCGGGCTACCAGCGGGTGAACGCCCTCTTTGCGCGCCGCTTGGAACCGCTGCTGCGCGACGACGACCTGCTGTGGATACACGACTATCACCTCATCCCGATGGCCGATCAGCTCCGCCACATGGGATGCCGGCAGACGATGGGGTTCTTCCTGCATATTCCCTGGCCGGCGCTGGAGGTGCTCCTGGCGTTGCCGAACCATCGGGCGCTGGTCCAGTCTCTTTGTGCTTACGACCTCGTCGGGTTTCAGACGGAAGGCTATCGCAAAGCGTTCGTCGACTACTGCCAGAGAGAGCTTGGAGCGACGGTTGACGCGGATGGGACGCTGGAAGCCTTCGGCCGCCGTGTGCGTACCGGTACCTTCCCGATCTCTATCGATACGCAGAACCTCGCTGAAGCAGCCGAAGAGGCGGCGGGCTCGCGGCAGATCCATCGCCTCAGGGACTCCGTGCGCAATCGTGACCTGATCATCGGGGTCGACCGGCTCGACTACTCCAAGGGCCTGCTCGTCCGCGTCCAGGCCTACGAGCATCTGCTCCGGGCCTATCCCGCGAACCGGGGGCGGGTGGTGATGCTGCAGATTGCCCCGCCGTCTCGCATGGAGGTGCCGGAGTACATGCAGCTCCGTCACGAGATGGAAGCGGCCTGCGGTCATCTCAATGGCGCTTTCGCGGAGTTCGATTGGACCCCTGTGCGCTATCTCAACAAGGGCTTCAGTCGGCGTATGCTGGCCGGGTTCTATCGTACGGCGCGGGTCGGATTGGTCACGCCCCTGCGTGACGGCATGAACCTGGTCGCCAAGGAGTATGTCGCGTCCCAGAATCCCGAGGACCCTGGCGTCCTCGTCCTCTCCCGCTTTGCCGGAGCGGCGAGTGAGCTGGAGGGTGCGCTGATCGTCAATCCCTACGATCTGGAAGCGACCGCAGAAGCGATGCAGATGGCGCTGGCACTCGATCTGCAGGAGCGAAAGGACCGCTACCGGGCGATGTTCGATCGCCTGTGCAGTCATGACATCGATCGCTGGCGCGAGGATTATCTCTCGGCGCTGGCTGCATGAGTCAGGCGCCGGCGGTTCTGATCGGCGACATCGGCGGCACGAATGCCCGCTTCGCCCTGGTTCGGGAAGCGGGGCCGGAGCGCTTGCAGCGCTTGACGGTGGCGTCCTTCACAGACCCGGCCATCGCCATAAAAGAGATCTTGTCCAACGCGGACGGGCCGGTCGACCGCGCGCTGCTGGCGATAGCGGGTCCGGTTACCGGCCCGGCGGCGGAGCTGACCAACGGCCTGTGGCGGTTCGACGCCGAGCGCCTGGCGGCGGCGGTCGGACTTGAGAGAGTTCTTCTGCTCAACGACTTCGCCGCCCAGGCTCTCGCCCTGCCGGAGCTGGCGGCCGACGACCTGGTTCCGCTCGGTGGTCCGGCCGCGTCCGCGGACGCCACGGCGCCGCTCGCGGTCCTGGGTCCGGGAACCGGTCTGGGCGTCGCGGCCCTCCTGGCCGATGGCATACCGCTTGTCGGGGAAGGGGGGCACGTCACCCTGCCGGCGACAACGGCCGAGGAGGCCGAGGTTTTGGAGACGCTGCGACGGCGCTACGGCCATGTCTCGGCGGAACGGGTGCTGAGCGGGGAGGGACTTACCTCGCTCTACCAGGCGGTTGGCGGCCGGCACGGCTGTTCGCCAGCCGAGGTCACGACGGCCGCCCGCGACCGGGATCCTGCTGCCGAGAAAGCCTTGGCGCTGTTCTTCGGGTTTCTCGGCACCGTTGCCGGCAATGTAGCGCTGACCTTCGGTGCACGAGGCGGTGTCTACCTGGCGGGCGGGATTCTGCCGCGTTTGGTACCGGAACTTCGGCACTCCGACCTCTACCTGCGCTTCGTTTCGAAAGGCCGTTTCCGTCAGTACCTGGAGGCCATCCCTTTGCGCCTGGTGAGCCACGCCGACCCGGCCTTGTTGGGCTTGGCGCGGCTGGCACGGCAGATGAGGGCAGAGTGAAGTCCCCCAATGCCGGCCTCAGCTCCAACCTTCTCTAGGAGCCTTTGCCGCTCGCCTTCTTGAGCGATCGCGCCGTCGTCGACGGGCGATCGGACGCCGCCCTGTTCCGTGCCTTTTGAGACTCTTCGTCGGCGCGCTTCGACAGCAGCCGGTTCAGGGTATCGATCAGGGCATCGGGCGCGATGGGTTTGCGTAAGAAGGCGGCCGCGCCGGCGGTCTTTGCGCCTTCGGCGTCCAGTGTCTCGCTGTAGCCCGTGCAAAGCACCACCGGCAGACCGGGGAGATGCTGGTGAACGCGGGTCATAAGCTCGACCCCGCTCATGCGTGGCATGGTCTGATCGCTGATCATGGCGTCGATCCGGTAGCGTCCCAATAGCTCGAGGGCGGACATTCCGCTGTCTGCGGTGATCGCCTCGAAACCGCGCCGTTCCAGTGCCGTCGCCAGCATTGAGCGCACGCCTTCCTCATCGTCGACCACCAGAACGGCACGAAGATCGCTTTGCTTCTGCGGTTGGGTCATCGATCGCACCGCCCCCGTCCGGGCCGCGGCCGGCAACAGAATCCGAAAGCGTGTTCCCTCTCCAAGTCGACTCTCGACGGCAATGGCGCCGCCGTGACTCGCGACCAGTCCATGCACGGCGGCAAGCCCCAGGCCGGTTCCACGCCCGCGCTTTTTCGTGGTGTAGAACGGCTCGAACATCGACTGCATGTCCTTTGGCGTAATGCCGCAGCCGCTGTCCTCGACGCAGATCTCGACGAAGTCCTGCCGACGCAGGGGACGGCCGAGCCATAGCCGCGCGGTGCCGTCCGCCGCCCGCTCCAATAGCTGGTCCTGCGCCGGAACCGTGTCAGGAAAGTTGGGCCAGTCGGGTTTGCCGCGCGTCAAGGTGAAGGTGATCTTTCCCTTCGCATCCCCGATGGCGTCGCGCGCGTTGACGGCGAGATTCATCAGCACCTGCGTCAACTGCGAGCGGTCGCCGAGAACGGCCATCCGCTTGCCGCTCCCCGGACTGACCTCAAGCTCCACCTCGGCGGGCAAGGTGGAGCGCAGCAGTTGCTCGGTCTCGCGCATCACTTCGGTTAGGGGCACGACCTTGCTGGAGCGCTCGCCGGCGCGGCCGAAGGCGAGGATCTGACCGATCAGATCCTGTGCCCGCTTGCCGGCCCCCACCACGGCTTCCGCGAACTGCTTCTGTTCGCTGCCTGCCGGCAGGTCCTCCACCAGAAAGCCGGCATAGCCCAGCATGGAGGCAAGGATGTTGTTGAAGTCGTGGGCGATACCCCCGGCCAGTCGGCCAATGGACTCCATCTTCTGCGATTGGAAGAGCTGTTGCTGCAGACGGGCACGCTCGGCTTCCGCGGCCTTACGCTCGCCGATGTCTCGCGTCACCCCGAGCAGGCCGCCCGTGGCGAGACGGCTTAGGGAGATTTCGACGGAGGCGACCGTTCCCGTGATCGTCCGGGCCGTGGCTTCGCCGCGCCAGCTGCCAAGGGCCTCGACCTGCGGCAGGACCTCGTCGGTGAAGAAGGCGATCTGTTGCGGCTCGAAGTGAATCTGCCATGGCTTGCCGACGAAGTCGTCCGGCGTGCCTCCGAAGGTCTGGGCGTGAGCCGGATTCATGTAGACGAAGCAGCCGTCCTTGTCGGTGACGGCGATGCCGTCGTTGGCGGCCTCGATGGCGGCGACGCGTTCGCTCAGTTGCGATTCGATCTTCTTCAGGTAGGTGATGTCCGTACGGACGCTGACCAGGTTGCCGCTGGCGGTCTGCTGCTCGCTGACCAGGAAGACACGGCCGTCTTTCAGCGGCTGTTCCCAGATGTGGATCTTACGTTCGCGGACCTGGCGGACCCGCCAGTCCACCCATGTCTCGGGGTCGACCGCAAGCTTCACGCCCTCTTGCTCGGCGAAGGCGCGTGCCAGGTCGTGAAAGGGCACGCGCGGCTGCAGCAGGTGGGCGATCGGCGGATAGAGCTCACCGTAGCGCCGATTGGCCAGGACGATCTGGTCGTTTCGGTCGAGCAGCAGAAAGCCCTCGTCCAGGCTGTCGATCGCCTCGCGCAGGATCGACTCCGCTTCCGTGGCCCGGCGCTGGGCGATGGCCAGTTCGCGCGCGTGCTGTTCCGTCTGCAAGCGTGCCTGCTCGCTGTCGCTGAGGCGTTTCTCCGTCATGCGGCGGTGGTGAACGTCGGTGGCCGAGGCCACGAAGGCGCGCTCGCCGGTGATAGGGTCGTGGGCCGGGTGCAGGCGCAGGGCAAACCATCGCTCGCCCAGGCGGGAGTGGAGCAGCACTTCGTCGTCGAAGATCGCGCCGCCGGCGGCCCAGGCCATGGCACGCCGACCGAAGGCGGCGTCGGCGAAGAGGTCCTGCAGCGAAAGCTTGCCGTCTTCCCGTGTCGCCAGGAGCGTTTCGGCGGCGGGGTTGGCGACGATCAATTGCCCGTCCTGGCCGAACATCGCGACCGCCGCACCGGCGTGACGCAGGGCCTCCAGCGAGCGAGAGACCTCTTGCACCGGGGTCGTATCGAGGTGCGATGCCTCGACCAACATCGCCAGGCGGCCGCTCGTCAAGTTGATCGCAGAGGTGATGCAACGCGCGCGTGCAGGCCCGGACGGCGGATAGAAGGTCCATTCCTCTTCGATGGTCTCGCCGGCGGCGAGACGGCGCCGATAGCCGTCGAGGCGCCGCTGCGTGGCCGGCGACAGGTCCGAGAAGTCGACGGCCAGCAAGTCCTCCCGACTGTCGCGCCCCCAGAAGGCGGCCGCGGCCTCATTGGCTTCGACGATGCGCCAGCCATCGAAGTCGAACACCCAGATCGGGCGTTTGAAGATATCGAGCCGCAGGTCGGAGACGGAGAGGGACATCCGTTAAAGCCACATCGGAGAAACTGTCGACCGTAAAGACAATAGGTTACAGCGGTCGAAAGTGTACGCGCCGCAGACTAAATCCCGGTAAACGGGCGTGTCGCAGCAAAGTTCGCTATCTTAGCGTTGATGGCCGGGGCCAGCGACGTTTTCCTGTAAAACGCGCGGTATCGGGGGCGGGAGCGCCAGCCTCACTCCGCCAGCCTCACTCCGCCAGCCTCACTCAGGCAGCGGGATGAAGTCCGTTTCGCCGGGCACGGGGTCGAAACGGTTTTCGCGCCAATCCGCCTTCGCCTGCTCGATCAAATCCGGATCGCTGGCGACGAAGTTCCACCAGATGTGGCGCTGTCCCTCCAGCGAGGCACCGCCCAGCATCAGCGCGGTGGCGGCCGTCTCGGCTTGCAGCGTGACCGTCCGGCCGGGTGCCAGCACCTGTAGCGCTCCGGCCGCGCAAGGGGTTTCCTCGATCTTCAGGGTGCCGGTGACCGGATAGATCCCCCGCTCGGCGTGTTCGGGCGGGACCTCCAGCGTGGCTCCCGCCGCCATTTCGACGGCCACGTAGAGGGTCGGGGAGAAGACTTCGACCGGTGACGTTTGGCCGAAGGCCTCCCCGGCGATGATGCGCAGCGTGACGCCGTTTCGCGAGAGCTCCGGCAGCGTGTCGGCGGCATGGTGCACGAAGGCAGGCTCGTGCTTCTCGTGTGCCAGCGGCAAGGCGATCCAGGTCTGGATGCCATGCAGCCGTTGGCCGCTTTGCCGGGCCGCATCCGATGTCCGCTCCGAGTGGACGATGCCGCGTCCGGCGGTCATCCAGTTGACCGCGCCGGGCTGGATCGCCTTCACCGAGCCCAGGGAGTCGCGATGCAGGATTTCCCCGTCGAAGAGGTAGGTGACCGTGGCGAGGCCGATGTGCGGGTGCGGTCGCACGTCGAGTCCCTGCCCGGGCTCGAAGGTCACGGGCCCCATCTCGTCGAAGAAGACGAAGGGGCCGACCAGCCGTCGCTTGGCGAAGGGTAGCACCCGGCGGACCACAAAGCCGTCGCCCAGATCGCGCTCTCGCCCCGGGATCTCGATCTCCCGCCAGTCGTCTGCCATGCGTCGCTCCCTCCGGTTTCGATCTCTGCAGTCTAGGCATGCCAGCCCAGGAAGGCAGCTCTTGTTCTTCGTGTTCTGGACGCTTGCCGCGGGGGTAGCCGGCTGTGCTTTACTCTGGGCGATTCTGGATATGAAAGGGGGACCGCGAGGGGATGTCGGGCATGATGACGTTTGAAGCGCTGCAGGCAGCCGTGGATGCCGGCGAGATCGACACCGTGGTGATGGCGATGCCGGATCAGTTTGGCCGGCTGGTCGGCAAGCGCTTCCATGCCGCCTTTTTCGTGGAGCATGGCTATGAGGAAACCCATGCCTGCGACTATCTGCTGGCCAACGACATCGATATGGAGCCGGTGCCCGGTTATGCCGCGACCAACTGGGAGAAGGGCTACGGCGACTTCGTCCTGAAGCCGGATATGAAGACCCTGCGTCGCCTGCCTTGGCTGGAGGGCACGGCCCTGGTGCTGTGCGACGTGACCGACCATCACGGCGAACCGGTTCCGCACGCCCCGCGTAGCATCCTGAAACGCCAGGTCGAGCGGCTGGCGGCCCAGGACCGCCGGGCCTTCTGCGCCAGCGAATTGGAATTCTACTTCTTCGACGAAACCTATGCCTCGGCCCAGGAAAAGCGTTTCCAGGATCTGCAGACGGCCGGCAGCTACATCGAGGACTACCACGTCTTCCAGACCACCAAGGAAGAGGCCGTGATGCGGGCGATCCGCAACGGGCTGCAGGGCGCCGGGATCCCGGTGGAGAATTCCAAGGGCGAGTGGGGCCCCGGCCAGGCCGAAATCAACGTGCGCTATGCCGATGCGTTGGAGATGGCCGACCGCCACGTCATCCTGAAGAACGGCATCAAGGAGATCGCGCATCTGGCCGGCAAGGCCGTGACCTTCATGGCCAAGTGGCACTACGAGCTGGCCGGCAATTCCTGCCACATCCATGCCAGCGTCTGGGACAAATCGGGCGTCAAGCCGTTGTTCTACGACGCCGACGCGCCGCACAGCATGTCGGCGCTGATGAGGTCTTTCGTGGCGGGGCAAGTCGCCCATGCGGACGAAATCACCTACTTCCTCGCCCCCTTCATCAACTCCTACAAGCGCTTCCAGGTCGGCACCTTCGCGCCCACCAAGGCTGTCTGGAGCCTGGACAACCGAACCGCGGGGTTCCGGCTGGTCGGGGAGCAGACCAAGAACGTCCGCATCGAATGCCGGATCGGCGGAGCCGACTTGAACCCCTACCTTGCCTTCGCCGCGCTGCTCGCGGCCGGCAGGGACGGTATGGAGCGGGGCCTGGAGCTGCCGCCGGCCTTCGAGGGCGATGCCTATCACGGAGCCGAGCTGCGCAACGTCCCCAAGACCCTGCGGGCGGCGACCGACGCACTGGACGGCTCCGACCTGCTGCGCGAAGCCTTCGGCGATGCCGTGATCGACCACTATCTGGTGACGGCGCGCTGGGAGCAGTTGGAGTACGATCGCCGCGTCACCGATTGGGAATTGCAGCGCGGCTTCGAGAGGAGCTGAAGACATGAGGCGCATTGCCATCGTCGAGTGCGGCCCGGTGCCGGAGGCCTTGGCGCCGACCTACGGCAGCTACCCGCAGATCTTTGCCGAACTGCTGCAGCCGCTGGCGGAGGGGCGCCTGTCCTTCGAGGCGGTTTCGCCGATCGCCGGCGATGCAGTCGAGGAGCTACAGGACTTCGACGGTTTGCTGTTCAGCGGCTCGCGCTACGGCGTCTACGACGATCTGCCCTGGATGCGGCCGCTGATGGCCGTGATCCGCGAGATGGCGTCGCGCGACCGGCCGCAGGTCGGCATCTGCTTCGGCCATCAGATCGTCGCGGCCGCGCTGGGCGGCGAGGTGCGCAAGGCGGACGTCGGCTGGGGGGTGGGCGTCCAGACCTACGACCTGGAAGAGCACCATGCGCCCAGCGAGGAGGTCCCGGTGTTCCACCAGGATCAGGTGGTGGCGGCGCCCGAGAGCGCGCGCCGGATGGCGGGCAATGCCTTCTGCCCCAACGGCGGCTTTGCCTACGACGCGCCGATCCTGACCTACCAGTTCCATCCCGAGTTCTCGCAGGGCTATCTGGCTGACCTGATCGACTACTGCGAGGGCCTGCGCCTGACGGCGGCGGAGGCCGCGGCCGCCCGGGAGTCCCTGGCGCGCTACCGGCAGCCGACCGAGATTCTGGAGCGCATGGTTGCGCACTTGGCCGGCTGACGGGATGCAGCCGCCCCCGGCTTCTCCCGGCGATCCGCTGGAGGCTGTCGACACGCCGGCCCTGCTGGTCGACCTCGACGCCTTCGAGCGCAACCTGGACCGCATGGCGGCCGAGACCACGGCACGTGGTCTGCGCCTGCGTCCCCATGCCAAGACCCACAAGTCGGCGGACGTGGCCAAGGCACAGATCGCCCGCGGCGCGGTCGGACTCTGCTGTCAGAAGGTCTCGGAAGCCGAAGCCCTGGCGGATGGCGGCGTCGAGGATCTGCTGGTGAGCAATCAGGTGGCCGGTACGCGCAAGCTGGCGCGGCTGGCCGAGCTGGCCCGGCGCGTCCGGCTCGGCGTCTGCGTCGACGATGCCGGCAACCTGGCGGAGCTGGCAAAGGCCGCCGCGAAGGCAGACGCAGAGATCGACGTCCTGGTGGAGATCGATGTCGGCGCCGGCCGCTGCGGCCTGCGCGCACCCGAAGCGGCGCTGCCGTTGGCGCAGCAGATCGCCGCGTCTTCCCATCTCCGATTCGCGGGCCTGCAGGCCTACAACGGCACGGCGCAGCATCTGCGTCGACCCGAGGACCGCCAGGCCGCCATCGCCGCCGCCGCCACGATCACGCGCCGAGCGCTCGCGGCGCTTGCCGACGCCGGCCTGAGCTGCGAGACCGTCGGCGGGGCGGGCACCGGAACCTATGCCTTCGAGATGGCCGAAGGCCTCTGGACCGAACTGCAGCCCGGCTCCTACTGCTTCATGGATGCCGACTACGCCGCCAACGGCGCACCGCCGGCCTACGAGCAAAGCCTGACCGTCCTGGCCACGGTGATGAGCGCGCCGGAAGCGGGCTTCGCCGTCTGCGACGCCGGCCATAAGGCCTGCGCCATCGACTCCGGTCTGCCGCGTCTGGCGAGTCACCCCGACGTCGCCCTGACCGGCGCCTCCGACGAGCACGGCAACATCGCGCTGCCCGCCGGACTGACCTTGGCCGTCGGCGACCGCCTACAGTTGATCCCCGGCCATATCGACCCGACGGTCAACCTGCACGACTGGTACGTCTGCCATCGCGGCGGTACCGTCGAAGCCGTCTGGCCGGTCACGGCAAGAGGCGCGCTATTTTAAGCCGAGGCTGCGCCCGAACCTCTGCCCAGTTTGAGGGTCAGCATGTAGTCGCCGCGATCCGACCTGCGGGGCAGTCGATCGCGTAGTACCACTGCCCATCCGGCTGTCGCCTCAAAATCTCGAGGCTGCATCCTTTGACTTGGACGGTTTTTCCGTTTGCAGCGACCGTCTCCAATTGCCAGGCAGCGCTTGAGAGTGCGACATCGCCGGCAACAATGGCGAAACGTGGCAGGGACGTCATCTTCCCGCCGCTGGTCAGTAGCTCGGCCAAGGCTGCCCGGATGGCCTCGATGCCTTCGTGCCGCTGCCCCGTCTCACCGACCAGCACAGCTTGTGGTTCGTAGAGCGCCGTCATGGCGTCTAGGTCTGCGGCATTGAAAGCCTCTGCGAGCGCCGGACTCATGTCTTCAGGATGCGTCACCGCGGTCATCGCAGATCTCCTGTCGAGTTATCCCGCGCCTCTCGCGGGCCCAGCACGTCCCGTTCGCGGATCAGCAAAGCCGCCAGGAGCGCAGCCGCCATGCCTATGAGGCCAAGCAGCAGAAGCACGAAGTGCAAGGACTCTGTCGAGGCGCTCGTGGCCAGAGTTGCGAAGCCAGCGGTCTCGGCGTTCGCCGCCAGCTCCGCCGCGCCGGCAATGTCTGCGCGCGCGACAAGACGCGCCATCTCTTCCGATACGCCGGGCATCGCCGTTCTCAGCTCGCTGAGGGTCAGCGTCATCATCAACGCACCGGCGGCGATAATCGCGATGGTCTCGCTCGACAGGCGCATGGTGTTGAGCATGCCCGCGGCGACGCCGCTGTTTTGCGGCGGTACGACACTGACCGCGAGGTTGTCGTTGATGGCATGGACGATGCCGACCCCGCTGCCGGCAAGCAGCATGCCCAGCAAGACCAGTGTGCCGATCTCGCCAGGCTGTATGGCGCTTTGCAGTAAGGTCCCGAGTCCGAGGATCATCAGCCCGGCCGTTGCAATCAACCTGAACGTAAGCCACTGCGCCAGCCAGCCGGCCAGAAAGGGCACGAAGAAAGACGGCAGCGTCAGCGGCAGCAGGGCCAGGCCGGACGCCATCGGGCTGAACCCTCCTACCCCTTGCAGATAGAACGGCAGATAGAACAGCAGCGTGATGAAGGCGAAGGACACACCGACCGGCAACACCACTTGCGCTGCCAGAAAGGTCGGGTTGCGGAACAGGCGCACCTCGAAGGACGGCGCCGTCTTTCGTGCTTCGACGCGCAAGAAGAGCGCGATCAGACCCATCGCGGCTGCCACAAGCCCTAGGGTCGAAGGTGCCGTCCAGCCCCAGTGAGGGGCGGCGATAAGACCGCAGATCAGTCCGAACAGCCCGAGCGAGAATAGCCCCAGCCCCAGCCAGTCGACGCGCTTGGCCTCCGGATCGCGAGACTCTTCCGCCGTGATGGTTGCGAGCAGGATGACGGCTGCGATGGGGACATTGATGAAGAAGATCCAGCGCCAGTCCAGCCATTCGATCAGCACGCCGCCGACCAGGGGGCCGATGGCGGTTCCGAGCCCGAAGGAGGCGCCGAATGCGCCGAAGGCGAGCGCCCGGGCGCGGCCCCGGAAGCTGTGGGCGAGAAGCGCTGAGCAGGCCGGCATGACCAGGGCGGCGCCCAGCCCCTGCAGCGCGCGCCAGCCGTTCAAGGCTTCCATACTGTCCGACAGGCCGCAGAGCAGAGCGAAGACGGCGAAGAGCGTGTTGCCGAGGATAAAGACTCGCAGTCGGCCATAGCGGTCGGCCAGCACGCCGGAGATCAGCAGGAGTGCCGCGAAGGGAACGTTGTAAGCGCCGATCAGAAACTGCAAACCGGCAAAGCTGGCGTCCAGAGAGCGGCCGATCGGGTCGAGCGCGATGCCGATGATCGTGAGATCGATGGTCAGCGAGATCGCCGCCACGCAGACGCTGAAGAGAATGAGACCTGAACGCCGCCGCCGGCCGGAGAGGTCTGCACAGTCAACTGCCATCTCGATTGCCTTCCGCTACAGCCGCAGGCTTTGCGGCGCGAAGCCCGGTCTTGGTTCCCGGCCAGACCCACGAGTACTTCATCTAAAAAGGCAATTCTGCTGAAATAGGCGATCTTCAGGTGAGGTGATCTCATGTTAGATGGCATATCCGAACGGCTACCCTCCTTGGCCGGACTCCAAGCCTTCGAGGCCGCGGCCCGGCACCTCAGCTTCGCGCGCGCCGCCGAGGAGCTGGGTTTGACCCCCACCGCCGTCAGTCACCGCATTCGCAACCTGGAGGCGGAACTTGGCGTCACGCTCTTTCGGCGTGGCCGTCGGGCGGTCACTTTGACCGATGAGGGGGAGCGGGCGGCCAAGGATCTGTCGGAGAGCTTCGATTGCTTGAAGATGTCCGTTGCCAAGCTGCGTCAGCGAACGACGTCCCAGCTACAGGTTGCCGTTGCGCCGTCCTTCGCGTCGGGCTGGTTGCTGCCGCGCCTGCCGGAGTTTCTGGCCCGGCATCCGACCATCGAGCTGCGGATCGACCCCTCCGCCCAGGCGCCGGAGTTCGAGCGGGCCGGCAACGACGCAGCCATCGTGTTCGGCTGCCACGGCGATGCCGGGATGAAGTCGGATCGCTTGTTCGAGAACCGGCTGGTGCCGGTTTGCAGTCCGGACTTCCTTCGGCGGCACGGGCCTTTCGACAGCCGGGAAGCGCTCGACGAGGTTCAGCTGCTCCATACCGAGGATGCCAGCGCCATCCCGTCCTTGCCTGGATGGCAGGAGTGGCTGAAGGCGGCCGGCGCCAGCCAGCTTAGCGCGCTGACCGGCGCGCGCTTCGGCGCCTGCCACATGGGGATCGAAGCGGCACGCCTTGGCCAGGGACTCGCGCTCGGCCTCAGCACGCTGATCGCCGACGACCTGGACGCTGGTCGCCTGGTCGTGCCCTTTGATCTCTCGCTGCCGATCCCGCAGACTTACGCTTTGGTCTATCCGCCGGAACACGCAACGCGCCCGGCCTTGCGTGTCTTCCGGTCCTGGCTCTTGGGCTACGCCCGGCGGTGCTGATGGGTGTGGCTTGTAGGAGTAGGATCTCTACTCCGCCGCTTGCTGTCTCTTCCGCGCCGTCTCACTGCGGTCGATCTCGCCCGTTTTTGAGACAGAAACACCGAACAGCTCCAGGGCCTGCGCTACCGTGTAGTAACCGCGGCGGACGTCGCGGGCGACCAGCTCCGCGTCGCGGGTGAAGGGGTCGCCGTAGCCGCCGCCGCCGGGGGTGGAGACTTCGACCCGGTCTCCGGCCTTGATGGCGATGTCCTGATCCTTCGAGAGGTGCGGCGGCTCGTAGGCCGTGCCGTCGCGCCAGACCGTGACGCGGTTGGGGGCACCGTCGCGTCCGCCGTGCGCGCCCTGGGGGCCGACGCGGCCGTGGTCCATCACGAAGCTGGCGCGGGCCTCGCCGCGGCGGATTCTGACGCTGTAATCGACGCCGAAGCCGCCGCGCTGGGCGCCTGCACCGCCGGAGCCCTCGCGCAGGGCGTAGGTCTCGAACAGCACCGGGTAGAGCTGCTCCACCACCTCGATGGGCGGGGTCTTGGAGATGCCGATGGTCGAACAGCCGTTGGTCAGGCCGTCCAGCTCCGCCGCGCCGCCGTAGCCGCCGCCGGAGATCTGGTACATCACGTAGGCGCGCTCGCGGGCCGGGTCCCAGCCACCCAGCGCGAAGTTGCCTGAGGAGCCGGCCGGCGCCGCGGTGACTCGCTCGGGAATCGCCTGCACCAGTGCGGCGAAGACGGCCTCGGCGATCCGCTGCGAGACCTCGGCGGCACAGCCGGAGACCGGGCGGGGATAGCGCGCGTAGAGGAAGGTGCCTTCCGGGTCCTCGATCTTCAGCGGCACGAAGGTGCCGGCGTTGATCGGGACCTCGGGGAAGATGTGCTTCATCGCCAGATAGACGGAGGAGCGCGTGGTGGCGATCACCGAGTTCATCGGTCCCATGCAGGGCGGCGAGGACTGGGAGAGATCGAACTGCAGCTCCTTGTCCCGCTTGGTGACCTTCAGGCGAATGTAGAGCGGTTCGTCGACCACGCCGTCGGAATCGACCACGGCCTCGCCGTCGTAGACGCCTTCGGGGATCGTCGCGATCTTGGCGCGCATCTGCTGTTCGGCGCGGCTCTTCAGTTCCGCGATGGCCTGCTCCACGGTCGCGGCGCCGTAGCGCTCGATCATCGCTGTGAGCCGCCGCTTGCCGACGGTCAGCGCTGCGGCCTGGGCCTTGATGTCGCCGATGCGCTGGTCGGCGATGCGGATGTTGGAGGTGATGATCGCGTAGATCTCTGTGTCGAGCGCACCGCGTTTGAACAGCTTGACCGGCGGCAGGCGCAGGCCCTCCTGCTCCACCTCGGTCGCGTTGGCGGAGAAGCCGCCGGGCACGGCGCCGCCGATGTCCGGCCAGTGTCCCGTGTTGGCCAGCCAGGCGAAGACCTTGCCGTCGTGGAAGAAGGGCGCGACGAAGCGCACGTCCATCAGGTGCGTGCCGCCAAGATAGGGATCGTTGACGATGTAGATGTCGCCGTCTTCGGGCGCGGCGGTCTCTCCCGCCGCGATCTTGTCCAGCACCGCCATGGTCGAGTACTGCATGGTGCCGACGAAGACGGGCAGGCCCAGGTCGCCCTGGGCGATCAGCTCGCCGGTTTCGGCATGGTAGATGCCGTCGGAGCGGTCGTTGGCCTCCGCGATCACCGGCGAGAAGGCCGAGCGGCTGAAGGCCAGGTCCATCTCGTTGCAGACTTGCTGGAGGCCGTTCTGGATCACCGTGAGGGTGACGGGATCGAGGGTCGTCATGGTCGGGACTCCGCCGAGATGTCGGGCAGCTCGTTCACATCAGTAAAGATCGGTTTGCCGGCGGCGCGAAAGCGCTCGACCTCGGCGTCGGCACCGCTCGAGGGACCGCCGATCCGCAACACCGCGTCGCAGCGGTCGGCCACGGCCAGGGAGATCGGCATCATCATCTCGTCGAAGCGCGCCTCGCCGGCTTCCTCGATCACGGGCAGGGCGTTGTTGACGCCGATCACCGGGATATGGCCGCGCTCGAAGACCGAGAGGGCCGCACGGTTCATAGCTCGCAGGTTCTCCTGCCGGGTCTCTTCGTCCGCGCCGCCGGCCGTGTAGGGGCCGGCCACCATGACCAGCAGCCTCACGCGCTATTCTCCCGTCCCGCAGTGACGATCAGGTTGCCATAGGCATCGACGGTCAGCGAGTCCTGCGGCTCCAGCACCAGGGTGGTATCGAGCTGCTGCACGATGGCGGGGCCGCTCAGCGCCGCGCCGAAGGGCAGCTTGTCGCGCGCGTAGATCGGCGTGTCCTGCCAGCCGCCCAGCGCGTACCAGACGGAGCGCTCGCCGAGCTGGGCGTCCTCCAGGCGGTTGGCCCGCGCCTCCGGCGGCAGCAAAGCCTCCAGCGCCACCGAGGGGCGCTTGCCGATCACGGCCGTGTGCAGGTTCACCAGCACCGGCCGGATCTCCGGCAGCTCCACGGCGAAGCGCTGCCAGTAGGCCTTGGCGAAGGCTTCGTGCAGCGCCTCGCGGCCGACCTGCGCGTCCTCGACGGCGACGGTCAGCAGGTGGGTCTGCCCCTGGAACTGCATATCCGCGAAGTAAAGCGCCTGAGTCTCCTCTACGGCTACGCCCTCGCGCGCGATGGTGGCCAGCCCCTCGGCGGTCTGCTCGGCGTAGACCGCATGGACCTCCTCCATGTCGGCCAGGGGCAGCGGCACGTTGAGCGTGCGCACATAGTCGTGCCGCAGGTCGGCGACGATGCAGCCCAGCGCGTTGGTGATGCCGGGTCGGGCGGGGATCAGCACCGTGGGGATGGCGAGTTCGCGGGCCAGCGCGGTGGCATGCAGCGGTCCGGCGCCGCCGAAGGCGAAGAGCGCGAAGTCGCGCGGATCGTGACCGCGGGAGAGCGAGACCATGCGGATGGCGCCCGCCATCTTGTCGTTGGCGATGCGCAGCACCGCGGCCGCCGCTTCGTCGCCGTTCAGGCCCAGCCGTTCGCCGATTTCCCGCTGGAAGGCCGCGCGCAGATCGTCGAGCGAGACGGGGCTGTCGACCGAGAGCAGCCGGCCGGGATCGAGCCGGCCGAGCAGCAGGTTGGCGTCGGTGATGGTGGGGCGGGTGCCGCCGCGCCCGAAGCAGATCGGCCCCGGTGTGGCGCCGGCGCTTTCCGGACCGACCTGCAGCAGTCCGGCCTCGTCCACGGAGGCGAGACTGCCGCCGCCCGAGCCGATGGTGTGCACGTCGACCATCGGCACGTGGATCGGCATGGCGTACTCCAGCTCCAGCTCGCTGGACACGGCGGGGACGCCCTCCAGGATCAGGCCGACGTCGGTCGAGGTGCCGCCCATGTCGTAGGTGATGAGGTTGACCTGGCCGCTGGCGCGGGCCGTGAAGGCCGCCGCCATGACGCCGGAGGCCGGACCGGACATCACCGTCTTGACCGCTTCCTCGGCCGCGATCTTGGCGGCCACCGTGCCTCCGTTGCCCTGCATCAGCAGCAGGTCGCGGCCGTAACCCTGGGTCTTCAGTTCCCCCGCCAGCTTGCCGAGATAGCGGTCGAGCACCGGCTGCACCGCCGCGTTGACCGCCGCCGTGGTGCCGCGCTCGTACTCGCGAAACTCGCTGAGGATGGCGTGACCCAGGGTGACGTAAGTATTCGGCCAAAGCTCCCGCGCGATCTCGCCGGCGCGCAGCTCGTGCTCGGGATGGCGGTAGGCATGCAGGAAGTGAATCACCAGCGCTTCGCAGCCGGCCTCCAGCAACTGCCGGCAGGCCGTCTCGACCGCGGCTTCGTCGAGCGGCGTCAGCACCTCGCCGTCGGCATCGACTCGTTCGGGAACCTCTAGGCGCAGCTCGCGTGGGATCAGCGGCTCGAAGCGACCGTACATGCCATAGGGCTGCGGACGGGTCCTCCGCCCCAGCTCCAGCACGTCGCGGAAGCCGGCGGTGGTGATCAACCCGACCTTGGCGACCTTGCGCTCCAGCAGGGCGTTGGTCGTGGTGGTGGTGCCGTGCACCAGCTCGGCGACGGCGGAGAGCTCGGCCCCCGCCTCGCGCAATGCCGCCAGGACGCCGAAGGCCTGGTTGTCCAGGGTTGTCGGCACCTTGGCGAGACCTAGCCGCGCCGCGCCGTCGGCGCCCCGCTCCATCAGGATCAGGTCGGTAAAGGTTCCGCCCACGTCGACGCCGACGACAACTGCACTCATGAAGTCTCCCTTTTGCCTATCGGCCTCTGGTCCGTCCCGCCCGCCCGGCTGGTCGCTCACGGAAGTCTTCCGGATGGGCCGTTGGGCGCAGCACGGAACAGTGCATCGTCATACTGTGAGGTAGGCGTGACGCACGGCCTCGTCCGCCATCAGCTCGGCCATGGTGCCCTGGTAGCGGATCCGTCCGCCCTCGATGACGTAGGCGCGGTCGGACAGCGCGTGCGCGAAGAAGAGGTTCTGTTCGCTCAGCAGGACCGTCAGGCCTTCGCTCTTCAGCTTGGTGATGGTGCGGGCCATCTGCTCGACGATCACCGGGGCGAGCCCCTCCGAGGGTTCGTCCAGCAGGATGGTATGCGGATTGCCCATCAGCGAGCGGGCGATGGTCAGCATCTGCTGCTCGCCGCCGGACATGCGCCCGCCGGGCCGGTCGCGCATCTCGGCCAGATTGGGGAACAGCTCGAACAGCCGTTCCGGCGTCCACTCCGGTGCGCCTGCACGGGGCGGCTGGCGCCCGACCTCTAGGTTCTCCATCACCGTCAGGTTGGTGAAGATCCGCCGTTCCTCCGGCACGTAGCTGAGGCCGGCCTGGGCGATGCGGTAGGAGGGCTGGCTGGAGATATCCTGGCCGTCGAGGTCGCGCTTGCCGCGGGCATCGGCGACCAGCCCTACGATGGACTTCAGCGTCGTCGACTTGCCGGCCCCGTTGCGCCCCAGCAGGGCGACCACCTCGCCCTTGCCGACGGAGAGGGAGACGTCGAAGAGAATGTGGGCGCGGCCGTAGAAGGCATTGAGCCCTTGGACCGTGAGTGCGGAGCCGTTCTGGGTCATGCCCGCGCCTCCATGGCGCGCTGCGCCGCCTCCACACCGCTGCCGCCCAGATAGATGCGTTGCACCTCCGGGTTTTCGCGCACCGCGTCCGGCGTTCCGGTCGCCACCGTGCGGCCGCGGTCCAGCACCAGCAGCGTGTCGGCATGGGCGAAGACCACGTCCATGTCGTGCTCGGTAAAGAGCACCGAGATCCCGCGCTCGCGCACGATGTCGGCGGTCAGCGCCATCAGGGCGATCCGTTCCTTCGGTGCCATGC
>JBQLZH010000019.1:0-34943 GCA_052168175.1 Kiloniellales bacterium
CCGGCCACCCATCCAGGATACTTCCGTGGGTGGCCGGGTGGGAGCGGGACGGAACTCTGCGGGCCGACAGGCCCAACCAAGACTCCTCGCGCGCTATAGGCGCCTCTTACACCCCTCACCGTTGCTTCCCGGACCGCCAGCCGCTATATCGGCGGCGCTTTTCCGAGCCGACAACCGAAGATCGCCTGCGGTCGGGCCGCCCTCAGCCTGCCGTTCATCCGAGCCTGCAAACCCGAGAGCGAGTCATGAAGATCAACGGCAACGCCATCCGCCCCGGCAACATCATCGAGCACAAGGGCCGCCTGCTGCGGGCCGTCAAGGTGCAGGCCACCAAGACCGGCAAGAGCGGCGCCTATGCCCAGGTCGAGCTCAAGGACGTCCGGGACGGCACCAAGATGAACGAGCGCTTCCGTGCCGACGAGACGGTCGAGCGGGTTCGCCTGGAGCAGAAGGACTTTCAGTTCCTCTACGCCGAGGGCGAGATGCTGACCTTCATGGACAACGAGACCTACGAGCAGATCAGCGTGCTGAGCGAGCTGGTCGGCGAGCCCCTGCCGTTCCTGGCCGAGGGCATGACGGTCTCCATCGAGTCCTACGAGGGCAGCCCCATCTCCGTCGAACTGCCGGAGCAGGTGACTCTGGAGATCACCGAGGCGGATCCGGTGGTCAAGGGCCAGACCGCCTCCTCCAGCTACAAGCCGGCGGTGCTCGAGAACGGCGTCAAGATCATGGTGCCACCGCACATCGAGGCCGGCACCCGCGTCGTCGTCAACACAGCGGATGGCGAGTACGTCGAGCGCGCCAAAGGCTGAGGCCGCCTGCCTCCACGCGCGTTTTCGAGTCCGGTCGGCCTTGCCGGCCCCCCTGTCCCGGAGATCCTGAGACCTCATGTCCCTGCGCTCGCCCGTCATCACCGTTATGGTCAAGGCCGCCAAAAAGGCGGCGGGCCGCCTGCGCCGCGACTTCGGGGAGGTGGAGAACCTGCAGGTCTCCAGGAAAGGGCCCGCGGACTTCGTCTCCACCGCTGACATCACCGCCGAGAAGACGATCCGCGACGAACTGGCCTATGCCCGGCCCGACTTCGGTTTCCTGATGGAAGAATCCGGTAACAGCCCGGCGAAGAACGGCGAGGTGCGCCGCTGGATCGTCGATCCACTGGACGGCACCACCAACTTCCTGCACGGCCTGCCGCACTTCGCGATCTCAATCGGCCTCGAGGAGCGCGGCCAGATCGTCTCCGCCGTGGTTTACGACCCGATCAAGGACGAACTCTTCACGGCCGAGCGCGGCGCCGGCGCCTATCTCAACGACCGCCGGCTGCGGGTATCGTCCCGCGAGCGGTTGGACGAGGCGCTCTTCGCCACGGGGATTCCCTTCAAGGGGATTCCGGGCCACGCCCAGTTCCTCGCGGAGTTGGAGACGGTGATGGCCGTCGCCTCCGGCGTGCGCCGTTGGGGGACGGCGAGCCTGGACCTGGCTTATGTCGCCGCAGGCCGCTTCGATGGTTACTGGGAGCGCGGCCTGAACCCCTGGGACGTGGCCGCCGGGGTTCTGCTGGTGCGGGAGGCCGGCGGACTGGTGACGGAAGTCGGCGGCGGCAGTCACCGCTTGGAGAGCAACTCCGTCCTGGCCGTTACGCCCCGACTCCAAGACCCTCTCGATCGCCTGCTGAGCAAGGCGCGGGTGGGGGTTGCAAAGGGCGCCTGACGCCAACCTTTCCGTCCGCTGCGGACGCTGCCGCTCCATTGCTCCAGGAACAGGCTGTCTCCACACCAATGGGACGCCGCACCTCCGTCGAAAAGTGCTTTGACGACAGCGAGGTTAACAGATCGTTCACTGTCTCGCGGGCACTCAGTAGAGAACAGCGACGCGGCAAGCGTCTGATCCTTGGCGGCGGGCGGACGCACGTCAAAAAGCGCCCTTGCTTGTTTGCTCCGCTGCGACTGACTAGTGTAAACCGCCTTTCGTGGTAGGGATTCGTTCAAAACCGGCCCACGCCAGAGGGTGCCAGAGGACGAGACGCTTATGAGCAGGGACGACAGCAAGCTACGGCGCGACGGGACGAGTCATCGCAAGACAAGTCCGCGACAGACGCCAGGTGCGCTTTTCAGCGCCAGCCTGGCGCTGGCGGCAACGCTAGTGCTCGCCGGTCCGGCTGCTGCGCAGAATAACGTCTTCGTGAACCAGCAACTGCTGAACAGCCTGGGCGCCGGCCCTGTTCCCTACGGCCAAGCCTTCCCAGGACAGGGCCTTCCCGGTCAGGGTTTCGTGGCCGTTCCGGGCGGCCTGCAGTTCCCGCCGATGCAGCCGCCGCGCTCCACGCTCACGCAACCTCAGGCTTTCGGGCAGCCCTTCGCGCAACAACCGTTCGGACAACAGCCGTTTGCACAGGGCTTCGGCGTGCCCTACACGCAGCCGGGCCTGCCGTTCTACAGCAACGTGCAGGTCTACAGCGCCACGCCGCGACCGCCGGTCACCACCTTCGATCCGACCTACCAGGCGCAAGCCCGCACACCGCAGTTCGGCCGGGCACCGATGCAACCTGTCGCTCCCTCCGTTGCCGCGGGCAACGGGCAGCCGCAGTCTCAGGCCTTCCAGCCGAGTGCCCAAGCACGCCCTGCACCCTCGGTAACCGCGCCTGCAGCGGCACCCAGAGCGGTGCCACAGCCACGGCCGCAGCCGCAACCCCAGCCTCCGCGCGCCACGCGCACCACACCGCCGCCGCTCCCCTCCGAGGCCCTCGCCCAGCGCGAGGCTGAAGATGGAAACGCCGAGGCGACGACAACGAGCCCGGCGCCCGCACCAACCACGGCTCCGACGCAGGAAGCCAGGGCGGAACCCAGCCCGCCGCCTTCATCGTCGACGCCTGAGCCGACGCCTTCACCGACGCCGCCACAGCAGCAGGCCGCAACACCAGAGCGGGAGCCTGACCCTGTCCCGGCTGCTCCGCCGCCGCCACCACCGCCTGCGCCCGAACCGGCAACCCCAGAACCAGCAACCCCGGAACCCGCCGCCAGCACGGAACCGCGTGTCGCACCCGCAACCGACGCGGAGTCCGAGCCCGCAGCCCCCGAGACCACAGACCCCGAGACCGCCACGGTTCAGGCGCCTGAGCCGCAGGAAGCGGCCGAACCGGCCAGCCCGCCGCCGCCCAGCCCGCAACCGCGCGTCGAGCCGCCAGCAGGGCCCTCCGCCGAAGTCGAACCGGCCGTCGAGAGCCCGGCACCCGAACCGCAGCAACAGGCAGCCCTTCCGCCCGAACCCGACACCGCAGTCCAAGAGGACGTGCTGGCCCGGGTGCTCTTCACCGACGGCCAAGACGAAGTGGCTGCGGAAGGCAACGCTGCGCTGAACGACTTGGCGCAAAGCCTGCAAGCCGACGAAAGCCGGCGGATCCAGTTGCTGGCTTATGCCGCCGGCGATAGCAGCCAGGTGAATCAAGCACGTCGCCTGTCGCTGTCCCGTGCCCTCGCAGTGCGGCAGTTCCTGATCGCTCAGGGGATCCGCTCGACCCGCATGGACGTCCGCGCCCTCGGCAACAACATTCCGGACGGCCCCCCCAACCGCGTGGACATCGTCCCCGCCCCGCGCTGAGCCACAACGGGCAGCCTCGGGCCAAGAAGGATCGCAAACGCGATGGCAGCCAGAGGCGAGACAGCTCGTTTGCAGACTGTACGGAACTGCGCTCTGGGCGGATCGCGATGACCCGGCCAAGGCTCTATCTCTTGCGCATGGCGGTTTTCCTCGGCTTCGTCGCCGTAGCCGCCGCCTTGTTGTTTCCGCGCCTGCAGGAGGCCTTTCTCGCCAACGCGGTGCTCAATGGCATGATCCTGGGCGTGCTGCTGCTCGGCATCGGCTACTCGGTCCGCCAGGTGCTGATGCTGCAGCCGGAGGTCCGTTACCTCGAGCATCTGAAACGCGAGGCCAGCGGCGGGCTGATCTTTCCCGGCTCGATCCAGGGTGTGGCGCCGCCGCAGCTGCTCGGGCCGATGGCCAATATGCTGCGCGAGCGCAAAGGCCGCCTCACGCTCTCGGCGCTCTCCACCCGCACGCTGCTGGACTCCATTCAGATCCGCATCGGTGAGAGCCATGACATCTCCCGCTATCTGATCGGCTTGCTGATCTTCCTCGGCCTGCTCGGAACTTTCTGGGGCCTGCTGGAAACCATCGACTCGGTCGCCGAAACCATCGCCAGCCTTTCGGCCGGCGGCGATGCCGCGGTGCTGTTCGATCAACTCAAGGCGGGTTTAGAGAAGCCGCTGTCCGGGATGGGCACGGCCTTCTCCTCCTCGCTGTTCGGGCTGGCCGGTTCTCTGGTTCTGGGCTTCCTCGAGCTACAGGCCGGCCAGGCGCACAATCGCTTCGTCAACGAGCTGGAGGAGTGGCTCTCCGGCCTGACCCGCTTGTCCAGCGGCAGCGAAGGCGTCGGCGGCGGCGACGCCTCGGTGCCGGCCTACCTGACGGCATTACTGGAATCCACGGCCGACAGCCTGGATTCCCTGCAGCGCACCATCGCGCGCGGCGAGGAGGACCGCCAGGAGGCGAACCGCAACCTCGCGACCCTGACCGAGCGCATGAGCGTGCTCACGGAGCAGATGCGCACCGAGCAGGAAGTCATGCGCCGCCTGGCCGAAACCCACAGCGCGATCAAACCGCTGCTGCAGCAGCTTAGCGAAGCCAACCTCGGCGACCGGGGTGGGCTCGACGAGACCACCCGCGACCACATTCGCACCTTGGCGCTCAACGTCACGCGCATAGCCGGCGAGGTCGAGCGCGGCAGGGAGCAAACGGTCGGGGACATCCGTGCCGAAATCCGCCTGCTGGCCCGCACCATCGCGGCCCTGGCGGAGGAAACAGAGGGCTAACCGCCCATGTACAACCTCTCGCGCACCGGCCGCGAGCGCGCGACCAACATCTGGCCAGGCTTCGTCGACGGCCTGGCCACTCTACTGCTGGTGCTGGTCTTCGTTCTGCTGGTCTTCATGGTGGGACAATTTTTTCTCTCGACCGCACTGACCAGCCGCGACACCCGTCTGGCCGAGTTGACCGCGCGGCTCGACGAGCTGTCGGACCTGCTCTCGCTGGAGCGTCAGGCCAACGAGAACCTGCGCGTCGACGTCTCCCAGCTCTCCTCCGAACTGCAAGCCTCGCTCGGGCAGCGCGACTCCCTTTCGGCACAGCTGGCCGCACTGACCGAGCAGCGCGACCGCTTGGCCGGCGATCTGGCCGCCCTGATCAACGAACGCGATCTTCTGACGAGCCGGCTGGAGCTGGCCGAAACGCGACTGCGCCAGACCGAAGCCGAGTTGAACGAGGCCGAACAGCAGGTGACCGCCGACCGCGCCACCATCGAGGCGCAACTGGCCGAGGTACAGGCGCTGCAGGACCTGCGCGACCGCCTGCGTGTCGAGCTGAGCGAACTGGAGCTACGCCTGTCCCGCGCCGAGGAGGAAGGTGCCGCTCTTTCCGGCAGCCTGGCCGAACGCGAGGCGCGGCTCGCCGAACTGCAGAGCCAGCTCAACACGCGAGACGAAACCGTCGCACGCTTGGAAAGCGACCTCGCCGACGCGACCGCAACGGCCCAGGCGCGTGCGGAACGCATCGAAGCCCTGGAGCAAAGCGCGCTCAGCCGCGAAGACGAGCTGGCGACACAGATCGCGGCGCTGGAGGCGTTACGTGCCCGCGTCGAGGCGCGCGACGCAGAGCTGGCAGAGCTGGAGGCCGAACTCGCGGCGCAGGCACGGGCGCTCACCGAAGCGCAAACGAGTCTCAGCGACCGGGAGGAGCGCATCGCCGAACTACAGCAGTTCCTGTCCGAGAGGGAAGGCGAGCTGGCAGAGCTGCAAGCCAGCGGCGCTGAGACACGGGCCGCCTTGAGCGCGACGGAGGACGAGCTATCGCGGACCCAGGACTTCGCCGTGGAGCAGCAGCGCCTCAGCGAGACGGCGCAGCGCGAGGTCGAGCGACTGAACCGGCAGCTTCAGCAACTGCGCAACCAGCTTGCCGCCCTCAACGAAGCGCTGGAGGCCAGTGAGGACCGCAATCGCGAGCAACAGGTGCAGATCACCAACCTTGGCCAGCGCCTCAACGCTGCCTTGGCCACCAAGGTGCAGGAACTGGCACGCTACCGCTCGGAGTTCTTCGGCCGCCTGCGCGAAGTACTGGGGGACAATCCCGACGTCCGAATCGTCGGCGACCGCTTCGTGTTCCAGTCGGAGGTGCTCTTCGCCTCGGCCTCGGCCAGGCTACAGCCCGAGGGCGCGGCGCAGATCGCCAGCCTGGCGGACACGCTGATCGGGATCGCCGAAGAAATTCCCGCCGACATCGACTGGGTCCTGCGGGTCGACGGCCACACGGACAGCCGGCCGATCTCGACGCCACAGTTCCCCTCAAACTGGGAGCTTTCAACCGCCCGCGCGATCGAGGTGGTACAGTTTCTGACCGCACGCGGCGTTCCGGAGAACCGTCTGGTCGCGGCCGGCTTCGCGGCCAACTGGCCGATTGCCGAAGGCAGCGGCGAAGACGCGCTGAGTCGCAATCGGCGCATCGAGTTCAAGCTGACCCAGCGGTAAAGCAGGATTCACTAGGACGATCGCGCTCTAGCGGAAACGCGCCGGCGAGACGCTCTCGACCGCGAAATCGGGTCCGGCCAACTCCGGCGGAACCTCCCTGCCCAAAACCAAGGCAGCTGCCAGACGCGCAGCAGCCGGCGCGGTCTGAATGCCGTAACCGCCCTGTCCGGCCAACCAGAAGAAGCCATCCGCAGAAGGATCGAAGCCGATCACAAGGCTCTTATCCGGTGCGAAGGTGCGCAGGCCGGCCCAGCTCGCCTCCAGCCGCGTCACCTCGTAGTCGAAGACCTGGGTAAAGCGGTCGAGACCTTGCGCCAGTACCATGTCGTCGGGCCAGGCATCCTGCGGCTCGACCGGATCAGCATCGGCCGGCGAGACCATCATCCGGCCGGCATCGGGCTTCATGTACCAGCTCTCTCCCAGATCTCCGGTCAAGGGCCAGCGCTGTACCTCCCAGCCGTCCCGCGGCGCCAGCAACGCGGCCGAGCGACGCAGCGGCTGCAGGCCGATCTTCGGCAGGCCTGCGAGCAGAGCCAGTTCATCCGCCCAAGCGCCAGCAGCATTGACGACGACCGGCGCCTCAAAGACGCCGGCCGAGGTATCCAGGCGCCAGGTTCCATTGCTGCGATCAAACGCCGCAACGTCGGCGTTGCAGATCAGTTCGCCGCCGGCCTTTTTGAGAAAACGCAGATAGATCTGGTGCAGACGGTCGACGTCGATATCCATCGCATCGGCTTCGTAGGCCGCACGTGCAAAGCTGTCCGGCCTTAGGGCCGGCACCAAAGCGCGAACGGCAGTCTCGCCCAGTTCCTCCACGCCGTCGCTGTCGGCGAGCAGTTCATCCAGTTCATCGCCCTGCGTCCCGTCATCGAGAAACAGCAGTCCCCGCTCCGACAACAGGCTGGCGGGGGCGTCCTCTACCTCCGCCGCGAGAGGATGCGCCGCCAGGATCGGACGGCTTGCGCTGTTGAACTGACGGATGCTTGGGTTGCCGTAGTTCTGGATGAAGGTAGCGGCAGAACGCCCCGTGGTATGGTAACCGGGGCGTGACTCGCGCTCCAACACCACAACCCTGGCCTTCCCCGCCGTTACGGCAGCGATCTCCGCCGCCGCCGACGCGCCAGCCATGCCACCCCCGATTACCAGGATATCGGCCGTGTCCGTCATGCTTCCTCCAGGCGATCCGTCGCGGGAGCCGGCTGGCGTGACAGTCCAGCAATCTCAGCTCGCAGGTCATCGGTCATGGCAATCTCGACCGATTTGAGTGCTGGCTGCAATTGCTCGACAGAGCGCGCGCCGACGATGGGACAGGTCACGGCCGGATGGGCGCCCGCCCAGGCCACCGCGAGACTGACCGGGTGGACAGCCATCTTCTCCGCAAAGGCGGTGAAATCGGATGCGGTCCGATAGATCCAATCCTCACCGTAGCGGGTGGCATACATGTCGTTGTCCACCAGTCGCCCGCTTGCCGGTTTGCGGCCGGGCCCGTACTTGCCGCTCAGGAGGCCGCCGCCGACCGGGCTGTAGACGATGACGCCCAGCCCCTCCGCCGCCGCCAGCGGCAGGATCTCGGTCTCGGCCTGACGCTTGACCAGCGAGTACATCGGCTGGATGACGTCGAAGCCGCTCCAGCCATGGCGCTCCGAGACTCCGAGCGCCTTGGCGATCTGCCAGGCCGCGAAGTTGCTGGCGCCGGTGTAGACCACCTTGCCGGCGCGCACGAGATCCTCCAGCGCCCGCAGCGTCTCCTCCAGGGGTGCGTCCGGGTCCCATTTGTGCAGGAACAGAACGTCCAGCCGGTCGGTGTCGAGGCGCTTCAGACTGGCTTCCACCGCCCGGAGGATATGCCGGCGGCTCAGTCCGCGGTCGTTCAAACCCTCGCCCATGGAGTTGAAGC
The DNA here is from genome assembly GCA_052168175.1 of Kiloniellales bacterium. GTDB lineage: Bacteria > Pseudomonadota > Alphaproteobacteria > Kiloniellales > DSM-21159 > Algihabitans. The sequence goes on from JBQLZH010000019.1 coordinate 8,470, forward strand.
ACTTGGACGTGATCACCAACTGGTCGCGCTCCGACGCCATCAACCGGCCGAGGATCTGCTCTGCACGTCCTTGGCTGTACACATCCGCACAATCGAAGAAGTTGATCCCGGCCTCGCGGCAAGCACTGTAGAGACGCGCTGCCTCCGCCTCGTCCGCGTCGCCGCCGAACGACATTGTGCCGAAACAAAGCTGCGAAACCCTGATGCCTGTGCGACCCAGCCAGACCTGCTGCACCTGTTAACCTCCCTGATCCACGCGCCTTCGGCCGCTTGCCCTAATCTACGCCAACGAGCAGCGCTTCGATCCATTGTTGCACGGCAAAGGCATCCTCGATGCTTGCGAGTGCGTGCGGCTGACCCGCGACGCACTTTGCGAGCTCGCTCAGCTGCGCGTGCAGAGCCTCTTCGCGAGCGTCGCCGTCGGGCACCCGCGCCGCCGTGAAAGGCCCGCCATCTGAGGCTTCGAGCCCATAGAAATCGACGATGCGATAGCTGCGTTGACTGCCCTTGACCGTCACCTCCTGTCGGTCGGGCAGAGTGCCACCAACCGTCCCCAGAACCGATACGACCGCGCCGTCCGCACTTTCCAGCCTTGCCAGAAGATGTGTTTCGGCCAGCTCTTCCCCCGGGAAGCTCGGTCGCGACCAGATGGGCCGCAGCGGTCCGGCCAGCCGTGCCGAGAGAAACAGGAAATGCGAGATGACCTCACGGGTGAAACCGCCTTCCGCGCGAAAGCGCAGCCAATCGGCCTCCATCTGCCAGGCGCGCGGCCAGGCAGCGTAGTTGATCAAGATATCGATCCCGACCAGTTCACCCATTTCGCCGGCCTGTAGCGCCCGCCGGATTTCTGCAAGCGCCGGACTGGCAGCTTGGGTGAAGTTGACGGCCGACGGCACCCCAGCAGCACCCAACCGCTCCATCAGGTCACGGCTTGCCGCCTGATCGATTCCAAGCGGCTTCTCAAGAAGCACGGGCTTTCCGGCAGCAGCAGCTTGCAGAGCGTAGTCCTTGCGCGGCACCGGCGGGCACGCCAGGTACACCACCTCGCTCTCGGCGATCACGGTCGCAGCCGACTCCACGATGGCGGCATCGGGCGCCAAGTCGCGCGTACGCGCACAGGCCACCTCGGAGGGGTCCCATAGCGGCCCAAGTGCAAAAGCGGGGTGCCGCTGGATCGCGCCCAACAGCCGGCGTCCCATGATACCCAAACCGATGATACCTATTTTGCGCTGCGCAATCACGATGCCCCGTCTCCCCGGCAGATCTGCACCTGGTTCTAGGGAGTTCGCCGCGGCAGCGCAAATTGTCGTGGCCGGCTAACGCGTTAAGGCCGTTCGCCGCGAGCCAAGCGACCTTCGAACTCCGCCAAGGCGGGCAGCAGGTCCGCGACACTGTCGATCACTCGATGGGCACCAGCGGCAGTCAGGCGCTCCGTCGCCATCGCCCGCAACATCGCGATTTCAGGCTGCGGCAGAGCGTCCAGCTCCTCGCGCGACAAACCGACGGCGTTGCCGGTCAGCGCAATGCCAACCGTCCAGCAACCGGCATTGATACCTTCGGCGATGCCGGGCTCGGTGTCATCCACCTTGACGCAAGCCGACGCCGGCCAGACCTGCAGGTCAAGCAGCGTCCTGTAGATGTTGAAGGGTGCCGGACGCCCTTGCGGCAGATCGCCGGCGCAGACCAGGCTGTCCGGCGCAAAGCCTTGTGCAGCCGCCGGTCCCGCCAGCTGCTCCATGATCTCGCGGACGTACCCGGTCGTCGACCCGATCTTAAGGCCGCCCGCCCGCAGTGCGTTCACCGTCTCGGCAACGCCAGGAATCAGCTCCGCGTGAGACGCGACCGCCGCGACGTTCTTCGGCACGAAGACTTCATAGGCCCGATCTATCGCCGCCTCGCCCGGGCTCTCGTCCTGAGCCTGGCGCCAAGCCGCCGCCACGTCCGGCAGTGCCAACAGTGCGGCGATATGGTCCCGTTTCGGCAAGCCCATGGGTTGACGGGCTTGCGCGATCGAAATCTCGACGCCCAGGCTGGCGAAAGCGTCGACGAACGCCCTCATCGGCGCCCGGGAGCCATGATCTACGACCGTGCCGGCCCAGTCGAAGATGACAGCTTTCAGATGCGCGTAGGTCATTGCGTCACCACTGTTTCTACGTCCTGGCCAGCCAGTTCTGCGATGACCTCTCACCAAGGGCGAAGGTGGTCAGCGCTTCAGCGGAACGCGGGACAGACGAGATCGCTCCCTCGGATACTTGGCGCAAAAGGCACTGCGAGCGACCTTTTCTTTGCCTGCGCTTTTTCGCAATGGAAGCTTCATGGTCGCTTTCATGACGTATGAGTGACGATCACCACGCCCTGCTCGCATGTAGCGGGCGTGATGACATGCTGTTGATTGCAGCTTCTTGACGCATTACATCCCGCCATCGCCAGACGGCCGGATGGCCGCTCTCCGCGACTTGGCGGAGGGAGGAAAGTCCGGGCTCCACGGAAACGGGGTGCCGGGTAACGCCCGGCGGGCGCGAGCCCAGGGAAAGTGCCACAGAAAGCAAACCGCCGTGCTAAGGCACGGCAAGGGTGAAAGGGTGCGGTAAGAGCGCACCGCCGTCCCGGCGACGGGACGGGCAAGGTAAACCCCACCCGGAGCAAGACCGAATAGGGGCGACACGGCCCGCCATACGGCAGGCCAGGCGTGTTTCCGCGCCGTCGCCCGGGTTGGTCGCGCGAGGCCCGCAGCAATGCGGGTCCCAGATGAATGGCCATCTCTTCGTCCTCGGACGAGGGACAGAACCCGGCTTACAGGCCGTCTGGCGGTTCTAAAGAAACCTCTCAAACGATGAGCTGATCACAGCGTCGGATCGGTCGTTTCCGGTCGCGCCCCGCATTTGTTCACCCTTAAATAAGAACATTTAAAGAACAAGTCCTTTCTTTATAATTAACAACCTGCATTTCAACCATCCCCCGAAAGCCCAATGAGCAGTCGTCTTCGCTGCAATAGCAGGCTGTTGATAACTTATAAACACCCCACGAATACTTTCTCGTGTCGTTGACACCCATATTAGCCCATGATATCCCATGAGATCCCACGCTAGACTGGCTCAGCCTGTGTCGTGGCGGGCCGAGAACGTCGAACGAGCAAGGCGTTTGAGGGGGACAAACGGCCGCAAGGCCGGCGGGCGCAGGCTTGAAGCGCCCGGTGCGCTACGGGTTCGGCGGATGCCCCGCCAGGTCCGGAGACAGCGGCTTCGCCGCCTGCAGATCGCAGCGGCTGAGGCCGAGACAGGGGACAGAGGTTATGGCGCCGATCTTTCTCGGCACCCATGAGGTGAAGCTGGACAGCAAGGGTCGCGTGTCGATCCCTGCGCCCTTCCGGCCGACTCTGTCCCGTCAGGGCTTCGACGGCGTCATCTTGTTCCCTTCCTACAAAGTGGAAGGTGCGATCGAAGGCTGCGGCCAAGACTTCCTGAATCAACTGATGGACTCAGTCAACTCCTACGAGCTGTTCAGCGACGCGCAGGAGGACTTGTCCGCAACGATCTTCGGCGCCGCCCATCAGCTGCAGTGGGACGCCAACGGCCGCATCGTTTTGCCCGAACCGCTGATCGCGACGGCCGGCCTGACCGACAAGGCGGTTTTCGTCGGCACCGGCGCGCTATTCCGCATCTGGCAGCCCGAGCGCTGGGCTGCCTACCAGTCCGCGCGGCGACAGTCCGCCAAGGAGAATGTCCCTTCCCTGGCGGTTAAGCCGCAAGGCGGCGGAGGTGGAGCATGACCGAAGCCAGTCAGCGCCCGCAGCCCCCGCATCCAGGCGGCCACGTTCCTGTTCTGCTGACCGAAGTACTGGAGGTACTGCAGCCTCGAGACGGTGGCATCTATGTTGATGGAACCTTCGGACTCGGTGGTTACAGCCGCGGCCTGCTGCAAGCAGCCGATTGCCGTGTCGTGGCCTTCGATCGCGACCCCGCCGCCATCGCGGCCGGTCAGTCGCTGCACAAGGATTTCGGCGGGCGTCTGCAACTGGTCGAGGATCGTTTCTCAGGCATGCAGCGCTACCTGCCGCATCCTGTCCACGGCATCGCGCTCGATCTCGGCGTCTCCTCGCCTCAACTCGACCAGCCGGAACGGGGCTTCTCTTTTCGCAGCGACGGACCGCTCGACATGCGGATGAGCAGCACCGGCGAGACCGCAGCCGACGTGGTCAACACGCGGAGCGAGGCCGAGTTGGCCGACTTGATCTGGCGCTATGGCGAGGAGCGCAGAAGCCGTCAGATCGCACGCGCGGTTGTTGCCCGCCGCGCCACACATCCCTACAGCCGCACGCTGGACTTGGCGGACACCATCCGTGGAGTGGTGCGTGCCGCCAAAGACGGCATCGATCCAGCCACCCGCACGTTCCAGGCCCTGCGGATCTATGTGAACGACGAACTGGGCGAGTTGGAGCGCGGTCTCGCCGCTGCAGAACGTTGCCTTGCCCCTGAGGGGCGCTTGGCCGTGGTCAGTTTCCATTCGCTTGAAGATCGTATCGTTAAGGATTTTCTACGCCAACGCTCGAGTGCCGCGCCTCGGGGCTCCCGCCATCTGCCGGACGCCACCGCCGGCAGAGCTCCAAGCTTCGAACTCGTTAGCCGCCAGGCAGTCAAGCCGAGCGCCCGGGAAGCGGCAGAGAATCCACGGGCGCGCTCAGCCCGCCTGCGTGCCGCAACACGAACGGCCGCAGCGGCCTGGTCTGAGGAAAACGTTGGAGGTGCGGCATGATTCTTCGCTGGACCACCCTGCTCTGGCTTGTCTCCTTCGCTGTTGCCGTCGGCTTGGTGTTTCAAATCAAGTATGCGGTCCAGCACCTGGAGGATCAGCTCGCCTACGCGCAGGCGCGCATTCATAACGACCGCGAAGCGCTGCACGTACTGCGAGCCGAATGGAGCTATCTGAATCAGCCTCAGCGGATCGCGCGGCTGGCCAAGCGGCACCTGGAGATGATCCCGCTGACCGCTCCGCAGATCGGCCAAATCGCCTCGCTGCCGCCGCGCCCGGAAGACATGGATGGTCGGGTCTTCGCGGAAGGTCCGCCGATGCCGCCGCGCCATCCCGGCGATCCTGCAAGCCTGTGGGATACCCCCTTGCCGCAGCCGAACGACAACACGATCGATCAAGCCCCAGTTGACCAAGCCCCGATCGACGAGCGTTTGGCGAACGGCCGGCCCGCCGACACACCCGATTCAATCGGCGAACTGGTCGCGGCAACGCTGCGGCCTGCAACTCCGCCAACGCCGTCGACCTCGACGCCTGCACCTCTAGCGCCTTCCGCCCAGACACCGACGATTCGAAAGGTGCCCGAGCCACTGGCGACCGATCTCAATCGACTGGAGGGCGACGTGCCTCGCAACCCAGTCACCGGCGCGCCCCTGCCCGTCGGTCACCGTACTATCTTGGAGACCCGCTGATGCGCCGTCGCGGCGAAACCCAGATTGCGCCGACCCGGCCTTGTGGCATGGACCTTGGACAGGGCGGCGTCCACGGCAGCTGGACGATCAACCTCGACGGCCAGCGCAAAGCCGCGCTCGAGCTTGGTCGCACCCGTTTGTTGGTCGCTGCAGCGGTCTTCCTGCTCGCCTTCTTTGCCGTGGGTCTGCGTCTCGCCGACCTGGCCTTGCTGTCAGAGACCGGCGAGCCGAAACGGGCGGCAACGCCCAGTGCGGCGGCGGCATTGGAAACACAACGCGCCGAGATTCTCGATCGCAACGGCCAGGTCCTGGCGACCACGCTGCCGACCAACTCGCTCTATGCCAATCCGCGCCGGGTGATCGATCCGCAGGCGACAGCCATCGAACTGGCCCAGGCCCTGCCGGGGTTTTCCGTGGCGAGCCTGCAAGCGATGCTGAGCCAGGACACCTCTTTCACCTGGATCAAACGAGGCCTGACGCCACGCGAGACAGCCAGAATAAACGGATTGGGGCTGCCCGGTCTCGACTTCGTGCGGGAGGAGCGGCGCTTCTATCCGCATGGACACCTGACGGGCCACCTGATCGGCTACACCAATATCGACAACGTCGGCCAGATCGGCTTGGAAGCCAGTTTCGACGATGTTTTGCGCGGCAGCAACGAGCCGCTGCGCAGCTCCCTCGACCTGCGCCTGCAGCACATCCTGGTCGACGAACTGGCCGAAGCGATGGAGGAATGGCGGGGCGTCGGTGCCGCCGGAATGGTGCTCGATGTCTACAGCGGCGAGATTCTGGCGATGGCATCGCTGCCGCTGATCGACCCCAACGCTCCAAGGACCATTCCGGACGCGGCCTTTCTGAACCGTGCGACTCAGGGCGTCTACGAACTGGGTTCGATCTTCAAGGTCTTCTCGACCGCCATGGCGCTCGACCTGGGTGTGGTCGGGCTGACCGATGGCTTCGATGTGACCCATCCGATCCGCGCCGGCGGCTTCCGCATCAACGACTTCAAGCCGAAGAGAGGGGTCCTGAGCATCCCAGAAATCCTGATGTACTCCAGCAACATCGGGACGGTGCATATGACTCTGAGTGCCGGGACGGAGGCGCAGCAGCGCTTTCTCGGCCGGCTCGGTCTGCTCGATCCGGTGAGCCTGGAGCTGGGCGAAGTGGGTCGCCCGCTGCTGCCCCGAATCTGGCGCGAAATCAACACCATGACGATCAGCTACGGCCACGGGATCGCCGTCACGCCGCTGCAGGCTGCGCGGGCAATGGGGGCGATGGTCAACGGTGGTCAGCTGGTGCCGACGACCCTGCTCAAACGGACGCGCGGCGAGCGCATCATGGCCGAGCAAGTGATGAGCCCGGAGACGTCTCAGAAGATGAACTGGCTGCTGCGATTGGTGGTCAAGGAAGGAACGACCAGCAAGGCCGATGCCGAGGGCTATCGGGTTGGCGGCAAGACCGGCACGGCCGACAAGCTCGATCCCAACGGCGGCTATGCCGTCGACAAGCGGATCGCCTCGGTCCTCTCCGCCTTCCCGATGGACAATCCACGCTACGTCGTCATGGCGATGGTCGATGAGCCGAAACCGACCGACTACAGCTTCGGCTACGCCACCGGCGGCTGGGTTGCCGCCCCGGTCGTGAAGGCGGTGGTGGAGCGCATGGCGCCGCTACTGGGTATCGAGCCACAAGCCGAACCCGAGGAGAGCGAGATCGCCGGAGACACTTGGGACCCGCTTCTGATCCCGGCCAACCTCAGGGGACGCCACGTTGCGGCTCGCTGAGCTTCTGACGGAGGACAACCGCCGCGCCATGGGCAGCACGGCCGAAAGACTTGAGATTACGGGCCTGACGGCGGACAGCCGGCGGGTTGAAGCCGGCTTCCTCTTCGCCGCCTTGCCAGGTGCGCAGGCGGACGGCCGCGACTTCATCGATCAGGCCGTCGCCAAGGGCGCCGTCGCCGTGCTGGTTCCCAGCGGCACGGAAATCAAGCGTTACGACCCCCCGGTGTTGCTGATCCAGGACTCCGAGCCGCGGCGGCGCCTGGCGCTGATGGCTGCAGCTCTCTACAAGCGTCAGCCGCGCGAAATCGTGGCGGTGACCGGCACTAACGGCAAGACCTCCGTCGCCGTCTTCGTACGTCAAATCTGGGAGCGGCTGGGCCGTAAGGCGGCCAGTCTGGGCACCCTAGGCCTCACGCCGCCGCGCAGCGACGCTCCGGCCGCTCTGACCACACCAGATCCGGTAGATCTGCATCGCTGTCTCGCCGCACTGGCCGATGACGGTATCGATGCACTCGCCATGGAGGCCTCCAGCCATGGTCTCGATCAGTACCGGCTCGACGGCGTACGCCTCTCAGCGGCCGCCTTCACCAACCTGAGCCGCGATCACCTGGACTATCACGGCAGCATGGAGGCCTACCTGGCCGCCAAGGCGCGCCTCTTCACCGCGCTGCTGCCGGCCGACGGCATCGCAGTGCTCAACGCCGACATTCCGGAATTCGACCACCTGCATGGTCTCTGCGCTGCGCGCGGACAGGGTATTCTCACCTACGGCCGCAAAGGGCGCGAGCTACGCCTGCTTGATTTGACGGCACGGCCAACGGGACTGGGCCTGCAGCTGCAGGTCAACGGCGAAACTTACGATGTCTCATTAAGGCTCGCAGGGGCATTTCAGGCACACAATCTGCTTGCCGCTGTCGGCCTGGTGCTGGCCGGCGGCGTCGAACCGGACGCGGTGCTCGCCACCCTGCCTCACCTGACTGGCGTTCCCGGACGCGTCGAACCGGTCGGCGCGACCCCGGCCGGCGGTCATGTCTATGTCGACTATGCCCATACGCCGGATGCCCTGGCCGTGGTGCTGCAGGCCATGCGGCCGCATGCGACAGGTCGCCTATGGGTGGTGTTCGGCGCCGGTGGAGACAGAGACCCCGGTAAACGACCTCTGATGGGTACTGCGGCAGCGGCTCACGCCGACCTGGCCATCGTAACGGATGACAACCCCCGCAGCGAGGATCCGGCGGCGATCCGTGCGCAGATCCTGCAGGCTTGTCCCAGCGCGACGGAAGTGGGCGACAGGCGAGCGGCCATCGAATTTGCGCTTGCCCGGCTCGACGCCGGTGATGTGTTGGTAATCGCTGGGAAAGGTCACGAAAGCGGCCAGATCGTAGGCAACCGCATTTTGCCGTTCGACGATCGCGACGTCGCCCGCACGGCCATCGCACAACTGGCCGGAGGACACAGATGACGGAGGCGCTCTGGAGCGCAGAAGAGGCGATTGCAGCAACCGGCGGGAACGGCCCGAGCGGCTGGCAGGCCCACGGAGTCTCCATTGACAGCCGCACCGTTCTGGTTGGCGACCTTTTCGTCGCGCTCACGGGTCCGAATTTCGACGGCCACGACTTCGTGGCCGAAGCCCTGGCCAAAGGGGCGGCCGCAGCAGTGGTGCATCGCAAGCCGACGGACGTCGCTGCAGATGCGCCGCTGCTGTCGGTCGACGACAGCCTGGAGGCCTTGCGTGCGCTTGCCAAAGCGAGCCGTGCCCGGACCAAAGCCCGGATCTGCGGTGTGACGGGCTCTTCGGGCAAAACCTCGACGAAGGAAGCTCTGAAGGCCTGCTTGTCGCCACAAGGGCGAACCTTTGCCAGTGCCGGCAGCCTCAACAACCACTGGGGTGTGCCGCTGTCTCTGTCACGGCTGCCGAAAACAGCAGACTACGCCATTTTCGAGATGGGGATGAATCACGCCGGCGAGATCGCTGAGCTGTCCGATCTGGTCCGTCCCGATGTTGCCGTGATCACCACCATCGGCCTGGCCCACATCGAGTTCTTCGGCAACCAGGAAGGCATCGCCAACGCCAAGAGCGAAATCTTCCTGGGGATGAACCCGCAAGGCACGGCGGTGCTGCCGCGCGACGACCGCTTCTACGATCGGCTGGTCGCCAGGGCAGCCGAGGCTGGCGTCACCAAGGTGCTTTCTTTCGGGCAGCACGAAGAGGCCAGTGCGCGACTGATCAAGATGGATCTCTATGCCGCCTGCAGCGCCGTTCAGGCAGAGCTGCGGGGCAAGCCGCTGGACTTCTGCATCGCCTTGCCAGGCGAACACTGGGTGACCAACGCCCTGGCCGTGCTCTCCACTGTGTCGGCGCTCGGCGCCGATCCCGTGCGCGCAGCTGCCGAGTTCGCTCGACTGCAACCAGTCTCGGGACGGGGCGTGCGGCGCAAGCTTCAGCTCCCCGGTGGCGGCCAGGCACTCTTGATCGACGAGAGCTACAACGCCAATCCCGACTCCGTGAAAGCTGCCCTTGCCGTACTTGGCCGCTGCCAACCCGAGGGCGCCGGCCGGCGCATTGCGGTCCTCGGCGACATGCTCGAACTGGGCGCCCACGGCCCCGCCTATCACGCCGATCTTTCCGAAGCCGCAATGGAGGCAGGGGTCGATCTCGCATTTCTCTGCGGGCCGCTGATGGCGCATCTGGCCGGCGCCCTTCCGCCTTCGCGGCTGGCTGCGCTCGCGGCCGACTCCAAGACACTCGCACCTCTGGTCGCCGAAGCGCTGCTGCCTGGCGATGTGGTGTTGATCAAGGGGTCTCTCGGCAGTCGCATGCGCGAGATCATCGCAAAGCTCGATGCCCAGTCTCCAGACGCGAGCGTTTCCTCCGATCAAGTGGCCGTGCCCCGCGCGGCCAACGGCGGTTAGGGGGAGTAGCGCAGCGATATGCTTACTCTGCTTGTTCCCTTCGCGGACGACTTCCAACTCTTCAATCTCTTCCGCTATCTGACCTTCCGCAGCGGCGGCGCGGTGCTGACGGCGCTGCTGATCTGCTTTCTGCTCGGCCCACGCGTTATTGCCTGGCTGAAGCAGAAACAGCGCGAAGGCCAGCCGATCCGCGAGGACGGACCGCAAAGCCATCTCCTGACCAAGAAGGGCACGCCGACCATGGGCGGCGTCCTGATTCTGCTGTCCCTCGCGGTCTCGACCCTGCTGTGGGCGGACCTGACCAATGCCTACGTCTGGGTCATCCTCTTTGTCACCATCGGCTACGGCGCGATCGGTTTCGGCGACGACTACCTGAAGCTCACCCGGCGCAGTCACAAGGGGCTGTCGAGCCGCGGCAAGCTGGCGGTTCAGATCGTCATCGCCGTGGTGGCAACCGCCTGGATCATACAGATCGCGCCGCCGGAGATGGACCGGCACCTGGCAGTTCCCTTCTTCAAGGACCTCTTGATCAATCTGTCCTGGTTCTTTTTGCCGTTCGCGGCCTTCGTGATGGTCGGCGCCTCCAACGCGGTGAACCTGACGGACGGGCTCGACGGACTGGCGATTGTCCCCGTGATGATCGTCGCCTCCTGTTTTGCCCTGATCGCCTACCTGGTCGGCAACACCGTCTTCTCCAACTACCTGCAGATCCATTACGTCGCCGGCACCGGCGAATTGGCGGTTTTCTGCGGCGCGCTGGTCGGCGCCAGCCTGGGTTTCCTCTGGTTCAACGCCCCGCCCGCCATGGTCTTCATGGGCGATACCGGATCGCTGTCCTGTGGAGGCGCGCTCGGCGGCATCGCCGTGGTGACCAAGCACGAGTTGGTGCTGGTGATCATCGGCGGTCTGTTCGTGCTCGAGACCGTGTCGGTGATGATCCAGGTACTTTCCTTCAAGGCAACCGGCCGACGCGTGTTCCGCATGGCTCCGCTGCATCATCACTTCGAGCAGAAGGGCTGGGCCGAGCCCACCATCGTCATTCGCTTCTGGATCATCGCCTTCGTACTGGCGTTGATCGGCCTCTCCACCCTGAAGCTGCGATGAGGGGAGGCGCGCGATGATCGAACTCCCCTTCTTCCATGGCTTGCCGGTCGGGGTGCTCGGGCTGGGGCAATCCGGCCTGGCGGCGGCACGCGCGCTGCAGGCGAGCGGCGCCGAGGTCTGGGCCTGGGACGACGGCGAGGATGCCCGCGCTCGCGCAGCGGAGCGCGGCGTGCCGCTGGTGGATCTCTACCGCTGCAACTGGCAGGAACCGACGTCGCTGATCCTTTCCCCGGGTATCCCGCACAGCCACCCCGCGCCGCACCCGGTCGTGGACTTGGCGCGTAACGCCGGCGCCGAGATCATCGGTGACGTCGAACTGCTCGGTCGCGCCCAACCCGATGCGCGGTACATCGGCATCACCGGCACCAATGGCAAATCGACGACCACGGCGCTGCTCGGCCACATGCTGCAGCTCTGCAACATCGATGCCCAGATCGGCGGCAACATCGGCTTGCCGGTGCTGGAGCTGGCACCCGCAGGCAACAGCGGCAGCTACGTGCTGGAGATGTCGAGCTACCAGCTGGAGCTTACCTTCTGCATCACCTTCGACGTCGCCGTACTGCTCAACATCACGCCAGACCACCTGGAGCGTCACGGTGGGTTCGATGGCTACGTCGCTGCAAAAAAAGAGATTTTCCGCAGGCAAACCAGCCCGCGAGCGGCGATCCTCGGCCTGGACGATGAGACCTGTCGAAGCATCTACGACGCGCTGATCGCTGCAGGCGACCAGCGCGTGATCGGTATCTCGGCCGAGCGCGAGATCCAGGGCGGCGTCTACGTCCTGGACGGCGTGCTCTACGACGATCTTGATGGGCAACGCATCCCGGCGCTCGACTTGCACGAGGTGCCCAGCCTACCGGGCCGCCACAACTGGCAAAACGCCGCCGCCGCCTACGCTGCCGGACGTGCCTGTCAGGTCGCCGGCGCACCGCTGGCGGCGTCGATCCGGTCTTTTTCCGGCCTGCCTCACCGGCAAGAGCGTGTCGCGGTGATCGACGGTGTCTCCTACGTCAACGATTCCAAGGCAACCAACCCGGAAGCTGCGGCCAAGGCTTTGGCCAGCTACCCGGCGATCTACTGGATCGCCGGCGGTCAGCCTAAGGATGGCGGACTAGCCCCTTGTCTGCCCCACCTCGATCGCGTCGTCGAAACCTTCCTGATCGGCGAGGCGAGCGAGCGCTTCGCTGCGGAGCTGGAGGGGAAGGTCGAACTGCAACGCTGCGGTGACCTCGCAACCGCCCTGGCGGCCGCGACGGTGGCCGCACGGCGGGACGGCAAGCCCGCTGCTGTGGTGTTGCTCTCGCCGGCTGCCGCCAGCTTCGACCAGTTCAAGAGCTTCGAGCAACGCGGCGAGGTGTTCCGCCGCGCCGTCGAAGCCATCCCCGGTGAGCGCGAAGAGGAGCTGGCATGAGCAGCTTCGCACGCACCGATACCTCGATTATCGGCCGCTGGTGGTGGACCGTCGATCGCTGGACCTTGGCCGCGCTCGCTGCCTTGATGGGTATCGGCGCCGTACTGATTCTCGCCGCCTCGCCAGCGGTGTCCGAACGGATCGGCCTGGGATCCTTCTCCCTGGCGAAACGCCAGCTCGTCCTGCTGCCCCTGGCCGGCGCCTGCCTGATCGGCACATCGCTGCTCTCGATCAAATGGGTCCGCCGGGCCGGCGTGCTGGGACTGGCCGGCACTCTGGTGCTATTGCTCGCCACCCTGGCCGTCGGGCCGGAAATCAAAGGCGCGCAACGCTGGATCAACCTGGCAGGCTTCTCGCTGCAGCCGAGCGAGTTCCTTAAGCCCTTCTTCGCCGTGACCTGCGCCTGGCTCTTCGCGCTCGGCAAGAGCCAGCAGAACTTCCCCGGCACGGCGCTCGCCATGGCACTCTTCGGGCTGTCCGCAACGTTGCTGCTCGCGCAGCCCGATCTCGGTCAGACCTTCGTACTCGGCGTCATCTTCGGCGTGCAGTTCTTCCTCGCCGGCGTGCCGATGGTGCTGGTGATCGCGCTCGGAGTCTTCGGCCTGATCGGTCTCGTCGCCGCCTACTTCTTCCTGCCGCACGTAACCGAGCGCATCGATCTCTTTCTCGATCCCGCCGCGGGCGACAGCTTTCAGATCGACCGTTCGCTCGAGGCCTTCGTCCACGGCGGCCTCTGGGGTGTCGGCCCCGGCGAAGGCCGGGTCAAGGCCGTGCTGCCGGACGCCCATGCCGACTTCGTCTTCGCCGTCGCCGGCGAAGAACTTGGCTTGGTGATCTGCCTAGGCATCGTTGCCGTCTACGGTTTCGTCGTGCTGCGCGGCTTTGCGCGTCTGCTCGGCGAGCCCAGCCTCTTCGTGCTGCTCGCGGCAACGGGCCTGCTGACGCAGTTCGGGCTGCAGGCACTGATCAACATGGGCTCCGCCCTGCACCTGATCCCGACCAAGGGCATGACCTTGCCCTTCATCAGCTACGGCGGCTCCTCGCTGCTGGCGCTGGCGGTCGGCATGGGCTTGCTGCTCGCCCTGACTCGGCGCCGCTTCGCAACCGGAGACGAGACATGAGCCGCCCGGCAGAGAACAAACGCGGCTTCACCGCGGTTCTGGCGGCCGGCGGTACCGGCGGGCACATGTTCCCGGCACAAGCGCTGGCCCGGGTGTTGCTGGAGCGCGAGGCCAAGGTGGTTCTGATCACCGACAAGCGCGGCGGCGGCTTCGGTCCCGACTTGCCGCAGATCGAGACCTGGCGCGTTTCGGCTGCCGGAGTTGCAGGCGGCGATATCTTCTCGAAGTCCATGGGCGCGCTTCGCCTCGGCTGGGGGGTTCTGCAGGCACGCTCGATCCTGAAACGCCTGACTCCCGACGCAGTGGTCGGCTTCGGCGGCTATGCCAGCGTCCCGACGGTCTTTGCCGCCGGCCGTCTCGGTACACGCGTGGTGCTACACGAGCAGAACGCCGTGGTCGGTCGTGCCAATCGCCTGCTGGCCGCGAAGGCCCAGACGATCTGCACCTCCTTCGCAAAGGTCGAGGGGCTGAAGGACTCCGAGCGGGAGAAGATCACGATCACCGGCAACCCCGTGCGCAGCGCCATCGCGCAACTGGGCCGTCAGCCCTATGGCGTGCCCGGCCCCGGCGACGAGGTTCGCCTGCTGGTGGTCGGCGGCTCGCAAGGCGCGCGGGTCTTCAACGACATACTGCCCTATGCCCTCTGCCGTCTGCCCGAGTCGATCAAGTCGCGGCTGAAGGTTGCACAGCAAGTGCGTGGCACCGACACCAGCCACGTCGCCGCGGTCTACGACAACTGCGGCGTCACCGCAGAACTACGACCTTTCTTCGAGGACATGCCAGAGCGCCTGAAAGAGGCACACCTGCTGATCTGCCGGGCCGGCGCCTCGACCATCGCCGAACTGGCGGCGGCCGGCCGGCCGGCGATCCTGGTCCCCTACCCCTTCGCCGCAGACGACCATCAGACCGGCAACGCACAGGCCCTGGCCGAAGCGGGCGGCGGCTGGCTGCTGCCGCAGTCGGGCCTGACTCCCGAGAGCCTGGCAGAGCGGCTGACGCGCCTGATCGAGGATGCGGGCGCGCTGGTGCGCGCGGCCGGTTGCGCACGCGCCTTCGCTGAGGAGAACGCGGCCGAACGCCTCGCCGATGTCGTTTTGAGCCACCGGCGCTCCAACGGCGACGCCCCCCGTGAGGAGGCTGCCGCATGAGAGCAATGCCCCTCGACATCGGTCTGCTGCACTTCGTCGGCATCGGCGGCATCGGCATGAGCGGGATCGCCGAGATCCTGCACAACCTAGGCTACCAGGTGCAGGGCAGCGACATCTCGGAAAGTGCAAACGTCCGCCGGCTAAGGTCGCTCGGAATCGAGGTTGCGGTCGGGCACAAGGCCGAGAACGTCGTCAAGGCCCAGGTCGTCGTGACCTCCAGCGCGATCAAGCCGGACAACCCCGAAGTCGTGGCAGCCCGCGAGCGCTTCCTGCCGATCGTGCGTCGCGCCGAGATGCTGGCCGAACTGATGCGCCTGAAATGGTCGATCGCCATCGGCGGCACGCATGGCAAGACGACCACTACGTCGCTGGTCGCCGCGCTGCTCGATGCCGGCGAGCTCGATCCGACCGTGATCAACGGCGGCATCATTAACGCCTACGGCACCAACGCACGCCTGGGCGCCGGCGACTGGATGGTGGTCGAGGCCGACGAGAGCGACGGCACCTTCACCAAGCTGCCTTCGGCGATCGCCATCGTCACCAACATCGATCCCGAGCATCTGGATCATTACGGCACCCCGGAAGCGCTCGACCGTGCGTTCGAGACTTTCGTCGAGAACATCCCCTTCTACGGCTTCGCAGTGCTCTGCATCGACCATCCCGGGGTGCAGGCACTGATCGGTCGGATCGAGGATCGGCGGATCATCACCTACGGCTTCTCACCGCAGGCCGAGGTCCGCGCCGAAGCCTTGGAAGCTTCGGCGGCCGGCTCGCGATTTTCCGTCGTGGTCTCAGACCGCGGCGACGAACGCCAACGCCGAATCGACGACCTCTTCCTGCCGATGGTCGGACGTCACAACGTCGAGAACGCACTGGCCGCCGTCGCCGTTGCCGACGAGATGGGACTCTCGGCCGAAACCATTCGCGCTGGCCTGGCCGGCTTCGGCGGCGTCAAGCGGCGCTTCACCCGCACCGGCGAAGCCCGCGGCGTTACGGTGATCGACGACTATGGACACCACCCGGTCGAGATCGCGGCCGTCCTGCAGGCGGCGCGCCAGGCGACCAACGGTCAGGTGGTCGCGGTGGTCCAGCCGCACCGCTACACGCGGTTGGCCAGCCTGTTCGAGGATTTCTGCAGCTGCTTCAACGACGCGGACGCGGTGATCGTCGCTGACGTCTACACGGCCGGCGAGGCCCCCATCGAGGGCGCGGACCGCGATCATCTGGTCGCCGGGCTGCGCGCGCGCGGTCACCGTAAAGTCCTGCCGCTCGAGACCCCGGAGCAACTGGCCGAGACACTGCTGCCGCTGCTGCAGTCGGGCGACCTGGTGGTCTGCCTGGGAGCCGGCAGTATCACGACCTGGGCCGCCGAGCTGCCTGGCGCCCTGGATCTCCTCTATACCGAGCAAGACCGCCAGACGGCGGGAGGGAGGCCATGAGCGCGATGGCTGCCGCGACTCTCCCCCGCCTCCTCGACCGCTTGCCGCCGGTGCGCGGGCGTTACAGCGAGAACGCAGATCTGGCGAAGATCACCTGGTTCCGGGTTGGTGGACCGGCGGAGGTCAGCTTCCGTCCGGCGGACCGCGGAGACCTCCTGGCCTTTCTCGCCGCGAAGCCGCAGGACGTGCCGCTGACGGTGATCGGCGTCGGCTCGAACCTGCTGGTTCGCGACGGCGGTGTGCCCGGCGTGGTGCTGCGCCTGGGCCGCGCCTTTGCCCAAATGCGGCGCGGCGAGGACGCAACGCTCGACGTCGGCGCCGCTTGCCTGGACCTGACCGTGGCCAAGGCGGCCGCCGAAGCCGCTCTGGCCGGTCTGGAGTTTCTCTGCGGCGTGCCCGGAACCATCGGCGGCGCGCTGCGGATGAACGCTGGCGCCTACGGCCGCGAGCTGAAGGACGCCCTGGTCTGGGCCGAGGCTGCCGATCCTCAAGGCAAGGTCCACCGCCTCTCGCCCGAGGACATGGGCCTGACTTACCGCAAGTCGGCCGTGCCGACGGATTGGATCTTCCTGGGCTGCCGCCTACGCGGTCAGCCGGGCGAACCGGCGGAGATCCAGGCGCGGATGCGCGAGATCCAGGACAGTCGCGAGAGCAGTCAGCCGATCCGCACCCGCACGGGCGGCTCCACCTTCAAGAACCCACCGGGCGAGAAGGCCTGGCAACTGATCGATGCGGCCGGCTGCCGCGGCTTGCAAATCGGCGGTGCCCAGGTGTCCGAAAAGCACTGCAACTTCCTGATCAACACCGGCACGGCGACCGCCGCCGACATCGAAGCATTGGGCGAAGAAGTCCGGCGCCGGGTCAAAGCGCAGAGCGGTATCGAGCTGGAGTGGGAGATCAAGCGCATCGGCGTGCCCGGACCCGAACAGCCGGAGGGCAACGGCAATGGCTAAGCGCGTTGCTGTGCTGATGGGCGGCCCCTCGGCCGAACGCGAAGTCTCGCTGACGAGCGGCGCGGCCTGCGCTGCCTCGATCCGGGAACTCGGTCACGAGGTGATCGAGATCGACCCGAAACTGGGCGAGAAGGGCGTGATCGCTTTGGTTGAAGCCCTGACTCCGACGCCAGACCTGGTGTTCAACGCGCTGCATGGGCGGTGGGGAGAGGACGGCTGCCTGCAGGGATTGCTGAACCTGCTGGACGTCCCCTATACGCACTCCGGTCTGCTGGCCTCGGCGGTGGCGATGGACAAGCCTATGGCCAAGCAGCTTTTCGAGAGCGCTGGCCTTCAGGTCCCCGGGGGCTTCGTTATCTCCTGCGCCGAACTGGCAGCCGGCGACCCCATGGCACGTCCCTATGTCGCCAAACCCTTTAACGAAGGGTCTTCCGTGGGCGTACGTATCGTGCGTGACGGCGACAACGAGCCACCGGTCGATCCACAGGCTTGGGGCTTCGGCGATCGCGTGCTGATCGAACCCTTCATCGCCGGCCGCGAACTGACCGTCGGCGTGATGGGAGATCGGCCGCTGGCCGTCACGGAACTGCGCCCGCATCGCGGCTTCTACGACTACGAGGCCAAGTACACCGAAGGCCGTACCGAGCATCTGGTACCCGCCCCGGTTCCGCAGAGCGTCCACGACTCGGCTCTGGAGATGGCCGCCACCGCACACCGCGTGTTGGGCTGCCGCGGCGTCTCCCGTGCCGATTTCCGCTGGAACCCAGAGGAAGGCGACGCGGGCCTCTACCTTCTGGAGGTCAACACCCAGCCAGGCATGACGCCGCTGTCTCTGGTCCCGGAACAAGCACAGCACCTCGGCATAACCTTTACCGACCTGGTGGGCTGGATGTTGGAGCACGCCGCATGCGACTGAACCGAAGCCCCAAAACGAAGCGCAACCGCCGCGCAACCAAACCAAATCGGCGCCACTGGCGCTGGGCCTTGCCACTGGCGGGCGTTGCTCTGCTGGGCGGCGCTGGCAGCTGGGCCGTGTCCAGCGGCTGGCTGGACCGACAGAGCCACGCCGCAACGGAGGCCTTTTTTGCTGCCACGGCGACCGCCGGCCTGGCCGTGGACGACGTCTTGGTGGAGGGACGCAACCGCACCGCCGCGGCCGAAGTGTTGGCCACCCTAGGCGTCAACCGCGGCAGCCCGACGCTGCGTTTCGATCCCGCCGCGGCGCGCGAGCAGTTGATCGCCCTCTCGTGGATCGCTGATGCCAGAGTGGAACGCCGCCTGCCCGACCTGATCTTCGTGCGCTTGGAAGAGCGGCAGCCGCTGGCGCTATGGCAGCTGCACGGCCGTCTCAGCGTCATCGACACCGACGGCGCTGTCATTGAGGGCGCCGAACCGGCGCGTTTCGCCGAGTTGCCTCTCCTGGTTGGCGAAGGCGCCCCACAGCGCGCCGGCAACCTGCTGGCGCTGCTCGACCGCGCCCCGGAACTGGCGGAGCAAGTCATCGCGGCCGTGCGGGTCGGCGAGCGCCGCTGGAACGTGGTTCTGGAGGGCGACATCGAGGTGCGCCTGCCCGAGGTGGGTGCCGCCGAAGCCTGGCAGCAGTTGGCCCAGTTGGTGCGCGAAGAAGCCCTGTTGGAGCGCGACGTCGTCACCATCGATCTGCGCCTGCCCGACCGTCTGATTCTCCGCGGGCACAACGCCCCGGAACCCGCCTGGCGCCGCGCCGCCAGCGGTGAAGAAACCTGAGCCGAGGGGAGTCGCCAACCGCGATGCGCAAACCGCCGCGCCGCAACCGCAACGGTCTGATCGCCGGCCTCGACGTCGGGTCGGGCAAGGTCTGCTGCCTGATCGCCAGGCGCGCCGGCCCGGACGGACGGCCGCGCGTGGTCGGCATCGGCCAGCAGATCAGCCGTGGCGTCAAGTCCGGCGCAGTGGTCGACATGGAGGCTGCGGAGCGCGCCATCCTGGCCGCCGTCCATGCCGCAGAGGAGATGGCCGGCGACACCATAGAACAGGCGGTGATCTCGCTGTCGGGCGGCTACCCGGCCTCGCGCACCGTCAACGTCGAGGTCTCGATCGACGGCCACGAGGTCAGCGACGCCGATCTCGCTCGCGCACTGACCGAAGGCCGACAGGTCGAGGGCAACCTGGGCCATCCGGAGAAGGGCCGGCAGCTCGTCCACTCCATTCCCGTCGCCTATACCATCGACGGCAGCCGCGGTATCCGAGATCCCCGCGGCATGTACGGCGACCGCCTGGGCGTCAACATGCACGTGGTCACGGCGGCGATGGGTCCGGTGCGCAACCTCGCCACCTGCATTCAGCGCTGCCACCTGGACATCGGCGGCTTCGTGGTCGCGCCCTACGCCTCCGGCCTGTCTGCCTTGGTCGACGACGAACGCGAGTTGGGCGTCACCCTGATCGACATGGGGGCCGGCGTTACCTCCATTGCTGTCTTCTACGAAGGCAGCCTGATCTACACCGATGCCGTGCCGGTGGGCGGCGGTCATGTCACCAGCGACATCGCCCGCGGTCTCTCGACGCCGCTGAACCACGCCGAACGGCTCAAGACGCTCTACGGCCACGCAGTGGCCACCGCCTCTGACACGCGCGAGATGATCGACGTCCCGCAGGTCGGCGAAGAGGAAGAGGGTCACAGCCACCAGGTACAGCGCTCTCTTCTGGTCGGCGTCATCCAGCCGCGCCTCGAGGAGACATTCGAGCTGGTGCGCTCGCGCCTGGAGGCGAGCGGCTTCGACAAGGTCGGTGGCCGCCGCGTCGTACTGACCGGCGGCGCCTGCCAGCTGCCCGGCATGCGCGACCTGGCAGCGGACATCCTGGACAAGCAGGTACGCATCGGCCGGCCAATTCACGTCGACGGTCTGGCCGAGGCGACTGGCGGTCCGGCCTACGCGGTTGCCGCCGGGCTGATCGCCTACGCGGTGCAGAACGAAGCGGCGCGGCCTCCCGAGGCTCGCCCTCACACAACCCACGCAAGCCTGGTCGACCGGGTGGGGAGCTGGCTGCGTGAACACTTCTAGAGGAACCCGCCTGACAGTGCTGCGGAGCGACGCAGCAACGGCCGTCCCGACCGCATCGGGACAATCACCCGCCGGTCCCCGCCGGAACGTACGGGGCGCCCGGTTTGGGCCTGCGATGTGAGACCTGAGGAACTGGAGGCTAGTAAAATGACCCTGAACTTGAATGTTCCCGAGATGGAGGAGCACCTGAGTCCCCGCATCACCGTGATCGGTGTCGGCGGCGCAGGCGGCAACGCCGTCAACAACATGATCAGCTCGCAGCTGGAAGGCGTGGAGTTTCTGGTGGCCAACACCGACTCCCAGGCTTTGAAAGGCTCGATCTGCGATCACCGCATCCAGCTTGGGCGCAACATCACCTCCGGCCTGGGCGCCGGTTCGCGCCCCGAGGTCGGCCGCGCCGCCGCCGAGGAGCAGCTGGAAGAGATTCTGGCTCACCTGGAGACCTCCAACATGGTCTTCATCACCGCCGGTATGGGCGGCGGCACCGGCACCGGCGCGGCGCCGGTGATTGCACGGGCCGCGCGCGAATCCGGAATCCTGACCGTCGGCGTGGTGACGAAGCCGTTCCAGTTCGAGGGCATTCACCGCATGCGCATCGCGGAGAACGGCATTCAGGAACTGAGCCAGTACGTCGACACGCTGATCATCATTCCGAACCAGAACCTCTTCCGGGTCGCCAACGAGAAGACCACTTTCGCCGATGCCTTCAAGATGGCCGACGACGTGCTCTACTCCGGCGTCCGCGGAGTCACCGACCTCATGGTGATGCCCGGGCTGATCAATCTGGACTTCGCCGACATCCGCTCGGTGATGACGGAGATGGGCAAGGCCATGATGGGCACGGGCGAAGCGGAGGGCGACAATCGCGCCGTTGCCGCCGCCGAAGCCGCAATCTCCAACCCTCTGCTGGACGATGTCTCGATGCAGGGCGCTCGCGGCGTGCTGATCAACATCACCGGCGGCATGGACATGACCTTGTTCGAGGTCGACGAGGCGGCCAACCGGATCCGCGACGAGGTCGATCCGGAGGCGAACATCATCTTCGGTTCGACCTTCGACGAGAGCCTCAACGGCAAAATGCGGGTTTCCGTGGTTTCCACGGGTATCGAAGCCGACGAAGCCGTCGAGCCGAGGCCGAACAGTCTCTCGCTGGTGCACTCCCGCCCCCTCGCCCGGCCGGGCGCAAAGCCAGCGGCAAACCAGGCCGCCACACAAGCCAGCGCCGCCCAGGCCAGCATTCTGCCGGAAGAGCCGGCACAGGAGCCGGTTAACGAGGCAACGGAGACGGTGACGAAGGCGGTCGAGGTTCCGGCCGAAGCCGCACAGCAGCTTGGCGAAACCATTGCCGCCGTGACGGAACCGGCCATCGAAGACACCACCGCCGAGGCCAAAGCCCCCGTTCGGAGCGAATCGCAGCCCGAAGCGGAGAGCTTCGTACCGCCGGCTCCAGCGATGCCGGAACGTCGCAGCTATGCGGCCAGCCAGGCCGCCAGCCGCCCCGATCCCTTTGCCGTTGCGGATCTCGCCAACGCCGCTCGGCCCCAGCGCGCAGAGGCTCTGGAGCGGATGGAGAAACCGACGGCTTCCCAGACGCCGCGAAACAAGGCCTACAGCCTGTTCCGCCGCGTGACCGGCGGCTTGACCGGTACAACGGAAACTGAAGGCCGCGACATGGCACCCAAGCCGGTCGCACAGCCGGTTCGCCGGGAGCCCGTGATCTCCCGCCCCAGCGAACCTCAAGTTGCGCCGAAATCGGCTGAGCCCGCCGGTAACCCGACAGCTGAAGCCAGACAGCCAAAGCTGACCGGGATCGAACCGAGCCCAGCCGGCAAGGATGAGGAGGATTTGCTCGATATCCCGGCGTTCTTGCGTCGCCAGGCCAACTAAATCGGCTGATGACGAAAGCCGCAGGTTGATGCCTCTACGGTCGGCCGGATACCAAGATGGTATCCGGCCAACTACCATTAGTGGTGGTAATCTGTGGCAGGTGTCGGTAACAAGTGGTAACAAATGTTGATTTGAGGTGCTTTCGATCGAGCGCCTAGAAGAAGCGTGATGTGTTTTGTCCGCGCGACGGGGTTGGGAACCCTCTTCGCAATGAGCGGTAAGACGGTGAGGCTGTCGAACGCCGGCGCCGGGGGACTTCAGGGGCACTGGAGAGGATAGTTTCGATGGTCGACGGGCTAACGCCGTTTCGCGTGATAGAATCACGTAATGTCGCCTCCGCCGAGTCAAACGCCCAGCAGACAGACAGATCGCCCCGATCTCCACGTCAGACGACTCTCAAGAACGCGATCCACTGCTCCGGCATCGGGGTTCACGGCGGGCAGAAGGCCTGCATGACGCTGAAACCGGCCCCGGCGGACAGCGGCATCGTCTTCAAACGCAGTGACCTGCCCGACCAGCCGGAGATCCCGGCCCTCTGGTCCCAAGCGGTCGAAACTCCGTTTTGCAGCAAGATCGTCGCCACCGATTGCGACGTTTCCGTGTCGACGATCGAACACCTCATGGCCGCTCTGGCGGGCTGTGGAATCGACAATGCCTTGATCGAGATCGACGGACCGGAAGTGCCGATCATGGACGGCAGCGCGGCCCCCTTCGTTTTTCTGATCGAATGCGCCGGCATCACCTCGCTTGACGCCCCCCGCAAGGCAATCAAGGTGATCAAGACCGTCGAGGTCAGTGAACCCCATCGCAGCGCTCGTCTGCTGCCGCACCAGGGCTTCACGGTCGATTTTGAGGTCCAGTTCGACAGCAAAGCCGTCGGCAAACAGCACTTTGCCTGTGAAGTGACTCCAACGTCGTTTAAGCAGGAAATCTCGCGTGCCCGAACCTTCGGCTTTCTGCACGAAGTGGCCCAGCTGCATAAACTGGGGCTGGCCAAGGGGGGAAGTCTGGACAACGCCATCGTTATCGACGGCGACAGTGTCCTCAACGCCGGTGGCCTACGATACGCTGACGAGTTCGTTCGTCATAAGGCACTGGATTCGATTGGCGACCTCTACATGAGCGGACGGCCCCTGCTGGCCCGCTTCGAAGGTGACAAGGCCGGCCATGCGCTGACCTTGCGTTTGCTGCGCGCGCTCTTTGCGGATGCGGCGAACTATGCCGAGGTCGCGCTGACGGAAACCGTCGGCGAGGATGACCTGCTGCTCGCGGCCGGAGCGTAAGACCGCGACTCTCGATATCTTGCTGACCCCGGTGTCTTGCTGGCGGCGGGCGCTTGCCTATAGTCTGCGGCGGATGTGGTTCAGCCTGCCGGAGCTTGGCAATGACATTTCTCGCCCGCCCTTTCCCTCGTAAGGTCGCTTTCGCATTGGTCGCCGGCACGACGTTGCTGCTGGCCGCCTGCAGCAGCGACAACGAGCTGGTTTACGAAGAGCAGCCGGTCGAAGAGCTTTACAATCGCGGCTACACCAATCTCCTGGAGGGCCAGAACGACTTGGCCGCTCAACTGTTCGACGAGGTCGAACGTCAGCATCCCTATTCCGTCTGGGCCCCCAAGGCGCAGCTCATGGCCGCCTACGCGCACTATCAGGACAATCGCTACGACGATGCCATCAACACCCTGGACCGCTTCATAGAATTGAATCCCGGCAACGAGGACGTTGGCTACGCCTACTACCTGAAGGCCATATCCTACTATGAGCAGATCAGCGACGTCGGCCGCGATCAAAAGATGACGGAGTTGGCGCTAGACTCCCTGCAGGATGTCACCCGGCGCTTCCCGGACAGCGAATACGCCCGCGATGCACAGCTCAAGATCGACCTGGCACGGGATCACCTGGCCGGTAAGCACATGACGATCGGCCGCTACTATCTGCGCCAGGGGGAGTATCTGGCCTCGATCAACCGCTTTCGCATCGTCATCGAGGACTACCAGACCACCACGCACACACCCGAGGCCTTGCATCGTCTCGTCGAGGCTTACATGGCGCTCGGCGTGACATCCGAGGCCCAGGCGACCGCTGCAGTTCTCGGCTACAACTATCCAGGCAGCGATTGGTACATCGATTCCTACGCCTTACTCACCGGGTCGGATCTGCGCCCGGAAGAGGACAGGGGGTCGTGGATTTCGCGCATCTTCTGAGGCCGGGATGCTGGCGAGCCTGTCGATCCGCGACGTGGTGCTTATCGACAGGCTGCAACTCGCCTTCGACCGCGACCTGGGAGTCTTGACCGGAGAGACTGGTGCCGGCAAGTCCATACTGTTGGACGCTCTGGGGTTGACGCTCGGCGAACGGGCGGACGCCGGGTTGGTTCGGCGGGGCGCGGAGACGGCCCAAGTCGTCGCGACCTTCGACTTGGAGCAGCGGCATCCCGCCTTCGCCCTGCTGACCGAAAACGATATCGATATCGAAGAGGACCATCTGGTGTTGCGCCGCGTGCTCCGCAACGACGGACGAAGCCGCGCCTACGTCAACGATCAGGCGGTATCCATTGGCCTGCTCCGTGCGCTTGGCGACCTCTTGGTGGAAGTCCAAGGGCAGTTCGCGCAACGGGGCCTGATGGACCCTAAGACCCACTTGGCACTCCTCGACGCCTACGGCGGACTGCAGGCGCCGGCACAGGAGGTTTCCCAGCTCCATAGCGCTTGGCGCGATGCCGCGAAGGCGCGGGCCGAGGCCGAGGCAACCTTCGAGCAAGCGCGGGCCGACGAGGTTTTCCTACGCCATGCCGTCGCCGAACTGAGCCAGCTCGCTGCCCAGCCCGGCGAAGAAAAGGCACTCGGCGAGGAACGGAACTTCCTGATGAACGCCGAGAAGCTGATCGCCGCCATCAACGACTCCGGCCAGGAACTGGGCAACGCGGAAACGGCCCTCGCCCGCGCCCTACGCCACTTGGACCAGACCGCTCGCAAGGCCGGCGGCCGGCTGGATCCCATCGTCACAGCCCTGGAGCGGGCCGTCGCAGAAACCAGCGAAGCAGCCGCCGACCTGTCCTCCCTTTCTGCAGACCTGGACATCGAGCCGGCCCGACTGCAGGAGATCGACGAGCGCTTCTTCGCCCTGAAGGACGCCGCACGCAAGCACGGCTGCGACGTCGAAGAGCTGCCTGCGCTGCTGGCCCAGATGGAGCAGCAGTTGGCCGGGGTCGAGACCGGAAGCGAGCGCCTGAACGCGCTGAGCCAGGCGCAAAAAGCCGCCCGCAACGCCTACGCTGCAGCGGCCGAAGGCTTGAGTGTCGCCCGCAAGCGCGCAGCCGCCAAACTGGATGCCGCCGTCAATGCGGAGCTACCGCCGCTGAAGCTCGAGAAGGCTCGCTTCGCAACACGGATCACTCCAGTGCCGGAGGAGTCCTGGGGCCGGCATGGGAAGGACGCCGTCTCCTTTCAGATCGCAACCAACCCCGGCAGCGAACCGGGGCCTTTGGCGCGAATCGCCTCAGGCGGCGAGCTATCCCGCATCCTCTTGGCGCTTAAGGTGGTTCTGGCCGAGATCTCACCGATCGTCACCTTGGTCTTCGACGAGGTCGACAGCGGCATCGGCGGTGCGACGGCTGCCGCAGTCGGCGAGCGCTTGGTGCGGCTGGCCAATGGTCGGCAGGTGCTGGTGGTCACGCATTCTCCGCAAGTCGCGGCGCAAGGCAGCACCCATTACCTGGTGCAAAAGCACAGCGGGGGCAGCGAGACCACCACTGGCGTGGTGCCGCTCGACGGCGACCAACGCCGCGAAGAGGTGGCACGCATGCTCTCAGGCGCCACGGTAACCGATGAGGCCCGCGCCGCCGCCGAGAAGCTGATGGGGGCGGCATGACGCAAAACCGCAAGCCGCTCGATCAGGTGAGCGAAGCGGAGGCGGCCGAAGAACTCGCAGCCCTGGCGGCGGCGATCCGCCACCACGACGACCTCTATTACCGCCAAGATACGCCGGAAATCTCCGACGCTGACTACGATGCCTTACGCCAGCGCAACGAGGCGCTCGAGGCCGCCTTTCCGGAACTCATCCGCGCGGACAGCCCCAGCCAGCGAGTCGGAATCGCGCCAGCGGCAGGCTTCTCAAAGGTGCGTCATCGCGTGCCGATGCTCAGCCTGCAGAACGCCTTTGTCGACCAAGACGTGGAGGACTTCTTCGCGCGGATTCGACGCTTCCTGAGCCTGCAGCCAGCGGATCCGCTGTCGG
>JBQLZH010000020.1:0-16418 GCA_052168175.1 Kiloniellales bacterium
GATCGAGCGAGAGACTCTGCGCAGCCGCCTGCTGAAACGGCGTAACGCGCTGAAGAGCGAGCGCGAGGACTGGCGCGAGCACTGGGAAGAACTGGGAGACTTCGTGCTGCCACGACGGTTGCGCTTCAGCGATCGCGACGATAAAGGGCGGCGCGGCAAGAAGCTGAACAGCCGCATCGTCGACAGCACGGCCACCTTCGCGCTGCGGACGCTGGTTGCCGGCCTGATGACGGGCGTGACAAGCCCGGCACGGCCCTGGTTCAAGCTGACGCCGCGCAGCCCCGGCCTGGCGGAGGAGCCGGAGGTATCGCGCTGGCTACACTCCGTCAGCATCCTGATGCGCGACATCTTCGCCGCATCCAACGTCTATAACGCGCTGACGGTCGGCTACGAGGATCTGGGCCTGTTCGGCACCACGGCGATCTACATCGAGCCCGACTTCGATGACGTGATCCGGCTGCGGCCGATGCCGATGGGCAGCTACTATCTGGCGGCCGGTGCCAATGGCCTGGTCGATACCTGCTACCGCGACCTGCGCATGACGGTGGCGCAGATGGTGGAGGAGTTCGGGCTGGAGTCCTGCTCCGCGAGTGCGCAGAACGCCTACCGCAATGGGGAACTGGATCAGGAATATTGGGTCTTCCACGCCATCGAGCCGCGGCGCGACCGCGACCCCGCCCTGGGCGACGGCCGGAACAAGCGCTGGCGCTCGGTCTACCTGGAGGAGGGCGCGGAGGAGGACAAGCTGCTGCGCGAGAGCGGCTTCGACTCCTTCCCGGTGCTGGCGCCGCGCTGGTACGTCACCGGTAACGATGTCTACGGCCGTAGCCCAGCCATGGACGTGCTGGGGGACATCAAGCAGCTACAGGTGATGCAGCGGCGCAAGGGCCAGGCAGTGGACAAGCAGGTCAACCCGCCGATGCAAGGCGGACCAGCCTACAGCAATCACCATGTTTCGCTGCTGCCCGGCGCCATCAACATCCTCGCCGACGGCGATCTGCAGCGCCAGGGTTTGCGCTCGGTCTACGATGTGAGGCTGAATCTGGGCGACCTACGGCAAGATATCTTCGAAACGCAGGAGGCCGTACGCCGCGGTTTCTTCGCGAATCTCTTTTTGATGATCTCCAGCATGGATCGGCGTCAGGTCACGGCGACCGAAATCGCCGAGCGCCGGTCCGAGAAGATGCTGGCCTTGGGGCCTGTCCTGGAGCGGCTGCAGAACGAGCTGTTAGAACCGCTGATCGAGCGCACTTTCGAGATCGCGGTGACGGCCGGTATCCTGCCGCCGGCGCCGGAGGTGCTGCAAGGGCTGGATCTGAAGGTCGAGCTGCAGTCGATCCTGGTGCGTGACCAGCGGGTCGACGCCATCCAGGGCATCGAGCGCCTGACCGGCTATGCCGGCGGCCTTGCGCAGATCGACCCGGTCGCCGGCATGAAGGTGGACTGGACCCAGTCGGTCGATGAGATGGGCGAACTGCTGGGCGTACCGCCGACGATTCTTCGTTCCGACGAGGAGGTGGCGGCCCTGCAGCAGCAGAATGCGCAGCGCCAGCAGATGGCGGAGGGACTGGCCATGGCGCAGCAGGGGGCCGCCGCCCTGAAGGACGCCGGCGCCGGCGCGCAGTCGCTCGACGGCTTGCAGATGCTGCAGGCGGCGATGGGGCAGGGCGGCGTGACGCAGGCGCCGGCTACGGCTCAGGCTGCTGCTGAAGGTGCAGTCTGAGACTGCGACGAGGCCTTTGCCGCATAGATAGATGTCCTGCGTGGCAGGGACCTTCCGACGCGCCACGCTAGCGGCCGAAGCCGCCGACGAGAACGTCGTCTCGCCTCCGCTTGATTACGCGGTGTCGGACATCGGTAACGTTCCTGGCTTTCGCGCCAGGCAAGGCAAGGGATCGCATCAATGGACCCACAGGAACGGCGCGAGCGGCGTGCCCGCGAGAAACTGGAGGAACGCCAGGACGCCTTTCTGACCGACTTGAGTGCGGTCCTGGAGACCGACGGCGGCCGGCGCGTCTTTGCGCGGCTGCTGATGGAGACCCGCCCTTTCGCGAGTGTCTTCTCCGACAACCCGCTGGAGATGGCGCGGCGTGAAGGCGAGCGCATGGTCGGCGAAACCTGGCGCCGCTACTGCGCCATTGCAGAGCCGGAGCAGTACCTGGCGATGGAACGGGAGATCGCCCGCCGGGACAGCGGCCTTTCCCAAAACGGGGCCCAGGAAAGGCGTGGTGGTGCGGAAGACGACGAAGCCTAGAGGGTAGCGAACCCGATAGCGCCTCGATCCAAGCATAAGATTTAGAGAGCGATTTACGTCACTGGTGAAGGCGAAACCGCTTCCACCCATGACGATCGTGTTCTCGCCGCTTCGTATCGTGCGGCCCAAGAAGGTGATTATCGAACATGACGAGAGAGTCGGATT
Source organism: Kiloniellales bacterium (assembly GCA_052168175.1). GTDB lineage: Bacteria > Pseudomonadota > Alphaproteobacteria > Kiloniellales > DSM-21159 > Algihabitans. The sequence goes on from JBQLZH010000020.1 coordinate 2,420, forward strand.
CTTCCGCCACGACGGCGGAGGAGGAGAGGCCGCTTGTGCCTGGGTCCGAGGAAGACCCAGGGCAGACGGTCGAGGTGTCCGGCGGCAGGACGCCGCCGGAGTTCCAGGCCGAGAACGACGCTGGGAGCGGGGATCGCGCGCGCGACTCCGCCGGGTCTCCAGGGGATGAAACCTATGGGACCGAGTCGGATGGAGCCGAAGCGGAGAGCGATTACAGTTTCGACCTGCCACCCGAGTTCGGACCCGAGGGGTCCTTTCCCATGGGACTGGACGCCGAGCGCCTAAAGGCTTTCAAGCCGCTGGCACGCGAGTTGAAGCTGTCCAACGCGCAGGCGCAGAAACTGATCGACCTCCATGCCAGAGCGCTGCAAGAGGGGTCGCAAACCCTGATGCAGTGTCACGCCGAAACGGTCGAGACCTGGTCGCGCGAGACCCGTGCGGATCCGGAGATCGGCGGCGACAAGCTCGAGGAGACGCTGCGGCTCGGCAACGCCGCGCTGCAGCAGGCCTTCGATGCGTCGACGCAAGACCTGCTGAAGCACTTCGGGCTGCTGAACCATCCGGGGTTCATCCGCGGCCTGCGCAGCTTCGGCCTGATCGTCTCCGACGACCGTTTTGTCGAATCCAGCGGGACCGCCGCGCCGCGCAGCCGCGCCGAGCGGATGTATCCCGACATGCCCAAACCCCAGCGATAAGGAGTTCGCCCCATGGCGACCGTTGGCAGCAGCTATCTCACCCTGGCCGACGTGGCCAAGCGCACCGACGCGAACGGCACGACCGCCGACATCATCGAGATGCTGTCCGAGTTCAACCCGATCCTCGACGACGCCCCCGCTGTCGAGTGCAACAACGGCACCAAGCACCTGACCACGGTGCGCACCGGCCTGCCGACCGCGACCTGGCGCCGTCTCTACGAGGGTGTGCAGACCAGCAAGTCCCACACCCGCCAGGTCGAGGATGCGACCGGCAGCCTGGTCGCCCGCTCGATCATCGATGCCAAGCTGATCGACCTTTCTTCCGATCCGCAGCAGCTCCGCCTGTCGGAATCCGCACCTTTCCTGGAGACCATGGCGCAGGAGATCGCGGAGACGGTGATCTACGGCAACTCCGGCAGCGAGCCGGCGGCCTTCACCGGTTTCGCGCCGCGCTTCAACGATCTCTCGGCCGAGAACGGCAATCAGATCGTCGATGCCGGCGGCACTGGCGCCGACAATACCTCGATCTGGATGATCACCTGGGGCGATACCACTGCCCATCTGATCTATCCGAAGGGATCGCGCGCCGGCGTCCAGCGCACCGACCTGGGCGTGCAGACGGTGATCGACCCCAACAACAGCGGCCGTTACGAGGTCTACGAGGAGAAGTTCGAACAGGACATCGGCCTGTCGGTGCGCGACTGGCGCTACATCAGTCGCGTCGCGAACATCGACGTCTCCGGCTTGACGAACGATGCGGCCACCGGCGCGGATCTGAACGAGCTGATGATCCAGGCCTACTACCGCCTGCGCAATCGACGCATGGGCAGCGGCAACGCCGGGCGCCTGGTGATGTACTGCAACACCAAGGTCAAGGAGTTCCTGCACCGTCAAGCGCTCAAGGCCAATGCCAACACCTTCATCCGCCTTTCCGAAGTCGAGGGCCGCGAGGTCATGAGCTTCATGGGCGTGCCGATCCGCGAGATCGATGCCATCGCGAACACCGAAGCCCGCGTGATCTGAGAGGGTCTGTAAAGCGCTCAAGCGCCACGCAGGCTTCTCTTCACTTCGCTGCGGACGCGCAGTCGCGCTTGCCACACTGCGACGAGCCCTGCGCGTCGCAGTGCGGTGGGGCGCAGGCGTGCCGAACCCAAAGGGCCGAATCCAAAGGAACGTCACATGATCTTCGATAGCCAGACTCTCTTTTCCGATGCCCAGGCCATCGCTACGACCGCGGCCTCGACCAACGTCGTCGACCTGGGCGCCAACGGCACCGCGAGCAACGGTCCCGACGGCGGCGCGGCGCCTCTGATCAAGGACATGGGCAAGGGCATGAAGGTGCCCCTGCGCATCCAGGTGGTCGAGGACTTTGCCACCCTGACCTCGCTGCGCGTGGCGGTGCAGGTCGACACGGTCGAGAACTTCGCCAGCCCCACGACGGTTTTGGAGACCGAGGCGGTGCCGGTCGCGGATTTGACCGCAGGCTACGTCTTCGCGCTGGATTCCTTCCCGTTGAAGACGGATCAGCGCTACGTGCGGCTGAACTACAGCGTGACCGGTACCGCCGCTACCGCGGGCCGGATCACCGCCGGCGTCACCGCCGGCAATCAGACCAACCCGTGACGTCGGCCGGCGGCCCGCCTCGCGATATGACGCGCCTCCGCTTGACGGCCGCCGGTCCGACCCTCGTGCGCGCCAGGGAGAAGGGCTTCTATCCGGCCCAGCGGCGTGCGCCCGGCGACGTCTTCGCCCTGCGCGAAGGCGAGGCTCCCGCCGCCTGGATGGAGCCCTTGGCTCCGGAGCAGGCTGCGCCGGAGGCCGCAACCGGGCCCGCCCCGCAGCCCCTTGCCGAACGCGGCAACGACCCTGAGGCCTGGCCGCGCGCAGAGCTGGCCGCGTTCCTACGGGAGCGCGGCCAGAGCGTTCACCCCCGCGCCAAGGAGGCGGCCCTGACCAAGCGCGTGAAGGCGATCCTGGATGTCGAAAGAGTCTAGCGAGACGCCTTCGCGTTCGACTCCAGCACACGCAGGCGGCTGATCAGGTCGGTCCAGTCGACGTAGCAGCCGCGCAGGTGGCGGCTGCCGGAGGTGGGGTCGAAGGCGCTGCGGCCATGCAGTGTGCGGCGGTTGTTGAAGCCCACAAGGTCGCCGGGCCGAGTCTTCAAGGCGATGCAGTAGGCGGGATCGCGCGTCAGGGCCATGAAGGCACGGTAGGCCGGGTAGTAGGCCGCGGTGATCTCGGGCTCCATGTCGAAGCTGTCGGCGAGGTGGGCGTTCCAGTTGATCTCGACCGGCTCCCCGCGCTCGTCCTCGCGGATCACGGGGCGGCGGTAGCGGATGTCGTGGCCGCCGTCGTGAAATCGGAAGGGAATGGCGACGTCGCGCAGGACGCGGTAGTGCTCCGGCGCCTGGGTGCGGATGGCCTCTGCCATGCGGAGCCCGTCGGCAAAGAGAGACTCGCCGCCGGTCGCCGAGTTGACCAGGGTGTGCAGGAACTGAAAACCGGGCGGCAGCTCCTGGTTCGGCAGGTCCGTGTGCAGCGGCAGCGCCATGGCCGTGTAGGCAAGGTTGATCGGCTGCGGCTCGCTACGCACCTCGAACGTCAGGCCGAAGTTGGTTTCGCGGAGATGGGCGATGCGGCGGCAGACAGCTTCCAAGGCGCCCGTTTCGCAGGGGACGTCCTCCAGAACCGCGATGCCCCAGCGCGCCAGATCGGTGAGCCAGGCCGTCAGCGCCCGGTCGTCGTGCAGGACCGCCGGGCCCGCGTGACGGGGCAGGCGGGCGGCGAAGTCGCCATCCCAGCTTTCGGGCAGAACCGGCGGCAGGGTGCTGAGCCGCTTTCCGCCGCTTGCGGCGCGCAGCCAATCGCGGGCCAGGCGCGTCTCGGCGCCGTCGGTCCAGCGCAGGCGGATGGTCTCGCCTTCGGCCTCTGCTTCCGCCAAGGCCAGATCGTCCGGAACGCTCAGGAGGTCGAAGACCCGCTCCTGCGTGTCCGGGTGAAAGCCGGCAGGGTCGTTGTCGCGCAGCCACTGCAATGCATAACGGCTGTGCGCCCCGTCGGGCCAGCGAACCGTGAGAAAGGTCTCGTCGGCAGAGAGGTGCATGGCGGGCCTGTCGTGTCTGGAAAAGCGAACCAACCGACAGCTTGCCATGAACGGCGGCGCCCGGTCGCGCTTCGCGGCGACAGGAGGCGTCGTTTTCCAGCCCATCCGCCGCTTTGCGGAGCGGTTCGAACCTGCTAAGGAAACGAAAGATGCGGCTGGCGAAGGCCGAGCGGATCGCAGGCCCAGGGGGCGGGAAGCAGGGAATGGAACTGGTTCAGGGCGATCTCGAAAGTGCCGATGTGGTGGCGCTCTTGCAGGCGCATCTCGACGGAATGGCCGCGCTATCGCCGCCGGAGAGCGTGCATGCGCTCGGCCTGGAGGAGCTGCGTCGGCCGGAGGTGACCTTCTGGAGTCTGCGCCAGGACGGAGACCTGTTGGGCTGCGGCGCGTTGAAGGAGCTCGATGCCGGCCACGGCGAGATCAAGTCGATGCGTACGGTCGAGAGGCATCTCCGCAAGGGTGTGGCGGCGACGCTGCTGCGTCACATCCTCGCCGAGGCAAAGGCGCGCGGCTACCGGCGCCTGAGCCTGGAAACCGGCTCAACGGACGGCTTTGCGGCAGCTCAGACGTTTTACGAACGTTTCGGTTTCGTCGACTGCGCGCCCTTCGGCGACTACCGTGTCGACCCCTACAGCCGCTACATGACGCTGGAGATCTAGGGGCGAAGTTCGGGAGAGCGGACATTCGGACGGCACCTTTGCACTGTACCGCGTCTTGCGACAGACTGGTCCCGGAAAAGCCGGGAGGGCCTGCAATGTCGCCGGAGTTTTTGCTGACCGCGATCGTCGTGATTTTGCTCCCGGGCACGGGCGTGCTCTACACGTTGGCCTATGGGCTGGGTCGAGGCTGGCGGGCAAGCGTGCTGGCGGCCTTCGGCTGCACGCTGGGGATCCTGCCGCATATCGGCGCCAGCATCGCCGGTCTGGCGGCGCTGCTGCACACCAGCGCCATGGCCTTTCAGGTCGTGAAGTATCTCGGTGTCGCCTACCTGCTCTACATGGCTTGGAGCATTCTGAGGGAAGGCGGCGCGCTGCAGGTCTCCGAACGGACCGCCGCCATCTCGCCCGGCAAGATCGTCGTCAACGGTCTTTTGCTGAACGTTCTGAACCCCAAGCTGTCGCTGTTCTTCCTGGCCTTCCTGCCGCAGTTCGTGCCGGCAACCGCGGCGAATGCCACGGCCTCTATGCTGATGCTGGCGGCGGTCTTCATGCTGCTGACCTTCGTGGTCTTCGTCGGCTACGGCGCCTTCGCCTCGGCGACGCGGCGCTATGTGATCTCCCGGCCGGGCGTGATGCGCTGGCTGCGGCGCGGTTTCGCGGGGGCGTTCGGTCTGCTCGGCCTGCGGCTGGCACTGGCCGAGCGGTAGGTGCAGAGCCGTTAGAGCAGCCGGCGCTCCATGAGCGCACTCTTCTCGTCGCTCAAGACCGTTTCGGTCGGTTTCGCCCAGGCAAAGCTCTCCAGGCGCGTGCGCGCGTCGTCCGGCGTATCGGGTGCGGCTTCGAAGGCCTCGGCCAAGGCGTCCAGATCTCTTGCCGCTTCCTCCGGCACGCTTTGGGTTCGGCAGAAATCGCGTGCCGGTCCCCAGAAGTCCCAGGGCAGTGGCTCGACCATCGCCAATGTGGCGGCGTCCCGCAGCACGCTCGATGCCGCGAACCAGGTGCCGCCGAGACCGATGAAGGAGACCCCGCAGACATCGGGATCGATCTCGCCGGCGCGCAGGGCGCGCCAGAGTTGGGAGCTGGAGCGGAAGCGCGCGCGGGGTACGCTCTCGATGGCGAAGTCGATCCCGTGACCTTCGCGGGCACGCCGGCCCATCTGGGCGTCGAGCAGCCGCCATTCGCCGTCGGCTCGGTACTCGCAGAGCCAGTGGTCTTCCCAGCGGTTCTGTTGGAAGTAGTCGACGAAGCCGACGCGCAAGCGGGCCTCGATACCGTTGGAGCGGAAGACGCTGGCGGCGATCAGGGCGAAATCGTGACAGGTACCGTAGAGATAGGCCGGGAGGTCGCGGTGTTGCGACAGGGGCCGGGCGTCCCGATCGAATGCGGTCGCAAGCAGCCGCTCGACCCTGCGCAAGCGGCGATCCTGCTCGGCATAGTCCGGCACGCCGAACTTGAGGAAGCGCGCGGCGGCGTGATGGATCAGGAAGTTCTCCAAGGCGTCGGCCAGCTCGCGCGGGAGGCGTGGTAGCTCCATGAGCTGCGCGCGGTAGCGGCCAGGGTCCGACCAGGGTGTGTGTGCGGCGTAGTCCATCGGCGCTGCGGTCTCCGCTATGCTCCGGTTCGGATCCTGCTCTCGTTTCGCGTCAAGACCGTGCCTTGCACTGCCCGGCGCAGAGCGGCGCGGGCCAGCAAGCGCGTGGAGTCCAGTGTCGGCAGCGGAGAGTTGCTGTCGTCGAGGATCAGCGGGATCTCCGTGCAGCCAAGTACGACGGCATCGCAGCCGCGGTCCCGCAGGCGCGCGACGATCCGCTGAAAGGCGGTGACGGCCTCCGGCTTGAAGCGGCCGTAGACGAGATCGTCCATGATGATGCGGTCGATCTCCTCCCGCTCGGCGTCGTCGGGGCGTTCGTAGGTCAGGCCGCGGGCGGTCAGTGCGTCCGGATAGACGTCGCTGTCGACCAGCCAGCGCGTGCCGGTCAAGCCGAGACGGCGGAAGCCCCTGGTCTCGGCGGCCTCGGCCACCACCTCGGCGATGTGCAGCCAGGGCAGGGGCGAGCGCGATGCGACCTGGGCAAAGGCGCCGTGGATGGTGTTGTCCGGGCAGATCAGAAAATCGGCGCCGATCTTTGCCAGCTTGTCGGCAGAGGCCAGCATGAGGTCGCCGACGCCCGACCAGTCGCCCCGCGCCAGGCAGGCGGTGTAGTCCGCCAGGGACGGCGTGTGCAGAGAAACCTCGGGATGGGCGTGCGGCCCGAGAAGGTCCGCGCCTTCGATGCAGATGGTGCGGTAGCAGAGCGCGGCCCCCTCGGCGGAGCAGCCGACGATGCCGATGTGCTGGGGTCTGGAAGGCTGCATCGCGCTTTCGGACGTCATGGAAGCGAAGGGAATGAGCTGTCGCGAAGAGACAGAAGCTGGAGGAGCTTAGCAGACTGAAGCGAGCAAGATGCAATATCGCCAGGTCTCGGACGTGCAGACCCAGCCATCCGGTCACGTGGGGCAGGGTCCAAAGAATGTTTGTGTTATGTTCTTTTGCTGCTAGGTTGGCTTTCAGCACCGGTAAAGCCCGCAGGAGGCCTGAATGAAGCTCACGCAGCAGGAAAAGTTCGAACGCTTCAAGGCGCTGCATGCTGCAGCCGGGGCCTTCGTGATGCCGAATCCCTGGAATGCCGGAACCGCGCGGATGCTCGCCGGCATGGGCTTCGAGGCCCTGGCGACGACGAGTGCGGGCTATGCCTTTTCGGTGGGACGGCGCGACTCCTTCGCGAGTCTGACGCGGGTCGAGCTGATCGAGAATGCCCACGCCATTGTGGAGGCGACGGATCTGCCGGTTTCAGCCGATCTGGAAGACGGCTTCGGCGCCGCGCCGGAGACCTGCGCGCAGACGGTGGAGATGGCCCTGCAAGCCGGGTTGGTCGGCGGATCCATCGAGGATGCGACCGGCGATCCGGAGAACCCGATCTATCCTTTCGCGCAGGCGGTGGAGCGGGTCGCTGCGGCCAGCGAGGCGGCCAAGGGACGGCCGTTTCTGGTGACCGGACGTGCGGAGAATTTCCTCTGGGGCCGGCCGGATCTGGAAGATACGATTCGCCGACTTCAGGCTTTTTCCGAAGCCGGGGCCGATGTGCTCTATGCACCGGGACTGCCGGGCATCGACGCAATCCGCAGGGTCTGCGCGGAGGTCGACCGGCCGGTGAATGCCGTCATGGGCCTGCAGGGGCAGAGCTACTCGGTCGCCGAGCTGGCCGATGCCGGGGTAAAGCGCGTCAGCGTCGGAGGGTCCTTTGCCCGGGCGGCGCTCGGCGCGATGCTACGCGCCGCCGAGGAGGTGCGGACCAAAGGCACCTTTTCCTATGCCGAGCAGGCGGTTTCCGCCGCCGAGCTCGGTCGCATGATGTCGAAGGCCAAACGCCACTGAACGTCGCCGCGATGCCCGGTGGTGCAGCATGGATTCGGCGTTCGATGAAGCGGGGAGCGGTTCGACCCGCTGGACGCAGAAGAACCTGCATCAGGTATCGGGGCTCGCCCCCGCCGCTGTCCGGCGCGCGATGATCCGCAGTTCGACCAACGCCCCTTCGGTGATCAGCTCGCTGACGCCGATAGCGGTCCAGGCCGGGTAGGGCGCGGCGATATAGTCATCCTTGACCCGGATGAAGGCGGCCAGATGCCGTCGCAGCTCCACGTGATAGCTGGTCAGCTCGACCACATCGTCGAAACCGAGACCGGCGACCGCCAGGTTGGCCTCTAGGAACGCGAAACTGTCGCGGAACTGTTCCTCCGGATCTCGGCTTAGCGTCCCGTCGGGCCTTACGGCGGTGACGCCGGAGAGGAAAACGAAGTCGCCGGTGTCGAGCACCGGCGAGAGGTGCCATTCACTTGGAAAATGCGCGAAGGCCGGTGGGGCCAGACTCTTTCTCATAGGGAGCTCTCCAAGGGTTGGTGCCAAAGACCCTGCTCTGCGGAACCGAATTATAGAATCGATCTGCGGTCCCTAGCTCTCCGCATCTTGCCCCCTTCGACCGATGCGGCAAGTGCCCGCCTGATTGTCAGGAGAAAAGCATGTTCTTCGAAGCAGCCGTGCCGTTTGCCGGTGCCGCCATCGCGGTCTTGCGATCATGAGTTCTGTCGTCGCCCTCTGTAACTTGGCGCTGACACGCATCGGGGCGCAGACCATCAACGACCTGAGCGAGGCCTCCTCGGCTGCACGGCACTGCACGGCACTTTATGGTCCGACTCGCGACGCGCTGCTGCAGTCTCAGGCCTGGCGCTTCGCCCGCAGCCGGCAGGCGCTGGCGGAGTTGGGGCTGACGCCGGGAGAGACGCCCACCGAATGGGCGCATGTCTATGCCCTGCCGGCCGACTGCCTGACGCCGCTGTACATCGAGCCTTCGGGCCGGGCCCTGGCCGCAGGCTGGGGCGCGGAGGCGACCTGGCCGAGCGAGACAATAACGCCGCCGGTGACCTTGCGGCCGGCGCAGGCGACGCCCGACTTCGAGGTTCGCGCCGGTCGCCGCATTCTAACGGACCAGCCTGACGCGGCTCTGATCTATACAGCGCGCATCGAGGACCCGACCGGCTTCGATCCACTGTTCGTCGAGGCGCTGTCCTGGCGCTTGGCCGCCGACCTCGCCTCCGCCTTGAAGGGCGACGTGGCCCGCCGGCAGGAGGCGCTGCGCGAAGCCGTCACGGCCGCCAACGCTGCGAGAGCCGCGGACGCGGCTGCCGCGACGGTTCGGGACGATTCCGACGCCGCCTGGATCAGGGCGCGCTAGGGACCGTGTCGCGGAACGAGGGACGTTCGCTGGCGGTTTCGAACCAGGCGGCCACTTTCGGTGCGGCCGGGCGCCAGGGCCGGTCGGCGGCGCGGAAGTCGAGGTAGCCGAGCAGCGCGCCCAGTGCGATCTGGTCGAGGTTCATCGGTGCGGCCAGCACCCCATCGTGTTCTTCGAACCATGCGAGACCGCTGTCGATCTTGTCCCACTGGTCGTCGATCCAGACCGGCCAGCGCCGCTCTTCCGGGCGCAGCCAGGTTTCGTAGCGCAGCAGCACCGCCGCTTCGCACATACCCTGCGCCAAGGCGTGGGTCGTCAGCACCTGCCAGCGGCGCTCGGCTTCGGCGGGGATGATCTTTCCGCCGCCTGCAAGGCTGTCCAGATACTCGCAGATCACCGTGGAGTCGTAGATCACCTGGCCATCTGCGGTCGCAAGTGCCGGGATCTTGCGTAGGGGGTTGGCCGCCTTGGCGTAATCGGGATTCGCCTGTCCGGGAACGACGGCGGTGGGGACCAATTCGATATCGCCGGCCAAGCCGAGCTCGATCGCTGCCATCCGAACCTTCCGGACGAAAGGGGAGGTGGGCGCGAAGTAGAGTTTCATGGTCATGGGCCCCTCGGCTGCGCTGTGTGGAGACCGGCATCGCAGGAAGCCGCGGTGCCGGTCGGATCGATAGCCGGCCCCTTATCCCACCGATTCGCGCGTCCGACAAATGCCTGCCCAACCCAGGTGACGGGCGGCGGGTAACCCCTCGGTTTTCCCGCATTCTCACGTCCTTTGGAAACGAGACTGCCGCAGACATGCTGAAAGCCCTGCAACCTTCCTTCGCCGGCGGCGAGATCGCGCCGGACCTGCTGGCGCGGGTCGATACCGCCAAGTGGCGGGTCGGTGTCGCCACCGCGCTGAACGTCTTCGTGCGGCCCTACGGCGGCCTCTCGACACGACCGGGGCTGCGCTTCATTGCCGAGGTCAAGGACTCCAGCCAGCCGACGCGGCTGATCCCCTTCGAGTTCAACACCGAGCAGACCTACGCCCTGGAGTTCGGCGGCGGCTACATCCGGTTCCATCGCGATACCGGTCAGATCGTGGGAACCGGGACAGCGATCACCGACATCACCCAGGCCAATCCGGCGGCGGTGACGGCACCGGCGCATGGCTACAGCAACGGCGACGAGATCTTCCTCTCGGGCGTGGCCGGCATGACGGAGCTGAACGGCCGCAACTTCCGGATCACCGGCGTGGGCACGAACGGGTTTCTGTTGGAAGGCCTGGACGGTACGCAGATCGACAGCACCGGCTACGGTGCCTATCAGTCGGGCGGCCAAGTCTTCCGCGTCTACGAGATCGCCGCACCCTACACGGCCGAGCAGGTCTTCGACATCGGCTACGTGCAGTCGAACGACGTGATCTATCTCTGCCACCCCAAGCATGCTGTGCGCAAACTGACCCGCACGGGGGACACCGCCTGGACGCTGACGACGGTCACTTTCCAGCCGGGCATCGCCGCGCCGACGGGTGTTGCCGCAACGGCGACCAGCGGGCCGGGAGCGGGTGTGACCTATCGCTACCGCGTCTCCGCCATCTCCGACGACACGGGCGAGGAATCGCTGCCATCGTCCATCGCGACGGTGAACAACGATCTCAGCGTGGCCAATGCCCAGAACCGGATATCCTGGTCCTTCAACCCCGCTGCTGCCCGCTACATCGTCTACAAGGAGGAGAACGGCGTTTACGGCTTTATCGGCGGGACCGAAGCTATCCAGTTCTTTGACGACAACATCGACCCCGATACCGCCGACACGCCGCAGAAGGTGCAGGATCTATTCAACGCCGCGGGCGACTATCCGTCCGTAGCGACGATCTACCAGGAACGGCTCTGTCTGGCACAGACCGAGACAGCGCCGCAGACGATCTGGATGTCGGGCAGCGCCAACTACGAGAACTTCAGCGTCTCGGTTCCGACCAAGGACAGCGACGCCATCACCGCCACTCTGGCCGCGCGGCAGGTCAACGAGATCCGCGCCCTGGTGCCGCTGGAAGATCTGATCGCCCTGACCTCCGGCGCCGAGTGGCGGATCAACGGGCCCGGCGACGGCGTGCTGACCCCAAGCAATCGGGTGGTCCGGCCGCAGACCTACTACGGCGGGCGCGCGCTGCCGCCGATCGTGATCGGCAACACCCTGCTGTTCGTGCAGGACCGGGGATCCAGCGTGCGCGACCTGGCCTACAGCTTTGAGAGCGACGGCTATCGCGGCAACGATCTGACCATCTTCGCCCCGCATTTCTTCCGCAACCGCGTGATCCTCGACTGGTGCTACGCCCAGGTGCCCAACAAGCTGGTCAAGGCCGTGCGCGACGATGGCGCGTTGCTGGTCCTGGCGTACCTGCAAGAGCATCAGGTCTGGGGCTGGACCCGTTACCGAACGGCCGGCGCCTTCAAGTCGATCTGTTCGATCAGCGAGGACAGGGCCGATGCCGTCTATGCCGTCGTCGAGCGTCAGGTGGGCGGCCGAACGGTGCAGTACATCGAGCGTTTCGACGACCGCGGCTTCGAGGCGGTGGAGGAGGCCTTCTGCGTCGACTCCGGCCTGACCTATCGGGGCGCGGCGACGGCGACCCTGGGTAACCTCTGGCATCTGGAGGGCGAGGCCGTGGTGGCCCTGGCCGACGGCAACGTGGTCAAGAATCTGACGGTGCAGAACGGCCAGGTCACCCTGCCCAACGCGGCCAGTCAGGTACACGTCGGCCTGGCCTATAGTTGCGATATCCAGACCTTGCCGCTCGACCTGGGCAACCTGCCCGAGATCGGTACCGTTATGGGACGCCAGAAGCGGATCGGCGCCCTGACTCTGCGCGTGCAGGAGGCGCGCGGCATCTTCGCCGGCCCGTCCTTCGCGCGGCTAGACGAGTGGAAGCAGCGCTCGACCGAGGCCTACGGCGAGGCCATCCGTCTCTTTACCGGCGACGTCTCCATGGACGTGCCGCCGGAGTGGAACGATCAGGGCATCGTCTGCATCCGCCAGGCCGACCCCCTGCCGCTGACGCTGCTGTCCATCGCGCCGGAAGTCGACATCGGTGGTTAGGAGGGACGTACCAGCCTGCCCCGGGCATGGCCCAACTCAGGCTGTAAAGCGTTCAGACGCCACGCCTGTACCCGAACCATGCGCTCAGCGCCGCGCAGGCTGGCCTCACTACGCTGCGGGCGCCCGCACGACCCCGTCCGCGCGCTTGCCTCGCAGCCTGGGGCAGCTCGGTTTTGGAACCCCACTCTGCATCGGCGGCACGGGTTACGAATTGCGCGAGGCGCGGCTGGACGATGCGGTCGCGCTGGCGCCGCGCCTGCGGCCGGCGGACAAGCGCGAAGTCATGGCCTCTCACGGCCATGGGGCGCTCTCGGCCCTGACCCAAAGCCTGAAGCATTCCGAGGTGGCCTGGGCTGGACTGGCCGACGGCGAGGTGATGGCGCTTTGGGGCATCGGCACTGTCGCGCTGCTCGGCCGCGAGGGCGCGCCCTGGCTGCTGGGCGCGCGCGGGCTGGAGCGTCACAAGCGCGCCTTTCTCACCTTCAGCCGCGAGGGCCTGGCCGTCATGGGCGCCCACTACGCCTACCTGGAGAACTGGGTCGATGCGCGCAACGCGCTCTCGATCCGCTGGCTGCGTTGGCTCGGCTTCACCCTGGAGCCCGCACAGCCCTACGGCCGTTTCGGCCGCCCCTTCCACCGCTTCTGGATGAGAACCGGCCGGATGCAGACTCAAGGGACAGAAACCCATGTGTGAACCCTTCCTGATTGCCTCGACCGCTGCGAGCTTGGGCAGCGCCATGATGCAGATGCAGGCGCAGAACCAGCAGGCGACGGCGCAGCGCGCCTCCCTCGACTACCAGCGCCAGGTGGCGGAGAACAACGCCCGAACCTCCGAGGCCCTGGCCGAGGATGCCCGCCAGCGCGGCCGCGCCGAGGAGCGGGCTCAGCGGTTGCGTACCCAGCAGGCCCTCGGCCAGCAGCAGGCGGCGCTGGCCGCCACCGGCTTTCAGGCCGACAGCGGCTCGGCCCTTGGCATTCTGGGCGACACGGCGGCGCTGGGCGAGCTGGACGCACTGCAGATCCGGGACAATGCCGCGCGCGAAGCCTGGCAGTTCCGGGTCCAGGGCTCCAACGACCGGGCGCAGGCCGGCCTCTTCGGACTAGAGGCCCGCAACGTCCAGGGCGCCTCGCCGGCGCCGTTGCTGAGCTCTATTGGGACGGTCTCGCAGCGCTGGTACCAGTACCGGCGAGACAGCTGAGGCTTCGACTTGGGCGCGACCGCGGCGACGAGCATGCCTTTCCCCCGAGAGTGCCGCTAGCGCCAAGCCTACGGCTTCTTGCCAAGTAAGGAAAACCTGAAGAATGGTTGAAGCGAGACTGTCGCGTCCCGCCACCCCGCCACGCGAGCATACCGAAGCCACCATAGCGCCGGCTGCGGCTGCGGCTGCGGGTGGCGCTCTGCCGCCCGATGGCTCCGCCGACCCTGTCGCAGGCGCGGCTGCGGTCGGGGCGCTCTTCGAGAGGCCCGCCGGTGCGGTCTCGAGTCCGCCGCCTTCGGAAACTGGCGTCGCCCCGGCAGCGGACGGCGACCCTTCGACCGACACCGGTGTCGGTGCGGAGGTTCCCCCAGCACCGGCGGCTGCCGCCGCGGCGTGGCAGGATCCAAGACGGGAGGCGCTGGGGCAGGCGCGCTGGGCGCTGCAGATCGGGCGGCGCAAGCGGCGGCCTGCCGGCACGCTCGAGGACTGG
>JBQLZH010000021.1:0-15822 GCA_052168175.1 Kiloniellales bacterium
CCGCGAAGGCGGCCGCACCGTCGGCGCCGGCGTCGTATCCAAAATCGTCGAGTAGTCGAGGGTCGAACCAGGGCGCCGGAGGCGAGGAGCCTGCCGGCGAAGCGGTGACGATAGGAGTGTAGCTCAACTGGTAGAGCACCGGTCTCCAAAACCGGGGGCTGGGGGTTCGAGTCCCTCCACTCCTGCCACCCGACCGGTCGATGGATCGCGCCGGTGGACGGATCGCGAGGCGCCTGCGCCCAGGATGGGCCGGATGCAGGACGGGCCAGACGGCCAAGCCGGCGGTCGAAAGGTCGCAGGCAAGACCTCGGAGGCGCTGCCTAGGTAAAGGCGGCTTACTCTTGAAAACGGGCGGCGGCTTTCGGGTAGAGGCGGCGGCCGCCGTATAGAAAGGCGAAGACGGACAGCTATGGCCAAAGTCAGCCCAGGCCAGTTCATCCGAGAAGTGCGCCAGGAGGTGTCGAAGGTCACCTGGCCGACGCGCAAGGAAACCACGGTGACGACCATCATGGTCTTCATCTTCGTGTTTTTGGCCGCGATCTTCTTCTTCGTCGTCGACCAGGCGCTCTCCTGGGTGGTGCGACTGGTTCTCGGGTTTGGGGGGTAAGCGCGCAATGGCGCTGCGTTGGTACGTAATTCACGTCTACTCGGGCTTTGAGAAGAAGGTTGCCGAGGCGATCAAGGAGCAGGCGGCGTCCTTCGACCTGGAGGAGGAGATTCCCGAGGTTCTGGTGCCGACCGAAGACGTGACGGAGATCCGTCGCGGTCAGAAGATCAGCACCGAGCGCAAGTTCTTCCCCGGTTATGTGCTGGTCCGGATGGAGCTGAACGACCAGACTTGGCACCTGGTGAAGAACACGCCGAAGGTGACGGATTTCCTGGGCGGCGGCCAACGCGGCCGGCCGGTGCCTGTACCCGATCGCGAAGCCGAGCGCTTGATGTCGCAGATGCAGGAAGGGGTCGAGCGGCCGAAGCCCTCGATCACCTTCGAGATCGGCGAGAGCGTGCGTGTCTGTGACGGCCCCTTCACCTCCTTTAATGGAGTGGTCGAGGAGGTCGATGAGGAGCGGGCGCGTCTGAAGGTGGCGGTGTCGATCTTCGGGCGCTCCACGCCGGTGGAGTTGGAATACGGTCAGGTCGAGAAGTCCTGATTCGTTCGTACGGTCGGTCGCATCTCCCGGGAGGTTCCGGGGGACTTCGCCCGGCTGCTGTGCAAGAGCAGGCGCGGGAGGTCAGCCATGGCCGTTGAACCGCGAAACCCTGCGTTGAAGGGGTGAGTAGAAAAATGGCGAAGAAGATCGCAGGTTATATCAAGCTGCAGATCCCGGCGGGGCAGGCCAACCCCTCGCCACCGGTGGGTCCGGCGCTGGGTCAGCGCGGCCTCAACATCATGGAGTTCTGCAAGGCGTTTAACGCGGCCACGGACAGTCTCGAGAAGGGCATGCCGGTTCCGGTGGTGATCACCGCTTATGCCGACCGCTCCTTCACCTTCGAGACCAAGACGCCGCCGGCCTCCTTCTTTCTGAAGAAGGCGGCAGGCGTGCCGAAGGGATCTTCGACTCCCAGCCGGGGCACCGTCGGTAAGGTGACCAGCGCGCAGTTGCGCGAGATCGCCGAGGCGAAGATGCAGGATCTGAATGCCTACGACGTGGAGGAGGCGATGAAGATCATCGCCGGCTCCGCTCGCTCGATGGGCCTCGAGGTGGTGGAGTAAGCGGCATGGCTCGGATCGCAAAACGTATGGATGGCGCCCTCAAGGGGCTCGACCGCAACCAGCTCTATGCCCTCGACGAAGCGGTCAAGCTCGTCCGGGACCGGGCGAAGGCGAAGTTCGACGAAACCATCGAGATCGCCATGAACCTGGGCGTCGACCCGCGGCACGCGGATCAGAACGTGCGTGGCGTCGTGACCCTGCCGAACGGCACCGGCAAGTCGGTGCGCGTGGCGGTCTTCGCCCGCGGCGCCAAGGCCGAGGAGGCCGAGGCTGCCGGCGCCGACGTGGTCGGTGCAGAGGATTTGGCGGAGAAGGTGCAGGGCGGCGACCTGCCGTTCGATCGCGTGATCGCCGCGCCGGACATGATGCCGATCGTCGGCAAGCTCGGCCGGGTGCTCGGTCCGCGCGGCCTGATGCCGAACCCGAAGCTGGGGACGGTGACGGCGGACGTCGGCGAGGCGGTAAAGGCGGCCAAGGGCGGTCAGGTCGAGTTCCGTGCCGAGAAGGCCGGCGTGGTGCATGCCGGTGTCGGCAAGGCCTCTTTCGAGGAGGCGGCGCTGTTGGAAAACGTGCGCGCCTTCATCGATGCGATCAATCGCGCCAAGCCCAGCGGGGCGAAGGGGACCTACATCAAGAAGGTCGCCCTCTCCTCGACCATGGGGCCGGGCGTGAAGGTGGACGTGGCCAGCCTCGCGGCTGTCGCCGCGGCTGCCGAGTAAGGGATGTTCCGTGGCCGCGCCGAGGTTCGGTGCGGCGGCGGGGAGTAGGAGGGCAGGCGGCGACGCCGGCTCTCCGACCTGTCCGAGACTGCAGGTGTCCGGGACCGGCCCGGACTTAAGGATCGGCCAAGTTTTGGGGGTCGATGGCCTGCATAGACGGGGGTTGCGAGCTGATCCAAGCCGGCCGCGCGGCGGTTTTGCCGCTGTTCGGCCAGAGGGGTGGGCTTGAGCTTCCGGGACAGGCCAACCGGGCGGCGCGCTCGGGGACCTGGTCCTCAGTGCGGTGCCCTTGTGCAGTCGGATGGCCGACCGTCCAAGCGGTGGCCGGCAGTCCGGAACCTAGGGAGCGGTAACTCGTGGAGCGAGCAGATAAGGAAGCGTTGGTCGCCTCCTTGCGTGAGCGTCTCGGCGAGGTCTCGGGTGTGGTGGTGACTCATCAGTTGGGTCTGACCGTGGCCGAGTCCTCCGACCTGCGGCGCAAGGCGCGAGAGGCGGGAGCGCACTACCGTGTCGTTAAAAACCGGCTCGCGAAGCGCGCTTTCGAAGGCACCAAGTTCGAAGCGTTGACGTCGCTGTTCACGGGTCCGACGGCCATTGCGCTGTCGGAAGACCCCGTAGCGGCGGCGAAGGTGGTCCAGACGTTCGCCAAGTCGAACGACAAGGTGACCATCCTGGGCGGCGGCCTGGAAGGACAGGTTCTCGATGCCAACGGCATCAAGGCCCTGGCCGACCTGCCGAGCCTCGACCAGTTGCGCGGCAAGCTGATCGGCGTGCTGCAGGCTCCGGCCACCAAGGTGGCGGGTGTCGTGCAGGCACCGGGGGCGCAGCTGGCTCGGGTGTTCGCCGCTTACGGCGCCAAGGACGAGGCGGCCTAAGAAACCCGCCGTTTTACGAGCCAAGAGACCGCAAAACCGAAGCTCAAGTCTGAAGGAAACTGAGAAATGGCCGATTTGGATAAGCTCGTCGAAGAACTCTCCAAGCTTACCGTCCTGGAGGCGGCCGAGCTGGCGAAGAAGTTGGAAGAAGAGTGGGGCGTTTCCGCTGCCGCTCCGGTCGCCGTCGCGGCGGTTGCCGGTGCCGGTGGTGGCGAAGCCGCCGCTGCCGAAGAAAAGTCCGAGTTCGACGTGATCCTTGCCGCTGCCGGCGACAAGAAGATCAACGTCATCAAGGAGGTGCGCGCGATCACCGGCCTTGGCCTCAAGGAAGCCAAGGACCTGGTCGAGGGCGCACCGAAGCCGGTGAAGGAAGGCGCCTCCAAGGAGGAAGCCGAGGAGATCAAGAAGAAGCTCGAGGAGGTTGGCGCGACTGTTGAGGTCAAGTAAGCCCCTTCGACGCCAAGAGTTTTGTTGATGCCCGGCCGGCGCGGAAGGTCTTTCCGCGCCGCGCCGGTCGTCGCGTTTGCGGTTGCGGGACAAACGGCTGAGGTGCGAAGCGGGGCTTTCGAAGAGAGGGCGGCTATCGGCGCAGGAACCAGGGACAGGCTCGCGAAGCCGGGGTTCCTGCGCAGATAGCAGAGCAGACAGCAGAAAGAACGGCGGTGCCGACAGGGCACGGCCGCGGACGTGACAGGGTTTTGAAATTTCAGGGATGACGGGCTTCGGTCGGCCGGTCGATCCCGAAGCGCGAGGACGAGGATTAAAGCATGGCGGTGTCGTTCACGGGTCGCAAGCGCATTCGCAAGAGTTTCGGGCGGATCCCCGAAATTGCGGAGATGCCGAACCTCATCGAGGTTCAGAAGATCTCCTACGATCAGTTCCTGCAGGTCGGCAGCACGCCGCAGGGACGGACCGAGACGGGATTGCAGGAAGTCTTCAAGTCGGTCTTTCCGATCCGTGATTTCTCCGAGCGCGCGGAGCTGCAGTTCGTGCGCTATGAGCTGGAAGATCCGAAGTACGACGTCGAGGAGTGCCAGCAGCGCGGCATGACGTACGCCGCGCCGCTGAAGGTGACTCTGCGGCTGGTGGTCTGGGACGTGGACGAGGACACCGGCGCCCGCTCCATCCGCGACATCAAGGAGCAGGACGTCTACATGGGCGACATGCCGCTGATGACGTCCAACGGCACCTTCATCGTCAACGGCACCGAGCGCGTCATCGTCTCGCAGATGCACCGCTCGCCCGGCGTCTTCTTCGACCACGACCGCGGCAAGACCCACTCCTCGGGCAAGTATCTCTTCGCGGCGCGGGTGATCCCCTACCGCGGCTCCTGGCTCGACTTCGAGTTCGATGCCAAGGACATCGTCTACGTGCGTATCGACCGGCGCCGTAAGCTGCCGGCGACGACGCTGCTCTATGCCTTGGACTCGGCGGCGACCGAAAAGCTGCGCGCCGAGCGTCAGGCCGAGGAGCGGGGGCTGGAGCCCTTCGAGGCGGTCGGCATGAGCTCGGAGGAGGTCTTGAGCCTCTTCTACGACAACGTCGTCTACAGCCGCACCAAGGATGCCTGGAAGACTCCCTTCGACCCGGAGCGCCTGCGCGGCCAGAAGCTGACGCACGACCTGATCGACGCCAAGACCGGCGAGGCCGTGCTGGAGGCCGGGGAGAAGCTGACCCCGCGCAAGGCCCGCAAGATGATCGACGAGGGCCTGAAGGAGGTCCGGGTCGCCGACGAGGAGCTGGCCGGCCAGTATCTGGCCGAGGACCTGATCGACGAGTCGAACGGCCTGGTGCTGGCGGAGGCCGGCGAGGAGTTGACGGTCGATCTGCTGGCCAAGCTGGTCGAGGCCGGCATCAAGAAACTGCCGGTGCTGGCGATCGACCACGTCAACGTCGGCGCCTACCTGCGCAACACCCTGGCGGTGGACAAGAACCGTACCCGCGAAGATGCGCTGATCGACATCTATCGCGTCATGCGTCCGGGCGAGCCGCCGACCCTCGAGACCGCCGAGGCGATGTTCAACAGCCTGTTCTTCGATTCCGAGCGCTACGACCTCTCGGCCGTCGGACGGGTGAAGATGAACGCCCGTCTCGGCTTCGAGACGGACGATCAGCTGCGCGTGCTGCGCAAGCAGGACATTCTGTCGATCCTCAAGGTGCTGCACGAGCTGAAGGACGGCCGCGGCGACATCGACGATATCGACCATCTCGGCAACCGCCGTGTCCGCTCGGTCGGCGAGCTGCTTGAGAACCAGTACCGCGTCGGCCTGCTGCGCATGGAGCGCGCGATCAAGGAGCGCATGTCCTCGGTCGAGATCGACTCGGTCATGCCGCACGATCTGATCAACGCCAAGCCCGCGGCGGCTGCGGTGCGGGAATTCTTCGGCTCCTCGCAGCTCAGCCAGTTCATGGACCAGACCAACCCGCTGTCGGAGGTCACCCACAAACGGCGCCTCTCGGCCTTGGGACCGGGCGGTCTGACCCGTGAGCGTGCGGGCTTCGAGGTGCGCGACGTGCATCCGACCCACTATGGCCGGATCTGCCCGATCGAGACGCCGGAAGGTCCGAACATCGGCCTGATCAACTCGCTGGCGACCTACGCCCGGGTCAATCAGTACGGCTTCATCGAGAGCCCCTACCGCAAGGTCGAGAAGGGCAAGGTGACCGACGAGGTGGTCTATCTCTCCGCCATGGAGGAGGGCCGCTACACCATCGCCCAGGCCAACGCCGAGGTGGACAAGAACGGCAAGCTGGTCGAGGACCTGATCTCGTCGCGGGCCGGGTCCGACTACATCATGGCCCGCCCCGAGGAGATCGAGTACATCGACGTCTCGCCGAAGCAGCTGGTGTCGGTCGCCGCGGCGCTGATTCCCTTCCTCGAGAACGACGACGCCAACCGGGCGCTGATGGGCTCCAACATGCAGCGGCAGGCCGTGCCTCTGCTGCAGAGCGAGGCGCCGCTGGTCGGCACCGGCATGGAGTCCACGGTCGCACGCGATTCCGGCGTGACCATCGTCGCCCGCCGCGGCGGCGTGGTCGACCAGGTGGACGCCACCCGCATCGTGGTGCGCGTCACGGAGGACACGGCCTCCGGAGAGCCCGGCGTCGACATCTACAATCTGCTGAAGTTCCAGCGCTCCAACCAGAACACCTCGATCACCCAGCGGCCGCTGGTGAAGGTGGGCGACGAGGTGCAGCGCGGGGACATCATCGGCGACGGACCCTCGACCAACCTCGGCGAGCTGGCCCTGGGCCGCAACGTGCTCTGCGCGTTCATGCCCTGGAACGGCTACAACTTCGAGGACTCGATCCTGATCAGCGAGCGCATCGTGCGCGACGACGTCTTCACCTCGATCCACATCGAGGAGTTCGACGTCATGGCGCGCGATACCAAGCTGGGCCAGGAGGAGATCACCCGCGATATCCCCAACGTCGGCGAGGATGCGCTGCGCAACCTCGACGAGGCGGGCATCTGCTACATCGGCGCCGAGGTCCAGGCCGGCGACATCCTGGTCGGCAAGGTGACGCCGAAGGGCGAGTCGCCGATGACGCCCGAGGAGAAGCTGCTGCGGGCGATCTTCGGCGAAAAGGCCTCCGACGTGCGCGACACCTCCTTGCGGGTGCCGCCGGGCGTGACCGGTACGGTCGTGGAGGTTCGGGTCTTCTCCCGCCGGGGCGTCGACAAGGACGAGCGTGCCTTGGCGATCGAAAAGGCCGAGATCGAGCGTCTGGCCAAGGACCGCGACGACGAGAAGGCGATCCTGGAGCGCAGCTTCTATGGTCGCCTCAAGGATCTGCTGCTGGACCACACCGGCGTGAAGGGGCCCAAGGGCTTCAAGGACGGCACCAAGATCTCCGAAACGGTGCTCTCCGACTACACCCCAGGGCAGTGGCGGCAGATCGTCGTCAAGGACGACGGGCGTCAGGGCGACATCGAGGCGCTGATCAAGCAGTTCGACGAGTCCGTGAAGGCGCTGGAGGCCCGCTTCGACGACAAGGTCGAGAAGCTGCAGCGCGGCGACGAGCTGGCGCCGGGCGTGATGAAGATGGTCAAGGTCTTCATCGCGACCAAGCGCAAGCTGCAGCCGGGCGACAAGATGGCCGGCCGCCATGGCAACAAGGGCGTGATCTCCAAGATCGTGCCGATCGAGGACATGCCCTTCCTGGAGGACGGCACGCACGTCGATATCGTGCTGAACCCCCTGGGCGTGCCCAGCCGCATGAACGTCGGACAGATCCTGGAGACACACCTGGGCTGGGCCTGTGCGGGCCTGGGCCGGCAGATCCGCGAGGCGGTCGAGACGGCTCAACAGTCGGGCAAGGCCGATGAGGTCAAGAAGCAGCTGAAGACGATCTACGGCGACAAGGTGCTGAAGGAACAGGCCGGCGACCTGGACGACGAGGGCTTGCTCGAGCTCGGCCGCAACCTCTCGAAGGGGACGCCCATCGCCACCCCGGTGTTCGACGGTGCCCGCGAAAGCGACATCGTCGAGATGCTGCAGGCGGCGGGCCTCGACTCGTCGGGCCAGGTTACGCTGTGGGACGGTCGCACCGGCGAGCAGTTCGACCGACAGGTGACCGTGGGCTACATCTATATGCTCAAGCTGCACCATCTGGTCGACGACAAGATCCACGCCCGCTCGATCGGCCCCTACAGCCTGGTCACCCAGCAGCCGCTGGGCGGCAAGGCGCAGTTCGGCGGCCAGCGATTCGGCGAGATGGAGGTCTGGGCGCTGGAGGCCTACGGCGCGGCCTACACGCTGCAGGAGATGTTGACGGTGAAGTCGGACGACGTGGCCGGTCGCACCAAGGTCTACGAGGCGATCGTCAAGGGCGAGGACACCTTCGAGGCCGGCATCCCCGAGTCCTTCAACGTCCTGGTCAAGGAGTTGAAGTCGCTCGGCCTCAACGTCGATCTGCGCCAGAGCGGATACTGAGAGTTGGCCTGCCGCCGGTGTCCCTGGGACGCCGGCGGCCGGTCGAAAACCGATTACGCACTGAGTGCCAAGTGCAACGGAACGGACAAGCGGAGCCCACCCAATGAACGACTTGATGAACATCTTCGGCCAGTCGAGTGGCCCGCAGAGCTTCGATCAGATCCGTATCGCGATCGCGAGCCCCGAGCAGATCCGCTCCTGGTCGTTCGGTGAGATCAAGAAGCCGGAGACCATCAACTACCGGACCTTCAAGCCCGAGCGCGACGGTCTCTTCTGCGCGCGCATCTTCGGGCCGATCAAGGACTACGAGTGCCTCTGCGGCAAATACAAGCGGATGAAGTTCCGCGGTGTGATCTGCGAGAAGTGCGGCGTCGAGGTGACGCTGTCTAAGGTCCGCCGCGAGCGCATGGGCCACATCGAGCTGGCCAGCCCGGTCGCCCACATCTGGTTCCTAAAGTCCCTGCCGAGCCGTATCGGCCTGCTGATCGACATGACCCTGAAGGATCTGGAGCGGGTCCTCTACTTCGAGAACTATGTCGTCACCGAGCCGGGTCTGACGCCGCTGAAGCTGCACCAGCTTCTGTCGGAGGAGGAGTATCTCGACTATCAGGACGAATACGGCGAGGACGCCTTCACGGCGATGATCGGCGCCGAGGCGCTGAAGTCCATGCTGAGCGCCATTGACCTGGAGAGCGAGCGCGAGAAGCTGCGCGTCGATCTCAAGGAGACCAACAGCGAGGTCAAGCGCAAGAAGTACGTCAAGCGCCTGAAGCTGATCGAGGCCTTCATGGAGTCCCGGGGGCGTCCCGAGTGGATGATCCTGGACGTCGTTCCGGTCATCCCGCCGGAGCTGCGCCCGCTGGTTCCGTTGGACGGCGGCCGCTTCGCGACCTCCGACCTGAACGACCTCTATCGCCGCGTCATCAACCGCAACAACCGCCTGAAGCGGCTGATCGAGCTGCGTGCGCCGGACATCATCGTGCGCAACGAAAAGCGCATGCTGCAGGAGGCGGTCGACGCCCTCTTCGACAACGGCCGCCGCGGCCGGGTGATCACCGGCGCCAACAAGCGGCCGCTGAAGTCCCTGTCCGACATGCTGAAGGGCAAGCAGGGCCGCTTCCGCCAGAACCTCCTCGGCAAGCGCGTCGACTACTCCGGCCGTTCGGTCATCGTGGTCGGCCCGGAGCTGAAGCTGCACGAGTGCGGCCTGCCCAAGAAGATGGCGCTGGAGCTGTTCAAGCCCTTCATCTACTCGAAGCTCGAACTCTACGGCATGGCCTCCACCATCAAGGCGGCCAAGCGCATGGTGGAGAAAGAGCGGCCCGAGGTCTGGGACATCCTGGAAGAGGTGATCCGCGAGCATCCGGTGCTGCTGAACCGTGCGCCGACGCTCCACCGCCTGGGCATTCAGGCCTTCGAGCCGGTGCTGATCGAGGGTAAGGCGATCCAGCTGCACCCGCTGGTCTGCACGGCCTTCAACGCCGACTTCGACGGCGACCAGATGGCGGTTCACGTGCCGCTGTCGCTGGAGGCGCAGCTTGAAGCCCGCGTGCTGATGATGTCGACCAACAACGTCCTCAGCCCGGCCAACGGCAAGCCCATCATCGTGCCAAGCCAGGATATCGTGCTGGGGATCTACTATCTGGCGATGGAGTCCGAGGGCGACGTGGGCGAGGGCATGGCCTTTGCCGACATGGGCGAGGTCGAGCACGCGCTCACTAGCGGGGCCGTGTCGCTGCACGCCAAGATCAAGGCGCGCCTCGATCTGGTCGATGCCGAGGGCAACCATTCGGAGCAGGTGGTGGAGACCACGCCGGGCCGGCTGCAGCTCTATCAGTTGCTGCCGCGGCACAAGAACGTGCCCTTCCGCCTGATCAACCGGGTGCTGACCAAGAAGGAGATCGGCGAGGTCATCGACACCGTCTATCGCCACTGCGGTCAGAAGGAGTCGGTCATCTTCTGCGACCGGCTGATGAAGCTCGGCTTCGGTCAGGCCTGCCGGGCCGGCATCTCCTTCGGCAAGGACGACCTGATCATCCCCGAGGCGAAGCACAAGCTCGTCGAGGAGGCCACCGACCAGGTGAAGGAGTTCGAGTCGCAGTATCAGGAAGGCCTGATCACCCGCGGCGAGAAGTACAACAAGGTCGTGGACGTCTGGTCGAACACCACCGACAAGGTGGCCGACGAGATGATGAAGGTGATGTCCGGATCGCGCGGCATGGACATCAACTCCGTCTACATGATGGCGCACTCCGGTGCGCGCGGGTCGGCGACGCAGATCAAGCAGCTCGCCGGCATGCGCGGCCTGATGGCCAAGCCCTCGGGCGAGATCATCGAGACGCCGATCATCTCCAACTTCAAGGAGGGGCTGAGCGTTCTGGAGTACTTCAACTCCACCCACGGCGCTCGTAAGGGCCTGGCGGACACGGCGCTCAAGACGGCCAACTCCGGCTATCTGACGCGCCGGCTGGTCGACGTGGCCCAGGACGCGATCATCATCGAGGAGGACTGCGGCACCGATCAGGGCCTGACCGCCACGGC
Organism: Kiloniellales bacterium; assembly: GCA_052168175.1. Lineage (GTDB taxonomy): Bacteria > Pseudomonadota > Alphaproteobacteria > Kiloniellales > DSM-21159 > Algihabitans. Next base: position 10,787 of record JBQLZH010000021.1, read on the forward strand.
CGTGGTGGAGGGCGGCGAGACCATTGCGCCGCTGTCCGACCGCATCCTCGGCCGTTTCGCCAACGAGGACGTGATCGATCCCTTGTCGGGCGAGGTCATCGTCAAGCGCAACGTCATGATCACCGAGGATCTGATCGAGCGTATCGATACCGCCGGCATCGACACCGTGAAGATCCGTTCGCCCCTGACCTGCGAGTCCCGCAGCGGCATCTGCGCCCGCTGCTACGGCCGCGACCTGGCCCGTGGCACGGAGGTCAATATCGGCGAGGCGATCGGCGTGATCGCCGCCCAGTCGATCGGCGAGCCGGGGACGCAGCTGACCATGCGGACCTTCCACATCGGCGGTGCCGCGCAGCGCGGTGCGGAGCAGTCGAGCGTGGAGGCCAGCCACGACGCGGCCATTCAGGTCAAGAACAAGAACGTGGTTGCCAACTCCGAGGGCGTGCCCATCGTCATGGGGCGCAACCTGGAGGTTCTGCTGGTCGACGAGGGCGGGCGCGAGCGCTCGCGCTACCGCGTGCCCTACGGCGCTCGGTTGCTGGTCGACGACGATGTCAAGGTGACGAAGGGCCAGAAGCTGGCCGAGTGGGATCCCTACACGATCCCCATCATCACCGAGAAGGAGGGCATCGCGAACTACGTCGACCTCATCGAAGGGCTTTCCATGCGGGAGGTCACCGACGAGACGACGGGTATCGCCAGCCGCGTGGTGACGGACTGGAAGCAGCAGCCGCGCGGGTCCGACCTGCGGCCCCGCATCACCCTGCGTGACGACAAGGGTGAGGTGGTGACGCTGCCGAACGGAACGGAGGCTCGCTACTTCATGTCGGTCGACGCGATCCTGTCGGTCGAGAACGGGGCGACCTTGCGGGCCGGCGACGTCTTGGCCCGTATCCCGCGTGAGTCCACCAAGACCCGCGACATCACCGGTGGTCTGCCGCGTGTCGCGGAGCTCTTCGAGGCGCGTAAGCCCAAGGACTATGCGATCATCAGCGACTCCGAAGGACGGGTCGAGTTCGGCCGCGACTACAAGACCAAGCGGCGCATCGTGGTGCGCCCCGAGGACGGCGGCGATGCGGTCGAGTACCTGATTCCCAAGGGTAAGCACCTGGCGGTTCAGGAAGGCGACTATGTTCGGGTCGGCGACCTGCTGATGGACGGCAACCCGGTGCCGCACGACATCCTGGATATTCTGGGGGTCGAGGCGCTGGCCGAGTATCTCGTCAACGAGATCCAGAGCGTCTATCGCCTGCAGGGCGTGAAGATCAGCGACAAGCACATCGAGGTGATCGTTCGCCAGATGCTGCAGAAGGTCGAGATCATGGAGGGGGGCGACACCACCTTCCTGGTCGGCGAGCAGGTGGACCGGGACGAGTACGAGGAGGCCAACAACCGGGCCTTGCTCGAAAACGGCATCCCGGCCAAGGGCAAGCCGGTGCTCCAGGGCATCACCAAGGCCAGCCTGCAGACGCGCTCCTTCATCTCGGCGGCGTCGTTCCAGGAGACGACCCGCGTGCTGACCGAAGCGGCCGTCAACGGCAAGCTCGATAACCTGATCGGCCTGAAGGAAAACGTCATCGTCGGACGTCTGATCCCGGCCGGCACCGGCTCCGTCATCAACCGCCTGAAGCGGGTGGCGGCCGAGCGGGACTCGGTGATCGAGGCCGAGCGGGCTCAGGCGGAACTGGAGGCGGCCGCGGCTGCAGAGGCGGAGGCTGCCGCGGCAGTCGAGGCCGAATCGGGCGACGGCTCGGCCTCCGTGGCCTAAACCGGGACCTCGTCCTGGTTGTTAAGAATTTGGCGGGCGGAGCCGACTGGCTCCGTCCGCCATTTTTTGTAATCCTGGAATGCGGTCGTTTGAAATAATATGACCGAGAAAGCTGTTGCCCGTTCGACAAGGATGCCGAGCGGCGTTCGTTACCGACGGGGGACCGTCGAGCCTGCCTCTAAACGGCAAAAAAACCTTTGCTTTTCCTTGACGCCCCGGGGAGCCGTGCGTATGTTCCGCGCCGTTCCGACAGGGGAGTTGGTGGTAGGCGCCACAGGCGGCTTAGACGCAACTCCGTAACGGGTACACGAGATAAACGGGTCTTGGGATCCGCTTCGGGTAGTCGAAGTACCGGAGAGAGGCAGATATTAACCTCTTTTCGGCGCTCGCTCTGCGAGAGCGCAACCTGGTTGGAGAGAGATAGGGTCGTTCGGCGAAGTCTCGTCGGCGATCCGTCGTTTCGTTTTGTCGTTGGGCGGCAAGCGACGGTGGATCGTTCGCGGGGCGGCGCCTTTCGCCACCACTGAGGAGTAGTCAGCGATGTCCCGTCGTCATCGGGCTGAAAAGCGAGAGGTTCTCCCCGACGCCAAGTTTGGCGACCGGGTGGTGACGAAGTTCATGAGCAATCTCATGCGCGACGGCAAGAAGTCGGTCGCCGAGCGCATCGTCTATGGTGCGTTCGACCGCGTTGCCTCCAAGGGCGGCAACGATCCGCTGCGCGTGTTCCACGAGGCGCTGGACAACGTGAAGCCGGACGTCGAGGTCCGTTCGCGCCGCGTCGGTGGCGCCACCTACCAGGTGCCGGTCGAGGTTCGCAGCGACCGTGCCCAGGCTCTGGCGATCCGCTGGCTGATCAACGCTTCGCGCAGCCGCTCCGAGACCACGATGACGGCGCGCCTCGCGAATGAGCTGCTGGACGCCGCCAACAACCGCGGCGCCGCCGTGAAGAAGCGCGAGGATACGCACCGGATGGCTGAAGCCAACCGGGCCTTCTCGCACTACCGCTGGTAACCGCACCTGCCGAGACGCCGAAGGAATAGACATCATGTCGTCCCGCCAGACACCGCTCGAGCGCTACCGAAATATCGGCATCATGGCCCACATCGATGCCGGCAAGACGACCACGACCGAGCGCATCCTCTACTACACCGGCCGTTCGCATAAGATCGGCGAGGTGCACGAGGGTGCCGCCACGATGGACTGGATGGAGCAGGAGCAGGAGCGCGGCATCACGATCACGTCGGCCGCGACGACCTGTTTCTGGAATGACCACCGCATCAACATCATCGACACCCCGGGGCACGTCGACTTCACCATCGAGGTCGAGCGCTCCCTGCGCGTGCTCGACGGTGCTGTCGCGGTGTTCGATTCCGTGGCCGGTGTCGAGCCGCAGTCCGAGACGGTCTGGCGTCAGGCCGACAAGTACAAAGTCCCGCGCATGTGCTTCGTCAACAAGATGGACCGCATGGGTGCCGACTTCTTCCGCTGTGTCGACATGATCGTCGACCGCCTGGGCGCGACGCCGCTGGTTTGCCAGCTGCCGATCGGTGCCGAGAGCGACTTCGCCGGCGTCGTCGATCTGATCGCCATGAAGGCTCTGGTCTGGCGCGACGAGTCGCTGGGCGCCGAGTGGGACGTCACGGACATCCCCACCGACCTGGCCGATCAGGCTGCTGAGTATCGCGAGAAGCTGGTCGAGCTGGCCGTCGAGCAGGACGAGGCCGCGATGGAGGCCTACCTCGAGGGCACCGAGCCCGACGAGGCGACCCTCAAGCGCATGATCCGCAAGGGCGCCTGCGAGCTGGCCTTCGTGCCGGTGCTGCTCGGCTCGGCATTCAAGAACAAGGGTGTGCAGCCGCTGCTGGACGCCGTGGTCGACTACATGCCCTCGCCGAAGGACGTGCAGGACGTTCAGGGCGTGAAGCCGGACAGCGACGAGACCGACAGCCGCCCGTCAGACGACGATGCGCCGATGTCGGGTCTGGCCTTCAAGATCATGACCGACCCCTTCGTCGGGTCGCTGACCTTCGTGCGCATTTACTCGGGGAAGATCTCCAAGGGCAGCTCGGTGCTCAACTCGGTGAAGAGCAACCGCGAGCGCGTCGGCCGCATGCTGCTGATGCACGCCAATCACCGTGAGGAGATCGACGAGGCGCTGGCGGGCGACATCGTCGCGATCGCCGGTCTGAAGGACACCACCACGGGCGACACCCTCTGCGATCCCTCCAAGCCGATCGTGCTGGAGCGCATGGAGTTCCCCGATCCGGTGATCGAGGTCGCGGTCGAGCCGAAGACCAAGGCCGACATGGAGAAGATGTCGATCGCCCTGAACCGTCTGGCGCAGGAGGACCCCTCCTTCCAGGTCGCGACCGATCAGGAAAGCGGTCAGACGGTCATCAAGGGCATGGGCGAGCTGCACCTCGACATCATCGTCGACCGCATGCGCCGCGAGTTCAAGGTGGACGCCAACGTCGGCGCGCCGCAGGTGGCCTATCGCGAGACCATCACGCGCCAGACCGAGGTGGATTACACCCACAAGAAACAGACCGGCGGTTCCGGCCAGTTCGCCCGCATCAAGCTGGTGTTCGAGCCGCTCGAGCCGGGCAGTGGTTTTCTGTTCGAGAACGCCGTGGTCGGCGGCTCGGTGCCGAAGGAATACGTGCCGGGCGTCGAGAAGGGACTCAAGCTGTCGAACGACAGCGGTGTGGTCGCCGGCTTCCCGGTGATCGACTACAAGGCCACGTTGATCGACGGCGCCTACCACGACGTCGACTCCTCGGTTCTGGCCTTCGAGATCGCCTCGCGCCAGGCCTTCCGCGAAGGCTTGCCCAAGGCGGGCCCGAGCCTGCTGGAGCCGATCATGAAGGTCGAGGTGGTGACGCCCGAGGAGTACATGGGTGACATCATCGGCGACCTGAACAGCCGCCGCGGCAACGTCTCCGGCATGGATCAGCGCGGCATCGCCCGCGTCATCGATGCCATGGTGCCGCTGGCCAACATGTTCGGTTACGTCAACACCTTGCGGTCCATGAGTCAGGGCCGCGCCCAATACACCATGCACTTCTCCCACTACGAGAAGGTGCCGCAGGCCGTGGCCGATGAGGTCAAGGCGAAGCTGGCTTAAGCAGGCCGTCCAACGTCACTCCGGTCCGGATCCGCTGCACAGAAACCTGATGCAGGGATGGGCCAGCGCCGAGAGGTGGAGCAGGGAAAATGTCGAAAGCGAAGTTTGAGCGTACGAAGCCGCACTGCAACATTGGAACGATTG
>JBQLZH010000022.1:0-11413 GCA_052168175.1 Kiloniellales bacterium
AAAGGCAGCAGAAAGCGCGAGGGAATCGCCAGCACACGCGCGATGTAGGGGATCAGCGGCAGATTCAGGATCAACAGGACGATGTTGCCGATCCACATGGAGACGATCACCGACCAGAACACGGCCGGCTGATCGACGTAGAGCCGCGGCCCCGGCTGAATGCCGTAGCCGATCAAGGCGCCCAGCATAATCGCCGTCGTGCCGGACCCGGGAATGCCTAAGGTCAGCAACGGTACGAAAGAGCCCGTAGCGGCCGCGTTGTTCGCCGTTTCCGGCGCAGCCAGCCCGCGGACAGAGCCTTTGCCGAACTGCTTGCCCTTGTCAGGACCGGCCAGGCGTTGTTCGGTCCCGTAGGCCAGGAAGCTGGCGATGGTTGCGCCTGCGCCGGGGAGAACGCCGACAAGAAAACCGAGGATCGACGAGCGGCCGATCACCGGGGCCATCTCCTTTACCTCGGTCCGGCTGACCGCCATGGAGCCGAGGTTCTGCGAGGCCTCCTTCTCCTTGAGGCGATCGGCGTCTCCCTTGGGCTTCAGGATCGCCATCAGCGCTTCCGACAGCGCGAAGGTCGCCATTACCAGCAACAGGAACGAGATGCCATCGACCAGGTCGATCAGGCCGAGTGTAAACCGCGGTACGCCCTGGGTCTGGTCGGTGCCGACGGTCGAGAGCATCAACCCCACCACCGTCATCAGGAGTGCCTTGATCATGTCGCCCTTGCCGGCGAAGGCGGCGACCGCCACCAGGCCCAGCACCATCAGCGCGAAGTAGTCGGTCGAATGGAAGGAAAGCGAGACGCTTGCCAGGAAGGGCGCGGCAACCAGCAGAAAGAGCGCGGCGATCACTCCGCCCGAGAAAGACGAATAGGCAGCCACGGCCAGTGCCTTGCCGGCCATGCCCCTCTTCGCCATGGGATAACCGTCGAAGGAAGTCGCGACGGTACTGGCGACCCCCGGCGCGTTGATCAGGATGGAGGAGGTCGAGCCGCCGAAGATGGCACCGTAGTAGACCGCGGCCATGAGGATGATGCCGGCGGCAGGGTCCAGGCTGGCAGCGATGGGAATCATCAGCGCAATGGCCGACATGGGCCCAAGGCCCGGCAACATCCCGATGAAGGTGCCCGCCAGGCAACCCAGCATGACGAAGGCCAGGTTTGTCGGCGTTAGGGCCGTGGACAGCCCGATCATGATCCCTTCGAGCATGACTCAGCCTGCCCGCAGGAAGGTCGGCAAGGGCTCGATGAAGACATCGAGTCCCTGCGTCATCAGGACCCAGAAAACCACCACCAGAGGCACGGCCACCAGAACGAGAGTCAATGGCTTGCGTTCGCCTAGCAAGGCGAAACCGATCATCAGGAACAGCGAGGTCGAGAGCAGGAAACCGAGCGGACGGATGGTGAAGCCGTAAAGCGACATCAGCCCCAGAAACACCCCGCAGGTCACCCAACTGTAGCCGGCAAGGCTCGGCTTATCCCGCGACCCCGGAAAGATGATGATGGCAAGCGAGAGCCCGATTCCGAGAACCGTCAAAACCTCCGGCATGGTTCGGGCATGGAAAGCGGCGTTCGCCTGAAACGGCAGCAACCGGATCTCCTGGCTCAGCAGGCCATACGCGATGGAAAAGGCCAGCAGCAGGACCCCGCCGATGCGGTCCTTAGACAGCAGCATGGGGTGCTCCTTCTTTTCGGCATGCGCCTGCCCGACAAGCAAGGGGCGCCTGCCTGGATGTCAGCCGATCAGAGGAAACCGAGTTCACGCATGAGATCGCCGATCTGCTGCTCCTGCGCCTCCAGAAAGACGGTGAAGTCGTCGCCAGAGTTGAAGATATCGACCCATCCGTTGCGGTCACGCACCTCGACCCAGGCGTCGGTCTCGTACATTGCGGCCAGTGCCTGGCGATAGGAGTTCGCCTGCGCCTCGGAGATGCTCGGCGCGGCAAAGAAGCCGCGCCAGTTGACGAACTCGGATCCGGGCGCGCCTGCCTCGTCGCAGGTCGGCGTCTCGCTGGACACCTGCAACCGCTCCGGCGCTGTCACACAGAGAATACGCACCTCGCCCTGGCGGGCCAGCTCGATTCCCTCGCTGAAGCCGGTCGAGAGTGCCTGGATCTCACCGGAGAGCAAGCCGGCCATGGCCTTACCCCCGGCATCGTAGGGAATGTACTTCAGAGCGGTCGGATCGATATCGGCCTGGCGCATGATCAAGGCGGCAACCAGATGATCCATGCCACCCGCAACCGAACCGCCGCCAATGGCGACCCCAGAGGGATCCGCCTTTAGGGCTGCAACGAGTTGACCGAAGTCCTGGATGTCGGATCCGCTGTGAACCACCAGGGTGGCGTAGTCGCCGATAGTCCCCGCGACCGGAGTCAGGTCCCGGAAAGACTGGGGAAACACGCCCTGAAGCGAGCGGATCACGATGGGTGTCGAGTTCACCATCATGATGCCGGGATCATTCACCTCGATCAGATGCGCAATAGCCCTGCCGCCACCGCCGCCCGACATGTTCTCGTAGGTTGCCGAGCCGACAAGGCCGGACTTGGTCAGCGCCTCGCCCGTCCCGCGGGCCGTACCGTCCCAACCGCCGCCGGCACCGCCCGGCACCAGGAAATGCACCTGATCGACAATCTGTTCCTGGGCCTGCGCTCCGCCATACGAGGCGGCTGCCAGAAGAGCGGCGGCAGCAGCCGCCTTCGTGAAGCCTGTCATGCTGTCCTCCCTAGACATTGCTTTCCAGTCAGATCTCTGCCTGACGTTTAGAAGACCGTCCACCACATGGTGACTACAGATTGATAAGAAGGCCATTCCGCGGCGCGTCGCGCAAGAGCGGCGCAAGCTTTTCACAAGACACCACCTGGGAAACCAGAGACTCTGGCACCGTACCTAAGAGCGCCAGTCATCGCGAACGGGCTTTAGGGCGATTCGCCTCCGGGCCAGAAGAGTCTGATCGCGGCAAAGCCACAGGCCAGCGACCCGATGCCAAGCTGGATCTGGAAGAGGCGCCACAACCAGCGGGCAAAGGCCGGATCCTCTGCAATGGCAATAGCTGGGTCGTCGGGCAGATAGTGGATCGCGATCCGATCGCCGACACGGCGGCCGGCCCAGCGCAAGTCGACCTCGGCACGATGGTTTGCGCCGGCGCGATCAGTAAAGGCGACGGTAGCGGTGTAGACCGACTCCTGGTTGTCGAGACAGCGATCCAGAAGGCTGCAGCCCCGCGAGGTTATCGTCAGAACAGTCCCGGTTGCGGTTCGGTTGCCTTGCTCGAAGGCTGCCGACTTGTTCCAAAAATGCAGCGCGCCGAAGCCGCTGATGAGGCAAAACAGCAGAAGAATGCAGCCCGCAAAGCCACGGGTTACGTAGAACAGAGGGATATCGAGTTCGTCGAGATGACCCCGCATGGTCCCTAACACACAGGAAAACCGCAGCAAGTCCGAAGTTTGCGGCGATGGCGATAACATCCTCTTAAGGCGGCCGGCGGGAACAGGACGCCGGGAACAAGACAGGACCACGGCTTGGCACCAAGTGGCTTGATACTAGGTCCTCATCCATGACGGAGACAGCTGAGCGTAACGTCACCAGCGAGACCCGCCCGGACCTGGATGGCATTGCCGGCGCCCAAGCCTTCCGCGACTGGTATTGGCTTAAGGCGGAACTGGTTGCCTTCTGCCGACAAAAAGGGATTCGCTACAGCGGCTCCAAGGCTGAAATTGCCGCGCGGATTGCCCATTACTTGCAAACCGGCGAGCGTGCGCTGCCGAAATTCCCAGACCGGCGACGGTCCAACTCTCGCGTCAACTGGGCCCGTCTGGAGATCACACTCGAGACAGTGATCACCGACAGCTATACCAACGGGCCGAACGTGCGTGCCTTCTTCAAGGCGCAGATCGGACCCCGCTTCCGCTTCAACATCGCTTTCATGGACTGGATGCGCCGCAACAGCGGAAAGACGATGGCCGAGGCCGTGGAGGCCTGGCTCGAGATCGAGCGTCTACGGAAGAGCGGGGTGAAGGCCCCGATTCCCGAGGGCAATCTTTTCAACCGCTATCTTCGCGACTTCTTTGCCGCCAATCCGGGCCGCAGCATGGCCGACGCCCGTGCCTGCTGGCAGGCGAAACGCAATCGCTCGGGGTCGAACCTCTATGAGGCGAAGGATCTCGACACTCTGGACCCAACACGCCAGTAGCTGTGAAGCCGCCAGGGCAGCGAAACGATCCTGAGCCTACGCCGACTGGGGTATTCGATGACCGCTTTGCCGAGCAGTTGGGCAGACAGACTAGACGTCGACACGGATTAGGCGCGCGCTGCTGCGGTCATAAAGATAGCCATGAACGCGCACCTCGACGGGAACGTCGGGGTGCCCGCGGATACGCTGAACTTCCGCTGCAACTGCAGCTGCCGTATCGGAAAGCGTCAGCCAGTCTGACTGATCGCCCGCGCTGGCAGCGACCGCCTCTGTGGCATCGCCCTCGTTCAGGCTTTCAGCGAGGAAACCATGCATGATGTCGTCTGGCCAGGCGTCGAACGCAGAATCTATCTGGCGCACGATGTACCAGTCGCGGGTCCCAAGCTGTTTGTGAGATGCCACAAGCGATGCGACCGAGGCATCGCTCGTGATGCGTTCTGCGCTTTGGATCATGTGCGGATCACCCTCGGCGAGGCCGACGAACTGTACGAGTTCGAACGGCATGTCCACATCAGTCAGAACCGCAAACCGGCGACTCGGCGGCATCCACGGTTGAGCCTTCCCCTCGTGATATCGATCACAGTTTCGCGAGCAGACGACCAAATGTCTGTGATGGAGTTCACAGCGACCGCTGTGCCACCCCTTGGCGCAGATTCAACCAATACCTCAGCCATGGCGTTTACTTCGTGGTGTCTGCCGCCAGATCCGGCGCGGCATTCAAGTCACTCGCAAGAGCCGGCCCGAATGGCGAAGGCGCCGTACGCCGCGGCGGCTTGATACGAAAGGCAAGTGTATAGAGGATCGGGAGAACGATCAGAGTCAGTATGGTGCCGAACATGAGACCGCTCATGATCGACACGGCCATAGCCTTGAAAAAGGTGTCAAACAGGAGCGGAATCAGGCCAAGCGCCGTCGTCGTAGCGCCGATCACAATCGAAACCAGGCGACTGACGGAGCCTTGCACCACGGCCTCGAAAGGTTCCAGGCCATCGCGGATACCGGTTTCGATCTGGTCGACCAGGACGATTCCGTTCTTGATCAACATGCCCTGCAGGCTCAAGACGCCCAGCAGCGCCATGAATCCAAAGGGCTGGTCGGTCAGAATCAACCCCGCCGTTACGCCCACAATACACAACGGAACGGTCATATAGATGATGATCGGCTGACGTAGGCCGTTGAACAGCGCAACTAAGACAATCAGCGAGATGATCATGCCGATCGGGACCATCGCGTTGACGTTGGTTTGGCCATCCACAGACGCTTCGTACTCACCGCCCCACTCGAAACCGTAGCCTTGCGGCAGAGGAATGGCCTCGATGGCAGCCTGGACGCGGGACTGCAGTTCGTAAGCCTGCATCCCTTGAGGATCGGCCTGCACCGTGATCGTGCGCTGCCGGTCACGGCGCCAGATCAGGGGTTGTTCCCAGACATTTTCGATGCCGGAGATGACTTGGCCAAGTGGCACGCCCTCCCTGCCAAGGTTCTCGCCCCGACTTGGATAGACCAGCACCTGTTCGAGCTGCCCAACGTCATGGCGCTCAGAAGCAGGCACGCGCCAGACGATCGGGAGGCTTTCATCGCCTTCCCGGTAGACGCCGACCTGGGCACCGTCGGTGACACGCGACAACGCGAAGGCGACGTCTTCGCGGGTAACGCCGAGGCGGCGCGCCCTGGCCTGATCGAACACGGGCTGAACGGAGCGCGTCATCTGGCGCCAGTCGTTGCGCACGTACTTGGCACCCGGCTCCTGGCTCAGAATAGCCATGGCTTGTGCCGCCAGAGCCTTCAGAACCTCGGGATCGGGGCCACTGAAGCGGGCTTCGACCTTGAACGTCTCGAGGGTTGCCAGCGGGAAGACGCGCATCCGTGGCTCGGCTTGTGGGAAATTTTCAACCAAGTAACGATCGGCGTAGGCGACGAAGTCTGGAATCTGCTCTTTGCTCTCCAGCTCGACGATGATCTGTCCGTAGCTCTGGAAGGGAATCTCTGGATTGAGCGCCAACTGAAAGCGCGGCGGACCGGACCCGATAAAGGTCGACGCGCTGACGACAGGATCCAGCTGGAGCAGATGCTCTTCAACTTCGCGCAGGTCCTCCGAGACATCGGCGATCCGCGCGCCCTCCGGCAGCCAGTAATCGAGCATCACGGCGGAGCGGTCTGCACTCGGAAAGAAGTTCTGGCTGACGAATCCGAAGCCGTAACCGGCCATGGCAATCAACCCAACCATCAGACTCAACACCAGGAACCTGCGGCCGAGAGACACGTGCAAGACGCGGCGATAGAGCAGAAAGAGACGTCCCGAGAAGGGCTCGTCGGCATCCTCGGGAGGTTGCTTCAAAAGCATATGGCACAGCAGCGGCGTCACCGTGACGGCGAACACCCAGCTGATCGACAGCGAAATCGCCATGACCAGGAACAGAGTCGCGCAATACTCGCCGGTGTCGTCCGGAGACAGAAAAATCGGCAGAAAGGCGACAATCGCGACGATCGTGGCCCCTAGCAACGGCCAGCCGAGATCGCGGACCGCTCGTGCCGCGGCCTCGATGCGGCTGGCGCCGCGTTTCATGCGAACCAGCATGTAATCGGTGATGACGATGGCATTGTCGACGAGGATGCCCAGCGCCACGATCATCGCACCGACCGACATGCGCTGTAGGTCGATACCCACGATGCGCATGACGATCAGGGTGGCCAGGATAGTCAGAACGAGGCCGAAGCCGACGATCAGTCCGCCGCGCAGTCCCATCAGCAGAGAGACCACGGCCAAGACGATGATCGCGGCAGCGATCAGGTTGGTCACGAACGACTGAACCGCGGCATCGACGATTGCGGATTGATCGTTGACGATACCGATCTCCACCCCCACCGGCCTCTCCGATTCCAACACCTCGAGGCGCGCTCGTACGGCCTCCCCCATGCGTACGATGTTGGCTCCGGCGACAGGCGACAGACCGATCGCCATGGCATCGTAGCCGTTGAAGCGCATGATCCGCTCGAGGGGATCGGCGAAAGCGCGTCGGACGTCGGCGATATCGCGCAGAAGAATCAGCCGGTTGTCCGCCGCCCTGCCAACCAGGAGACTCCCGACGTCGGCCACCGCATTGAACGTGCCGCTGGTTTCCACACGGAACCTCTCCGGCCCCGATTGTACGAAGCCGGAGGAAACGACTTCGTTCTGCGTTGAGAGCGCGCTCAGAACGTCATCTGTGCTCAAGCCCAACGTGCGGAGCCGTGCGGAAGATACGGCAATCTCAACCGTTTCCTGACGATCGCCCCAGAAAACCGCTCGCGAAACCCCCTCGACCAGAAGCAGCTCTCGTTGAAGCTCTTCGACGTAGTCGGCCAGCTCGACGAAAGGCATCCCGTCGGCATAGATCGCCAAGACGATCCCGTAGACGTCGCCATAGTCGTCATCGACTTGGGACGGCAGCGCACCTTGCGGCAGCTCGGCCTGGACGTCGGCGATCTGACGCCTGAGCATATCCCAGATCTGCGGCAGCTCCCGTTGGCGATAGCGGGTATCGATGTCGACGAAAACGACGGACGCCCCGGCTCTTGAGAGCGATCGGACATGATCGAGCTCGGGGATCTCCTGCACCGCGCGTTCGATCCGCTCGGTGATCTGGCGTTCTACCTCCATAGGCGAGGCGCCGGGCCACGCCGTCGAAACCGTTGCTGTCTTGATGCTGAACTCCGGATCCTCGAGCCAGCCGAGTTTGAAATAGGACTGAACGCCGAGAACGGCGACGAGAGACACCATGAACAACGTAAAGGTACGATTGCGGATCGCAAAAAGGGCCGGGTTCATCGTTGCGCCCCCAACCATCTGACGGCTCCGTCATCCGCCGGTTCGGCACGGTTCGTGAGCGCCCGGACGATCTGCCCCTCCTGCAGGAAATCGACACCGTAAGCGACGACGCCCTCACCGTTCGTGAGGCCGGAGGCCACACGAATCCGATCGCCATCGATCGCCGTAACGGTCACAGGTCGCGCAGAAACCTGCGACGGCGAGCCTTCTACCACCCAGACGTAGTCGCGGCCGCTCGCCCCTCGGAAGACTGCACTGGAGGGCAGGATGAATTCACCCGTTCGCTGGAAACCATTGGCGAGAAACCGGAGAGACGCGGTCCCGGACAGCCCGGCCAACGGCGGGTCACCCTCGAACCCGGAAAGACGCAGAGCTGTCCGGTAGGTCCCGGTATCGGCCGCTTGCTCGGACGCCATCTCCCTGATCGCCGCAGAATAGCTTCGTCCCGTTGCGTCCGAGAGAGTGACCTCGATACCCTGCAAGTAGCGCAGGCGACTGATCATGCGTTCTGGTAGGTCGACGATGAAGTCCGTAGCCGAGATATCGTGGAAGATGACGGCCGGCTGACGCGCCGACACATAGTCGTGCTGCTCGACATGCAGCCTGGCAACGCGGCCGTCGAAGGGGGCGGTCAAGCGAGTGTCGTCGAGCGCAGCGCGCGCCGTCTCAAGCTGTTGGGTCAGGGACGCCGTCTCGGCCGCGGTTCGATCGCGGTCGGCGATGGCTTCGTCGAGGATTGCGCGCGAGGCATGGCCGCGCTCTACGAGCTGCGCCTGTCGCCGATGATGGAGCACCGCAAGCTCCTGTGCAGCACGCGCAGCATCGAGACGCGCCGACAGTTCGGCAACGGCGAGTTCGAAGTCGCGCGGGTCGATCTCGGCCAGCAAGCTGCCGGCCGCAACGAGTTCGCCCTCTTCGATCGGCAGATGAACCAACGGCCCGCCGACACGGAAGGCGAGTTGCGAAGAGCGGGCAGGATGAAGTGTCCCAGGAAAGGTACGAACTTCGATAGGTCGCTCGGCCGTGACCTCGATCACCGCAGCCGGGCGCACGATCGCTGCATGCGGACCGAGCGTAGCGGGCCTGTCCGAAGCCCCGGCTGGCTCGGCTTTTTGCAATAGATCCAGAGCGTTGGTTCCGCCGATGTTTTCCCCGCTTGGGCCTCTTGAGGCCAGTGCCAAGGCCCCGTAGGCAACTGCCGCGCCCAGGGTAATCGTCACGGCGGCGACCATAAGTCTTTGCTTTGTCTTGCCTCTCCGCCCAACATGCGTCATGCCTGCCTCCAATGTAAACAGAACCGTCTTGTTTACATACGCTGCAGGTCGATATACGGATCAAGAGCGATGGGAGCAATGGAAAAAACGCAGCCTGCACGCCCGAGCCGTCTGCGCCCCGACAAGCGTCGCGCAATACTCGACGGTGCGGCCCGCGTGTTCATGCGCGATGGCTTCGGCCTCGCAGGCATCGATGAAATCGTTGCGGAGGCCGGAGTTTCCAAACGGACCCTCTACGCCCACTTCCCGAGTAAAGAAGCGCTGTTCGGTGCGATCGTCGAGGAGTGGTGCGAGTCCCTCCTGACGCCCCTGCGGGAGACTGGGATACGCCATCGCGACGCCCGCGAAACGCTGATCGACCTGGGCCGGATGTTCCTGGACGTCATCCTCTCGCCCCAGGGTATCCAGCTCTATCGGGTCGTCATCGCGGAAGCACCACGCTTTCCGGAACTGGGCCGCGTTTTCTACGAGTCTGGACACGAGCCGGCGGCAGAACTGCTGTCCGGCTATATCCGTACGAAGATCGAGCAGGGAGAGTTCCGCGACCTCGACAGCCGCAAAGCCGCCGAGGGCTTTTTCCAGCTGATTGCGGGTTATGCCCACGAGAAGGTGCTTCTCTGTATCGAGAACGAGATCGCCCCCGACGAGATTGCCTCTTACGTTGCTCTTGCGGCGGATCTTTTTCTGCGGGGGATCGAGCGATCTGAACCGGCGTGAGGTATTGAGAACAAGCCGCTTGTGCGCACTCTTTAATGAGAAAAAGGCTTATGGCGAGGAGCCATAAGCCTTTGATAATTTTGGGATTTAGTTGCGGAGGCAGGATTTGAACCTGCGACCTCCAGGTTATGAGCCTGACGAGCTACCGGGCTGCTCCACCCCGCGGATGTTTTATGAGTCTGACGAGGTCGCCGGAGGCGACGGCGCGTCAGCGCGGGGCTGACCGAGCGACCTTCACCAAACGGGCGGGACACCGGACGACATCGCCGCCGTCGTAGCCTTTCTCGCCTCTCCGGAAGCGGGACACGTGACGGGCCAAGTGATCCCGGTCAACGGCGGCGCCCACCTCGCGCGGTGATTTTGTGAAGAGCCCCTTCAGCTTGAACCGCTTGAGTTGCCCTAACTTCTGCTCTCGCGCAGAGCCCAGACACCACTACCCTTGCCCTCAGGCAGTGTAAACCAATCCTCTCCGCGTTGAGCATCGTAAGCTTCAGAGTCTGAAGAACGTACCTCAAGCTCTTTACGAATGACCTCCTCTAGACTTGAGGGCGTCGATCGACCAGCTGCTCGTCTAATTTCGTTCACCTGCCGGTAAATCTGACGCAGATGAGCTTTTCCGCCCAGCTCCTGAAGCGCCGCATAAACATCGTCACACCAACGTACCTTCTCGTCCAACACCGTTACAAACATTTCCCCACTTCCTCCTTCTCGCTTTACCTTTGGTCTACTGGAGACTTTTTGGGGTTTGCGCAGAATCGAGACAGATTGGCGTTGGCCGTCTCTATCAATGAAAAACCAATTCATCCAGGCATTCTCATTTTTTGTGCCTATAGCACGACTTAACTCATTCAATTTTGAGAATCTGCCCGGTAAATCTTCAATAACCCACTGGCCATTCTGAACACGAGCACGGAATTCCTTTCCGAGATACGTTCTCTGGATTTGGAAACCCTCGGGAAATACGACTCCGAAACGCTGATCAGATAGACCATTTGCATCTGATGATTTTATGAAAACCTTCCTCCTCGCCGAAAAACTACCTAGCGAGAGTACACGGCGGAGGATCGCATCTTCACTCTCTTCACCGATCTGACGAAGCGACCATATCTGTGCAAAAACGTCAGTTGAGACTTGAATATTGCGCATCAATGCCTCGCTACTTTTATCTACCTCCTAGATACCTCTAGCATAAACCGAGAGTCAAGGTATTACGGAAAATGCTGCGACCTGGTAATGGTAGCGCGCTGGGTCGAGGCCATAGCTGCAGGGGTACCGTTTGCAAGGTGACTGGGAACCGCAGAAAGGTGGAGGTTGAGGTCCCATCTCACTGCACCCTGTACGCAAAAAGCCACCCATTGGGGTGGCTTTTTGTAAGATTTGGTTGCGGGGGCAGGATTTGAACCTGCGACCTTCAGGTTATGAGCCTGACG
>JBQLZH010000023.1:0-10955 GCA_052168175.1 Kiloniellales bacterium
CCGCCTCCGCGGCGCGATGGCGGGCCAAAGCCCCACCCTGCTCCGCCTCGGCCGCGGCCCAGGCCCGGGACAAGGGCAGGAGCAGCCGGGCAACGCCCAGCGTCGCGAGGTCGTCGTACCAGGGCCGCAGCCACAGCGGCGCGACAGGCCGACGCCACAGCCAGGGCGGGCAATAGCCGGGCTGGCGGTAACCCTTCGGTGACTTCACGAGCCTGTGACCCCCGAACCGACAGCCGCTTTGGCAGGTTGCGGCCGACCCTTGCCGCTCTCGCGGCCTCTGCCACTCTTACGGAGCTTTGCCATGCGCCGCCTTTTCGCTGTTTTGTCCCTACTGGTTCTTTTGTCCACCGCAGTCATCACAACAGGCACCACCGCCGCCGTCGCGGCGCCGGACGGCGTTATCGGCAAGACCACGGCGCACGGCTACGCCGAGATGATCGAACGACTCGACCAGGCCGTCAAAGACCACAAGATGGGCCTCGTCACCCGCGCCAGCGCCACCGTCGGCGTCAAGCAGGTTCTGGAAGAAGACATTCCCGGCAACATGGTGGTCGGCGTCTACCATCCCCGCTTCGCCAAGCGCATGCTGGAGGCCAGCGTGCCGGCCGGCATCGAGGCCCCGATCCGCTTCTACATCACCGAAGAAGCCGACGGCCGCACTACCCTGACCTACCGCGAGCCCTCCGCCGTCTTCGCGCCCTGGGCCGACGGCAACGAGGCGCTCCAGACCCTGGCCGCGGAGCTGGACGAAGTCTTCGCCGGCATCTTCGCCCAAGCGACGGCGGAGTAGCGGCCGGGCGGACGGGCCAGACGTCGCACGCTCCCTCCGACCGGCATTTTGTCAGTGACACCGCTACGTCACATCGTCTAGATTTAGCGTCGTTGGGTGGGGACGACCCTAAATCTTGTACACAAAGCCGGTTATCCACAGCCGTAGAATTGCGGCCAGAGGGAGCGTGTTCGATATGGACGGATCTGCGGTTTTCAAGGCGGAAACGGGAGCCGGCTCGGCTGCGAGCGGGCTGGAAAAGCTTGTGGATGAGGCGCGCGCCGACGCGGCGGTCCACCCCGAGCGCCGCGATGCGGACGCCACCCCGGCAGAGACCGAGGCGCTGCTCGACAGCGGCGACCTGATCCGCGACAGCTTCCAGAACGAGCGCGGTATCCGGGTGCGGATGGACCGCAGCCGCGACGCGCTGCTCACCGACTTCGGCAAGGCGACGCTGACCGACCGCTATCTCATGCCGGGAGAGTCCTATCAGGATCTCTTCGCCCGGGTGGCAGCCCACTTCGCCGACGATTCGGCCCATGCCCAGCGGCTCTACGACGCGATCTCGCGGTTGTGGTTCATGCCGGCGACGCCGGTGCTGTCCAACGGCGGGACCGAGCGCGGCTTGCCGATCTCCTGCTTCCTGAACGAGGCGCAGGACAGCCTGGGTGGCATCGTCGGCCTGTGGAACGAGAACGTCTGGCTGGCGGCCAAGGGCGGCGGCATCGGCAGCTTCTGGGGCAACCTCCGGTCTATCGGCGAGACCGTCGGCGGCGTCGGCAAGACCAGCGGCGTGATTCCCTTTATCCGGGTGATGGACAGCCTGACCCTGGCGATCAGCCAGGGCTCCCTGCGGCGCGGCTCGGCAGCCTGCTACCTGCAGATCGACCATCCGGAGATCGAGGAGTTCATCGAGCTGCGCCGGCCGACCGGCGGCGATCCCAACCGCAAGGCGCTGAACCTGCACCACGGCGTGGTCATCACCAACGACTTCATGCGGGCGGTGGTCGACGACGAACTCTGGGCGCTGAAGAGCCCGAAGGACAGCACCATTCAGCGCACGATCAAGGCGCGCGACCTCTGGATCCGCATTCTGACGGCGCGGGTCGAGACCGGCGAGCCCTACATCATCTACGGCGACCACGTCGCCGACGCCCAGCCGGAGCACCACAAGCTCTCGGGCCTCAAGGTCAAGATGTCCAACCTCTGCAGCGAGATCACGCTGCCGACCGGACGCGACCACCTGGGCGAGGACCGCACGGCTGTCTGCTGCCTCTCTTCCCTCAACCTCGAGACCTACGACGAGTGGAAGGACCAGTCCGGCCTGGTCGAGGACGTTCTGCGCTTCCTCGACAACGTGCTGCAGGACTTCATTGACCGTGCGCCGGACTCCATGGCCCGCGCCCGCTACTCCGCAATGCGGGAACGCTCCATCGGCCTCGGCGTGATGGGTTTCCACTCGCTGCTGCAGAAACACCGCGTCCCCTTCGAGTCGGCGGTCGCCAAGTCCTGGAATCTGCGCATCTTCAAACAGGTGCGCGCCCAGGCCGATGCGGCCTCGCAGAAGCTGGCCGCGGAGCGCGGGGCCTGCCCCGACGCCGCCGAACACGGCCTGCAGGAGCGCTTCAGCCACAAGATGGCCATCGCCCCGACCGCCTCGATCTCCATCATCTGCGGCGGCGCCTCGCCCGGGATCGAGCCCTTCGTCGGCAACGCCTACACCCACAAGACACTCTCCGGCTCCTTCCATGTCCGCAACCGCCACCTGGAAGACCTGCTGGAATCGAAGGGGCAGAACAGCGACGAGGTCTGGTCCTCGATCACCGTCAACGAAGGCTCGGTTCAGCACCTGGACTTCCTGGACGACCACGAGAAGGACGTCTTCAAGACCGCCTTCGAGCTGGATCAGCGCTGGCTGATCGAGCATGCCGCCGATCGCAGCCCCTCCGTCTGCCAGGCACAGTCGCTCAACATCTTCCTGCCGGCCGACGTGCACAAACGCGACCTGCACCAGATCCACCTGCTGGCCTGGAAGCGCGGCGTGAAGTCGCTCTACTACTGCCGCTCCCGCTCGGTGCTGCGCGCGGAAAGCCATCAGAGCAGCGAGAAGGCCCTGTCCAGCATTCCGCTGGTCGGCACGGTCAACGGCAGCGAGCAGCCGGCCGTCGCCGAGCGGGTCGACTACGAGGAATGCCTCGCCTGTCAGTGACGCCCGGCCGCTGAGGCCGTCACGGGCGGCAGCAGTCTCTTATTGCGATATGAGACGCCGAGGCACACCCCCGGGTGTGTCTCGGCCTTTCGACGTGCTGCCTATTCCGTAGGCGAGAGCAGTTCAGGCGCCGTCACCGGCTGACGAACACCGTGAGATTCCGTCTCATTAAAGACGTTGCCGTTCTCCGCCCAACGATGAAGGGATGAGACGTCGACGCGCCCATTCTTTCAAGACTCTCAAACGCGCAACGCCGAGGCGAAGGACAAGGCCTGCCAAGCGGCATGGCCTCCGTCAACCTGATATCGAGACAGGACTCTGTTCCGGGCGGCGCGCTGCCGGCGGTCAGCCCTACTCCACCAGTTCCGGCACCTTCGGCTTGGCCTTGGGTCCGCCACCGCCCGGCCCGCCACCTTGGCCGCCGCCCTTCTTGCCCTTCGACTTACCAGCCTCGGGGTAGCTGAAGGTCAGCTTGCTGCTGTCCTTGGCGAGATCCACCACCACCAGGCCGCCGTCGGCCAAATGGCCAAACAGCAGTTCCTCGGCCAGCGGCTTCTTGACGTGCTCCTGGATGAGACGGCCAAGTGGACGGGCCCCGTAGAGTGGCTCGTAGCCCTTCTCCGCCAGCCAGCGCCGCGCCGCCTCGGACAGCTCGATGGTTACATGGCGATCGGCCAGCTGCGCCTCCAGTTGCAGGACGAACTTCTCGACCACCTGCGCCACGATCTCGGGCTTGAGACCGCTGAAGGGGATGATGGCATCCAGGCGGTTGCGGAACTCGGGCGTGAACATCCGCTCGATCGCCTCGCTGTCTTCGCCCTCGCGCTGTTCGCGCAGGAAGCCGACGGCAGGCTTGGCCATATCGGCCGCGCCGGCATTGGTCGTCATGATCAGGATGACGTTGCGGAAATCGACGGTCTTGCCGTTGTGGTCCGTCAGTTTGCCGTAGTCCATCACCTGCAGCAGGATGTTGAAGAGATCGGGGTGTGCCTTTTCGATCTCGTCGAGCAACAGCACGCAGTGGGGATGCTGGTCGACCGCGTCGGTGAGCAGACCGCCCTGGTCGAAACCGACGTAGCCCGGCGGCGCGCCGATCAGGCGGCTGACTGTGTGGCGCTCCATGTATTCGGACATGTCGAAACGATGCAGCTCCACACCCAGCGTGCGGGCCAACTGGCGGGCCACTTCGGTCTTACCGACTCCCGTCGGACCGGAGAACAGATAGCAGCCGATCGGCTTGTCGGCCTCCCGCAGTCCGGCACGCGCCAGCTTGATGGCACTGGACAAGGCCGAGATGGCTCGGTCCTGACCGAACACCATGGTCTTGAGATCGCGCTCCAGCGTCTGCAGCGCGGCCTTATCGTCGCGGCTGACCGATTTCGGCGGGATACGGGCGATCTTGGCGACCACCGCCTCAACCTCCTTCACGCCGATGGTCTTGCGCCGCTTGGATTCGGGCTTCAGTGCCTGAGCGGCACCGACCTCGTCGATCACGTCGATGGCCTTGTCCGGTAACTTGCGGTCGCCGATGTAGCGGGCCGACAGCTCGACGGCCGTCCGCAGGGCGTCCGCGGTATAGCGCACACTGTGATGCTCTTCGTAGTAGGGCTTGAGGCCGCGCAGGATCTTCACAGCGTCCTCGATCGTCGGCTCGTTGACGTCGATCTTCTGGAAGCGGCGGACCAGAGCCCGGTCCTTCTCGAAGTAGTTGCGGTATTCCTTGTAGGTGGTGGAGCCGATGCAGCGCAGCGAGCCGGCCTGCAGCGGCGGCTTCAGCAGGTTGGACGCGTCCATGGCGCCGCCGGAGGTCGCGCCGGCTCCGATCACGGTATGGATCTCGTCGATGAACAGCACGGCATGATCCTGCTGCTCCAGCTCGGTCATCACCGCCTTCAGCCGCTCTTCGAAGTCCCCGCGGTAGCGGGTGCCGGCCAGCAGCGCACCCATGTCGAGGGCGAAGATGGTGGCGTCCTTCAGGACGTCGGGCACCTGCTCCTCGACGATGCGCCGGGCCAATCCCTCGGCGATGGCGGTCTTGCCGACGCCGGGGTCGCCGACGTAGAGCGGGTTGTTCTTGGTGCGGCGGCAGAGCACCTGGATGGTGCGCTCGATCTCGTGAGCGCGCCCGATCAGCGGATCGATCTTGCCGCTCTTGGCCTTGGCGTTGAGGTCGACGCAGTAGGCATCCAGCGCCTCCCGGCCTTTCTTGACCACCTTCTCGCCCTGCTCCTCTTCGGCGCCCTGCACCGGCCGGCTCTCTTCCTGCCCCGGCACCTTGGCAATACCGTGGCTAATGTAGTTCACGGCATCCAGGCGGGTCATCTCCTGCTCCTGCAGGAAGTAGACGGCGTAGGATTCCCGCTCGCTGAAGATCGCGACCAGCACGTTGGCGCCGGTCACCTCCTCGCGGCCCGAGTTCTGCACGTGAATGGCGGCGCGCTGCAGCACGCGCTGGAAAGCCGCCGTCGGCTTGGCGTCCCCGACGTGGGCGTTGATCAGATTGGTGAGCTGATTGTCGATGTACTCGGCAAGATCGGCGCGCACCTCTTCGAGCGAAACGCCGCAGGCCCGCAACACTGCGATCGCATCCTGGTCCTCCGTCAGCGCCAGCAGAAGATGCTCGAGCGTCGCGTATTCGTGCCGCCGCTCATTCGCATAGGCCAAGGCGCGGTGGAGGGTCTGTTCCAGGTTCGCGGAGAGCATCGAGTCGCCTACTCCTTCTCGAGAGTGCACTGCAAAGGATGTTCGTGCTTACGCGCAAAGTCGATGACTTGTGTCACCTTGGTTTCGGCAACTTCGTAAGTGTAGACGCCGCAGACTCCAACGCCACGGCGATGGACGTGCAGCATAATCTGAGTCGCCTCCTCCTGGCTCTTGCCAAAAAAGCGCTCCAGAACATGAACGACGAACTCCATGGGCGTGTAGTCGTCGTTCAGCATCAAGACCTTGTACATGGACGGCTTTTTGGTCTTCGTCCGGGTCTTGACCACCACACCGGTGCCTGTTCCACCACCGGGTCCGCCGCCGTTGCCGGGGCCTTGCTGGTCGTCGTCACTCATGCGCATGTCGGTCGGGTCTGATCTCTACAAGGGGCCGTCGCGTCTGCGCCGGGCTGAGCGACCCTACAGGCCACAGCTCCAAGACTATTGGAAAACCAGGGTGGCCGAAAAGGGGCGCTGTGCCGAATTATAACTCTCGTCTTGTCGAGAGATAGGGCCCGGTACCAGCGGCGGGAAGGGGGCGTCGGGGCCGGCCGGAGAAGCCGCCGTTCGTTCCAAAGAAAAAGGGCCCGGCGCTGGGTGCGCCGGGCCCTCTCTTTCTAACGGCTGACCGTCGCGTTTACGCGGCGATCGGCTTGGAAGCCTTGTCGAAGGTGGCCTGGACGCAAGCCTGCAAGGGCTCGACCGCCTCGTTGGCGACCTTCGCCGACAGCTCGGCCAGCTTTGCGCTCTCAGCCATGACCTTGTCGAAGTTGGTGCGGGCAAGATCGCTCTGCAGGTCGACCATCTCCTGCAGGTTCTTGGCGCCGAAGACCTTCTTCGCAGCGACCATGTTGGCTTCCATGGCCTCCTGAGCGAAAGACATCATCTCCTTGGAAAGGCTCTCGAAGCCCTTCGCGACGATGGTGCCGGACTTCACGAAGGCATCCATGTTGTCCTTGTTCAGGCTCGAGAACTCGTCGTAGCCCTTGAACATCATCGTCGAAGCCTTCTCGACCTGCTCCTTGGTCGAGCTCATGGCCTGCTCGTACTGCTGGCTGGCAGCTTCCGTGCCGGCCTTGACGAAGGCCTCGACGGTCTCCTTGCCGGCATTCACCGCGGCCTCGATCGGCGCGGTCATCTCGTTGGCGGTCTGGGTCTTCTTGGCTTGTGCCATAACTGGGGTCCTCCTCTTGGGGTTCTTCGGCATCGCGACGCATCTCAAAATCGGCGAGAGGTCGGGAAGGCCGTTCGAGGCGGCCTCCGTATCTCAATCAGTCGCTTGCAGACTCACGTTTTGCTGCACTGCAACATGCACTCAATGTAATCAGGCGTTATGCTGAGTCAAGCAAATTTTTGTGCAGCGCACAAAAACTCTCGAGACCTCAAAAGGCCAGGAACTCAGCTAACTTTAGCAAGAACGCCCGCACTCGCTTTCGCCACTGCGGAAAGAATAACGCGGGTGGCGGTTTGGCGCGACTCCATCTCCGACCCTAGGCAGTGATAAGGGCGTGACCGTTGGCAATTAAGAACGCGAGCACGCTGAGCGCAGGAGACCGCTGGCGTCGATGAACCACCAAGCACCGAACATCAGTGCAACCACACCTGCGGCGCCGAGCCGCGGCGCCATGGCGACAGGAGCCTCCACAGCGGGCAGCAAATCCCCACGTGTGCTGGTGCTGGGCAACGAAAAGGGCGGCTCAGGCAAGTCGACGACGGCGATGCACCTGGTGGTGGCGCTCCTGCGTCAAGGCCGATCCGTCGGCATCATCGACCTGGACGCCCGCCAGGGCACGCTGAGCCGCTACGTCGAGAATCGCCGCGCCTTCGCGCAGAGCGAGGGGCTGCCACTACCGCTGCCGGAGCTGCGCCAGGTACTGCGCAGCGAAGCGCCGACGCGCGCCGAGGCCGAGGCCGAGGAAGAAACCAAACTGGAAGCCGCCCTGGCGGACCTCAGCGACTGCGACATGTTGGTCATCGATACACCAGGCAGCGACAGCCATCTCTCGCGCCTCGGCCACACGCTCGCAGACGTCCTGATCAGCCCGATGAACGACAGCTTCATCGATCTCGACCTACTGGCGCGGATCGATCGCGAAGGCCGCAAGATCCTGGGGCCCAGCGTGTACAGCCAGATGGTCTGGGAACAGCGTCAGGCGCGCGCCCGTCAGGGCGGGCGACCGATCGACTGGGTGGTGCTGCGCAACCGCCTGGCGCACCTGGACGCTCGGAACAAGCGCGAAATCGCCCGCCTGCTCGCCCAACTGGCCAAGCGGATCGGATTCCGCCTGGCCCCCGGCTTCGGCGAGCGCGTGGTCTTTCGCCAGCTCTTCCCGCAAGGCCTGACCCTCTTGGACCTGCGGCAATCAGGCACCGACCTGACCATGAGCCACGTGGCTGCCCGGCAGGAAGTGCGCGCCCTGCTGGCCGCAATCGGTCTCGACATCCCCGAAGAGTTGCAGGCCTGACGACACACCCCCTGGAGGCGCCGCAAGCAACGGCCTATCTTATTGCCATGCAAGGGTTCGCAGACCGCATGGCAAGCTCCGGGACAAGGCGATGAGCCGCGACGACCACCTGCCGAGCAAGACCGGGGCGAAGGGAGCCGAAGTCGAGGCTTTCCTGGAGAAGGTCCGGGCGATCCAGCCGGCAACTTCGAGCGGCGGCGGGCGCGGACGCCTGATCTTCGCGCTAGACGCCACCGCCAGTCGGCAGCCCGCCTGGGATCGGGCGATGCACATCCAGGCCGATATGTTCCGCGAGACCCAGGTGCTTGGCGGCCTGGACATTCAGTTGGTCTTCTATCGCGGCTACGGCGAATGCAAGGCGTCGAAGTGGTATTCGGCCGCCGACGCCCTGTTGCGCGCCATGACCGGCGTCACCTGTCTGGCCGGCCGTACCCAGATCCGCAAGATTCTTAAGCATGGCCGGGACGAGACCAAGAAGCGCAAGGTCAACGCGCTGGTCTTCGTCGGCGACGCGATGGAAGAGGACGTCGACGAGTTGGGACACCTGGCCGGCGAACTCGGCCTGCTCGGTCTGCCCTGCTTCCTGTTCCACGAAGGCGGCGATCCGCTCGTCCGCAACGTCTTCGAGCAGATTGCGCGGCTTTCGGGCGGCGCCTGCTGCGCTTTCGATGCCTCGGCGCCGCAGCAGCTCCGCGATCTGCTGTCGGCCGTCGCGGTCTACGCCGCCGGTGGGCACAAGGCGCTGGCCGACTTCTCCAGCAAGCGCGGCGGCGTCACGAAGCTGCTGACCAGCCAGGTGCGGTAGGGGAGCCCGGGCAGCCCGCTATGGCCTATCTGATCTTCGGCCTCCTGGTCCTGGCCGGTGTCCTGCTGCTCGCACGCTGGTTCGCGACGGCGCCACCTTCGGACGTCATCAAGGTTTTGCGCTACAGCGCCTTCGTCGCCGGTGCCGCCTTTCTGCTCTTCCTGGTGTTGGGCGGCGCAAGAACCATCGCTTTCCTGATGGCGCCGCTGCTGATTCCTTTCCTGATCAACGCTCGCGGTCTGCTCAACCGCCTCAAGACCATGACGGGACCTCGGCCAGGTCAGACCTCGACGGTCGAGACACGCTTCCTACGCATGACGCTGGATCACGACAGCGGTGCGATGGACGGCACGGTGCGCGAAGGGCCCTACCGCGGCAGCCGGCTGGACGAACTGAGCGAAGTGGACTTGCTCGACCTCTGGAGAAACTGTCGGGCCGAGGACGAGGAGTCGGTGCAGGTCCTGGAGGCCTGGCTCGACCGGGTGCACGGGGCCGCCTGGCGCGACGCGGCCGGGGTCGGGCCGGGCGAGACAGAAGCCGAGGGAGCCGGAGACGACGGATCCCAAAGCGCTGGCGCGAGCCGCGAGCAAGGGCGCGGTGAAAGGACCGGCCGCCGGGGTGCCGCCAGCGGCAACATGACCCTGGAAGAGGCCTACGAGATCCTGGGCCTCGCCCCCGGTGCAAAGGAAGGAGAGATTCGCGCAGCCCATCGCAAGCTGATGCGCCAGTTCCATCCGGACAGCGGCGGCTCCAATTACCTCGCCGCCAAGATCAACCAAGCGAAAGATTTACTTTTGAGGCGTTCCTGAGACCCCCGACGTCGCTTTTTTCTCGCTAGGTGGTCCGGTTGCCTCCCCCACGGGGCTGTGGCACAACCTCGCGCGCTGCAACCACTGGGACTGCTCATGCGCAAACGCATCCGAAAGGCGATCTTCCCCGTTGCGGGTCTCGGCACCCGCTTTTTGCCGGCAACCAAGGCGATGCCGAAGGAGATGCTGCCAATCGTCGACAAGCCCTTGATCGAGTACGCTGTCGAAGAAGCCAAGGCAGCCGGTATCGAGGAGTTCATCTTTGTCACCGGCCGCGGCAAGCAGGCGATCGAAGATCACTTCGACTACTCTTGGGAGCTGATGGAGACTCTCCGGGGCCGCGGCAAGACCGAGCAACTGGCGATCGCTGAAAACTCGCGCATGAAGCCCGGAACAGTCGCCTACACCCGCCAGCAGGAACCGCTGGGTCTCGGCCACGCCGTCTGGTGTGCGCGCAATCTGGTCGACGACGAACCCTTCGCGGTGTTGCTGGCCGACGACCTGGTGAAGGCCGACGAGCCCTGTCTGGCCCAGATGATCGAGACCTATAACGAGGTCGGCGGCAACGTCGTCGCGGTCATGGATGTACCGCGCGAGCATACGCAGCGCTACGGCGTTCTGGACGTGGTCGAAGACGACGGCAAGCTGGCCAGGGCGCAGGGGCTGGTCGAGAAACCCAAGCCGGAGGTCGCGCCCTCGACGCTGTCGGTGATCGGGCGCTACATCCTGCAGCCCGAGGTCTTTCGCGAATTGGACAAGCACACGGCGGGCGCGGGAGGCGAGATCCAGCTCACCGACGCCATCGCCGCAACCATCGCCGAGGTCGGGTTCCATGGCCTGCGCTTCGAAGGAACGCGCTTCGACTGCGGCAGCAAGGAAGGCTTCCTGGAGGCCACGCTGGCTTTTGCGCTCGACCGCGAGGACCTGGGCGACGCGATGCGCGAGATGCTCGAACGCTATCGCTGAGCTTTAAAGCCTTTGTTTCTGAAGATCGTATAAGGTCGGTCCGACCGGATCTGTAGGCCAAACGGCGCTCCAGGAGCCGCAGTGTCTGGAGCGAATCTCGCTTGGCGAAGCGGATTGGAGTCAAAACGGATGTGACGGCGGGTCGGGCCGTAAGACGAGGAACGAAAGGTATATCGCCATGCGTGTCGCGATGATCGGGACGGGTTATGTCGGTCTTGTTTCGGGAGCGT
>JBQLZH010000024.1:0-10387 GCA_052168175.1 Kiloniellales bacterium
GGCGGCGGCGAGCCCCGCCATGCCGGCCCCGACGACGTGAACTCTCGCGTTCCCGGCTGTCACGGCGCTTGGCCGCCTTCGCCGGCCGGCGTCGGTCGTCGGCCGCCGGGGAGTCCACGGCGCAGCAGTTCGTGCAGGGCTCCGGTGACGGCCTGGCCGGCCAGGGCCGGCCGGCTCAAGGCCACGCGCTGTGCCACCGGGTCTTGCCGCCACAGCCGGCCGGAGAGCTTCCAGGCGAGTCTGGTAATTGCTGCGGATTCAAGTGCTAAGCGGGTGTTTCTCAGAAATGGTGCAAGCTCGTCGGCTTGCCGGAGCAAGGCCTCGGTTGCCTCCAGGCAGCGGTTCAGAACCTGCCGCAGGCCAGCCGTGGCCGCCGGTGCGGCGAGGTCCTGCAGGGTTACGCCTTCGGCCGCCAGCCAGTCGGCCGGCAGGTAGACCCGGTCGAGCTCGCGGTAGTCCTTGGCGCAGTCCTGGAGATGATTGAGCACCTGCAACGCGGAGCAGAGTGCGTCGCTCGCCGGCCAGCCGGCCCGGTCCTCGCCGTGCAGATCCAGGAGATAGCGTCCCACCGGGCTGGCCGACAGGCGGCAGTAGTCCATCAGGTCCGCCCAGTCCGCCGTGCGCGGTTTCACCGCGTCGCGCGAGAAGGCATCCAGCAGATCCAGGCCATGCTGGATCGGGACGTCGGTCTCGGCCAGGCTGACACGCAGCCGCTCGGCCGGTGCGACCTTGCCTTCGGGCGGAGTCTCGCCCTTCAGAGTCTGTCGGAAGGCGTCCAGCCGGCGAAGCTTGTCCTCGGGCGCCAGCGCGCCGTTGTCGGCGATGTCGTCGGCGCCGCGCGCGAAGCTATAGAAGCAGGCGACGTGCGGCCGCAGCTTCGGCGCGATCAGGATCGAGCCGACGGGAAAGTTCTCGTCGCCCGAGCCCTTGCCGGACGGCGTTTCGACGGCCCGTGTCGCGGCCGGTCCCGTTGCCGAGGTCTGTGTGTTCATGGCGGGCAGACTATGCGCAAGCACCGCGGCGCGGCAACGTCGGGGCTGTGGACTTTCGTCCGCGGCTGCGCAAGACATGAGGTCGCCCGCTTCCGCAGCCTGGAGACACGTCATTTCCGTCGATCCCGTCCGCATCGACTCCCTGTCCATCGCGAGCGACAGCCCGCTGACCGCCCGTCTGCTCGTCACGGAGGGCTGGGACGGCTATGCGCTGCTGGACAGTGGCGATGGCCGCAAGCTGGAGCGCTTCGGCCGCTACCGCGTCGACCGGCCGGAACCCCAGGCTATGTGGGGGCGCCGTCTGCCGGAAAAGGACTGGAGCTCTGCCGATGCCGTCTTCGTCGGCGACAGCGAGGAGGGCGACGGCCGCTGGCGCTTCAAGGAAGGAGCCTTGGACACCTGGAAGAGCGGCTATCGCGAGGTCGCCTTCTACGGGCGCTTCACGCCCTTCCGGCATGTCGGCTTCTTTCCCGAGCAGGCGCCGCACTGGGATTGGATGCTTGAGCGCCTGGCGGACCGGCGGCAGCAGGGGGCGGAGCCGCCGCGCCTGCTTAACCTCTTCGGCTACAGTGGCGTCGCGTCGCTGCTCGCCGCCGCGGCCGGGGCGGAGGTGACCCATGTGGACGCTTCCAAGAAGGCCATCGGCTTCGCCCGGGAAAATCAGGCGTTGGCCGGTCTGGAGGATCGCCCCGTTCGCTGGATCTGCGACGACGCGCTGAAGTTCGCCGCGCGGGAGGGTCGGCGGGGCCGGCGCTACGACGGCATTCTGGTCGATCCGCCGAAGTTCGGCCGCGGCCCGAAGAACGAGACCTGGCAGCTCTTCGAGAACCTGCCGGAGATGCTGCGGCTCTGCCGTGAGATCCTGGCGCCGGAGCGCGGTTTTCTGATTCTGACGGCCTATGCGGTACGCGCTTCCTTCCTCTCGCTGCACGAGCTCTGCGCCGAGACCTTTCCCGAGGCGACTCTGGAGTCCGGCGAACTGGCTCTGCGCGAGCAGGGCGGCGGACGTCTGCTCTCCACCTCCCTGTTCACGCGGGTGCAGCGCGGGGGAGCAGCGTGACTGACGCGTCCGAAGCGAGGGTGATCACCAGCCCGGCCAATCCCGAGATCAAGCGCATCCGGGGCCTGGCCCTGCGCAAGAAGCGCGAGGAGGAGCGGCTGTTCGTGGCCGAAGGCCTGCGCCATGTCATGGAGGCGATAGAGGCCGGCTGGCCGCTGGAGACCTTGGTCTACCGGGCCGATGTCGCGCAGCGCCCGAAGGTGGCCGAGGCGCGCGCCGCCACGGCGGCGACCGGCGGGCTCTGCCTGGAGGTGACCGAAGCGGTGCTCGCCAAGATGACCAAGCGCGACAATCCGCAGACTGTGGTCGGCGTGCTGCGGCAGCGTTGGCAGCCCCTGGAGGAGATCGTTCCCGGAAAGCTCTGGATCGCGCTGGAGACGGTGCGCGACCCCGGCAACCTTGGGACCGTTCTGCGCACCGCCGACGCGGTGGCGGCCGATGGCGTCATCCTGATCGGAGAGACGTGCGATCCCTACAGCCCGGAATCCGTGCGGGCCTCCATGGGCTCCGTCGTGCGGGTGCCTCTGGTGCGTGCGACGCCGGCGCAGTTTCTGGCCTGGCGCGCCGGCTGGCCTGGGCTGGTCGTGGGCACGCACCTCTCGGGCGATGCCGACTACCGCGCGGTCGCCTACGACCCGCCGGTCCTGCTGATCATGGGGAACGAGCAGGCCGGCCTGACCGATGCCTTGGCCGCCGCCTGCGACCGCCGGGTCAAGATCCCCATGGCCGGCGGGGCCGACTCCCTCAATCTCTCCGTCGCCACGGCGGTCATGCTGTTCGAGATCGCGCGCGCGCGCCTGGCGCTATGAGCCTGCGGACGCCACCCGAACGCCCCGTTCTCGCCGCTCTGGCGGTGACGCTGCGCGGGCCGTCCGTGCTGCTGGTGCAGCGCCGGAACCCACCGGATGCCGGGCTCTGGGGTTTCGCCGGCGGCAAGGTCGAGCTGGGCGAGACGGTGGCCGAGGCCGCGGTGCGGGAACTGCGCGAGGAAACCGGCGTTGCGGCGCAAGCTCTGGAAGGCTTCGGCCCGCTGGACATCATCGGACCCGACGCAGACGGACGGCCGCGCCATCACTTCGTGCTGATCCCCGTGCTCTGCCGCTGGCTGGCCGGGGAGCCGCAGGCCGATGAAGACGCGCTGGATGCCCGCTGGTTTGAGATCTCGACCCTGGATCCCGCGCGACTGCCCATGAGCAAGGACGTGGTGCGTGTCGCGCAAGAGGCCGTCCTGCGGGTTTCGCTGTTCGACTGAGTCGCGCCCGTTACGCTTTCACGAAGAGCTGGCGCGGCACATCGGCCAGGCACTCGGCGCCCGTCTCCGTGACCAGGAAGGACTCGGTGATCTCGAGCCCCCAGTCGTCGAACCAGAGCGCCGGAATGAAGTGAAAGCACATACCCGGCTGTAGCACCGACCGATCGCCGGGGCGCAGGCTCATGGTCCGTTCGCCCCAATCGGGCGGGTAGGAGAGGCCGAAGGAGTAGCCGCTGCGGCTGTCCTTCTCGATCCCGTAGCGCGCGATGACTTTGCGGAAAGCGGCATCGACCTCGGCGCATGTCGCACCGGGCCGGGCCGCCGCCAGCCCGGCCTCCAGCCCCTCGAGCGACGCCTTCTCGGCCTCCAGGAATTTGGCTGGCGGCGATCCCAGGTAGACCGTGCGGGACAGCGGGCAGTGGTAGCGCTTGTGGCAGCCGGCCACCTCGAAGAAGGTGCCGGCGCCTTCCGCGAAGGGCCGCTCGTCCCAGGTCAGGTGCGCGGCCGCGGCGTCTTCCCCCGTCGGCAGCATCGGGGCGATGGCCGGGTAGTCGCCGCCGTGCCCGTCGACGCCGGAGATGGCAACCCGATAGATCTCGGCGACCAGCTCGTTCTTCGGCAGGCCCGGCTCGATGACCTCCAGGATGCGGGCGTGGATGGCCTCAACGATGCGCGCCGCGATCCGGATGTAGGCGATCTCCTGCGGTGACTTGATCGCGCGCTGCCAGTTCACTAGGCCGGTGGCGTCTGTCAGCCGGGCGTTTGGCAGATGCCTTTCCAGCACTGCCTTCGCCGCAGCCGAGAAGTAGTAGTTGTCCAGCTCCAGGCCGATGGTCTTGCGCTCCCAGCCCTGGGCCTTCAGCAGGCTGGCCAGGTGTTCCATCGGATGCTTGTCGGGGGTCTGCACGTAGTCGTCGGGATAGGCGATGACGTTGTCCGCTGCCATGAAGACCGTGCGCAGGGCCCCCTTGGAATCCTGGCCGCGCCCCCACCACAGCGGCTCTCCGTCCTCCGCCAGCAGGACGCCCTGGTGCACATAGAAGGACCAGCCGTCGTAACCGGTCAGCCAATGCATGTTGGAGGGGTCTGTGATTAGCAGCAGCTCAATGCCCCGGCTCTCCATTGCCGCGCGCGCCTTGGCGAGACGCTGCCGGTACTCGCTGCGCTCGAAGTTCAGAGTCACCTCCGGCATGGCACCGCACTCCCTTCAGCTATCGGGCTTGTCGACACGAGCGGTGGCCTTGTTCCATCGGCGCTAGCGTCTTCCAGCGTCCCTGCTATCCTGCTCTCAGAACAAGACGAATCGAAAGGCCCGAAGCTCCTTTGGACCCCCGTACACTGTTGAACGACGTTTTCCAGGCGGCTTTGGCGGTGGCCGACCCGGCGCGCAGCCTCGCGGCCCATCTGCCGGCGCGGCCGGCGGGCCGGACGGTGGTGGTCGGGGCCGGCAAGGCTGCCGCCGCGATGGCGGCCGCCGTCGAGGCCGCTTGGGAGGGCCCGGTCGAGGGCCTGGTGGTCACCCGCTACGGCCATGGCATGACCACCCGCAGCATCGAGGTCGTCGAGGCGTCGCACCCGGTGCCCGATGCCGCCGGGCGCGCGGCGGCCGCGCGCATCCTGGCCCTGGCCGAAGGTTTGGGTGAGGACGACCTATTGCTGGCGCTGATTTCCGGCGGCGGTTCGGCGTTGCTCTCCTTGCCGGCCGAGGGGATCACCCTGGAGGAGAAGCAGGCGGTCAACAGCGCCTTGCTGCGCAGCGGTGCGCCGATCGACGAAATGAACTGCCTGCGCAAGCATCTTTCGGCGATCAAGGGCGGGCGGCTCGCCGCTGCGGCGCATCCGGCCAAGGTCGTCACGCTGGCGATCTCCGACGTACCGCACGACTCCCCGACCGCCATCGCCTCGGGCCCGACCGTTGCCGACCCGACGACCTATGCCGATGCCCGCGCCATCGTCGCCAAGTACGGACTCGACCTGCCGGCATCGCTGCGCGACCGCCTGGAGGCCGCTGCCGACGAAACGCCGAAGCCCGGCGATCCGCGTCTGGCGTCGGCCGAATACCATCTGATCGCGACGCCCCAGATGGCGCTAGAGGCGGCGGCGGCGGTCGCGAGCAAGGCAGGGGTGGCACCGCTGATTCTCGGCGACTCCCTGGAGGGCGAGGCGCGCGAGGTGGCCCAGGTGATGGCCGGCATCGCCAATCAGGTGCGCCGCCACGGCCAGCCGGCCCAGCCCCCCTGTCTGCTGCTGTCAGGCGGCGAGACCACGGTCACGCTGCGCGGCAAGGGGAGGGGCGGGCGCAATGCGGAGTTCCTGTTGGCGCTGGCCGTGGCTCTGGATGGCTTGCCGGGCGTCTCGGCCATTGCCTGCGATACCGACGGCATCGACGGCAGCGAGGACAACGCGGGCGCTGTGGTTCTACCCGACACCCTGGCACGTGCGGCGGCGTTAGGGGTCGACGCCAAGGCGCGTTTGGCGGACAACGACGGCTACGGGTTCTTCGCGGCCCTCGGCGATTTGATCGTCACCGGCCCTACGCTCACCAACGTCAACGATTTCCGCGCCGTCCTGGTCGTGTAACCGCAAACTGTTAGGTTCGTTTCCATGCGTCGACTCCGCAATGCCAAGATCGTGGCCACCCTCGGGCCGGCCAGCAACGACGAGGACGTTCTGCACGCCATGTTCGAGGCGGGTGTCGACGTCTTCCGGCTGAACTTCAGTCACGGCACGCACAAGGAGCATGCCGCGCGCTTCGAGATCCTGCGCAAGATGGAGCGCAAGGCGGCGCGCCCGATTGCCATTCTGCAGGACCTGCAGGGCCCGAAACTGAGGATCGGGCAGATCGAGGGCGGCAAGGTCCGGCTGGAACGCGGCGACACCTATCGCCTCGATCTCGATCCGGCGCCGGGCGATGCCAAGCGCGCGCCGCTGCCGCATCCGGAGATCTTCGCGGCGCTGGAGGTCGGCGCCACGATCCTGATCGACGACGGGCGCATGCGCCTGGTCGCGCAGAAGGTGCAGAAGAGCCATGCCGTCTTCGAGGTCGAGACGGGCGGCGTCCTCTCCGATCGCAAGGGCGTCAACGTGCCCGGCGTGATCATGCCGCTGTCGCCCCTGACCGATAAGGACCGCAAGGATCTGGCCTTCGGCATGAAGCTGGGGGTGGACTGGGTGGCCCTGAGTTTCGTGCAGCGCCCGGAGGATCTGGCCGAGGCGCGCCGGCTGATCAACGGCCGGGCCGCGCTGATGGCCAAGATCGAGAAACCGCAGGCGCTGGCGCAGATCGACGAGCTGGTCGAGCTGTGCGACGCCATCATGGTGGCGCGCGGCGACCTGGGTGTGGAGATCCCGCCCGAGGAGGTGCCGGGCCGGCAGAAGGAGATCATCCGGGCCTGCCGCCTGGCCGGAAAGCCGGTGGTGGTGGCGACGCAGATGCTCGATTCCATGGTGCACTCGCCGGCCCCGACACGGGCCGAGGCCTCCGATGTCGCCACCGCGATCTACGACGGCGCCGACGCGGTGATGCTCTCCGCCGAAACGGCGGCGGGCCACTATCCGGTCGAGGCGGTCGCGATGATGGACCGGATCATCGACAAGACGGAGCAGGACGACAGCTACCGGCCGATCATCGAGGCGTTGCACCCGCCGCCTGAGCCGACGGCGCCGGATGCGATCTCGGCTGCGGCCGCACAGGTGGCGCAGACCATCTCGGCGGCGGCGATCGTGACCTATACCACCAGCGGCTCGACCGCCTTGCGCGCGGCGCGCGAGCGTCCTGGCGTGCCGATCCTGACCCTGACCTCGCAGCTCTCGACGGCGCGCCGACTGGCTGTGATCTGGGGTGCCCAGTGCGTGCACACCGCCGACGTTCGCAGCTTTCCGGAGATGGTGCAGAAAGCCTGCCGCATCGCCAAGGACCGGGGCTTCGCGGAACCAGGAGACAAGCTGGCGGTCACCGCTGGCGTGCCCTTCGGCACGCCGGGTGCCACCAATGTCCTGAGGATCGCCTGGATCGACGACTGACGTCTCGCCGAGCGTGGGCTCGACACGAACCTCGTTGCGCGTCCAAAGCTCGGCGTTTCTCAAATAGCCCACTTCATGCTGAGTCTGTCGAAGCAGGCGATTCGGTTGGAACCGCGCGCGTCTCAGAAGCTGAGCCGTCCGCCGAGCAGCAGTCCGTGGTCTCTGGCGCCGTCACCGAAGCGTCCGGCGTAGCCGGCGGAGAGGGCCCATCCGTTCTGTGACGCGAGGTCGGCGCCGAGGCTGAGGGCAGCGGCGTGGTCGGGTTCGTCGAGGCCGGGGACGCGCCAGCTTGATGTGGTGCCGGCGAAGCGGGCGGTGGTGTCGGTGCCCTCGTCGCCGAGCCGTGCGATCCAGAGGGCCTGGCCGCGCGGGGTGAGGGTGAGTCCTTCGCCCAGATCGACATCGGTTGCCACGCCGAAGCCCAGGCGCGGCTGCAGGGAGAGGGTTCTGGCGGTGCCGAGCTTGAGGTTGGCGCCGGCGGCGCCGCTTTCCTCCCAGGCCTCCTCGTAGAGCCAGGAGGCGGCGAGCCCGGCGGTGGGGGTGAGGGTGAGGCCCTCCAGGCCCCAGGCGCTGGCTTCCCAGTCGTAGCCGACCGAGAGATCGCCCAGGACCTCGTAACCGTCGCGTTCGCCCTCGGCGTTCCGGTCGAAGCCGGCGAAGCGCAGGTCGCGCTCGCTCTCGAAGCTGTGTCCGGCGAGGCCGAAGCTGCCGCTGACCTGCCAGGGGCCGGGTGCCCAGGTAAGCTTGGCGGCGGCCAGCAGGGAGGTGGTCTCGGTTTCGACCAGGCCGTCGTTGCTCTTGACCTGTCCGCCGAAGCCGGCCAGGGCGAGGCCGAGCTCCAGCTCCTCGGCCAGCGGGAAGACCACCCCGCCGGCGGCGCCGGCGTAGAAGCGGTTCTGGCCGTCGGCGGCGCCGTCTGCGTCGCGCGCCCCGAAGCCGCCGAGGCCCTCGAACCAGAAGCGGGGGCCGCTGGGCTGCAGCCTGTCGGGCCCGGCGGCGGCGGCCAGGCTCAAACTGTCGAGGGCGGCGTTGGCGCCGGTCTCGGCCAGGGCGAACTGCGTGAGGCCGGCGGTGTCGGTGAAGGTACCGCCGCCCGCGCTGCCCGGAATCGCAGCCAGGACGCTCTGCCCGGCGAGCTGGACGAGCTGGGCGCCGCCGGTCAAGCCGCTGCCTGAGAGCTGGCGCGTGGCCTCGTTCAGCTCGGCATCGGTGAGGGCGAGCAGGTCCCGGATCAGCGGGCCACCGGTCGGCGTGGGATCGTCCTCCAGCGCGTCGAGGGCGCGGCCGGTGGGCTTCAAGTCGGGATCGTCGATCGTGTCCTCGAAGTCGCGGCTGTTGCGGCTGAGCAGCAGCCGGACGTCGTTGCCCTGGAACAGCAGCGAGGGGTCGAGCAGCGCCAGGGCCTGGCCGGCGGCGTAGCCGACGGTATCGAAGACGCCGGTCACGCCGGCCGTGGTCTGGAGGATCAGGAACTGCTGGCCGTCGCTGTAGTTGCCGGCCTGGGGCGCGATCTCGACGCGGCCGCCGTTGATTGTGGCAGTGCCGGTGACGTCGAGCAGGTCGGCGGAGCCGTCGGGGGCGATCTCGGCGGCCAGGACGGAGCCGGGATTGAAGGTCACCGGTCCGCTGCTCAGGGTGCCGATGGAGTTGCCCGGCGCCACCCGGCCGTTGGCCGTCAGGGCGCCGAGGCTGCCGACTCCGCCCAGGATCGTGCCGCTGCCGACGTTCACGTCGCCCAGCGTGCCGTTGACGATCAAGGTGCCGCCGGTGACCGCCGTGCCGCCGGTGAAGCTGCTGGTCCCGGTCAGGGTCAGGCTGCCGCCGCCGGCCTTGGTCAGGCCGCCGCTGCCGGAGATCACGCCGCCGAAAACGATGGCGTCGGAGCGGTCGAAGGTGAGGGCGGCGTTGTTGGTGACGTTGCCGGCCAGGCTGCCGCTGGTGCCGCCATCGCCGACCTGCAGGGTGCCGGCGGAGATGGTGGTGCCGCCGCTGTAGCTGTTTGCCCCGGTGAGGGTCAGGGTGCCCACTCCGGTCTTGGTCAGTCCGCCGCTGCCGGAGATAGCGCCCGAGAAGCTGCTGTTGCCTGCGCCGCCTGTCGTCAGAGTGCCGGCGCCCAGTGTGACGCCGCCGCCGCCACTCAGCAGGCCAATCGTCTCGTCGTTTCCAGCGAGGTCGAAGGTGGCGCCACCGGTGACCGTGACCGCGCCGCCGTCTGCCAGGCGCTCTGCGGCCCCGAGGCGCAGGGTGCCGGCGGAGATGGTGGTGCCACCCGTGTGCGTGGCGTCGCCGGTCAGGGTGAGGGTGCCGCTGCCGGCCTGGGTCAGGCCGCCGGTTCCGGAGACGCTGCCGCCGAAGACGATGGCATCGGAGCGGTTGAAAGCGAGCGTAGCGTTGTTGGTGACGTTGCCGCTTAGGCTGCCGATGGTGCCGCCGTCGCCGATCTGCAGGGTCCCGGCGGAGATGGTGGTGCCGCCCGTGTGCGTGGCATCCCCGGTGAGGATCAGCGTACCGGCACCGGTCTTCTCCAGAGTGCGGGCGCCGCCGCTCTCGGTGATGTCTCCGCCATGGCTGGCGCTGCCGCTGGAGACGTCGAGGCGGCTGCCGGCGGCGCCAAGGGCGACGTCGTTGGACAGGGCGATACCGTCCCCATAGGCGAGGGTGCTGTTCGCGCCGTTTACGGTCACGCCGGCGGTGCCGAGCGCGGTGCTGTCGCCGAGCGAGAGAGTGCCTTGCGTCAGGGTGACGCTGCCCAGGAAGTCGGCGTTGGCGCCGGTGATGGCCAGGGTGCCGGCGCCGTTCTTGATCAGGGTGCCGTCGCCGGCCAGGGCGTCGGCGCCGGCCAGGGTCTCGCTGCCGCTGGCGACGTTGAGGTCGGTCGCTCCGGTGCCATGCAGGAAGACCACCCGGCCCTGGGCCTGGCCGGCGGTGGCGCCGCCGGTTCGGCCGGTGCCGCCGGCGGTGACGCTGTAGCTGCCGGCGAGGGTGACGTCGGACAGGGTCAGGCTGCCGCCGTCGCGCACGAAGATGGCGCCGCCCAGGGCCGCGCCGCCGCCGCCGTCG
>JBQLZH010000025.1:0-9569 GCA_052168175.1 Kiloniellales bacterium
CGAAGATCGATGGGCTTTCGATCAACCTGCGCTACGAGCAGGGCCGCTTTCTACAAGGTGCCACCCGCGGCGATGGAACGGAGGGCGAGGATGTTACCAGCAACCTGCGCACGCTCAACGACGTGCCGGAGCGACTCCTCGGCGAAGTCCCAGAGGTTCTAGAGGTACGCGGCGAAATCTACATGACCAAACGGGATTTTGCGGCCTTGAACGCACGGCAGGAAGCAGCCGGCGCGAAGCTCTTCGCAAACCCGCGCAATGCAGCGGCCGGCTCTCTGCGACAGCTCGATCCCAAGATCACGAAACAACGGCCGCTGCGCTTCTTCGCCTACGCCTGGGGCGAGATTTCACAGCCTATCGCGGCGACACACTGGGACTGTCTACAACGCTTGAAGGCCTGGGGTTTTGAGATCAACCCTCTGGCGGCACGCTGCCAGAGCGCAACGGAAACACTGCAGGTCTACCGCAAGGTGGAGGCAGAGCGCGGAAGGCTCGACTACGACATCGACGGCGTGGTCTACAAAGTCGACGATTTGTCCTTCCAGGAACGCCTCGGCTTCGTCAGCCGGGCGCCGCGCTGGGCCATTGCTCACAAGTTCCCGGCCGAGCAGGCGCAGACGCTGCTGGAGGAGATTGTCATTCAGGTTGGTCGCACCGGGGCACTGACGCCCGTGGCGCACCTCAAACCAGTCACGGTCGGCGGCGTCGTGGTGGCCCGGGCCACCCTGCACAATCCGGACGAAATCGCACGGCTGGACGTGCGGGTCGGCGACAGTGTCACCGTCCAGCGTGCCGGCGACGTCATTCCCCAGGTGTTAGGCCCGATCCTCGATAGGCGTCCCAAAGACACCGAACCCTATCGCTTCCCGGAAGTCTGTCCCTGTGCCCTGGCGACTCCGGTCGTGCACGAAGACGGTGCAGTGGTCGCCCGTTGTTCCGGCGAACTGGCCTGCCCATTCCAGCAGGTTGAACGCCTGATTCACTTCGTCAGCCGCGACGCCTTCGACATCGAAGGGCTTGGCGACAAACAAGTGCGCAGCTTCTTCGAGCGCGAGCTGATCCATACACCAGCAGACATCTTCGACCTTGCCGAAAAAGACAAGGAGAGCCTGACGCCCATCCGCAAGCTGGAAGGCTGGGGCGAGAAATCAGCCGACAACCTTTTTGCGGCCATCGAGGCACGACGCCGGATCCCGCTGGAGCGCTTTATCTACGCGCTCGGTATCCGCCAGGTCGGCCAAGCGACCGCGAAGCTGCTGGCGCGCAGCTACGGCACTCTGGTCGCTTGGCAAGAAGCCATGCTGGCGGCCGCCGATGAACGGCAAGCCGAGCCAGAGGCGAAGAAACCTGAGTTGGTCGGCGAGCACTATGCTGATCTTTGCAACATCCACTCGATCGGCACCAGCGTCGCCGACGAGATCTGCGGTTTCTTCGCGGAGCCCCACAACCTCGAGGTCGTACGCCAGTTGGAGGCGCGGCTGACTGTGGAAGCGGCAGCGCAACCGGAAACGACCGACTCCCCGGTGGCAGGCAAGACAGTCGTCTTCACCGGCACACTGGCGACCATGAGCCGCGGCGAAGCCAAGGCGTCGGCGGAATCGCGTGGCGCCAAGGTCGCTGGCTCCGTCTCGAAGAAAACCGACTATGTGGTGGTGGGAGCGGATGCAGGCTCAAAAGCCACCAAGGCGCAGGAGCTGGGGTTGACGATACTCAGCGAGGAGGACTGGCTGACACTGATCGGGAGGGAGGCATGAGCCAAACGCCGGAAGCGGCGACTGCCAACATAGAGTCTGCGCCGCAGGTGTGCTTGGAGGATATCCAAGCCGCTGCAGCGCGGATCGAAAGCTTGGTGCGACGGACCCCGGTGCTGACTGCGGACCCGGCTCGGCAGCGCCTGCCCGCCGCAGCCGTTCAGTTCAAGCTGGAGTCCCTCCAGGTAACCGGCTCCTTCAAGGCGCGCGGTGCCAGCAACACCCTACGGTCCCTCAACACCGAAGAGACGGCACGAGGCTTGGTCACAGCCTCCGGCGGCAATCACGGTCTCGCCATCGCCTTCGCAGCCTGGACCGCCAATACTCGAGCCGTGATTTTCCTGCCCGAAAGCACGCCCTCAACCAAAGCCGATCGGCTTCGCAGCTGGGGGGCTGAGGTACGAATCGTCGGCAGCGTTTGGGATGAGGCCAACGCCGCCGCGCTCGCATTCGCAGAAACCGACGGTCTGCACTACGTTCACCCCTTCGCCGAAGCGAGCGTGATTGCCGGTCAAGGCACGGTGGCGCTGGAGTTTCTGGAACAAGCTCCCGATCTCGACATGCTGCTGGTCGCCATCGGCGGTGGCGGTCTGATCTCCGGCGTCGCGACGGCAGCCAAGGGTCTCAACCCGGATCTGAAGATCGTCGGCGTAGAACCGATCGGCGCCCCGACGCTGGCAGAGAGCGTCGCAGCCGGCGAACTCGTCACGCTGCCGAGGATCGAAACGCTGGCCGGCACACTTGCACCCCGCCGCAGCGCCGAGATCAATCTCGGGATCATCGACCGGCTGGTCGAGGAGATCGTTCTCGTCTCGGACGAGCAGATGCGCGACGCAGCGCGCTGGCTCTGGCAGGAATGCGGGGTCGCCGCCGAGCTCTCGGGAGCGGCGGCGCTGGCTGCACTGATGAGCGGCTGCCTACCGGAGGCCGAAACGGCGAAGGTCGGCGTCATCGTCTGCGGCGCCGGGACCGACGGGATGGCAGCTTAGGGAGGCCGTAGAATGTCGCAAATCGGACTGTCGCAAGCGGCGGGCCAGCCGGGAATCTGGGGCGTCGGACCGGAAGGATCGCTAGAGCTGCTGTTGGAGGACGACGGCGGCGACTGGAGTCTGGAAGAGGTTGTGGAACTCTTCGGCCTCGGCCGGACCGAAGAGGACGAGCAAGAGAATCTCCACCTGGTTCTCGCGCTGCGCGAAGGGCGCCAGCTGAAACCGCTCGCCGACGCCAACTCCTTCGATCATGAGGAAGGGCTGATTCAAGCCATGCTCGCAATGGCTCGTTTCGCACAAGGCCATCCAGGCCCCGAACTGCGCTTCATTCAAAGTTTCTGAGCTAAGCGTCGTCCGATTTAGCCAATCGCACACTCCTCAAGGCCCCAGTCGTTCGGCCAAGGTCGTTCGACTCCGGTCCTCAGACCGCCTCATGTTATGGCCGCTTAGTCTTCGGGCCGGCCATCCCACTCGGCGCCCGCGAGAATCGCCCGCTCTGTGCGCCAGCCGGTCAGATCTGCACCGGTCAACTTGGCGTGGTAGAGCACCGCACCTGAGAGATCCGCGGAGACTAGACGCGTGCGCAGTTGGCGCTGCTGGCGCCCTCCTGGCAGGTTTTCCTGACCCGCGGCGTCCAGCCGAGCCTCCGTCAGATCGGCATCGCGCAGATCGGCGTTCGACAGATCGGCTCCCGTCAAACGAGCCCGGCGCAACGCAGCGCCGCGCAAATGAGCTCCGGAGAGGTCCGCCAGAACCAGAAGCGCCTCGTTCAGGATCGCTTCATCCATCTTGGCACCGGCCAGCTCTGCACCGGAAAGATTGACGCCGGTCAAGCTGCAGCGCTCTAGGTTGACACCGCTCAGCGCCGCACGCTCGCCGCGGCGGCCATTAGTTTCCAGCCAGCGCCGATGGGCATCAATCGCCCGGCGCAAGGGCGCCTGACGCGAATCCTCGCTCCGCTGTAGCGTCGTCCCCAGCGTCGAGGCCTCCAGCAGATTGCAGTCAGTCAGGCTGGCACCGACCAGCACTGCCTTGCTGAGATCCGCATCGGCAACGTTGGCACCGTCGAGCTTTGCCGCGGTCAGATCGGCTGAGCGCAAGCTCGCCTCGCGCAGATCCGCTGCAGAGAGGTCGGCATTCCGCAGGATCGCCTGACCAAGATCGGCCCCGCAGAGCTTTGCCTGCCGCAGGTTGGCACCGGACAGATTGCAGCGAACCAGGTTCGCACCGGCCAGATCGGCCCGTTCCATCTGGGCGCAGATCAGCGATGCATCGGTCATGACGATCTGCTTGTTGGAGTCAGCCGCCGCGACAGGCGGAGTTTGACCGCTGCCCGTCAACAACACACCTTCGCGCAGATCAGCTGCGTTGAGGTTGGCCTCGTCGAAGCGGGCCCCCTGTAGCGTGGCTCCGCGCAGGTCTGTTTCGGCCAAGCCGGCACCACGCAGATCAGCGTCGGTGAGATCGGCACCGAACAGATCCGCGCCGATCAAATCCGCATTACGCAGATCGCAACCGACCAGCCGCGCTCCGACAAGCGAGGACTTCGCCAAACGTCGTCCGACCAGCGACAAGCCCGCCAAATCGTGAAAACGCAGGTCGGCACGCCGACCGGCCCGCTCACGGTCTAGCCAGAGGGCGTGCAAGCGCAGAATGTCATCCAGCTCGCGCATGGTTGGTTTCGGGCGACTCAGGCCGGCAGGCGGCAGGGGCACTGTAAGGTTCTCGCGGATGTGTGCGGCGCTCTTTTTAGCGCCTTTGCACTCAGTGTCCTGCGCCCGTCTTAGCACTCCGTTAACAGTTCAATTTTAGCGATCTAAGACTTAGCGATTTCGGGAAAGCCAGCCCGCAGCCATACTATGCAAACGAACTAAACCTTACCCCTTTGGATAGAGCATAGAAGATAAAGTTGTATAACTAAACAATTATCGACCAGCGAGCGGGGCCGTCGCGGCTTCGAGCCATGTTTTCACTGGCTCATCCAAGGCGGGAAGAAGCTCCCGACGCACGCGGCTATGGTAGCCGTCGATCCACGATATCTCGCCCTCTGATAGCAGCGAAACGTCAATCAAAGTCTGATCGAACGGGGCCAGCGTGAGCGTTTCGAAATCCAGCATCTTGCGCTCGTCGTTGCTGCCAGGCTCTGCCGGCTGCACGGCCACCAGGTTCTCAATACGGATGCCATAGGCACCGGGCTTATAGTAGCCGGGTTCGTTGCTGATGATCATGCCGGGCTTCAGGGCAACCCGATTGGGTACCTTGGAGATACGCTGCGGGCCTTCGTGTACCGAGAGGTAACTGCCAACCCCGTGTCCGGTGCCATGATCGAAGTCGAGCCCCTCGTCCCACAAGGGGCGCCGAGCGAGACTGTCCAGCTGGCTGCCGGTCGTGCCCTCCGGGAAGCGTGCCGTCGCGATGGCGACATGACCCTTGAGCACCAGCGTGTAGCGACGTCGCATCTCCGGACTTGGCGGCCCGATGGCGATCGTTCGTGTGACATCGGTCGTTCCATCGAGATACTGCGCACCGGAATCGACAAGATAGAGCTCGCCCGTTTGCAGCTCCCGGTCAGTCTCCGGCGTAACCCGATAGTGCATGATCGCGCCCTGCGGACCGGAGCCGGAAATCGTATCGAAGGACAAATCGCGGAACCGATCGCCTTCGGCGCGCAGGCGATAGAGACGGTCACTGGCGCTGAGTTCCGTGACGCCGCCGTTGGGTGCCGTTTCCGCCAACCAGGCCAGGAACGTAACCAGGGCCGTTCCGTCGCGGCGATGTGCGGCACGCGCACCCGCCAGTTCCGTCGGGTTCTTGCGGGCCTTGCGTAGCAGACAGGGGTCATCGCCCCGCATGACTTCAGCGCCCGCCTCCTCTAGGCGGGTAAAGACCCACTGGGCAGCACTGGTCGGATCCGCCAGCACCTTGCGGTCGCGTTGTTCGCCAAGCGCCTGCGCCAGCTCTTCCGGCTGCCGAACGCGCACGCCATTGCCCAGATGTGCCGGCAGGTCCGCCGTCACCTTTCGAGCATCGACGAACCAGTCGACTTGGCCTTCGTCGTCGACCAAGGCGAAGGACAGACACAAGGGCGTGCGGGGCACATCGTTGCCGCGCAAATTCAGCAACCAGGCGATGGAATCCGGCATGGTCAAGACGGCGGCGTGGATCCCCTGGCGGCGCAACTCCCCCGCCAGCTTCGCACGCTTGTCAGCCGACGTTTCGCCGGCAAACAGCAGCTCGTGGGCAACGGCGGGCGTCAGCGGCGGATCTGGTTGATCCGGCCACACGGCATCCAGGGGATTGGGCTCGGCCGCAACCAACTCGGTGCCGCTGCGCTTCAAGGCTGCGCTCAGGCGCTTCACCTGGTCTTCCGTATGTAACCACGGATCGTAGCCCAGCTTGCCGCTCTTCAGCCGCTCTGCAATCCAGGAGCCCGCCGGCTCCTCGACCGAGTGGTGCGGTTCGAAGAGAGTCGTGTCCACCTCGCGCTCGGCCTGCAGCGTATAGCGGCCGTCGACGAAGATCGCCCCGGAGTCGCGCAACACCACGGCCAGGCCTGCGGAACCGGAGAAGCCGGT
Organism: Kiloniellales bacterium; assembly: GCA_052168175.1. GTDB lineage: Bacteria > Pseudomonadota > Alphaproteobacteria > Kiloniellales > DSM-21159 > Algihabitans. The sequence continues at coordinate 6,316 of JBQLZH010000025.1, forward strand.
CAGCCAGAGCAACCGCTCGGCACGTGACGACACATACTCTCCTTGATGCTCGTCGGCGCGCGGAACGAGAAAGCCGTCAAGACCACGGCGATCGAGTTCGGCGCGCAGCGCCGCAAGGCGTTCGGCCGAACCGGCGGGCGAGATAAGCAGTCTCGGTGAAACGTCATCCATGTCATCAAAGTAGTGCAGGATCCTCTCCAGTGGAATTGCAATTCCGACTGCCTGCGAACCGGTATCGACACCCCGCGAAAGGTGGATGAAGTCGGCGTTAACACCCGGGTAAGCAGGCATGCGAAGCGCGCAACGCTGCAGCGCAGCAATATCTATTTCACAACGGCTTAGCTCGCTTATCTCTGTCGAAGCCTCATTGATTGGGCGGCCATTCGACAGTGCTTTTCAAAGCTGTCGCGCAACCACCATCTGGGCGCAAGAAAACGAAACGAAACGACAAGAATCGCGAAAGGATTTCCATCATGGCCCGCCTTACCGACCGCGAACTGGATGCGGTGCTGAAGGCCAAGACCTTTGGGACGCCACTGGCGACCCAGTTGATCGTCGCCGAGGCAAAGCGCCTGCAGGCCGAAGCCATCCAAGACAGTCTTCGCAGCATTGCCAAGTTCCTTGGCCTGCCGAGCCTGCTCCGCGTCATTCGACGCGAAATCGTCTGCCGCCGGACTCGGCTGGCTCTGGCGCAGCTGGACGACGCCACTCTGCGCGACATCGGACTGCCCCGTGGCGAGATCGCCGCGCAGGCTCGCCGTTGCGCCCAGACTCAGGTGCCGGCACGGTAATCGCCCGGCAAGCTCCGGTTACTCGGCCGGCTTTCGTCGCCGGTCAGGCTTTCCTCAGCAGCAACGCCGACCACTCGCCCATCCGCCGCCGTGCCTGCAAATGCAGGCCTGCGGCGCGATGACGCGCAACAACGGCCTGCTCCTGCGTCACCAGCAGTCCCGACAGCACCGCCACACCACCCGGCAGGAGGGCGGCAGATGTCTCCTGGGCCAGCGTCATCAGCGGGCCCGCCAGGATGTTGGCCACGATCAGATCGTAGGGGCCGCTCCGACGCACGTCCGGCGCGCCATAGCCAACCCCCACATCGAAGACGATCCGACCGGGCGCGAAGCCGTTCAGCCGGGCGTTTTCGCGTGCCACCCGGATGGAGGGCGCGTCGAGATCGCTTGCAATGACCTGGGCCGTCGGCCAGAGGCGCGCAGCGGCCAAGGCCAGCAGACCAGAGCCGCAACCGAGGTCCAATACCCTCTCCCTGCGGCGGCGGCGCGCAAGATCCTGCAAGAGCTGGAGACAGAGCCGCGTGGTTTCGTGTCGGCCGGTGCCGAAGGCGACATTGGCGTCGATCTGCAAGGCGATGCAGGACGGCGGCGGCGTCTCCGCGACATGACTGCCGTAAACCCAGATCCGACCGCTCCGGACGGCCGGCAACCCGGCCTGGCTTTCCGCCACCCAGTCGATTTCCGGCATGAGGTCGCAGGTAAAGTCGGGCGTGCTTATCCCGACCGCCGCCGCCGCCGCCGCCAGCCGTGCCGTGATTTCCACGCGATCCGGTTCTTCACCGAGATAAAGCGTCAAGGGCACCTGCCCCTGGCGATCCGACCCACCGACCGACAGTGCAGCGCCGTCGACCTGCTCCAGCGCCGTTTCAAACAGCGGCGTTGCCGCCTCAGGCACCTGCAGGCGCAGTTCCCAAATCGCATCGGACATGAGCGTCAGCCAGCCTGATCCGCCGGCACGAGGAAGGCTGCCATGACGCGCTTTTCGCCGGAGTGGTCGAACGCGACGGTCAGCTTCTCGCCTTCCCTTCGGACCACAGTGCCATAACCGAATTTGGTGTGGAAAACGCGTTCGCCAGTGGCGAAACCGTCCTGAGCCGGCAGCGACTCCACGACGGTGGCTGTACCATCGATGAAAGGACGCGAGTCCTTTGCATAGCGTTGGGCGCGGCTCATGCCAGGCGAAACACGCCGCGGACCGAAGGGATCCTCTTCGGCGCCGAAACGCCCGAAGCTGCCGCCCCAGGCGGCCGTGGCCTGCCCGTAGAGGCCTTGCTCCGACTCCACTTCGACATGCTCTGCCGGCAGCTCGTCGACGAAACGCGACGGGATGGCCGCCGCCCAGGAACCGTGCAGCCGTCGATTGGCCGCGAAGGTCACGAACAGCCGCCGGCGCGCTCGAGTCAATCCCACGTAGGCGAGCCGCCGCTCTTCCTCGAGGCCACGGAGACCGGTCTCATCGAGCGCACGCTGGTTGGGGAACAACCCCTCCTCCCAGCCTGCCAGGAAGACCGTATCGAACTCGAGGCCCTTGGCCGCATGCAGGGTCATGATCGAAACCTGCTCGCCGCCGGTCTCTTGCAGGTTCTCCATCACCAGACCGACGTGTTCGAGAAATCCCTGAAGATTCTCGAAGTCGGCCATGCCGTCGACCAGCGCCACCAGGTTCTCCAGCCGGCCAGGCGCCTCGATTGCCGTGTCCTGGCGCCACATCTCGATGTAGCCCGACTCTTCCAGCACCGTCTCCGCCAACTCCGTATGCGGCAGTTCCTCGGCCGCTTGCCGCCAACGCAGAAAGCTCTCGACCACGTCGGTCAGGGCCTTACGCGCCTTCGGTTTCAACTCGTCGGTTGCGATCAAGCGCCGCGCCGTCTCCAGCAGCGGCAGACTCTGCGCACGAGCCACCTGGCGAAGCTGTTTCAAAGTCGCTTCGCCCAAACCGCGCTTGGGCTTATTGACGATCCGTTCGAAGGCCAGGTCGTCGGCCGGTTGTGCCACCACGCGCAGATAGGCGAGCGCGTCGCGCACCTCCAGCCGCTCGTAGAAACGAGGCCCGCCGACGATCCGGTGCGGCAGACCGATGGCATTGAAACGATCCTCGAACTCGCGCATCAGCGCCGTGGTGCGCAATAGGATCGCCATACCGCCCAGCGACTCGCCGGCGCGTTGCAGGGCCTCGATTTCTTCGCCGACGAAGCGCGCCTCCGCCTCTCCGTCCCATAAGCCGCGCACGCGGATGTGCTCGCCCGGATCGCCCTCGGTCCAGAGCGTCTTGCCCAGCCGTCCCTCGTTCTTCGCAATCAGGCCGGACGCAGCCCCCAGAATGGTCGGGGTGGAGCGGTAGTTGCGCTCCAGCCGAATCACCTTCGCGCCGGGAAAGTCCTGTTCGAAGCGCAGAATGTTGCCGACCTCGGCGCCGCGCCAGCCGTAGATCGACTGGTCGTCGTCGCCGACGCAGCAGATGTT
>JBQLZH010000026.1:0-7227 GCA_052168175.1 Kiloniellales bacterium
ACCGCTGATGTGGCGCTGCCGGGGTCGATGACTAGACCTTCCTTTGCGAATGAATGGTTCGTCCGCAACTTCTACCTCGACGGGCTCACCTTCGCCGAGGCCGCGTACACCTCGATCCCCGGCCTTTCCTGGCAGAACACGCCCGTCGGCGATCCGCTCGCGCGCGTGACCTTCGGCCCGTCGCTCCAGCGCGTCGATATCGACATGGACGGCCGCTTCACCGTGGGCGACCTGCACGCGCAGAACGAGTCCATCGTCGACGCGGACTGCGACGCCGACGCCGACCTCGACGACCTCCGGTTCATCCGCGACGAACTCCGCCGAGGCGAGATCGAGGACATCCTCACCCGCGACTGACGCTCACAGACCCTCGACGACGCGCTGCGCCTCGTCGAGCAGCTGCGCCGCGCGATCGGCGGAACGCGCCTCCGCGATCAGCCGGATGATCGGCTCGGTGTTGCTGGCCCGGACGTGGATCCACGCGGGCTCCTCGCCCCCGCCGTCGAAATCGACGCGCACGCCGTCCTGCGTGTCGACCTTCCCGCCCACGAACTGCTCGGCGATCGCCGCGCACGCGCGCTCGGCCAGCCCTTCGCGCACCGGCGCCTTGCGCTTCTCGATGACGTACGCCGGGATCTCGCGAACCAGTTCGGACAGCGACTTGCCCGTGCGCGCCATCAGCGCGAGCACCAGCGCCATCGCGCCCAGCGAATCGCGGATCATCACGACGGGCGTCCAGATCACGCCGCCGTTGCCCTCCCCGCCGAGCACCGAGCCGCTCGAACGCATCGCCTCGACGACGTTCGCCTCCCCCACCGGCGTACGCAGCGCCTCGCCGACGCCGAACTTCGCGGCCACGTCGTCGATCATCCGGCTCGTCGACAGGTTCGCCGCCAGCGGTTTCCCGCGCGCCGATGCGTCGAACTCCAGCACGGCCCGGGCCGCCAGCGCGAGCGTGTATTCCTCGCCCACGTACTCGCCGCGCTCGTCGAGCAGCGCCAGCCGATCGGCGTCGGTGTCCTGCGCAAAGCCGACCTGCGCCTTCGCTGAGCGCACTTCCTCGGAGAACCCCGCGAGGTTCTCCGCCGTGGGCTCGGGGCTGTGCGGGAACACCCCGCTCCCGTCCGCGTGCAGGTGGGTGAGGTCGCACCCCAGCGCCTCGAGCAGCAGCCGCGCCCCATTCGCGCCGCTGGCGTTCACCGAGTCGACCGCAACGCGGAACTCTTTCTCGCGGATGTCGTGCGGCGACGCGATCGGGTTCAGCGCGTTCAGCACCTTCGCCACGTGCGCGTGCTCGCCCGTCGCGTCGTGGTTCAGCGTTCCCTGCGCGTCGTGCGCCGCCAGCGCGACGCGCCCGTCCCGGAACCGCGCGATGATCCCCGATGCGTCGCTCGCGCTCGGCGCCGACACACGCCCGGAAGCCGGATCCACAGCCAGGCACTTCAGCCCGTTCCACTGCGCGGGGTTGTGGCTCGCCGTCAGGATCAGCCCGCCCTGCGCGCCGTGGTGCTCGACCATCACGCCGACGGTCGGCGTCGCCGCGACGCCCAGGTCGATCACCCGCGCGCCGGCCGCCAGCAGCCCGGAGACCGCCGCCATGTGCAACGCCTCGTTGCCGGCGCGGCCGTCCTTGCCGAACACAATCGTGGGCGACGCGCCCCCCCCTCGCTGCGACAGCCAACCGACGAACGCGCCCGCGAACCTGGCCGCCGCCTCGGGCGTCATCGTCGCGCCGACGATTCCGCGGCACCCGCTCACCGAGAGCATCAGCGGCGCGTCCGATACCCCGTTCTTCTCCGTCAACCCCATGCGCGCTCCGTCTGAATCTGAGGGGACTCTGAGCTGGGCGGAGAATAGCGCATCCGCCGGCCTGTCGCAGCGCGTCTTCATCCATCGTTCACAGTGCACAACACGGGACGCACTAGAATCCATCGATGTACCGCCTGACCGTCGAGACCGAATTCGCCGCCGCGCACGCGATCATGCTCCGCGGAGAGCGTGAACCCTTGCACGGCCACAACTGGCGCGTCACCGTCACGCTCGCCGGGCCGACCCTCGACGTCGAAGGCCTGCTCTGCGATTTCCACGCGATCGAAGGCGCACTCCGAACGGCCACCGAACGCTTCCACAACCGCAATCTCAACGAGGTCCCGCCCTTCGACCGCGTGAATCCCACCGCCGAACTCGTCGCGAAGCACCTCGCCGAGGCCGTCGCCGAGGGGATCCCTTCCGCCGACGCGGCCCGCGGCGTGCGCGTCGAGTCCGTCCGCGTCACCGAGGCGCCCGGGTGCGCCGCAACCTACCACCCCCCGGGGCCCGAACAGGCGCGCTAAGTCGGGAGGTCAGACCGCGCTCGGCTTCAGCCGGGCCGAACCTTCGCCGATCAAGGTCCGAATACACCGAGGATCCCAGCCCCAGAGCCACGCATGAGCACCGCCCGTTCGAGCCAGCACGACCTCCGCCCCACCGAGAACGGCGAGGGCGAGCGTCCCGCTCCGGTCCGCCCCGAGCGGCCGCGGGCCATCGCTGCGCGGCAGGAATCGCTCGAGGATCTCGCCGCCGCCGTGCAGGCCGTTCCCCCCGAGCAGCGCTACCTCAACCGAGAGGTGCAGTGGCTGCGCTTCAACAAGCGCGTTCTTGAAATGGCGCAGGACCCGCGCAACCCGCTGCTCGAGCGCGTGAAGTTCCTCGCGATCTTCCACAACAACCTCGACGAGTACTTCATGAAGCGCGTCGGCGGGCTGAAACGCCAGATCGCCGCCAGCGTCACGAAGCGCTCCATCGACGGCATGACGCCCGGCGAGCAACTCGACGCCATCCGCCGCATCTGCATCGACCTCCTCGATCAGTGCGCCGACTGCTACGAGCAGGACCTGCTCCCCGCGCTCGCGCAGCAGGGCGTCGAGATCATCCCCATCGAAGACGCGACCGACGAGGAGCGCGCCCGCCTGGAGCGGTGGTTCCAGACGAGCGTCTTCCCGGTCCTCACGCCGCTCGCGGTGGACCCGGGCCACCGCTTCCCGTTCATCTCGAACCTCAGCATCTCGATCGGCGTGATGGTGAGCAGCCCGGACCGCGTCGACGAGCCGCTGTTCGCCCGCGTCAAGGTTCCCAACGCGATCCCGCGCCTGGTGCGCGCCGACGAACCGGGCGAGATGCTAGTTCCGCCAGCGCAGGACAAGCCCCTCCGGCTTGTCTACCTCACCGATGTCATCCGCACCAACCTGGACGACCTCTTCCCCGGGATGATCATCCAGCAGGTCATGCCCTTCCGCGTGACGCGCAACGCCGACATCGAGAGCGATGCCGAAGACGCCGACGACCTGCTGGACACGATCGAAAGCGAACTCAAGCAGCGCCGATTCGCGCGTGCCGTGCGCCTGGAACTCAACGCCTCCGCCGACCCCGCCTTCCTCGAAGACCTCGTCGACGGGCTCGCGCTCCACCCCGGCGACGTCTACGAGCGTCGCGGGCCGATGGACTACACCGCGCTCTTCCAGGTCGCATCACTCGGGATGCCCGACCACCGTTTCCCGACGTGGACGCCCGTCGCCCCGCCCCGGCTCGCCGACGAAGACGCGGACATCTTCGCGGTCATCAGGCGCGGCGACGTCCTGGTGCATCACCCCTACGACTCGTTCCAGGCGAGCACCGAGCGGTTCATCCGCGCCGCCGCCCGCGACAAGGACACGCTGGCGATCAAGCAGACGATTTACCGCACGAGCGCGGACTCGCCCTTCGTGCCAGAACTCGCCCGCGCCGCGGAGAACGGCAAATCGGTCGCGTGCCTCGTCGAGGTCCGCGCACGATTCGACGAGATGAACAACGTCGAACGCGCCAAGGAACTCGAGAAGCACGGCGTGCACGTCGCGTACGGCGTCGTGGGCCTCAAGACGCACACCAAGACCTCGCTCGTGGTCCGCCGCGAACCCGACGCGCCCGGGGGTCTACGCTGCTACGCCCACGTGGGAACGGGCAACTACAACTCCCGCACCGCCGAACTCTACACCGACCTCGGCCTGCTGACGTGCGATCCCGAGATCACCGAGGACGTGATCAACCTGTTCAACCTGCTGACCGGACGCTCGCGCAAGCGCGACTGGAAGCGCATGCTCGTCGCGCCGACCATGATGCGCAAGGCCTTCACCGACAAGATCGACCGCGAGATCGAGATCGCTCGCGCCGGCGGCGAAGGACGCATCAAAGCAAAGATGAACCAGCTCGAAGCAAGCGCGATCATCGACAAACTCTACGAGGCGTCGTGCGCCGGCGTGCAGATCGACCTCATCGTGCGCGGCTTCTGCTGCCTGCGCGCCGGGACCCCGGGGCTGAGCGAGAATATCCGTGTGCTCTCGAGCATGGGGCGATTCCTCGAGCACTCGCGCATCTTCCACTTCGGCGCCGGCAAGGACGACCCGCTCGAGGGCGAGTGGTACATGGGCAGCGCCGACTGGATGTACCGCAACCTCGACCACCGCGTCGAGGCGGCCACGCCCGTGCTCGACTCGGCCGCGCGCCGGAAACTCCACGAGATCATCGAAGCAGACCTCGCCGACCACCGCGACGCGTGGGAGATGCAGCCCGACGGCTCGTACGTCCAGCGCCGCCCGCCCGCAGACGCCGACCCCGACTCGCCCGCGGCGATCGGGTCGTTCGCCTACCTCATGCGCCGCACGCTGCACGACGCTTCGAAGGCGTGACGCGGCTCAGCCGTGCGCGCCCAGACACGCCTCGATGCGCGCCAGCGTCCGCGCCTTGCCCAGCACCGCGAGCGTCTCGCCGATGGGCGGGCTGACGGTCGATCCCGTGAGCGCCACACGCAGCGGCTGCGCCACCTTGCCCATGCCCAGCGACCGCGCCTCGGCGAACGAGTGCAGCGCGGCGTTGACCGTCTCGGCGGTGAACGGCTCGATGCCCGCGATCTCGTCGCGCAGCGCGCGCAGCACGCCCAGCCCCTCGTCGTCGTTCTTGCGCAGGTTCTTCTCGACGGCCTTCCCGTCGTAGACGACCGTGTCCGCCTCGCGGAGCGCGAAACGGCTCTGCTCCGCGGCGTCGACGAACGTCTTGCTCCGCGGCCGCACCGCGGCGGCGAGCACGTCGAACGTCGCGCCGGTGATCTCGCTCGTGATGTCGGGGGCGTGCCGCTCGCACCATTCCCGCCAGCGCCGGGCGAACTCCTCATCGGACATCGCGGCGATCGCGTCGGTATTGAACGCGAGCAGTTTGACGCGGTCGAACCGCGCGTTGGTCTTCCCGATGCGCGAGAGGTCGAACCACTTCACGAGGAACGGGATATCGAACTTCTCGATGTTCTCGCCGGCTTCGGCCGGGGGCGACCACCCGAGCAACGACACGAAGTTGTTGATGACCTCGGGCAGGTATCCCGCCCGGCGGAAGTCGTTGACCGTCACCTCGGGGAGCGAGAGGCCGATCGCTGAAGCGAGCGGCTCCAGTTGCTCCGCGGGGAGTTGCATGGTCTTGTCGTCGAGCCAGCGCGCGAAGAGCGTATCGTCGATGGCGGGCGTGGGCGACGCGTCGAGGTTCGCCTCGTTGCACGCCTTGCGTGCGGCCTGGTCGCGCTCGCGCTTGCTCATCTTCGCGCCCTGCATGTTGAAGATCAGCGGCATGTGGGCGTACTTCGGCGTGGAATACCCCAGAGCCTTCTGCAGCGCGACGTGCTTGGGCGTGTTGTACAGGTGCTCCTGCCCTCGGAGCACGTGGGTCACGTCCATCGACTCGTCGTCGACCACCACGCTGAGGTGGTACGTCGGGAACCCGTCGGTCTTGCGGATCACGAAGTCGTCGACCTCGCCCGCGCCGACGCGCACCTCGCCGAGCACCTCGTCGATGACCACGATGTCGTCGTCCGGGCAGCGGAAGCGCACGACGTGGGGCTCGCCCGACGCGACGCGGCGGTCGCGCTCTTCCTTCGGGATCTCAAGGGCGGCGCGGTCGTAGCGGTACGCCTCCTTGCGCGCGATGGCAGCCTTGCGCTTCGCGTCGAGGTCTTCCGCGGAATCGAACGCGGCGTACGCCTTGCCCTCGGCCATCAGTCGCTCGATCTCCTTGTTGTAGAGATCGAGGCGTTTGCTCTGCTCGAACGGCGCGACGCCGCGCGGGTCCCCGCCGAACGTGGCGCCGTGCGCGTCGGTGAAGGAAGGTCCTTCGTCCCACGCGATGCCGAGCCACGCCATGTCCTGGAGGATGCCGCGGGTGAAGTCCTCGCTCGAGCGCGCCTGGTCGGTGTCCTCGATGCGCAGGAGGAACGAGCCACTGTGGCGTTTGGCGAACGCGTAGCAGAACAGCGCGGTGCGCGCGCCGCCGACGTGCAGCCATCCGGTGGGCGAAGGGGCAAAGCGTGTGATCACCTGGGCCATAGGCAGGGAGCGTAGCACCGACAACACGCCCGAACCCGAGCAAGGGGCGTAGACTGGCTCGTCCACTCGCCGCCCTCGTGCTTCCAGGAGACGCCAACGCATGAGTCTGATCGTGACGGGAACCATCGGCATCGACACCATCCACACGCCCCACGGCTCGGCCGAGGCGGTGCTGGGAGGGTCGTGCACCTACTTCGCGGCGGCGGCGTCGTACTTCACCCCCGTGCGCATGGTGGCGGCCGTCGGCGGCGACTTCCACGACGACTACCGCAGGGTCTTCACCCACTTCCCGAGCATCAGCGTCGAGGGCATCGAACTCCGCGACGAGAGCAAGACGTTCGCGTGGGGCGGGCGCTACTTCGACGACATGAACAGCCGCGAGACGCTGTTCACCGAACTGGGTGTCGTCGCCGAAAAGCCCCCGATCCCGCCCGAGGCGTACCGGGATTCTCGCTTCGTCTTCCTCGCGAACACGCACCCCAAGGTGCAGATGGACCTGCTGAGCCACTTCCCCGACCACGAACTCGCGGTCGCGGACACGATGAACCTGTGGATCGACACCGCCCGCGACGATCTGGTCGCGCTGCTGGACAAGATCGACGGGCTCGTGCTCAACGACGAGGAGGCGCGCCTGCTGACCGGGAAGCGCAACCCGATCACCGCGGGTAAGAAGATCCTCGGCATGGGGCCGACGTTCGCGCTCATCAAGAAGGGCGAGCACGGCGCGGTGCTCGTGCACAAGGACGGCGTGGCCGCGCTCCCGGCGTACCCCACCGAGGTCGTCGTCGACCCCACGGGCGCGGGCGACAGTTTCGCGGGCGGCCTGATGGGCCAACTCGCGGCGTCCCAC
>JBQLZH010000027.1:0-6639 GCA_052168175.1 Kiloniellales bacterium
CCCAGGCGGCCAAACATCTGCCCGGTCGCTACGAGAGACTGCTGGAGGAGGTGGGCCAGACCGGCGTTGCGGCTTTACTGGATCGCAACGGCGCGCTCCTCGCGGTCTCGAATGACACGCCGGTCACGACGCGCGACGGAGATCGCATCGCGGCGGCCGACGCCGCCGATTGGCGGCTCGCCGAGGCCGCGCAACGGTTGGGCGAGGGCCACGTCGTCGAGGACCGGCACGCGGAAATGCTCATCGCGGGCGAGCCGCACCTGACGCTCGCGTCTTCGATCGGGGGAGGCGTCGGGCTCGACTGGACGCTGCTCACCGTGATCCCCGAGCGGGATTTCACGGCGGCGATCGACGCGGGTTTCCGTCGCAGTTCGATCGCGAGCGCGGTGGCCGTCGCGCTCGCCGCGGCGGTCGGGGTGCTCGCGGCGCGCTGGCTGGTCGCGCCGCTGCTGACGATCGTCCGCGGCGTGCGCCGCATCGGGCAGGGCGATCTCGACACCGAAGTCGCGATCCGGCACGCGCCGGAGTACGAGGGGCTCGCTTCGGAGATCAACGAAATGACGGCGGGTCTGCGCGATCGGATGCGGATGCGCGAGTCGCTGTCCCTCGCGATGGAGGTGCAGCGCAACTTGCTGCCCTCGGACTCGCCGTCGGTGCGCGGGCTCGATATCGCCGGCCATTCCACGTACTGCGACGAGACCGGCGGCGATTACTACGACTTCCTCGACGTGTCGGACGCGGACGAGAACGCCGCGGTCGTGGCGATCGGCGACGTGATGGGCCACGGCGTCGCCGCGGCGATGCTGATGGCCACCGCCCGGGGCATCCTGCGCAGTCGCGCGTCGGTGCCCGGTTCGCTCGCGGACTTCCTTGACCATCTCAACGAGATGCTGGTCGCCGACACGCAGGGCATGCGGTTCATGACGATGCAACTGATGACCATCGACGCGACCCGCCGCGAGATCCGCTGGGCGTCCGCGGGGCACGGCGCGCCGATCGTCTACGACGCCGCGACCGACTCGTTCCCGGAATACGAGGGATGGGGGCTGCCCCTCGGGATCATGGCGGGAGAGTCGTACCGCGAGCACGTCGAGCGCGGGCTCGCGCCGGGATCGATCATCCTCGCGGCGACCGACGGGCTCTGGGAAACGAAAGGCGAGGACAAGTCGCTCTTCGGCATGGACCGTCTTCGCGACCTGCTGCGGACGAACGCGAAACGATCGTCGGCGGAGATCAGCGAGGCGATCCGTGACGCGCTCGCCGAGCACCGGGGCGCAGCAGCGCAGGACGACGACCTGACGTTCGTCGTGATCCGCGTGGAGTGACGTGCAATCAGACCGATCCAGCGATGGCTAGCCCGATGAGAACCATCAAGAGCCACACGATAACGGAAAGAATTCCGATAACCAGCCATGCTAGAAGGATGCCGGCCGCAATAGTGCGGACGGGCATGGTGATGAGCGTAGAGCGCGCGATCCGTGCGAGGGGATCGTGATTAGATCTTGATGCGAGCGTTGTGTATTCTCGCGATGGGTCTGCGTCAGGCATCGAATCGCTCCGTGTACATCGCTTCAGGCGCTGCGACGTTGTGGTAGCAGTTTCGTCACAAGTCTAATCGCACCTAGCGCCAGCGCTCCCAGAAGCACCCCGATCACACCATCGAACGCGATCCCCGTGATCGTGCGCCAGGGCTGGATCATGTCATGGCGCAGGTGGTCGCTGAGGTGGTGGAGCGGTTCGACGCCGTGGACGAGGATGCCGCCGCCGACGAGGAACATGGCCGCCGTGCCCGCGACCGAGAGGAACCGCATGAGCCACGGCGCGGCGGCGAGGATCGCCCGCCCGACCGCGCGCGTGGCGGCGCCCGACCGTGTGGAGAGCGCGAGCCCGACGTCGTCGAGTTTCACGATCCCCGCGACGAGGCCGTACACGCCGACGGTCATCAGCGCGGCGATCGCGATGAGAACGCCGAGCCGCTGCGCGAACGGCTCGTCCGCGACCGTCCCGAGCGTGATGACGATGATCTCCGCGGACAGGATGAAGTCGGTCTTGATGGCGCCGCGGATCTTCTTCTTCTCGCTCGCGACGCGCGCGGCGATGTCGGCCGCGGCCTTCGCCTCGGCGTCCGGATCCCTGGCCGAAGGAGGGCCGGGAGGGCGCGGCTCATCCCCCGCGTGCTCCGAGTGCAGAAACTTGTGCGCGAGTTTCTCGACGCCCTCGTAGCACAGGAACGCGCCGCCGGCGATGAGCAGCGGGGTGATCGCCCACGGCGCGAAGGCGCTGATGAGCATCGCGGCGGGCACAAGGATCGCCTTGTTCACGACCGATCCCTTGGCCACCGCCCACACCACCGGCAGTTCGCGCGCCGGGCGAACCCCGGTGACCTGCTGCGCGTTGAGGGCCAGGTCGTCGCCGAGCACGCCGGCGCTCTTCTTCGCGGCGACCTTGGTCAGCACGGAGATGTCGTCGAGGATGCTCGCGATGTCGTCGAGCAGGATGAAGAGACTCGAAGCCATATGGCGGCGAGTGTAGCCGACCAAGAGCGACGTTTGTTCGCCTCGCAAACGACTCATGACGCCGGGCTTGGGCGCATGAACCCCGATTTACGCAAGGTTCACCGTCAGCCGTCAGCGCTGCCCCCACAGTGCTGTGCAGCGCCGGGTATGTCCGACCGGCCGTCACGCACACGACAAGGGAGGCATGACCATGCAATACGAGAGAAACAACCCGAACGACGGCGTTTCCGACGCGTTCGAGGACCGCGGCGACCGCCGCTTCGTGGATCAACGCGAGGAAGGCCCGCGCGCCGGATGGGACGTCCGTCCTGCGCAGCGCGAGTCCTACCAAGGCGGCTATGGCTACCCATCGGGGAGCGGGGAACGCCGCGGCGGTTATCCGTACGGCGAGGGCGGTCTCTACGGCCAGCGTGAACGCACGCCGCAGCCCTATCCGCGCCGCGGATACGACGACGTGGAGCAGAACGAGTACGGTTCGCGCGCTCGCGACCGGTACCGCGAATCGCAGTACGGGCAGGCGGGTCGGCCCGAGTCGGAGTACACGACCGGCGGACGGCGAGACGAGGAATGGCCGCGCGGCGCGGCGTACTCGCGCGGTGAATATGACCGCGCGCAGTCCGACTGGGCGGATCGCCGGTACGGCGCCGGCACGATGAACATCGGTCGCTCCGGCAACTCGCCGGGCGGCGGATACGCGGGGCAGGGATACGGGCAGGGGCCGATCTCCTCGCATCCGCACCTCGGCAACCGCAACCCCGAGCAACGCGGCCCGAAGGGCTACAGCCGCTCCGACGACCGTATCCGCGAGGATGTGTGCGACTGCTTCATGCGGGCCCGCGCGTTCAATCCCAGCGAGATCGAGGTTGAGGTGAAGGACGGCGAGGTCACGCTCTCGGGCGAGGTCGACGACCGCGAAGAGAAGTTCGACGCGGAGCGCACCGCCGAGTCTGTCCTCGGGGTCCGGGACGTCAACAACAACCTCCGCTGTGGCCGCCGTCACTCGGACGAGAGCCACACGACCCGCTCGTCGCACCAGAGGGCCTCGATCACGACAGGGTGAGAGCCCGCCGCCACCAACCGGCCCGGATGCACCGGCGCCGTTCTCCTGAATGCCCGGCTGAGCCGCCTTGGTTCGGCCGGGCTTCTTTGATCCCGATTCGCGAAGTTGTCTCCGCTCCGGAATTCGAGACAATCGTCGCGCATGAACACCCTCCTCGTCACGGGCGATTACCTGGGGACCCTCGTCTTCGCGATCGCCGGGGCCCTGGCCGCGGCGCAGAAGCGGCTCGACTTCGGCGGCTTCGTTCTCCTTGCGTTCGTGACCGGAGTGGGCGGCGGGACGCTCCGCGACGTGCTGCTGAACAGGCCCGGTGTGTTCTGGGCGCGCGAGCCGTTCTATATCGCGATCTGTGTCGCCGGCGCCGCGATTACCTGGTTCGGCGCCGAGCGCGTCGGCTCGTACAAGCGGCTGCTGCTCTGGTTCGACGCGCTCGGGCTCGCGCTCTTCGCGGTGATCGGGGCCGGGATCGCGCTGAACGAGGGGGCGCGGCCTGTCGTTGCCGCGATGATGGGCGCCGTCACCGCGACGGGGGGCGGCGTGATCCGCGACATCATCCGCAACGAGTTGCCGATCGTGCTGCATCGGGACGTGTACATCACGGCGGCGCTGCTGGGCGCCTCGACGACGGTCCTGCTGTTCGAGGCGGGCGCGCCGGTCCCGATCATCGCGGCGGGTGGGTTCGCGATCGGGTTCGCGCTTCGGGCCGCCGCGATCGTGTGGGGGCTCAACCTTCCCGTGTACCGGCCGAGGCACGAAACGATGAGCGACCACGCGCAGCCGTGATCCGGGACGCGAATTCGCGTCATCGTCCCAAGAAAACCGATGCAATCGTGCATGTCGCAGACCGCCGCAGTTCGAACACCAGCCGAACGCCGTGCGCTCGGGGCGTTCTACACGCCGCCCGCGCTGGTCGACGCGCTGCTGGATCGTGCGCTGGACCCCGCGATCGCGGTCGCGCTCGCCGGCGCGCGGCCCGTTGACGCGTTGTTCGGGCTGCGCGTCCTTGATCCTGCCTGTGGGGACGGGGCGTTTCTCGTGCCCGCGTCGAAACGCCTGATCGCCGCGGCGGAATCGCTGGGTGTTCGCGACGCGGCTCGCCGCGTGATCGAGCGCTGCATCGTCGGAGTCGATATCGACGGCCGCGCCGTGCGGGCGTGCGCGGAGCGGCTCGGAGGACTCGCAGCACGAGCGAAGGTTGATGTTCGCGCCGCGGACGCGCTGTCGGACGGTCCCGGGCTGTTCGGTGCGCGGCGTTTCGACGCGGTGGTGGGCAATCCGCCGTACCTGAACCAGTTGGAAGAGGCGACCGCGTCCTCCCGCGCGACCGCGGCTGCGGTCCGGGAGTGGTCGGGGGGCGTGGTGAAGGGCTACGCCGACGCGGCCGCGGCGTTCTGGTTGCTCTCGACGATGCTGCTGCGCGACGACGGGCGCTGCGCGTTGGTGCTTCCCCGATCGGTGCTGTCGACGCGCGATGCGCTGGGCGTGCGCGAACGCGTGGCCCGGGAATGCGCGGTCGACGCCGTCTGGTTTGATGATCGCCCCGTGTTCGACGCGAGCGTGCGGGTGTGCGCGCCGGTGGTGCGGAGAGGGACGGCGAGCGCGAGCACAGGCCGATGCGTGGGCATCCCGCCGACGCCGGTTACTGAGGCGAGTGCGCCGCGCGGCGGCGGATGGGCGCACCTGCTCCCGGAGAGCGATGCGCCCGAGAGCGAACCGCGCGCCCGCGGGACGCTGGGCGAGATCGTGGACGCGACCGCGGACTTCCGCGACCAGTACTACGGGCTGCGCGGCTGCATCGTGGAGGACCGAGACGCTCGTGCGCGGTCTTGGGATGATCTCGAGCGTGCGTTTCCGCGGCTCATTACGTCGGGACTGATCGATCGGGATTGGCTGCTGTGGGGCGTCCGTCCCGCGCGGGTACTGAAGCGGCGCTGGGACGCTCCGCGCATCGATCGTGCGCGATTGGAGCGCGAGACCGACCTTGGGCCGTGGCTGACGTCGCGGCTCGTGCCGAAGATCCTGCTGGCGACGCAGACGCGTGTGCTCGAACCGGTGTTCGACGAAGCGGGGCATCTGGCGCCGTGCGTGCCGGTGATCACCATCACCGCGAAACGCGGGTCGCTTGATCCGATCGGCGACCTCCGGCGTGCGCACCGGGCGCTGCTCTCGCCCGAGGCGACGGCGTGGGCGGTGCGTGAGCACTCCGGCGCGGCGTTGTCGCCCGGTGCGATCAAACTCTCCGCGAAGCAGGTTCTGGCGGCGCCGCTGGGAGGAGACGGCGAACCGTGCGGGAGCGCGGTGCGTGATTGGTTCGAGGGGCGGCTGGCTTCGCGGCGTCGCGGCGGCGTACGCTGAGCCCATGGCCAAGGGACAGCACCTCACGAAATACCAGAAGGGCGTCGTCAACCGGTACTACGAGCACAAGGACACCATCTACGCGACGAAACTCGCGGAGGCCGTGTCCGAGTTGTACCTGTGCGACGACCCGAAGAAGGCGAACCGGCTGTGGAAGGCCGCGGAAACCGCGCTGGGGAACCTCGGTGTGCCGAAGGCGACGATCGCGAAGGTCGTGGAGCAGCGGGATGTGAAGGCGCTCGCGGAACTGGCGCAGAAGGCCGGCCGCTGAGCGCGGTCAGGCCGGGGCGCGGCGCATCGGCTGGCGCTTCCAGTAGGTGAGCGAGCGCCACAGCCATTCGAGCGGCCCGAAGCGGAAGCGTGCGAGCCACCACGGGCTCCAGAGCAACTGCGCGGTCCAGATCAGCAGCACGATGCCCCACAGGCCCAGGCGGCTGACCTCGCCCCACAGCCCGAAGCCGTAGCCGTAAAAGAGCAACGCGCAGATCACCGAGTGCGCGATGTAGTTGGTGAACGCCATCTGCCCCACGGCGGCGAGGCGTCGCGCGAGCCACGGGATCGCGCCCGACTTCACCAGGAGGGCGACGAGCCCGACGTGGCCTGCGGCGACGAAGAGCGAGCCGACGTAATTGGCGTTCATGACCGAGAAGAACATCAGCCAGTCGAAGCCGCTGTCGGCCCAAGCTTTCGCGCCGATGCCGATGAGCG
>JBQLZH010000028.1:0-2500 GCA_052168175.1 Kiloniellales bacterium
CTTACCCGACAAGGAATTTCGCTACCTTAGGACCGTTATAGTTACGGCCGCCGTTCACCGGGGCTTCAGTCGCGAGCTTCGCCGAAGCTAACCCACTTCCTTAACCTTCCGGCACTGGGCAGGCGTCAGCCCCCATACATCGTCTTGCGACTTAGCGGAGACCTGTGTTTTTGGTAAACAGTCGCCTGGGACTCTTCACTGCGACCACCTCTCGGTGGCACCCCTTCTCCCGAAGTTACGGGGCCATTTTGCCGAGTTCCTTAGAGAGAGTTATCTCGCGCCCCTTGGTATTCTCAACCTCCCTACCTGTGTCGGTTTCGGGTACGGGCAACGTTAGATTAACGTGGATAGAGCTTTTCTTGGAAGCCTGACATACACCACTTCCCCGCCGTAGCGGGTCGGACTCGTGCCTCAGCTCAGGTCGTTTTCGCCGACCCTCATCACCTTGAACACTTACGCCGGTAACCAACATCCGGCTGGCTTAGCCTTCTCCGTCCCTCTTCACAATCTAACGTCGGTACGGGAATGTTAACCCGTTGGCCATCGACTACGCCTTTCGGCCTCGCCTTAGGTCCCGACTAACCCTCCGCGGACGAGCCTTCCGGAGGAACCCTTAGGGTTTCGGGGCATTGGATTCTCACCAATGTTTTCGCTACTCAAGCCGACATTCTCACTTCTGATTCGTCCACACCTGCTTTCGCTAATGCTTCTAACTACTACAGAACGCTCCCCTACCACTTACGTAGTAAGTCCACAGCTTCGGTATAACACTTAGTCCCATTCATTTTCGGCGCAGGAGCGCTTGACCAGTGAGCTATTACGCACTCTTTCAAGGATGGCTGCTTCTAGGCAAACCTCCTGGTTGTCTCTGCACTCCCACCTCCTTTCCCACTTAGTGTTAATTTGGGGACCTTAGCTGGTGGTCTGGGCTGTTTCCCTCTCGACGATGAAGCTTATCCCCCACCGTCTCACTGGCAACGTGTGCACTGGGTATTCAGAGTTTGACTCGATTTGGTACCGCTCTCGCAGCCCGCACCGAATCAGTGCTTTACCCCCCAGTTATAATCGTTACCGCTGCGCCTAAACACATTTCGGGGAGAACCAGCTAGCTCCGGGTTCGATTGGCATTTCACCCCTAACCACACCTCATCCGCCAATTTTTCAACATTGGTCGGTGCGGACCTCCACTTGGTGTTACCCAAGCTTCATCCTGGACATGGTTAGATCACCCGGGTTCGGGTCTATAAACACTGACATAGTCGCCCTTATCAGACTCGGTTTCCCTCTGGCTCCGGCATTTCCGCCTTAACCCGCCAGTGCCTATAAGTCGCCGGCTCATTCTTCAACAGGCACGCCGTCATCCGTTAAATCGGACTCCGACTGCTTGTAGGCTTACGGTTTCATGTTCTATTTCACTCCCCTCCCGGGGTTCTTTTCACCTTTCCCTCGCGGTACTGTTTCACTATCGGTCACACAGGAGTATTTAGCCTTACGAGGTGGTCCTCGCGGATTCACACGGGATTTCACGTGCCCCGTGCTACTCGGGATCCGGCTAGGCTAGTTCAGTTTTCGACTACGGGACTTTCACCCCCTCTGGTGCAGTATTCAGCTGCTTCGTCTAACCTTTCTAGTCCACATTGCCGTCCCACAACCCCAGCAGTAAAAACCACTGGTTTAGGCTCTTCCCGTTTCGCTCGCCGCTACTCAGGGAATCGAGTTTTCTTTCTCTTCCTCCAGCTACTAAGATGTTTCAATTCGCTGGGTTGGCTCGTGCCAGTCTATGGATTCAACTGGCCGTACTTAGGGTTGCCCCATTCGGAAACCCACGGATCACTGCTTGCTTCCAACTCCCCGTGGCATATCGCCGGTAACCGCGTCCTTCATCGCCTCTGTGTGCCTAGGTATCCGCCGTAAGCCCTTGATAGCTTGACCATTTACTTACATTGGTGTCTGTTCGTGACTGAACCATCAATCATTGCTGATTCATAGCTTCGTCAACATCTACCTGACATCTCTTTATCTCTATGCAGTTTTCAAGGTTCTTTGCTGGTCTAATCCAGCAGCCTTTCTAGCTACTGATAGCTTGTCTGCTCAGTAGTTTAGAAATAGTGCTGAATTATTAAATCTGGTGGAGGTAAGCGGACTCGAACCGCTGACATCCTGCTTGCAAAGCAGGCGCTCTACCAGCTGAGCTATACCCCCACGAGTGGGCCATCCTGGACTCGAACCAGGGACCTCACCCTTATCAGGGGTGCGCTCTAACCACCTGAGCTAATAGCCCATATCCGGCCCCTCGATAGTTCAGAAACCAATAATAATCATCTCGACCGACCTAGGATGACCTTACTTAGGTGCTCTATCAGTTTTCGCACGTCTAAGTAGGGTAGGTCTCCTTGAAAGGAGGTGATCCAGCCACACCTTCCGGTACGGCTACCTTGTTACGACTTCACCCCAGTCACCAGCCCTGCCTTCGGCGTCCCCCTCCGCGAACGGTTGGGGT
>JBQLZH010000029.1:0-2069 GCA_052168175.1 Kiloniellales bacterium
CCTCAGCCCTTCATCTGGTTCACGTCCTCGACCGAGATCGAGGCGCGGTTGCGGTAGAAGACCACCAGGATCGCGAGCCCGATCGCGGCCTCGGCCGCGGCGACGGTCAGCACCAGCATGGTGAAGACCTGGCCCACCAGGTCCTGCATGTAGGCGGAGAAGGCGACCAGATTGATGTTGACCGCCAGCAGCATCAGTTCGATCGACATCAGAATGATGATCACGTTGCGGCGATTCAGGAAGACGCCGAACAGGCCGAGCGAAAACAGGATCGCCGCGACCGTCAGATAATGTTCAAGGCCGACCGCCATGTCGTAGAGGCCCCTTCCCCACTCGCTTGCTCGCCGCGCCTCAGCTTCCGGCGCGGTTGGAAACCTTGACCACTTTCACCTCGTCCTCGGGCCGGCGCGCCACCTGGTCGGCGATCTTCTGGCGCTTGACGCCTTCGCGCTCGCGCAGGGTCAGGACGATCGCCCCCATCATCGCGACCAGCAGAACCAGCCCCGCCCCTTGGAAGAGATAGACGTAGTCGGTGTAGATCAGATTGCCGAGCGCGCGGGTGTTGTGCATCTCGGCCGCCGCCGGCGTCGGCGCGGCGCCGGTTCCCGCGAGCGCCGGGTCCAGTTGCCAAGCCCCCACGACCAGCAGGATCTCGACCAGCAGCACGAGGCCCACCGCGCCGCCGATTCCGGCGTAGCGCTGCGCGCCCCGGCGCATGTCCAGGAAGTTGATGTCCAGCATCATGACGACGAACAGGAACAGGACCGCGACCGCGCCGACATAGACGATGACCAGGATCATCGCCAGGAACTCAGCGCCCAACAGGATGAAAAGCCCGGCCGCGTTGAAGAAGGCCAGCACCAGAAAAAGCACCGAATGGACCGGATTGCGGACCGTTATGACCAGCGCGCCGCACGCGACCAGCACGGCCGCCAGAAGATAGAACACGAAGGTTGCGATCGCCATGGCGTGCGGTCTTCCCCAAACTGCGCCGTCGCCCCTTTCGGCGGCGGCGTCCAGGCGGTCCGGCGCGGAGCCGGCGCGGCGGACAAGGCGGAGCGGACGGTCGGACCCGTCCGCGCCCGCGTGGTTTAGCGATACGGCGCGTCCAGTTCAAGATTGGCCGCGAGTTCCGATTCCCACCGGTCGCCGTTATCCAGGAGCTTGTCCTTGTTGTACATCAGCTCCTCGCGGGTCTCGGCGGCGAATTCGAAGTTCGGCCCTTCGACGATGGCGTCCACCGGGCAGGCCTCCTGGCACAGGCCGCAATAGATGCACTTCGTCATGTCGATGTCGTAGCGGGTGGTCCGGCGCGACCCGTCCTCGCGCGGCTCCGCCTCGATGGTGATGGCGAGCGCCGGGCACACCGCCTCGCACAGCTTGCAGGCGATGCAGCGCTCCTCGCCGTTCGGATAGCGGCGCAGCGCGTGCTCGCCGCGGAAGCGCGGGCTGAGCGGGCCCTTCTCGTAGGGGTAGTTGATGGTGTGCTTCGGCTTGAACATGGTCTTCAGGGTCAGCGCCATGCCGCCGAGCAATTCCGTCAGCAGAAAGGACCGCGCGGTTCTGTCGAGACTAGCCATCCGTCCGTCTCCTCGAAAAATCGGGACCGCCGACGTCAGGCCGGGGTCGGCAGCCAGCCGAAGGCGATCAGGGCGCCCGCGGTGATGACAACCCAGGCCATCGAGAACGGCAGGAACACCTTCCAGCCGAGCCGCATCAACTGGTCGTAGCGGAAGCGCGGAAAGGTCGCGCGCACCCACAGGAAGATGAACAGCACGAAGGCGACCTTCAGCGCGAACCAGACCACGCCGGGGATCCAGTTGAAGGGCGCAATGTCGAGCGCCGGCAGCCACCCGCCCAGGAACAGCACCACCGTCATCCCGCTCATCAGGATCATGTTGGCGTATTCGCCCAGGAAGAAGAGCGCGAAGGCCATCGCCGAATACTCGACATTGTATCCGGAGACCAGCTCCGCCTCCGCCTCCGGCAGGTCGAAGGGCGCGCGGTTGGTCTCGGCCAACGCCGAGATGATGAAGATCACGAACATCGGCAGCAGCGGGATCGCGAAC
>JBQLZH010000030.1:0-2045 GCA_052168175.1 Kiloniellales bacterium
TGCGCCGCGCGGTGGACTCCGTGCCCGACAGCCTGAAGAGCGACAATGAGACGGTGAAGAACCTGACCGTCGGCGTCGAGATGACCGAGAAGCAGATGCTCGACGCGCTGGAGAAGGGCGGCGTGCGCAAGATCGATCCGGCGGGCGAGAAATTCTCCTACGAGCGCCACCAGGCGATCTCGGAGGCGACCGGGACCGGCCATCCCGCCGGAACGGTGGTGCAGGTGCTGCAGCCCGGCTACATGCTGCACGACCGCCTGCTGCGCCCGGCGATGGTCGTCGTCGCCAAGGGCGATCCCGCGGCGGCGGGCGGAGAGCAGGCGACGGCCGACGCCGCCAAGTCCGGCGGTGACGACGGAGTCGACACCACGGCCTGAGCCGGTCCCGCCGGCGCCCGCATCCTTCGAGACGCCGCCTGACGGCGGCTCCTCAGGATGAGGGACAGCCCCTTCATTTCTAGAGCCGGATGACATCATCAGGCTCTAATAGGCGAAGGCCTCACCCTGACGAGGCCCGGAGGGCCGTCTCGAAGGGCGTCACCCGCCGCAGCGTCAGGTTGATCCGCCCGGCCGCGCCCAAGAGCGTCGAGGTCCCCGGATAGATCCGATCCACCCCGTGGACGCAGCGCCGGCTCGGCCCGTCGAGGATCAGCACGTCGCCGGAGCGCAGGATCACGGACGCCGTCCTTCCGCCGCGCGCCGGCCCGCCGAGCCGAAAGCGCGCCTCGTCGCCGAGCGAGATCGAGACCACCGGCGCGTCCTGCGCCGCCTCGTCTTCGTCCCGGTGCATCCCCATCTTCGCGCCCGGCTCGTACCAGTTGATCAGGCAGGCCTCGGGCGGATAGGCGCGGCCCGTGACGGCGCGCCAGAGGGCGAGGACCGCCGGCGGCATGGCCGGCCAGGGCCGTCCCGTGACGGGGTGCGTCGCCTGATAGCGATAGCCGCCCGCCTTGTCCGCGACCCAGCCGAGCGGCCCGCAATTGGTCATGCGCACGCTGAAGGGCTTGCCCGTCTTCGGCATGGTCGGCCGGTAGAGCGGGGCGTCGGCGACGATCGCGCGGACGGCCTCGGCCAGCGCCGCCTGCGCCGGGGCGTCCAGCATCGCCTCGCACAGCCGCGCGCCCTCCGCGCCGGGCTGCGGCGACGGGATCGCGACGCCGCTGTCGCGCCGCCTGGGCGGGTCGCGTCGCTCTGTCGCCGGCGTCATGCGCGCCTCCCTGCCAAGGGTTCCGTCGCCGCGCGCCGCGCCTCCCGCGCCGGAATCTTTGCGGTCCGGTTGCAGGCGCCGCGCGTCCTGCCTATATAGCCGGCGGAACCGGCGCGCGCACGATCCCCGCCCGCCTTCGGACGTCCGGCCTGGAAAATCGGGCCCCGGACATCGGGCCCCGGACATCCGGCCCCGGACATCCGACCTCGGGCGGGGACAGCCGGCGCACGCGCCCGGCCGTCAAGCAGAGCGTTGAAGAAGGGGCGCCCAATCGAGCGCTTCGCCAAGGTTCGGCGGCGCCCGCTTAAGCTGGAGGTGGACGAGAATGAGCAAGGTTATCGGCATCGATCTGGGCACGACCAACTCGTGCATCGCCGTGATGGACGGCAAGAACGCGAAGGTGATCGAGAACACCGAGGGCGCGCGCACCACGCCCTCGATGGTCGCCTTCACCGAGGACGGCGAGCGCCTCGTCGGCCATTCCGCCAAGCGTCAGGCGGTCACCAACCCGGAGAACACGCTCTACGCCATCAAGCGCCTGATCGGGCGGCGCTTCGACGACAAGGTCGTCGCCAAGGACGTGGAGCAGACCCCCTACAAGATCGTCAAGGCCGACAATGGCGACGCCTGGGTCGAGGCGCGCGGCGAGACCTACGCCCCCTCCCAGATCTCCGCCTTCATCCTGCAGAAGATGAAGGAGACGGCCGAGAGCTATCTGGGAGAGACGGTCGAGAAGGCGGTCATCACGGTGCCGGCCTATTTCAACGACCAGCAGCGTCAGGCCACCAAGGACGCGGGCAAGATCGCCGGGCTCGAGGTGCTGCGCATCATCAACGAGC
>JBQLZH010000031.1:0-1780 GCA_052168175.1 Kiloniellales bacterium
GAGTGAGGACAATGGGCTATAAAGTCGCCGTCGTGGGCGCCACGGGCAATGTCGGGCGCGAGATGCTGAAGATCATGGCGGAGCGGGACTTCCCCGCCGACGAGGTCGTCGCGCTCGCCTCCTCCCGCTCGGTCGGGACCGAGATCAGCTATGGCGAGGACCGCACGCTGAAGGCGCAGAACCTGGCCGACTTCGATTTCTCGGACGTCGATCTGGTGTTGTCGTCGCCCGGCGCGAAGGTCTCGGCGGAATATTCGCCGAAGGCCGCGGCCGCCGGCGCGCTGGTGGTCGACAACACCTCGCACTGGCGGATGGACCCGGACTGTCCGCTCGTCGTGCCGGAGGTGAACCGCGCCGCGCTGAAGGACTGCCGCAAGAAGGGCATCATCGCGAACCCCAACTGCTCCACCATCCAGATGGTGACCGCGATGAAGCCGCTGCACGATCTGGCGGGAATCACGCGCTGCGTCGCGGCGACCTATCAGTCGGTGTCCGGCTCGGGCCGGGAGGGCATGGACGAGCTCTTCAACCAGACCCGCGCGATCTACGTCAACGACCCGGTCGAGAAGAGCAAGTTCACCAAGCAGATCGCCTTCAACGTCATCCCCCACATCGACGTCTTCATGGACGACGGCTCCACCAAGGAGGAGTGGAAGATGGTGGTCGAGACGAAGAAGATCCTCGACCCCAAGATCAAGGTGCACGTCACCTGCGTGCGCGTGCCCGTCTTCATCGGCCATTCCGAGGCGGTCAATCTGGAGTTCGAGCGCGAGATCACGGCCGAAGCGGCGCGCGAGGCGCTGTCCAACGCGCCCGGCGTGGTCGTCTTCGACAAGCGCCAGGACGAAGGCTATGTGACGCCCGAGGAATGCGCCGGCGAGGACGCGGTCTATGTCAGCCGCATCCGCGAGGACGCGACGGTCGAGAACGGCCTCAGCCTCTGGGTCGTCGCGGACAATCTGCGCAAGGGCGCGGCGCTCAACAGCGTGCAGATCGCCGAATGCCTGATCGAGGACGGCTACGTGTGAGGCCGCGCCCGAGGCGGCGTCGCGCCCTCCTTGCACCCTCGACCGCACGAAGCGGCGCGGGTTAGACTGCGCGCATGAGCGATCTCAGCGATGGGGCGGCCCCGGCGGCGACGTCCGGGGCCGCGCCCGATCCCGCCCGCCCGCGCCTTGCGGCGCGCGCCCGGCCCGTCGGCGCGGACGATCTGCGCCGCCGGATCGAGCGCGCCGTGCGTCTGCAAAGCGCCGGCCAGACGGAGGAGGCGCTCGACATCTACCGCCAGGTGCTGGCGCGCGACCCCTATGTGCCGGCCGCCTGGATCAATCTGGGCGTGCTGCTGCGCCGATCGGGGCGGGCGTCCGCGGCGGTCGCCTGCCTCAAGCGCGGGGCGGCCTTGAAGCCCTACGACGCCTCCGCCTGGTCCAATCTGGGCAACGCGCTGCGCGCCGCCGGGCGCTACGAGGAGGCGGTGCGCGCCCATTGGCGCGCGATCGACCTCAGCGGCGGGTCGGCGCAACTGCACTATAATCTGGCGCTGGCGCTGCGCGACGCCGGCCATCTGGAAGACGCGCTCTCAGCCTTCAAGCGGGCGGAGATGCTGGGCTACACCAAGCCTGAGCTGGTCTGGGACCGGGCTCTCACACGCTTGCTGCAGGGCGATTTCGAGGCCGGCTTCGAGGAGTACGAGGCCCGCTGGCGGTTGCCGGAGGCGCCGCGCCGGCAACTAGACGCCCCGGTTTGGGACGGCGGCGACCCGCCCGACGGGCCCTTGCTG
>JBQLZH010000032.1:0-1636 GCA_052168175.1 Kiloniellales bacterium
TCAAAGCGCAGATGCCATTGACACCCCACCCGGCTTCCCTCTGTCGAAACCGCCACAGACCACTCAAGGCCAACAGCGTCCTCTCGAGCCCCCCGGGTGAACCTTCATTCGGTAATGAACCGATGGCGGCACTCTACGCAGAATTGGTTTGGTCACAAGCCAAAGGATCTTCGGACTGTGGTGTTTCCGCCGGCCTGTGGCAAATCCATCACACCCAGCGAAACGCCTCTGTGAGTTTGGCCTTGCAGCAAATTTCTGATAATCAAACAGAAAATATTAATATAAGCATCTGATATAAATCAGCTTTTAGCTTCTACGCGATCCAATCATCCGCCTGTTCGAATCTTTGCTGCCCCCAACCTTAAGCGTGTCATGCCCTTCCCCTTTAAAGAGCAACAGTAGCAGAAGAGCTGTAGTGCTCTTTGCTAGCGCAAAAACCCCTTAACAACCGAATTAGTTGTGTTTGACCTTTCAGAGAAATCTTCGATTGCGTCGATTTTATCCCATAGATAAATTCGCTACATAATTACTGCATCGAATCGTGACATGAACCGTACCCCCGCAGCAGAGACTCTCACCGAAACGCCCGAACACTCGACAGACAGCGAGCGAGCCCAGGGCCTGCAGTTTGAAGGGGTCGGTGCCCGCCTTCGAGAAGCCTATCGGCTGTATATGAAAGCTCTGCAGGATCGACTGGCAGACGAGAACGTTCCGATCGGCCTGTGGTACTTCCTCTGCGCCTTATGGCAGGAAGACGGTGTCTCTCAACGCGAGCTCTCTCGTCGCGTCGGGACCGTTGAACCGACGGCGGTCGGCGTTCTGGCACAGATGGAACGCCGCGGCTGGGTGGTTCGGGACCGCGACCCGAACGACCAACGCCGCCGCGTGGTCTTTCTGACCGACAAGGGACGCGACTTACGCGACCGTCTCAGGCCGGTCTTCGAGAGCATGGAGCAGCCCGAGGTCTTGGGGCTGGCAGGACAAGAATTGACTATGCTCTGCGATCTGCTGGAGAAGCTCTCGCGCTCCGTCGAGAGATCGCGGCTGCTTCGCGGCATCTAAGGCGGTCTTGGCAAAGACCGGCAACGCGCAGCTGTAACACACCGCCATTTCGGTTCGCTCTCGCCCAGCTTTGCAACGACTGGGAAGCGGAGGGTGCAAGCAACACGCGAACCACCTGGCACTTTTCCGAAAAGAAGGTTTGGAACAAGAAAGGGCGGATCCCTTGGGACCCGCCCTTCTCAGACTTGGCAACACTCTCGATGGCTCAAGAGCGAAGCGCGTCGATCCTGCCGGACTAGAAGTCCAGGCGGGTACCGATGATGACGCCCCAGGCGTCTTCGTCGCGGTTGGCCGAGTCGTCTTCCTCGTCGGTGTACTGAATCGCACCAACCACCCGGACGCCCGGGCTGAGGCGGTAGCGACCACCGAGCTCGAAGCGATCGATCTCGTCTTCCTGGCCGGCACCGGTCTCGGTCTCACCATTCAGGTAGGTGACACCGACTTCCCAGGGGCCCTGGCCGTAGGTCACGCCGACGTCCCAAACCAGCACGTCGCCGTCATCGTCGAGACCGCCGTTGGTGTGCAGCACCGAGCCACCGACCGTGAAACCGGCGTAGCCGACGTTCACGCCACC
>JBQLZH010000033.1:0-1513 GCA_052168175.1 Kiloniellales bacterium
CGGGGATCGCATCCTGCTGAACGAGCCGGAGATGGGCGATCTCCGCGCCATGTACAGCTATTGGCGGGGCAAGCGGCGCGGCGACCTCTTGCCCGGCCGGCGCGATATCGACCCGCTGGACTTTCCGCGTCAGATGCCCCGCGTCGCCCTGATCGACGTGTTGCGCGACGAATCGCCCGTGCATTTTCGCTATCGCCTCGCCGGCACGGAAATCGGGGATCGCGCAGGGCGCGACCCCACCGGCAAGCGCTTCGACGAGCTCTATCGCGGCGCCTACCTGGAGCAGGCGCTCGAGACCTATTGGGCCATCCTCGAAGACGGGCAGCCGCACTTCTCCCGGCGCGTCTTCCCCTTGATCGAGGGCCGCGAGTATCTTCAGTACGCCCGCCTGATCCTGCCCTTGGCGGCGGACGGCCGCACCATCGACATGCTGCTGCTCGTGACCGCCTATCTTGAGCGGGTGGCGGTCGACGCGCCCGGCGTCTGACGCCCGCGCGCGGAGCGGCCGATTCGGCGGCGCATGCGGAACGGCTTCACCGGGCGGCCGGCGCAATCGGCCGCCGGCGCGGCTTTTCGGGGCCGGCTGGTTTGATCGGCCCGCGCCCTATAGTCTCTGACGCCATGTCCGATCCGCTCGACTATGACGACGAAGGCTGGGGGCTCGCCCCCAGCGGCCCCGCGCCCGCCTATCCCGGGCCGGGCGCTGCGGGCGCGGCCGCGCCGCCGCCCTGGCTCGACCGCCTCAACGACGCCCAGCGCGAGGCGGTGATGGCCGTCGACGGCCCCGTGCTGGTGCTGGCCGGCGCGGGCACCGGCAAGACCCGCGTGCTGACGACGCGCCTCGCCCAGATCCTGCATGAGGGGCGGGCGCGGCCCTATCAGATCCTCTGCGTCACCTTCACCAACAAGGCCGCGCGCGAGATGCGCGAGCGCGTCGCCGACCTGGTCGGTCCGGCGACGGAGGGCATGTGGCTCGGCACCTTCCACGCCCTGGCGACGCGCATCCTGCGTCGCCACGCGGAACTGGTCGGGCTCAAGAGCAACTTCACCATCCTCGACACCGACGATCAGATCCGTCTCCTGAAGCAGATCCTGGAGGCCGAGCGGATCGACGAGAAGCGCTGGCCCGCGCGCATGCTGATCCACGTGATCCAGCGCTGGAAGGACAAGGGGCTGAAGCCGGAGAAGGTGGAGGCCGGCGACGCGGGCGAGATCGCAAACGGCCGGGCGATCGCGATCTACCGCGCCTATCAGGACCGATTGGAGACGCTGAACGCGTGCGATTTCGGCGATCTGCTGCTGCACAATCTGACGCTCTTCACCGAGCATCCGGACGTGTTGGCGCAGTACCGCACCCTGTTCCGCTACATCCTGGTGGACGAGTATCAGGACACCAACATCTCGCAGTATCTCTGGCTCCGCCTGCTGGCCAAGAGCGACGATCCCGAGCGCCCGGCCAACATCTGCTGCGTCGGCGACGACGACCAGTCGATCTACGGCTGGCGCGGCGCCG
>JBQLZH010000034.1:0-1507 GCA_052168175.1 Kiloniellales bacterium
CATGCCTAGTCTCAAGGATATGCGCGGCCGCATCAAAAGCGTCCAGTCGACGCGCCGGATCACCTCGGCGATGAAGATGGTCGCGGCGGCCAAGCTGAAGAAGGCGCAAGGGGCGGCCGAGGACGCGCGCCCCTATGCGGAGCGGATGGAGCGCATGCTCACCTCGCTCGCCGCCGGCGTGTCGCCGGAGAACGCGCCCAGACTGCTGGCCGGAACCGGATCGGACAAAGTCCATCTGTTGGTGGTCGTGACCTCCGACCGCGGCCTTTGCGGCGGCTTCAACGGGTCGATCATCCGGGCGGTGAAGGCGCGCATCAAGGCGCTGGAGGATCAGGGACACGAGGTCAAGCTGCTGGTCGTCGGCCGCAAGGGCGTCACCCTGCTGCGCCGCGAACACGGGCCCAAGATCGTCGAGAAGTACGAGGATCTGGTGAAGCCGGCCCCTGCCTTCGAGCATGCCGATGAAGTCGTCGCCAAGGTCCGGGAGATGTTCGAGGAGGGCGCCTTCGACGTCTGCACCGTCTACTACAACAAGTTCGTCTCCGCCCTGACCCAGGAGGTTACGCCGCTGCAGCTCATTCCCTTCCAGGTGCCGGAAGCGGAGGACGACGCGGAAGCTTCCGATGAGGCCGCCCAGGCGCAGTACGAGTTCGAGCCGAACGAGGAGGTCATCCTCGACAGCCTGCTGCCGAAGAACCTCTCGGTGCAGGTCTATCGCGCGATGCTCGAGAGCTTCGCCTCCGAGCAGGGCGCCCGGATGACCGCAATGGACAATGCGACCCGCAATGCGGGCGACATGATCAACAGCCTGAGCATCACCTACAACCGGATGCGCCAGGCCCAGATCACCAAGGAGCTGATCGAAATCATTTCGGGCGCCGAGGCGCTCTGACGACCGGCCGCAAGCTAGGAGCGAATTCCATGGCGAAGAACAGCGTTGGCAAGATCACCCAGGTCCTCGGCGCCGTCGTCGACGTTCAGTTCGACGGCGAACTGCCGGCGATCCTGAACGCCCTGCACACCGAGAACCAGGGCAAGACGCTGGTGCTCGAGGTCGCGCAGCACCTCGGCGAGAACACCGTCCGCACCATCGCGATGGACACGACCGAGGGGCTGACCCGCGGTCAGGAAGTCGTCGACCAGGGCGATTCGATCCAGGTTCCGGTCGGTCCGGAAGTGCTGGGCCGCA
Source organism: Kiloniellales bacterium (assembly GCA_052168175.1). GTDB lineage: Bacteria > Pseudomonadota > Alphaproteobacteria > Kiloniellales > DSM-21159 > Algihabitans. The sequence continues at coordinate 1,190 of JBQLZH010000034.1, forward strand.
TCATGAACGTGATCGGCGAGCCGATTGACGAGCGCGGTCCGGTCAACACCAAGAAGACCTACCCGATCCACCGTCCGGCGCCGGAATATGTCGATCAGGCGACCGAGACCGAGCAGCTCGTCACCGGCATTAAGGTCATCGACCTGCTGACCCCCTATCCGAAGGGCGGCAAGATCGGCCTGTTCGGCGGCGCGGGCGTCGGCAAGACCGTGCTGATCATGGAGCTGATCAACAACATCGCGAAGGGGCACGGCGGCTATTCCGTCTTCGCCGGCGTCGGCGAGCGGACCCGCGAAGGCAACGACCTCTATCACGAGA
>JBQLZH010000035.1:0-1485 GCA_052168175.1 Kiloniellales bacterium
TCCCGTAATTTTGTCTGGTGGTTCAGGGACGCGATTGTGGCCTTTGTCGCGTGGGAGTTTTCCGAAGCAGTTTGTTGATTTGCTGGGTGGCGAGCCGTTGTTTCGTCGGACGCTGCGGCGTGTGTCCGGGGGGGATGTTTGCGGGTCGGGTGGTTTTGCGCCGCCGCTTGTGATCTGCAACGTGGAGCACCGGTTTCTGGTGGCCGAGGAGCTGCGCCAGGCGGGTCTGGAGGCGGCGGCGATTTTGCTGGAGCCCGAGGGGCGCAACACGGCGCCGGCGGCGGCGGTTGCGGCGCTGGCGGCCTTGCAGCGCGATCCCGCTGCGGTTCTGGCGCTGCTGCCGGCGGACCATCTGGTGGCGGAGTCGGCGGCGCTGGCGGGTCTGCTGCAGCAGGCGGCGGCCGTGGCGGCGGCGGGATATCTCGTGACCTTCGGGATCGTGCCGGACCGCGCGGAGACGGGCTACGGCTACATCCGCCAGGGCGCGCGGCTTGCGGGTGCGGCGGGGGCTGCGAGCGGGGCCTGTGCGGTCGCGGCCTTTGTCGAGAAGCCTGACGCGGCGACGGCGGCGGGCTATCTGGCCTCCGGGGCCTATCTCTGGAACAGCGGGATGTTCGTGGTCGGCGCGGCTCAGCTGGTGGAGGAGATGCGGCGCTATTGCCCGGAGGTTGTGGGGGCGGCGGAGGCGGCCTTGGCGGGGGCGCAGGCGGACCTGGACTTTCTGCGCCTTGAGGCGACGGCCTTTGGGTCTGCGCCGTCGATATCGCTGGACTATGCGGTGATGGAGCGCACGGAGCGTGCGGCTGTGATCCCGGCGGAGGTTGGCTGGCACGATCTCGGGGCCTGGCCTGCGCTGTGGTCTGTGTCGGCGAAGGACGGGTCTGGCAATGCGGTTGTGGGCGAGGCGCATCTGCGCGATGTGCGGGGCAGCTACCTGCGGGCGGACGACGGCCGTCTGATCGCGGCCTTGGGTCTTGAGGACATGATCGTGATCTCGACGCACGACGCGCTGCTGGTGGCGCCGCGGGCGCGGGCGTCGGAGATCGGGGAGCTGGCGAAGGCGCTGGCGGCGGCGGGGCGTCCTGAGGCGACGGAGCCGCGGGTGATGCGGCGTCCCTGGGGCAGCTACGAGACGCTGGTGGAGGCTGGTGCTGGGTCCGGGGCAGGGTCCGGGGAGATTGCTGGGGGCCAGGCTGGCGGTTTCAAGGTGAAGCGGATCGTGGTGCGGCCCGGGGGGCGCCTGTCGCTGCAGTATCACCACCACCGCTCGGAGCACTGGGTCGTGGTCTCGGGCGAGGCGGAGGTGACGGTGGGCGAGAAGGTCTTTGCGCTGGGGGTGGACCGCTCGACCTACGTGCCGCGAGGCAGCCGCCACCAGCTCTACAACCCCGGCCGCGACCCCCTCGTGCTCATCGAGGTCCAGTGCGGAAGCTACCTCGGCGAAGACGACATCGTCAGACTCGCAGACGTCTACGGAAGAAGCGG
>JBQLZH010000036.1:0-1481 GCA_052168175.1 Kiloniellales bacterium
GAGCGACGCGCGCCGATCCGGCGCGCGTCGCTCCCACTTCGTCGCAAGACGCCGGGCCGGGTCGTCCTTCTTGATCCGCATGCGCCCGTTTCGGCTGCCCTTCGCCGCCGAAGACGCTACAGTGACGCGGTATGGGTCTACGGCGCGCGCGCCGCGCGCGCCGTATGCGGTCTCGGGGGCCGGTCGGCGTGTCGGACGATAATCTTCTTGCGCGCATGCGCGATCTTGGGATGGCCGATCCCTCGCAGGCGCAGGACAGGTCCCTCGCAGACCTCTACGAGTTCTGGCTCGCGCGGCGCGACGAACGCGGCCATTTCCACTTCGCCCAGTTCGACGTCACGGAGATGCCGCGCTCCCTGCTTCCCTTCCTGTATCTCATCAAGGTCGATCGGGAGGCCAAGCGGTTCAAGGTTCGGATTGCGGGTGATCAGGTCGTAAGACTTGCCGGACTCAACGCCAGCGGCCGCTACATCGACGAGATTCCCGGGGCCGAGCGCAGTCAGGCCCGCATGGCGCTGTGCCTCGAGCACGACCTGCCTTACATATCGACCGATCCGCTCACCTGGGGCGCGTTCGACTACAAGAGCTTCAGCGTCTGCGTCCTGCCGTTGCATGACGATGAGGGGAACGTCGCCTACATGCTGGCGGCGATCTGCGTGCATGGCCTTGAAAGCCCGACGACGCAGAGCGTCCAGGCGGGGCTTCTGTCGAGCAATCTCCCGCGCATCGACTCCGCGCTCCACGAGGAGGCGTTCGCCTATTGGATGGCCAACCGGGCGGGCGGCGGCGTGCCGTTGCGCACGTGCATCGATCCCGTCGCAATCCCGACGCTGCTCAGCCATGTCATCATTCTCGACGTCCTGCGCGAGCCGCTCGATTTCCGCTATCGGTTGATCGGCGATATGGTGCAGCCGAACGTACGCCGCGGCCTCGAGGGCGAGACCCTGCGAAATTTGCCCGGCAAGGGGCCGGACTCGGCGGTGTTCAAAGGGCTGAAGAAGGTCGTCGAGACGGGGATCCCGCGCTACGGCCGAACGCCCTACGAGGGGCCGCGCGCAGAGGTCGACGCGGTGTTCGACCTCCTGCTGCCGTTCTCCGAAGACGGCGCGTCCGTAAGCCATATCCTGATTGTCGCCGAGTTTCACGGCAGGTCCGACGTCATCGGCCCGCCGGCCGGAGGCTGACGGCCGGCCTCACGTCGGCGGGACGGAGGCGCCCCAGGAAACGGACGCGGCGTCGCCCGACGCCCCGACCGGACGTCGCGCCCCGACGAAGCGCCTCGCGCAAGCCAGCGCCGCAACGGCGGTCCCAAATAATATTGTGTCCCCGTTTAAAGGGAAAATAGTATTGTGTCCCCGTTTAAAGGGTGCGGCGTGCGGCGGACGGGGCGCCCTCGATCGGCGCTTCTTTGGGGGATGTGGGAGAACTGGAGCGGGCGATGAGATTCGAACTCACGACCCCAACCTTGGCAAGGTTGTGCT
>JBQLZH010000037.1:0-1454 GCA_052168175.1 Kiloniellales bacterium
CTGGTCAGCGGGCTGCGGACCATGACGCTGTCGATGCCGAGGTCCTCGATCTTGCGCGCCGCGTCGGAGGTGATCATCTCGTTCTCGCGGACGATGACCTCGTCGGTGACGGGGTTGGTGATCGTGTTGCGCGAGACGCGGCCGATGATCTGCTCGGACAGCGGGACGTCGATCTCTTCGCCCTTGTAGAGGGCGCGCTTCACGACGCCGCGCTTGCTGCCGCAGTCGATCTCGCCGACGATGACGGACTGGGCCACGTCGCAGAGTTTGCGGGTGAGGTAGCCCGAGTCGGCGGTCTTGAGGGCGGTGTCGGCCAGACCCTTGCGGGCGCCGTGCGTCGACGAGAAGTAGTCGAGGACCTTCAGGCCCTCACGGAAGTTCGCACGGATCGGGGTCTCGATGATCTCGCCCGAGGGCTTGGCCATCAGGCCGCGCATGCCGGCGAGCTGCTGCATCTGCGACACGTTGCCGCGCGCGCCCGAGTCGGACATGAGGTAGACGGGGTTGAGGTACTTGTTGCCCTTGTCGGAGTCGACGGGAACGTACTCGCCGGTCTCGAGGATGCGGCGGTCGTTCTTCAGGGTCTCCATGAGTTCCTTGGTGACCTGCTCGCGGCAGTGGGCCCAGATGTCGAGCAACTGGTTGTAGCGCTCGCGGGCGGTGATCACGCCGGACTCGTAGTTGCGCTCGACGCGCGACACGAGTTTCTCCGCGTCGGCGATGAGCTTGTGCTTGCCTTCGGGGATGCGCAGGTCGGTGATGCCGATCGACACGCCCGCCAGGGTCGACTGCTTGAAGCCGATCTCCTTCATGCGGTCGAGCAGGTCGATGGTCTCGGCGCGGCCGGCGTAACTGAACGCGTCGTCGATGACGCGGGCGCAGCCCTTCTTGCCAAGCGCGCAGTTGTAGAACGGCATGCCGGGCGCCACGATCTCGTTGAACAGCACGCGGCCCGCGGTGGTGATGATCCGCTTGTTGGCGGGCATCGGCTCGGGGCGGCCGGTCTGCGAGCGGACGATCTCGTTCACGGTCTCGACGCGCACCACGATCGGGTCGTGGAGTTTGACCTTGCCCTGCTCGAACGCGAGCAGCGCCTCGGAGCGGTCCTTGAACCGCGGGAGGCCCTTCTCTTCCTTGGGCAGGTCGATCGTGGTCGTGAGGAAGTACACGCCCAGCACGATGTCCTGCGAGGGCGAGATGATCGGCTTGCCGTTCGCGGGCGAGAAGATGTTGTGCGTGCTGAGCATCAGCACGTGGGCCTCGGCCTGGGCCTCGACGGAGAGGGGCAGGTGGACGGCCATCTGGTCGCCGTCGAAGTCCGCGTTGAAGCCGGTGCAGACCAGCGGGTGGATGCGGATCGCGTTGCCTTCCACGAGCACGGGCTCGAAGGCCTGGATGCCCATCCGGTGGAGGGTGGGCGCGCGGTTCAGCAGCACCGGGTGCTGGTAGATGAC
>JBQLZH010000038.1:0-1349 GCA_052168175.1 Kiloniellales bacterium
GCCATGCGTGTCGCGATGATCGGGACGGGTTATGTCGGTCTTGTTTCGGGAGCGTGTTTTTCTGAGTTTGGGACGTCTGTGATCTGCGTTGACAAGGACGCGGAGAAGATTGCGCGTCTTCAGGGGGGTGAGATTCCGATTTACGAGCCGGGTCTGGAGGATCTGGTGGCGCAGAACGTGGGGGCGGGTCGGCTGTCGTTCACGACGGACCTGGCCTCTGCGGTGTCGCAGGCCGATGCGGTTTTCATCGCGGTGGGCACGCCCTCGCGGCGCGGCGACGGCCATGCGGACCTGTCGTATGTGTTCGGGGCGGCCGAGGAGGTGGCGCGGGCGCTGCCGGCGGCGGGCGAACGCTTCACCTGCATCGTGACCAAGTCGACGGTGCCGGTGGGCACCGGGCGCAAGGTGGCGGAAGTGCTGGCGCGCACGCGCCCGGACCTGGTGCTGGGGCGCGACTACGACGTGGCCTCCAATCCGGAGTTTCTGCGCGAGGGCTCGGCGATCGAGGACTTCATGCGTCCGGACCGGGTGGTGATCGGGGTGGAGAGCGAGGCGGCGCGCGAGTGTCTGAAGGCGCTCTACCGGCCGCTCTATCTGAACGAGACGCCGGTGCTCTCGACGCGTCTGGAGACGGCGGAGCTGATCAAGTACGCGGCCAACGCCTTCCTGGCGGTGAAGATCACCTTCATCAACGAGATCGCCGACTTGTGCGAGCAGGTCGGCGGCGACGTGCAGCAGGTGGCGCGGGGCATCGGGCTGGACGGGCGGATCGGCTCCAAGTTCCTGCACGCCGGGCCGGGCTACGGCGGCTCCTGCTTTCCCAAGGACACCCTGGCGCTGGTGCGCACGGCCCAGGAGGCGGCGGCGCCGCTGCGCATTGTCGAGACCACGGTGGAGGTCAACGAGGCGCGCAAGGCGGCCATGGCCGAGCGGGTGGTGGGCTTCCTCGGCGGCGCCGCCGACAGCCTGGCCGACAGCTTGGCGGGCAAGACCGTCGGGCTGCTGGGGCTGACCTTCAAGCCGAACACCGACGACATGCGCGAGGCGCCCTCGCTGGCCATCGTGCCGCGGCTGCAGGCGGCCGGCGCGGCGGTGCGCGCCTACGACCCCGAGGGCATGGCCGAGGCCAAGAAGCTGCTCGACGGCGTCGCCTGGTGCGCCGACCCCTACGAGGTCGCCGAAGGCGCCGACTGCCTGGTGCTGGTCACCGAGTGGAACGCCTTCCGCAACCTCGACCTGACCCGCCTCAAGGCCACCATGGCCAGACCCGCCCTGGTCGACCTGCGCAACGTCTACGACCCAGACAGACTGCAACAGGCCGGTTTCCAGTACCTCGGGATCGGACGCGG
>JBQLZH010000039.1:0-1301 GCA_052168175.1 Kiloniellales bacterium
ACCCCCAGCCCCCGGTTTTGGAGACCGGTGCTCTACCAGTTGAGCTACACTCCTAGCCTGGTAGAGGCGCTTTCGCGCCTCCACCTACTCGGCGATCTCCGATTACTCGGTGATCTTGGACACGACGCCGGCGCCGACGGTGCGGCCGCCCTCGCGGATGGCGAAGCGCAGGCCCTCGTCCATGGCGATCGGCGCGATCAGCGTGACGTCCATCGTCACATTGTCGCCCGGCATCACCATCTCCGTGCCCTCCGGCAGCGTCACCGTCCCGGTCACGTCCGTCGTGCGGAAGTAGAACTGCGGGCGGTAGTTGGTGAAGAACGGCGTGTGCCGGCCGCCCTCCTCCTTCGTCAGGATGTACGCCTCCGCCTTGAACTCCGTGTGCGGCGTGATCGAGCCCGGCTTCGCCAGAACCTGACCGCGCTCCACATCCTCGCGCCCGACGCCGCGCAGCAGCGCGCCGATATTGTCGCCCGCCTCGCCCGAGTCCAACAGCTTGCGGAACATCTCGACGCCCGTAACCGTCGTCTTCTGCGTGTCCCGGATGCCGACGATCTCCACTTCCTCGCCGACCTTGATCACGCCCGTCTCGACGCGGCCCGTCACAACCGTGCCCCGGCCCGAGATCGAGAACACGTCCTCGATCGGCATCAGGAACGGCTTGTCCTTCGGACGATCCGGCTGCGGAACGTACTCGTCGCACGCCTTCATCAGCTCCAGGATCGCCGGCGCCCCGATGTCCGACGTGTCGCCCTCGAGCGCCTTCAGCGCCGAGCCCTTAACGATCGGAATGTCGTCGCCCGGGAAGTCGTAAGACGACAGAAGCTCGCGAACCTCGAGCTCAACCAGCTCAAGCAGCTCCTCGTCGTCCACCATGTCGCACTTGTTCAGGAACACGACGATCGCCGGAACGCCGACCTGGCGCGCCAGCAGAATGTGCTCGCGCGTCTGCGGCATCGGACCGTCGGCCGCGTTCACAACCAGGATCGCGCCGTCCATCTGCGCCGCGCCCGTGATCATGTTCTTCACATAGTCCGCGTGACCCGGGCAGTCCACGTGCGCATAGTGACGGTTCTCCGTCTCATACTCCACATGCGCCGTGTTGATCGTGATCCCGCGCGCCTTCTCCTCCGGCGCCTTGTCGATCGCCGCGTAGTCCAGGAAGGTCGCACCGCCCGTCTCGGCCAGAACCTTCGTGATCGCCGCCGTCAGCGTCGTCTTGCCGTGGTCAACGTGACCGATCGTCCCGATGTTGCAGTGCGGCTTCGTCCGCTCGAACTTTGCCTTCGCCATCTTCTTCG
>JBQLZH010000040.1:0-1201 GCA_052168175.1 Kiloniellales bacterium
GGGGAGAAGAGCGGTGGATTACGAGGGATTTTTTGCAGGCGAGTTGTCGTCGCTTCGCACGGAGGGTCGTTATCGTGTGTTTGCGGATCTGGAGCGTCGAGCCGGGTCTTTTCCGCGGGCGACGCGCTATCGCGGGGAGACCTCCAGCGAGGTGACGGTCTGGTGCTCGAACGACTATCTGGGGATGGGCCAGCACCCGGAGGTGATCGCGGCGATGCATGCGGCGCTGGACCGCTGCGGTGCGGGTGCTGGGGGCACGCGCAACATCTCGGGCACCAATCACTATCACGTGCTTCTGGAGCGCGAGCTGGCGGAGCTGCACGGCAAGCAGGCGGCGCTGCTGTTCACCTCGGGCTATGTGTCCAACTGGGCGGCGCTCTCGACGCTGGCGGCGAAGCTGCCGGACTGCGCGGTCTTCTCGGATGCCAAGAACCATGCCTCGATGATCGAGGGGATCCGCCACAGCCGGGCGGAGAAGCACCTCTTTGCGCACAACGATCCGGAGGACCTGGACCGCAAGCTGGCGCAGGTGGCGCCGGGGCGGGCGAAGCTGGTGGCCTTCGAGTCGGTCTACTCGATGGACGGGGACATCGCGCCGATCGCCGAGCTCTGCGACGTGGCGGACAAGCACGGGGCCATGACCTACCTGGACGAGGTGCATGCGGTGGGGCTCTACGGGCCGCGCGGCGGGGGGATTGCCGAGCGCGAGGGGCTGAGCGAGCGCCTGACGCTGATCGAGGGCACGCTGGGCAAGGCCTTCGGTGTGGTGGGGGGCTACATCGCCGGCTCTGCGGCGCTCTGCGACTTCGTGCGCTCCTATGCCAGCGGCTTCATCTTCACGACGGCCTTGCCGCCGGCGATTGCGGCGGGGGCGCTGGCCTCGATCCGCCACCTCAAGGGCAGCGAGGCGGAGCGCCGGCAGCAGCGTGTGCGGGTGGCGGAGCTGCGCGCGCGGCTGGACGCGGCGGGCATTCCGCACCTGGCCAACCCCAGCCACATCGTGCCGGTGATGGTGGGCGAGCCTGTGCTCTGCAAGCGGATCAGCGACCTGCTGCTGGACGACTGGGGCATCTACGTGCAGCCGATCAACTACCCCACCGTACCCCGCGGCACCGAGCGACTGCGCATCACACCAAGCCCCCTGCACAGCAACCAAGACATCGACCACCTCATAACAGCGCTAACAACAATCTGGAGAGAG
>JBQLZH010000041.1:0-1200 GCA_052168175.1 Kiloniellales bacterium
CCGCGTCGACGACGCCATGCACGCCACCCGTGCGGCCGTCGAAGAGGGCATCGTCGCCGGCGGCGGCGCGTCGCTGCTCTACTCCATCCGCGCGCTCAAGAAGCTCGAGGGCGCCAATCACGACCAGGACGTCGGCGTCGACATCGTGCGCCGCGCGCTGACCGCGCCGACCCGTCAGATCGCCAACAATGCGGGCGAAGACGGCGCGGTGATCGTCGGCAAGATGCTCGAGTCGAAGGATGTCGCCTGGGGCTTCGACGCCCAGTCCGGGACCTATGTCGACCTCGTCAAGGCCGGCATCATCGACCCGGCCAAGGTCGTGCGCTGCGCGCTGCAGGACGCGAGCTCGGTCGCCGGTCTCTTGATCACGACCGAGGCGATGATCGCCGACGCGCCCGAGCCCGAGGGCAAGGGCGGCGGCGCGCCCGACATGGGCGGCATGGGCGGCATGGGCATGGGGATGTAATCTCCCGCCTCAGCCTGCTATACCGGCGGGGCCGCGTCTCGAAAGGGACGCGGCCCCGTCTCTTTTTCGGGCCCCGACCGGGTCCCGTCCGAAGCCGGAGCCGACGTCCCGATGCGCGCCGCCCTCTATCACGCCTTCAACGGACCGATCGCGGTGGAGACCGCGCCCGACCCCGAGCCGCCGCGCGACGGGGTCGTGCTGAAGGTGATGGCGAACGGCGTCTGCCGCAGCGACTGGCACGGCTGGGTGGGGCACGACCCCGACATCAGCCTGCCGCACGTGCCGGGCCACGAACTGGCCGGCGTGGTCGAGGCGGTGGGAAAGGACTGCCGCGCGTGGATGCGCGGCGACCGGGTCGCGGCCCCCTTCGTGCTGGGCTGCGGGCGCTGCCCGAGCTGCAGCGCCGGTCAGCCGCAGGTCTGCGACGACCAGGAACAGCCGGGGTTCACCTATTGGGGCGGCTTCGCGGAATATGTTGCGATCCCGCGCGCGGACCGCAATCTGGTCCGCCTTCCGGACGCGCTCGGCTTCGTCGAGGCGGCGAGCCTCGGCTGCCGCTTCACCACCGCCTTCCGCGCCGTGATCGACCAGGGCCGGTTGGCCGCCGGCGAATGGCTGGCCGTGCACGGCTGCGGCGGGGTGGGGCTCTCGGCGATCATGATCGGCCGGGCCGCGGGGGCCAATGTCGTGGCGGTCGACATCGACCCCAACGCGCTGGCCCGGGCCCAGGCGCT
>JBQLZH010000042.1:0-1191 GCA_052168175.1 Kiloniellales bacterium
ATGTCGAAAGCGAAGTTTGAGCGTACGAAGCCGCACTGCAACATTGGAACGATTGGTCACGTTGACCATGGTAAGACGTCGTTGACGGCGGCCATTACGAAGGTGATGGCGGAGGCCGGCGGGGCGGAGTTTATGGCGTACGACGCGATCGACAAGGCGCCTGAGGAGAAGGCGCGTGGGATCACGATTTCGACGGCGCACGTGGAGTACGAGACGGACAACCGTCACTATGCGCACGTGGACTGCCCGGGTCACGCCGACTACGTGAAGAACATGATCACGGGTGCGGCGCAGATGGACGGGGCGATCCTGGTTGTGTCTGCGGCGGACGGTCCGATGCCGCAGACGCGCGAGCACATTCTGCTGGCGCGCCAGGTCGGTGTTCCGGCGCTGGTTGTGTTTTTGAACAAGTGCGACATGGTGGACGACGAGGAGCTTCTGGAGCTTGTCGAGCTTGAGGTTCGCGAGCTGTTGAGCTCCTACGACTTCCCGGGCGACGACATTCCGATCGTGAAGGGCTCTGCTCTTGCGGCGCTTGAGGACAGCGACGCGACCCTGGGCAAGGAGGCGATCCAGGCCCTGATGAAGGAGGTGGACGCCTACATTCCGACGCCGGAGCGCCCGAAGGACCAGCCGTTCCTGATGCCGATCGAGGACGTCTTCTCGATTTCGGGTCGTGGGACGGTTGTGACGGGCCGTATCGAGCGCGGGATCGTGAAGGTCGGCGAGGAGGTCGAGATCGTCGGTCTGCGTGACACGCAGAAGACGACGGTGACGGGCGTCGAGATGTTCCGCAAGCTGCTGGACCAGGGCGAGGCGGGCGACAACGTCGGCGCGCTGCTGCGCGGTGTCGGTCGCGAGGACGTGGAGCGGGGTCAGGTTCTGGCGAAGCCGGGGACGATCACGCCGCACACGAAGTTTTCCTGCGAGGCCTACATTCTGACGAAGGAGGAGGGCGGTCGCCACACGCCGTTCTTCACGAACTACCGTCCGCAGTTTTACTTCCGGACGACGGACGTGACGGGTGTCTGCACGCTTCCGGAAGGCACGGAGATGGTGATGCCGGGCGACAACGTGTCGATGGAAGTGACGCTGATCGCGCCGATCGCCATGGACGAGGGGCTGCGCTTCGCGATCCGCGAAGGCGGCCGCACCGTCGGCGCCGGCGTCGTATCCAAAATCGTCGAGTAG
>JBQLZH010000043.1:0-1128 GCA_052168175.1 Kiloniellales bacterium
TTCGGCGAGGCTGTGGATCCGGGCGTGCTGCGGGGACTTGTGGCAGGCGGGGTCGGTGTTGGCCGCGTCGCCGGTCAGGGCCAGGGCCTGGCAGCGGCAGCCGCCCCAGTCGATCTCGCGCCGCTCGCAGGAGCGGCAGGGCTCGGGCATCCAGGCGGTGCCGCGGTAGGCTTCGAAGGCCGAGCCCCGGTACCAGATCTCCGCCAGCGGGCGCTCGCAGACGTTGTCGAAGACCAGGCCGGGCAGGGTCTCGGCGGCATGGCAGGGCAGGACCTTGCCGCTCGGCGTGACGTTGAGCGAGCGGCGGCCCCAGCCGCCCATACAGGGCTTGGGCAGGCGGGCGTAGTAGTCGGGCACCACGGCGTCGATCACCAGGCGGCCCTGGTGCGCGCTGCGGGCCTGCTCCAGCGTCGCCATCGCGGCCTCGACCTGGGCGCGCCGCGGCATCAGGGCGGCGCGGTTGCGCAGCGCCCAGCCGTAGTACTGGGCATGGGCGACCTCCAGCCGGTGCGCGCCCAGCGCCAGCGCCAGCTCGATCACCTGCTCCAGGCCGTCGATGTTGTGGCGGTGGATGACGCAGTTGAGCGTCAGCGGCAGCCCGAGGGCGCGGACATGGCCGGCCAGCTCCAGTTTCTGCGCGAAGGCGCCCTTCAGGCCGGCGATCAGGTCGTTGCCCGCCGCATCGGGCCCCTGCACCGAGAGCTGGACATGGTCGAGGCCGCAGTCGGCCAGCGCCTCCAGCCGCGCGCGCGTCAGGTTGACGCCGGCGGTGATCAGGTTGCTGTAGAGCCCGACCTCGGCGCAGTGGGCGACGATCTGCTCCAGGTCGCGCCGCGCCGTCGGCTCGCCGCCGGAGAGATGCACCTGCAGCACGCCCAGCGCGGCGGCTTCGCTGAAGACCCGCTTCCAGGTCTCGGTGTCCAGCTCTCCCGAGCGCCGTTCCAGCTCGACGGGGTTGGAGCAGTAGGGGCAGTGCAGCGGACAGCGGTGGGTCAGCTCCGCCAGCAGGCCCAAGGGCGCCGGGGCCTCGGGCGCGGAGACCTCCTCCGTCGCGCGGCTGTCGCCTTCGGAGGGTGCGACCGTCACCTCGCTCATCCCAGCACCACCATCCCCCGGCCCGCCAGATCG
>JBQLZH010000044.1:0-1108 GCA_052168175.1 Kiloniellales bacterium
GCTCCCCGGGGTCAAGCCGAAGCTGCAGGCACTTGCGGCCACGCTTACGCCGCCGTGCTTGCCCGCGCCGGGCCCCAGGTCGATCACATAATCAGAAGCCAGCATAATGTCCTTGTCGTGCTCAACAACCAAAACCGTATTGCCGATCTCCGTCAGCTCGCGCAACGCTTCGATCAGGCGCTGGTTGTCGCGTTGGTGCAAGCCAATGCTTGGTTCGTCAAGGATGTAGGTGATACCCGTGAGCTGAGAGCCGATCTGTGTTGCCAGGCGAATGCGCTGACTCTCGCCACCCGAAAGCGTTCGCGCCGGACGATTCAGACTCAAATAGTCCAGCCCCACGTGCAACAAAAAGCCTACCCGCAGCCGAATTTCCTTCAGCACCTCGGTGCCAATGGCCAGTTGGCGCTCATTCAAATGATTTTCCAGATCGCCGATCCAGTCGTGCAATTCCGCAATATCCATTCGAGCCAGGTCGGCAATATTTTTTTCATTCAGCTTGAAATGGCGGGATTCGCGCTTGAGGCGGTCGCCCTCGCAATCGGGGCACACGTTCACCGTCATGAAATCCTCCGCCCACTGGCGAATCTTCTCCGAAGAGGAATTTTCGTACCAGCGGTTCAGCATATTGACGATGCCCTCCTCCGCTAGATCGTAGGAGTAATCATTCGCGCCGTAATTCGACTTCGCACCGGCGTTGTTGCCGTACAAGATCATATGCAGCGCTTTCTCCGGAATTTCCTTGACTGGCGTCGAAAAAGTGAAGTTGAATTTCTTGGCGATTTTCCGCAATTGCTTGAAGGTCATATTGTCCCGCACTTCGCCGAAAGGCGCGATGCCAATGTCGTTGATGCTTTTGCTATCGTCAGGAATGACCTTGTTCATGTCCACCTCATTGATCTCGCCCAAGCCATTGCAGGTGGGGCAAGCGCCGTAAGGCGAATTGAACGAAAACGCATTGGGCGAAGGCTCTTCGTAGGAAATACCCGATTCCGGGTCCATCAGGTGCTTGCTGAAAGCGGTAACTTCTTCCGAATCGGCATCCATGATGAAGATCAAACCGTTGCCCATTTTCAGGGCAGTTTGCAACGACGTATTGATGCGGTCGCGG
>JBQLZH010000045.1:0-972 GCA_052168175.1 Kiloniellales bacterium
TGCGGCGCGAGCGCGCCGTCGGCGCTCAGGATGCGCTCCGCGACGCTGGCCGGCACCATGCGGCCGAAGATGGCGCGGATGCGCTCCCGGTCGCGCAGGCCCGCGACCATGCGCTCGAAGGCGCGCGCGGCCTCGTCCAACTCCCGGATCCGCGACCGGGGCACCGGCGGCAGATGGTGCAGGTCGCCTTCGGCCACCTGATGCGAGGCGCGGGCGAGCGCGCCGATCGAGCGCGTCGTGTAGCGCGCCGCCGCGATCGCCGCCGCCATCGCCAGCAACAGCACGACGAGGCCGACGATCATCGGGGCCTGCAGCCGGCGTTGCACGCCCGCGATTTGCTCGCGGTCGAAATAGGCGCCGACCTGAAGCAGGGCGCCGGGCGTCCAATCGAGGCTCCGCGCCACATAGACCAGGCGCGCCTCGCCGACCTCGGCCACCCCGACATCCAGGCCGCCATTTTGCTGCAACCCCGGAATCCGCGCTTGGCGCCGGGATGCGAAGGCCGCCATCGCGGGATCGCGGACATCCGCGAGGGTCGGCAGCGGGTTGGCGTCCGACCCGGCGATCGATCCGTCGGCGAGCGCGGGATGGGCCAGCACGAACCGGCCCTCATAGAGCAGAAAGGGCGTGATCGCCTCCCCGGCCGTCAGGGCGGCGAGATGCCGCGACAGGTCGGCCACGGTCTGGATCTGGATAAGCGCGCCGAGAAAAACGCCGCGCGACGACCGCAAAGGCGTGCGCAGATTGACAGCCGGCTGGCCCAAGGGCTCAACCCAAATCGGTTCGGCCCAGGCCGGGCCGGTCTGCGCGGCGACGCGCTCGAGCGCGCGCAGGGTTTCCGGATCGTCGGACCAATCGACGCGCGACGCGCCCGCGCCGCCGCGGCGCACCCGAAGCCCGCGACCGTCCGGCCCGAGCACCGCCACAGTGTTGCCGGGCGGCACGGTAAAGTCGATGCCGTGCAGAATCCCC
>JBQLZH010000046.1:0-951 GCA_052168175.1 Kiloniellales bacterium
CTTCAGCGCGTTACGCCGTTTCAGCAGGCGGCTGCGCAGAGTCTCTCGCTCGATCATTTCGATCGTCCCTACTGCCCCAACAGAGTCTTGAAGGCACTCGGTGCCGCCTGCCCGCTCCCGCCAAGAACGGTTGCCTGTCCAGGCGTCGCTGTGCCGGCGGCCCGGCGGCGGTTGATGCGACCGTCATCCGGTCCGGCGCCATCGGGCTGGCGCCGCGCCTGCGGCGGTTCCGGCGGAGGCGGTGGGGGTGGGGGCGGAGGCGAGGGGTTCGAAATCGGGTTTGAGCACATCGGTCTCAGGCTCCCAACAAGGTTTTGCCGGCGGTCCGTTCCTCCCTGTCCAAACCGCGTGGACCGGAAACGATGGTCGAGGCGGCACCGCGGCGGGCACGGGCACGGCGCTCCTCCTCACGTCGGGCCGCCTCACCTTCCGGTCCGCTTGGCGCCCGCTGCGGCTGCTTCGGCGGTTCGGGCGGCGGCGGCGGAGCCGGCGCTGGGGCCGAGGGACTGGAGAACATGCACATGGCTAGATCGCCTCTTCATAGGGGTTATAGTCGAGGCCGAGCGCCAACCGCGGCTGGGCGCCTCCACCGCCCGGGCCGCCACGCGGCTGTACCGGCAGGGCGAAGGTCAGGGCCAGCGCGTCGCCCAGATCGGGGCTGGACAGGCCGCGCTCGCGCAGTTTGTCCTTACTTTCCAGGCGCAAGCGATTGGCCGCGTCGAAATCGTAGGTCGGCGTCGAAAGATCGCGCCGCAGGGCCGCGTCCGCCGGAAGCGCACCGCCGGCCCGCAGCCAGGCCGCCAGGGCGTCCCACATCTCGGCGCGCTTGTTGAGGTAGCGCGCGCTGATCGGCCGACCGCCGAAGTTGACCTCGACCACGCTATGGCCGAGCTGGCGCAAGCGGTCGATGACGCCCTCGCCCCGGCCAGCATCGACGAAGACCGCATCGGC
>JBQLZH010000047.1:0-835 GCA_052168175.1 Kiloniellales bacterium
GCCGGAGGACAGCTCCACCCCGTTGCAGACGATGTCGTACTGATAGGCCTTGATGTCGAGCGGGTCCTTCGTCTCCAACGCCTCCATGCCGCCCTGGGGCATCGAGAAGGGGTTGTGCGAGAAGTCGATCTTGCCCTGGGCCTCGTCGAACTCGAACATCGGGAAATCGACGATCCAGCAGAACTTGAACTCGCCCTCCGGGATCAGCTCCAGCTCCTCGGCGATCCTGGTGCGGGCCTGGCCGGCAAAGGCCGCGGCCGCGCCGGGCTTGCCGCAGACGAAGAAGCAGGCGTCGCCGGGGCCGAGCTTCGCGGCCTCCGCGATCTTCGCGATGCGCCCCTCGTCCAGGTTCTTGGCGATCGGGCCGGCGGGGCCGTCCTCCTTCCAGACGATATAGCCGAGGCCCGGCTGCCCCTCTTTCTGCGCCCAGCTGTTCAGCTTGTCGAAGAAGCTGCGCGGCTGGCCGGCGGTCTTGGGCGCGGGGATCGCGCGCACGACGGCGCCTTCGGACACCAGCTTGGCGAAGATCTTGAAGTCGGAGCCGGCGAAGGCCTCCGAGACGTCGGCGATGACCAGCGGGTTGCGCAGGTCCGGCTTGTCCGAGCCGTATTTCAGCATCGCCTCGTCATAGGCGATGCGCGGAAACGGCGGGGCGGTGACCTGCCGGCCGTCCGCGAACTCCTCGAAGACGCCGTGCAGCACGGGCTCGATCGCGGCGAAGACGTCCTCTTGCGTCACGAAGCTCATCTCGAAGTCGAGCTGATAGAACTCGCCCGGGCTGCGGTCGGCGCGCGCGTCCTCGTCGCGGAAGCAGGGGGCGATCTGGAAATAGCGG
>JBQLZH010000048.1:0-821 GCA_052168175.1 Kiloniellales bacterium
GCAAGATCGTGCTGGCCGAGTTCGGCTATGGCGGCAAGCTGCTGCCCAGCTTCCCGAGCTGGCTGATCGACGGCAAGAAGCCGAGCCGGCTGGCCTGGCTGCTGAAGGAGAAGGTGCTGCCGCCGATCTACTGGAAGGCGATGCTGCGCGGCAAGGAGTGGCTGGCCAAGCCGGAGACGGTGACGGCTTCTTCCTCCCCCTCCGGCTCAGAGAAGGCGGCCTGATCCGCCGCCCGATCGACCGGTCCAACGGTTCGGAAAGTAGACGGTTTCATGATCGACCGGTTGCTGCCCTGCACGCGCTGGCTCAAGCGCTATGACGGGGAGGCGTTCCGCGGCGACATGCTGGCGGCGGTGATCGTCACCATCATGCTGATCCCGCAGAGCCTCGCCTATGCGCTGCTCGCCGGGCTGCCGCCCGAAATGGGCCTCTACGCCAGCATGCTGCCGCTGGTCGGCTACGCGCTGTTCGGCTCCTCGACCGCGCTGGCGGTCGGGCCGGTCGCCGTGGTCTCGCTGATGACCGCGGCGGCGGTCGGCCAGGTGGCGGCGGCGGGAACGCCGGAGTATATCGGGGCTGCGCTCGCGCTCGCCGGGCTCTCGGGGCTGATGCTGGTCGCGCTGGGGCTGTTGCGGCTCGGGTTCCTGGCGAGCCTGTTGAGCCACCCTGTGATCTCCGGCTTCATCACCGCCTCCGGCCTTCTGATCGCCGCCAGCCAGTTGAAGCATATCCTGGGCGTGCCGGCGGGCGGGCACAATCTCGTCGATCTGATGGGCTCGCTGATCGCCAATCTGGACCGGGTGAACCTGCCCACCCTGCTG
>JBQLZH010000049.1:0-649 GCA_052168175.1 Kiloniellales bacterium
CCTCGACATTCGCGACCCAGTCGCGCAGCGCCTCGTTCATGGCGTCCTTGAGGGTCGAGCGGCCGGAGGTCACCGGGACCACCTCCGCGCCCAGCAGCTTCATGCGGAACACGTTCGGCGCCTGGCGCTCGACGTCGAGCGCGCCCATGAAGACCTTGCACTCCAGCCCGAACAGCGCGCAGGCGGTGGCGGTCGCCACGCCGTGCTGGCCGGCGCCGGTCTCGGCGATGATCTTGGTCTTGCCCATGCGCCGGGCCAGCAGGATCTGGCCCATGACGTTGTTGATCTTGTGGCTGCCCGTATGGTTCAGCTCGTCGCGCTTCAGATAGATCTTGGCGCCGCCCAGATGCTCGGTCAGGCGGCTCGCGAAATAGAGCGGGCTCGGCCGGCCGACATAGTGCTTGGCGTAGTAGTCGATCTCGTCGCGATAGGCGGGGTCGGCCTTGGCGGCCGTATAGGCCGCCTCGACCTCCAGGATCAGCGGCATCAGGGTCTCGGCGACGAAGCGCCCGCCGAAGATCCCGAAATGGCCGCCCTCGTCCGGGCCGGTGCGGAAACTGTTGGGAAGTTCACTCATGATCGCCGGCCTCGCCCTCTCGTTCGACACTCTTCTAGCGGTTGCGCGATCCCCCACGTCGCCGGGTTCTAG
>JBQLZH010000050.1:0-612 GCA_052168175.1 Kiloniellales bacterium
GCTCTTTGACATTGTTGGTTAGTGAGAGCGGAAGGGATGCGCGGGCAGTGGCGCGGACTTTTGGTTGATCCTTTGTGTTTGGTTGGGATTGACTTGGGAGTTTCGTGTTTTTCTGTTTGGGCGTTCTGGACGCAGCGAAAGCTCGAAGTACGCTTGATTTGCTGGTTTGGGTTGGGTGGAGAGATCTGCCTGGTCTGGATTGGTGGAGAAAGACGTGAAGTACCCTGTCGGATCCCTCGGAGAGCTGAGCTTTGGTTTTGGAGTTGTCTTTCGGGGCGGCTTTAGGGCTGAGGTTTGGCGAGATTAATCTGAGAGTTTGATCCTGGCTCAGAACGAACGCTGGCGGCAGGCCTAACACATGCAAGTCGAACGCACTCTTCGGAGTGAGTGGCGCACGGGTGAGTAACGCGTGGGAACCTGCCCTGGGGCCGGGAATAACCGCTGGAAACGGCGGCTAATACCCGATACGCCTTTAGAGGGAAAGATTTATCGCCCTGGGATGGGCCCGCGTCCGATTAGCTAGTTGGTGGGGTAAAGGCCCACCAAGGCTTCGATCGGTAGCTGGTCTGAGAGGATGATCAGCCACACTGGGACTGAGACACGGCCCAGACT
>JBQLZH010000051.1:0-554 GCA_052168175.1 Kiloniellales bacterium
CTCGCTGCCCTAGGTTGCTGAGGCGGTTGGCAAGGTTGTTGAGGGACCGCGCTAGGTCGGCTGTGAAGGCGTCGGGCCGCGCGTTGGCGAGGTCGCGATAGAGGTTCACGGCCTCTTGTGCGGCGTCCAGGGCGGGCTCGCGCTGCCCCAGGTCGCTGAGGCAGTTGGCGAGGTTGTTGAGGGACATGGCCAAGTCGGGTCGGAAGGCGTCGGGCCGCGCGTCGGCGAGGTCGCGATAGAGGTTCACGGCCTCTTGTGCGGCGCCCAGGGCGGGCTCTCGCTGCCCTAGGTTGCTGAGGCGGTTGGCAAGGTTGTTGAGGGACCGCGCTAGATCGGCTGTGAAGGCGTCGGGCCGCGCGTCGGCGAGGTCGCGGCGGATGTCGACGGCCTCTTGTGCGGCGTTGAGGGCGGGCTCTCGCTGCCCCAGGTCGCTGAGGCGGTTGGCGAGGTTGTTGAGGGACATGGCCAAGTCGGCTGTGAAGGCGTCGGGCCGCGCGTCGGCGAGGTCGCGATAGAGGTTCACGGCCTCTTGTGCGGCGTCCAGGGCGGGCTCG
>JBQLZH010000052.1:0-454 GCA_052168175.1 Kiloniellales bacterium
CACGCCGGCGCCGGTCCCGTCTCGACGGGGCGCTTCGAAGGCGGAAAGACTGTCGGGCGGATCACCCGGCGCGGCGATGTGGACCGTACCGGTCCGGGCCGGGTCGGGGTCGGCGCGTCGGTCCTTTTCGTCTCGCTGCGCGTCGCAAGACGCCGAATGCAGCGACGCGGCGGGCGGGCGACGCGAAGGATCATGCGGGTGTAGCTTAATGGTAAAGCCCCAGCCTTCCAAGCTGGTTACGTGGGTTCGATTCCCATCACCCGCTCCAGTCAAACGCACGCACGCCCGACGCGGCGGCTGACCCGGCAGGGACGGTCGCAGCGTCCGAAAGCAGGCGCGCGGGAGCCGGAACCGGCCGGCCCCGCATTCGGGTAACGGTCAGGTCCAACCAGGGAACGGCGAAGAAGATGGCGAAGGCAAAGTTCGAGCGGACGAAGCCGCACTGCAACATCGG
>JBQLZH010000053.1:0-314 GCA_052168175.1 Kiloniellales bacterium
CCGATGTTGCAGTGCGGCTTCGTCCGCTCGAACTTTGCCTTCGCCATCTTCTTCGTCTCCTTACGCCGTCGCGCGTCTCATCTCAGGGCCGGCGCCGCGCGCGTTCGCGCGGGCCGGGCGAATTCACAGGCCGGATCAGGCGTATTTCGCCTTCACCTCGTCGGCCACCGCCTGCGGCACCGGCTCGTAGTGGTCGAACTGCATCGTGTACTGGGCCCGGCCCTGGCTGAGCGAGCGCAGCGTGTTGATGTAGCCGAACATGTTGGCCAGCGGAACGGAGGCGGTCACCACCCGCGCGATGGCGCGCTGATCCA
>JBQLZH010000054.1:0-213 GCA_052168175.1 Kiloniellales bacterium
ACGACCCAGACAGACTGCAACAGGCCGGTTTCCAGTACCTCGGGATCGGACGCGGCCCGAGCGTTCCGGCCGTGCCGGCGCATTTGACCGTCGTAACCTCGCGGCTTGCGGGATAGGGGGCTTTGTCAGATGTCGACATCTCCGCCGAGCACCCTCTTTCCCGTAATTTTGTCTGGTGGTTCAGGGACGCGATTGTGGCCTTTGTCGCGTGGG